>NZ_JBWKVT010000007.1:0-327836 GCF_059421845.1 Pseudomonas sp. GW821-FHT02C04 | reverse complement strand
TTGAACTTCAAGGAGTTTTCCGTTTCGACTGCGCCGGAAGTGGGGCGAATTATAGGCCTCCAGAATCTGCCGTCAACTCTTAATTGCGCTTTTCTTGCAAAACCTGCCTTTTACCCAGCAAACGCGGGATTCGACGGGCTACCGGCGGAAGCCGCAGCACAAGAAGCAGCCCACCTATAGAGGCATAGACCGCCCACTCCTTGAGATCGGCGCGCACAATCCACAGCATATGCAGCAATCCAAGCCCGAGAATCACATACGCCAGCCGGTGCAACTTCTTCCAGCGCGCACCCAGACGGCGCTGACTATAGCGGTTGGACGTCACCGCCAATGCCAGCAACCCCAGGAATCCAAGCGTACCGACAATAATGTACGGACGCTTGCGCAACTCCACTCCCAGTTGCGACCAGTCGAAACCCAGAATGAATGCCATATAGCTGCATAAATGCAGAACCACATACGCAAAACACCAGAGCCCCAACTGCCGGCGCACAGCGATCCACCCTCCCCACCCCGTAAGCTTCTGCAGCGGAGTCAGGCTCAACGTGATCAGTAGCAACACCAGCGTCCCGAGCCCAAGTCGATCAACCAGGACTTTTCCGGGGTCTGGCCCGAGCAGATCCTCAAAGGCCTGATAGAACCACCACAACGGCCAGATAGCCGCCGCAATAAAAACGCCCACACGCCAGAACGGATATCGCATCAGTAATTCTTCCGCAGATCGAGCCCTGTATATAAAGAAGCGACTTCGTCCGAGTAACCGTTGAACATCTGCGTATCACGCACATTCGGCTTGAACAGACTATTAGGAAGGCGCCGTTCCCGAGCCTGAGTCCAGCGAGGGTGATCAACCATCGGGTTCACATTTGCATAAAAACCGTATTCATCGGCCGCAATGCTTTGCCAGGTCGTCTTTGGCTGCTCACTGACCAGACTGATCCGCACGATGGATTTGACACTCTTGAAGCCATACTTCCATGGCACCACCAGACGCAACGGCGCACCGTTCTGATTTGGCAATTCACGGCCGTACATGCCCACAGCCAGGATCGCCAATGGATTCATCGCCTCATCCAGACGCAAGCCTTCTACATAAGGCCAGTCGATCAGGGCAAAACCCGACCGCTGTCCGGGCATGCTCTTGGGATCCTGCAAGGTTTCAAAACGAATGAATTTGGCATTGGACGTCGGCTCCACCTGCTTGAGCAGCGCCGAAATGGGAAAACCAATCCAAGGGATGACCATCGACCAGGCCTCGACACAACGCAGGCGATAGATGCGTTCCTCCAACTGGTAAGGCTTCATGAAGTCCTCCAGTGCATAGCGCCCCGGCTTCCCCACCTCCCCGTCCACCACCACACTCCAGGGTTCGGTCTTCAGTGATCCGGCATTGGCCGCCGGGTCACCCTTGTCGGTACCGAACTCATAGAAGTTGTTGTAGTGGGTCGCGTCCTTATAGGGCGTGATCACCTCATCCTTGACGTTCACCGCCCCCCATTTAATAGAAGGCTGTTTTTCGGTAAACCAGGCGGGCGCATTGCCAGACTCGACATCCGCATAACGGGCGGCCTCTTCGGCACTGGCCCAACGCGGCAAACTACTCACGGCCAAGCCTGCCGCAGTTGCTCCGAGCAATTGCCGGCGAGAGAGATAAATGGATTCAGGCGTGACGTCCGACTCATGGCAGTCGGACGCTTTGGGGATTTTGATCAGCATGACAACTCCGCAGTTTTGGAGGACAGATGCACCCATAGACTGCGGAGTATGAGGGAAATTACATCACTCGACGTTTTTGTGGCGACGAAGATGCAACAGGTACTGCACAGGGCCCGAGGCCGCATAGGCAAGGAACACCAACAGCAGAATACGCGGAGGATCACTGAACACCACGGCGAACACCAGCACCACCGCCAGGATCGCCACGAATGGCACGCGCCCTTTCAGGTCCAGCTCCTTGAAGCTGTTGTACTTGATGTTGCTGACCATCAGCATGCCGGCAGCTGCCACCATCAGTGCAACCAGGAACGACATCTTCGAACCCTGGATCCCGTAATCGCTGAATGCCCAGACAATCCCCGCGACCACACCGGCAGCTGCCGGACTGGCCAGACCGATGAAGTAACGCTTGTCTGCGGTGCCCACCTGAGTATTGAAGCGCGCCAGACGCAACGCCGCACCGGCCACATAGATGAAGGCGACCATCCAACCGACCTTGCCCATGTCACCCAAGGCCCAGCCGAATGCCAGCAATGCCGGCGCGACGCCAAACGCAACCATGTCCGACAGCGAGTCGTACTCGGCACCGAATGCACTTTGCGTGTTGGTCATGCGCGCCACACGACCGTCGAGACCGTCGAGCACCATGGCAACAAAGATCGCGATAGCCGCGAAGGCGAAGTACTTGCTCGCATTCGCCGAGTCCCCGGCGCTCAACGCAGCCTGGGCGCTCATCGAATTGATGATGGAATAGAACCCTGCAAACAGGTTCGCAGTGGTGAACAGATTCGGCAAAAGATAGATACCACGATGCCGGACTTTACGACCTTCTGCGTCATGCCCTTCTTCGACATGCTCATCGATGGGCAGCAGGCTTTCGGCGTCTGAAGCCTGGTTCGGCTCTTCGGGGCGTTCGCTCATGGACATTACCTTGCAACGGATTGGACATTTTCGACAGGTGTCTGGGACGACGGTTCGGCCACAAACGATGCAGCTTTATACCAGAACCGCCCGCCCATACGAAAAAACGCGGCCGAGGCCGCGTTTTTTTCATACAAGGGTCGACGACTTAGTTTTTGGCTTTGTCGACGATCTTGTTGGCACCGATCCACGGCATCATGGAGCGCAGTTGCTCGCCGATGATTTCGATACCGTGAGCGGCGTTGTTACGACGCTTGGCGGTCATCGAAGGGTAGCCGGTTGCGCCTTCGCTGATGAACATTTTGGCGTATTCGCCGTCCTGAATACGTTTCAGGGCGTTGCGCATGGCCTGACGGGACTCGGCGTTGATTACTTCCGGGCCGGTCACGTACTCGCCGTACTCAGCGTTGTTGGAGATCGAGTAGTTCATGTTGGCGATACCGCCTTCGTACATGAGGTCAACGATCAGTTTCAGTTCGTGCAGGCACTCGAAGTAGGCCATTTCCGGCGCGTAGCCAGCTTCAACCAGGGTTTCGAAACCGGCTTTTACCAGTTCAACGGTACCGCCGCACAGAACGGCTTGTTCGCCGAACAGGTCGGTTTCAGTCTCGTCCTTGAAGGTGGTTTCGATGATGCCGGTACGACCGCCACCAACGCCGGCGGCGTAGGACAGTGCAACGTTCTTGGCGTTGCCCGAGGCGTCCTGGTAGATCGCGATCAGGTCAGGGATACCGCCGCCTTTCACGAACTCGGAACGTACGGTGTGGCCCGGAGCTTTCGGCGCGATCATGATCACGTCAAGGTCGGCACGCGGAACAACCTGGTTGTAGTGGATCGCGAAGCCGTGGGAGAAGGCCAGGGTGGCGCCTTTCTTGATGTTCGGCTCGATTTCGTTCTTGTACAGGGAAGACTGGAACTCGTCCGGGGTCAGGATCATGACCAGGTCGGCAGCAGCAACGGCGGAAGCAACGTCAGTCACTTTCAGGCCATGGGCTTCAGCCTTGGCAACGGTAGCCGAACCTTTACGCAGACCGACGGTAACGTCGACACCGGAATCTTTCAGGTTGCACGCTTGAGCGTGGCCCTGGGAGCCGTAACCGATGATGGCAACTTTCTTGCCCTGGATGATCGACAGGTCGCAGTCTTTATCGTAGAAAACTTTCATGAATTTCCCCTTTATATCCAGGCCGTTCAGGCCATTCGCTAATTTGGTTTAGATGCTGAGTACTTTGTCGCCGCGGGCAATACCGGTGACGCCACTACGGACGGTTTCCAGAATCGATGCGGTGCCGATGGATTGAATGAAGCTGTCGAGCTTGTCGCTGGTACCGGTCAGCTGAACGGTATACACGCTGGCGCTGACATCGACGATCTGTCCACGGTAAATATCGGTGGTGCGTTTGATCTCGGCGCGCTGGGCGCCAGTGGCCTTGACCTTGACCAGCATCAGTTCGCGCTCGATGTGAGCACTTTCCGACAGGTCCACCAGCTTGACCACTTCGATCAGCTTGTTCAGGTTTTTGGTGATCTGCTCGATGATTTCATCGTGGCCGACAGTGGTCAGCGTCAGACGCGACAGGGTCGGGTCTTCGGTTGGCGCCACGGTCAGGCTTTCGATGTTGTAGTTGCGCTGCGAGAACAGGCCGACTACGCGAGACAAAGCACCGGGTTCGTTTTCCAGAAGCAAGGAAATAATGTGCCGCATGATTAGGTACGCTCCGTCTTGCTCAGCCACATATCGCGCATGGAGCCGTCTTTGATCTGCATCGGGTAGACGTGCTCGCTGGTGTCGACCGAAATGTCGAGCACCACCAGGCGATCCTTCAGGGCGAACGCTTCTTCCATCTTCGACTTCAAATCTTTCGATTCGGTGATGCGCACGCCGACGTGGCCATAGGCCTCGGCCAGCTTGACGAAGTCGGGCAGCGATTCCATGTAGGAGTGCGAGTGACGGCTGCCGTAACTCATGTCTTGCCACTGACGAACCATGCCCAATACACCGTTGTTCAAGATCACGATCTTGACCGGCAAACCGTATTGCAGGCAGGTCGACAGCTCCTGGATGTTCATCTGGATGCTGCCTTCACCGGTGACGCACGCAACGTCCGACTCAGGGAAGCTCAAGGCGATACCCATCGCGGCCGGCAGACCGAAGCCCATCGTGCCCAGACCACCGGAGTTGATCCAGCGGTTCGGCTTGTTGAACTTGTAGTACTGCGCAGCAAACATCTGGTGCTGACCCACGTCGGAGGTCACAAAGGCGTCGCCCTTGGTCACTTCGCACAGGGTTTCGATCACGGTCTGCGGCTTGATCTTGCTGCCGTCGCCCTTGTCGTAAGGGAACAGGCCGCGATCACCACGCCACTCGTCGACTTGCTTCCACCAGCTGGCGACCGCTTCCTTGTTCGGGGTCTCGCCGATTTCCTTGAGGATCGCAACCATTTCGGTCAGGACGCTCTCCACCGGGCCAACGATTGGCACGTCAGCCTTGATGGTCTTGGAAATCGAAGCCGGGTCGATGTCGATGTGAATGATCTTGGCGTTCGGGCAGAACTTCGGCGCGCCGTTGATCACGCGATCGTCGAAACGCGCACCGACCGCCAGGATCACGTCGGCATGGTGCATCGCCAGGTTCGCGGTGTAGCTGCCATGCATGCCGAGCATGCCGATGAACTGACGGTCAGTGCCAGGGTAGGCACCCAAGCCCATCAGAGTATTGGTCACTGGCAGGTTGAGCATCTTCGCCAATTCGGTCAAAGGCTCCGAACCGTGGCCCAGAATCACACCGCCACCGGCGTACATCACTGGACGCTTGGCTGCCAGGAGCATTTCTGCTGCCTTGCGGATTTGTCCCGAGTGACCGCGAACGGCCGGGCTGTAGGAACGCAGTTTGGCTTTCTTCGGGAAGATGTATTCGAACTTCTCGGCCGGGTTGGTCATGTCTTTCGGGATATCGACCACGACCGGGCCCGGACGACCGGATTGCGCCAGGTAGAAGGCTTTCTTCATGACTTCCGGGATTTCCGACGCGTGCTTGATCATGAAGCTGTGCTTCACGATCGGCCGGGAGATACCGATCATGTCGGTTTCCTGGAACGCGTCGGTACCGACCATGGTGCTTGGCACCTGACCGGAAATGATCACCATCGGAATCGAGTCCATGTAGGCCGTGGCAATACCGGTGATGGCGTTTGTGGCGCCTGGACCGGAAGTCACCAATACCACGCCGGCTTTACCGGTGGCACGGGCGTAGCCGTCAGCCATATGGGTAGCCGCTTGTTCGTGACGAACCAGGATGTGGGTCACTTCCGGTTCTTTGAACAGGGCATCGTAAACATGAAGGAGAGCACCACCCGGGTACCCGTAGATATATTTGACGCCTTCGTCACGCAAGAAGCGGACGAGCATCTCACCGCCAGATAAAAGCTCCACGTTGTTCACCTCTAAAACGCCAGAATACCGTCCACAAAAAGGCGAACGGGTCTTAATAGGTTTACTTCTCGGCAGAGCATGAGCGACGGTGGTCGCCGACTACGTCAGCACTGACTGAGCAAGTATTGGGATCGTCCCAAGTGTTGCGGGCCTTTCCCACCCAGCGCGAGGTAACGCGTTGCGGGTGTAACAGGTCGACGCGGATATGCGCCTCATGATCTGCCGAGAGGGTCTGCTTCTGGCAGTCCCTGTACAGCGGACTTTGGATTCTTCTGTTTCGCCCTCTCCAAGTCAAGCCGTCAATGTGCTTAATTGTGGGTAAGCACATGAGAACGCAAGAAAAAACCTGAAAAGCGCTACTCTGATAGCGTCAATTGCGCAATTTTGCCAAGGAATCAGCATGCGAACGCTCCTCGTCATACTGCTGATCGGCCTCAGCCCCTGGTGCATGGCCGGTCAGATCTACAAATGGGTCGATGCCCAAGGTGTCACGCATTTCGATGCGCAGCCGCCGCAGGGTCAATCGGCGACCACAGTGCAAACGCCGCCCTCGCCCGCTCCGCGCCCTGTTGCCATGCCCGGCAGCGGCGCGTTGGGCGATCAGAAAGCCATCGACGACAAGGTCAGGAAACAGGTCGCCGAGCAACAGGCTCAGCTAAAAACCTTCTGCGAACAGGCACGCACGAACCTGGCGCAGCTACAGAACAATCCGCGCTTGAGGGAAGAGACCGAGGGGGAACTGCGTCGGCTCAGCGATACGCAACGTCAGGAGCGTATCGCTGAGACGCAGAAGCAGATTGCCGAGAACTGCCAGTGATCACTGGCAGTCGGCCGTTCAGCGCGAAGCAGTGATCAGCAGGTCGAACTCTTTGAGCAACACCTGCAACTGCCGATCCTTGCCCTGCAGATTGCGCTGGGCGAAGACCATTTCGGCCATTTCCTGAATGCCCGAGGCATTGGGCAATGGCAGGTCCTGCTCGAGGATCATCTTCATCCGTGGCAGGAAGATCCATTGCAGCCACTGTTCGAAATCGAGAGTGTCGACCGAGAATGGCTCGACACTGCTCAAGGCTTCAGCCGAAGGCTGGACGTCATCCCACCAGCCCTGGGTGCGCAGTTCGCGCTCGATCAACAGCAGTTGATCGGCGACTTTCGAGAAGCGAGCGTCCATCACAGCGAAACCTTGGCCTTCTGACGGGCCAGTGCGGCGCCGGCGGAATCACCCTGTTTTTCGCGAGCCTGGGCAATCAGTTCCCACAGGCTGGCCTGCAAGTCCGGACGACCGTTGGCCATGGTCAGCGCGCGGCGGGCAGTTTGCTCGGCTTGCGGGGCATCGCCCTGAGCCATGCGCACCTGCGCCAGACGGTAAAGCACTTGTGGCTCACGCGGGGCAACACGCTGAGCGCGCTCAAGGCTGGAGGACGCACCGTTCAGATCGCCACCGGCCTGCTGTTGCTGCGCGGTAGTCAACAAGGCGAGCACCGGACCGTCCAGTTGCTCGTCGGCAGACAGACCGCCGCCGCTGCTAGCCGATGGAATGCCGCTAGGCGTCGAAGGCATGCTGTAGCTGCCGGAGCTGATCGGTGCCGATTCGACCGGCGAAGGGTTGTATGGCCCCGCTGTGATACCACCGGACGCCGGACCCGGAACGATCGGCGAGCTGCTGATCGGCGTTGACGTCGCAGCGCCGCCCGGCACCATCACCACCACACCGGTATCGCCCTGCGGGATAGCCTGAGTCTGGCCCTGCACAGGACGTTTCACCGTCGTCTGGCGGAAACCGCCATTGGCCGAAATGCGTTCGCTGTTAGACACAGCCGTGCCCGAATCGACAACCGGGATCGAACCACGCTGTACGGTGGAGCAGCCGCTGAGCAAAGCCACGGCGGTCACCGCTGGAATCAACCACTTGTTCACTTGAAACCCTCTTCGCTTAATTCATCCAGCCCTTGACCCAATCCATCACCGACTCGCTCGACGCCGGGCTTTCGCCCGCGCAGGAGGCGCCGGGTGGCGGTTCGCTGCCGCGAATATACGGCATCTGCACGGCGCCCGGACAGTTGGCATCAGAGCCCTGGCCGGTACGCGAATCAACCCACGCCTGAACCACGTTGTCCGGCTGCGGCATGTCCAGCGGCAGCGGATCGGCCTTGCGCATGAAACTGGTCCAGACCTGCAACGCACCGGTAGCACCGGTGAACGGCGTCTTGCCGTTATCGTCGCGTCCGAGCCAGACCACTGCCAGCAGATCCTGACTGAAGCCGGCGAACCAGCTGTCGCGCGAATCGTTACTGGTACCGGTCTTGCCGGCCAGCGTCAGGGTCTTGGGCAACACGTTGTAGACCGAGCTGCCGGTACCTTCACGCATGACGCGCTGCATGGCGTTCTGGATCAGGTAGATCGAGGCCGGATCGAAACGCTGCTCGATCTGGAACGGATAACGCTTGAGCGGCTCGCCCTCGGCGGTCAGCACGCTGCGAATCCCGCGCATCGGTGTATTGAAGCCACCGTTGGCGAGGGTCTGGTACATGGTCGCCACTTCGATCGGCGTCATGCCACCGGCACCCAGCAGCATCGACGGGAACGCCGGGAACTCACGGGTTACGCCCAGGCGCCCGATGGTCTTGAGGACATTCGGAACCCCCACCGCCAGCCCGAGACGCGAGGTCGACAGGTTGTAGGAGTGCGCCAGCCCTTGATAGAGGAACACCGTACCGTGGGAGCGACGATCATAGTTCTGCGGTTTCCAGACCTGACCGTCTGCGCCCTTGATGGAAAGCGGATCGTCCGACAGCCAACTGGTCAGCGTGTACTGGCTTGGTTTCTCCAATGCCGTCAGATAAACCGCAGGCTTGACCAGCGAGCCGATCGGCCGCACCGCATCCAGCGCCCGGTTGAACCCGGCGTAACTGGCCTGACGGCTGCCGATCATCGCCTGGACTTCGCCGGTTTCCGGGTTGGTCACGACCATCGCCGCTTCCACGTCATCGGAACCCTTGCGACCGGAAAGGCGCTTGAAGGTGTCGTTGACCGAAGCTTCGGCTTTCATCTGCAGGATCGGATCGAAACTGGTGAAGATCCGCAGACCTTCCTCGGTCAAGTCTTCGTCGCGGTAGTCTTCACGCAATTGACGCTTGACCAGGTCGATGAAGCCCGGGAACGAGCTGTCGGCCAGTTTGCCGCGCGAGGTCACGCCCAGCGGCATTTTCTTCGCGGCTTCCACCTGCTCGGCAGAGGCGACACCCTGCTGCTCAAGCACGTCGAGCACCAGGTTGCGGCGCTCCAGCGCACGCTCGGGGTTGCGACGCGGATTGTAATAGGACGGACCTTTGACCATGCCGACCAACAGCGCAACCTGATGCAGTTTCAGCTCGGACAATGGCTGGCCGAAGAAGAACTGACTGGCCAGACCGAAACCGTGCACCGCACGCTGACCGTCCTGACCGACGAAGACTTCATTGAGGTAAGCCTCAAGAATTTCCTTCTTGTCGTAATGCACCTCGAGCAACAGCGCCATCATCGCTTCGGTGAGCTTGCGCGTCAGGCTGCGTTCGTTGGTGAGGTAGAAGTTCTTGACCAGTTGCTGGGTCAGCGTACTGCCGCCCTGAGTCATCTTGCCCCCAGAGGTGTTGACCCAGATGGCCCGGGCAATCGACTTCGGCGACACGCCCCAGTGACTGTAGTAATCCCGGTCTTCCACGGCGACCAGGGTTTCCAGCAGGTACGGCGGCACCTGATCGAGTTTGATCAGAATCCGGTCTTCGAGGTTTTTCGGGTAGATCCCGCCGATCATCAGCGGCTCCAGACGCACCACCGACAGCTTCGAACCGTTGGTCGCCGAAAGCTCGGCCACGTAGTCACCGGAGAAACGCACGCGCACCGGCTGCGGTTTCTCGAGGCCTTCATAGAACTGGAAGCCACGGGTGTTCAAATCGACGGTATTGCCGTTGACGGCGGCAGCGCCGGGGCCATTGCTCACGGCTTCGCGGCGATAGCCGAGGGCATCGAGTTCGGTGAGAAAATCGTCCTTGCTCAGTTTCTGTCCGACGAACAGCTCGAGCGGACGCGCGTATACCTTGGCCGGGATGGTCCAGCGCTTGCCGGAGAACTTCTCCTGCACCACCGCATCGAGGTAAACGGCGAAGCCAGCCAGCACCACAAGGCCGACCAGACTGAGTTTAAGGGCCCAGCCCAACCATGGGCTCAGGCCCCGGGAAGGTGGTTTTTTAGGGGTGCGGGGGGATCGAGTACGAGTCATGGCGGCGGATTATACGCACTTTATTCATACTCAACAGGAGCGCTCCGAGGTTTGCGTCGGGCTGGCGAGCGGCCATAATGGCGACCTCGAATTTCCCCAGTCTCTGAAGGATCGCCTGTGAGCCAGTCCCTGATCGCCGCCCTGCAAAACCCGGCCCTGTTTGCGCACCCTGTCGAAGGGTTTCAGGTCATCGAAACCCATATCTCGTGGGTCCTGCTCACTGGTCCTTTCGCTTATAAAGTGAAGAAGCCGGTGAACTTCGGCTTTCTCGACTTCACCAGCCTCGAATCCCGCGAGCATTTCTGCGGCGAAGAACTGCGCCTCAACCAGCGCCTGACCGACGATTTGTATCTGGAAGTAATTCCGGTCACCGGCACTGCCGAAGCCCCTCAACTGGGCGGCGAAGGCCCGGCCATCGAATACGTGCTGAAAATGCGCCAGTTCCCGCAGACCGGCCTGCTGAGCACCCTGCAAGCCAATGGCGAGCTGACCACCACACACATCGACGAAATGGCCGAGCAGATTGCTCGCTTCCACCTCAGCGCGCCGAAAGTCCCGGCCGAGCACGATGCCGGCACCCCTGAAAGCGTGATGGCGCCGGTACGCCAGAACTTCGAACAGATCCTGCCGTTCCTCAGCGACAAAGCCGATCTGCTGCAACTGGATGCCCTGCAAGCCTGGGCCGAAAGCAGCTTCGAACGCTTGAAGCCGTTGTTCGCCCAGCGCAAGGCACAAGGTTTCACCCGCGAATGCCACGGTGACATTCACCTGGGTAACGCCACGCTGATCGACGGCAAAGTGGTGATTTTCGACTGCATCGAATTCAACGAGCCGTTCCGCTTCACCGACGTCTGGGCCGACACCGGTTTCCTCGCGATGGACCTGGAAGACCGTGGTCTGAAATCCCTGGCCCGCCGTTTCATCAGCCAATACCTGGAGCTGACCGGCGACTATCAGGGCCTGGAAGTACTGAACTTCTACAAGGCATACCGCGCGCTGGTCCGTGCGAAAGTTGCGCTGTTCAGCATGCCTGCCGACGCAACGCCGGTGCAGCGCGCCACTACCCTGCGCCAGTACCGCAACTACGCCAACCTGGCGGAAAGCTACAGCACCATTCCTTCGCGCTTCATGGCAATCACCCACGGCGTATCCGCTGTAGGCAAAAGCCACGTAGCCATGCGTCTGGTCGAGGCGCTGGGCGCAATTCGCCTGCGTTCCGATGTGGAGCGCAAGCGTCTGTTCGGCGAACAAACCGTCGCCAACGATGTTCAGGCCGGCATATACAGCGCCGATGCCAGCGCCGCGACTTATGCTCGTCTGCATGAAATCGCCGAAGTAATCCTGCACGCCGGTTTCCCGGTAGTGATCGATGCCACTTACCTCAAGCGCGAACAACGTGACAGCGCAGCCAAGGTCGCCGAGGCCACTGGCACGCCGTTCCTGATCCTCGACTGCAACGCGCCACAAGCGGTGATCGAGAGCTGGCTGGCCCTGCGTCAGGCAGACAAAAAGGATCCGTCCGACGCCACACTGGCGGTGATCGAAGCGCAACAAGCCAATCGTGAAGCGTTGACCCCGGACGAAATCCTGCGCAGCAAGCGCGTGCAGACCAATGAGTCCGGCACCCTGGACACTGTCGTGGCGCAAATCCGCCAGCGCCTGCCAGGTCTGTAAGAAACTATTTCGGCCGTGAAGCCCTCGCTCGCTTCACGGCCGTCAAATAGTGGCACTATACTGGCGTCATAAAACCAACAGGTGATCTGACATGAGCCAGCCGAAACTTCTCGACACCCCGCTTTATGCCTTGCTGCACAAAGACGACATAACCGGTTTCAACAAAGAACGTCCGAAAGACGGTCCGATCGACATGGTCGGCGGTGATTTTCGCGGCCTCGACCTGCGTGAACTGAACGCCGATGGCGTGGATTTCCGGGACGCCTACTTCCGTTCCGCTGATCTGCGCGGCATCGACTTTCGCAACGCCGCACTGGAAGGTGCGAGCCTGGCCCATGCGCAGATTTCCGGTGCTTACTTCCCGCCGGAACTGAGTGCAGACGAAATCCTGATGTCGATGAACTTCGGTACACGCCTGCGCTATCGCACTCGCTAAGCCACCGAGAGGCCGACCCGTCCAGCGCCCCCGCTTTGCGCTGGACTGCGTGCTATTCGTTCTTTTCCCACGCCCTCCCCGTCCTGATCCATCAGCGAAAACCTGACCTTTCTTAGAAGCGTTTGCGTCTAATCCGACCAAACAACCACGCTTTTCCTACTGATGGCTACACTCCTGAGAAGCTCGCCCACGCACCATTCGGCCGTCGCAAGGAGGCTTGATGAATGATGAACTGCAACACCTGAAGAATCTTGGCAAGACGTCGGCGCAATGGCTGCATGCCGTGGGCATCCACAGCGCCTCGGATCTGCGTCGCCTGGGCGCCGTGGATGCCTATCGGGCCGTGCGCACGCGCGGGTTCCGGGCGTCGAAGGTGTTGTTGTATGCAATCGAAGGCGCCTTGATGGATGTGCACTGGAACGACATCCCCGCTGAACGCAAGGACGCACTGAACAAACAGCTCGAAGCCATTTCCTCTCGCCACAAGAACTGACGGGCACTCACCTTCATGTATCTGCTCGGGGAACAATCGGCGCCGGCCGAAGCAATGATCAACCGTTTGCAGAGTCTGCCCGGTCAATTTCTGCGGGACCTTGAACCGTGCGGGGCCGTGCTGCAACTGGAGGCCACGAATGATCTGATGGCGCAATTGCCGGGTGATCAGTTGTTCTTACTGACAGAGGGCATCATCAACGGCCAGTTCGGTGGCCGGGCGCTTTTCTATTGGCAGGAAGGTGATCTGATCGGTCTGCAACAAAGCCCGGACTGGACGGATTGCGTCCTGCGTTCGGACGGACCGCTGAGCCTCCTGCCCTATCGTCGACGCGATTTGTTTCAGCATGTGTATTCAGAGCCGGCACGTTCGGAGCAATTTCTGCACTATCTGCTCGGACAAATGGCGCTGCTGGCCCATGCGGTTGCCGAACTGAAGCCACGGGAGTTTCGCAGCACCAATGGCTTTAAACGGGTCGAGGCCGGAGAAGTGTTGATCCGCGAGGGCGATCCCGCCGATCACGTGTTCGTAATCATCGAGGGACACGCGCAGGCATTCGTCGACGGGCATAAGGTCGGCGATGTGCCCAAGGACGAGATCTTCGGCGCCATGGCGATATTCACCGGCGAACCTCGCAACGCTACCGTCGTTACCTGCGAGCCGAGCACGGTGATGCTGATTCCAGGCGATCAGTTTTTGAGCATGACCCGCAGCAATCCGAAAATCGCCCACAGCCTGATCGAAAGCATGGCGCGGCGCATCGACCAGCTCAACAAGCAGCTCACGGCACTTGACCGTCCAAGCTGAAGCCCAGTGTTTGCAGGGCTTTTCAGCCATTCCCCAAACAAAACCGAAGAAATGGAAAAACACACGTTGACTTGTTAATGAGAATCGCTATGATTATCACAACTGGTCGCGAGATCAGTCGATATTCTGAAAAGCCCTTGGTTCGGACTCTCAGATTATCTCCTCATCAGGCTAATCACGGTTATTTGACCCGGTTTTTACCGGGTCTTTTTTTGCCTGCGAGAAAGTCATTGGCCGAACTGTTTACGCATTTCGGCGCAGTAATCCGGTTTCGGCGTGGCCGGTGTGAGCCAGACATAATCGGCCATGGCCGCCGTGACCTCGCTGCCCTGCTCCGCCAGAATCAGCACCGTCGGTGCTTCGGGCGCGCCCAGATCCAGCACATGCAGCGGCACACCAACATCCTTGCGCGCATGGAACGCACCAGCGAACAACAATGCCGGCGCAGGCGCCGCCATCAATCGTGAGGCCATCCGCCGATCCCGTTGCTGCTGCACCGCCAGCATCGCCGGCATTTGCGATTGGGGCAGCAAGCCGCAGTGAGAATCGTTGATCTGCCCGGCCAGTTCGTTTTTCACCGACTCGGCGTTGCTGCGAGCTCCCTTCAAAACCGGAGGGTCGCGATACAACGCACGAATTTCAATGTTATCGAGATTGGCCGCCAGCAGTGGATACGGTTGCGTGAAAGCAAACCGCACAATCGGCCCGTAGAGTTTCCAGTCCCAACCGTCCTGCCACGCCAACTCGACCGGAAGATCGACAGGAGGCTTTGCGGAATGGCGTACGTCATCAACCCGCGATTGTTGATCGGGTGTCAGCATTTCAAGCAGGAGACTGCCTTGGGGACGCGCTTCGCCCAGCGTCTGCAACAGCCACAATTGCACGGCATGATGATCGGCGTTGTCATGTTGCTCACCGACGATCACTCGTGCTGGCTTGCCCAGACGCGTCAGCAATTCTTGCGGGGTAATCAGTGTTCCGCTGCGCAAGTCGCGAATCTCGCCACTGACCGGTGGCGGAGCGACATGTTGGCAACCGCCAAGCAACAACACCGCAAACAGCAAAATCCCACGCATGCTTTCACCTCGATGACGAAATCAGCGGGCGATGATCAGCGGATGCCCGCGCTCCGGGTGTGACTGCACCAAAACCTCCAGACCGAATACGGCCTTGAGCGATTCCGGACGCAACACCTGCTGCGGCGTGTCCAGCGCCACCGGGCGCCCGCTTTCAAGCAGCAAGATGCGATCACAATAGCGCGCCGCCAGGTTCAGATCATGCAGGATCACCATCACTGCAGCGCCACGATCGGCAAACTCACGCACGGTTTGCAACGTGGTGTGTTGATGCAAAGGGTCGAGCATCGAAGTCGGCTCGTCCAGCAACAACGTCTGCCCGGCCTGCCCCGGCCACAACTGCGCCAGCACGCGGGCCAGATGCACCCGCTGGCGTTCGCCACCGGAGAGCGCCAGATAACTGCGACCACTCAGGTGACCGGCATCCGCAGCCAGCAACGCGGCGGCAACAATCTCGTCGTCGCGCACTCTGCCGGTCTGGTAAGGCAAACGCCCCATCCCGACCACTTCTTCGACGCGAAAGGCAAAATCCAGCGTCGACACCTGGGGCAACACCGCCAGCCGTTGGGCACGCTGAGTACCACTCCAATGACTCAAGGCTTCGCCGTCGAGGGAAACGCTGCCTTCACTGGGCGTCAGTTCCCCGCACAACGCCCCGAGCAAAGTGCTTTTGCCGGCGCCATTGGGGCCGAGCACACCGAGCACTTCACCCGACTCCAGTTGCAGATCGACGTCAGCCAGCACGGTCTTGCGGCCACGACGGATGTGCAGATTGTGCGCACGCAACATCAGGCACGCCCTCGCAGCAGCAGATAAAGGAAGAACGGCGCGCCGATGAATGCGGTGACGATACCGATCGGCAACTCTGCTGGCGCCAGCGCCAGCCGCGCCACCAGGTCCGCCAGTAACAACAGACTGGCACCGGCCAGCACCGAAGCCGGCAACAACACGCGATGATCCGGCCCGGCGAGCAAACGCACCAGATGCGGTACTACCAGCCCGACGAAGCCGATCATCCCTGCCGCCGCCACTGCCGCCCCGACACCCAACGCCGTGCAGAACACCAGCTCACGCTTGAGCCGCTCGACATCGATCCCCAGATGCCCGGCTTCCGACTCCCCAAGCAACAACGCATTGAGTGCCTTCGCCCGGCGAGGAAGCCATAACGCGACACCGGCGCTGATGATCAGCAGCGGCCACAACCGCGCGTAACTCGCGCCGTTGAGACTGCCAAGGTTCCAGAAAGTCAGGGTTCGCAGAGTCGCGTCGTCCGCCAGATAGGTAAAAAGCCCCACAGCAGAACTGGCGAGCGCAGTCAGGGCGATGCCTGCCAGCAACATGGTCGCGACATTGGTCTGCCCGTTGCGACGGCCGAGCCGGTAGACCAGCGCCGTCACACCAAGGCCACCGAGAAACGCACACACCGACAACAGGTACGGCCCGAACCACTCCGGCAAACCGCCGAAAAACGAACCGCCGACAATCGCCACCGCCGCGCCTAAAGCAGCGCCACTGGAGACGCCAACCAACCCGGGATCGGCCAACGGATTGCGAAACAACCCCTGCATCGCCACACCGGACAACGCCAGCACGCCGCCGACGGCCAACCCGAGCAAGGTCCGCGGCAAACGAATCTGTCCGAGAATCAGTTCAGCCTGTTCCAGCCCGTCCGGCGCCAGCGGCACGCCGACCATGCGCAAGGCCGCCCTCAAGGTATCGAACAGCGGAAGGCTGACCGGCCCCAAGGCCAGCGACAGCCAGATTGCCAGCAAGCACAGCAGGGTCAGGCCGATGAACAACCCACGGGGTTTGACCAGCGTGGTCATTGGCCGCTCTGGGTCGGGTAGAAACCGTCAGACAGGGTTTTCAGCGCTCCCGGCAAACGCGGCCCGAGCCCGCCGACCAGCAGCGTCGGGTCCAGCTCCAGCACACGTCCGGACTTGGCCGCACGGCTTGAATTGAGGATCGGGTTTTCCTTGAACAGCGCCGCTTTCGCCGCCTCGCCGGTCAATGCACGGTCAGCAAACACCAGCACCTCAGGGTCGAGCCCGGCCAGGGATTCCACGGAAAACGGTTTGTAACCGGTGTGGGTGGCCAGGTTGTGCCCGCCCGCCTGTTGCAGCAGCCAATCGGCGGCGGTGTCCTTGCCGGCAATCAATGGTTTGCCGCCGGCATGCCCGAGCAGCAACAACACACCGGGAGCCTTGTGTTTTGACTGCATCTCAACCACCCGCGCCTTCTGTGCGTCGAGTTGCTGTTGATAACTTCGCAGCAGTTGCGTCGCCTGAGTCTCGGCGCCCAGCAACTGGCCCAGATGGGTGACGTTTTTTTCCAGCGTCGGCAGATCCGGCTGAGCGGAGAACAATTCCACCTGCACCTTGGCACCGCGAACCTGCGAGATCACCGGTGGCGGGCCCATTTCTTCGGTGCCGATCAGGATGTCCGGGCGCAGGCTGAGGATGCCTTCGGCCGACAGACTGCGCTGGTAACCAATGCTGGGCAGCGACTTGAGGGATTCGGGATGCTGGCTGGTGGTGTCGACGCCCACCAGTTTCGCCTCGCCGCCCAATGCACTGACCCACTCCGACAGCGCACCGCCGGCACTGACCCAGCGTTGCGGCAATTGGGCCGCTGCAGCCTGGTGGCTGACAAAAAGTCCGACACACAGCACGGCAACGCGGGTACTCAGGCGCATAGACAGCTTCCTTGAAGGATTTTCCCGGGCATCGGGACGGCAGGCCAAGTATCCTCGGCAGCGGTCACCGCGCAGCGGGCGAAGGCGGCCATTTGATAATTGTTTGCATTTAAACGTCAAGCTCGGACATATCCGGACATGAGCTGACACTTGAGGATAGCCATGAAGTTTCTGTGCACGGGCGCCGATCTGGCCGAGGCCGCCAGCCGCGGTTTCGAGATCGACGGCAAAAAACTGTTTGCTGTGCGCAGGGCCGGCCAGGCGTACGTCTACCTCAACCGCTGCCCGCACCGGGGCGTTGGTCTGGAATGGCAACCCGACCAGTTTCTCGACCCGAGCAACAGCCTGATCCAGTGCGCGACACACGGCGCACTGTTTCTGATCGAGGACGGTGAATGCGTGGCGGGCCCCTGCGCCGGGCAATCGCTGACGGTCATCGATTGCCGTGAGGACGCACAAGGGCTGTGGGTCGACGTTTAACCGTCGAGCAATACGTCCAGCCGACGATCGATCAACATTTCCTCATGATTTAACCGCACACCATAAGCCAGCACCTCGACCCCGGACGCCACCGCCTCGCGCAAGGCACCAGCGTAGGCCGAGTCGATTTCCACGGCAGGACGCACCGCCTCGATGCCGGTCAGGTTCACGCAGTACAACTGCACCGCCCGAATCCCGTCGCGCGCCAGATGCGCAAGCTCACGCAAGTGTTTGGCGCCGCGCTCTGTCACCGCATCGGGAAAGGCCGCCACCGCCGTACCGTCGAACCCCAGCGTGACGCTTTTCACTTCCACGTACGCCGGCCCTGTCGGGTATTCGAGGCGGAAGTCGATACGGCTTTTTTCCTGTCCGTAGGCCACTTCGCGTTTCAGCGCAGTAAAACCGTTCAACTCGCTGATGACACCGGCCTGCAACGCTTCTTCGACCAGCGCGTTGGCGCGCCCGGTGTTCACACAGAACAACCGGCCCTGCGGGGTTTCGCCGATTTCCCAGGTACCGGGCAACTTGCGCTTGGGATCATTGGAACGGCTGAACCAGACCTGACCGCCCTCGACCTGACAATTGAGCATCGAGCCGGTGTTCGGGCAGTGAATCGTCAGCAATTCGCCGCCAACGGTTTCGATGTCGGCGAGAAAGCGCTTGTAACGGCGGATCAACCGACCTTCTTCAAGAGGAGGATGAAAGCGCATCAGCCTTGCCAGCTCTTCAAGCCACGGGCGATGCGTTCCACCGCGTCCTGTAGGCGAGGAAGGTTTTGCGTGTAGGCAAAGCGCACGTGATGACTGGCCTGATAGCGACCGAAATCCAGGCCCGGAGTGAACGCCACGTGCTCGGTTTCGAGGAAATGCCGGCAGAACGCGAAGGCATCACCGCCGAACTGGCTGATATCGGCGTACAAGTAGAACGCACCTTCCGGCTCTACGGCGATATTGAAGCCCAACTCCCGCAGTGCGGGCAGCAGGAAATCTCGGCGACGGCCGAATTCAGCTCGGCGCTCCTCGAGGATCGCAATGGTCTCCGGCTCAAAACAGGCCAGCGCCGCATATTGGGCCATGCTCGGTGCGCTGATGTAGAGATTCTGCGCGAGTTTTTCCAGCTCACTGACCGCCGCATCCGGCGCCACCAGCCAGCCGAGACGCCAACCGGTCATGCCGAAGTATTTGGAGAAACTGTTGAGGACAAACGCGCTGTCGTCGACTTCCAGCACGCTGGCAGCATCGGTGCCGTAAGTCAGGCCATGGTAGATCTCGTCCACCACCAGATGCCCGTGTCGCGCCTTGATGGCTGTGGATAACCCCGAAAGCTCATCGCGGGTCAGAATCGTGCCGGTCGGGTTGGCCGGCGAGGCGACCAATGCGCCGACACTGTCGTGATCCCAATGGCGCTCCACCAGATCAGGCGTCAGTTGATAGCGAACGTCCGGCCCGACAGGAACGAGCTGCGCCGCGCCCTCGACCAGTCGCAGAAAGTGCCGGTTGCACGGATAACCGGGATCGGCCAGCAACCAGTGCTTGCCCGGATCCACCAGCAACGCACTGGCCAGCAGCAGCGCCCCGGAGCCGCCCGGCGTGATCAGAATCCGTCGCGGATCAATATTCAGGCCGTAGCGGGTCTGGTAGAAACCGGAAATCGCCTCGCGCAGCTCAGGAATGCCACGGGCGGCGGTGTAACGGGTTTTCCCCGCCGTCAGCGCGGCCTGGCCGGCGCGGATGATCGGTTCGGCGGTCGTGAAGTCCGGTTCGCCGATTTCCAGGTGGATCACGTCGTGGCCGGCGGCCTGCAATTCATTGGCCCGCGCCAGCAACGCCATCACATGGAACGGTTCGATCGCACGACTGCGCGCACTGTAGGGCTGAGCCATTGGCCTTCCTTCAACGAGGGAAAAGAAACGATTCTACCCATCTGCCGGAACGAGCGAGAACCCGTAGCGGTCACAGCCTCAAGAACACTGGACTGTAACGACCCGAGCGTACGCTCCAGGATTGACTAAAATGATTGATTGTCAGGTCTCCAGCACCACCAGACATGGCTTGGCAAACATTTGCAAGCACCACCGGCCGCGGGCTCGACATCCGGGAGTAGCGCGGGCCGAATTGATCTGGTAAGTTCGCCCGCTTGCAGCCGCAGGGCCGGCAGGTGTCGGTGATGGAGCAATCCTGCGCAATGGATTACAAGAGTAGAGGCGGTCCATTTCATGCCCACCCAAGCAAAGCAACAGCAGCAACAGGCGATCAGCGGTTTCGAACCTTACGTTCCGGCCGAAGGCGAAGAGTACATGGGCAAGCCCATGCGCGCGCACTTCACCAAGATCCTGACCAAGTGGAAACTGGACTTGATGCAGGAAGTCGACCGCACTGTTGATCACATGAAAGACGAAGCAGCCAACTTCCCTGATCCGGCCGACCGTGCCAGCCAGGAAGAAGAATTCGCCCTTGAGCTGCGTGCCCGCGACCGCGAGCGCAAGTTGATCAAGAAGATCGACAAGACGCTGCAACTGATCGAAGACGAAGAGTACGGCTGGTGTGATTCCTGCGGCATCGAGATCGGCGTCAAGCGCCTCGAAGCCCGCCCGACCGCCGACATGTGCGTCGACTGCAAGAACCTTGCGGAAATCAAGGAAAAGCAGGTCGGCAAGTAATCCCGACCTGAACGAGAAACGGAGCGTGCGAACGCTCCGTTTTTGTTTCTGCTGTTTTTTGACTCTCTAGTAGCATCGCTCTCATGACTGCCAACACCTCCCCCGCCTACATCGGCCGCTTTGCGCCTACACCCAGTGGACACCTGCACTTCGGTTCGCTGGTGGCTGCACTGGCTTCTTATCTGGATGCCCGTTCGGTGAATGGCCGCTGGCTGGTGCGCATGGAAGATCTCGATCCGCCCCGGGAAGAGCCGGGCGCGCAGACCGCGATTCTCAAGGCGCTGGAAAGCTACGGTTTCGAATGGGACGGCGAAATGGTCCGCCAGAGCGACCGGCATGAAGCCTACGCGCAAGTGCTCGACAGCCTGTTCAATCACGGCCTCGCCTACGCCTGCACCTGCTCGCGCAAACAACTGGAGCCTTATCACGGCATTTATCCAGGACTGTGCCGCAATGCCGGCCATGGTCAGGAAAACGCCGCGATCCGCCTGCGCGTGCCCGAGCTGGAATATCACTTCATCGACCGGGTGCAGGGCGAATACCGTCAGCACCTGGGCCGTGACGTGGGTGATTTCGTGATCCGTCGCCGCGACGGCCTCTACGCCTATCAACTGGCGGTGGTATTGGACGACGCCTGGCAGGGCATCACCGACATCGTGCGCGGCGCCGATCTGCTCGACTCGACGCCGCGCCAGCTCTACCTGCAAGAACTGCTGGGCCTGCGCCAGCCACGTTATCTGCACCTGCCGCTGATTACCCAGCCCGACGGCAACAAGCTCGGCAAGTCCTACCGCTCGCCGCCGCTGGAAGCCGATCAGGCCACCCCACTGCTGCTGCGCGCCTTACGCGCGCTGGGGCAAAATCCCGGCGCCGAACTGGCCCACGCCTCGCCGCAAGAACTGTTGAACTGGGGCAGCGCCCACTGGGATGCCTCGAAAATCCCGCGCACACTGACCCTGCCCGAAGCGCAACTGCTGTGACGACACTTGCAGTGGCGCGCCCATCCGTTACCATCGCCGCACGTTTTCGGGCACGCGCATAAAAAAGAGAGGCCGGGATGTACATCTATCGCTTGGTCCTGCTTCTGGTCGTGGGGATCTACCTGTTTTCTCCCGCCATCATGGATTGGTGGATCGACGCCACGGGCGCCTGGTATCGCCCTTATCTGCTCTGGCTGATCCTGATCGTCGTGACCTTCATCCTTCAGAGCCAAAAAGATGCCGATGAGCTTTAGCCTGACCCAGATGCTGCTGATCAGCGCCGCCTACCTGGCCGCGCTGTTCGGAGTGGCCTGGATCAGTGAACGGGGCATGATCCCGCGGGCGATCATTCGCCATCCGTTGACCTACACCTTGTCGCTGGGGGTCTACGCCAGTGCATGGGCGTTCTACGGCACGGTCGGTCTGGCTTATCAGTATGGCTACGGCTTTCTGTCGAGTTATCTCGGAGTATCCGGCGCGTTTCTGCTGGCACCGGTGCTGCTGTATCCGATCCTGAAGATCACCCGCACCTATCAACTCTCGTCGCTGGCGGACTTGTTCGCCTTCCGTTTCCGCAGCACCTGGGCCGGTGCGCTGACCACGATTTTCATGCTGATCGGTGTATTGCCGTTGCTGGCGTTGCAGATCCAGGCCGTGGCCGACTCCATCGGCATCCTCACCGGCGAACCGGTGCAGAGTCGCGTGGCCCTCGCGTTCTGCGCGCTGATCATCCTGTTCACGATTTTCTTCGGCTCACGCCATATCGCTACCCGCGAAAAGCACGAAGGGCTGGTGTTTGCGATTGCCTTCGAATCGGTAATCAAACTGGCCGCTCTCGGCGGCGTCGGCCTCTACGCGTTGTACGGTGTGTTCGACGGCCCGCAACAGCTTGAACTGTGGCTGCTGCAGAACCAGACCGCCCTCGCCGCCCTGCACACGCCATTGCAGGAAGGCCCGTGGCGCACGTTGCTGCTGGTGTTTTTCGCCTCGGCGATCGTAATGCCGCACATGTATCACATGACCTTCACCGAAAACCTCAACCCGCGTTCGCTGGTGAGTGCGAGCTGGGGCCTGCCGCTGTTCCTGCTGTTGATGAGCCTGGCAGTACCGCTGATTCTCTGGGCCGGCCTGAAACTCGGGGCGACCACCAATCCGGAATACTTCACCCTCGGCATCGGCATCGCCGCCAATAGCAAGTCGCTGGCGCTGCTGGCTTATGTCGGCGGTCTGTCGGCAGCCAGCGGCCTGATCATCGTCACCACGCTGGCGCTGTCGGGCATGGCCCTGAACCATCTGGTGCTACCGCTTTATCAGCCACCGGCCGAAGGCAACATCTACCGCTGGTTGAAATGGACCCGCCGGGCACTGATCGTCGCGATCATCATGGCGGGCTTCTGCTTCTACCTGATGCTCGGCGCCGAGCAGGACCTGGCCAACCTCGGCATCGTCGCGTTCGTGGCGACCCTGCAATTCCTGCCCGGCGTGTTGTCGGTGCTGTACTGGCCGACCGCTAACCGCCGCGGTTTCATCGCCGGTCTGCTGGCGGGGATTCTGGTGTGGGTGGTGACCATGCTGCTGCCGCTGGTCGGCAATCTGCAGGGTTTCTATATTCCGCTGCTGAACATGATCTACGTGCTGGACGACACCAGTTGGCACATGGCGGCCATCGCCTCGCTGGCGGCCAACGTCTTGATGTTCACCTTGATTTCGCTGTTCACCAATGCCAGCCCTGAAGAGGCCAGCGCCGCCGAAGCCTGCGCGGTGGACAACGTGCGTCGCCCGCAACGCCGGGAACTGCATGCGGCCTCACCGCAGGAATTCGCCACTCAACTGGCCAAACCATTGGGCGCCAAAGCGGCACAAAAGGAAGTCGAGCAGGCCCTGCGCGACCTTTACCTGCCGTTCGACGAACGCCGCCCTTACGCCTTGCGCCGGCTGCGTGACCGGATCGAAGCCAACCTCTCCGGCCTGATGGGCCCGAGCGTCGCCCAGGACATGGTGGAAACCTTCCTGCCGTACAAGGCCGGTGGCGAAAACTACGTCACCGAAGACATCCACTTCATTGAGAGTCGCCTTGAGGATTACCACTCGCGCCTCACCGGCCTGGCCGCCGAACTCGATGCCCTGCGCCGCTACCACCGCCAGACCCTGCAGGAATTGCCGATGGGCGTCTGCTCGCTGGCCAAGGATCAGGAGATCCTGATGTGGAACAAGGCCATGGAAGAGCTGACCGGGATTGCCGCGCAACGGGTCGTCGGATCGCGCTTGAGCACCATCGCCAATCCGTGGAAAGAATTGCTGCAAGGCTTCATCAACCTGCCCGACGAACATTTGCACAAGCAGCATCTGGCCCTCGACGGCCAGACCCGCTGGCTGAACCTGCACAAAGCGGCCATCGACGAGCCACTGGCGCCGGGTAACAGCGGCCTCGTGTTGCTGGTGGAAGACCTGACCGAAACCCAGATGCTCGAAGACAAACTGGTGCACTCCGAGCGCCTGGCCAGCATTGGCCGACTCGCGGCCGGCGTGGCCCATGAAATCGGCAACCCGATCACCGGCATCGCTTGTCTTGCGCAAAATTTGCGAGAAGAGCGTGAAGACGACGGCGAACTGACGGAAATCAGCGGCCAGATCCTAGAGCAGACCAAACGCGTGTCGCGCATCGTGCAGTCGCTGATGAGCTTCGCCCATGCCGGCAGCCATCAGCACAGCGACGAGCCCGTCTGTCTGGCGGAAGTGGCTCAGGATGCCATCGGTCTGCTGGCCCTGAACCGACGCAACTTCGAAGTCCAGTTCTACAACCTGTGCGACCCCGATCACTGGGTCGAAGGCGACCCGCAGCGGCTCGCCCAGGTTCTGATCAATCTGCTCTCCAACGCCCGTGACGCCTCGCCTGCCGGCAGTGCGGTACGGGTCAAGAGCGAAGCCGGCGAACACACGGTCGATCTGATCGTCGAGGACGAAGGCAGCGGTATTCCATCGAGCATCATGGACCGATTGTTCGAACCCTTCTTCACCACCAAGGATCCTGGCGAAGGCACCGGTCTGGGCCTTGCACTGGTCTATTCCATCGTTGAAGAGCATTATGGACAAATCACCATCGACAGCCCGGCTGATGTTCAGAGCCAGCGCGGCACCCGTATCCGGGTGACATTGCCGCGTCATGTCGAAGCGACGTCCGCTGTGAACTGAGACCGTCGAGAGTATCGAATCAATGCCGCACATTTTGATCGTCGAAGACGAAACCATTATCCGCTCCGCCTTGCGCCGCCTGCTGGAACGCAACCAGTACCAGGTCAGCGAAGCCGGTTCAGTGCAGGAAGCACAAGAACGCTTCAGTATTCCCACTTTCGATCTGATCGTCAGCGACCTGCGCCTGCCGGGTGCTCCGGGCACCGAGCTGATCAAGCTCGGCCAGGGCACGCCGGTGCTGATCATGACCAGCTACGCCAGCCTGCGCTCGGCGGTCGACTCGATGAAGATGGGCGCGGTGGACTACATCGCCAAGCCTTTCGACCACGACGAGATGCTTCAAGCTGTCGCGCGGATCCTGCGTGATCGCCAGTCGGCGCCGGCTGCCGGCGAAGTTGTTACCGGCAAAACGGCCAACGGTAACGGCAAATCCGCCGTCGACAACAGCAACGGCGAGATCGGCATCATCGGCTCCTGCCCGCCGATGCAGGACCTTTACGGCAAGATCCGTAAAGTCGCCCCGACCGATTCCAATGTATTGATCCAGGGTGAGTCCGGTACCGGTAAAGAGCTGGTGGCCCGCGCCCTGCACAACCTGTCGAAACGCGCCAAGGCACCGATGATCTCGGTGAACTGCGCCGCCATTCCGGAAAGCCTGATCGAGTCCGAACTGTTCGGTCACGAGAAAGGCGCGTTCACCGGTGCCAGCGCCGGTCGTGCCGGCCTGGTGGAAGCGGCGGACGGCGGCACGCTGTTCCTCGACGAGATCGGCGAACTGCCACTGGAAGCACAGGCCCGCCTGCTGCGCGTGTTGCAGGAAGGCGAGATTCGCCGCGTTGGCTCGGTTCAGTCGCAGAAGGTCGATGTCCGACTGATCGCCGCGACCCACCGCGACCTCAAGAGCCTGGCGAAAATCGGCCAGTTCCGTGAGGACTTGTATTACCGCCTCCACGTGATCGCGTTGAAACTGCCGGCCCTGCGCGAGCGTGGCGCCGACGTCAACGAAATCGCCAATGCGTTCCTCGCTCGCCAGAGCGCACGCATCAACCGCACCGACCTGAAATTTGCCGCCGATGCCGAACAGGCCATCCGGCACTATTCCTGGCCGGGCAACGTGCGGGAGCTGGAAAATGCCGTCGAGCGCGCCGTGATTCTGAGCGAAAGCCCGGAAATCTCTGCCGACCTGCTGGGCATCGACATCGAGCTGGGTGACCTGGAGGACGATGAGTTCATCGGTCTGCCGGCGCAACCGGCCGGTAACGCCAGCAACAGCAGCCACGAGCCGACCGAAGATCTGTCGCTGGAAGATTACTTCCAGCATTTCGTGCTCGAGCATCAGGACCACATGACCGAGACCGAACTGGCGCGCAAACTGGGTGTCAGCCGCAAATGCCTGTGGGAACGCCGTCAGCGCCTGGGCATTCCACGGCGCAAGACCGGGGTCGCCAGCGAGAGCTGAACGTTACCTGTCGAGTGTGCGGGTAACGGTTGAGGATGTGAAAAAACTGTTACCTCAGTCTTTTCACGTAACAGAAGCCGGGGTTATCGGTAACGAAACCCCGGCTTTTTTTCGCCCTGCGAAAACGGTTATATCGACCTAACCCCTTGTTTTATTGGGGTTCGCAAAAGTTGGCACGGCACCTGCTATATGTTTGGTACAAGAACAATAACAAGCAATGCACAAGACAATAAAAATAAGACGAATCGACTCACGCACAATAAAAACAAGACGGCGAGAGGCGCAGCTAACTGATTCTTTTGGAGAGGCGTTGTATTTGGGGCTTGCCCCACGACCAGGCCGAGAACAACAAAAACTGTCTTAAGACAGAGCCTGTACTGGTTGGATCGAGAGATCACTGCAATTCAGCGACCAAAGCAATCCGTTTGCTCTTGGCTCCCGATTGGGAGGGTCATGAAGGAAAAGCTTCATGGCGAGGGCACTCAACAAAAACAAGAAGCCCGAATCAATAATAAAAAGAGCACGCAACTACTTCTTGGGGAGCTTCGGCTCCCCTTGTAGTTTCTCCCCCGCAGTAAAATCTCCCTCACTCATGCAATTCGACGCCTTTAGCCTGCGGCTTGCAGCGCAAAATGCCTGCGTCCTACACCATCACTCGACTAAATGCTAGAATCCCGGCCCATCATGCGGTCATTCTTTGGTCTGGCCGAACATTCCTTCAAACAGTGCATCCCATGCTGAAGAAGTTGTTCCAGTCATTCCGAACTCCCGTTCGTCGTACTCAACACATCCGTAGCACGCCTGAAGTCCTCAACAGCGGCCAACATTCGCTGCAAAAAGGCCAATTCAGCCGTTACGCGGTCAACATCGTCGAACGTCTGCAAGGCGCCGGTTACCAGGCTTATCTGGTCGGCGGTTGCGTGCGCGACATGCTGCTGGGCATCACGCCCAAAGACTTTGACGTTGCCACCAGCGCCACTCCCGAGCAGGTTCGCGCCGAATTCCGCAATGCGCGAATCATCGGCCGCCGCTTCAAGCTGGTGCACATCCATTTCGGTCGCGAAATCATCGAGGTCGCGACCTTCCGCGCCAATCACCCGCAAAACGAAGATGACGAAGACAGCAGCCAGTCTTCGCGCAACGAGAGCGGGCGCATTCTGCGCGACAACGTCTACGGCACGCTGGAAGAAGACGCGCAACGCCGCGACTTCACCATCAACGCCCTGTATTACGATCCGGTCAGCGAGCGCATCCTCGATTACGCCAATGGCGTACACGACATCCGCAATCACCTGATCCGCCTGATCGGCGACCCGAAGCAACGCTACCAGGAAGACCCGGTGCGGATGCTGCGGGCCGTGCGTTTCGCCGCCAAGCTCAACTTCGGCATCGAAAAGCACACCGTCCAGCCGATCCGCGAACTGGCACCGATGTTGCGCGAGATTCCTTCGGCCCGGTTGTTCGAAGAAGTGCTCAAGCTGTTCCTCTCCGGTCATGGCGCCATCACCTTCGAAATGCTGGTCGACCTGCAACTGTTCGCGCCGTTGTTCCCGGCCAGTGCCGATGCGCTGGAACACAACCCGGAATACACCCACACGCTGATCAGCGAAGCACTGACCAACACCGACCTGCGGATCAAGCAGAACAAACCGGTGACCCCGGCGTTCCTGTTCGCCGCACTGCTGTGGCCTGCCCTGCCGGCCCGTGTGTTGCGTCTGCAAGAGCGTGGCATGCCGCCGATTCCTGCGATGCAGGAAGGGGCTCACGAACTGATCGCCGAACAGTGCCAGCGCATTGCGATTCCAAAACGTTTCACCATGCCGATCCGCGAGATCTGGGACATGCAGGAACGTCTGCCGCGCCGCAGCGGCAAACGCGCCGACCTGCTGCTGGACAATCCGCGCTTCCGCGCCGGCTACGACTTCCTGCTGCTGCGTGAAAGCGCCGGCGAGCAGACCGATGGCCTGGGTGAATGGTGGACCGATTATCAGGACGCCAACGACAGCGAACGTCGCGACATGATCCGCGACCTGAGCGGCAAGGGTGACGACGCCAGTGGCGCTCCGCGCAAGCGTCGCCGCAGCAGCGGTTCCAAGCGAAAGCGCGCCGGCGCACCGAGCGCCACGGGCGAATAAGGCATGGAACGCATCTACATCGGCATGGGCAGCAACCTGGCTGACCCCGCCGAACAACTGCGCAGCGCGGTCGACGCGCTGGGGCAATTGCCAGACAGCGCGCTGGTCGGCGTCTCGGCCTTTTACCAGAGCGATTCGTTGCTGCCGGGCCAACCGCGTTACACCAACGCGGTCGCGGCGCTCGACAGCACACTCGCCCCACTGGAACTGCTCGATGCCCTGCAAGCCATCGAAAACGGTCAGGGCCGCGAGCGCCTGGAGCGCTGGGGCCCGCGCACGCTGGACCTGGACATTCTGTTGTTCGGTGACCGACTGATCGACGAGCCGCGCCTCAAAGTCCCGCATTACCACATGCAGGAACGCGCGTTCGTTCTCTATCCCCTGGCCGAACTGGCCCCCGAAGATCTGCGCCTGGCTGATGGCCGCACCCTTGCCGATCTTCTGAAAGCCTGCCCGTTCGTCGGCCTCGAACGCCTCTCCCACGCCTGACACAAACCGCTGATGCGGGAGCGAACCTGCTCCCGTATTTTGCGTTCTTGTAGGACAAAAATTCCGCAGATCAGGCCCGCCGGCCCGCTGAATCGCATCAGTAACGCCGGTAACACTCCCGTCGTAACAATGCGGTAACACATGCAATTGACTTCCTGAGGCCTCATCACGACTATAGGCGTCCCGCTGCCGCCAACCCGGCATACAAGGGCGCAATCCAGGCCTTATAAGCACGACAAAAGAGCGTGCGCCTGAGTAGATGACGAATCACGCGCGTTACTCGCAGTAGTTTCCAAAGCGCCTGAACGAGGATTTCTTACATGCCAGCCATCACCCTGACCACGCTCCAGAGCCTCAAGCAGAAAGGTGAAAAGATCACCATGCTGACCTGCTATGACGCGACCTTCGCCCACGCCTGCAATGAGGCCGGTGTCGAAGTGCTGCTGGTGGGCGACTCCCTCGGCATGGTCCTGCAAGGTCACGACAGCACCCTGCCGGTGACCATTGCGGAAATGGCCTACCACACCGCCAGCGTCAAGCGCGGCAACACCGACGCCCTGATCCTGGCCGACCTGCCTTTCATGGCCAACGCCACCCTTGAACAAACCATGACCAACAGCGCCATGCTGATGCAGGCCGGCGCACACATGGTCAAGGTCGAAGGCGCGCTGTGGCTGGCGGAGTCGATCCGCCTGCTGGCCGAACGCGGCGTTCCGGTCTGCGCCCACATGGGCCTGACCCCGCAAGCCGTGAACATTCTCGGCGGCTATAAAGTGCAGGGCCGCAACGAAAACCAGGCGCGCCAGATGCGCGCCGACGCGATCTCCCTGGAGCAGGCCGGCGCGGCCATGCTGCTGCTGGAATGCGTGCCGAGCGAACTGGCTGCCGAAATCACCAGCGCAGTAAAAATCCCGGTGATCGGCATCGGCGCCGGCGCCGACACCGATGGTCAGGTCCTCGTGCTGCACGACATGCTCGGCCTGTCGATCAGCGGCCGCGTACCGAAATTCGTGAAGAACTTCATGCAGGGTCAGGACAGCATCCAGTCCGCATTGAAGGCGTACGTCAGCGAAGTCAAAGCCGCCACTTTCCCTGGGATCGAACACGGATTCTCTGCATGAACACCGTTAAAACCGTACGTGAACTGCGCGCTGCCGTGGCTCGCGCCCGCAGCGAAGGCAAGCGCATCGGCTTCGTGCCGACCATGGGCAACCTGCACAGCGGCCACATCGCACTGATCACCAAGGCCACGCAGCGAGTGGACTTCGTGGTCGCGAGCATTTTCGTCAACCCGCTGCAGTTCGGCGCCGGCGAAGACCTCGACAAATACCCGCGCACCCTGGCGGCGGATCAGGAAAAGCTGCTGGAAGCCGGCTGCTCCCTGCTGTTCGCCCCGACCGTCGAAGAGATGTACCCCGACGGCATGGCCGGCCAGACTCGGGTCAGCGTGCCGCACTTGTCCGAAGGCCTGTGCGGTGCCAGCCGTCCGGGGCACTTCGAAGGCGTGGCGACCGTGGTCAGCAAACTGTTCAACATGGTTCAGCCGGATCTGGCGATCTTTGGTCAGAAGGACTACCAGCAACTGGCGGTGATCCGTGCGCTGGTGCATGACCTGAACATGCCGATCCAGATCATCGGCGAGCCGACCGTGCGTGCCGCCGACGGCCTGGCGCTGTCCTCGCGCAACGGTTTCCTCAACGAGGAACAACGGGCCGTGGCGCCCGTGGTCTATCGCGCCCTGAGCAACATTGCCGAGTCGATCAAGCAGGGCGAGCGCGACTTCCCGGCATTGATCCAGGCACAGCGGCAACAGCTGGAAGCCGCCGGCCTGCGCCCGGACTACCTGGAAATCCGCCACGCCCTGACCCTGCGTCCGGCGACGGCGGAAGATCGTGACCTGGTGATTCTGGTGGCTGCGTTCCTCGGCACCACGCGGTTGATCGACAACCTGCACCTGAATCTCGATACCCCCGCCTGAGCACCGCAATATCAGAATGTGAGAGTGAGCCTGCTCGCTCTCACATTCGTGTCACCTCCTCTTCCAAACCGTATTGCTGACCACCAGACCATCGGGCAAACTGCCCGCCGATCCACTGCGCGCGAAAAGCAGGGACTTGCTCGTATTACCCGCCGTCTGTCGGCGTCTGCTGTTATCGATGTTAAAAAAGTACAGGTAACAGGTCAGAAGAAGCCAAGACAGATCGCAGCGCTAGGTTTACTGTATTCGCCCTGCGCCCGTGTAATCGTGTCGACGCAGTTGCCCCCTCGCCCAAACATGGCGGGGAGGTCTTTTCAGTGTTCAAAAGGCCGTTCAAGTAAAAAGGAAAACCGCAGCGATGGCGTACTACCGCACTCCTCATGACGTTACCGCTCTGCCTGCCTGGCAAGCGTTGAAAGACCACCGCCAAGCCATGCAGGATTTCAGCATGCGCGAAGCCTTCAACGCCGATCCGCAGCGCTTCAATCAGTTCACCCTCAGCAGCTGCGGACTGTTTCTCGATTATTCGAAGAATCTGATCAACGCCGAGACCCGCAACCTGCTGGTGGGTCTGGCCAATGAAGTCGATCTCAAGGGCGCGATCAAGGCGCTGTTCGACGGCGAAATCGTCAACTCCTCCGAAGGCCGCCCGGCGCTGCACACCGCCCTGCGTCGCCCGGTCGGCGACAAGCTGTCGGTCAACGGCGTCAACGTGATGCCTGAAGTACACAAGGTGCTGAACCAGATCACCGATCTCGTGGGCCGTATCCATGATGGTCTGTGGCGCGGTTACACCGAGAAGCCGATCACTGACGTGGTGAACATCGGCATCGGTGGTTCCTTCCTCGGCCCTGAGCTGGTCTCCGAAGCCCTGCTGTCCTACGCTCAGAAAGGCGTGCGTTGCCATTACCTGGCAAACATCGACGGCAGCGAATTCCACGAGCTGACGCAAAAACTGCGCGCCGAGACCACGCTGTTCATCGTTTCGTCGAAATCGTTCAACACCCTCGAAACCCTGAAAAACGCCCAGGCCGCACGCGCCTGGTACCTGGCTCAGGGCGGTTCGGAAGCCGAGCTGTATCGTCACTTCATCGCCGTATCGAGCAACAACGCGGCAGCCGTGGCCTTCGGTATCCGCGAAGAAAACATCTTCCCGATGTGGGACTGGGTCGGCGGCCGTTACTCGCTGTGGTCGGCCATCGGTCTGCCGATTGCCCTGGCCATCGGCATGTCCAACTTCAAGGAACTGCTGTCCGGTGCCTACACCATGGACCAGCATTTCCAGAGCGCGCCGTTCGAACAGAACATGCCGGTGCTGCTGGCCCTGCTCGGCGTGTGGTACGGCAACTTCTGGGGCGCGCAGAGTCACGCGATCCTGCCGTACGACCACTACCTGCGTAACATCACCAAGCACTTGCAACAGCTGGACATGGAATCCAACGGCAAGAGCGTGCGTCAGGACGGCACCGCCGTGTCGACCGATACCGGCCCGGTGATCTGGGGCGGCGTCGGCTGCAACGGTCAGCATGCTTATCACCAGTTGCTGCACCAAGGCACCCAACTGATCCCGGCCGACTTCATCGTGCCGATCGTCAGCTTCAACCCGGTGTCCGACCACCATCAGTGGCTGTACGCCAACTGCCTGTCCCAGAGCCAGGCGCTGATGCTCGGCAAGACCCTGCCGGAAGCCGAAGCCGAACTGCGCGACAAGGGCATGAGCGAAGCCGAAGTACAGAAACTGGCACCGCACAAGGTGATCCCGGGCAACCGTCCGAGCAACACCCTCGTGGTCGAGCGCATCAGCCCGCGTCGTCTCGGCGCACTGGTGGCGATGTACGAACACAAAGTCTTCGTGCAAAGCGTGGTCTGGGGCATCAACGCCTTCGACCAGTGGGGCGTGGAACTGGGCAAGGAACTGGGCAAGGGCGTCTACAACCGCCTGGTCGGCAGCGAAGAAACCGCCGCCGAAGATGCTTCCACCCAGGGCCTGATCAACTACTTCCGCGGCCGTCACCGCGGCTGATCCTGTACTGAACACACCCCCTCGCCATGAGGGGGTGTTTGTTTACGGGTCTTGAACCCTCCCCGATCTCGGCGCATCTTTATCCTTGTCGCATAACAAGAATAAGGAACCGTCATGTTCGATATCAGCACGTTCCCCAAAGCCGATGCCGTCCGCCGGGCTGCCCAGTTGAGTCAGGACGACTACCATCGCCTGTACCGCGAATCCATTGAACACCCCAGCACTTTCTGGGCCGAACAGGCCACGCGCTTCCTCGACTGGAGCACGCCGTGGCAGACCGTCCAGCGCTATGACCTGAAAACCGGCGAGGCTTCCTGGTTTGCCGGGGCGAAACTGAACGTCAGCTACAACTGCATCGACCGTCACCTGGAAAAGCGCGGCGATCAGATCGCCATTCTCTGGGAAGGCGACGACCCTGCCGAATCGACGCAAATCACCTACAACAAACTCCATCACCACGTCTGCCGCCTGGCCAACGTGCTGAAAAGCCGTGGCGTGAAGAAAGGCGATCGGGTGTGCATCTACATGCCGATGATCCCCGAAGCGGCCTACGCCATGCTCGCCTGCACGCGGATCGGTGCGATTCACTCGGTGGTGTTCGGCGGTTTCTCCCCGGACTCGTTGCGCGATCGCATTCTCGATGCCGACTGTCGCACCGTGATCACCGCTGACGAAGGCGTGCGCGGCGGCAAGTTCGTGCCGCTGAAACAGAATGTCGACAAGGCCCTGCAGAGTTGCCCGGACGTCAGCACCGTCGTGGTGGTCGAGCGCACCCAGAACAAGATCGATTGGGTCGAAGGCCGCGACCTCTGGTATCACCAGGCCGTGCGCGACGTCAGCGACGACTGCCCTCCAGAACCGATGGACGCCGAAGATCCGCTGTTCATCCTCTACACCTCCGGCAGCACCGGCAAACCCAAAGGCGTGCTGCACACCACCGGCGGTTACCTGCTGCAAGCGGCGATGACCTTCAAGTACGTCCTCGACTACCGCGACGGCGAAGTGTTCTGGTGTACCGCCGACGTCGGCTGGGTCACCGGCCACAGTTACATCGTCTACGGCCCGCTGGCCAACGGCGCGACCACGCTGATCTTCGAAGGCGTGCCGAGTTACCCGAGCACTTCACGGTTCTGGCAGGTGATCGACAAACACAAGGTCAACATCTTCTACACCGCGCCCACTGCCCTGCGCGCACTGATGCGTGAAGGTGCAGGTCCCTTGCAGGAAACTTCGCGACAGAGCCTCAGATTGCTCGGCAGCGTCGGTGAGCCGATCAACCCGGAAGCGTGGGAATGGTATTTCAACGTCGTAGGCGAACAGCGCTGCCCGATAGTCGATACGTGGTGGCAGACCGAAACCGGCGGCATCATGCTCAGCCCGCTGGTCAGCGCCCAACGGATCAAACCGGGCTGCGCCACCCAACCGATGTTCGGCGTGCAACCGGTGCTGCTCGATGAGCACGGCAAGGAAATCAAAGGCGCTGGCAGCGGCGTACTGGCGATCAAGTCGAGCTGGCCGGCGCAGATCCGCAGCGTCTACGGCGATCCGCAGCGCATGGTCGACACCTACTTCAAGCCCTACCCCGGCTACTATTTCACTGGCGACGGTGCCCGCCGCGACGAGGACGGCGATTACTGGATCACCGGGCGCATCGACGATGTGATCAATGTCTCCGGCCATCGCATCGGTACCGCCGAGGTAGAGAGCGCGCTGGTGCTGCACGACAGCATCGCCGAGGCCGCCGTGGTCGGTTACCCCCACGACGTCAAAGGCCAGGGCATCTATGCCTTCGTCACCCCCATGAACGGCGCCGAACCCAACGACGAATTGAAGAAGGAACTGCTGGCCCACGTCAGCAAGGAGATCGGCAGTTTCGCCAAACCGGACCTGATCCAGTGGGCCCCGGCCCTGCCGAAAACCCGTTCGGGCAAGATCATGCGGCGGATCCTGCGCAAGATCGCCTGCAACGAACTCGACAGCCTCGGCGACACCTCGACCCTGGCCGACCCGAGCGTGGTGCAGGGGCTGATCGACAAGCGCCTTAACCAGTAGAATCACGGGCGCGGCCAACCGGCCGCGCCGCCCTTCACCACTGAGTTGCCATGGAATTCATCCGCAGCCGTATCGAAAACCAACTCATGAGCCTGACCGGTCTATCGCTCGGCCAGCTCGACCTGGAAAACCCCAAGGGCGATCCCGGCCTGTTCGGCCCGGACTCGATCAGTTGGCAAGTGCACGGCGACTTCAGCAGCATGTTGATCGGCGGCATCAGTGCCTTGTTGCTGCAAGCCTTGCATCCATTGGCACTGGCGGGCGTCTGGGATCACTCGAATTTTCGCCAGGACATGCTCGGCCGCTTGCGCCGTACCAGCCAATTCGTCTCCGGCACTACGTTCGGCTCGAAACGCGACGCCGAATGGCTGATCGAGAAAGTCCGCACCATTCACCTGCAAGTCGTCGGCACCGCGCCGGATGGCCGGCCTTATGCGGCCAGCGATCCGGATCTGCTGACCTGGGTGCACGTGGCCGAAGTCAGCAACTTTCTCGCCGCCCATTTGCGTTACCGCAACCCGCAGTTGTCGCCGGCCGATCAGGATCGTTACTACGCGGAAATCGCCGTGGTCGCTGAACGCCTCGGTGCCCGGGATGTACCGAAGTCGCGCCAGGCCGTGGCCGATTACCTGCAACGCATGCGCCCGCAGTTGCTGTGCGACGATCGCAGCCGCGAAGTCCTGCGCCTGTTGCTCGATGCCCCGGCACCCAGCGTTCTGGCGCGGCCGTTTGGCGACCTGATGATGAAGGCCGGCATCGACCTGCTGCCGGACTGGGCCAGCGACATGCTGGATGCCCGCCAGAACCCGCTGCAACGCCAGTTGATCCGCGCCAGCGTCAAACGCAGCGCACCGATGCTGCGCTGGGCGATGCGCAATGGATCGGTGCAACGGGCCCAGCGGCGGATGGGGCTGAGCTGAAGCTCAGTAACTGCTAAACTCCCGCGCCCCGATTCCCTCCAGCAAGGCGCAAGCATGTCTTCCCTGAATCAGGCGCTGCGCGCCGCCCTCGACCAACGCCAGGATCTGCTCGCCGAGCTGCACCGCCAGGGCACCGACTGCTATCGCCTGTTCCACGGCAGCCAGGAAGGCGCCGGCGGTCTGACTATCGACCGCTACGGCCCGCAACTGATGGTGCAGAGTTTCCACCAGACGCTGGAACTCGCCGACCTGCTGCAACTGCACGCCACGGTGAATGAAACGCTGGGTTTGCAAACCTTGCTGGTTTACAACGACCGCTCCCGTGGCAACTCGCGCATCGATCGTGAAGATGGCGTGTACCGCGCCGACGACGCCGCGCTGGTTGATTTGGTGGGCCACGAATGGGGCCTGAATTACCGCGTCCGCGGACGCCACGCCGGACAGGATCCGCTGCTGTTCCTCGACCTGCGCAACACTCGCGGCTGGGTCAAGGATCACGCCAAGGGCAAGAGCGTGCTCAATCTGTTCGCCTACACCTGCGGCGTCGGCCTCAGCGCGGCTGCCGGCGGAGCCCGCGAGGTATGCAACCTGGACTTCGCCGAGGGCAACCTGGCAGTCGGTCGCGAGAACGGCTTGCTCAATCCGCAACTGCCGACCATGGAGTTCATCCAGTCCGACTACTTCCCGGCGATCCGCCAGTTGGCCGGTCTGCCGATCAGCCAGCGTCGCGGGCAGAAGCTGCCGAGCTATCAGCGCCTCGAACAGCGCCAGTACGATCTGGTGCTGCTCGACCCTCCTGCGTGGGCCAAAAGTGCGTTCGGCACGGTCGATTTGCTGCGTGACTATCAAAGCCTGCTCAAGCCTGCCCTGCTCACCACCGCCGAGAACGGCGTGCTGATCTGCTGCAACAACCTGGCGAAGGTCAGCATGGACGACTGGCGCGAACAGGTGCTGCGTTGCGCCGAGAAGGCCGGTCGCCCGGTACGCGAATGGAGTGTGATGACGCCAGGTGCCGACTTCCCTTCGCTGGATCAACAACCGCCGCTGAAGACCCTGATTCTTCAGCTCTGATTCTCTGGCTTTAAAGTCGCGCAGGAAATTTCCCACAGAAAAATCTGAACAATCCTGATCACAGGCTATTACTTCGGAACCGGAATCGCGTGCCATACTCCAAGGCACTCCGATTCAGACAGATGAAGCCGCACATGCCCAAAGGATTGATTCGCGCGATTGGCGCCTTGTTGACTGCTCTGGCCCTCTACAGCCTGCTGGGGTTTCTGATTTTGCCGGGCATTGCGCTCCGCGTGGCCAACCAGCAACTGGCCAACTACGCGACGGTGCCTGCGCATATCCAGCGTATCGAACTCAATCCGTTCAGCCTCGAAGTCACGCTTTGGGGCCTGGTCATCGGCGAGCCGGGCAAGGAACAGGTCGGTTTCGAACGCCTGTACGCCAACCTGCAACTCGACAGCCTGTGGACAAAAGCGCTGCACCTGTCCGACATCGAACTGGATAAACCCAAGACCGAAGTCCTGTTCGCCCAGGACGGCAAACTCAATCTGCTGGGTCTGTTCAAGTTGCCGGCCAGTGAACCGACGCCGGCCGATCCGAATGCCAAACCGTTTCCGCTGCGCATCGACCGGATCAAACTGGCCGGCGGCAACGTGCACTTCCAGGATTCACGCCCGAGCGAACCGATCGAGTTCCTCTACGACAAGCTCGATTTCGAACTGAACAACCTCAGCACCCTGCCTGACGACAACGCCGACATGACCCTGGTCGCCATCGGCCCGGCCGGTGGGCAGATCGACTGGAAAGGCAACTTCAGCCTGATCCCGATCGCCTCCGAAGGCACGCTCAAAGTCACCGATGGCCAGATGAAAGCCTTCTGGCCCTACGTGCGCGACGCGGTGCCATTGGTGCTGGAAAACGGCGTAGTCAGCCTGAGCACTGACTACAAGCTCAACCTGTCCAAGGAAACCGAACTGCTGTTGAGCAACGTCTCGGTCAGTGTCGCGCCGTTTGCGATCAAGGCCCCGGACGGACGCCCGCTGGCGAAACTCGACCGCCTCGACGTCAGCGAAACCACGGTGGACCTGGCCAAACAGCAAGTGGTGGTCGGCAAGATCCGCAGCCAGAAACTCGAAACCTGGGCCGCCCTTGAGGCGGACGGGCAACTGGACTGGCAGAAATTGTTCGCCAGTCAGCCGTCGAAACCGGCCGCCAAAGCGGCGGCGGAGCCGAAAAGCACCCCGGCGGCTGCCGACTCACCGAAACCGGAACCGGCCGCACCGGGCAAACCGTGGCAGGTGCTGCTCAAGGACGTGCAACTGCGTGACTACAAAGTGCATCTGGCCGACCGTTCGGCGAAGCCGGAAGTCACACTGGATGTCACGCCACTGAACGTCGACCTGCAGAATTTCGACAGCCTCAACGGCTCGCCCTTCAACGTCAAACTGGACACCGGCCTGGGCAAGCAAGGCAAGATCAGCGCCGACGGCGTGGTCAATCTGGCACCGGTCACGGCCCAACTCAACGTGAAGACCCAGGACATCGACCTGCGCGTCGCCCAGTCCTACATCAACCCGTTCATTCGCCTGGAACTGCGCAGCGGCATGCTCGGCAGCGATCTGAAAGTGAATCTGAAAAGCGTCACACCCCTGGCACTCAGTGTCACCGGTCGCGCCCAGGTCGATCAGTTGCACACCCTCGACACCCTGAAGACCCGCGACTTTCTCAAGTGGCAGCAAGTGGTGGTCGAAGGCCTGAACTATCAGCACGGCGACAACCTGTCGATCGACAAGATCAACCTGTTCCAGCCCTATGTGCGGTTCATGATCAACGATGACCGCACCACCAACATCGACGACCTGCTGATTCCTCAACCCGCCGATTCCGGGGCGAAAACCGCAGCGGCCAAACCGGCCAGTAACTCGAAACCGCTGGGCATTCATATCGGCGGCATCGCGATCAATGACGGCTCGGCCAACTTCGCCGACTTCAGCCTGACCCCGAACTTCGCCACCGCGGTCCAGCAGCTAAACGGCCAGATCGGCACCATCGACAGCCGTCAGGCGAAACCCGCCAGCGTCGACGTCAAAGGCAAGGTCGACCGCTATGCGCCCGTGACCATCAAGGGCGCGGTCAACCCGTTCGACCCGATGGCCAGCCTCGACATCGCCACCAGTTTCAAACGGGTCGAATTGACCACCCTGACGCCCTACTCCGGCAAGTTCGCCGGTTACCGGATCCGCAAGGGCCGGCTCAATCTCGACCTGCACTACCTGATCACCAAGGGCCAGCTCAAGGCCGAGAACAAAGTGGTGGTCGAGCAGCTGCAGCTGGGTGAGAAAGTCGACAGCCCGGATGCCGTGAGCCTGCCGCTGAAACTGGCGATTGCGTTGCTCAAGGACGTGGACGGCAAGATATCCATCGAGCTGCCGGTCACCGGCGACCTGAACAACCCGCAATTCAGTGTGATGCCGATTGTCTGGCAGACCCTGCGCAACCTGATCGTCAAAGCCGCCGCCGCACCGTTCAAGATGATTGGCGGACTGATCAGCGGCGGCGGTTCCGAAGACCTCGGCACCGTGTCCTTCGCACCGGGCTCCAGCGAACTGAACAAGGACGCCGAAGCCGCGCTGGTCAAACTGTCCCAGGCCTTGAAGGAACGTCCTGCCCTGCGCCTGGAAATCGAAGGCACCGCCGCCCAAAGCAGCGACGGCCCGCTTATTGCCGAACAGCGTCTGGAACGTGAATACCAGTACAACTACTACAAGATGCTGCAGCGCCGTGGCGACAAGGTGCCGGCTCAGGCCTCACTGATCCAGGTGCCGGATGGCGAAAAAGGCCCGCTGCTCGAAGGCATCTACCGCACTCGTCTGAAAACCCAGCCGCCGGCTGAATGGAAGGATCTGGGCAAGGAAGAACGCACCGCGAAAATGCGTGCGGACGTGATCAAGTTCTGGAGCTCCAGCGACGTGCTGCTGCGCCAGCTCGGTCAGGACCGTGCCAGCAGCATCAAGGATTACCTGGTGGACAAGGGCCAACTGGCCGACGACCGCGTGTACTTCATCGACGCCAACCTCGGCGAAGCGGAAAGCGACGGCCGCGTGGTGACGCAAATGCATCTGGATGCCGAGTGATGAACCGCCAATGGCTGGCTGCAATGGCGCTGGCACTCGTCGCCAGCCAGGCGTCAGCGTCCGATACGCTGCGCTGCGGCAGCCAGTTGGTCAGCCTTGGTGACCGTTCCAGCGAGGTGCTGCAAAAGTGCGGTGAACCGGTCAGTCGTGACGTGCTGGGCTACAAGCGCAGCGCCAATCGCCGGGAAGAGTTTCAGGTCGAGGAATGGACGTACGGCCCGAGCAACGGCATGTACCAATACCTGCGGTTCGAAGGTAATCGCCTGCGGCAGATCAACAGCAAACGCGGTAACTGACCTCCCCCATTGGTTTCCCGTCCCTGAAATAGAACAGGCCCCGACACGAATGCCGGGGCCTGTAATGGCCACTCCCTGTGGCCGTTCGCATGAACTCTAAAGTGCGGCAGACGTATTGCTCGGCCCGCCTGTCGCGTCTTCTCCCGGTCCAGGCGAGAAGTCTTGCCTTACTCGGCTTTCAGGCCGTCAGCGGAGACCGCTTTGACGCCTTTGATTTTCTTGGCGATGGCCACGGCGGTGGTTTTCTGAGCTTCGGTGATGGCAACGGTCGAAGACAGGGAAACGACGCCTTTGTTGGTTTCTACTTTGATATCAGTGCCTGGAATGCCTTTTTCGGTGACCAGGTCGCTTTTGACTTTAGTGGTGATCCAGGTGTCGGAAGTGGCCTCTTTCGCCTTGGTCATTTCACCGGCGGCCAGGGTCATCGGCGCCTGGGTTGCCTGGGTGGATTGTGCGAATGCGCCGGTGGCCATGGTCAGGGTCAGCGCGGTAGCAGCAGCGGCAGTGATAGCGAACTTCTTCATACGAGTAACTCCTGTTTTTCTGGAAAGTCTGCTGCGTGTCTTGTCAGCAGGGTTACTGGAGATATTGCGAACGCTGTGCCAAGTTTTGAAAATAGTAAAAAACCATACAAATCAACAACTTAGCAAACTCATAAATTTTCAGAATCATGCAAATTGCATGACAGGCGAATTATCTGCATGCAAGTTGCGGCTTTTGGGAAAGTTCCTAACACACTGAAAAGATTGAAGCTTTTTGTGAAGTGCTACGCAAAAGAAAATGCCCCGCAAAGCGGGGCATTTCAGGACGCCTGGCTAGCCGGTCAGGCACCGCTGCCCGGGCAACCTTTAGGCGCGTAGTCCGGGTTGACCGTGGATGCGCAACTCCAGACACCGGCGGTGTTGCCGGTGGCAGCACCCGTACGGGAAAGCGTGATGGTCTTGCCCAGTACCGGGCCCGGTGCATTCACCAGCGTGCAGGTGATCGTGCCGGCACCTGTCGAAGCCGTGCCCGACGCCGCCAACGTGCAGTTGGAGGTGGTGGCTGCCGCGTTACCGGCCACCAGCAACAGGGTCGGGTCGGTACCTTGATTAATGGTGTCCTCGAACGGCACTTTGAGGGCGCTGATTTCCGCCAGCCCTGCCGTCACCTTCGACCGTGCCTGGTACTTGGTGTATTGCGGCAACGCGATGGTGGCCAGAATGCCGATGATCGCCACGACGATCAGCAGCTCGATCAGAGTGAAACCTTGTTGTTTCTTCATAGACACGCTCCATGCATGAGTCGGAATCTCATGATCTGAACAGGACTCAGCACAGCCCGTGCCAAGGCGCTCGCACCCGCGCAGGCTGGGCGAGATCACGCTATCGCGGCGTTTCCTACAACCTGTAACCGCACTATCTGACACTTTTTGTCACCTGCACCGAGGCGGTTTGGCGCTGTCACTTGACTAGGCTATAAGTCATGAACTGTCTGCATCCGGGATTCCCATGAATGACATCGCTCTGAGCGGTCTGGCCAAGCAATTGGTACAGGCCGAACTGCTCACGGAAAAAAGCGCCCAGCAAGCCTGGCAGCAGGCCCAGCGCAATCGTCTGTCGCTGGTCAGCTATCTGGTACAGAACAAACTGGTGAAGAGTTCGCAGGTTGCCGAGATCGCCTCGGAGCATTTCGGCATGGCGTTCCTCGACCTCAACTGCCTGGACAAGGAAACCCAGCCCAAGGGCCTGGTCAGCGAAAAACTGGTGCGCCAGCACCACGCGCTGCCCCTGTGGCGGCGCGGCAACAAGTTGTTCGTGGGGATTTCCGACCCGAGCAATCATCAAGCAATCAACGATATTCAGTTCAGCACCGGGCTGACCACCGAAGCGATTCTGGTGGAGGACGACAAGCTCACCGACGCCATCGAGAAGTTCTTCGACACCCACGCCTCCGGCCTGGAGGACATGGCCGATGTCGACCTCGACGGGCTGGACGTCGAGTCCATCGATGACAGCAAGCAGGATGCTATCGGCGCCATGGACGCCGACGACGCGCCGGTGGTGCGCTTCGTCCACAAGATGCTGCTGGATGCGATCAAAAGCGGCTCCTCCGACCTGCACTTCGAACCCTACGAGAAAAACTACCGGGTTCGGGTACGTACCGACGGCATCCTGCGCGAAGTGGCCAAACCGCCGATTCAACTGGCCGGGCGCATTGCCGCACGCCTGAAGGTCATGGCCAGCCTCGACATCTCGGAACGCCGCAAACCTCAGGACGGGCGACTGAAGATGCGCCTGTCGAAGAGCAAGTCGATCGATTTTCGGGTCAACACCTTGCCAACCCTGTGGGGCGAGAAAGTGGTGATCCGGATTCTCGACCCGTCCAGCGCGCAGATCGGCATCGACGCCCTCGGCTACGAGCCGGAGCAGAAAGAACTGTACCTGGCCGCCCTGAAGCAGCCCCAAGGCATGATCCTGGTCACCGGCCCCACCGGTTCCGGCAAGACCGTGTCGCTGTACACCGGGCTCAACATTCTCAATACCGTCGACATCAACATCTCCACTGCCGAAGACCCGGTGGAGATCAACATGGAAGGCATCAACCAGGTCAACGTCAATCCGAAGCAGGGGCTGGACTTCGCCCAGGCCCTGCGCTCGTTCCTGCGGCAGGACCCGGACGTGATCATGGTCGGCGAAATCCGCGATCTCGAGACTGCGGAAATCGCCATCAAGGCGGCGCAGACCGGTCACCTTGTGCTCTCCACGCTGCACACCAACAGCGCCGCCGAGACACTCACCCGCTTGCATAACATGGGCATTCCCGGCTTCAACATCGCCACGTCGGTCAGCCTGATCATCGCCCAGCGTCTGGCGCGAAAACTCTGCAGCCACTGCAAGAAACCCATCGAGATTCCCCGCGAAACCTTGCTCAAGGAAGGCTTCCCCGAGGAACGCATCGGCAGTTTCACGATCTATGAGCCCGCCGGTTGCGATCAATGCAACGGCGGCTACAAGGGTCGCACCGGAATTTATGAAGTGGTGAAAAACACCCCCGAGCTGCAACGGCTGATCATGGCCGAGGGCAACTCATTGGAAATCGACAGCCAGATGCGCCTGGACGGCTTCAACGACCTGCGCACCTCGGGACTGATCAAGGCGATGCAAGGCATCACCAGCCTTGAAGAAATCAACCGGGTCACCAAGGACTGAACATGGCCGTCAAGGCAGCGAAAATCAGCGTCTATGCCTGGGAAGGCACGGACAAGAAAGGCAGCAGGATCACCGGCGAGTTGAGCGGGCAAAACCCCGCACTGATCAAGGCCCAGTTGCGCAAGCAGGGCATCAACCCCGGCAAGGTGCGCAAGAAATCCGCGTCGTTGCTGAACTTCGGCAAACGCATCAAGCCGCTGGACATCGCCCTCTTCACCCGGCAGATGGCGACCATGATGAAGGCCGGCGTGCCGTTGCTGCAGTCGTTCGACATCATCGGCGAAGGCTTTGAAAACCCGGCGATGCGCAAACTGGTGGACGAGGTGAAACAGGAAGTCGCCGCCGGTAACAGCTTCGCCGCGGCCCTGCGCAAGAAACCGCAATACTTCGACGAGTTGTACTGCAACCTGGTGGATGCCGGCGAGCAATCCGGCGCCCTCGATACCCTTTTGGAACGCGTAGCGACCTACAAGGAAAAGAGCGAAAGCCTCAAGGCCAAGATCAAGAAAGCCATGACCTACCCCACCGCCGTGATCCTGGTGGCGGCGGTCGTCACCGGGATTCTGCTGGTGAAAGTGGTGCCGCAGTTCCAGTCGGTGTTTTCCGGATTCGGCGCCGAACTGCCGGCGTTCACCCTGATGGTGATCGGCCTGTCGGAGTTCATGCAGCAATGGTGGTGGGCGATTCTCGGCGTGCTGATCGCAGCGTTTTTCGGCACCCGCCATGCCCTGAAGAAATCCCAGGCCCTGCGAGATCGGCGTGATGCCTGGCTGCTGAAACTGCCACTGGTGGGCACCATGATGTACAAGTCCGCCGTGGCCCGTTTCGCCCGAACCCTGTCGACCACGTTTGCCGCCGGCGTGCCGCTGGTCGAAGCGCTGGACTCGGTCGCCGGGGCCACCGGCAACGTGGTGTTCAAACGTGCGGTGCTGCGCATTCGCCAGGACGTGGCCACCGGCATGCAGCTGAACTTTTCGATGCGCACCACCGGAATCTTTCCGAACATGGCCGTGCAGATGACCGCCATCGGCGAAGAGTCCGGCGCCCTGGACGACATGCTCGACAAGGTTGCCGGGTTCTACGAGGAAGAAGTGGATAACATGGTCGACAACCTCACCAGCCTGATGGAGCCTTTCGTCATGGTGGTACTCGGGGTGATCGTCGGCGGACTGGTCGTGGCCATGTACCTGCCGATCTTCCAACTCGGCTCAGCGATCTGACATGCCCATCGACGAACTCTTCGCCCTCTATCCGCTGGCCTTTGTCTTCACCGCTCTGGTGCTCGGGCTGGTGGTCGGCAGCTTCCTCAATGTGGTGATCTGGCGCCTGCCGAAAATGCTCGAGCGTGAATGGCGCCAGCAGGCCCACGACGTACTCGGGCTGCCCGTCGAAACGCCTTTGCCGGTCTACAACCTGATGTTGCCGCACTCGCAGTGCCCGCATTGCGCCCACCGCATTCGTGCCTGGGAAAACATTCCGCTGCTCAGCTACGTATTTTTGCGCGGCCGCTGCTCGTCCTGTTCGGCACCGATCAGCAAGCGTTACCCACTGACCGAACTGGCCTGCGGCCTGCTCTCCGCGTTCATCGCCTGGCACCTGGGCTTTGGCTGGCCGGCATGCCTGATGATCGTCCTGACCTGGGGCCTGCTGGCGATGAGTCTGATCGACACTGAGCATCAGCTGTTGCCCGATGTACTGGTGCTGCCGCTGCTGTGGCTGGGGTTGATCGTCAACAGCTTCGGCCTGTTCGTCTCGCTGCACGACGCGTTGTGGGGAGCAGTGGCGGGTTATATGGCGCTGTGGTCGGTGTTCTGGCTGTTCAAGCTGCTCACCGGCAAGGACGGCATCGGTCACGGTGATTTCAAGTTGCTGGCGTTGCTCGGGGCCTGGGGTGGCTGGCAGATTCTGCCGCTGACCATCCTCCTGTCTTCGTTGGTAGGGGCGGTGCTGGGGGTGATTCTGCTCAAACTGCGCGACCGCAAAACCTCGACGCCAATCCCCTTCGGGCCGTATCTGGCAATTGCCGGCTGGATTGCCTTGCTCTGGGGTGGTCAAATAACCGACTTCTATTGGCAGTTTGTCGGTTTGAAATGAATACCCCTGTGGAAAAACCCTGGATTCTCGGCCTGACCGGCGGCATCGGCAGCGGCAAAAGCGCAGCCGCCCAGCACTTCATCGACCTCGGCATCCATGTCGTGGACGCCGATCATGCGGCACGATGGGTGGTTGAGCCGGGGCGCCCGGCGCTGGCAAAAATCGCCGAGCACTTCGGCCCCGATGTCCTGCAGGCCGACGGCACGCTGGATCGCGCGGCGTTGCGCAAGCTGATCTTCGAAGTACCGGAGCAGCGTCGCTGGCTCGAAGCGCTGTTGCATCCGCTGATCGCCGAGGAAATCGCCCATCACCTGGCGCTGGCAAAATCGCCTTACGCGATTCTGGTTTCGCCGCTGTTGATCGAGTCCGGACAGTACGCGATGACCCAGCGGATCCTGGTGATCGATGCTCCGCAGCAACTGCAGATCGAACGCACCTTGCAGCGTGACCAGACCAGCGAACAGCAGGTCCAGGCCATCCTCAAGGCTCAATCCAGCCGCGAAGACCGCGTCAGCCGCGCCGACGATGTGGTGGTCAACGACCGCGACCTCGCGTGGCTGCACAGCGAGGTCGAGCGCCTGCATCACTTTTACCTGACTTTATCTGGAGGCCAGTCATGAGCCCGATCCCAACCGTTGAATGCCCGACCTGCGGCGCCCCGGTGGAATTCACCCCCGAGAACAAATTCCGGCCGTTCTGCTCGGACCGCTGCAAGCTGATCGACCTGGGCGCCTGGGCGTCGGAAGAACACAAGATCCCGGTCGCCCCGGATGCCGAGGACGAACTGTTTTCCGGCGACTTCGACCCGCGCCACTGATCCTCTGATCAGGGCCGCATGAAGCCGTAGTCCTGATTGTCGTCGAGGTTTTCCGCCAGAAAGCGCAACTCGTCGGCCAGGTCTTCGGCGTTGCGCACGGCCTTGCTCTGTTGCACTACTGCACTGAGCAAGGCGCGCAGGCTCAATCCAGGATCGAACCCCACTTCCTGCGCCATCTCCAGACTTTGCCGGGTTTCCTGCCTCGCCCACTCGTAAACGCTCATGCCGCTGCTCCTGAAGGAATTTGGCCGAGCATGAAATGCCGCGCGCGGGGTGGATTTGATGTGGATCAAGACTTGGGATCGTCGTCCTTCCAGGGCGCCGAAAGGTAACGGGTGCGGTTGAAGGTCTCGAGCCATTCCGGGCTGAACACCACCAGCGCGCTGATCACCATGCCGTTGATGAACGCTTCCGGAAAAATCAGCAGCCACAGGTAGCCGATGAAATCTTCCAGCCACTCAGGCATGGCGAAGAGGCCGTCGTACCAGAGCAAGGTCAGGCTCAGTACCAGACACGCCAACGCCGACAAGGCCGCCGCGAAGAAGCCGGAGCAGAAGATATACACAAACGGATTACGCGGTTGCGCCCGCTCGACCAGAATCGCCACACCTTCGGTGATCAGCACCGGCAACAGGATCAGCAACGCACCGTTGACCCCGACCGCTGCCAGATCCTGGCGTCCCAGCAGGACCAGCCCGATCTGTGCCACCAGCCCGCCCACAATCGCCAACGGCCAGTCGAGCAGCAACGTCACGGCGGTCATGCCGATGAAGTGATACGACACACCCGTGTCGAAATCCCTGCGCACCATCCACAACAGAAACAACGCGAACACGGTGCCGAACAGCAAGTGCTGACGACGGCTGTCACTGAACAATTCGACCCACGGCGCGCGGCAGATCGCCCAGAGCAGCACGGGCAGGTAAATCAGCCAGCCAAGGGTCAGACTTGTCGATGACAGCAGTTCTGCCCCGATCATGATCCCATCACCTTCATTCGCACCGCAGACTCCTTTGATTGGCGCTCCTGCGATGAAGTCTACACCGCCACCCGGGTGAATCTGCCGATGCAAAGCTTTCTGCTTGTCGCAATTGAACGCTAAGCTTGGGCCTATGGATGACTCAGATTATTTACGCCTGCTGACCATCGCGGCCGAGCAGGCCAACGCGTTCCTGTCCAATGCCCGCAAATGGGAGCGTGAGCGTTGGGTCTGCCAGCGCCTGCTGCAAGGCCTGAATATTCCGTATCGCGCCGACGAATTCGCCCCGGCCGGTGAGCCGCCGGACGTGTTGTTTCGCGATGCCAACTTCGAGGTGTTTTTCGTCCTCGACGAAGGCCGCCGACTCAATGATGAATGGCGCGATGAGCTGCAACGTCGACGCAGTGCATTTTCCCTGAGCCAACTGGTGCGCCGCGAGGCCAAGCCGCGACGGATTCCGGCCAACGAATTTCTGCTCAGGCTGGCGCCGACCTTGCGCAAGAAAGCGCACAACTACAAGGAACGCGGCATGGACCTGGGCGAGCTGGACATCATCGCCTTCGCCAGCCTCAAGCGCGAAGTGCTCGACCTCAACAGCCACTTTCCACCGCCCACCGAATACTTGCGTCAGGGCTGGCGCTCGCTGTCACTGGTCGGGCCGACGTTCGCCAGGGTTCTGTTCGCCCATCCCGACGCACCGGATTTCCTGCGCAGCAACCTGGGCCGCAGCATCGTGTTCGATGTCGGGATCAGCCTGTGACGCCACTTCAACAATTGATTGCCGATGTCCCACAGACCGGGCGTGTGCGCTGGATCGGCGTGCGCCCCGAGTCCCGGGGGGCGATGCTCCCGCTCGATGCGGTTGAGGCGCGGCTTGAAGCCGGGCTCACCGGCGATCACGCCCGGCCCGGGGTGCGCAATGCGCGGCAGGTGACGCTGATTCAGTGGGAACATCTGGCCGTCATCAGCGCACTGATGGGCCGGTCGGCCGAACAACCGGTCACGCCTGAAGATCTGCGGCGCAATCTCGTTATAAGCGGGATCAACCTGTTCAGCCTCAAGGGGCGGCGCTTTCGTATTGGTCAGGCGATTTTCGAAACCACGGGCTGGTGTCAGCCGTGCGCGCGCCTGCAGAACAACCTCGGCCCCGGAACGTTCCAGGCGGTGCGCGGGCATGGCGGAATCACCGCGCGAGTGTTACAAAGCGGGATCATTCGCCTCGAGGACGGTGTGTCTGTCGAACCGGTCCCGGACAGTGGCTATGCTGCATTCAATCCCGGTTGAAAACCGCTGTAGCTTGTTCACTTTCAGTAACGTCTACCTGACGAGGCCTTTATGACCAGCCGCCTGAACCCTGATGACCAGAAGCATGTCGAAGAGTACCTGCAGTTGTCCCAACACCGTGTCGAGCGCCGGCCATTCCGGCCGTGGATGCTCCTGGTGGTGGTGCTGGCAGTGACCATTGGTCTGGGCCTGTTGAGCCGATTTATCAGTTACCTGACGCTATGAGCTGCATCGCGCTCGCTCGGGTAACCGCACCGATTTCCTTTAAAAACCTTGCGAGCTATCCCTATGTCCCATCGTATTGTCATTGTCGGCGGCGGCGCCGGCGGTCTGGAGTTGGCTACCCGTCTGGGTAAGACTCTGGGCAAGCGCGGCACTGCCAGCATCATGCTGGTCGACGCGAACCTCACGCATATCTGGAAACCGCTGTTGCACGAAGTGGCCGCCGGATCGCTGAACTCCTCCGAAGACGAACTCAACTATGTCGCCCAGGCCAAATGGAACCACTTCGAGTTCCAGCTGGGGCGCATGAGCGGGCTCGACCGTGAGCAGAAGAAGATCCAGCTCGCCGCCACCTACGACGAAAACGGTGTGGAACTGGTGCCGGCGCGAGAAGTGCCGTATGACTCGCTGGTGATCTCGGTCGGCAGTACCACCAACGATTTCGGCACCCAGGGCGCCGCGCAGCACTGCCTGTTCCTCGACACCCGCAAACAGGCCGAGCGTTTCCACCAGCAACTGCTCAATCACTATCTGCGTGCTCACGCCGGGCAAACCGATGTGGTCCAGCAGATCAGCGTGGCGATCGTTGGCGCTGGCGCCACGGGCGTTGAACTGGCGGCCGAGCTGCACAACGCCGCTCATGAGCTGGCCGCCTACGGTCTGGACCGGATCAAACCGGAAAACATGCACATCACCCTGATCGAAGCCGGGCCACGGGTGCTGCCAGCCCTGCCGGAGCGTATCAGCGGGCCGGTACACAAGACCCTGGAGAAACTCGGAGTCAATGTGATGACCAACGCGTCGGTCAGCCAGGTCACCGCCGACAGTCTGATCACCGCCGATGGCAACGAGATCAAGGCCAGCCTGAAAGTCTGGGCTGCCGGGATCCGCGCGCCGGGTTTCCTCAAAGACATCGATGGCCTGGAAACCAACCGCATCAACCAGCTGCAAGTGCTGCCGACCTTGCAGACCACCCGCGACGAAAACATTTTCGCCTTCGGTGACTGCGCCGCCTGCCCGCAACCGGGTTCGGATCGCAACGTTCCACCACGGGCCCAGGCTGCGCACCAACAGGCGTCGTTGCTGGCCAAGTCGCTGAAACTGCGGATCGAAGGCAAGACCCTGCCGGAGTACAAGTACACCGACTACGGCTCGCTGATTTCGCTGTCGCGTTTTTCGGCTGTGGGTAACTTGATGGGCAACCTGACCGGCAGCGTGATGCTCGAAGGCTGGCTGGCGCGGATGTTTTACGTGTCGCTGTACCGCATGCACCAGATGGCGCTGTACGGCCCGTTCCGCACCGCCATGCTGATGCTGGGCAGCAAGATCGGACGCGGCACCGAGCCACGCCTGAAGCTGCACTGATGTAAAACGCTGTGGGGGCGGGCCTGCTCGCTCCCACAGCGTTTTGTCTTTTACTGTATCTGCCCCCGCTTTCCTCACCTTCGCTTACAAACGCCCCCGCTCCTCGACACAGACGCGATAGACCGCCACCGCTTAATGGCCACACCCGAGCACACCTGCTCCGGCTGATCGCCCTTAACGTGTGGTTGCGCAGTGCAACCGAAGGAGAATGAAATGACCCGCACTTCGAAAATTGGCAAAACCTCCCTTGGCCTGGTCGGTGCCGTACTGGCTGGCGGCCTGATGCTGTCCGGCTCGGTGTTCGCCGCACAACCGCTGGCCCAGGGCTACATGGTCGCCTCGGCTGAAACCTCGGTGAAAACCCCGGAAGGCAAATGCGGTGAAGGCAAATGCGGCGACGCGTCGATGGCCAAGACCGACACCGATGGCGACGGCAAAGTCTCGCGCGCCGAGTTCCTGAAGGTCGCGCCGAAGTCCGACTTCGACAAGATCGACACCAACCACGATGGCTTCATCGACGAGCAAGAGGCGTACAACAACGTCAAAGCCAACTTCGAAGCCAACGGCAAGAAAATGCCGAAAGGCCTGTTCGAACACCTGAAAGACCAGGACGGTGCCTGATTTTCATTCTGTCCCGACAAAACAAAGCCGCGCTTTCTCTCACGAGAAGCGCGGCTTTTTTACGTCTGCAGAAATTACAGCTGAAAGCGTCGCACCATGCCCTGCAATGCATTGGCGAGTTTCGACAACTCATGGCTGGAAGCGCTGGTCTGATCGGCGCCGGCCGCCGAACGCACCGACAAGTCACGGATGTTCACCAGGTTGCGATCCACTTCCCGCGCGACTTGCGCCTGCTCTTCGGCGGCGCTGGCGATCACCAGATTGCGTTCGTGGATCTCATGCACCGATGCGGTGATGGTTTGCAGCGCCTCACCGGCCCGCTCGGCCAGCACCAACGTGGTGGACGCACGTGAGGCGCTGGCCTGCATCGACTCCAGCGCCAGGCTTGAACCGTTGCGCATGCCTTGCACCATCTGCTCGATTTCCTGGGTCGATTGTTGCGTGCGATAGGCCAGCGCGCGGACCTCGTCAGCAACCACCGCGAACCCGCGTCCGCTCTCCCCGGCCCGCGCTGCTTCGATGGCGGCGTTGAGCGCCAGCAGGTTGGTCTGCTCGGCGATCGCCCGAATCACATCCAACACCTTGCCGATGTCTTGCGACTGATTGGCCAGTGATTGCACCAGCTCGCCGGTATGTTGCACCTCACTGGCCAGTGCATTGATGGCGCTGGCGGTTTCACTGACGCGCTCTTGCCCCAGATGCGCCGATTCACTGGACTGGCGCGTCGCATCAGAAGTCGACACCGCATTGCGTGCGACCTCTTCGACCGCGGTGGTCATCTCGTTGACGGCGGTGGCGGCCTGTTCAATTTCGTTGTTCTGTTGTTGCAGGCCTTGGGTGCTGTCGAGCGTAACGGCGTTGAGCTCGTCGGCGGCGGTCGCCAGTTGCGTGGCAGAACCGTTGATGCCTTGCAGGGTTTCGCGCAGGTTCTGTTGCATGGTCGCCAGCGCCTTGAGCAAGCGGCTGACCTCATCATTGCCATCGGTCTCGATCGGCCGCGTCAGATCGCCTCTGGCGACGTTTTCTGCAGCATCAACTGCCGCGCTCAAGGGGCGAACGATGCTGCGCGTCAGGAGCATCGCCAGGGCCACGGTCGCCAATGCTGCCAGCGCGATGAACAGGCTGACGATGGTGCGTGAGGTTTCGTAGTGCGCGGCGGAGTTGCGGCTTTCGGCGGCGACCTGTTTGGCGAACAGATCCGCCAGGTCATTGAGTTGTTTGCCGGAGCCATCGACCACGGTTTTCATGTCGACCAATAGCAGCTTGGTCAGCTCGTCACGCTTGCCTTGCTCGGCCAGTGCGAACGATTGAGCGATGCCGGCACGGTAGGCCGCGAAAGTTTTCTTGAACTGATCGTACAACTGCTGCCCTTCCGGGGTGGTGACCAGTCGGTCGTACGCGGCGATTTTCTCGCTCAGCTCCTTGTCGCGGGTGTCCATCTGGCTGCGGTAGGTGGCGACGTTGCTCGGATCCTGATCCAGCGCCATGCGCAGGGAGATGGTGCGGATGCGCAGCATGATCTCGCGGATCTCGTCACCACCGCGGATGCTCGGCAGCCACTGATTCTCCACCGCGACCTCGCTCTCGCGGATGCTCGACATCTGCCCAAGGGCAAACACGCCGAGCAACGCCACCAGTACAGCGATCAGGGCAAAGCCCAGGGCGGCACGGGGAGCAATATTCAACTGACGAAGCAACATGACGAACGCCCTTTTTCTTGTATTGGCCGGATTCAAGGGGCGATCGACGGCAGCCCCCTCTCGTTAGCGGGCTATCGGCTAGTTGTACGATGACTTGAATGAAACATTTCTGGAGGGCAAAAAAAATCCCCGTATCTTTCGATACGAGGATTTTTAATATGGTCGGGGTAAGGGGATTCGAACTCCTGACATCCTGCTCCCAAAGCAGGCGCGCTACCGGACTGCGCTATACCCCGGTAAAAAAAAGGCGACCTTTCAAAGATCGCCTTCTTCGATCAGCGCTTTTGGCCTCTGATCTTAAGATTCGATCCCAGCGTTAACTGGTTTCAAAAATGGTGGGTCGTGTGGGATTCGAACCTACGACCAATTGGTTAAAAGCCAACTGCTCTACCAACTGAGCTAACGACCCAAAAATGGTCGGGGTAAGGGGATTCGAACTCCTGACATCCTGCTCCCAAAGCAGGCGCGCTACCGGACTGCGCTATACCCCGGCTTGAAATTGGCTCCGTGACCAGGACTCGAACCTGGGACCCAATGATTAACAGTCATTTGCTCTACCGACTGAGCTATCACGGAACTACATATTTCAATTTACTACGGTGAAACTTGCAGCTTCTCGACACCGTTTTCGCATCGCTGCGTTCGCGTGTCTGAGGCGCGCTATTCTACAACCTAGAACACCTCTGTCAACCCCCTAAATTGCTTTCAAGTTAATGATTTGCAACTTATTTCAGATTTCTGCCCAGTGAGCTGAAACCGTGTTGGTGACTGACTGCGGGGCGCACTTTACAAGCCTTTTCCTTTGAGTTCAACAGCCTAACGAAAAAAAAGGCCTCGCAGTGCGAGGCCTTCCTTACTTCACCACCTTCAGGTGTCAGTTGAACGTGATCTCGTCGTTCTCTACGACACCGGTCGCGGTCTCTCCCGGCAGGAAGCGTCCCGACAGGATCAACTGCGCCAGCGGGTTCTCGATCCAGCGCTGGATCGCCCGTTTCAGCGGCCGCGCGCCATAGACCGGGTCGTAGCCGACGGCAATCAGCTTGTCCATCGCCTCCGGGCTCAGTTCCAGCTTCAGCTCGCGCTCGGCCAGACGACTGCGCAGACGACCCAGCTGGATCTCGGTAATGCCCGCGATCTGATCCCGCGCCAATGGCTCGAAGATCACCACTTCGTCGACCCGGTTGATGAACTCAGGACGGAAGTGGGTGGAAATCGCATCCATCACCGCTGCACGTTGCGCCTCACGGTCACCGACCAGTTCCTGAATCTGCATCGAACCCAGGTTGGAGGTCATGACGATCACGGTATTGCGGAAATCCACCGTACGGCCGTGGCTGTCGGTCAGACGACCATCCTCCAGCACTTGCAGCAGGATGTTGAACACATCCGGGTGCGCCTTCTCGACTTCGTCCAGCAAGATCACCGAGTAAGGCTTGCGCCGTACCGCTTCGGTCAGGTAACCGCCCTCTTCATAACCCACGTAGCCTGGTGGCGCACCGATCAGCCGCGCCACGGAATGTTTCTCCATGAACTCGGACATGTCGATCCGCACCATCGCCTCTTCAGTATCAAAGAGGAATTCGGCCAGCGCCTTGCACAGCTCGGTTTTACCGACACCGGTCGGGCCGAGGAACATGAACGAGCCGCTCGGACGATTCGGGTCGGACAACCCGGCACGGGAACGCCGCACCGCGTTGGCCACTGCGACCACGGCTTCGTCCTGGCCGATCACACGCTGGTGCAACAGGCTTTCCATCTTCATCAGCTTGTCGCGCTCGCCTTCGAGCATTTTCGACACAGGGATGCCGGTCCACTTCGAGACGACTTCGGCAATTTCCTCTTCAGTCACCTTGCTGCGCAGCAACTGGTTCTCGCTCTTGCCGTGCTGGTCGACCATTTGCAGGCTGCGCTCCAGATCCGGGATCACCCCGTACTGCAACTCGGCCATGCGATTCAGGTCACCTTTGCGGCGCGCGGCTTCCAGTTCCTGACGGGACTGTTCGATCTTCTGCTGAATCTGCGCAGAACCCTGGACCTCGGCTTTTTCCGAGTTCCAGATTTCTTCCAGATCCGAATACTCACGCTCGTGGCGAACGATTTCTTCCTGGAGTTTTTCCAGGCGCTTCATAGCTGCCTCGTCGCTTTCTTTCTTCAGCGCCTGGGATTCGACTTTCAGTTGAATCAGGCGACGCTCCAGACGATCCAGCACTTCCGGCTTGGAGTCGATCTCCATGCGGATGCGGCTGGCCGCTTCGTCGATCAGGTCGATCGCCTTGTCCGGCAACTGCCGGTCAGTGATGTAGCGATGGCTGAGCTTGGCCGCCGCGATGATCGCACCGTCGGTGATCGCCACCTTGTGGTGAACCTCGTAACGCTCCTTGAGGCCACGCAGGATCGCGATGGTGTCTTCTTCGCTCGGCTCGTCCACCAGCACTTTCTGGAAGCGCCGCTCGAGGGCTGCGTCCTTCTCTATATATTGGCGGTACTCGTTGAGCGTGGTCGCGCCGACACAGTGCAGCTCGCCACGGGCCAAAGCCGGTTTGAGCATGTTGCCGGCATCCATCGAGCCTTCGCCTTTACCGGCGCCGACCATGGTGTGCAGTTCGTCGATGAACAGAATGATCTGCCCTTCCTGCTTCGACAGCTCATTGAGCAGGGATTTCAGGCGCTCTTCAAACTCACCGCGATACTTGGCACCGGCAATCAGCGCGCCCATATCGAGGGACAGCAGACGCTTGCCCTTGAGGCCATCCGGCACTTCGCCGTTGATGATGCGCTGGGCCAGACCTTCGGCAATCGCGGTTTTACCCACGCCCGGCTCGCCGATCAGCACCGGGTTGTTCTTGGTGCGGCGTTGCAGAACCTGAATGGTGCGACGGATTTCGTCGTCACGGCCGATCACCGGATCGAGCTTGCCGTCTTCGGCGCGCTTGGTCAGGTCGACGGTGTATTTATCCAGTGCCTGACGCGATTCTTCGTGGTTGGCGTCATTGACGGCTTCGCCACCGCGCAGGTTGTTGATTGCGTTTTCCAGCGCCTTTTTGCTCACGCCCTGGCCGAGCAGCAACTTGCCGAGCTTGCTGTTCTCGTCCATCGCGGCAAGCAGTACCAGTTCGCTGGAAATGAACTGATCGCCTTTCTGCTGGGCCAGACGGTCAGCCTGGTTGAGCAGACGCGCCAGATCCTGCGACATGTTCACATCGCCGGTCGGGTTCTGGATTTTCGGTAATTGATCGAGCTCTTTGGTCAGCTCTTTGCGCAGGCTGTTGACGTCGAAGCCCACCTGCATCAACAGGGGTTTGATCGAACCACCCTGCTGTTCAAGCATGGCTTGCATCAAATGCGCCGGCTCGATGGCCGGATGATCGTGGCCGACAGCCAGGGATTGGGCATCGGACAACGCCAACTGTAATTTGCTGGTTAAACGGTCTATACGCATGGGTCACCTTCCTTTTGAGCAGGCCGGACCTAAAAAACCATCCTGAATAAAGAAACCTGCCAGATACCGCTATAGATGCGGTCGATTCTGGAAGATTCAAGCGTGGGACAGTTGATGCAGATCAGACAGTTTAGCGGGTGAGCCAAACCAAGGAGGCGAAGCGACCGGTGCGTGGCGCACGACGGTAGGAAAAGAAGCGCGGATCGGTCACGGTACAGAAACCGCCACCATAAACAGCAGTGACACCCCGAACCGCCAGACGCAGTCGCGCGAGCTTATAGATGTCAGCCATGAACTTGCCGGCATTGTGGCTCGGGACAAAGGCTGTCGCGGCTTCGGGCAATTGATTGATGAAGACTTCCCGGACTTCCGGGCCGACTTCAAAGGCCTGCGGGCCAATGGCCGGACCGAGCCAGACCAGAATGTCTTTCGGATCGACGGCCAGGCTGTCGAGGGTGGCTTCCAACACACCGGCCGCCAGTCCACGCCAACCGGCATGAGCCGCTGCCACACGAGTACCGGCACGGTCGCAAAACAACGCGGGCAGGCAATCGGCGGTCATCGCTGAACAAGCAATACCGGGTGTTGCAGTCCAGCTGGCATCCGCCGTGGCCACCACGGACGGATCAGCATGCGCCACGGCAATCCCGTGCACTTGCTGCAACCAGGCAGGCTTTATAGAGAAGTGATCTGTCAGTCGCCGACGGTTTTCGGCGACTGCCTCAGGGCGATCATCGACATGATCGCCCAGATTGAGGCTGTCGAACGGCGCCTCGCTGACGCCGCCCTCGCGGGTGGTGACACAGGCCTTGACGCTGGCCGGCGCGGGCCAGTCCGGCGTCAGCCAGTTCATCCGACGAATGCCTCGCGATCCTGCTTGAGCAGGGTCAGCAGCCAGACGAAGTCTTCCGGCAACGGCGATTCCCAGCTCATGCGCACACCGGTGGTCGGATGATCCAGCTCCAGGAACCGCGCATGCAGCGCCTGACGCGGGAAGTGCTTGAGCGATTCGACCATCGTCGGGTTCGCCGCTGGCGGAATGCGGAAACGACCGCCGTACGCCGGGTCGCCGACCAACGGGAAGTTGATGTGCGCCATGTGTACGCGGATCTGGTGGGTACGACCGGTTTCCAGCTTCACCCGTACGTGGGTGTGCGAACGGAAACGCTCCAGCACGCGGTAGTGGCTGACGGCAGGCTTGCCACCTTCCATCACCGCCATGCGCTGGCGCTGCTGGCCGTGACGACCGATCGGGGCGTTGATCTTGCCGCCGGCCGTCACCACGCCGATCACGATGCACTCGTAGATCCGGCTGACGCTACGGCTTTGCAGCTGCGCAACCAGTTTGGTCTGTGCCTGAATGGTCTTGGCCACCACCATCAGACCGGTGGTGTCCTTGTCCAGGCGATGCACGATACCGGCGCGCGGGACATTGATGATGTCCGGCACGTGGTGCAGCAAGGCGTTGAGCAAGGTGCCATCGGCGTGGCCGGCAGCCGGGTGCACCACCAGGCCCGCAGGCTTGTTGATCACCAGGATGTCGTCGTCTTCATAGACGATATCGAGCTCGATGTCCTGAGCGACCCATTCACCCTGGGCCTCCTGCTCGGCGGTCAGCTCAAGGATGGCACCGCCATGAACGATGTCGCGCGGGCGGATGACCGCCCCGTCCACAGTCAGGCGACCTTCTTTGATCCAGGCGGAAAGGCGCGAGCGTGAGTGCTCTGCGAAGAGTTGGGCGGCGACTTGATCGAGGCGTTGGCCGCCCAATTCGGACGGCACCTCTGCGCGAAGTTCAATTTTATCGGACATGCTCGGACTGGGCGTCGGCTACAGCCTTTGGTTTCGGCTGCGCGCTTGTGGTTAAATACGGCGTCTTTTGCCCCGGGGCTTTTCAACGGGGCGCTCATCATAACAGGACGGCCCCGCCCAAGACAGCGGCCGTCATAGGGACGCAAGCCGCCATGCAAGTGAAACACCTGCTGCTGATCGCCATCCTCGCATTGACCGCTGCTTGCTCATCGAAGGAAGTCGTAGACGAAAACCTGAGTGAAGCCGAGCTGTACCAGCAGGCTCAACAGGACCTGGACAACAACAGCTATACCAGTGCCACAGCCAAGCTGAAGGCTCTGGAATCGCGCTATCCGTTCGGTCGCTACGCCGATCAGGCGCAGCTGGAACTGATCTACGCCAACTACAAGAACTCGGAGCCGGAAGCTGCAAAGTCCGCCGCCGAGCGCTTTATTCGTCTGCACCCACAGCACCCGAACGTCGATTACGCCTACTACCTCAAGGGCCTGACCTCGTTCGACCAGGACGTCGGCCTGCTGGCGCGCTTCCTGCCGCTGGACATGACCAAGCGTGACCCGGGCGCTGCCCGCGACTCCTACAACGAGTTCGCCCAGCTGACCAGCCGCTACCCGAACAGCCGCTACGCGCCGGACGCCAAGCAGCGCATGATCTACCTGCGCAACCTGCTGGCGGCCTACGAAATCCACGTGGCCGACTACTACCTGACCCGTCAGGCCTACGTCGCTGCCGCCAACCGTGGCCGTTACGTAGTGGAAAACTTCCAGGAAACCCCATCGGTCGGTGACGGCCTCGCGGTGATGACCGAAGCCTACCAGCGTCTGCACCTGGACGAACTGGCAGCCTCGAGCCTGGAAACCCTGAAGCTCAACTACCCGAACCACCCGAGCCTGAAAGACGGTCAGTTCGTACCGTCGGTCGCTGAAGCCGACAACCGTTCGTTCCTGAGCAAGGCCACTCTGGGCCTGATCGAATCCCGTCCGCCGCTGCCGCCGGGAGAAACCCGCGCCAACCAGGACGTGCAGAAGCAGTTCCAGGACGCGAAAGACGCGATCCCGAACGAGCTCAAGCCTAAAGACGAAAACGGCGACGTGATCGAGCCACCACAAGCCGAGTCGAGCGACAGCGATCGCTCCATTTTCAGCTACATGACCTTCGGTCTGTTCGACTGATCACTTCGGTGATGCCAAAAAGGGATATCTTCGGATCTCCCTTTTTTATTGCCGCGTTTTATTGAGCTGTGCGCTTGCCGGGTCCTTGGCTAAACTGCCGGATCATCAGCCAAAAAGCCGCCCATCATGCTTCGTTTACTGTTCTGGATCGCCCTGATCGCCGCCGCCGTCTGGCTATGGCGCAAATTCAAGGCCCCTGCCGCGCCGACACAATCGCCTCGCGAACAGGATGCCGCGCCCATGGTGCGTTGCGCACATTGCGGCGTGCACCTGCCGCGCGACCGCGCGTTGAGCCTTCGTCAACAGTGGTATTGCAGCCAGGCTCACCTCGAGCAAGGCCCCGGTTCCAGTGATCGCTGAGGCCACCAACGCCACTCGCAAACAGGCCCAGCGACTGCTGCGCCTCTATCATCTCTACCGTTTAAGCGTCGGCATCACCCTGGTGTTGCTGATTTCCAGCAACATGGACAACCGCCTGCTGACGTCGGCCGACGACGATCTGCTGCGCAATGGCAGCTGGTTGTACCTGGTGCTGAATATCCTGCTGGTGGTGTTCCTGGAGAACATCCGCCGTCCGGCCCAGTTGTTCGGGCTGGCCCTGGTCGACATCCTGCTGCTGTGCGGCCTGTTTTACGCCGCCGGTGGCGTGGCCAGCCCGATCGGCAATCTGCTGATCGTCTCGGTAGCCATCAGCAACACCCTGCTGCGACGCCGTATCGGTGTGCTGATTGCGGCCATCGGCGCCCTCGGCATTGTAGGTCTCAGCTTCCTGCTGAGCTTCAGCCATCCCTTGAGCGCCAACGAATACCTGCAAGCCGGCACCCTCGGCGCCCTGTGTTTTGCCGGGGCGCTGCTGGTGCAAGGCTTGATCCGCCGGCTCGAAGTCAGCGAGACCCTGGCCGAACAACGGGCCAGCGAAGTGGTCAGCCTCGAAGCCCTCAACGCCTTGATCCTGCAACGCATGCGCACCGGCATTCTGGTTCTCGACGAACAACGCCGGGTGCAACTGGCCAACCACAGCGCACGGACCCTGCTGGCGCAGTCGCCCCTTGAAGGCCATTTGATCGATGACTATTCGACCGCGCTGGTCGAGCGTCTGCACCTGTGGCTGAACAACCCGACACTGCGCCCGCAGAGCCTGAAAATCGCCGCCAACGGCCTGGAACTGCAACCGAGCTTCATCGCCCTGGAACAGAGCCCGAACCGCCAGACCCTGGTGTTTCTCGAAGACCTCGCCCAGATCGCCCAGCAAGCTCAGCAACTGAAGCTCGCCGCACTCGGGCGCCTGACCGCCGGCATCGCCCACGAGATCCGCAACCCGCTGGGCGCCATCAGTCATGCTGCGCAGCTGTTGCAGGAATCCGAGGAACTCGACGGCGCGGATCGGCGTCTGACGCAGATCATCCAGGATCACTCCCAGCGCATGAACCGAGTCATTGAAAACGTCCTGCAAATGTCCCGTCGCCAACAGAGCGCCCCGCAGCGACTCGATCTCGAACCGTGGCTCGCGCAGTTCGTCGAGGAAAGTCGGGAACAGGCCAGCGAGCGCCAGCGGATTCATCTGAACATCGAATCCGGGGATTTCCGCACTCTGATGGACCCGGGCCAACTGACGCAAATTCTCGACAATCTGTTGCGCAACGGCTGGCGTCACAGCGCCCTGTTGCACGATCCGGCGCAGGTCTGGCTGCGGCTGTTCATCGACCCCGAAAGCCAGCTGGCCGTGCTCGAAGTGCAGGACAACGGCCCCGGCGTGGCGCTGGATCAGCAGGCCCACCTGTTCGAACCCTTCTTTACCACCAGCAGCCAGGGCACCGGCCTTGGGCTTTATCTGTCCCGTGAGCTGTGCGAAAGCAACCAGGCCCGCCTAGACTTCAAACCACGCCAAGGCGGCGGCTGCTTTCGCATCACCTTTGCTCACGGACGGAAACAAAGTTGAACACGAGCCCACGGCAAAAAATCCTCATCGTCGACGACGAACCGGATATCCGCGAACTCCTGGAAATCACCCTGGGACGGATGAAACTCGACACTTTCAGCGCACGCAATCTCGGCGAAGCCCAGGCATTGCTGCACCGCGACACCTTCGACCTGTGCCTGACCGACATGCGCCTGCCCGACGGCACCGGGCTGGAGCTGGTGCAGCACATTCAGCAACGCCACCCGCAATTGCCAGTGGCGATGATCACGGCCTATGGCAGCCTGGAAACGGCGATCAACGCGCTGAAGGCCGGGGCTTTCGACTTCCTGACCAAACCGGTGGACCTCACGCGGTTGCGTGAACTGGTCGCCACAGCATTGCGCATGCCCGCGACCGGCGGTGTCTGTACCTCGATTGACCGGCGCCTGCTCGGCGACTCGCAGCCGATGCGCGATCTGCGCAAACAGATCGACAAACTGGCCCGCAGTCAGGCGCCGGTCTACATCAGCGGCGAATCCGGCAGCGGCAAGGAACTGGTCGCCCGCCTGATTCACGAGCAAGGCCCGCGCGCCAGCCAGCCGTTCGTGCCGGTGAACTGCGGGGCCATTCCTTCAGAGTTGATGGAAAGCGAGTTCTTCGGCCATCGCAAAGGCAGTTTCACCGGTGCTGTGGAGGACAAACCGGGCCTGTTCCAGGCGGCCCATGGCGGCACGCTGTTTCTCGATGAAGTGGCGGACTTGCCGTTGTCGATGCAGGTCAAATTGCTGCGGGCGATCCAGGAAAAAGCCGTGCGCAGCGTCGGCGGTCAGCAGGAAACCGTGGTCGATGTGCGCATTCTCTGCGCCACCCACAAGGACCTGGATGCGGAAGTCGCCGCCGAGCGCTTTCGGCAGGATCTGTATTACCGACTGAACGTGATCGAACTGCGCGTACCGTCCCTGCGCGAACGCCGTGATGATATCGAAGCACTGGCCTCCCATATGCTCAAGCGTCTGGCCCATGGTACCGGCCAACCCTCGACCCGCCTGCATCCGCAAGCGCTTGAAGCCTTGAAGAACTACCGCTTCCCGGGAAATGTCCGGGAGCTTGAGAACGTCCTCGAACGCGCGCACACGTTGTGCGAAAACCGCATGATCGAAGCCGACGACCTGCGCCTGAGTGAAGGCAACTGCGCGGCCGAGGGCGGCATCGCCGATCTCACGCAGATCGACAACCTGGAAGACTATCTGGAGAACGTCGAGCGCAAACTGATTCTGCAGGCGCTGGAGGAAACCCGCTGGAACCGCACGGCGGCGGCGCAGCGACTGAATCTATCGTTTCGGTCGATGCGCTATCGGCTGAAGAAACTGGGCCTGGACTGAGTCATTCAAAGATCGCAGCCCATAAGCTGCGATCTTTTGACCCTGCTTCAGAGGCGGCCTTCCGGCGCATACGGCGCTGGATCGATGATCGGCGCCCGGCCCAGCATCACATCGGCAAACAGCTGACAGGATGCGGGCGCCAGCACCAGCCCGTTGCGGTAATGCCCGCAGTTGAGCCACAGGCCATCGAATCCCGGCACCCGGCCAATGTAGGGAATGCCCTCCGGCGAGCCAGGTCGTAGTCCCGCCCAGTGCCCCACCACTTCGGCATCAGCCAGCGCCGGCAGCAATTCCACCGCCGAGGCCTTGAGGCTTTCCAGCGCATTGTCGGTCGGCGTCTTGTCGAAGCCTTCGTGCTCCAGCGTGCTGCCGATCAGGATATGCCCGTCGCGGCGCGGGATTGCATAACGCCCCTTGGCCAGCACCATGCTCGGCAGGAAATCCGCCGCACACTTGTAGAGAATCATCTGGCCTTTGACCGGTTCCACCGGCAGCGAAAGATTCAGAGTCTTGAGCAGTTCACCGCTCCACGCACCGGCAGTCAGCACTACCTGATCGCCGGAGATCACACCGGTTGGGGTCTGTACGCCCACGACGCGCTCACCGTCACGGACAAACCCGCTGACCTCGCGCTGCTCGTGAATCGTCACGTTCGGCAGCGCCTGCAACGCCGCTTTCAATGACTTCACCAGCCGTGGGTTACGCACGTTGGCCACGTCGGCCATGTAGATCGCCCGGAAAAATCCACCGCCGAGTACCGGCACCGCATCATGGGCCGCCGAGATATCCACAGCCCGCAACGGACGGTTTTCCCGCTCGGCCCAGGCCAGCGCTTCGGCTTCGTCATCCAGGTCCAGCCAGTACAGGCCCGTGGTGTGTACTTCAGGATCAACACCGGTATCGGCAAACAGCCGCTCGCCCAGCTGTGGATAAAAATCCTGCGACCAGTGCGCCAGCGCCGTAACGGCCGGGCTATAGCGCCACGGATACAACGGAGAAACGATGCCGCCACCGGCCCAGGACGATTCCTGGCCAACGTTCGAGCGATCCAGCAGCACCACGCTGCCTACCTCGGACGCGAGGTTGTACGCAGTGAGCAGGCCAATCACCCCGCCACCGACAATCACCACTTGCTGTTGCCTGGTCATGTTTGATCCAACCGTAAAAAAGACAGTGGGCGCAAAAGTCACCCGAATAAAAGCGGCTCAGCGGCCCCAACAATCCTTGGAGGTCAGCCCGGTTGTCGCGTTGTTCATGCTGCGCACACCGGTGTTGGTGAGGGTGAAGTCCCCGCACTTGTCGCCGGCCATGGTCGTACCGGCCTTGCGGGTCGCGGTCAGCAGAAAGGTCTGGTCAGCGATGGTCGGGGTGATCGTGTAGAAATCATTGCCCGCGCTGAGACCGGTGATGCCTGTGTAAACGTTGTTTTTGGTGTAGAAGCGCTCGAGCGTCTGCGCCTGCTCCGACAGCAGCGATACCACCTCGGCGCGACGGCCCTTCTTCAAGTATTCGGTATAGCTCGGTGCGGCAATGGTGATGATGATCCCGATAATCGCAATCACGATCATGATTTCGATCAGGGTGAATCCTCGGATGGATCTGCGCATGCCTCAACTCTCGCTTACTGTATTTGTCGCCACATGATACGACGGCTGCCGCCGCCGGATTTTTCCACCAGGGTGGTGATACCGCCACTGGAATCGTTCACGATCTTGCGCGTTGCGCCATTGACGATGGCGTTCAGGGTCGGAATGCCGCCGCTGAACACCACGCCGCTGGAAATCGTGTCGTTGCTGTCGACCACGCCGTCGGCGTTGGTGTCGAGCACCGCATAGTTGAGCATCTTACCGCTGAACGCATCGAGTTCGACCAGTTTGCCGGTACCGAAACTGGAGCACGGGTCAGTGGTATCGACACTGGCCGTGGTGAATACGATGCGCCCGAGCACCAGGCTGGCCTGATTGATCACCCGTTCCCCCGTCAATACGTTGTTGTACACCAGCGGCAGGTACCAGCCCTTCTCCGCCGGATACGTCGTGTCGTTCTGGGTGGTGGTGACGAACTGCCCCGAACTGCCGGAAAACACACCGGTGATGGCCTGCGCCTGCAAACTGCTGACCGTGAGCTGGCCCGAACCGCCGTCGGCATCCCACACCGAGTAGAACGCCTGCAGATCCTTGTTGGTCTTGTCGGCGGTTTCGTTGAACTTGCCGGTGCCGACGAATATCTGTTTGCCGCCCAATGAATTATCCGCCAACAGCGGTTGCGCAGTGATCGGTTGAGTCGCCCCTCCCGCCGTCGTGAACAGCGGCTTGCCGGAGAACGCCACACCCCAGCCGTCGGTGGTGGTCGCGCTCAGGTCGAACTTCCACAGGCGTCCCTTCAAATCGCCGCCATACGCGGCCTGCACCACATTCTGCGAATTGACCTTGAGCTTTACCGAGGACAAGCCATTGGTGGTTTCCGTGCTGTCGATGACGATTTTCTTGATCAACGAACCATCGCGCACATCCAGCACATACAACGCCGCGACTCCCGAATTGCTGCCGTAACCGTTGGCGATGAAGGCCGCCCAGCGACCGTCGGCCAAGCGTGCCACTTCCGGCCGGGCGTAGGCATAACCCAGATCATTGAAAGTGTTGGCCGTGTTGGCAGTCGCCGGAGCGCTGACTTCCCACAGCGCATTGAGAATGTTCCCTGCCGAAGCGTCGAACAGTTGCAGCGCATAGAACGTCTTGCCGCCGGCCCCGGTGCCGCCGATGGCCAGGGTTTTCCAGGCGCTGCCGAACTGCACGTCGTAGACACCGACCTGCCCGTCCACCAGAAACTTGTGGCTGACGCCGTTGATGTAGTTCGGGTCGGCGATCAGGCGCAATGACGGCAACACGCTTGATGGCATGTAGGCATAGCGCCGGGTGCCGTTGGCCGAGTTGATGACGCTGACGAAACCGTCGTTGGCATTCACTACCAGGCTGGCGTTCATGTTCGCGGCTTTGGTGGTCAGGTAACTGGTGTAGGTGGTGTCACCCGACAGGTCGGAAGCAGTCTTGTCCGAGGGCGAGGCCAGCACCAGCGGCGAGTTGATGATATCGCCCAACAGCACGCTGCGTACCTTGAGCCCGGTCTTGTTGGTGCCTTTGCTCCACTCCACCAGATCGCTGCCGCTGATGCCGGAGGGCAGGCTCTGGCTGAGCGAGGTCTGCTGGGTTGCCGAGAAGTTACCGTAGGCCAGGGTGACCGCCGCGTTGTTCGTGGTATTCCACGATTGATAGGTCGGCGCCACAGCACCGGGAACGATGGCGGTGTCGGTTGTCCACAGCACCGTCGAGGTGTTCACCGTCCCGGCCGAAGTGAAACCGAACGACTTGATGGTGCCGCGCCAGTCCCTGGGGTCGTAACTGGTCTGGAAATAACTGCTGCCGCTCGCCAGCGTGGTGCCGCTGGTGACACCGCTACCACCGGAACCCGCCTTGGAGGTGATGTCGCTCAATGCCGCCGACAATGCAGTGTTGAGGCCGGCGCTGTCGGTGGCCTGGTAATACCTGCCCTGCCCGTACGCCGCCGCGTCCGACAGCATATCGTTATCGGCGGTGAAGCCAACGGTGTAGGTGTTCATGTTCTGCTTGGGAAAGTCTGCCGAACTCCAGCTCTTGCCGGCCGCATCGACGCCGGTCGAACGCATGTCGATGTCGAAGGCAAACTTGGCGATGTCGTCCAGGTACAGCGTGTCGCCCTCGTTGTCACCGTTGAGGTTGTTGCCGTCATTGTTGACCCCGTCCCAGTTCGGCAGGCGACTGCCCCCGAGGGGATCGTTGCTGGGGAATGTGCGGTCGTAGGTCGGCAGACCGTCGGTGATCACCACCCCGTAGTTTTTCTGGCAGCGGTACTGGATCGGGCTGGTGTAGGTGTTTGGCGTGTTGTTGTAGTACGGCGCCATGCCGCGCATGTAGCGGGTGATTTCGTAATAGGTTTCCGCCAGTGGCGTGTTGGCCACGGCGCTCAGCCCATTGATCGACGAAATCAGGGCGTTGTAGTTGCTGTCGGCCTGGCCCTGGGTCACGCTGCCGCTGACCGGCGACAGGTCACTGATGGAGCGGGCGATGTACCCACCATTGCCCGGGTTGTTGCTGGTGGCCGGGTTGAACGTCGACAGACCGATGCGCAGGTTGCGGTTGCTGGTCACCAGCGCCGTGGAAACGTTGCGTGCGACGTTGATCCGGTAGTCGTTGGGAATGACCCCGGTGGTGAAATCACGCGTACCGTTATTGATGGCGAGGCCGACCACGTAGGCGATGTAATCCCCGTAATAGCGGGTGTTCCCGCTGCCCACCGGGTCCGGCAGTTTCAGGCACAGCGGCGTCAGGCTGTTGTTGTAGAACGCATAGGCACCGCCGGAGCAGCCGGAGGTCGGCAGGCTCGACAGAAACACCGGATCACCGGTGATCGCCGTCGAAGACAGGCACAAACCAAGCACTGCGTTGCACTGGCGGGCCGGCGTACGAGTCACCGTCGGATCAAAACCGGCGGCATAAATGATGCTGTTCATGCTTCCCGAATCGTCGATCAACAGCATGACATTCGGCGGTACTGCCGCCGCGCTCAACAGTGGCGAGTCGGACGGGGTGAAGGCATACGCAGGCGCCGCCAGATACAGGCCCAATAACAGACCCATGAACCGGGACCACCCGCCAGAGCGTCGCTCAATACTTCGCATAAACGCTCTCCACCACACTGCGTGAGCTGCCGACGATGCCGACAGCCGTGACTCGGTACAACGTCGCCGAGGTATTGCTCGGCACGTTCACCGCCGTCAGGGTGGTGCCGATGTTCTGCACCCCATAGAAGCCGCTGCCCGCAGCGATCCAGGTAACCCCCGACGTGGAGTTGAGCCCCGCCGCGCTGACCACCGACGACTCCGCCGGCGGTGCGCATTGCGTGGTGTTGGCACACACCGCCAGTGCATAGCTGTCCAGTTGCACTGCGCTTTCACCAATGCGCAGCGCCGCCTCGGCGGTCTGGAACGATTGGTTGCGCAGGCTCACGCTACCGGCCATTTTTTCCTGCAGATTGGCGCTCTGCATCGAAGAAAGACCGATCACGGTCAGAAGCAACAGAAACACCAGACTGACCAACAACACCATGCCGCGCTGGTTTCGTCGCTGATGAAGAGAAATGTTCATCGACCGGCCCTCACTGCAAGCGGTTGCGCAGTGCGGCAACCACGTTGAAGGTTTGATTGGCGATCCGGTTGTTCGGATCGGTGAGGGTCAGGCTCAGGCGTACGCTGCGGATGCGTGCCGGATCACTGGGGTTGCTGCTGTAGGTCGAAGCAGCCACATCGGTCGCGGTACTGGCCAGGCCAAACAGGACGGTGAACGCACTGACATTGCTCACCAGCACTTGCTGGGTCGGCGTACCGCTGCCGGTGCCCATCAGGATCTGGTTGTTGCTGAAGCTGTAGACCAGACGCCGGATCGGAAACGCGATTTGCCCGGTCGCCGGTGCTCGCACACCCGTATAGGCCGTTGAACTGTTGCGGCAGTCGGACACCACCGTCCAGGTCGGCGTCCCGCCCGCGCCACCGACGTCGGCGGTAACCAGCGTCAGCTTGAGGTTGGTGTTGTCCCAACTGATCGGCGTGATCTGGGCGGCGTTGAAGTCGCCGCTGCTACTGGAATCGGTAATGGTCCCCAGGCAGCCGAACATCCCGACCATGCGCAACTCCTGAATCATCTTGCTCAACACGAACCGCGCATCTTCCTGCATGGCAGCCGAGGTGTTCTGGCTGACGTAGGTGTTCTTCGCTGCGAGAAAGGTTTGTACGACGCCCAGCACGATGATCAGCCCCAGCGCCAACGCGATGAGCATTTCGATCAGGCCGAAACCCTGGTTATGCCGCTTCATGGCGTGGCCACCGGGTCGACCGCGGCGCGGCTGGTCAGGACAAAACTTCGCGGGGCGCTCGCGGTGTTGGCGGCTCGCGCGTCACTCCAGTTGATGGTGATGGTGTACACGCGCTGATTGAGGGTGATGCTGCCGGTGGCGCTCGGCCCGCCGAAATTGACGATGTTGGTGGTGAAGTCGTAGAGATCCTGATCCCGGGTGACATTCAGGTTGCCCGAGGTCGGCGGCGTGACGGTGTAGTCGGCGCCGGCGTTGGCGCGGATGCGGTCCATCATGTCGTAGGCGATGAAGCTGGCCTGACTGGTCATGCGCGAGCTGTCGGTGTACTTCAGCGCATTGAGCTGAACCGCCGCCGCCCCCAGCAACCCGACCGTCAGAATCAGCAACGCGACCAGGATTTCGATCAGCGACATGCCTTCCTGTGCACCTTTGCTCCCTGCCCTCATCCGCAGCTTCCACCCGATTGAATTCGTCCGTTCAGACACACGTTCAGCGTCCTGCTTTGCGTTCCCAGCGTATAACTGAACACCACCGCCGTGGACGGTGCTGCCAGGCCACCCAGGTTGTTGAAGTCCAGTGCGGTCACTCCTGAGGTTAGCGTCAGAGTCGCGCCACTGCTCATCGCTGGAACAACCCGCAATACATTGGCCGAAGTGCCAGTACTGTCGTAGACCGACAACTCACCAGTCCAGACGCTGCCCCCGGCAGTCGGCCGCAAGCGAATGGTCGTCCCGCGATCGATGGCCTCCAGACGGGCATAGTTGAGCGCCCGTTGCAGGTCGCCGACTTCGGTGTCGGCCTTGCTGCCCTGTATCGAACGAGTAAACGCCGGCACGGCCATCGTGATCAGGATCACAAACAACGCGACCGCCACCAACAGCTCGATCAGCGTGAAACCTTTTGTACGATGATCCATCGATGCCCTCCGTTGCCGTCGGCTATACCTGCTCTACAAACCTAGAACATTCGACCGGGTTACGTCGGTTGATTTGCCCTGCCCGGCGCACGGATCGCGTCGGGCACCCTGCCCCACGGAGGGAATACACATGCCGCAACAGGGTTTCAGCCTGGTCGAACTGCTTATGGGACTGGCGATCGGCGCAATTGTTCTGTCACTGGTCAGCCCGGCGTTTGCAACGCTGACGGAGTCAAACCACCGACAGCAGGCCGCAGAATCGCTGATCAGTGGGATCCGCACTGCCCGGACCCAGGCGATCACGCGCAATCAGAGCGTGGTGATTCACGGCATCGACGGGGACTGGAGCCAGGGCTGGCGGATCATTCTGGATGTCAGTGGCAAGGGTGCGGAGGACAGCAGCAATCCGCTGTTGGTCGAGCACGCCAGTGATGGGCGAATACCCATTGTCGGCAACTGGTTCGTCAGTCGGTACATACGGTTCAGCAGTCTGGGACAACCGCTGATGCCCGGGCGGGCGTTTCAGGCAGGAAAACTACACATCTGTTCAACCCGCGAGTCGATCAGCCAGCTTCAACTGGTGCTGGCGGCAACCGGTCGCGTGCGCCTGGCCAGCGAAAAGGCTGAACAGGCGCTGTGTCGAAAGGATAAAGCGGTCAGATCGAACGTACGCGCAGCTCTTTAGGCATCGAGAACGTGATGTTCTCTTCACGCCCGGCCAGTTCGTCGGCACCGGTAGCGCCCCAGGCCTGCAATTGCTGGATCACGCCACGTACCAGCACTTCCGGTGCGGAGGCCCCGGCGGTGATACCTATGCGCTCGACGCCATCGAACCAGCTCTTTTGCAGGTCTTCGGCACCGTCGATCAGGTACGCCGGCGTGGCCATGCGTTCGGCCAGCTCGCGCAGACGGTTGGAGTTGGAGCTGTTCGGGCTGCCGACCACCAGCACCACGTCGCATTCGTCGGCCAGTTGTTTGACCGCGTCCTGACGGTTCTGCGTGGCGTAGCAGATGTCATCCTTGCGCGGGCCACCGATGGCAGGAAAACGGGAGCGCAACGCGTCGATGACTCGACTGGTGTCGTCCATCGACAAGGTGGTCTGGGTCACGAAGGCCAGTTTTTCCGGGTCATGTACCTGCAGTTCGGCAACATCCTTCTCGTCTTCGACGAGGTAGATCGCACCGCCGTTGCTGGCGTCGTACTGGCCCATGGTGCCTTCGACTTCCGGGTGACCGGCGTGGCCGATCAGGATGCATTCACGGCCGTCGCGGCTGTATTTGGCGACTTCAATGTGCACCTTGGTCACCAGCGGGCAGGTGGCGTCGAACACTTTCAGGCCACGGCCGGCGGCTTCGGTGCGCACGGCTTGCGAGACGCCATGGGCACTGAAGATCACGATGACATCGTCCGGCACCTGATCCAGCTCTTCGACGAAGATCGCGCCACGACTGCGCAGGTCCTCGACGACGAACTTGTTGTGCACCACTTCATGACGCACATAGATCGGCGGCCCGAAGACTTCCAGGGCGCGGTTGACGATTTCGATCGCCCGGTCCACGCCAGCGCAGAAGCCACGGGGGTTGGCGAGTTTGATTTGCATGCTGTGCCTCGTGTCTTGCGCGCGAAAATTCAGATCAATGCAGGAGCCGGTGCGGCCCCTGCAGAACAGCGTTTACAACGCTTTGACGGAGAAGATTTCCACGTCAAAGGTCAGCGTCTTGCCGGCCAGCGGGTGGTTGAAGTCGACGGTCACTTGCGCGTCGTCGAACTCTTTCACCACACCCGGCAGCTCAGTATTGGCCGCATCGTTGAAGATCACCAGCAGACCCGGCGACAGTTCCATGTCCGCAAACTGCGAACGTGGAATGACCTGCACGTTCTGCGGGTTCGGCTGGCCGAACGCGTTTTCCGGCTCGACGGTCAGGGTACGCTTGTCACCCGCCTTGAAGCCGAACAACGCCGCTTCGAAGCCTGGCAGCAGGTTGCCGTCGCCGACCTTGAAGGTCGCCGGGGCCTTGTCGAAAGTGCTGTCGACCGTGTCGCCGTTCTCCAGGCGCAATGCAAAGTGCAAGGTGACTTCCGTGTTCTGGCCGATGCGTTGCTCAGCCAATACCTGTTCAGTCATGAACGGTTTCTCCGGTTTTTTTACTTTTGAACATGTCCAGTGCCAGCATCACTGCGCCAACAGTGATGGCACTGTCGGCGAAGTTGAACGCCGGGAAGTACCAGCGGTTCTGCCAGTGCACCAGAATGAAATCGATCACATGGCCCAGGGCAATGCGGTCATACAGATTGCCCAACGCGCCACCCAGCACCAGCGCCAGTGCGACGGCCAGCCAGGTTTCGTTGCGGCCCAGGCGTTTGAGCCAGACCACCAGCACTGCACTGACCACGACCGCGATCAGGGCAAACAGCCAGCGCTGCCAGCCGGAGCTGTCAGCCAGGAAGCTGAATGCCGCGCCCGTGTTGTAGGCCAGGGTCCAGCTGAAGTAATCGGGAATGATCACGATCTGCTGGTACATCTCGAGCTTGCCTTCGAAGTAAAACTTGCTGGCCTGGTCAATGACCAGAACCAGCAAGCTCAACCAGAGCCAGCTCAGCCGTCCGAAACGGCCAACGGCATTAGGCATAGTGACGAACCTCCCCGGCGCCATCGATGTTGTCCACGCAACGGCCGCAGATTTCCGGATGCTCCGGGTTCACGCCGACGTCTTCACGGCAGTGCCAGCAGCGGGCGCATTTCGGGAAGGCCGATTTGACGATCTTCAGCTTCAGGCCGCTGACTTCAGTAGCCACGGCATCGGCAGGAGCCTGCACGAACGGCGCAACGCTGGCGGTCGAAGTAATCAGAACGAAGCGCAGTTCGTTGCTCAGCTTGGCCAGGTCGGCGGTAAGAGCATCTTCGGCGAACAGCGTCACTTCGGCTTGCAGGTTGCCACCGACGGCCTTGGCCGCGCGCTGGATTTCCATCTCTTTGTTGACCGCCACCTTCACTTCCATGATGCGATCCCAGTACTCGCGACCCAGTTCGAAGCCTTCCGGCAACTCGGTCAGGCCTTCGTACCAGGTGTTGAGCATCACCGATTCGTTGCGCTCGCCCGGCAGGTATTGCCACAGCTCGTCGGCGGTGAAGGCCAGGATCGGCGCGATCCAGCGCACCAGCGCTTCGGAGATGTGGAACAGCGCGGTCTGGCACGAACGACGGGCCTTGCTGTCGGCGCCGGTGGTGTACTGGCGATCCTTGATGATGTCGAGGTAGAAACCACCCAGCTCCTGAACGCAGAAGTTGTGGATCTTCGAGTAGACGTTCCAGAAACGGTATTCGCCGTAATGCTCTTGCAGCTCGCGTTGCAACAGCAGGGTGCGATCCACCGCCCAGCGATCCAGTGCCAGCATCTCTTCGGCTGGCAGCAGGTCGGTGGCCGGGTTGAAACCGGTCAGGTTGGAAAGCAGGAAGCGTGCGGTGTTACGGATACGACGATAGGCATCCGCACTGCGTTGCAGGATCTGCTCGGACACGGCCATTTCGCCGGAGTAGTCGGTCGAAGCGACCCACAGACGCATGATGTCGGCGCCCAGGGTGTCGTTGACTTTCTGCGGCGCGATCACGTTGCCCAGGGACTTGGACATCTTGCGGCCAGACTCGTCCACGGTGAAACCGTGGGTCAGCAGCTCGCGGTACGGCGCATGGTTGTCGATGGCGCAACCGGTCAGCAAGGACGAGTGGAACCAGCCACGGTGCTGGTCCGAACCTTCCAGGTACAGGTCGGCGCGCGGGCCGGTCTCGTGGCCCATCGGGTGCGAACCGCGCAGGACGTGCCAGTGCGTGGTGCCCGAGTCGAACCAGACGTCGAGGGTGTCGCTGATCTTGTCGTACTGCGGCGCTTCATCACCCAGCAGTTCGGCAGCGTCGAGTTTGAACCAGGCTTCGATGCCTTCGACTTCAACGCGCTTGGCGACTTCTTCCATCAGCTCGACGGTACGTGGGTGCAGCTCGCCGCTTTCCTTGTTCAGGAAAAACGGGATCGGCACGCCCCAGTTGCGCTGACGGGAGATGCACCAGTCCGGACGGTTGGCGATCATCGAGTGCAGGCGCGCCTGGCCCCAGGCCGGAACGAACTTGGTTTCTTCGATGGCTTTGAGCGAGCGCACACGCAGGGTGTCGCCGCTGACCGGCTCTTTGTCCATGCCGATGAACCACTGCGCGGTAGCGCGGTAGATCAGCGGGGTCTTGTGACGCCAGCAGTGCATGTAGCTGTGTTCGATGACGGTGGTGTGCAGCAGCGCACCGACTTCGGTCAGTTTGTCGACGATGGCCGGGTTGGCCTTCCAGATGAACTGGCCGCCGAAGAACTCCAGCGACGGCACGTAAACGCCGTTGCTCTGTACCGGGTTGAGAATGTCGTCGTTGACCATGCCGTACTTCTTGCAGGTCACGAAGTCATCCACGCCGTAGGCCGGGGCGGAGTGAACCACACCGGTGCCGGCGCCCAGTTCCACGTAGTCGGCCAGGTACACCGGCGACAGGCGGTCGTAGAACGGATGACGGAAATTGATCAGCTCCAGCGCCGAACCCGGAGCGGTCGCCAATACAGTGCCTTCGACGCCGTAACGGGTCAGGCAGGATTCGACCAGCTCTTCAGCCAGCACCAGCAGCTTGTCGCCGATATCGACCAGGGCGTAGGTGAATTCCGGGTGAACGTTCAGCGCCTGGTTGGCCGGAATGGTCCACGGAGTGGTGGTCCAGATCACGATCGAGGCAGGTTTGCTCAGCGACGGCAGGCCAAACGCGGCGGCCAGTTTGGCCTCATCAGCGATCGGGAACGCGACGTCGATGGTCGAGGACTTCTTGTTCTCGTACTCGACTTCAGCCTCGGCCAGGGCCGAACCGCAGTCGAAGCACCAGTTCACGGGCTTCAGGCCCTTGAACACGAAACCGCCCTTGACGATTTCGGCGAGGGCACGGATTTCACCAGCCTCGTTCTTGAAGTCCATGGTCTTGTACGGGTTGGCGAAGTCGCCCAGCACGCCGAGACGGATGAATTCGGTCTTCTGCCCTTCGATCTGCTCGGTGGCGTAGGCACGGCACAGTTCGCGGGTCTTGTCCGCGCCCAGGTTCTTGCCATGGGTCACTTCAACCTTGTGCTCGATCGGCAGGCCGTGGCAATCCCAGCCCGGGACATACGGCGCGTCGAAGCCCGACAGGGTCTTCGAACGGATGATCATGTCCTTGAGAATCTTGTTCAGAGCGTGACCGATGTGGATCGTGCCGTTGGCGTACGGAGGGCCGTCGTGCAGGACGAACTTCGGACGATCCTTGCCAATCTCGCGCAACTTTCCGTACAGGCCAATACTGTCCCAGCGCTGCAGGATCTGCGGTTCGCGCTGTGGCAGGCCGGCCTTCATTGGGAAGGCGGTGTCCGGAAGGTTTAGCGTGGCTTTATAGTCGGTCATTTAAGGCTCTTCATTAGCGATGGGCGCTAGGTGCGGCTAGTGCACGGGCGGCGGCGACATCCGCGCTGATCGCCGTTTTCAATGCCTCCAGGGAGGCGAAACGCTGCTCTTCACGCAGCTTCTGGTGGAAAACCACCGTCAAACGCCGGTCATACAGATCGCCGGCAAAATCTAAAAGATGGACTTCAAGGTGGGCCTTGCCATCACCTTGCACCGTGGGCCGCACGCCGATATTGGCGACGCCGGGCCAGGTCTTGCCGTCGATGTCGACGTCGACCAGGTAAACCCCGGTGAACGGCACGCGACGGCGCTTGAGTTGAATGTTGGCAGTGGGCGTACCCAGTTGCCGGGCCAGTTTCTGGCCATGCAGCACGCGACCGGCAATCCGGTACGGGCGGCCGAGCAGACGCTCAGCCAAAGCAAAATCGGCGGCGGCCAACGCATTGCGCACCTGAGTGCTGCTGACACGAATGCCGTCCAGCTCGACGGTTTGCGCGGCCTCCACGGTAAACCCGTGAACCTGCCCGGCCTGCAACAGAAAATCGAAATCGCCGAGACGGTCGCAGCCGAAACGGAAATCGTCACCGACTTCCAGATGCTGCACGCCGAGGCCATCAACGAGGATGGTGTCGACGAATTCACTGGCACTGAGCTTGCTCAGGCGCTGGTTGAAGGCCAGGCACAAGACCCGGTCAACACCTTCGGCGGCCAGCAGTTGCAGCTTGTCGCGCAACCGGGCCAGACGCGCCGGAGCGGTCTCCGGAGCAAAGAACTCCCGTGGCTGCGGCTCGAAAATCACCACGCAGCTGGGTACGCCCAACTCGAGCGCACGCTCACGCAGTCGGGCCAGGATGGCCTGGTGACCACGGTGAACACCGTCAAAGTTGCCAATAGTGGCGACGCAGCCCCGATGCTGGGGGCGCAAGTTGTGAAGGCCTCGAACCAGCTGCATAACGCGCTTCTTGCTCATAAAGTGGCCGATTATAACCACACCCGGCGGCAGACGACAGGCAACACCGTAACCCAAAGTGATCGAGCCGACAAAACTGCCGGCTCGCGCCCGTTTATCAAGGATAAAACCTCAGCTCAACGCCTTGCGATTGAAGTCGCGCAGGCGGAAACCGAGCAGCAGCAACATGCCGAAATACGCCACCACGCCGGCAACCACCAAGGCGCCCAGGCGCAGGAAGCGTTCCAGCATGTGGCCCTGATCCCACGCGGGCATGAAATGCATGCCGATCAACAGCACCACCGACATCACCGCCACGGCGACCACCAGCTTGAAACCGAACTTCAGCCAGCCCGGCTGCGGTTGATACATCTGCTGCTTGCGCAGTTGATAGAACAGCAGCCCGGCGTTCAGACAGGCACCGGCACTGATCGCCAACGCCAGCCCGGCGTGCGCCAGCGGGCCGATCAGCACCAGGTTGAACAACTGAGTGACCACCAGGGTGAAGATTGCGATTTTTACCGGCGTACGGATGTTCTGTTGCGCATAGAAGCCTGGCGCCAGCACTTTGATCACGATAATGCCGAGCAGACCGACAGAATAGGCAATCAACGCACGCTGGGTCATGGCTGCGTCAAACCCGCTGAACTGGCCGTACTGGAACAGCGAAACCGTCAACGGCTCGGCCAGAATCCCCAGCGCCAGCGCACATGGCAACACCAGTACGAAGCACAGGCGCAGGCCCCAGTCGAGAATCCGCGAGTACTCGTGACGATCCTTGCTGGCGTAGGTTTTGGCCAATGTCGGCAACAGAATCGTGCCCAGCGCCACGCCCAGCACACCGGACGGCAATTCCATCAGGCGGTCGGCGTAGTACATCCACGACACCGAGCCCGCCACCAGAAACGAGGCGAAGATGGTGTTGATGATCAGGGAAATCTGGCTGACCGAGACACCGATGATCGCCGGCAACATCTGCTTCATCACCCGCCAGACACCGGTATCGCGCAGATTCAGGCGTGGCAGCACCAGCATGCCGATCTTTTTCAGGTGCGGCAGTTGATAGAGCAACTGCGCCAGACCGCCAACCAGCACCGCCCACCCGAGGGCCATGACCGGTGGATCGAAGTACGGCGTCAGGAACAGCGAAAACACGATCATGCTGACGTTGAGCAGGGTCGGCACGAACGCCGGCACCGAGAAACGGTTCCAGGTATTGAGAATCGCACCCGCCAGAGATGACAGGGAGATCAGCAATATATAGGGGAAGGTCACTCGCAGCAGGTCAGAGGTCAGCTGGAACTTTTCCGGTGTGTTGGCAAAACCGGGGGCCGTGGCCCAGATCACCCAGGGCGCGGCAATCATGCCCAGCGCCGTCACCAGCGCCAGAACCAGCGTCAGAAGTCCCGTCACATAGGCAATGAAGGTACGGGTCGCCTCCTCACCCTTCTGACTTTTGTATTCGGCAAGAATCGGCACAAACGCCTGGGAAAATGCACCCTCGGCGAAGATTCGCCGTAGCAGATTGGGCAGTTTGAAGGCGATGAAGAAGGCGTCTGTCGCCATTCCGGCGCCGAATGTACGCGCAATGAGCGTGTCGCGGACAAACCCGAGAATCCGGGAAAGCATCGTGATAGAGCTGACGGCGGCCAACGATTTGAGCAGATTCATTGAAGGAATTTGTGCCTGTCGATAAACAGCAGGCGAACAATGCGCCTACTTGTGCGATACTCCGCGCCGCAACAGCACAGAGCCAAAGCTCGCGAGTTTACAGGTCAAGCGCCGGAAATAAATATCCCGCCTCTTTATACCTACCACTTAGCGGAACGTTTCAAGCGCCCTTGACAAGACTTCAACTCATCGGCATGATTCGCGGCCTATTTTGTTTGCTATTTCCTAAAAAGTCTTTCGAGGAGCTCGACGGTGGCCAACTCACCTTCCGCCAAAAAACGTGCAAAACAGGCTGAGAAGCGTCGCAGCCACAACGCCAGCCTGCGTTCCATGGTTCGTACCTACATCAAGAATGTAGTTAAAGCCATCGACGCAAAAGACGCTGAAAAAGCTCAAGCTGCATACGTTCTGGCTGTGCCAGTTATCGACCGTATGGCCGATAAAGGCATCATCCACAAGAACAAGGCTGCTCGTCATAAGAGCCGTCTGAATGGCCACGTCAAGGCACTGAAAGAAGCTGCCTAAGCGACGTAGTCATTAAAAAACCGACCTCAGGGTCGGTTTTTTATTGCCTGCGATTTGCTGAAACAACACAAAAAAAGAGGAGCCAACCGGCTCCTCTTTTTATTGACGCCCAAATTAATGGACTGGCGCCCACGGCAGAATCGGGATCGCTGTCACCGCATTCTGCGGACTACCCTCGATCAGGCGATCGCTATAGACCAGATACACCAGCGTATTGCGCTTCTTGTCGAGGAAACGCACCACCTGCATGGTCTTGAACACCAGCGAAGTGCGCTCCTTGAACACCTCTTCGCCATCCTTCAGCTCACCCTTGAAGTTGATAGAACCCACCTGACGACAAGCAATGGACGCCTCGGCACGATCCTCGGCCAACCCCAAACCACCCTTCACGCCACCAGTCTTGGCGCGCGACAGATAACAGGTCACACCCTCGACTTTCGGATCATCGAACGCCTCGACCACAATCCGGTCGTTCGGCCCGACAAACTTGAACACCGTCGATACCTGGCCGATTTCCTCGGCCGAGGCCAGCAATGGCAACGCCATCAGCAAGCCCAACAATCCTTTTGCCATGCGCATTGCGCGTTTCCTCAAACAAGAATCAGGTTGTCACGGTGAACCAGTTCCGGCTCAGCCATGTAACCCAGCAAACCGACAATCGCATCTGACGACTGACCGATGATTTTTTGTGCTTCCAGCGCGCTGTAGTTGGCCAGGCCTCGGGCGATTTCACGACCGTCCGGCGCCACGCAAACCACCATTTCGCCGCGACGGAAACTGCCTTGCACCAACTTGACGCCGACCGGCAGCAAGCTTTTGTTGCCCTGGGACAACGCGGACACCGCACCATCATCCAGCACCAGCGTGCCACGGGTTTGAAGATGCCCGGCCAGCCACTGTTTGCGTGCCGCCAGCATCCCGCGCTCAGGCGACAGCAACGTACCGATTCGCTCGCCCGCTTTCAGACGATCGAGCACTCGCTCCAGACGCCCACCGACAATGATGGTATGCGCCCCGGAACGCGCCGCCAGACGCGCCGCGCGCAGCTTGGTCTGCATGCCACCACGACCCAACGCACCACCAGTGCCACCCGCCACCGCATCCAGGCTCGGATCATCGGCGCGCGCTTCGTAAATCAATTGCGCGTCGGGATTGTTGCGCGGATCGGCATCGAACATGCCGTCGCGATCCGTCAGGATCACCAGCAGATCAGCCTCGACCAGGTTGGCCACCAGCGCGGCAAGCGTGTCGTTGTCGCCGAAACGGATTTCGTCAGTGACCACAGTGTCGTTTTCGTTGATCACCGGGATGACTTTCAGCTCGACCAGCGCACGCAAGGTGCTGCGGGCGTTCAGGTAGCGCTTGCGATCGGACAGGTCGTCGTGGGTCAGGAGAATCTGCGCGGTGTGCCGGCCATGCTCGGCAAAACTCGATTCCCAGGCCTGCACCAAGCCCATCTGACCGATTGCAGCAGCGGCCTGGAGCTCGTGCATCGCACTGGGTCGCGTGGTCCAGCCCAAACGGCTCATGCCGGCCGCCACCGCCCCGGAGGACACCAGCACCAACTCGACGCCAGCCTCATGCAAGGCCACCATCTGCTCGACCCAGACACCCATTGCCGCACGATCGAGCCCTTTGCCATCCGCTGTCAGCAAAGCGCTGCCGATCTTCACGACCCAACGCTGCGCACCCGTCACCTTGCTCCGCATCATCTTCAACCTTAGCTTGAGGGCAGCGCGACCTGGCACTGCCCATGACATTATTCGTGGTTATTCGTGACCAACGATCGATTTCCAGATACTAAAACGCCGCTCGATTGAGCGGCGCTTAAGTTTACTTCAACGAATCAGTCACGCACGTAAATGATTTCCGGACCGCCTTCGTCATCCACATCCTCTTCGTCCCAGTCATCGTCGCCGATGTCATGGACCGACTTCACGCCGCTGCGACGCAGGGCACGCTTGTCATCCAGCGCCTGCAACTGAGCACGGGCTTCATCTTCGATGCGCTGATCGAGATCGGCCAGCTCTTCCTTGTAGGCCGGGTCATTGGCCAGGCGATCGGCACGATCTTCCATGTAACGCATGATGTCGTGGCAAAGACGCTCGGTACCCAGCTTGGAGATGGCCGAGATCACGTAGACCGGACCGGTCCACTCCAGACGATCGACGATTTCCTTGACGCGAGCATCGTGCTCTTCTTCAAGGATCTGGTCGCACTTGTTCAGCACCAGCCAGCGATCACGCTCAGCCAGCGACGGGCTGAACTTGATCAGCTCGTTGACGATCACTTCAGCGGCATCCGGTGCACTGGCGTCATCCAGCGGCGCCATGTCCACGAGGTGCAGCAGCAGACGGGTACGCGCCAAGTGCTTGAGGAAACGGATACCGAGACCGGCACCGTCGGAAGCACCTTCGATCAGACCCGGAATGTCGGCAATGACGAAGCTTTTCCAGCGATCGACGCTGACCACACCCAGGTTTGGCACCAGCGTGGTGAACGGGTAATCGGCGACTTTCGGCTTGGCAGCCGACACCGAACGTATAAAGGTACTTTTACCGGCGTTCGGCAGGCCCAGCAGACCGACGTCGGCCAGAACCTTCATTTCCAGTTTCAGGTCACGCTGCTCGCCCGGCTTGCCCGGCGTGGTCTGACGCGGCGCTCGGTTGGTACTGGATTTGAAACGGGTGTTGCCCAGACCGTGCCAGCCGCCCTGAACCACCATCAGTTTCTGACCGGCCTTGGTCAGGTCGCCGATGACTTCCTGAGTGGCGGAGTCGATCACCGTGGTGCCGACCGGCACGCGCAGGATCAGGTCTTCACCCTTCTTGCCAGTGCAGTCGGTGCTGCCGCCGTTGGAACCACGCTCAGCGTCGAAATGCCGGGTGTAGCGGTAGTCCACCAGGGTGTTCAGGTTTTCGTCGGCCATCATGAAGATGGAACCGCCGTCACCGCCGTCACCGCCGTTCGGGCCACCGTTTTCAATGAATTTTTCCCGACGGAAACTCATGGCGCCATTGCCACCGTCGCCAGCTTTTACGCGAATCGATACTTCATCAACAAACTTCATAACCAACGCCTCTCGCCGTACGGACGAGCCGAAAAACAATCAAGACATAAGACTCTTGCAAAAATGAGCGCAGCGACCCCAATCCACGACCTGCATCGCACGCCGGCAGCCCATACAAACAGCTTTGCAAGAGACTCACCCCACAAACGAAAAAGCCCCGTCGCAAGACAGGGCTTCTCCAGCACTCTCGCAGTTAGGCTGCGATTACGCTCACGTAACGACGACCGAAGGCGCCTTTTACTTCAAACTTGATCACGCCTTCGATTTTCGCGAAGAGGGTGTGATCTTTACCCATGCCAACGCCGTAGCCAGCGTGGAATTGGGTGCCGCGCTGACGCACGATGATGTTGCCGGCCTTGATGACCTGGCCGCCATACATCTTCACGCCAAGGCGTTTGGCTTCTGAGTCGCGACCGTTACGGGTACTACCACCAGCTTTTTTGTGTGCCATGAGTCAATTCTCCTAGTGAGGAATTAGGCTGAAATTAAGCCTGAATACCGGTGATTTTGATCTCGGTGTACCACTGGCGGTGGCCCATACGCTTCATGTGGTGCTTACGACGACGGAACTTGATGATGCGAACTTTATCGTGACGACCTTGGGAGATCACTTCAGCCACAACGGTAGCGCCAGCAACAACTGGAGCGCCGATATTCACGTCGTCGCCATTGGCAACCAACAGAACGCGATCAAAAGTTACGGATTCGCCAGTAGCGACTTCCAGTTTTTCGATCTTCAGGTATTCACCTGGTGCAACTTTGTACTGCTTGCCACCAGTAACGATTACTGCATAAGACATGGTATTTCTCCGATAATCCTGCTCACCCAGCTCTTTATAAGAAGAGGTATTGGCTGGCATGGCTGCATTGGGCTGGAGGCCCGATTGCAATTGCGTAAGGCAGGTGCTGCCCAGGAAGTTCAGGGTGCGCGATTGTACGCAAGCTACAAGAGTCATGCAAGTGGCCGTCCATCGCGCCTTGACAGGCCCGGACGTGGGTCCTAGCATGCCGCGCAACCCTTCTGGAGCACCTGTCGCTGATGCAACCCCAAGCTTTCTACCGCGCGGTGGCGGACGATTTTAGCGCCGTCGACGGCATCATCAAGAAGCAGCTGACTTCCCGAGTGCCGCTGGTATCGAAAATCGGCGATTACATCACGTCGGCCGGCGGAAAACGCCTGCGTCCTTTATTGGTGCTGCTGTGTGGCAAGGCCCTGGGTCGCGAAGGCGACGACATGCGCCTGCTGGCCGCCACCATCGAATTCCTGCACACCGCCACCCTGCTGCATGACGACGTGGTCGACATGTCCGGCATGCGCCGTGGCCGTTCGACCGCCAACGCCATGTGGGGCAACGCCCCGAGCGTGCTGGTCGGCGATTTCCTGTACTCGCGCTCGTTCGAAATGATGGTCGAACTGGGTTCGATGCCGGTGATGAAGATCCTGTCCCAGGCCACGCGCATCATCGCCGAAGGCGAAGTGCTGCAGCTGTCCAAGGTTCGCGACGCCAGCACCACCGAAGAAACCTATATGGAAGTCATCCGCGGCAAGACCGCGATGCTTTTCGAGGCCTCGACCCACAGCGCCGCGGCACTGGCCGGTGCGACCGCCGAGCAGAGCGAAGCCCTGCGCACCTTCGGTGATCACCTGGGCGTGGCGTTCCAACTGGTCGACGACCTGCTCGACTACAAGGGCGACGCCGAAACCCTGGGCAAGAACGTCGGTGACGATCTGGCCGAAGGCAAGCCGACCCTGCCGCTGATCTACACCATGCGCGAAGGCACGCCGGAGCAAGCCGCACTGGTACGCCAGGCGATCCAGAAAGGCGGGATCGAAGACCTGGAAAGCATCCGCATCGCCGTGGAAGCATCCGGTTCGCTGGAATACACCGCGCAACTGGCCCGTGACTATGTGGCCCGTGCGATCAAGTGCCTCGAAACGCTGCCGGCCAGCGAATACCGCGATGCACTGGTTGAGCTGAGCGAGTTCGCGGTCGCCCGCACGCACTGATCAACGCCGCATCATCAAAAAACCGCAGCCTCCGTCGGAGCCTGCGGTTTTTTGTTGCCTGCCATCTGCAGCTAAAACCTTATATAATGTGCGACTTTTAACGACCCCCTCTCCAAGGAGCCTTAGTGAGCACGTTGCCACCCTGCCCGAAATGCAATTCCGAATACACCTACGAAGACGGCACCCAACTGGTGTGCCCGGAGTGCGCCCACGAGTGGTCTGCCGGCGGCGAAGCCGAAGTGGCGTCCGATGATGCCGTGAAGAAAGACTCGGTCGGCAACGTCCTGCAGGACGGCGACACCATCACCGTGATCAAGGACCTGAAGGTCAAGGGCACCTCGCTGGTGGTCAAGGTCGGCACCAAGGTCAAGAACATCCGCCTGTGTGACGGCGACCACGACATCGACTGCAAGATCGACGGTATCGGCCCGATGAAACTCAAATCCGAGTTCGTCAGAAAAGTCTGAATATGCTGTCTTCCATCCCGCGCCCGTCGCGGGATGGAGCTTCGCCCTCCCCTCCGCCTCGCCAGCAAATCCACGCAGTAGCCAAACGCCAGTCGTTTTGACCTTACGCAATCTTTACCCGCAAAAAATCACAAACCGCCAATAGACGCTTGCTATTTGACGAATAAGAATTATTCTCATTGAAACCCTTTCAATGGAGATGAGAACCATGACTTATTTGATCGATGCCTGGCTGGATCGCCCACACCCTTACCTCAGGATCCTGCATCGGGAAACCGGTGAAGTCTGCGCGGTACTGGAAGAAGAAGCCCTGCACGAGTTGCAGGATCAAGGGGATCTGGACGTCAGCGGCCTGAGTTCCAGTGAACCGCTGGTGCTCAAGGAGCTGGTGCGCAATCTGTTCCTGTTCTGCTATGCCCGGGCGTTGCGCCCGACCAGTGAGCTGCATCACAAGATCGAAGTATGAGAACGGCGGAGAAACCCTGCACAAGCCACGCTTGTGCAGGGTAACGGAATTACAGAACGTCGAGCAGCTCGACGTCGAACACCAGAACGCTGTGCGGCGGGATGCTGCCAACGCCTTGAGCGCCGTAAGCCAGTTCGCTCGGCACGTACAGACGCCATTTGCTACCGGCATTCATCAGTTGCAGGGCTTCGGTCCAGCCAGCGATCACGCCGCCAACCGGGAATTCTGCAGGCTGGCCACGCTCGTAGGAGCTGTCGAACACAGTGCCGTCGATCAGCGTGCCGTGGTAGTGAGTACGCACGGTGTCTTCACGGGATGGCTTGGCGCCTTCGCCCTGAGTCAGCACTTCGAATTGCAGACCGGAAGCCAGGGTGGTGATGCCGTCTTTCTTGGCGTTTTCAGCCAGGAACGCACGACCTTCGCCGGCAGCGGCTTCAGCCTTGGCAGCGGCTTCAGCTTGCATGATTTCGCGGATCACTTTGAAGCTGGCGGACAATTCGTCCTGACCCACACGGCTTGGCTTGCCGGCGAATGCGTCGGTCAGACCGGCCAGGATGGCGTCCAGGCTGACACCCGGTGGCGGGTTGTCGCGCAGCTGGTCACCCAGCTGACGGCCGATACCGTAGCTGACGCGGGTTTCGTCGGTGGACAGATTTACTTCGGACATGACACTGCTCCGCTGTGCGGACGGCCTCAGGACATGCCGTGCGTGCACAGCGCGTCCCGGCGCGCCCGGAACCAAAAGGGCGAGCAGACTAGCACAGTTGTTCCGGCATTGATCAGACCCTCGGGCCTACAGTGCCGAGCGCCAGGCCAGCGGGACTTTCAGGCTTTCTTCACCGCTGGCACCCAGACCGCACATTTCATCGTGCACCGAGGTGTGCACAAGGTTGAACGGCAGCACCGGAAAGCTGTGCAGCACATCCCGCGCATGCTCCACCGAGCGCAACATCAGCATCTTGCCCTGTGGATCACTCAGCGGGTACGCCGCGCCATGCATGCGCGCCTCCAGCAGATAAATGCCGCCCTCCATGGAGATCAGGTTCAACTCATCGACCTTCTTGGCGATGGCAAACGCATTCAATTCTTGCAGGTTCATGAACGCACCTCACGCAGTGGCGAGCCGGGACGCCTACAGGGATATGCTTCGGCGCTACAAAGCACAAGCCATAAACGACACCGCCCGTCTGTTTCGCAACAGACGGGCGGTTTTGTTACAGCGAACGACAACTCATCAGTGCTTGGTGAGCTTGTCCAGATAACCCATGGCAAACGCCGAGATCACGAAGGTCATGTGGATGATCACGTACCACATCAGATGCTCGGGATCGACGTTCTTGGCATCCATGAAGATCCGCAGCAGATGGATCGAGGAAATCGCCACGATCGACGCCGCCACTTTCATTTTCAGCGACGAGGAGTCCATGGTGCCCAGCCAGCTGAGCTTCTCTTTGCCTTCGTCGATGTTCAGCTCGGACACGAAATTCTCGTAGCCGGAAATCATCACCATCACCAGCAAACCGCCCACCAGTGCCATGTCGATCAGCGACAGCAGCACCAGAATCAGCTCGGACTCGGCCATGGAGAACACGTTGGGAATGACATGAAACACTTCCTGGAAGAATTTCAATGCCAGCGCCAGCAGCCCGAGGGACAGCCCGATATAGATCGGCGCCAGCAGCCAGCGCGAGGCGTACATTGCATTTTCGATAAAGCGTTCCATTGACTCTCACACAAGGGGGGTTGTAATCGGCGGCGAGTATACCAGTCCCCCATGACAGCCAGAAACCGCCCGGAAATCCGCTACCTGCGTGTGTGTGACAAAGTTTTTCTGCTAGTGTCCAAACCATTGACAGCCCAGCGACAGTGGACAGGACGACTGGAAATGGATGTGCGATTGCCGTTAACGACTGCCGGAATTTGCTTCGCCCTGATGATCGGCGGCTGCTCGCCCGGTGAGGAAAAACACCCGCTCAGCCTTGAAGAAAAGACTGCACAGTTCGAACAGTCGCTGGACGCCATTACCGACCCGAAACTCAAGGATGCCGTGACCGAACTTGGCGGCTCGTTACTGCTGCTGGAGCGCGCGCAGCAACGACTCGACAACAAACCGCCCAGAACCGAATACGGCGAAGACGCCCTCGGTGTACTCAAGCATTACCCGACACCTCAGGCGCTGGTCGACACCTTCATCAACGGTCTGTTCGTGCTGCACAAGGACGCCAGCTCCGACTACCTCACCGACCTGCAACCGGTATTCCCCTTCAACCTCAACATTCCCGGCGGGTTCCTGTTCCCCCATGGCGTTGAATGGCAATCGGTGACCTTGAGTAACAAACGGGTGATTGCCTACCAACCAGAGTGGTCGGAAACCGATCCGGGCATTCAGTTGAGCCCGTCCAGTTCCAACGTCACCAATCCGGACGATCTGACCGTGACCTACCCGTTCATCGAAGGCCTGGATGTCGACAAGAAAACCCGGCCGCGCCCCGCGAGCCTGCAAGGCCAGGTGGAAGTCATCGCGCCGAAACGCCTGCACAGCTTCGACCTGGGCAAAAAGGATATCGGCCAGACCCGAACCGACGCCAACCTCAGCGTGACCCTGCTGAAGCTGGAAAAGAACTACGCCGAAGTCGAGTTCAGCAACAGCCTGCCGCTCGCCCCGGAAGTCGCCAACACCCCGCTCAATCCGCTGATCGTCCAGGCCCGCGACACGACCGGCCAGTACCTGGTGCGCGCCGGCGCCATCAACGAGAGCTCCGAGCAAGTCGGTTTTTACCAGAAGCAACTGGCGCACCTGCAACAGCAAAAGGCCTGGAGCGAGGAGCTGGAAAAACAGCTGAACGACGATCAGCATGCCTTCGAACAACAGCATCCGCGCCGCTACAACAAGGTGTACTTCAACGGCCCGATCGATACCCTCGAAGTCAGCGTGCTGGATTTTTCCGAAGCGACTGTCACCCGCAGGCCACTGGACCTGCCGGTCCGCGAGTTCGACTCGCACACCACGGCGAAAACCGTACAACCGCTGGATCTGGCGATCACCGTCTACGACGACCAGGCGCCCAACTGGCTGAAAGGTGCGGCGCTGACCGAGGACGAGCTGAAAAAAAGCATTCATATCCGCCAGTCAGTGGAAGAGCCCAGCGCCGCGCGCATCGAGTTCGATCACCGCAAGACCTTCAATGACGAATTGATCGGCGACGACCTGGCTCCCGGCGAAAGCCCGGTGACGTTCTTCACCGAAAAAACCAGCGGCAAACTCAACGAACCGATCGAACTGCCGGCCGAGGCCTATCAGGTGGACCCGCTGCAGGCGACCATCACCTATGACTTGAACCTGTTCCCGGAAACCCCGGCGATTGCCGTCGGCTCGATGCCGCTGTTTCTAGCCACGGTGGCGAAGCAAGCCTTCGAAGCCAAGGCGTTGCCCAAAGGCCTGGAAATCAGGAACAACGCACTGGTGGTGGATCTGAAACTGTTCCCGGCCAACGAATGGCGATTCTTCGTCAAGGACGACAGTGGCAACTACCTGAAACAGATTCTTTCAGTCAGCCACGACACGAGCGCAGAAGGCCCGGCGCTGTTCGGCGTGCATTATTTCTACGGCCGCCCGACGCACGTGGAAACCTATCAACGAACCGACCTCGCCACCGTGCAATACGGCTTTGAGGTCAAACTCGACAAGGCCCACACACAAGGTGCTGCGCCATGATCGGCGCTAGTGGTCAAAAACGCCGATGCTGCGCCCTCGTCCACCGTTGATCTGCCGTAGCTGGGCTTGCAGGTGCAAAGACCAGATCTGTGGATCATTGGCCAGCTCGTAGCCGTGCATCGTCAGACTTTCAACGATGGTATCGAGGATCGATTCGGCGGCGATCGGCCCATGAAACGGGCCCTGGGCCTTGATGGCGGAAGGTTGTTCACCGGCCATGCCGGCGGCGAAGAGCAATGTCCACATGCCGTTATCGCCGGCCAACGGCTTGATGGCGCATTCGATACGGGTCACAAGACCCAGGCACTGGCGGGTGAGGCAAAGGTTGCGCGACATGGCGGCGACCCTCGGTAAAGCCGGTGTTCAACCCTTGCTGAAGGGCTGTTTCGATCCCGTGATACTGTCGATGTCCTTGAGCAGAGAATAGAAGAAAAGTCCGCCGCGCAAGCCACACAGAACCAGAAGGCGCCGAATGGTCATTGTGTGAATATTGACGTCAGAGTGATGGCACTTTTGCCGACGTTCGCGACAAAACAAAATGGGAGCACAAGGCTCCCATTTTTTTGACTGCAGCCTGGCTTACGCCGGTTTGGCTTCTGCCAGCGCCTCCTGCGCCAGTTCCTTCTCGGCTTCTTTCAGGTCTTCTTCGCTGATCATCTCGGCAATCACCCGCAGACGCTCCACCACCCGGGCGTTGACGCTGCCTTCCGGGAATTCGCCCTCCTCGTTCGGCTCACCGGCCGGCTCGCCCACCAACAGGCTCAACGCTTCGTCGGCCTGACGCACCGCGTAAACGTGGAACTGTCCGGCACGCACCGCCGCCAACACCTTTTCATCAAGCATCAGCGTGGCCACGTTGGCTTGCGGAATGATCGCGCCCTGCTCGCCCGTCAGCCCGCGTGCTTCGCAGAGTCGGAAGAAGCCTTCGATCTTCTCGTTGACCCCGCCCACCGCCTGCACTTCGCCGAACTGGTTGATCGAACCGGTGATCGCGAAGCACTGCTTGAGCGGGGTTTTCGACAAGGCCGAAATCAGCGTGCATGCCTCGCCCAGCGACGCACTGTCGCCATCGACGTAGCCGTAGGATTGCTCCAGCGCGATGCTCGCGGAAATCGCCAGCGGGAATTCCTGGGCGTAACGGCTGCCCAGATACCCGGTGAGGATCATCACGCCCTTGGAGTGGATCGGCTGACCGAGGTTGACCTCACGCTCGATGTCGACGATACCGCTGCCGCCCGGGTACACCGTGGCGGAAATCCGCGCTGGCACACCGAACGCCGAGTCGCCGACTTCGAGCACGGTCAGGCCGTTGCACTTGCCGACCGCCGCACCGTCGGTGTCGATCAGGATGATCCCCGCCAGCATGTCGTCGAGAATTCGCGCCGACACACGTCCGGTGCGAGTGGCCTTGGCCTTCAGGGCGCGCTCGATGTGGCCGGCGTCGGTCATTTCATCGTTGGCCAGATGCCGAATGAAATCCGCCTCACTGACCAACTGGAACAGATCGCCGATCCGCGCCGACAAACGCCCCTGATGCTCAGCCAGACGCGCACTGTAGGTCGCCAGACGCGCCACCGCGTCGGCAGTCAGCGGCGCCATGCCTTCTTCCGAAGTACGGGTTTTCAGCAACTGGGCGAACTGCTCCAGGCTTTCGTCGACCATCGGGATGTCTTCGTCGAAGTCCACCAGGACACGGAACATCTCCTGGAAGTCCGGATCGAGGTCCTGCAGCGTGTAATACAGCGACCGCGCACCGATGATGATGACTTTGACATTCAACGGAATGAACTGCGGATTGAGCGTCACGGTGGCGAAACGGCCCATCTCGCCCAGTGGCGATTCCATTTTCAGTTTGCGCGATTGCAGGGCGCGCTTGAGCGCATCCCACACGAACGGCTCGCCGAGCATTTTTTCCGCTTCAAGGATCAGGAAACCACCGTTGGCGCGGTGCAGCGCACCAGGACGCAACTGGCGATACGTGGTGTAGAGCGCGCCCTGATCGGTGGTGTATTCGATACGACCGAACAGGTTTTCATACGTCGGATGCGGCTCGAACACCACCGGCGCACCGCCGCTGCTCGGATGCCCGACCACCAGGCTCGGCGCGTATTGTTCTTCCAGCAGCTTGCGTGCGACCGCATCGGTCTTGCTGTCGTCCACCAGTTGCTCGACCACGGTTTTCAGCAGATAAACCTGCACGGCTTGCAGGTAACCGCAGACCGCCGCGTTTTCCGCGTACTTTTCCGACAACGGCGAAAGCAATGGTTGCAGGGCCAACGTGATGGTTTCTTCGTTGAGCTGACGCAACTGATTGCTCGACTCTCGCTTCCATTGCGGCAGGCTGGCGAGTTCTTCGTTCAACCGTTCTTCGAGGCCGGAAATGTCCTCGTGGAAACGCTCGCGCTCGGCTTCCGGCAACTGGGCGAATTCGGCCTCGTCCAGCGCCTTGCCTTCGAGCATCGGCGTGAACGCGATATTGCTGCTGTCGCGGTACAGGGCGACGTCTTTTTCCAGGGCCAGACGCTCGATGATGTCCAGCGCCTTGTCGTAGCGCTGGTTGAAGGCGCGGTCGATGGCACTTTTCTTCTGCTGGTAGGACGGGTGTTCGAACACGGCGGGAAAAGTCGACAGCAAGTTGTCGATCAAGCCGTTGATGTCACCGATGAACGCAGCGGCAGTGCCCGACGGCAACTCCAGGGCGCGAGGTTCGCGCGGTTCATCGAAATTGTTGACGTAGACCCAGTCCGCCGGGGTCTGCAGGCGCTTGCCTTCGGCCTTCAGGTAGCGTTTGACGAACGAGAAACGGCCGGTGCCGGGCTCGCCCATGACGAATACGTTGTAACCGGGGCGTGGCATGGCCACACCGAACTGCAAGGCTTCGACCGCACGTTCCTGGCCAAGCACACCGCGAAAGGGCTCCAGATCATTGGTGGTAGTGAAGCTGAACTGTTCAGCGGAAAACGGACGGGTCAGCGCTTCGGGCGCTAGACGCAAGCTGGCAGCAACAGGATCAGGCATCGGGCTTCCTTAACAATCAGGCGGGGCAGATAGCGGCATTCTGGCGCTGCCCGTGCCCCACTGGCAAGGCGCGCCACAAGGCAAAGCATAGACAACCGGCCTGTCCACTGTCCGGCCCCGTAAAACCGGGGTTTATTCCAAATGTTGTGCAAAAAATCACGGAACCACGGGAACGTGCCTAAACTCCAAACTGCGCGGCTGGAACTAATACCGGCCCACTGGCGCCACAAGGTCTGTACAAAAACTCGCCAAGCGGCGTTTTTAGGTAGAGAGCGGGGCCAGAACCCTGTCCATTGGTATGCACACAAAGAGAACAAAGCTATGAAACGGATTCTTCTCGGTACTCTCTTCACCGTTGTATCACTCAACGCCATGGCTCAGGCGCCAGGCGGTCCGGATTGCGGTTGGGGCAACATGCTGTTCGAAGGTCAGCGTGGCACCCCGGCTCACTTCCTGGCATCCACCACCAACGGCACTTCCGGCAACGCGACGTTCGGCATGACGTCCGGTACCAACGGTTGCTCCACCAACGCGTCGCTGACCTATGGCGGCAAATCCTGGTTTGCCATGAATGGCATGATGAACGAGCTGTCCGAAGACATGGCAAAAGGCAACGGCGAAGCGCTGACGACCTATGCCGTGGTACTGGGCGTGGCGCCGGAAGACCGTGCGCACTTCGCCGCCGTCACTCACGAGCACTTCCAGCAGATCTTCAGCAAGGCTGACGTGACCGCCGAAGACGTGCATACCAACACCCTGGCCGTTCTGAAAGCAGACCCTCGTCTGGCCAAGTACGCGACTCAGGCTTAAGCTCGACCCACCCGCTTCTTTCGGGAAGCGGGTTTTGTTTTTTTCGGCCCGCCCCTCTTTGGGTCTTTTGTTTCTTTCGACTTAAGTTGCCACCTATGCTCAAACGCCTTGCCTGGCTGGCGCTGTGTGCCTGCGCCCCGCTGTCCGCCGCGCCCCACATCGACCCTCAACGTTTGCAGCAACTGGCCAACGATCGTTTCTGGATTTCCCTCGGCCATTACGAAACCGCCAAACTGGGCGGCTGGCGCAGTTACGTCAGCGACAAGAAGTTCTTCCTCGCCGCCGACGGCAACGAGCACCCCGACCACGAACTGGCCGCCACCGTCCAGGCGCTATACGCCCCGGCCAGCGCCGGTGAGCAGCACGCTCAGTGCGTCTACCCGGCGCGCACGCGCTGGCTGAAAGATCAACTCAACCTGAGCGACCTGCCAGCGCCGGACTGCGCCGACTTCAAAAAATGGTTCAAGGACGTCTCGCCTCACAGCGCGGTGATGATTTTCCCGGCGGCCTACCTCAACAGCCCGTCGTCAATGTTCGGCCACACCCTGCTGCGTATCGACCAGGCTGACGTGCAAAGCGACAAGACCTCGCTGCTCAGTTACGCGATCAACTTCGGCGCCTACATCGAAGGTTCGGACAACAGCATCCTGTATGCCTGGAAAGGCCTGATGGGCGGTTATCCGGGACTGTTCGCGCTGGTGCCGTATCAGGAAAAACTCTCGGAATACCGCAGCCTGGAAAACCGCGACCTTTGGGAATACCGGCTCAACCTGACGCAAGCAGAAACTGCACGGATGGTCGAGCATGTGTGGGAGCTGAAGCAGATCCAGTTCGACTACTTCTTCTTCGATGAAAACTGCTCCTATCGCCTGCTCGAACTGTTACAGGTCGCGCGCCCGAGCCTGCGCCTGACCGAGCAATTCCCGCTGACAGCGATCCCCACCGACACGGTCAAAGCGGTGAAGGAGTCCGGGCTGGTGGAGAGCATCGAATACCGCCCATCCCGCGAGCGTGAATTGCTCAGCCGTGCCGAGCCACTGACCGGCGAAGAACAGGACTGGGTACTGAAAGTCAGCGCCGACCAGCAGCAATTGCAGGACCCGGCCTTCAAAGCCCTGCCCCACGACCGGCAAGCGCTGATCATCGACGCCGCGTATCGGCTGGAACGCTACCGCGCCAACGGCCAGGAACGTGATCCACAGCGAGCGCAACGCAGTTTCGAATTGTTGCGGGCGATCAACAAGAACCCGGCGCCGGAGCTGCAAATCCCGCAGCCGGGTCTGCCCGAAGACGGCCACGAATCCCGCACCTGGCAGGCCGGTGTCGGCACCCGCGGTGACCGCGCGTTCGGCGAGTACGGCTTGCGTATGGCCTATCACGACCTCAACGACAACGCCGAGAGTTTCCCCCTCGGCGCGCAGATCGAAATCCTGCAAATGAAGCTGCGCCAGTACGAAGGCAATCACTGGCAATTCCAACAGCTGGATCTGGCGACCATCCGTTCACTGACCCCACGCAATGCGCTGTTGCAGCCACTGTCATGGCAAGTCACCGGTGGTCTGGAGCGGGTGCCCGGCAAACATGACGACGAAACCCTGGTCAGCCACGTCAATGGCGGCGGTGGCGGAACCTGGGCGCTGGGTGATGATGTACTGGGGTTTGCGCTCGGCACCGTGCGTGTTGAACACAACAATGATTTCGCCGGGTTCGTTTCCCCCGCAGGCGGTTTCAATACCGGTGTGCTGTGGAAAAACCCGTTGGGCAATCTGAGTGTGGAAGCCAAAGGCGATTACTTCTTCAATGGCGAAGTGCGCCGCAGCCTGAGCCTGAACCAGCAATGGGAGTTATCCCGCAACCTCGGCCTGCGCCTCAGCGCCCAGCGTGAGTTCAGCCATCTGGCAACGCCGGAGACCGAAGTGATGCTTGAGGTGAAGTGGTATCACTACTGAGGTTTTGATCTTTCTTTCACGCCTCATCGACGAATCCGCTTCTAGACTTTCCCTATCAGCCGGATAACGGCGCGGGAGAGTGTGATGTGGCGGTTTGCGGTTTTTGCGGGCGTGTTGCTGTTGCTGGGTGGCTGTCAAAGCACCCACGAAGATCTGATTGCCAAGGGTTACCCACCGGCGTTCGCCGACGGTTTCGATGACGGTTGCATCAGCGGTCGTCAGGCGGCTGGTTCGATCAGCGGTGAGTTTCGCAAGAACGTGCCGCGCTATCTCAAGGACAAGCAATATGCCGAGGGCTGGAGCGACGGTTTCCGCCAATGTCAGGCGATGCTGGAAAACCGTGACCGCGAAGACTATCGCAACGAACATTGGGACGAGCGCGAACGGGCCTGGCAGCAACAGAAGGATCAGGGCGCCGCGCGGGCTTATCGCTCGCAGTAGGTCGTTTCCAGACATCCAGTGAAACTCATTGCCTGCGACCATGGCCCAACGGTTGTCACAGGAGGTCACCATGAGCCGTGCTTTCGTCAACGAAGACAATGCCGCCGCGCAGGCTGATCAGCCGGTCGAACGGCAGGTCAGCAACCAGCCCAATTACGTCACGCCACTAGGACTCGCCCAGTTGCAGGCGAAAGTCGCCGAGCTGCAAACCCTGCATGCTGAACAGGCGGCCATGGGCGAGCAGGCCGACAAACAGCGCCTGGCCGATCTCGAAAGGGATTTGCGTTATTTCAATCAGCGGGTCGGCAGCGCCCAGGTCGCACTCGCCCCGACCTCGACCGACAAGGTGCAGATCGGCAGCTGGGTGACATACGCCGATGAACACGCCACCGAGCGCCGTGTGCAACTGGTCGGTGAAGATCAGGCCGATGCGGCCAACGGCCTGATCAACTGGGCCTCACCACTGGGCCGCGCGCTGCTTGGCGCCCGGCTCAACGACGAAGTGCTGTGGCAGCGCCCGGCCGGCAATCAGCTGATCGAAGTGATCCGCATCGATCTGCCTTAAACCACGCCTTGCGCCAGCATCGCGTCGGCGACTTTGACGAAACCTGCGATGTTCGCGCCTTTGACGTAGTTGATCCGCCCGTTTTCCTCACCGTAATGCACGCAAGCGTGGTGGATCGACTGCATGATCGCGTGCAGCTTGCTGTCCACCTCGCCCGCCGTCCACAGCAGGCGCATGGCGTTCTGCGACATCTCCAGACCGCTGACCGCCACGCCGCCGGCATTCGAGGCCTTGCCCGGCGCGAACAGGATGCCGGCCTCGATAAAGATATCCACAGCCTCAAGGGTGGTCGGCATGTTCGCGCCCTCGGCCACGCACACGCAGCCATTGCGCAGCAGGGTGCGGGCGGCTTCGGCGTCGAGTTCGTTCTGGGTCGCGCATGGCAGTGCGATATCGCACGGCAACGACCATGGCAGCTGACCGGCGCGGAACTCCAGGCCGAATGCCGCCGCCAATTCGCTGATCCGCCCGCGCTTGACGTTCTTCAGTTCCAGCAGCGCCAGCCACTGTTCTTCGCTCAGGCCTGCCTCGCAGTACAACGTGCCTTCGGAGTCGGACAGGGAAATCACCTTGCCGCCCAGATCCATCACTTTGCGGGCCGCATATTGCGCGACGTTACCGGAACCGGAGATCGCCACGCGCTTGCCTTCGACGGTCTGCTCGCGGCGCTTGAGCATTTCTTCGGCGAAATACACGCAACCGAAACCGGTGGCTTCCGGGCGAATCAGGCTGCCACCGTAGGTCATGCCCTTACCGGTCAGCACGCTGGTGAACTGGTTGCTCAGGCGTTTGTACTGGCCGAACAGGAAACCGATCTCCCGTGCGCCGACACCGATATCACCGGCCGGCACGTCCACGTCGGCACCGATGTGGCGGTACAGCTCACTCATGAATGCCTGGCAGAAACGCATGACTTCGGCGTCACTCTTGCCCTTCGGATCGAAGTCCGAACCGCCCTTGCCACCGCCCATGGGCAACGAGGTCAGGGAGTTCTTGAAGGTCTGTTCGAAGGCGAGGAATTTCAGCACGCCCATATTCACCGAAGGATGGAAGCGCAAACCGCCCTTGTACGGGCCGATGGCGCTGTTCATCTGGATGCGGAAGCCGCGATTGACCTGCACCTTGCCCTGATCGTCGACCCACGACACCCGGAACACCACCGCCCGCTCCGGCTCGCAGATGCGCTCCAGAATTCCCGTGGTCAGATAGTGCGGATTGGCTTCTAGAAACGGCCACAGGCTGCGCAGGACTTCTTCGACGGCCTGGTGGAATTCGGGTTGATCCGGATCGCGTTTTTTCAGACGGGCGAGGAAGGATTCGACGGATTCGATCATGGGAAAAGTCTCGGCAAATTTGTTGTCGTTGGAAGAGATTGAGCCGGACTGTAACAAACGACATGTACACAGCAACAGACAAAAATGTCGCATTTATGAAAACAAATAGTACACACGCTATAAAACAGTCTGCATTGCAGGCAAAAAAAAGCGGAACCCGAAGGCTCCGCTTTTTCATGCAACCAACCTGTGATCAGGCCAGTTTCTTGTGGCGTACCCGGTGTGGCTGGGCCGCTGCTTCGCCGAGACGCTTTTTGCGATCGGCTTCGTACTCGGTGTAGTTGCCTTCGAAGAACACCGCTTGCGAGTCGTCTTCGTACGCCAGGATGTGCGTCGCGACGCGGTCAAGGAACCACCGATCGTGAGAGATCACAATGGCAGCGCCCGGGAAGTCCAGCAGGGCTTCTTCCAGGGAACGCAGGGTTTCAACGTCGAGGTCGTTGGACGGTTCGTCGAGCAGCAGGACGTTGCCGCCCTCCTTCAGGGTCAGCGCCAGGTGCAGACGACCGCGCTCACCACCGGACAGGTCCTTGACGAACTTCTGCTGATCGCCGCCCTTGAAGTTGAAGCGACCGACGTAGGTACGCGACGGGATCTCGTAGTTGCCGATGCGGATCTGGTCGGAACCGTCGGAGATCTGCTGGAACACGGTCTTGCTGCCGTCGAGGTCTTCGCGGCTCTGGTCCACACAGGCCAGTTGCACGGTTTCGCCGACTTCGATGGTGCCGGAATCCGGGGTTTCCTTGCCCATCAGCATGCGGAACAGGGTCGATTTACCGGCACCGTTACCGCCGATCACGCCGACGATGGCGCCTTTCGGCATGGAGAACGACAGGTTGTCGATCAACACGCGATCGCCGTAGCCCTTGGTGACGTTCTTGAACTCGATGACCTTGTCGCCCAGGCGCGGACCGGCCGGGATGTAGATCTCGTTGGTTTCCGAACGCTTCTGGAATTCCTGCGACTGCATTTCTTCGAAGCGTTGCAGACGAGCCTTGGATTTCGACTGGCGGGCCTTGGCGCCTTTGCGCACCCACTCCAGTTCTTCCTTCATGGCTTTTTCGTGAGCCGATTGCTGCTTGGATTCGGCCGCCAGACGATCGGACTTGGCTTCCAGCCAACCCGAGTAGTTGCCTTCGTACGGAATGCCCGCGCCGCGGTCGAGTTCCAGAATCCAGCCGGCAACGTTGTCCAGGAAGTAACGGTCGTGCGTGATCGCTACCACAGTGCCCGGGAAGTCGTGCAGGAAGTGTTCGAGCCACGCAACGGAGTCGGCGTCCAGGTGGTTGGTCGGTTCGTCGAGCAGCAGCATGTCGGGGGCGGAAAGCAGCAGACGGCACAGGGCCACACGACGTTTTTCACCACCGGACAAGTGTTCCACTTTCGCGTCCCAGGCCGGCAGACGCAGCGCATCGGCGGCAACTTCCAGCTGGCGCTCCAGGTTGTGACCATCGCTGGCCTGCAGGATCGCTTCGAGCTTGGCCTGTTCGGCGGCCAGCTTGTCGAAGTCGGCGTCCGGATCAGCGTAGGCCGCGTAGACCTCGTCCAGGCGGGCCTGGGCGTCCTTGATCACGCTGACCGCTTCCTCGACCACTTCACGCACGGTCTTGGTCGGATCCAGTTGCGGCTCTTGCGGCAGGTAACCGATGTTCAGTTCCGGCATCGGGCGCGCTTCGCCTTCGAATTCGGTGTCGACGCCGGCCATGATTTTCAGCAGCGTGGACTTGCCCGAACCGTTGAGGCCGAGTACGCCGATCTTGGCGCCCGGGAAGAAGGACAGAGAAATGTTTTTCAGGATTTCCCGCTTCGGCGGAACAACTTTGCCCAGCCGATGCATGGTGAAGACGTATTGAGCCATGGAGAACCTTGGGTCAGTGACTGATGAATGATTGGGACACAGGCAATGCCCGGCCAGACCGTGCGCGTCGTTCACTGGAGGATATCAATGCGTGCGCGCGGAAAGTCTAGGAGCTGGAACGCTCCCGCGTAACCGGCAAAGCTACCTGAATGACCGGTGGCAGTCCAGCCGAGCGGGGCTGGCACTTCGCCACAACTCAAGGCATGCTAGCCGCCCTTTGGGCGTCCGGCTTATAGTGCACGTCGCGCCAGTCCAGCCAAACCGCAGGATTACAGCTTGTCCAATGTCACTCCGCCTACTTCTGTGAGCAGCACCCCACCGGCGCCCGGCTCGTCCCTGCGTGGGACATTGAAAGGCGCGCTGGCGACTTTGGTGCTGTTGCTGCTGGCGTTGCTGTTCTGGCAACTGCTCGATCAACTGCGTGAAACCCAGAAAAACCAGCGCCAGTACACCATCGACTACACCGCCGATCTCGCCTCGCAAGTCAGCATCAACATGTCGCTGAACGCGCAGATCGCGCTCAATCTGCTACCGATCGTCGAACAGCCGCAGTCCACCGACGAACAGCAGGCGCTGCTGCGCAAGCTGCAGCAATCGCTGCCGGATCTGCGCAGCCTGGCCTTGCTCAGCCCCTCCGGAAAAATCCTCAGCGACAGCGCCACCGACAGCCAGGACGCCGACTACCTCAGCGATCTGGTCCGCCGCAGCCACGCCCAGGCCCATTATTTCAGCAACGCCGACGACGGCTCGGTAGTGCATCTGCTGCTGCATCAGGCCAGCGGCAGCACCCGTGGCTATTGGGCACTGCGCCTCACCCCGACTTTCTTTGCCTCGTTGACCAAACAGGGTGACAGCGGCATCCGCCCTTTGTGGCTGGTGGAAAACCGCATCAACCATCAGATCATCAGCCGCGACGAAGCCCTGCCAACCACCAAGACCAGCACCCTGACGCCCGACGATCTGGCCAACAGCGTGCTGACCGTTCCACTGAGCAGCAGCGACTGGCAATTGCGCGGACTGTTCGACCGGCAACATGTGCTGGAAGAGTTGCTGCCGGCGTTCATCGGCAAATGCCTGCTGGGTCTGGCGTTCTCGCTGTTGCCATTTATCGCGTTGCTCAACATGCGCCGCCGCCAGCGTCAGGTGCATGAGGGACGTCGTCGTTATCAGGATATTTTCGAAGGCACTGGCGTGGCGCTGTGCGTGCTGGATCTTTCGGGGCTCAAGCAGGTTTTCGAGAAAGCCCAGATCCAGACCAGCGACCAGCTCAAAGCCTGGCTCGACCAACCGCAACAGCGCCAGCAATTGCTTCAGGAACTGCGGGTCACCGAGGTCAATCAGGTGGCGCTGCAACTGCTTAACGTCAATTCCTGCGACCACGCCTGGCAACTGCTGATCGACGGTCATCCGCACAGCCAGTGCGCGATCGGCAATCAAGTGCTCGATGCCGTGCTCCAGCAGCAAAAGCAGCTGGAACTGGAAATCAAACTGCCGGACATCAACGGCCGCGATCAGCACCTGTGGCTGGTGCTGCGCCTGCCGCAGGAACAACACGACTACAAGGCCGTGATCCTGAGCATCAACGACATCACCAGCCGCAAGCTGATCGAGCTGTCGCTGCTGGAGCGCGAAGGCTTCTGGTCGGACGTGGTGCGTACCGTGCCGGATCACCTGTACGTGCAGGATGTGATCAGCCAGCGGATGATTTTCAGCAACCACCACCTCGGCCAGACCCTCGGTTACAACCGCACCGAACTGCATCAGATGGGCGAGTACTTCTGGGAAATCCTCCTGCACCCGGAAGACGCCGACTACTACCACCGCTCGCGGCAGATGCAGCGTCACGCCGGTTACAGCCAGTTGCTGCAATGCCAGTTGCGCTTCCGTCACCGCGACGGCAAGTGGCGGCGCTTCGATATCCGCGAACAGGCGCTGGCTCGGGACAAGCACGATCAGGTCACGCGGATCATCGGCGTGGCCAAGGACATCACCGAGCAGATCGAGGCCAGCGAATCCCTGCGCGACAGCGAGCAGCGCTACCGGATGCTCGCCGAAAGCATCAGCGACGTGATCTTCTCCACCGACAGCAAGCTGTCGCTCAACTACGTCAGCCCGTCGGTGCAAGCGGTGCTCGGCTACGACGCCGAGTGGATTTTCCAGAACGGCTGGCAGTCGACCATCGCCAACCCGCAGCAACTGAGCGGCATCTATCACTTGATGGACCGGGTCAGCAAAGCCCTGGACAAGCCCGAGCAACTGGCCATCCTGCGCAGTCAGGTGCAAACGCAACTGTTCCTGTTCGACTGCCTGCGTGCCGATGGCCGCAAGATCCCGATCGAACTGCGCCTGGTGCTGGTGTGGGACGAGCACGGCGCCTTCGAAGGCGTGCTCGGGGTCGGTCGCGACATCAGCCAGCAGCGCCGTGCCGAAAAAGACCTGCGCATGGCGGCCACGGTATTCGAGCATTCGACGTCGGCAATCCTGATCACCGACCCGGCCGGTTACATCGTCCAGGCCAACGAGGCTTTCAGCCGGGTCAGCGGCTACGCGGTGAGCGAAGTGCTCGACCAGTTGCCGAACATGCTCACCGTCGACGAACAACAGGACGCGCACCTGCGTTACGTGCTCAAACAATTGCATCAGCACAGCACCTGGGAAGGTGAAGTCTGGCTCAAGCGCCGCAACGGCGAGCACTACCCGGCGTGGGTCGGCATCACTGCGGTGCTCGACGATGAAGGCGACCTCGCCAGCTATGTGTGCTTCTTCAGCGACATCAGCGAGCGCAAGGCCAGCGAACAACGGATTCACCGCCTCGCCTACTACGACGCCCTGACCCACTTGCCGAACCGCACGCTGTTCCAGGATCGCCTGCACACCGCGCTGCAATCGGCCGACCGGCAGAAGTCGTGGGTGGTGCTGATGTTCCTCGACCTCGACCGTTTCAAACCGATCAACGACTCCCTCGGCCACGCCGCCGGCGACCGCATGCTCAAGGACATGGCCACCCGGCTGCTGGCCTGCGTCGACGATGACGACACCGTGGCGCGGATGGGCGGCGACGAATTCACTTTGCTGCTGCAACACCGCTCCAGCCGCGAAATGGCACTGAACCGTGCGATCCATGTGGCCGAGCAGATTCTTGGCAGCCTGGTGCGACCGTTCGTGCTGGAGGGTCGCGAGTTCTTCGTCACGGCCAGTATCGGCATCGCCCTGAGCCCGCAGGACGGCAACGAACTCAGTCAGCTGATGAAGAACGCCGACACCGCGATGTACCACGCCAAGGAGCGCGGCAAGAACAACTTCCAGTTCTATCAGGCCGACATGAACGCCAGTGCGCTGGAACGTCTGGAACTGGAAAGCGACCTGCGCCACGCCCTCGAACAGAACGAATTCGTGCTGTATTACCAGCCGCAGTTCAGCGGCGACGGCAAACGCCTGACCGGCGCCGAAGCCCTGCTGCGCTGGCGTCATCCGCGTCGCGGGCTGGTGCCGCCGGGGGATTTCATTCCGGTGCTCGAAGAACTCGGTCTGATGGTGGACGTCGGCGACTGGGTGATCAGCGAGGCCTGCCGTCAGCTCAAGACCTGGCATCAGAGCCGCGTGCGCGTGCCGAAGGTCTCGGTGAACATTTCCGCCCGGCAGTTCTCCGACGGCCAGCTCGGCACGCGGATCGCCACCATTCTCAAGGAAACCGGTCTGCCGCCGGCGTGCCTTGAGCTGGAACTGACCGAAAGTATCCTGATGCGCGAAGTCAGCGAGGCGATGCAGATCCTTGCCGGCCTGAAGAACCTCGGTCTGAGCATCGCGGTCGACGACTTCGGCACCGGTTACTCATCGCTGAACTACCTCAAGCAATTCCCGATCGATGTGCTGAAGATCGACCGCACCTTCGTCGACGGCCTGCCGTCCGGCGAGCAGGATGCGCAGATCGCCCGGGCGATCATCGCCATGGCCCACAGCCTCAATCTGGCGGTGATCGCCGAGGGTGTGGAAACCCACGAACAACTGGACTTCCTGCGCGAGCATGGTTGCGACGAGGTTCAGGGTTATCTGTTCGGGCGGCCGATGCCGGCCACCCGGTTCGAGGCGCAGTTCAGCAATGATGCGCTGTTCATGTTCGACTGAAGAACTACGGCGCGGCCTTCGCGAGCGGACTCGCTTCCACAGGGATTGATGTCGATCACAGAATCGCGGGCTGGCCTCGGTTATTGTGCGAACCGGCTGGTCAGCGAAAAGGCCGGCACGGACGCCACATATCTGGTCATGAACGCCACTTGTCTGCGACATGATGTCGTTTCATATGCCATCCAAAACCCGATGGGTTAGAATGCCCCCCTTTTCTGCCCCCGATCCTTGAGGACCGCCATGTTCAGCCGTGATTTGACTATTGCCAAGTACGACGCCGATCTTTTTGCCGCCATGGAGCAAGAAGCCCAGCGCCAGGAAGAACACATCGAGCTGATCGCTTCGGAGAACTACACCAGCCCAGCGGTGATGGAAGCTCAAGGCTCGGTTCTGACCAACAAGTACGCCGAAGGCTACCCGGGCAAGCGCTACTACGGTGGTTGCGAGTACGTCGACGTTGTTGAGCAGCTGGCCATCGACCGCGCCAAGGAACTGTTCGGCGCCGACTACGCCAACGTTCAGCCACACGCTGGCTCGCAAGCCAACGCCGCTGTCTACCTGGCCCTGCTGTCGGCCGGTGACACCATCCTGGGCATGAGCCTGGCTCACGGCGGTCACCTGACCCACGGCGCCAGCGTTTCCTCCTCCGGCAAGCTGTACAACGCCATCCAGTACGGCATCGACGCCAACGGCCTGATCGACTACGACGAAGTCGAGCGTCTGGCTGTTGAGCACAAGCCGAAAATGATCGTGGCCGGTTTCTCTGCCTACTCGCAGATTCTGGACTTCCCGCGCTTCCGCGAAATCGCCGACAAGGTTGGCGCCTACCTGTTCGTCGACATGGCTCACGTGGCCGGTCTGGTCGCCGCTGGCGTCTACCCGAACCCGGTTCCGTTCGCTGACGTCGTGACCACCACCACCCACAAGACCCTGCGCGGTCCACGTGGTGGCCTGATCCTGGCTCGCGCCAACGCCGACATCGAGAAGAAGCTGAACTCCGCCGTATTCCCGGGCGCCCAGGGTGGCCCGCTGGAGCACGTGATCGCCGCCAAAGCGATCTGCTTCAAGGAAGCACTGCAGCCTGAGTTCAAGGCTTACCAGCAACAAGTGGTGAAAAACGCCCAGGCCATGGCCGGCGTGTTCATCGAGCGCGGTTTCGACGTGGTTTCCGGCGGTACTGAAAACCACCTGTTCCTGCTGTCGCTGATCAAGCAGGAAATCTCCGGTAAAGACGCCGACGCCGCTCTGGGCAAAGCGTTCATCACCGTGAACAAGAACTCCGTGCCAAACGACCCACGCTCCCCGTTCGTCACCTCCGGCCTGCGCTTCGGTACTCCGGCTGTGACCACTCGCGGCTTCAAGGAAGCAGAGTGCAAAGAACTGGCTGGCTGGATCTGCGACATCCTGGCTGACCTGAATAACGAAGCGGTGATCGACGCCGTTCGTGAGAAAGTCAAAGCCATCTGCAAGAAACTGCCGGTATACGGCGCTTAATTGCGACGTTAAAACCGCAGCATGAAAAACCGGCCAGTGATGGCCGGTTTTTTTTCGTCCGCAAAAAAGTTTCGAACGGCAAATGGCTCAAGGTCGGGGCATTGCGCCCAACTGGTCAGACCGGTCATGCCAATTCGTCATTTTTCACTTGCGATCGACAAAAAACAGCGCCTAGACTGCACCCGCACTGGACATACCGGTAAGACCACAATAATTAAGTCCTGAATCTGATACGCCCCGCGTACGGCAGCCAGGACACCGACCAGGATTCCTCCCATGCTCAGATGGTGCTCGCGTTCAATCTTCCTCCAAGTGGTTCTCGGACTGATGCTCGGCATCGTCTGCGGGCTGACCCTTCCTGAATACTCGGCCCAGCTCAAACCGCTCGGCGACGGTTTCATCAAACTGATCAAGATGCTCATCGGCCTGATCGTGTTCTGCGTGGTGGTCAGCGGCATCAGCGGCGCGGGCGACCTGAAGAAGGTCGGGCGCATCGGCCTCAAGTCGGTGATCTACTTCGAAGTGCTGACCACCATCGCGCTGGTGATCGGTCTGGTGTTTGCGTTCAGCACCGGGATCGGCAGCGGCGCCAACATCCATCTGGAGCAACTGTCCGCCGCCGACATGGGCGACATCGCCGAACGCGGTCAGCACATGCACACCACCACTCAGTTCCTGATGGACCTGATTCCGACTTCGGTACTCGGCGCCTTTGCCGACAACAACATCCTCCAGGTGCTGCTGTTCTCGGTGCTGTTCGGCAGCGCATTGAATCTGGTGGGCGAAGCCGCTTCCGGGATCTCGCGACTGATCAACGAATTGAGCCATGTGATCTTCCGCATCATGGGCATGATCGTACGTCTGGCACCGATCGGCGTGTTCGGCGCCATCGCCTTTACCACCAGCAAATATGGCCTCGATTCCCTGCAACACCTGGGCAGTCTGGTCGGCCTGTTTTATCTGACGTGCATCGCGTTCGTCAGCGTGATTCTCGGTCTGGTGATGCGTGCCTCCGGCCTGCGTATGTGGCCATTGCTCAAGTACCTGCGCGAAGAACTGCTGATCGTCATGGGCACCGCCTCCTCCGACGCCGTGCTGCCGCAGATCATGCGCAAGCTGGAACATCTGGGCATCGGCAGCTCGACCGTCGGGCTGGTGATTCCCACCGGTTACTCGTTCAACCTCGATGGTTTTTCGATCTACCTGACTCTGGCCATTGTGTTCATCGCCAACGCCACCGGCACACCGCTGGCCATGACCGATCTGCTGACGATTTTGCTGGTGTCGCTGATTACCTCCAAAGGTGCCCACGGCATTCCCGGTTCGGCGCTGGTGATTCTCGCGGCCACGCTGACGGCCATCCCGGCGATTCCGGTAGTCGGTCTGGTGCTGGTGCTGGCGGTGGACTGGTTCATGGGCATCGGCCGGGCGCTGACCAACCTGATCGGCAACTGCGTCGCCACCGTGGCCATCGCCCGCTGGGAAAAGGACATCGATGTGCAACGGGCGAACAAGGTGCTCAACGGCGAGCAGGGCTATAACTTTCAGCCGAGAAAAACGGCCGCTCAAGCGGCGGCCAAAGAATTCTGAATGACCGCCGTGCCTGCGCACATGCAGGCACGGCTCATGGAGCGAACACGTGATTACTACATCAACCGTCGTCAACTCAGTGGTAGAAAAACTCCGGGCCGCCCTCGCCCGTGGCCAGTGGCGCTCCGGCGAGATGCTGCCGGGCCAGCGCGAACTGGCCGAGCAACTGGGCATCAGCCGCCCGAGCCTGCGCGAAGCGGTGATCGTGCTGGAAACCCTCGGTCTGGTGCGCTCGATGCCGGGCAAAGGCGTGGTGGTGCTCGACGCCCAGGCCAGTGACAGCCAAAGCCACGACAGCGCTGTGGCCGGCGCCAGCCTCGAGGACGTGCTGCAACTGCGCTACACCCTCGAACCGTTCATCGTCGGTCTGGTGGCGCAGTCGATCAGCAGCAAGGAAGTCGGGCAGTTGCGCCTGACCCTGATGGACATGCGCGAAGCCCTCGAAGCAGGTGACAGCGAGGCCGGCGTCAGCGCTTACATCGCGTTTCACGAAGAGCTGTTCACCCTGACCTCGAACCCGATTTTCCAGAGCGTGGTGCAACAGACCAGCAACGCCCTCAAGCAGAGCGCCGAAGTGCTGCGCAATTCGCCGGAGCACCTGGCCGAACGCCTTGAGGAAAACGAGGCCGTGGTGCGCGCGATCCGCAGCAAGAACAGCGCTCAGGCCAGTGCCGAAATGCGCCGGCACATCCTGCGTGAAGGCCAGCGCATGGGTATCGAGCTGAATATTCCGGATGACAATCTGAGTAACTGAAACGCCTCACACTGGAGACCGGCCATGAACAGTCTTGCCACGCCGTCGCACCCTCGCCAGACCTCGGCGGCCCTGCCCTTCTCCCGCCTGCAGACGCCGGTGGACGAGCTGTATCCGCGACTGTTCGACGCGATCCTCGAACAACGCCTCGATGCCGCCAGCCGCTTCACCGAAGAGAGTCTCAAGCACATGTTCGGTGTCAGCCGCGCCGATGTGCGTCGGGTGCTGACCCAACTGTCCCACGAACAGATCATCGTGCTGCGGGCCAATCATCGACCGCGCGTTGCCGCGCCGGACGCCGAGCAGACGCGTCAGGCCCTGCACGCCCGACGCCTGGCCGAGAACACGCTGGTACGACTGGCTTGCCAGCACGCGCAGGCTGAAGACTTGAAACGCCTGCGCACCTTGATCGAACGCGAGCGCCAGGCTGTGGATAAAGACCGACGCGGCGCGGCGATTCGCCTGTCCGGGGAGTTTCATTTGCAGTTGGCGAAAATGGCCGGGAATGTACCGTTGGCGCACTTTCTCGGCACGCTGGTGCCGCTGACCTCACTGGCGATTGCGCGTTGCATTGAAAGCACGCACAGCTGTTGCGGGTGGCAGGACCACGCTCAGATCGTTGATGCGATCGAGCGTGATGACGCCAACATAGCCGTGTCACTGATGAATCGACATCTGGATCATCTGGAACAGACGATTCTCAGCGGCTCCACGCACTGAGACAGCGGCGGACTCAGTTCGCCGCCACCTTGGCAAACCCCGTCCGGATCTTCTCTTCCGGCAGATCATCGGCGATAAACACGATCACGCTCTCCCGCGCCTCGCCCTCGGCCCACTCGGTGTCCCAGTCGAAGCCGTAGAGTTTCAGCACGCCCTGAAACACCAGCCGACGATCTTCGCCCGCAATGTTCAGCACGCCCTTGTAGCGCAGCAATTGCTTGCCGTGTTCTTCCAGCAATTCGTTCATGAACTCGCTGAGCTGATCGATATCCAGCGGATGATCGGTACGCAGCACCAGACTGGAAATCCGGTCGATGGACGGCGCCTTGCTGACCGGGCGCAGACTCACCCCGCCGCCGAGATCGGCATTCAGGTTGAAACCGCGCACATCGAGCAATTCGGCCAGATCAATGTTGCCGTGTTCGACCACGCGAATCGGCGCACGGCGGTTGATGCGGGTCAGGCGTTCGCTGAGCGCGGTGAACGCGGCCTCGTCCACCAGATCGGTCTTGCTCACCAGCAAGCGGTCGGCAAAACCGATCTGTGCCTGGGCGATGGTCTGGGTCAGGTGCAGCTCGGCATGGGCCGCGTCGACGAGAGTGATGATGCCGTCGAGTAGATAGCGCTCACGCAGTTCTTCGTCGATGAAAAACGTCTGCGCCACCGGGGCCGGATCGGCCAGGCCGGTGCACTCGATCACCAGACGATCGAAAGCGATTTCGCCGCTGTCCAGGCGCTCGAGCAACAGGTACAGGGCTTTGGTCAGGTCGGTGTGAATGGTGCAGCAGACGCAGCCGTTGGCCAGGGTCATGACTTGCACCGGCTCGTCGCCCAGCAATTGGGTGTCGATGCCGGCGTCGCTGAATTCGTTTTCGATCACGGCGATTTTCAGGCCGTGCTCGGCTTTCAACAGATGGCGCAACAAGGTGGTCTTGCCGGCGCCGAGAAAACCGCTGAGCACCGTGACCGGGATGGGAGAAGACAAACTCGATCTCCTTCAATTGCACAAATAAAAATGGGAGCAGGCCGAAAGACCTGCTCCCACCTCACCTCTGATGAACCGCGATCAGCGGCTCAACAGCACTTCGGCCCACCCTTGCCACCGTAACGGGCTTCCTGACGTTCGCGAAAGAACATCTCGTAGCTCATCACCGGTTTGTCCGGGTGTTTGGTTTGCATATGCTCGACGTACGTGTCGTAGTCGGGCATGCCGACCATCAGGCGCGCGGCCTGACCGAGGTATTTACCGAGGCGACTCAGGTCATTGAACATGGTGCAATCCTCTGGTTACGCGTCCGGCAGGGCCTGGAACGGCGATTCTTTATCCGTACGCTCTTTTTTGCCCCAGGCGGCGATGCCGACCTTGAGCGCATAGAACAGGATGCTGAATACCACGAACAGGAACAGCGCGGTCAGCGTTGCGTTGGTATAAGCGTTGAAGATCACGTGCTGCATCTGCTCGACGCTCTTGGCCGGTGCGATCACTTGCCCTGCGGCCAGTGCATCGCTGTACTTCTTGGCCAGCGACAGGAAGCCGACGGCCGGGTTGGCGTCGAACAGCTTGATGAAGCCTGCGGTCGTGGTGCAGATCAGCAGCCAGGCGGCCGGCAGCAGGGTGACCCAGATGTAGCGCTGGCGCTTCATCTTGATCAGGACCACGGTGCCGAGCATCAGCGCGATACCGGCCAGCATCTGGTTGGAGATACCGAACAGCGGCCACAAGGTGTTGATGCCACCCAGCGGATCGATCACGCCCTGATACAGCAACCAGCCCCACATCGCCACACAACCGGCAGTGGCGATCAGGTTGGCGGTCCAGGATTCGGTACGCTTCAGCGCCGGCACGAAGGAGCCGAGCAGATCCTGCAGCATGAAGCGACCGGCACGGGTGCCGGCGTCCACAGCGGTCAGGATGAACAGCGCTTCGAACAGGATCGCGAAGTGGTACCAGAACGCCATGGTGTTTTCACCCGGCAGGACACTGTGCAGGATCTGCGCAATACCGACCGCCAGGGTCGGTGCACCACCGGCACGGGCCAGGATGGTGGTTTCGCCGATATCATGCGCCACCGCTTGCAGCGCTTCCGGGGTAATTGCAAAGCCCCAGTTGCTGACAGCGGTCGCAACAGCCACCACATCACCACCCACCACGGCGGCCGGGCTGTTCATGGCGAAGTACACGCCCGGCTCGATCACCGAAGCGGCAACCATGGCCATGATGGCCACGAACGATTCCATCAGCATGCCGCCGTAACCGATGTAGCGGGCGTTGGTTTCGTTATCCAGCAGTTTCGGCGTGGTGCCGGACGAGATCAGTGCGTGGAAACCCGATACCGCACCGCAAGCGATGGTGATGAACAGGAACGGGAACAGACCGCCCTTCCACACCGGGCCGGTGCCGTCGACGAACTGGGTCAGGGCCGGCATTTTCAGCTCGGGCATGGTGACCAGAATACCGATCGCCAGGGCGATGATGGTACCGATCTTGAGGAACGTGGACAGATAGTCACGTGGCGCGAGGATCAGCCAGACCGGCAACACAGCGGCAACGAAGCCGTAACCGATCAGCATCCAGGTGATTTGCACGCCAGTGAAGCTGAAGGCCTTGGCCCACACCGGGTCAGCGGCAATCTGCCCGCCCAGCCAGATCGAACCGAGCAGCAGCACGACACCGATCACCGAGATCTCGCCAATGCGGCCCGGACGGATGTAGCGCATGTAGATGCCCATGAACATCGCGATCGGGATGGTCGCCATCACAGTGAAGATGCCCCAAGGGCTCTCGGCCAGGGCTTTGACGACGATCAGCGCCAGCACCGCGAGGATGATGATCATGATCAGGAAGCAGCCGAACAGCGCGATGGTGCCGGGGATACGGCCCATTTCTTCACGCACCATGTCGCCCAGGGAGCGGCCGTTGCGACGGGTGGACATGAACAGGACCATGAAGTCCTGCACCGCGCCCGCCAGCACCACGCCGGCAATCAGCCACAGCGTGCCGGGCAGGTAGCCCATCTGCGCAGCCAATACCGGACCGACCAGAGGCCCCGCGCCAGCGATGGCCGCGAAGTGGTGTCCGAAGAGAATGTGTTTGTTGGTCGGAACGTAGTCCAGACCGTCATTGTTGAGCACGGCGGGGGTGGCCCGGCGTGGATCGAGTTGCATCACATTGTTAGCGATGAACAGACTGTAGTAACGGTACGCAACCAGATAAATGGCCACAGCGGCGACCACGATCCACAAGGCGTTGATCGCCTCGCCTCGGCGCAATGCCACTACGCCCAGGGCGCACGCTCCTACGATTGCCAGCACTAGCCAGGGTAAGTGGCGCAGCAGGCTATTATTATTTTTCATTTTATTATTCCAGCCAGGGTGGACAAGAAAGACAGCCACCCCGAGTTTAGCGCTACTGGCGGCAAAGGCCATACCCCGACATTGGTCGGACGCCCTGCCTGACTGGCAACACTCGACGTGGCGGGTCTATAGTCAGCGAACCGTCCAGAGGATTGCGCCATGAGCGAGCACCCGTCCGAGCGTCGCCGCTTCAAACGTATCGCGTTCGATGCCAGAACCGAATTGAGCCAGGGTGAATACATCTGGCCAGTGAAGCTGATCGACCTGTCGCTCAAAGGATTGTTGATCGAGCGGCCGGAGCCGTGGCTGGGGGATGAAACGCAGGACTTCAACGTCGACATTCACCTGAGCGACGACACCGACATCCAGATGGATGTGCAACTGGCACACGACGATCATGGGCAATTGGGTTTCCAGTGCCGGCACATCAGCCTGGAATCGATCCAGCGCCTGCGCCGCCTGATCGAGCTCAACCTCGGGGATGAGGCCGAGCTCGAACGGGAGCTTGGCGCGTTGATGGAGCTCTGATTACTCGAAGAGTGAATCCAGCGCCTGCTCCAGACGCGTCACCGCAATGATCTGCAAGCCCGGAGGCGCTTCCTTCGGCGCGTTGCCCCTGGGCACGATCGCGCGCTTGAAGCCGTGCTTGGCCGCTTCCTTCAAACGCTCCTGACCGCTCGGCACCGGGCGCACTTCACCAGACAAACCGACTTCACCGAACACCAGCAGATCATGAGGCAACGGCCGGTTGCGCAGGCTCGACATGACGGCGGCCATCAACGCCAGGTCAGACGCGGTTTCCAGCACCTTCACCCCGCCGACTACGTTGAGGAACACGTCCTGATCGTGGGTCGGAATGCCGCCATGACGGTGCAACACCGCCAACAGCATCGCCAGACGATTCTGATCCAGGCCAAGGGTGACACGACGCGGGTTCGCCAGATGACTGTCATCCACCAGCGCCTGGACTTCCACCAGCATCGGCCGGGTGCCTTCCCACGTTGCCATCACCACACTGCCCGGGACTTCTTCCTGAGCGCGTGTGAGAAAAATCGCCGAAGGGTTGGAGACTTCTTTCAGCCCCTTGTCGGTCATGCCGAACACACCCAACTCGTTGACGGCGCCGAAACGGTTTTTCACCGCCCGCAGCAGGCGCAACCGGCCATCGGACTCGCCTTCGAAATACAGCACGGTGTCGACCATGTGCTCCAGAACACGCGGGCCGGCCAATGCGCCTTCTTTGGTCACGTGGCCGACCAGAAAAATCGCCGTGCCGCTTTGCTTGGCGTAACGCACAAGCAACGCCGCACTTTCGCGCACCTGGGACACGCCGCCCGGTGCCGATTGCAGTTGTTCGGTGAAAATCGTCTGGATCGAGTCGATCACCATCACCTTGGGTTTTTCCTGGCGGGCGGTGGCGATGATGGTTTCGATGCAGGTTTCGGTCATGACCCGCAGTTGATCCTGCGGCAGCCCAAGGCGACGTGCGCGCATCGCCACTTGTTGCTGGGATTCCTCACCGGTGACGTACAGCGCCGGCATGGTCTTGGCGAGGTTGCACAGGGTCTGCAACAGAATCGTCGACTTGCCGATACCCGGATCACCGCCGATCAGCACCACCGAGCCGTCCACCAGACCGCCGCCGAGCACTCGGTCCAGCTCGCCGGAGGCTGTGGAAAAACGCGGAATCTCCTCAATGCTGACTTCGGCCAGGGTCTTGATCTGCGCCTGTTGCCCGGCCCAGCCGGTGCGCCCGCTCGGGGCGGCGGCACCACCGCTCTCGACCATGGTTTCGGTCAGGGTGTTCCACGCGCCGCATTCGCCGCACTGCCCGGCCCACTTGGGAAAGGTTGCGCCGCACTCGGTGCAGCCGTACATGCGCTTGGCCTTGGCCATCTGAACCCCCGGCAAAAACCGCGATGATAACGCAGCCGTCGCCGATCAGCGCGGCGCGGCGGTACGGATTTCCCCGCTGGCCAGACGCGCGGCGCTGTTGCCCAACGGATCTTGCGCGTTCAGATCGGCGCCCCGGGCCTTGAGGGCGTCGAGCAATGCCTCACGCTTGAACAGCCCTGCGTACATCGCAGCGGTCTGACCCGCCCCGTTGCGTTGGTCCGGGTTGCAGTCGGTAGCCATCAATCGGCGGGCGATCTGCAATTCCCCTTTGAATATGGCCCCCATCAGGGCCGTGTTTCCGCGCTGATCCTGAGCACAGGCATTCGCCCCGGCAGCCAGCAACTTGTCCACTGCGTCACCTTCGCCGTGGTAAGCCGCGAGCATCAGCGCGGTGTAACCCTTGGCATCCCGGGTATCCAGGGAATAGCCCGCCTCGATGAAGGTGTCGAGTACGGCGATATCGCCCTCACGGGCGGCATTGAAGTAGTAGTCCTGCAATTGCGCCTTGAGCGCATCAGGGTCCTGATTGGCCGGTGCTGCCATGGTCACGAACGACAGACAGCCCAGCAACAGCAACAGCAAAAGACAGACACGCATGAGTCGTCTCCTTGAAGGGAAACGGAGCCCTTTCGGGCCCCGCGATCGTTCTTAGTCGACCAGTTTGGCCGCCAGTGCCTTGACCCGATCCAGGTCACCCTTGGCCACCTTGGTCACGCCGGCGCCGTACTCCGGATCAGCCTTATAGAGGAAGGACAGGACGATGTGCTTGCTCTCGTCATCGGTGCTCGCCAGCGAACCGCCAAAGCTCTCGATCAGGTCCTGACGTTCCTTCTTGCTGAAGGATCGATACAGATCACCGGCTTGCTTGAAGTTCTGCTCGCGCTGGATTTTCGCCTGCTGAGTGCTGCCTTGCAGGGACGTCTGGCTGTACCGGGCGCCTTGCGGCTCCTCACGCGGGTGCAGGCGACTTGGCTGGTAGTTCACGCCTGTATTGCTGGCGCCGAAGTTCATCGCGCCATCCTGATTACCATTGTTCACCGCAACTTTTGGAGCGTTGATGGGTAGTTGCAGGGCATTGGCACCCAGGCGATACATTTGAGTATCGGCATAAGAGAACACTCGACCTTGTAACAAGCGATCTTCCGAAGGTTCGATACCGGGAACAATATTGGCCGGCGCCATGGCCACCTGTTCAGTTTCCTGGAAGACATTTGCCGGATTGCGGTTCAAAACCATTTGTCCAACTTTCCGCTCAGGAACATTGGGCCAGATCTTGGTTGCGTCCAATGGATCGAATTCAAACTTGGACAAATCTTGCGGATTCAGGACCTGAATGTACAAGTCCCACTTCGGAAAATTGCCCTTGTTGATATTAGTTACCAAATCATTGGTCATGTGACTGTAGTCACGACCCTGAACTTTTGCGACTTGTTCAGGATCAAGGTTCTTGATCCCCTGCAAACTTTTCCAGTGAAACTTCACGTAGTGCACTTCACCCTTGTCGTTGACCAACTTATAGGCGTGCACACCGTTGCCATCCATCTCCCGATAACTGGCGGGGGTCCCTGAGTTGGAATACAGCTCGGTCAATGTACGAGTGGCTTCCGGTACATGAGAGAAGAAGTCGAAACGGCGCGAGTCGTCGTCCAGGTTAGTGCGCGGATCAGGCTTGAAAGCATGCACCATGTCCGGGAACTTGATCGCGTCGCGGATGAAAAACGTCGGGAAGTTGTTACCGACCAGATCCCAGTTACCGTCAGCGGTGTAGAACTTGGTCGCGAAGCCCCGCGGGTCGCGCAACGTTTCCGGGGAATGATTGCCATGAACCACAGCGGAGAAACGCACGAACACCGGGGTGACCTGGCCGGCGGCGAATACCTTGGCCTTGCTCAGATCACTGAGATCGTTGGTGACGGTGAACGTGCCATGCGCCCCAGTGCCACGGGCATGCACGACGCGCTCGGGAATACGCTCGCGGTCGAAGCGCTGCAGTTTCTGGATCAGTTGCACGTCCTGCAACAGCACCGGACCGTTGGCGCCGGCGGTCTGCGAGTTCTGGTTATCACCTACCGCCGCACCGTTATCCCGGGTCAGGGGCGCGGCGTTCACGGAAAAGGTCAGCAGGCTGGCGGCCAATACGCCGACGGTACGGCGAAGGGGTAATACCCCTGAACCAAGTGTGGAATACATTTCAGGTTCCTCTGTTGTTTGAGGCGCATCCAGGTGCGCCAAACAGAGGCTAGAGAGTCACGACGGCGAACATAAATAGAAAATCCACACTCCGTCGATTGAGAAAAATAGCTTCTCGATCAGAGCCTTGCGGAGTAATTCGCGCGCGATTAGTGGCACTTTGCAAACTAATCGCGAATTGATGTGTCGATAAAAACGGGCATTGTAAGAAGGTGTTTCGCGCAGGACGCGTTTTGCTGATTTACACTGCGTACACCAAACTCATCTGTAACAAGGAAATAACTATGGGCGTGCTCAGCGAGTTCAAGGCCTTCGCGGTCAAAGGCAATGTGGTCGACATGGCCGTCGGTATCATCATCGGTGCGGCCTTCGGCAAAATCGTTTCGTCGTTTGTCGGGGACGTCATCATGCCGCCAATCGGCCTGCTGATCGGTGGGGTGGACTTCAGTGACCTGGCGATAACCCTGAAAGCCGCCGAGGGCAGCGCCCCTGCGGTCGTGATGGCCTACGGCAAGTTCATCCAGAGCATTCTGGACTTCATCATCGTCGCCTTCGCGATTTTCATGGGCGTCAAAGCCATCAACCGCCTGAAACGCGAAGAAGCCGTTGCTCCGACCCTGCCGCCGGTGCCAACCAAGGAAGAAGAACTGCTGGGTGAGATCCGCGATCTGCTCAAGGCCCAGAACAATCGGCCCTGAACCCCATGAACGGCGCCTGAAGGCGCCGTTTCTTCACCAGTAGTTTTCCACCGCCACCTGCCCTGGCCGCCGCGTCAGGCTGAGGCTCATGCCCCGCTGCTTGAGCAGGGCCCGGGTGTCGTCGATCATCTGCGGATTACCGCAGAGCATGACCCGCGAATGGGCCGGATCAAGTTCAACACCTGCCGTCTGCTCCAGCTCCCCGTTTTCGATGAGCGTGGTAATGCGCCCGTTGAGGGCCCCCAAACAGGGCTCACGCGTCACCACAGGAATGAACTGGAACTTGTGAGCGTACTCGGCCAGATAGTCACGCTGCGTCAACTCGGCAATCAGCTGTTGATAAGCCAGCTCCCGCGCCTCACGCACGCTGTAGACAAGGATGATTCGCTCGAATTTCTCCCACACTTCAAAGTCCTGCAGGATCGACAGAAACGGCGCCACCCCGGTACCTGTGGATAACAGCCAGAGATCCCGGCCATCGACAAAACGATCCAGCGTCAGATACCCGAAGGCCTGGCGATCCACCAGCAAGGTATCGCCTGCTTTCAGACGGCTCAGCTCACTGGTGAATTCGCCCCCGGGTACCACGATGGAAAAGAACTCAAGAAACTCATCGAACGGTGAAGACACCATAGAGTAGGCCCGCCACACCGTACTGCCATCGGCCTTGGTCACCCCGAGGCGAGCAAATTGCCCGGCACGAAAGCGAAAGCCTGCGTCACGGGTCGTACGCAATGTGAACAGGTTTGGCGTCAAAGGCTGTACGTCAAGCAGCGTCTGGCGGCTGAATTTTTCTGCGCTGGCGGTCATGCGGCGCTCCCTCGACAAAGAGCTTCAGTGTCACTCAATTAGAGGTTTTGAAACACCGACGGTTTGTAGTGGCATTTAGCGCCATCATCCTTAAAGAAAAACAGAAGCGTTAACAACTGTCAAACAGCCATCAACTCTTAACTTTGAATGATGCCTTAAATACAATTAAAGCCCACTCCAACACATGAACTTTAATTCCTCTTGAAATCCGATATTCCTATCCTGTGCAGCCACTAAGAACAAAAAAATCCAAACATCCATACAAGAAGCGTCCTACACTCGTTTCCGTGCCTGACTCTTGGATCCAAGATCGCACCCCAGCGAAACACTCTCGGAGAATCTTCAAATGGAACTTTGGAAGGAGCGGCAGATACAGCAGGTGACATTCGCAACAAGAATTGAAACCGCCTACCCGATTTTGCTGACATTTGCCAAAAACATAGGCTTCAAGTTTTGTGGGATTTCAGTCACATCGACTGAGCGAGAGATACTACCCAAAGCCTTGAATATCAATAACTACCCTGAAGCATGGAACAAACAATATGAAGAAGGATGCTACTGCAAAGATGATCCGGTAGTAGCACACTGCAATCAGTCAATGCTGCCAATCACATGGAACAAGGAGCTCTTCTCAAAAACTCCAGAGTTGTGGGAGGCGTTACAGGAACAGGGACTGCAATACGGATGGTCACAATCATTTCATCACGAAGAAAGCGGCCTGTGCAGCATTCTCAGTCTGGCCCGGCCTCACTGTCCGATCAGTGCAATCGAGTTATATGAGCACTTTGGCTACATGTTTTACGTCACCAGCCATCTGGCCGAGTTGTTCGCGCACGCGCTTCCCACACGACCGGCCAAGGCCCGACCACCTCGCCTGTCTGCTCGGGAGGTCGAGGTGCTGAAGCTATGTGCATCCGGTAAAACCGCCTATGAAACCGCCAGAATCCTGAGTCTCAGTGAACGCACCGTTAACTATCATGTGCAAAACGTGATTCTGAAATTGAATGTCTGCAACAAGATTTCCGCAGTCATCGCTGCCGCGAAGGCAGGGATCATCTAGTCGGCGCCCCAAAAAACAGGCAAGTAATACAGTCGAAAAAAAAGTAACATTTGCGACCTTCCTGAGTGATGCCGCGAAACTTCGCGCCGCTGTCCACTCGGACGGTTCCGCCGCACAACACCCTGGGCCGCGGGACACCCGTCGATTACCCAGAGTCCCCGCCCCATGCCTTTGCTCGATACGCCCTTCGCCCAGCTTGATCTGATCCGCCAGCCCGAACAGCAGAACGAACCGCTGCAAGCCTTCGATGCAGCCGACGAGTACCTGCTCAATCATCTGGCCGAACAGAATCTGCCGGCGGAGACCCGAGTGTTGGTGCTCAACGACAGTTTCGGCGCGCTGGCCATCAGCCTCTCGGGCAAGGTGCAGGTCAGCATCAGCGGTGATTCGTTCCTGGCGTTTCAGGGCCTGGAAAAGAACCTGCTGCGTAACGGTCAGGCATTCGATGCGCTGCGCGGTATCCCCGCCAGCGAGCCGTTGGTCGGGCCGTTCGACCGGGTGCTGATCCGTGTCCCGAAAACCCTGGCGCTGCTGGAAGAGCAACTGATTCGCCTGCAAGGCCAATTGGCACCCGGCGCTCAGGTGGTAGCAGCGGCGATGGTCAAGCATTTGCCCCGTGCTGCCAGTGATCTGCTGGAACGCTACATTGGTCCGGTTCAGGCTTCACTGGCCGTGAAGAAGGCGCGCTTGCTGATTGCCACGCCCGAGGCCAAGGCACCCGCCATTTCGCCCTATCCGACCCGCTATCGCCTCGACGAACCGGCCATCGAACTGCTCAACCACGCCAACGTGTTCTGCCGTGAAGGGCTGGACATCGGCACTCGCGCCTTCCTTCCGCACCTGCCGAAAAACCTCGGCTCTGCGCGGGTCGCGGATCTTGGCTGCGGCAACGGCGTACTGGCCATCGCCAGCGCCCTGCAAAACCCCGACGCGCATTACACGCTGGTGGACGAATCGTTCATGGCCGTGCAATCGGCGGCCGAAAACTGGCGCGCGGCACTGGGCGAACGTGAAGTGATCGTGCGCGCCGGCGACGGTCTGGCCGGCCAGGAAGCGCAGTCGCTGGACGTGGTGCTGTGCAACCCGCCGTTCCACCAGCAACAGGTGGTCGGCGACTTCCTCGCCTGGCGCATGTTCCAGCAGGCCCGCGAAGCGCTGGTGGTTGGCGGTGCGCTGTACATCGTCGGCAACCGTCATCTGGGTTATCACAGCAAACTGGCCCGGCTGTTCCGGGGTGTCGAGCAAGTCGCAGCGACGCCGAAGTTCGTCATCCTCAAGGCCCGTAAATAATCCGGGCAAAAAAAACCCTCCGGTCGGAGGGTCAAAAATCCGTGCCGCAAGGCGACGGGATGGGAAGTTTCAGTGTGTAGTCAGGCCTGCGGCGTTCATGAACATGCGCATCAGGCTGGCGACGATGAACAATGCACCGACGCTGCCGACCCAGATCATGGCCAACCAGCCGAGCCGCTGCCACAGCGGCTTTTTTTCGGCTTCTTCAATGTCGTGCAGGGAATGTTTGCCGGTCATGCCTTCATCCTCCGGTTGAGGGAGATGGCGCCGCTGTCGGCGCCATCGTGATCACCACTAGTGATAACCGTCTTCGTGGGTGACCTTGCCGCGGAACACGTAGTAGCTCCAGAAGGTGTAACCCAGGATGAACGGGATGATGAACAGCGTGCCGACCAGCATGAAGCCCTGGCTTTGCGGCGGTGCGGCGGCGTCCCAGATCGAGATCGACGGCGGCACGATGTTCGGCCACAGGCTGATGCCCAGACCGCTGTAGCCGAGGAAGATCAGCACCAGGGTCAGCAGGAACGGCATGTAGTTGGCATTGCGCGCCACCGCGCGGATCAGTGCATACAGCGTCACCAACACCAGAATCGGCACCGGCAGGAACCAGAACAGGTTCGGCAAGGTGAACCAGCGCTCGGCGATTTCCGGATGGGCCAGCGGCGTCCACAGACTGACGATGCCGATCACCGCCAGCAGCACGAAGGCCAGAGGGCGCGCCAGATCATGCATCTGCTCCTGAAGCTTGCCTTCGGTCTTCATGATCAGCCAGGTGCAACCGAGCAAGGCATAAGCCACCACCAGTGCAGCGCCGCAGAACAGCGTGAATGGCGTCAGCCAGTCCAGTGAACCGCCGGCATATTGCCGGTTGACCACGGGCAAGCCGTCGATGAACGCGCCAAGCGCCACGCCCTGGAAGAACGTCGCCGCCACCGAACCACCGATGAACGCCTTGTCCCACAGGTGACGCTTGTCGTCCTTGGCCTTGAAGCGGAACTCGAACGCCACGCCGCGAAAGATCAGCCCGATCAGCATGAAGATCAGCGGCAGGTACAGCGCCGACAGCACCACCGAATAGGCCAGCGGGAACGCGCCGAACAACGCCGCGCCCCCCAGTACCAGCCACGTTTCGTTGCCGTCCCATACCGGGGCGACAGTGTTCATCATCACGTCACGGTCGGTCTTGCCGGGGATGAACGGGAAGAGAATCCCGATCCCCAGGTCGAAACCATCCATGACCACGTACATCATGATGCCGAAGATGATGATCACGGCCCAGATCAGCGGAAGATCAATACCCATGATTCAAATCTCCTTGGTCAGGCTGCGGTCGTGTTCGACGCCATCGTCGTCGGCAGCGGACAGCGGACGGGCCGGTGTGCGTTTCTGGCCAGGACCACCGTCGTTGGTTTCCTTGCCTTCGTCGGTCTTCGGCCCTTTGCGCACCAGGCGCATCATGTAGCCCAGACCCGCACCGAACAGCGCGAAATACACCACCACGAACATGATCAGCGTGATGCTCATCTGCATGAAGCTGTGGTTGGAAGACGCATCCGCCGTGCGCATGAGCCCGTAGACCACCCACGGCTGGCGACCGATTTCAGTGGTGAACCAGCCCGCAAGGATCGCGATCAGACCAGATGGCCCCATCCACAACGCCAGGTACAGGAACGGCCGCGAGGTGTAGAGCGTGTCGCGTTTGCGCAGCCACAGGCTCCAGAGACCGGTGAAAATCATCAGGAAACCGAGGCCGACCATGATCCGGAACGACCAGAACACGATGGTCGAATTCGGCCGGTCTTCAGGCGGAAACTCCTTGAGCGCCGGAACTTGCTTGTCCAGCGAGTGCGTCAGGATCAGGCTGCCGAGATACGGGATCTCCACGGCGTACTTGGTTTTCTCTTCCTTCATGTCCGGCCAGCCGAACAGGATCAGCGGCGTCGCTTCGTCACCATGGTTTTCCCAGTGACCTTCGATCGCGGCAATTTTCGCCGGCTGATGCTTGAGAGTGTTGAGACCGTGGAAATCACCGATGACCGCCTGGATCGGTGCAACGATCAGCGCCATCCACATCGCCATCGACAGCATGGTGCGAATCGCCGGGTTGTCCTTGCCGCGCAACAGGTGCCACGCCGCCGACGAGCCGACGAAAAATGCAGTCGCCACGAACGCCGCCGTCGCCATGTGCATCAGGCGGTATGGGAACGACGGGTTGAAAATGATCGCAAACCAGTCAGTCGGAATCACCTGACCGTTGACGATCTCGAAGCCCTGCGGCGTCTGCATCCAGCTGTTGGAAGCCAGAATCCAGAACGTCGAAATCAACGTGCCGATGGCCACCATGACCGTGGCGAAGAAGTGCAGCTTGCGTCCGACCTTGTTCCAGCCGAACAGCATGACGCCCAGGAAACCGGCTTCGAGGAAGAAGGCCGTGAGCACTTCATACGTGAGCAAAGGCCCGGTGACGGAACCGGCGAAGTCCGAGAAGCGGCTCCAGTTGGTGCCGAACTGATAGGCCATGACCAGGCCCGAGACCACCCCCATGCCGAAGTTGACGGCAAAGATCTTCGACCAGAAATGGTAGAGATCACGGTAGGTGTCGTTGCCGGTTTTCAGCCACAGGCCTTCCAGCACCGCGAGATAACTCGCAAGACCGATGGTGATCGCCGGGAACAGGATATGGAACGAGATGGTGAACGCGAACTGAATTCGGGCGAGATCTAGTGCCTCTAAACCGAACATAAGCTTTCCTCTATCAGATAACGGTTCCAGGCTGGCGGCCTTGAACCACTGCCCCCACGGGTATGGAGTGCGGCGAACTCGGATTCGTTCTTCTTTTTACAGGCATCGCGACGCAGGGAGTCTGCCGACGGGTCCCGGATCAGTTCCGCGAAGGGTCTTGATCTGGATCAATCAACGTTGAAAGAGTAGTCCCATTTCCGACGGGGAACCGCGTGGTCTTTTGCCGCGTGACAAGTTGCCTCACAGTCCTGGCAACGCCCTGAAATACATCCTTGCCCGGGTTCGGTGTCCGGGTGCCGAAAAATCGATGTCTGGCTAACTAAATTTTTTGTCATAGCAACTTCCTGTTACAGACTGGTGATAATCTCGCGGTTCCCCTCGATCAAGACCGGCCCGCAGATGCCCAGCCAAGAGCCCTTGCTGTTACGTCACCACCGCCCCTTTCTTGCGTTCTGGTTTGCCCGGATCTTCACCGCCAGCGGTTTCCAGATGCTCACCGTGGCGATCGGCTGGAACCTCTATCAACTGACCGGCAACGTGCTCGATCTTGGCTTGGTCGGTTTGGTGGAATTCGCCCCTCGCGTGTTGTTCATGCTGCACACCGGCCACGTTGCCGATCGCTACGACCGGCGCAAGGTCGCGGCGATCTGCCAGTCGTTGCAGGCCTTGATCGCCCTGGCACTGGCGATCGGCAGCGCTACCGACCATGTCACCCGGGAAATGATCTTTATCCTCGCGTTCCTGCTCGGTGCCGCACGCTCCTTCGAGATGCCGACCACTCAGGCCCTGTTGCCGAGCATCGTGCCCAGCGCGCTGTTCCCGCGGGCCGTCGCTGCCGCGCAGTCGGCGCAGCAATCGGCCACCATCGTCGCCCCGGCGATGGGCGGTCTGCTCTACGCCTTCGGCAGCGTCTGGGTGTATGGCCCGACCGTCGTTCTGTACGTCATTGCCTGCACGTTGATGCTCAACCTGCCTGCACGGCAGACCCCGCTCAACAAGGGCAAGGCGACTCTGGATTCACTGTTGGCGGGGATTCGTTTCATTCGCAGCCGCCCGGACATCCTCGGGGCGATCTCGCTGGACCTGTTTGCCGTGTTGCTGGGTGGTGCCACAGCGTTGCTGCCGGTGTTCGCCAAGGACATCCTGCTGACCGGGCCGTGGGGGCTGGGGTTGCTGCGTTCGGCGCCGGCTGTAGGGGCGTTGATGATGTCGCTGTTCCTGGCGCGGTTTGCCGTCGAGCGCAACGTAGGCCGGGTGATGTTCACCGCTGTGGGCATATTTGGCGTGGCCACTATCGCCTTCGGTCTCTCGACGTCTTTCTGGTTCTCGCTGGCGGTGCTGGTGGTGCTGGGCGCGGCGGACATGATCAGCATGGTGATCCGCGCCTCGTTCGTGCAACTGGAAACACCCGACGAAATGCGCGGCCGGGTCAGCGCGGTAAACGGCCTGTTCATCGGCGCCTCGAACCAGTTGGGTGAATTCGAATCCGGCCTCACCGCCCACTGGTTCGGCACCGTACCGGCAGTGGTAATGGGCGGGATCGGTACGCTGGTGGTGACCGGGACGTGGATCAAACTGTTCCCGACCCTGGCCAATCGCGACCGGATGCATGTGCCGGTGGAAGAGGTGAAGGCCTGATGCTCTCAGGCCAGCAAATCCCCCGCTACCTTCGCTCTGGCGGCTTTGCCCGCCAGTTGCTCGACCAGTGTCAGGGCGAACTCCAGTGCCGCGCCGGAACCCTGGGCGGTGATGCAATTGCCGTCGACCACCACCGGTTGATCGACAAACGTGCAACCGGAGAGGTTGGGGCTGGTGGCGGGCAAACAGGTCATGCGTCTTTGGCGCAAAACGCCAAAGCTTTGCAGGGCGACCGACGGGGCTTCGGCGATGGCGGCGAACAGGCGTCCGGCGCTGGCCTGGTCCTTGAGCAGTTGTTGCAAGGGCTGATGCGCGGCCAGGTGTTGTGCTCCGATCGCTCCGCCGGGCAGGACGATCAGGTCGAAGGTCTGGGCCAGCACATCAATGAGCATGCCGTCGGCGGTCAGTCGCGTGCCTCGGGCGCAGGTCAGCATGCGCCGGCCTTCGATGCTGGCCGCCACCACTTCAATGCCGGCTCGGCGCAGCACGTCGATCAGGGTCACGCATTGCAGATCATCGATGCCCTCGGCGAGGGTAATCAGGGCTCTAAAGGTCATGGGCGCAATCCGCTGAGTGGTTCATTAAGCTTAGTCAGCTTTGTCCCGAACCGTTCAGCCTGCGCCGTTACTTGATGTAAAGCTGAGTCGACATCGTGTTGCGCGGGGAGTTGATCGATGTGTTGCTGAACGTGAAAGTGCCCTCCTGCCGACCTGCCAGATCGAAGGTATAGAGAGAACCAACGGTTTTACTGCCGGGCGTGCACTCGGTCAGATTGCCGTTATCAAAGGCACACACCGGGCTTCGCGTGCCGTTCACTTCAAAACCATCCAGTGCAGCCTGGGGCTGGCTCTGGCCATAGCCGATTTCCAGCACATAGACCTTGATGCCCGGCGCGCTGTGATCGCAACGGGTCTGCACCTGACCGTCGGTAATGTCTTCGAGCCCACAGGACGCCGACTGAACCTTGATGACTTTCACCTCGCTCAGCGGCGCCGCCGAGGCCGCGAGCGCTGCGGGTGTTCCGGCCAGCAACAGTACGATCAATCCGCAGGCCTTCATCCAATGCTTGTTCATTTGATCCATTCCCGAAAAATCAGCGCGCAGTATGGCCGGTTTGGCCGCGACACAAAACTTCGCCGACGATCGAAACCAACATCCGCCATATTCCTCACGCTGCTGGTATGATGCGCGGCTTTTTCCGGCCCACCACAATTTTCCAGGCGCTTGCGACGGTCTGTGCTTTGCTGTTGAGGTCGATACATTCACGGCGCCACGCGCGCCACGGGGAGCAGACATGCTGGAAAGGCTGTTTCAACTCAAGGCACACAACACCAACGTGCGGACCGAGATTCTGGCGGGCGTCACGACCTTCCTGGCCATGGCCTACATTCTGTTCGTCAACCCGAGCATCCTCGGCGAGACCGGCATGGACAAAGGCGCGGTGTTCGTCGCCACGTGTCTGGCAGCCGCCATCGGCTCCACGGTCATGGGCCTGATCGCCAACTACCCGATCGCCCTTGCGCCGGGCATGGGTCTGAACGCCTTCTTTACTTACACCGTCGTGTTGCACATGGGCCACACCTGGCAAGTGGCGCTGGGTGCGGTGTTCATTTCGGCCGTGTGCTTCTTCCTGCTGTCGATCTTCCGCATCCGTGAATGGATCATCAACAGCATCCCGCTGCCGCTGCGTTCGGCGATTGCCGCCGGTATCGGCCTGTTCCTGGCGCTGATCGCCCTGCACAACGCCGGTATCGTGGTCAGCAACCAGGCGACCATGGTCGGCCTCGGTGACCTGAAGCAACCGGCACCGATCCTCGCCACCCTCGGTTTCGCCCTGATCGTCGCCCTTGAAGCCCTGAAAGTGCGCGGCGCGGTGCTGATCGGCATTCTCGCAGTGACCATCGTCTCGATCGTGATGGGCTTCACCCCGTTCGGCGGCGTGACTTCGATGCCACCTTCGCTGGCCCCGACCTTCCTGCAACTGGATATCAAGGGCGCACTGGACATCGGTCTGGTCAGCGTGATCTTCGCCTTCCTGTTCGTCGACCTGTTCGACAACTCCGGCACCCTGATCGGTGTCGCCAAGCGCGCCGGCCTGATGGGCAAGGATGGCCACATGCCGAAAATGGGCCGTGCACTGATCGCCGACAGTACGGCGGCAATGGCCGGTTCGCTGCTGGGCACCTCGACCACCACCAGCTACATCGAATCCGCTGCGGGCGTGAGTGCCGGGGGCCGCACCGGCCTGACCGCCATCGTCGTCGCGATCCTGTTCCTGCTGGCGCTGTTCTTCTCGCCACTGGCCGCCAGCGTACCGGCGTTCGCCACCGCGCCAGCGCTGCTGTTCGTCGCCGTGCTGATGACTTCGGGCCTGGCGGAAATAGACTGGGACGACATCACCGTCGCCGCACCGGTCGTGGTCACCGCCCTGGCGATGCCATTCACCTATTCCATCGCCAACGGCATCGCCTTCGGCTTCATCGCCTGGACTGCGATCAAACTGCTGTCCGGCCGCGCCCGTGAGCTGAACCCGGCGCTGGTGATCCTGTCGATTCTGTTCGTGATCAAGTTGGGTTGGTTCAACGCATGACTTTTGATTCCCAGGCCTACGCCGCACAACTCGAAGACAAGGTCACGCGCCTGCGTGACCTGCTGGCCCCGTTCGATGCACCGGAGCCAGCGGTGTTCGACTCGCCGCTGCAGAACTTCCGCCTGCGCGCCGAATTCCGCCTGTGGCGCGAGGGCGGTGAGCGGCATTACGCGATGTTTTCCCAGGACGACAAGCGCACGCCGATCCTGATCGAGGAATTCCCGATCGCCAGCCTGCGCATCAACCAGTTGATGCCGCAATTGAAAGCGGCATGGCAGGCCAGCGCGGCGCTGAGCCACAAGCTGTTTCAGGTGGAGTTTCTGACCACCCTGGCCGGCGACGCGATGATCACCCTGTGCTATCACCGTCCGCTGGACGAGCACTGGCATGCGGCGGCCACCAAACTGTCGGCGGACCTGGGCGTCAGCATCATCGGTCGCTCCAAGGGCAAACGCGAAGTGCTCGGCCTCGATTACGTGGTCGAGAAACTCGACGTCGGCGGCCGCACGTTCAGCTATCGCCAGCCGGAAGGCGCGTTCACCCAGCCCAACGGCACCGTGAACCAGAAGATGCTCAACTGGGCATACGAAGCACTGGGCGATCGCAGCGACGATCTGCTGGAGCTCTACTGCGGCAACGGCAACTTCACCCTGCCGCTGGCGACTCGCGTGCGCAAAGTGCTGGCCACGGAAATCAGCAAGACGTCGGTTAACGCGGCGTTGAGCAACCTGGCTGAAAACGCTGTGGATAACGTCACCCTGGTGCGCCTGTCCGCCGAAGAGCTGACCGAAGCCCTGAACGAAGTTCGCCCGTTCCGTCGCCTGCACGGCATCGACCTGAAGAGCTACGAGTTCGGCAGCGTGTTCGTCGACCCGCCACGGGCCGGCATGGACCCGGACACCTGCGAGCTGACCCGGCGCTTCGACAACATCCTGTACATCTCCTGCAACCCGGAGACGCTGGCGGCCAACATCGCCCAACTGCACGACACGCACCGCATCACCCGCTGCGCGCTGTTCGACCAGTTCCCGTGGACCCACCACATGGAATCCGGCGTGCTGTTGACCCGGCGTTGATCGCAGGTGCCAGAAACAAGAAAGCCGTCCTGACCGACGGCTTTTTTGTGCCTGTTCATAAAACGGGATCGATCTTGCGCGGACGTCCACCCTTCCTGCCGTTGGCCCGTGCAGCTTCAGCTTTCGCGGTGCTGCTCTGGCGACCGTTGCGCGAGGCAATCACCGAAGCCGCCATCGCCATCAATGGCTGACTGGCCGAGATCATGCCGGCGATGGAAACCTGCAAATCCTTGCCTTCGTGGCAAAGGGCGGTGCCGGCAAAACCGACATTCAGCCCAGTGAAGTCTTCCGGTTCGAAATCATCGAATTCCCGGTAGAGATTCACTGGCAGCAGTACGCCGCTGTCGTCTTCAAAGTGAATCACCAGGCACGGCTTCTGAAAGGCCACCGACACGGCTTGCAGGCTGCTGCGTCGGCGCAGCCCCCCGCGATCGACAGCTTCATCGAGGCGCTTTTCCGTTACCGGTCGATCAGCATGCAAACCGGCCTTTACTGTTTTCATAGTTCGATCTCCACACCTTCCTGAGCACCGACCAGGGCCAGCAAGGTTTTGTTTTCTTCTGGCTCGTAATACGCCGATCCGATTCTGAAGGTTGCATTGGTGACTTCGCGCATGACGGCCACTTCGTTCGAGTCCCCGTCCCACCATTGATTATCGAGACACGCCGTCTGCAAACGAGTCCACCAGATTCGGCGAGCCCGCCGCAGATGAACGGTTTCACGGAGCGATTGGCGCAGCCCCTCAAGCACTGCAATCGGTGGCCGACGCGACAGCGGCACCACATCCCATAACTCCACGCCGTTGTGCCAGAAGCTGAATTTGAAGCGGGCACTCCATGCACCTGAATCTACGTGCGCATGGGGCGGACAATGTTCGTCTCGCAGCATGATCACCACCGACAATCCCTTGTAACTGCACACTTTCATGCTAACCCATCCGTTAGGTTAAAGAGTTTCGAAAACTGCCATTCCCTGACAATTCCGACCATCGGCATGGTTGCCTTCAATGGTCATTACGTTTTCGAGCCTAGTGCGGGATTCAGGAAAGCCCCGCGCAAAATGGTAAGCAGTTCTTTCGCAGCGGCCGCGCATTTGCTACATACGAAGACTCATTCCCCGGTGTAATCAATCATGCAGCGACACTTCGACGATCTTCAGCTGGGCAGCATCGAGTTGTTTTGCCTGGCCGCCGAGTGCGGCAGTTTCACCGGGGCGGCGCAGGCGGCTTCGGTGACGCCGGCGGCGGTGAGCCGCTCGGTGTCACGCATGGAAGAACGCCTGGGCGTACGCCTGTTTGCACGCACCACCCGCAGTGTGAAACTGACCGACAGCGGCCGGCGCTACTACGAAGAATGCCGTCAGGCACTGGCGCAACTGGTCGAGGCGCAACGGGAAGTCATGGGCCAGCAGCAGGAACCGTCCGGCACCCTGCGTATCAGTATTCCTACGACTTACGCCCATCACCGGATCCTGCCGCTCCTGCCGGCCTTTCGTGCGCGCTTCCCGCAGGTGAAGGTCGACATGCACATCAGCAACCGCAACATCGACTTCGTCGGCGAGGGCTACGACATGGCGATTCGCGTGCGGGCGATTCCCGATTCCGGCCTGATCGCCCGCCATCTGGAAGACGCAGCACTGGTGATGGTCGCCAGCCCCGATTATCTGAAACGCGCCGGCACGCCACAGACTCTCGAAGACCTGGAGCAGCACGAATGCATCCAGTACGAGTTGCCCAGCAGTGGGCGGCGGATCACCTGGCTGTTTTACGACGAGGACACGCCACGGGAAATTCTCGCCGAGGGCAATTTCTGCTGCTCCGATGACGTGCTCGGTGGAGTGACTCTGGCCAGACACGGTGCCGGGCTGTTCCAGACTTATCGCTTCATTGTGGAAAAGGAACTGGCCGACGGCTCGCTGGTGGAAGTGCTCAAACCCTACAGCGGACGCTCGCGGCCGTTCACCTTGCTGTACCCGCAGAATCGCCACATGCCGCTGCGCGTCAGGGCTTTCATCGATTTTCTGGTGGAGCAATTGCCGCACTGACTCTCGCCAGTGTGCGATCACCGCACAGAAATCACGGCTGTCGATGCAGAGCAATTGCTTAAAGTAACCAGCTAGTACAATTTAACTCCACAGGTCGAAACCCTCGACCCAAGCCAAAAACAATAAGTGGAGTTTGCCCCCATGCCCCCTATCGTTCTGGTGCTCAACGGCCCGAACCTGAACCTGCTCGGTACCCGTGAACCGGCGACCTACGGTCACGAAACCCTGGCCGACATCTCTGCCCTGTGCGGGCGCGCCGCCGAAGAATTCGGCCTGGCCGTGGAGTTTCGCCAGACCAACCACGAAGGCGAACTGCTCGACTGGATTCACGGCGCCCGCCAGCGCTGCGCCGGCATCGTGATCAACCCGGCCGCCTGGACTCACACTTCGGTAGCGATCCGCGATGCCTTGGTCGCCAGCGAATTGCCGGTGATCGAAGTCCACCTGTCCAACGTCCACGCGCGCGAGCCGTTCCGTCATCACTCGTTCGTCTCGGCCATCGCCACAGCCGTGATGTGCGGCTTCGGCAGCCACGGTTATCGCCTGGCCCTGGAACATTTCAGCCAGCGTCTGAAGGGGTGAACCGCATGATCCGCAACAACGTGATACTGGCCGGGCTGATCGGCGCCGGCATTCAGGCCTCCCGCACCCCGGCGCTGCACGAACATGAAGGCGACGAACAGGGCCTGCGTTACCTGTACCGGTTGATCGATCTCGATCAACTGCAACTGGACAGCAACGCCCTGCCCGACCTGCTGCTGGCAGCCGAGCGAATGAACTACACCGGGCTGAACATCACTTTCCCGTGCAAGCAGACAATCATTCCTCTGCTCGATGAATTATCCCCGGAAGCCCGAGGCATCGGCGCCGTGAACACGGTCGTGCTGAAGGACGGCAAACGCGTCGGCCACAACACTGACTGCCTGGGTTTCGCCGAAGGATTTTGTCGCGGCCTGCCAGACGTCGCCCGCGAGCGCGTAGTCCAGATGGGCGCCGGTGGCGCCGGTGCGGCGGTGGCCCACGCCTTGTTGAGCGAAGGCGTACAACAACTGAGCATTTTTGATGTGGACGTCGAGCGCGCCGAAAGCCTGGCCAACAACCTCAATCAGCATTTTGGCGCGGGCCGCGCCGTAGCCGGACACGATCTGCCGAGCGCGTTGAGTCACGCTGACGGGCTGGTGAACACCACGCCGATGGGCATGGCCAAATTACCGGGCATGCCCGTGCCAGTGGCGCTGCTGCGACCCGAGTTGTGGGTGGCGGAGATCGTGTATTTCCCGCTGGAAACCGAACTGCTGCGCAGCGCCCGCGCCCTGGGTTGCCGAACCCTGGATGGCGGCAACATGGCGGTGTTTCAGGCAGTGAAGGCGTTTGAACTGTTCAGCGGCGTGGTGCCGAATGCGCAGCGAATGCTGGCGCATTTTCAAAGCATGAAGGGATAAAACCGTGAGGGGGCGACGCCCCCTCGATACCGGTCAGGCCTGCAGGTAACGCAGCACCGATTCGCAAATCATTTCGCGATGACGCTGCTTGATGCTTTCGTCCGGCAGGTCGATCTGAAAGATCTCACCAAACGTGTGGCGGTTCGACACGCGATAGAAGCAGAACGAACTGATCAGCAGATGCACGTCCAACGCGTCGAGCCCGGCGCGGAACACACCTTCAGCGGCACCGCGCGCCAGGATCTCGCCCAGCGAATCGAGGATCGTGTTGTTCATCGCCTTGATCGCATCGGAACGCTTCACATACTCGGCGTTGTGGATGTTTTCGATGCAGACGATGCGCACGAAATCGACGTTGCGGTCGTGGTGATCGAAGGTGAATTCCACCAGGCGCCGGATCGCTTCCACCGGCGGCAGCTCGGCCAGGTGCAGACGGTTTTCAGTGCTGCGGATATCGCCGTAGAGCTTCTCCAGCACCTCGACGTACAACTGCTCCTTGCTGCCGAAGTAGTAATAGATCATGCGCTTGGAGGTGTGGATGCGCTCGGCGATCGCGTCCACGCGAGCACCCGACAGGCCCTGCTGGACGAACTCGACGATCGCTTCCTGGAGGATGTTTTCGCGGGTTTTTTCCGGGTTGTTCTTGCGACTCTTGCGCGGCTCTACCGCTGGTAAAACGGGGGCTGCGGAAAGTTCTGAAGTCATTGTCATTGCGGGCTCACGGCCATCACTGCACAGGCTGGCGATTATGGGCCGCGCGCCCCGGTGAAGGAAGCCGCGCGACCCTTGTTTAATCCCGCGTTTACGAATTTCCTACAACTTCGCCTGGCGAACAGCGCCACTGCGTGCTTTGGCCATCGCCGCCAACCGCACCGCGACGTTGGCCGCGCCATAACCGGCATAACCGTTCTTGCGCTGGATGATCTCGAAGAAGAAGCGCCCCTCGAACGGTTCTGTGTAGACGTGGAACAACTCGCCACCTTGCGCATCGCGGTCGTATAGCACGTTGTAATACGCCAGCTCGCTGAGAAACTCGTCATCGAAATCAAAGCGTGCCGCGAGGTCATCGTAGTAGTTGAGCGGAATATCCAGCAGCGGCACGCCCGTCTCTTTCGCCCGGCTGACTTCGGCGAAGATATTGTCGCAATCGAAGGCAATGTGATGCACCCCGGAACCGCGATAACTCGACAGTGCGTGTGAGATCGCGGTGTTGCGGTTCTCGGAAATGTTCAGCGGCAAGCGGATCGAACTGTCGCGACTGCGCAGCGCGCGACTCTTCACCAGACCGTACGGATCCGGCAGCACCACTTCGTCGTCGGCCTCGAAATCCAGCAGGCTCTTGTAGAACAGCACCCAACTGTCGAGGCTGTCTGCCGGCAACGCCATGGCCATGTGATCGATGCGTTTGAGGCCGCCGCGAGTCATCGCATCCGGCAGCAAATTGAAGTCGGTGCCGTAGACATCTGCCTCTTCATCCACCAGATAAATCAGGCTGCCATCCGGCGCACGCACCGCTGCCAATTCCAGCTCGTTGGGGCCGACCAGTCCGCGATACGGCTGTCCTTTATAAGCAACGGCGCGGGCCAGCGCACTGGTGCTGTCCTTGACCCGCACGGCGGTAGCGCAGAGCGACGGGCCGTGGGACTCGAAGAAACTGTGGGCGAACGAGTAAGGTTCGGAGTTGAGGATCAGGTTGATATCGCCCTGGCGCAACAGGCTGACGCTCTTGGAGCGATGCTGTCCGGCCTTGACGAACCCCAGCCGCTCAAGCCAATTCGACAGCTTGGCGCCGAGGGCTTCGTCGACGGCAAACTCAAGAAACTCGATGCCGTTGTAGGCGCTGGCCTTCGGCGTCTCGAAGAGGATTTCGCGGTTATCCACAGGGCGGATTTCCTGCTCCAGACGCTGGCGGGTTTTCTCCTCCAGGTACAGCAGCGAACGCAGACCGTCAGCCGCATTGGCCCGAGGCGGCGCGGCACGGAAACCGTCGTTGAAGATTTCCAGCGACAGCGGCCCGGTGTAGCCGCTCTGAATGATCGGCGCGAGGAAGCCCGGCAGATCGAACTCGCCCTGTCCCGGGAAGCAGCGGAAATGCCGGCTCCACTCCAGCACGTCCATCGCCAGAATCGGCGCGTCGGCCATTTGCACGAAGAAAATCTTGTCGCCAGGAATCTCGGCAATCGCCCGTGGATCGCCCTTCAGCGACAACGTGTGAAAGCTGTCGAGCAACACGCCGAGGCTTGGGTGATCGGCTTGGCGGACGATGTCCCAGACCTGTTGATAAGTATTGACGTGACGGCCCCAGGCCAGCGCCTCGTAACCGATGCGCAAGCCACGAGCGCCAGCGTGCTCGGCCAGCAGGCGCAGGTCATCGATGAGGATCTGTTGATCGCCGATGCTGTCGGGGGAGGCGTTGCTGCACACCAGGACCAGATCGGTGCCCAGTTCCTGCATCAGGTCGAACTTGCGTTCGGCCCGCTCCAGATTGCGGTCCAGACGATCACGGCGGCAGCCTTCGAAATCGCGAAACGGCTGGAACAGCGTGATGGCGATTCCGAGGTCGGCGCACATCTGCCGGATTTCCCGGGGGCTGCCGTCGTAGTACAGAAGATCGTTCTCGAAAATCTCCACCCCGTCGAACCCGGCGGCGGCAATAGCCTCGAGTTTTTCCGGCAGGGTTCCGCTCAAGGAGACGGTGGCAATGGATCGCTGCATGTTTCAACTCCCGGTGGAGACTTCGGCTACGAGGATTGCGCCGCTTTTATAAGGTGAGCGAATTATTGGTCCCGGTTTTTCATTGAGCAATTTAAACTGTACTACCCGGTTAGTTTTGCGTGCGATTATCGAACACAATGCCGGTTTGGCGAATTGACGATTTTTCGCTCACTGCCCAACATCCCTTTCACCTTGAGTCCGGAACTGAACCACCGGTCGCAGCGTGCACAAAAAAAGCACACCAAATAACAAATCCAAAAACGGGTGGAACACATGATTCCTTCACAGACTTCCCGCATGGCCCCGGCCATGAGCACTGCCACGGGTGGCATCGGCGACAAGATCCGCGGCGCCATGGCCGTCGGCAAGACCCGTTGGGGCATGCTGGCGCTGGTGTTTTTCGCCACCACCCTGAACTACATCGACCGCGCCGCCCTCGGCGTCATGCAGCCGATCCTCGCCAAGGAAATGAGCTGGACGGCGATGGACTACGCCAACATCAACTTCTGGTTTCAGGTCGGCTACGCCATCGGTTTCGTGCTGCAAGGGCGGCTGATCGACCGGGTCGGCGTCAAGCGCGTGTTCTTCTGCGCGGTGCTGCTCTGGAGCCTGGCCACCGGCGCCCATGGTCTGGCGACCTCGGCGGTGGGCTTCATGGTCTGCCGGTTCATCCTCGGCCTGACCGAAGCGGCCAACTACCCGGCCTGCGTGAAAACCACGCGCCTCTGGTTCCCGGCCGGCGAGCGCGCCGTGGCCACCGGCATCTTCAACGCCGGCACCAACGTCGGTGCGATGTTCACCCCGATGCTGTTGCCACTGATCCTTCACGTGTGGGGCTGGCAGGCCGCGTTTCTGTGCATGTCGGCACTGGGCGGGATCTGGTTGCTGTTCTGGGGCCTGAAGTACTTCAACCCGGAAGATCACCCGAGCGTCAAACAGTCGGAGCTGGAATACATCCAGAAAGAAGTCGAACCGGAACAGGCCCGCGTACCGTTTTCGCGAATCCTGCGCATGCGCGGCACCTGGGCCTTCGCCCTCGCCTACTCGCTGACTGCGCCGGTGTTCTGGTTCTACCTGTACTGGCTGCCGCCGTTTCTCAATCAGCAATACAACCTGGGCATCAACGTCACCCAGATGGGCATTCCACTGATCATCATCTACGTCACCGCCGACTTCGGCAGCGTGGGCGGCGGGATCCTGTCTTCGTTCCTGATCGGTCGCGGCATGAACTCGATCAAGGCGCGGCTGCTGTCGATGTTCCTGTTCGCCTGCTGCATCATCGGCGTGGTCATGGCGGCCGGTTCCGCCAACCTGTGGGTCGCGGTGGCTGCGATCTCTCTGGCCATCGGCGCGCACCAGGCCTGGACCGCGAACATCTGGAGTCTGGTGATGGACTACACACCCAAGCACATGATGAGCACGGTGTTCGGTTTCGGCGGCATGTGCGCGGCGATTGGCGGGATGTTCATGACCCAGATCGTCGGCCACATCCTCACCGTCACCAACAACAACTACACCGTGCTGTTCACCCTGATTCCGGCGATGTACTTCATCGCGCTGACCTGGATGTACTTCATGGCACCGCGCAAAATTCCTACCATTACCGAATAACCTTTCAGTACTGAGTAGCCATCCTGCACCGACCGGCCTGATTTCAGGCCGGTTTTCCTTTCAGCGCCGGCTCTGCTGCCACGCTGCCGCCAGTCCGCTGCAACAGATCACCGCGATCCCGATCACCGTCATCAGGGTCGGCGTGTGCGCGAACAGCAACCACCCCAACAGCCCCGCAAACACGATCTGGCAATAGCCGAACGGCGCCAGCAACGCCGGCGCGGCATGGCGAAACGCTTGGGTCAGAAACAGGTGCGCCGTCATCCCGCACGTGCCCAGCGCCAGCATCAAGAAAGCGTGCCCGAGGCTCGGCACTTGCCAGAAGAACGGCACCAGCGCACTCATCACCAGCGTGTTGCACAACCCGGCGAAAAAGTTGCTGGTGGTCGGGCTGTCGATCTCGCTGAGCTTGCGGGTGAGCAGTTGATAGAAGCAGAAAAACAGCGCCGAGCAGAACGGCAACAGAATCGCCGGGGTGAACAATTCACCACCGGGGTGGACGATGATCAGCACCCCGATAAACCCGCAGATCACCGCGATCCACTGGCCCCGCGTCACCCGTTCCTTGAGCAACGGCACCGACAGCGCCGTCACCAGCACCGGCGCGAGAAAGTTGACCGAAGTGGCTTCGGCCAGCGGGATGTACAGCAGCGCCGTAGTGAAGAACAGACTGGTGCCCAGCAGGCACAACGCCCGCGCCAACTGCCATAACGGGCGTTTGGTGCGCAGCACGCGCAACCCGGATTGCGGCAGGAAGATCCCCGCCATCAGCAGCGTGTGCACCAGATACCGCGCCCACACCACCATGATGATCGGATAAAAACCCGAGAGGTATTTCGACAGCGCGTCGTGGCTGGAGAACAGAAACGTCGCCACGACAATCAGCAAGATCCCCTTGAAGGGTTGGTTGACGCCGGAAAGCGGGGTGCTGACGGTCATTGGCTATCTCTAGAAATAAAAATGAGGAAAAAGCCTCCAGCGATAATTTAGAACCAGGTTCCAAATTCTCACACCCTTCAAGCCAAATTCTGTGCGATCAACGCACAGTTTTACAGACAACCCGATCCCATCTTCCGTTGCGCGGCTAGACGAACAGCTCCGAAGCCAGGCTCGCCGCCGACAACTCCTCGGTAAACCTCAACAACAGCGGCGCCAGTTCATGCAACCTCGCCCCCGGCATCCGCGCACTCGGTCCGGCAATGCTCAATACCCCGATCACTCGGCCATCTGCCGGATGCCGCACGACGGCGGCAATGGCCGATGTGCCCACCGCCGAACTCTCTTCGACACAGGCGTAACCCTGTTCCCGCGCCACGCGCAGATGCTCGAGCAATTCAATGTTGGTTCGCGGTGCATTCGGCCCGATATCCGCCGGCATTTCGGCAGCCTGACGCTCAACCAGCGACAAGGCCTCGGCATCACTCATGCTCGCCAGCCACGCATGACCGGAGGCGGTGTAGAACAGCGGCGCATCGCGACCCATGTCCGGGTCGTAACGCAAACCGTTGCGCGCGCCCTGTGACTTGGCGATCCAGGTCTGGCGCTCGCCGTCGGTGACGCCCAGCCGCACCAGTTCGCCGGTTTCCTGCGCCAGTCGATCGAGCACCGGTTGCACGATGTCGGCACCGCTGCTCGACAGGTAACGAAAGCCCATCGCCACCAATTTGGTCGACAAGTGATAACGCGACGTTTCCGGGTTCTGCCGGACATAGCCCAGCCGGGACAATTCAGCGAGCAAACGATGCGTCGCACTTTTCGGAATGTCGATTTGTTCCGCGAGGGTTTGCAGCGGCAGTCCGCGCGGCTCGTGGGTGAGGCTCTCCAGCACGCTGAAAACCCGTTCGATCTGACTGCCGGCCATGGTGCGATCCCAGTAAAATTTTGCCGATTCTAAAATACATATCAGAGATTGCGAAATCTGGAACCAACCGCTCGATAATCGCCCTCTTTCTCGGCTGACGAGTTGCCCCTACTGGCTGGCGTTGTTTAGTTTTCGCAATCCCATTCTGAAACCCCATCAATGCAGGAAGCGCCGACCATGCAGCACATCGTCAACAGACAAGGACTGAACCTGCCCAAACTCGGCCTCGGCACCTGGCCGATGCTCGGCGACGAATGCACCCGCGCCGTGGAGCAAGCGCTGGAACTCGGTTACCGACATATCGACACGGCGGCGGCCTACAACAATGAAGACGCGGTCGGACAGGCACTGGCGAATACGCCGACACCCCGCGAGCAGATCCACGTCACCACCAAGGTCTGGTGGGACCAGTTGCAACCGGATGCCATGCGTCACTCGCTGGATCGCAGCCTAAAGGCGTTGCGCAGTGAGTACGTCGACCTGTTCATGATCCATTGGCCGACTACTGACTGGGACTTGCCGCGCACTCTTGAAACCCTCGCATCGTTCAAGGAGCAAGGTCTGGCTCGCAACATCGGTGTGGCGAATTTTCCGCTGCCGTTGCTGCGCAAAGTCGTCGAGGACTATGGCATTCCTCTGTCAGCCATTCAGGTCGAGTACCACGTCCTGCTCGGACAAAACGCTTTGCTCGACTACGCCCGTCAACACGATCTGGCGCTGACGGCCTACACGCCGCTGGCGCGCAACAAGGTCTCGGAGGTTGCGCAGATTCAGCAGATCGCCGAAAAACACGGTGTGCTGCCGACTCAGGTCGCGCTGAAGTGGTTGCTGGATCAGGACAATGTCGCGGCGATTCCCAAGGCCAGCAGCCGGGCCAATCAACTGGCCAACCTGGCGTCACTGAAGGTCGAACTGGACGATGACGATCGTGCGCTGATCGCCGCGTTGTCCAAACGCGAACGTCAGGTCAGCCCGGACTTCGCGCCGGTGTGGGACGCCTTTGACCGCTGACACCTGACCCGGCGAAAGAAATCTGCCGATGGATTGAATTCCCGGCGCCCATGCTCGTCAATAACAGGCCCGACCTCGTCACGCGAGGTCGGGCCTGTTTGTCTGTGTGCGAATGGACGGACGACCGGACTGGCGCCACACTCACACACCAGCAACACTCATCACCACACACTTTCCACCTGAACAGACGAGGATTCCCACATGCTATGGAGAAAAGGTCGACGCAGTGACAACGTCGTCGATGCCCGTGGCGATGACATGGGCGGTGGCGGTGGCGGTGGAGGCATGCGCTTCGGTGGCGGCAAAGGCCTGAGCCTCGGGGCGATCCTGTTGATCGTCGGCATCGGCTGGATCACCGGGCAGGATCCGCTGCAGATTCTCGGCCAGCTCACCGGCCAAGGCACCCAGCAAGCCGCACCGTCTTCGCAGACCCGTCAGGCGCCGCCGGCCAACGATGAACAGGCCGAATTTGTGCGTTCGATCCTCGGCGACACCGAAGACACCTGGGGCGCGATCTTCCAGCAGGCCGGCCGCCAATATAAAGACCCGACCCTGGTGCTGTTCAGCAACCGGGTCAATTCGGCCTGCGGCATGGCCACCTCGGCCACCGGCCCGTTCTATTGCCCGGCGGACCAGAAGGTCTATCTGGACATGGCGTTCTTCCAGGAAATGTCGCAACGCTTCAAGGCGGCCGGCGACTTTGCCCAAGCCTACGTGATCGCTCACGAAGTCGGACACCATGTGCAGACGCTGCTGGGCGTCTCGGCGAAAATCCAGGCCGCTCGCCGGCAAGGTCGGCAGATGGAAGGTGACGGCGGTCTGTTGGTACGCCAGGAACTGCAAGCCGATTGTCTGGCCGGGGTCTGGGCCTACAACGCGCAGAAGCGTCTGAACTGGCTGGAACCGGGCGACATCGAAGAAGCCTTGAACGCGGCGAACGCCATCGGTGATGATCGCCTGCAACAACAGGGTCAGGGCCGTGTGGTGCCGGACTCGTTTACTCACGGTACGTCGGCGCAAAGGGTGCGCTGGTTCAAAACCGGATTCGCCCAGGGCCAGGTCGGCCAGTGCGATACCTTTGCGGCGAAAAACCTGTAAATGCATAAATGGCTGTTGGCTTTACTGTTCATCGGCGGCACCGCACAAGCGGCCGGCGTCGACGCGATCAGCCCCGGACGCCTGCAATTGCAGGCCGGCGAGATGGCGGTGGGCATCGGCCCGGCGCCGGCGAAAATCGAGCGGGTGCTGATCGTCATTCATGGCAAGTTGCGCAACGCCGAGACCTATCGCAAAAGTGGCGAGAGCGCCGCCGAACTGGCCGGGCAAACCGCCAACACCCTGGTGATTGCCCCGCAGTTTCTCAACGAAAGCGATGTCGCCCTCTATTCGTTGCCCGCCAGCGTGCTGCGCTGGAAAGGCAATGAGTGGATGGGCGGCGGGTTATCCACAGGGCCGAACGCGCTCAGTTCCTATGCCGCCCTCGACGAAATCATTGGGAGACTCAGCGACCGCAAGCAGTTTCCGGACGTGAAGCAGATCGTGATCTTCGGCCACTCCGGCGGTGGTCAGGTGGTGCAGCGCTATGCCCTGCTGGCCCGCGAACAGCCGGCGCTCAAGGCCGAAGGCATTCGCTTGCGTTATGTGGTGGCCAACCCGTCGTCCTACGCCTACTTCAATGAGCAACGACCAGTGGCGTTCGATCACGCGCAGTGCCCGGGTTTCAATCGCTGGAAGTACGGTCTGGTGGATCCGCCGATCTACTCGGGTGGGCAAACGCCCGCGCAGCTTGAAGGCAGTTACGTCAAACGCGAGGTGATTTATCTGCTCGGCCAGCAGGACACCGACCCGCAACACCCGGCGCTGGACAAGAGTTGCGCCGCTGAAGCGCAAGGCGCCTATCGCCTGATGCGCGGAAAAATGTTCTTCAGCTATCTGCTGCGTCGGCATCCGGAAGGGGTGAATCAGCGGCTGGTGGAAGTGCCCGGTGTCGGTCATAACGGCGACGGCATGCTGACATCGCCGGAAGGTCAGAAAGCGATATTCGACCAATGAAAACGGGGGCCGAAGCCCCCGTTTTTTTTTCAAGCGAACAACATTCGCCGCAACTCGACACAATCCTTCGCATGCCAGTCGGTCAGCTCCGGCCAAGGATTATCCGGCAGGTTCACCAGCACCGTGTGGGTGCCCGCCGCCCGACCGCAGTCGAGGTCGAAGCGGTAATCGCCGACCATCACCATCTCGCTCGCCGGCACTTGCCAGGCCTCCGCCAGTTTCAGCAGGCCACCCGGGTGCGGTTTCGGCGGCGCTTCATCGCGGCCCAGCACATCCTCCACCGCAAAGCAGTCGGCCAGGCCGATGGCCTCCAGCGTCACATGGGCCAGCTCCCGCGCATTGCGGGTCAGGATGCCGAGACGATAGCCCCGCGCGTGCAGATCACGCACCAGCTCCACCGCACCGACCGCCGGGGTCGAGCCGAGCGCCAGATCGCGCTCATGCTCCAGCAGCCACGCGTGTTTCGCCGCCGCTTCTTCGGCAGGCAATGCTGCGAGATGGGTGAGGATGTCATCCTCCGGCGGGATCGCCAGCGCCACGCGAATTGCCGCGAAGTCGTGCACGGCGACGGTCAGGGTGCCGTCCATGTCGAACACCCAGTGCCGCACATCCGCCAGACTCATGCCCAGTCCTTGCGATGACGAATCAGGCCTTCCTGAGTCACCGACGCCACCAGTTGCCCGGCACGGTTGAACACACTGCCACGGGAGAAGCCACGGGAATTGCCGGCCCACGGACTGTCCATGGCGTAGAGCAACCAGTCATCGGCGCGCAAGTCATTGTGGAACCACAAGGCGTGGTCGAGGCTGGCGACCTGCATGTCTTTCTGCCAGACCGATTTGCCGTGCGGCAGCATCGACGTGGTCAGCAGACCGAAGTCCGAAGCGTAGGCCAGCAGGTATTTGTGCAGCGCCGGAATGTCGGCCAACGCACCGTCGGCGCGGAACCACACATATTTGACCGGATCCGCCGGCTGCGGGTTGTACGGGTCTTTTTCAGTGACCGGGCGCACTTCAATCGGCTTCGGGCACAGCAGCTTTTCGCGCATGTGTTCCGGGATCAGGTGCGCGCGTTGCTGGGTCAGTTCCAGCTCCGACGGCAGGTTTTCCGGGCCGACAACTTGCGGCATCTGGCTCTGGTGTTCGAAGCCTTCTTCGTCGTACTGGAACGAAGCGCTGCAAGTGAAAATCGGGTGGCCCTTCTGGATCGCGGTCACGCGGCGGGTGCTGAAACTGCCGCCGTCGCGCACGCGGTCAACCGAGTAGACCACCGGCAACTTGGCATCACCCGGACGCAGGAAATAACCGTGCATCGAATGCACATGACGCGTCTCTTCAACGGTCTGACTGGCTGCCGACAGCGACTGGCCGAGCACCTGGCCGCCGAACAACTGGCGAAAGCCCAGATCCTGACTGCGACCACGGAACAGGTTTTCCTCGATCGGTTCGAGGGTCAGCAGATCCACCAGATCTTCCAACACTTGGCTCATTCAGACTCTCCTCACACAACGCTATGCCGCGCAGTCTCGGCTGCGGCGGCCAATTCAGGTTCTGGCGCGAGCCATGATCGCGCCATTGTAAACGTCCGTGTCGGCTTAGCCATGCAGGGTCTGCAGCCATTGCTCCCTGGTGATGCGGTACAACAGATGTCGACGCAACGGGTGATCGACAGCCAGTTTCGGGTGATCGAAATCATGGGCCGGATCGTGATGCATGCCGATGGCCTGCATGACTTTTTCCGACGGCAGATTGCTCTGCGCGGTGAACGCCACAATTTCCTTCAGGGCCAAACGGTCAAAGCCACAGCGCAGCGCGGTCCACGCCGCTTCGCTGGCATATCCCAGGCCCCAGTGCTCTTTCGCCAGACGCCAGCCGATTTCCACCGCCGGAGTAAACGGCGCATCGAAACCGACCACACCGAGCCCGGTAAAACCGATGAATTCGCCGGTGTCCTTGCGTTCCAGCGCCCACAAGCCAAAGCCGTGTTCGGCGAAATGACCGCGTACACGGCCGATCAGCGCGGCGCTTTCCAGCCGGCTCAAGGGAGCGGGAAAGTAGCGCATCACCTGCGGATCGACGCACATCGCCGCAAATGCCGGCAAATCCGCGTCCTGCCACTGACGCATCAGCAGTCGCGCGCTTTCCAGCTCAAGTATCGGCTCCATCGTGCCCCTCCGTTTCCATGCCGCAAGTCTACATCGCTGGTAGGCTTTGCACTCTTTCCTACAGCCTTTATGAATAGTCCGCCATGCCATTGCCGTTGATCTACCACGAAGACTACAGCCCCGAGTTTCCGGCGGATCACCGCTTTCCCATGGACAAGTTCCGCCTGCTGCGCGATCACCTGGTGGACAGCGGCCTGACCCGCGATGAAGACCTGCTGCGCCCTGAACTGTGCCCTGCCGACATCCTCGCACTCGCCCATGACCGCGGTTATATCGAACGCTACATGAGCGGCGAGTTGTCCCGCGAGGACCAGCGGCGCCTCGGTCTGCCGTGGAACGAAGCGCTGGCCCGGCGCACGGTGCGGGCCGTCGGCGGTTCGATTCTGGCGGCAGAGAAAGCGCTGGAGCATGGCCTGGCCTGTCACCTCGCCGGCGGCACCCATCACGCCCACTACGATTACCCCGCCGGGTTCTGCATCTTCAACGACCTGGCGATCATCAGTCACTATCTGTTGCAAAGCGGCCGGGTGAACCGGGTGCTGATCTTCGATTGCGACGTGCATCAGGGCGATGGGACTGCACGTATTCTGCACAACACCCCGGAAGCGATCACCGTTTCCCTGCACTGCGAAAAGAACTTTCCTGCACGCAAGGCCGAGAGCGACTGGGACATTCCGCTGCCCAACGGCATGGGCGATACCGATTACCTGAAAGTGGTCGACGATGCGCTCAACTATCTGCTGCCGCTGTATCAGCCGGATCTGGTGCTGTACGACGCCGGTGTCGACGTGCACAAGGACGACGCCCTCGGTTATCTGCAACTGACTGACGAAGGCGTCGCCGCCCGCGACGAAAGCGTGATGCGCCACTGCCTGGGCCGCGACATCCCGGTGGTCGGGGTGATCGGCGGCGGTTACAGCAAGGATCGCCAGGCCTTGGCCCGCCGTCACGGCATCCTTCATCACAGTGCGCAACGCGTCTGGCAGTCATCGGGTTGTCATTGAGTTGTGCTGCGTTACCCACAATGGCTGTGGAACGGCCTGTGGATAACCTGAGCGAAACGGACTACAGCCCACGCTGAACATGGCCTGCAGCAAGCTGGTTGTTTTTTGATCAGGCCTGACAATGGCCGCTGCTGCTAGAATGCGCGGCTTATTCCGCCACGCTATTGCCGCTGCCATGACTCAGACTTCCGCCGCCCCTTCCGCTCACGTCGCCATCATCGGCGGTGGCCCCGCCGGCCTGATGGCTGCCGAAGTGCTGAGCCAGGCCGGAGTCCGCGTCGACCTGTACGACGGCATGCCCTCGGTGGGCCGCAAGTTCCTGCTGGCCGGGGTCGGCGGCATGAACATCACCCATTCCGAAGCCTACCCGGCCTTCCTCTCGCGCTACGCCGAACGCGCCCCGAACATCGCCCCGCTGCTGCGCGCGTTCGACGCCGACGCACTGTGCCGCTGGATTCACGAACTGGGGATCGAAACCTTCATCGGCAGCTCCGGCCGGGTATTCCCTACCGACATGAAAGCCGCGCCGTTGCTGCGTGCCTGGCTCAAGCGCCTGCGCGACAGCGGCGTGGTTATCCACACTCGCCACCGCTGGCTCGGCTGGGATGAAAACGGCGCGCTGCGCATCGACAGCCCGGAAGGCGAAAAAACCCTCAACCCCGACGCCACCCTGCTCGCCCTCGGCGGCGGCAGCTGGTCGCGGCTGGGCTCCGACGGTGCGTGGATGCTGCCGCTGGAGCAACGCGGCGTAGGACTGGCGCCGTTGCAGCCGAGCAATTGCGGCTTCGAGGTGCAGGCCTGGAGCGAAGTGCTGGTCAGCAAATTCGCCGGCGCGCCGCTGAAAAATATCGCCATCGGTTTGAACGACGATGTTCCGCGTCTGGGTGAATGCGTGATCACCGCGACCGGGATCGAGGGCAGCCTGATCTATGCGCTGTCGGCGCCGATTCGTGAGGCGATCAATGTGCACGGTGCAGCGACTATTCACATCGACCTGCTGCCCGGCCGACCTGTGGATAAATTGCAGGCGGCATTGAGCAAACCACGGGGTTCGCGCTCGATGGCCAAGCATCTGCACAGTCAGGTCGGGATTGACGGGGTGAAAGCGGCGCTGTTGCGTGAACTCACTGATGCCGCAACCTTTGCCGATCCGGCGCTGCTGGCCCGGGCGATCAAGGCCTTGCCGCTGACGCTGGTGAAAACCCGACCGCTGGATGAAGCGATCAGCAGTGCTGGCGGCGTGACGTTCGAGGCGATGGATGAGCGGCTGATGCTCAAGGCGTTGCCGGGGGTGTTCTGTGCGGGGGAGATGCTGGATTGGGAAGCGCCGACTGGCGGGTATCTGCTGACGGCGTGTTTTGCCAGTGGCCGGGCGGCCGGAGCTGGAATGCTGGACTGGTTGAAACAGCGCAGCTGATCGTTCCCGCATTGCGCGGGAACGACCCAAGCTAACGCTTAAGGCTTACGCTTGCGCGGCCCGGTATTGAACACCGGCACCTTGCGCACAGGCTTGATCGCCACCTCCGGCGCCGGGGTATCCCCGCTGTCCACCCACTTGCCCAGATTGCGCTTGCCGCCACCACCGGAAGCTTTCGGCTTTTTCGGTTTCTTCGGCTTCTTGATCACCTGGCCACTGGCATCGGTGTCCGGCACACGGTGCTCCGGCACGAAGTCCGGTTCAACCTCACGCTTCAACGTGCTACGAGTCAGCATTTCAATCGCCGACAACATGTTCACTTCATCCGCACACACCAGCGAAATCGCCTCACCGGTCGCGCCCGCGCGGCCAGTCCGGCCGATACGGTGGATGTAATCCTCGGCAACAATCGGCAGATCGAAGTTGACCACCAGCGGCAGGTCTTCGATATCCAGACCTCGAGCAGCAACATCGGTCGCCACCAGAATCTGTACTTCACTGGCCTTGAACCGATCCAGCGCCCGCTGCCGGGTCGCTTGCGGCTTATCACCGTGGATACCGTCGGCATTCACGCCCAGGCCCTGAAGCTTCTCGACCAGCGCGTCCACACCATTACGGGTCTTGGCGAACACCAGCACCTGCTTCCACTTGTTCTTGCGCATCAGGTGCACGAACAGTTCCGGTTTGCGCTTCTTGTCCACCGTCACTACCCATTGCTTGACGGTGTTGGCGGCAACGTTGCGCGGGCTGACTTCGATACTCAGCGGATCGTTGAGCATCTGCCCGGCCAGCAGGCGGATGTCATCGGAGAAGGTCGCGGAGAACAGCAGCGTCTGACGTTTCTTCGGCAGCGCGCGGTAAATGTTCGCCAGCTCTTCGGAAAAACCCAGATCGAGCATGCGGTCGGCTTCGTCGAGCACCAGGGTTTGCAGCTGATTGAATTTCAGCGCCTTCTGGCGGAACAGGTCGAGCAAGCGGCCCGGGGTCGCCACCAGCAGATCGACGCCGCCGCGCAGCTTCATCATTTGCGGGTTGATACTGACGCCGCCGTACACCGCGTAAGTGCGCAATGGCAGGTTTTCGGCGTACTGGCGCACGGCTTCGTGGACTTGCTCGGCCAGTTCGCGGGTCGGTACCAGGATCAATGCACGGACCGAGTTGGCAGCGACTTTCGGCCCTTCCATGCTCAGCAGCTGCAACAGCGGCAAGGCGAAACCGGCGGTCTTGCCGGTGCCGGTCTGGGCCGCGGCCATCAGGTCGCGACCGGCCAGCACGGCCGGAATGGCTTGCGCCTGCACCGGCGTCGGGGTCTGGTAGCCGAGCTTCTCGAGGGAGCGCAGCAAGGGTTCGATCAGGCCAAGGGTGGCGAAAGTCATGGGAGTACCGTAGGAATAAATCAGAGCAAGTGTGCGATGGCGCGCAGTTTACCCTAATTCGCACGCTGCTCCGTCGCAATGGCCTTCGCTGCTGCTGGCTCGGTAACCACTGAAGGCTGCGCCGGGCGGCGCCACTGCGGCAGACCGATCAGTACCACCGCGCCAATGATCACCAGCATCGCCAGCGCCTCTTCGATCCCGATGGTCTCGCCGACAAACACGATCCCCAGCAATACCGCCACCGCCGGGTTCACGTAGGCATAACTGGTGGCCGCTGCCGGGCGAACGTTTTTCAACAGATACATGTAAGCGTTGAAGGCGATGATCGAGCCGAAGAAAATCAGGTATGCCAGCGCCAGCCAGCCTTCCAGTGGCGGCATGGCCTGCAGGTGTTCACCACTGGCCGCGCTGCCGATCAGCAGCACCACGCCGCCCACCAGCATTTCCACGGCACTGGCCATCGCGCCCTGGGGCAACGGCAGGTGCTTGCTCCACACCGAACCGAACGCCCAGCTCGCCGCCGCGAAAATCAGCAACGCCGCGCCCAGCGGGCTCGATTGCAGGTTGGAGCCCATGTTGAGCATCGCGATGCCGACAATCCCCATCGCCACCCCGGCCCATTCCAGACGGGTATTGCGCGCCCCCCAGAAATAACCGCAGAGCAAAGTGAACAGCGGCACCGTCGCCACCGCCAGCGCCGCGACACCCGAGGCCACGCCGCTGTGCTCGGCCAGCGTCACCGCGCCGTTGCCGAAACTAAGCAACAGAATCCCGATCATCCCCGCCGCTTTCCACTGCGCCCAGGTCGGCGCCGGCGCCCCGCGCCAGCGCAGGAACGCGTACATCAGGCTGCCGGCGATCACGAAGCGCACACCGCCGAGCATCAGCGGCGGCCAGTATTCGACGCCGATGCGGATCACCAGATAGGTCGATCCCCAAATCACGTACAACGCAAAAAACGCGGCGATCAGCGGCAAGGAAAAACGGCGCACGGCAGACATGAGACCACTCGACATCAAGGCAGGGAGACTGGTTATTCTAGAAAGGCCAACCGCTAAAAATAAGTTACAAAACCTGTTTATAGCGCCGGTACACTTTTGAAAACACGGAGATCGACGGCCTAAACCGCGATTTCGAAAGTCTGGCATTTTCAGGAGTCCGACCTTGGACAAATACGACCGCATGCTGCTCAGCGCCCTGCTCGAAAACGGTCGCGCGTCCTACGCCGACCTCGCCCGCAAAGTGAACCTCTCCGCCCCCGCCGTCGCCGAGCGCGTGGCCAAACTCGAGGCGGCCGGAGTAATCACCGGGTATCAGGCGAACATCGACCTGTCGAAAATCGGCTTGCCGATCCAGTGCGTGATCGAATTGCGCCTCCACCAGAACGGCAGTCAAAAGGTCTACGACGAACTGGTGAAAATTCCGCAACTGACCGAGTGCTTTCGAGTGACGGGCGATCCGTGCGTGATCATGAAGGCTGCGGTGGGTTCGATGCCGGAGCTGGAGGATTTGATCAACCGGGTGGCGAAATTCGGGTTCAGCAAGACGTCGATCGTGTTGTCGAGTGCGATAGAGAAGCGGGTGCCGTTGGGGCATATCGAAGGGAACGGCAAACCCTGAGGCGATAACACCTACTGCCGCTCGTTCCCACGCTCTGCGTGGGAATGCAGCCCGGGACGCTCTGCGTCCCATTCGAGAGTTGGAACGCGGAGCGTCCCTTGAGGCATTCCCACGCGGACGGTTCGACGCCTCGACGTGGGAACGATCAACCAGGGGTGGACTTCAGCGATAGCGCTGGAGGTGTTCGCCGACTTTAGCGGCCGGGACTTTCTGCAGTTTGCACAGCAGGTCGTGCGATAGCTCCCGCACCCCATGCTTGCGCCGCAATTCATCCGCCAGATGCGCCAGCAAATTCGCCGCCATCTCCGCATCCGCCATCGCCCGGTGGGCCTGGCCGGTATGTGGCAATTGGGCAAACGTGGTGAGCGTGCCGAGCTTGTGGTTCGGTGCCGCCGGCATCAGGCGGCGGGCCAGCAGCAGCGAGCAGGCGAAGTTCTGCAAGCGGGTGCGTTTGATCCGGCCCAGTTCGAAGTCCCAGAACTTCTGGTCGAAAGCGGCGTTGTGCGCCAGCAGCGGCGTGCAGCCGACGAATTCGTTGACTTCGTTCATCACCTGTTCGGCCGGGGGCGCGGTGCGCAGCATGGCGTTGCTGATGCCGGTGAGTTGTTCGATGAAGGCCGGGACGCGGACGCCGGCGTTCATCAGGCTCTGGTAACGCTCGACGATGCGGCCGTTTTCCAGCATGACCACGGCAATTTCCGTGGCCCGGCAGCTGCTGCTCGGCGAGATGCCGGTGGTTTCAAAGTCGATGACTGCAATGCGTTCCAAACCGGGTTGTACTCCGTCCAAATCAATGCTTGAGCTTGTGCTCAATTTTTCAACAGCAACGCGCCTTCGATCGGCACGTAACGGCTGGCGGCGCGGATCAGCGAGTTGGCGGTCAGGCCGGGAACGCCGTAGGCCACCGCTTGCACGCCGTGTTTGTTGATGATGCGTTCGAGCAGCATGTCGAAGTCGCCATCACCGGAGGCCAGGACGATTTCGTCGACGTGGTCGGCGGCGTCCATGATGTCGAGGGTGATGCCCACGTCCCAGTCGCCCTTGGCCGAGCCGTCGCTGCGCTGGATGTAGGGTTTGAGTTTCACGGTGAAACCGAGGTTGCGCAGGATCTGCTGGAACTGCTGCTGTTTGCTGTCGCCCCGGTCGATCGCGTAGGCGTAGGCCTCGACGATCTGCCCGTCCTTGCTGATGTCCGCCCACAGCGCCGCGTAGTTGAAGTGGCAACCATAGGCCTGACGCACGGTGTAGTAGAGGTTCTGCACATCGGCGAACACTGCGATTTTTTTCACCGGAGTTCCTGTGAGCGCTGACGCGCATGAGCCGGATCAGGCACCAGGCCCGAAAAAGGCGCTCAGTATGCCAGCCCGAAGGAAGGTTCCGCGAATAATCGGCCCGGGGCGCTCAGGCGCCCCGGACGAATGGTGAATCAGACGAAGGAATCGTCGTCATCGAAGAACGATGAGTTGTCATCGCTGTAGTCGGTGTCGGTGAAGCCACCCTGGTTGTTGCCGAAGGAATCGTTGTTGGCCGTGCGCTGGTCATCGCCCCAACCGTTGTTACCTTGGTCGGCCACTTGCGCAGGCTCTTCCTTGATCACTTCGACGATTTCTTCCGGCTGCTGGTTGTGATGGAACAGGCTGCTGATGCCTTGTGCCAGCATCACGCCACCCGCCACACCGGCCGCGGTTTTCAGGGCGCCGCCGAGGAAGCTGCCGCCCGCTGCCGGAGCCGCTTGTTGCTGGCCATAACCCGGTGGTGGCGCGCCGAAGTTCTGTTGTGGCGCGGGTGCACCGAAGTTCTGTTGCGGAGCCGGCTCACGCCAGCCGCCAGTGGACGCCGGGGCGCTTTGGGTCGGCGCCGGGCGCGGGCTGCTGCCACCGAAGATGCTCGACAGGAAACCACCGCCGCTCGGCGCCGGGGCAGCACTTTGCGCCTTGGCCGATTGCAGTTCGGCCTGCAGTTGCTGAATCTGTTGAGTCAGTTGTTTGTTCTGTTCGTCGAGGCTCTTGATCGCGGCCTCCTGCACCAGAATCGCCTGGGTCATGAAATAGCCTGCGGCCGGCTGGCGCGTCAGGTGTTCCTTGATCCGCGCTTCAGCCAGTGCGTCGCGCGGGGCTGCCTCCGTTTCGGCCTGTTGCAGCCGGGAAAACAGTCCATCGATCAGGGTTTGCTCTTCGCTGTTCATGGCGACCTCGTAGATTGCCGGAGATAACGTTGCCCTCCTCCACAGTGGAGGAGGCGCACCTCTGTAATGGAGGCTGTGACAGAATGTTTCAATGGTCTTTACCGAACGTTTACGTTTGCGCCCGGCAGCACATCATCGGTTAAAGTGAGCCACTGTTTTTGACCTGCGATACCGACTGATGAATGCCTTCGATGTGCTGCGTGACTCGCTGTATTTCTTTAAACGCAATCTGGTGCGGATCGTCCAGCTGTGCCTGCCGCTGGTGATCTTCGAAGCCGCGCTGCAACAAGTGGTTGATCGCGCCAGCGACCCGGACGGTTATTCGGCCATCAGCGTGATCGTCGGCCTGCTGGTCTATCCGCTCTACACCGCCGCGCTGATCCTGTTTCTCGACGCCCGCACCCGTGGCGAATCCCCGCAAACCCTCGATCTGCTGGCGATGTCGGCGCGCCTGTGGCCGCGTTTCGCCGTGCTCACTGCGCTCAACACGCTGTTGATCCTGCTCGGCCTGTCCCTGTATTTCCTGCCAGGCCTGTGGCTGATGGTCACCCTGGCCTTCGGTGAATACCTGCTGGTGCTGCGCGGTTACGGCCCGTTGCAGGCCATGAAGGAAAGCCTGCGCCTGAGCCGTGGGCATTTCCTGCGGATTCTGGTGTGCATCCTCTGTGTGATGGGGCCGTTGTGGCTGCTCAAGGGCCTGACCTTGCAGGTCTATCCCGACCCGCAGAATCCATTGATCGCCGTGCTGATCGACAGTGGCCATAGTTTCCTGCAACTGTTCACCAGCGTGGTGCTGTTCCGCCTGTTCATGTTGATCAGCGAATTGCCCGACAAACGTGACGGAATAGTCTGACCGCACCGCGCTTGGGCTGAACGACGGGTCTCGGGTATGCTCGGGACCACTTCCGTATCGCTATAAGCCGAGCCATGACCCGTCTACTGCGCTACATCCTGCTCACTGTGCTGCTGGCCGTCGCCCTGATCGGCGTGATGATTTTCAGCCTGACCTGGCGCCCCGACGCCCGGGAGACCCTGCCGGTCAGTTGCACCGGGCAACCGCCGACGCTGGTGCCCGGCCAGGCGCTGAAGGTCATGACCTGGAACGTGCAATACCTGGCCGGCAAGCGTTACGTGTTCTGGAATGACCTGGCGCAAGGCGACGACGAAGCCCCCACCCCGGAAGACATGGCGTTCAGCCTCGATGAAGTGGCGCGGGTGATCCGCGACGAACAGCCCGACATGGTGCTGTTGCAGGAACTGGATGACGGCGCCAAGGCCAGCGACTATCAGAACCAGCTCAAGCTGTTGCAGGAACGCCTCGCCGACCTCTACCCGTGCAGTGCCCATGCCTTCGACTGGAAGGCCGATTTCGTCCCGGATCCGCATGTCTTCGGCAGTGTCGGCCGGCAACTCGCAACGCTCAGTCGCTTGCGCATCGAACACGCCGAACGCCTGCAATTGCCGGTGCAGCCGCTGAATATCATCAGCCGCCAGTTCCAGCCGAAAAACGCCCTGCTCGCCACCACCCTGCCGTTCAGCGATGGCGGGCAACTGGTGGTGTTCAACACGTATCTGGATCGCGCCATGCAGCCGGACGAAACCTTGCAGGCGCAAGTGACGGCGGTGGCCAAGGTTCTCGACAAACACGAAAGCCACGGCACGCCGTGGCTGATCGGGGGTGACTTCAACCTCTTGCCGCTCGGCCAGTACCGGCGCCTGCCCACCGAACAGCGCACGCCCTACTCCGTGGACAGTGCGCTGCATCTGCTGTGGGACAAGTACCCGATGATCCCGACCAACAACGAAGCCAGCGGCATCGACCGCGCCAAGTGGCTGACCCATTACCCCAACGACCCCGGCCTCAACGGCCCGGATCGCACGGTCGATTACCTGTTCTACAGCCCGAAGATCAAACGGGTCGAGGCCACGGTGCGTCAGGACGATACCTTGCGCATTTCCGATCATCTGCCGGTGATTGCGAAGTTCCTGCTGCCACCCAACTGACTGCCGCCGTAACTCAATGGGCCTCTTCGAGATCGTCGTGCAACAGCCCAAAGATCTGTCGCTTCATGTCGATGAACGAGCGCTCCATGACCATGTCCAGCGTGCGCGGGCGTTCGATCGGCACATCCAGGATCTGCTTGATCCGCCCCGGCCGCGCGCCCATCACATACACCCGGTCGCCGAGCAGGATCGCTTCGTCGATGTCGTGGGTGACGAACAGCACGGTTTTCTTGCTGTTGCCCCACACCCGCAATAACAGCTGCTGCATTTGCAGACGGGTCTGACTGTCGAGGGCGCCGAAGGGTTCGTCCATCAGCAGGATCTGCGGGTCGTTGGCCAGCGCCCGGGCAATCGCCACCCGCTGCATCATGCCGCCGGACAACTGCTTGGCGTAGTTGTCGGCAAATCCTGACAAGCCAACTTCATGGACGTAGTGATCGACGATTTCCTTGCGCCGCGCCGCCGGCATGCCCCGGCGCTTGAGGCCGAACTCGACGTTCTGCCGCACCGTCAGCCACGGGAACAGCGTGTAGCTCTGGAACACCATCCCGCGATCCGCGCCGGGGCCCTGCACTTGCTGGCCGCCGACGTAGATCTCGCCGGATGTCGGCTCGGCGAGGCCGGCGGTGAGGTACAGCAGGCTCGACTTGCCGCAGCCCGACGGCCCGACCAGCACCGCGAACTGCTGATCCGGCACTTCGAACGACACTTCTTCCAGCGCGGTGAATGTACCGCCGCCGGGCTTGGTGTAACGCAGGCTGACCTTGTCCACCTGCAACCTTGGCGCGGCTTGTGCCGGTGCGGCGACCGGCTCGATGAAACGACGGTTGGCAGCGGTTACTGAGCCCATGCGGCAATCCTCAAACGCAAGAAGCGGAACAGTTGATCGGTGACCAGGCCGAGCAGGCCGATGATCGCGATGGCGAGAAAAATCACGTCGACCTGAAAGCCGCGCATGGCCTTGAGGCTCAAGTAACCGAGGCCGCTGGAAGCGGCGACCAGTTCGGCGACCACCAGATAGGTCCAGGCCCAACCCATGGTCACCCGCAAGGTATCTAGCACACCGGGCAACGACGCCGGGGCGATCACATGGAGCACCGCGTCACGCCGGTTGGAGCCGAGGGTGTAAGAGGCGTTGATCAAATCCTTGGAAATGCCTTTGGACACGTCCGCGACCATCACCAGTTGCTGGAAGAACACGCCGAAAATGATCACCGACACCCGTTGCTCCAGACCGATGCCGATCCACAGGATGAACAGCGGCACGAACGAGGTCACCGGCAGGTAGCGGATGAAGTTGACCATCGGCTCAAGGAACGCCTGGACGATGCGGAAGCTGCCCATCAGCAAACCCAGCGGCACCGCCACCAGCGACGACACGATAAAACCGACCATCACCACTTCGACACTGGCCCAGACATGCTGGCCAAGGGTGCCGTCGCGGCTCAGGCGCACCGCCGCTTCAACCACCGCACCGGGCGTCGGCAGGAACATCCCCGGCACGATGCCGCCGTAGGACAACCCGGCCCACAGGCCGACCAGCAACACCCAGGCCAGACCGCTGGCGCTCCACACTACCGGCACCGGCAATCCGGTCTTCGGCGTGATGCAGCGGCTCAGCCATGAATTGCGCTTGAACATGACCAATCTCCTAGAGCGGGCTGACGAAACGGTTATCCACCAGATCGTCGTTGCTGACGTTGTAGGGCTTGCCCTGCAATTCGCTGGCGGTTTCGTTGGCCAGTTTGATCAGCGGTGCGCTGTCACCCGGCGCGCCGGGTTTACCCAGCAGCTTCTCGCTCATGGCCTGATCGTAGAAGCGCACGCCTTGCGCGGCGGCGGCCAGTTCCTTCGGATCGGACAGGTAACCGCCGACGCCCTTGGCCATGATTTCGTAGGCTTTCTGTGGATGGTCCTTGGTGTACTGCACCGCTTTGTAGAGACCGGCGACCAGCGCCTTGACGTCTTCCGGCTGCTTCTCGATCACCGTGCAATTGAGCGCCACTACATCGACGATCACGCCCGGCGTACTGCTGCTGTCGATCAGCACTTTGCCCTGTTGCTTGTCGCGCACCATCGACAGATGCGGCTCCCAGGTCACGGCGGCCGGCACACGACCGGCGATGAACGCGGTGGCGGCATCGTCGGCGGTCATGTTCTGCACGGTGATGTCACTCATGCTCATGCCGTTCTTTTTCAGCAGGTACGACAGCCAGAACTGCGAGGTCGAACCCTCGTTGACGGCCACGGCCTGGCCCTTGAGTTCTTGCAGACTCTTGACGTTCTTGCCGACCAGCACGCCGTCGCCGCCATGGCTGTCATCCAGCGCGGCCACGGCCTTGAAGCAGAACTGCGGGCGGTACTTGAGCACTTCGTCGATGGTCGAGGCCGAGCCGGACAATTGCCCGGACGCCTGGGCGGCCATGTACATCGACGCTTCTTCGACCACCGGCAATTCGACGGTCAGGCCGTTTTCCTTGAAGTAGCCCAGATCCTGGGCCAGGTACAGGGTGCCGTAACCGACCCACGTGGTGTGGCCGATCGACAAGGTGCCGGCCTGGGCGCCGGTGACTGAAAGGGCGGAAATCGCCAGAGGACATGCAAGACGGGTAAACAAGGACTTGTTCATGGAGCACTCCCAACGCTGTTGATTTAGTTGTCATGGGCAGTACGGCCAGCCGTGGTGTCGCGATTGCACGCTGCGGTCTCTGCTGGACTCTGGCGGGCAATGCCTTGGCTGGCGAAATCGATGTTGACCCAGGCTTGGCGTCAGGAAAACGAGGAAATAGTTAGACGCGAACGATGAAAAAACTGGGTAGTGCGCACCGCGAAAGGGCGCGTCGCGCGGGGGTGCCCGAGGTGGGTGCAGATTGGGAAAAGTCTGGCGGAGATCGTTCCCACGCTCCGCGTGGGAATGCAGCCCGGGACGCTCTGCGTCCCATTCGAGAGCTGGAACGCGGAGCGTCCCTTGAGGCATTCCCACGCAGACGGTTCGACGCCTCGACGTGGGAACGCTCATCAGTGATGGGAAGGGATCAGAGCCGACCGTATTCCTGCGCCGTACGATCCAGCGCTTTCAACGTCTTGCCCACCAGCTCATCTATCTCTTCACGGCTGGCAATCAACGCCGGCGCCATGATCATCCGCCCCAGCGTCGAGCGAATGATCACCCCCTCTTCAAAACCGATCGTGCGGCAGCGCCAGGCGATGTCGTTCTCATTGGCAAATCGCTTGCGGGTGGCCTTGTCTTCGGCCAGTTGCAACGCCGCGACCATGCCCGTGCCCTGGATATCGCCCACCAACGGGTGATTGCCGAACACCTCGCGCAGGCACTGTTGCAGGTAAGGGCCGATGTCATCCTTGACCCGCGTCACCACGCCTTCATCGCGCAATGCCTTGAGGTTGGCAATCGCCACCGCCGCCGCCACCGGGTGCCCGGAATAGGTCAGGCCGTGGGCGAATACACCGCCCTGCTCCACCAGCACGTCGGCCATTTTCTTCGACAGGATCAAGCCACCCATCGGGATATAACCGGAGGTCAGCCCCTTGGCGATGGACAGGGTGTCCGGCTCGAAACCGAAGTATTCGTGGGCGAACCATTCACCGGTGCGACCAAAGCCGCCGATCACTTCATCGGCACACAACAGCACGTCGTACTTGCGGCAGATACGCTGGATTTCCGGCCAGTAGCTTTCCGGCGGGAAGATCATCCCGCCCGCGCCCTGGAACGGTTCGGCGATGAACCCGGCGACCTTGTCCGCGCCCAGTTCGAGGATCTTCGCTTCCAGTTGCTGCGCCGCCCGCAGGCCGAATTCCGCCGGGGTCAGATTGCCTTCGTGGGCGAAGAAGTACGGCTCGTCGATGTGCACGATGTCGGGAATCATCCCGCCCATTTCGTGCATGAACTTCATGCCGCCGAGGGCCGTCGCCGCGAGGGTCGAACCGTGGTAGCCGTTCCAGCGGCCGATCATGATTTTCTTCTCGGGCTTGCCCAGCACCTGCCAGTAACGGCGCACGGTTCGGATCAGCACCTCGTTGGCCTCGGAGCCGGAGTTGGTGTAGATCGCGTGGCTGTAGTGCCCCGGCAGCAGGCTGAACAGCAGCTCGGAGAGCTCGATCACCTGCGGGTGAGTAGTGTGGAAAAACATGTTGTAGTACGGCAACTGCTCCAGTTGCCGGCTCGCCGCCGCGTTCAGGTCCTTGCGCCCGTAGCCGAGGTTGGTGCACCACAGCCCGGACATGCCGTCGAGGTAACGCCGACCGTCGTTGTCCCACAGGTGCAGGCGGTCGCCACGTACCATCACCCGTGGGCCTTCGTCGTTGAGGGCCTTCTGGTCGACGAACGCATGAATGTGGTGCGCTGCATCGGCGGCCTGGTAGTCGCGGGTTTCACGTGAGGTGGTCATCGCCGGATCTCCTTTTTTGTTGTGAGCGGCTGTCATGAGCGCAGTTGAAACCAGGTGGTTTTCAACTGGGTGTATTTGTCGAACGAGTGCAGCGACAGATCGCGGCCGAAGCCGGATTGCTTGCCACCGCCGAACGGCACGGTCACGTCCAGCGCATCGACGCTGTTGACCGACACCGTACCGGCTCGCAATTGCCGCGCCACACGGTGCGCGCGGTGCAGATCGTCAGTCCACAGTGACGCCGCCAGACCGTAGACGCTGTCGTTGGCCAGTTGCAAGGCATGGGCCTCGTCATCGAACGGAATCACCGCCAGCACCGGGCCGAACACTTCTTCGCGAAACAGGGTCATGTGCGGCTGCACGCCGGTAAAAATCGTCGGCTGAACGAAGTTTTCCGAACCGTTGAAACTCAGTTGCCGCCCGCCGCAGACGAGGGTCGCGCCTTCGCGTTCGGCCTGGTGGATAAAGCGCAGAATGCTTTCGGTCTGACGAGTCTCGACAATCGCCCCGGCGGCGCTTGCCGGGTCCAGCGGATCGCCCGGCTGCCAGCGCTCGGCCTGAGCCTTCAGTCGCTCGACGAACTCATCATGAATCGAGCGCTCCACCAGCAATCGCGAGTTGGCCGAGCAGACTTCGCCCTGATTGAAGAAGATCCCGAACGCGGCTTTCTGCGCCGCCAGATCCAGATCCTTGCAGTCGGCGAACACCAGATTGGCGCTCTTGCCGCCGCACTCCAGCCACACCTGCTTGAGGTTCGACTGCGCGGAGTACTGCATGAAATATTTGCCGACCTGAGTCGATCCGGTGAACACCAGACAATCGACATCCGGGTGCAGGCCCAGGGCTTTGCCGGTTTGTTCGCCGAGCCCCGGCAGCACGTTCAACACACCGGCGGGCAATCCGGCTTCCAACGCCAGCTCGGCCAGACGCAATGCGGAGAACGGTGATTGCTCGGCGGGTTTGAGAATCACCGAGTTGCCCGCCGCCAGCGCCGGGGCGAGTTTCCACGCGGCCATGTCCAGCGGGAAGTTCCAAGGCACCACGGCAGCGACCACGCCCAGCGCTTCGCGGGTGATGGTCGCCAGCACATTCGAAGCGCTCGGCGCGACTTGATCGTAGAGTTTGTCGAGGCTTTCGGCATACCAGCGAAACACCCCGGCGGCGCCCGGCACGTCGATGTTGTAAGCGTCCGTCACCGGTTTGCCCATGTTCAGCGAATCGAGCAGCGCCAACTCTTCGCGATGGGCCAGAATCAGATCCGCCAGACGCAGCAAGACTTGCTTGCGCTCGGTCGGTGAACGCCCGGCCCAGATGCCGGCCTCGAACACCTGCCGCGCATTCTGCACCGCCGCATCGACATCCTCTTTACCGCACGCGGCGACGTTGGCCAGCAGCTGGCCGGTGGCCGGGTTGATCGCGGCAAAGGTCTGCCCCGACTGCGCCGCACGCAGTTTGCCGTCGATCACGGCCTGGTACGGATAGCTCAATTCAGCGGCCTTGCGCTGCCAGTCTGCAAGCTCGAACACGGTGGTTGCTCCTTGGACTTTTATTCTTTTGAGAACAGTGCGCAGTGATAGTCGCTCAGGCCCGTGCGAGCTAAAACCAGTAAAAATGTCTTCGCAGACAATAAAAAAGGTAACCAGCCGATGACCCCTTCGCGCACGTATGGGGCTATTGTTCAGGGACAAAAAAACCGCCAACAGAACGGAGGCCGGCGGCGTACAAATTGCTTGGATGTGGAATCCGTTCGCTTTGAGGTTCACCGTGGCCGCTTACAACCTGCGTCAGTTGAAATACTTCATCACCACCGTCGAATGCGGCAGCGTCGCCGAGGCTTCGCGCAAGCTGTACATCGCGCAACCGGCGATATCCACGGCAATCAAGGGGCTGGAAGACAGCTTCGGCGTGCAACTGTTGATCCGCCATCACGCTCAGGGCGTGTCACTGACGCCGAGCGGCGCGCGGTTCTTCCGCAAGGCTCAGGAACTGCTGCGCATGGCCAAGGAGTTCGAACAGAACGCCCTCGCCGACAACGACGTGGTGGCCGGGCAGATCGATATCGGCTGTTTCGAAACCGTCGCGCCGCTGTACTTGCCGCAACTGATTGCCGGGTTCTCGGCGCTGTATCCGGGGGTGAAGATCCGCATCCGCGACGGCGAACAACAGGAACTGGTGCAAGGCCTGACCTCGGGTACCTTCGACCTGGCGATCCTGTACAAGCACGACCTCGACGCCACCATCGAAACCGAACCGCTGATGCCGGCCCAACGGCCTTACGCCCTGCTCCCGGCAGATCACCGCTTCGCCCAGCTCAAGCAGGTTTCGCTGCGGGACTTGTGCCTGGAACCGATGATCCTGCTCGACGTACAACCGAGCCGCACCTACTTCGTCAGCCTGTTCGAAGAACTCGGGTTGTCGCCGCGCATCGAGTTCAGCTCGCCGTCGATCGAAATGGTGCGCGGCATGGTCGGCCAGGGTTTCGGCTTCTCGATCCTGGTCACCCGCCCGCACTCGGAATGCACCTACGACGGCAAGAAAGTCGTGTGCGTGGACATCGTCGAAGACGTCACCGGCTCAGGCCTGGTGGCCGCGTGGCTCAAGCGCGGACAACTGACCAAACCGGCGCAGTTGTTTGCCGATTATTGCCGGGAGCAGTTGACGGCCAAGGCCAGCCACTGACCCTCACGTACCGCGCGGCTTGGCCCGAGCGGTAGCCTCGGCCACCAGCGGATCATCCGGCCAATAGTGCTTCGGATACCGCCCCTTCAGATCCTTCTTCACTTCCGCATAGGTGCTGCGCCAGAAGTTGGCCAGATCCTGCGTCACCTGCACCGGACGCCGTGCGGGCGACAGCAGGTGCAGCTTGACCACTTGCCGGCCGCCGGCGATGCGCGGTGTGTCGGCGAGGCCGAACAACTCCTGCAAACGCACGGCGAGAATCGGTGGCTGCTCGCTGTAGTCGAGGCGAATCGACGAGCCCGACGGCACGCTCAGGTGATGCGGTGCCTGTTCATCAAGCTGTTGCGGCAGTGGCCATGGCAGCAGATTGCGCACGATGCTCGACAGGTCGAGGTTGGCGAAATGGCTGAGGCGCGAGACTTTGCCCAGGTACGGCATCAGCCAGTCTTCGAGGGTTTTCAACAGCGTGGCGTCGCTGACATCCGGCCATTGGCTGTCGCCCTTGGCGTCCAGATCGAGCTGGCGCAGCAACGCGACTCGCGCCTGCCACTGGCGCAGCTCCGGGGTCCACGGCAGTAGCTCCAGACCTTTGCGCCGCACCAGATTGACCAGCGCCTGGCTGCGGGCGTTTTCGTCGAGGCCGGTCAGTGGTTCGCGGCTGAGGATCAGTTCGCCAACCTTGCGCTGACGCTCGGCGCGCAGCACGCCTTCGCGTTCGTCCCAGTCCAGTTGATCGACGTTGTGCACCTGTTCGGCCAGCACTGAGTCGAACAGCGCTGGATCGAAATCCGCCGCCAGATAAATCCGCTCCTCGCGCTGGCCCTGACGGCTGCCGAGGTCGGCGATGACGATCCATGGTTCTTTCATCAGGCTGTCGGCTTCGGCGAACAGCGCCGCACGGCCGTTGGCCAGTCGATATTCGGCGCCACCAGGACGCCGCTGCTGGGCGACGCGGTCCGGGTAGGCCAGCGCCAGCAAGGCGCCGAGCCAGCGCGGATGATCCGGGTCGGCGACCGGTTCACTCGCCTTACCGCGCAGATAACCACGATATTGCCGCGCCAGTTGCCGGGCGCGCTGCACGCCGCCCTGAGCACCGCGCGCCGCACGTTCTTCGCCGGACAGCAGCACCAGACGACTGTGCAGATCGGCCCCCGCACCACGCAAAATGTCCCGCTCACCAAGCAACGCGGCGACATCACAAGCCATGCTCGCCAGACCCAACGCCTGACCGCGCAACAGCAAATGAGCGATTCGCGGATGGGCCGGCAATTCAGCCATGGCCTGACCGTGATGGTTGAGAGCTTCGCCGTCCAGCGCACCGAGGCGCTGCAACAGATCCTGAGCCTGTGCATAAGCGGCGGCCGGCGGCACGTCCAGCCAGATCAGATCACTCGGCGCGACGCCCCAGCGTCCGAGTTGCAAGGCAAGACCGGCAAGATCCGCCGAAAGGATTTCCGCACTGCCATAGGCCGCCAGTTGCTCATGCTGATCCTGCGACCACAGGCGATAACACACGCCCGGTTCCAGACGCCCGGCCCGGCCCGCACGCTGGGTGGCGCTGGCCTTGGAGATGCGTTGAGTGTCGAGGCGAGTCATGCCGCTGCCCGGATCGAAACGCGGCACCCGCGCCAGCCCGGCGTCGATCACCACGCGCACGCCGTTGATGGTCAGGCTGGTCTCGGCGATGTTGGTGGCCAGCACCACTTTGCGCTGCCCCGCCGGGGCCGGGTCGATGGCGGCGCGCTGGGCATTCAGGTCGAGTTCACCGTGCAACGGGCAGAGCAAGACGTCGCTGCGATCACCGATGGCGTCCGCCAGTTGCTGATGAACACGCCGGATTTCCGCCTGCCCCGGCAGGAACACCAACAGGCTGCCGGTTTCATCGTGCAGGGCTTCGAGCACCGTTTGCGTGACGCGTTGATCAATGTATTCGCCGGGCTGGAACGGCCGGCCCCAACGCATCGTCACCGGGAACATCCGGCCCTCGCTGCGCAGGATCGGCGCGTCGTCGAGCAACCCGGCCAGACGTTCGCCTTCGAGGGTGGCGGACATCAGCAGAATCTTCAGCGGTTGTTCAGCTCGAAACAGTTCGCGACCGTTCAGACTGAGGGCCAGCGCCAGATCGGCGTCGAGGCTGCGTTCGTGAAATTCGTCGAAGATCAGCAGGCCCACGCCCTCCAGCGCCGGGTCGTCCTGCAAGCGCCGGGTGAGGATGCCTTCGGTGACGACTTCGATGCGCGTGTTGGGGCCGACCTTGCTGTCGAGGCGGATGCGATAACCGACGGTTTCACCGACCTTCTCGCCCAGCTCGCTGGCCAACCGTTCTGCGGCTGCACGCGCGGCCAGTCGGCGGGGTTCGAGCATGAGAATGGTCTGCCCGTTCAGCCACGCCTCATTGAGCAAGGCCAACGGCACGCGGGTGGTTTTACCGGCGCCGGGCGGTGCTTCGAGCACGGCTTCGTGGCGTGTCGCGAGGGCTTCACGCAGGGCGGGTAAAACTTCATCGATTGGCAAAGAAATCATGCTGGCTCCCAAACAGAGCGGCGAGTATAACGGCGAACTGCTGAGCGTTCGTCAGGGTCTTAACTTCACACGATGACGCTTCGTTAATAGATGACTCAGGAGATTCCCATGCGCTTACCTTTTCGCCTGATCGGCGGTGTACTCGTTGCCACCCTGCTCACTCAGATCACTGCGTGCGGTTCGATTTTCTATCCCGACCGGCGCGGCCAGATCGACGGCAAGATCGACCCGGCGATTGCCGTGCTCGATGCCGTGGGCCTGCTGTTCTACATCATTCCCGGCCTGATCGCGTTTGCCGTGGACTTCACCACCGGCGCGATCTATTTCGAACCGGGCCACACAGCGCAGGTCGATCCGGCCAAGCTCAAGCAAGCCATCGGCCCGGACGGCCAGGTCGATAACCTCAAGTTGCAGGCTATTCTCGAAACTGAACTGGGCCGCAACCTGCCTCTGGATGACCCACGGCTGATCCAGCACAAGGGCAGCACCCAGCAACTGGCGATGTTCGGCCTGCAACCTGCCGCATAAGGAATCAACGCACCCATGACCTCCAGCCCCGAACACGCCCGCCTGCTAAGGCTGGCGACCCGCGCCTCGGTGGCGGTGGCCTGTACGCTGATCATCGCCAAAGCCATCGCCTGGTGGCTGAGCGGTTCGGTGAGCATGCTCGCCGGCCTCACCGACTCGGCCCTCGATGGCGTCACCTCGCTGCTCAATCTGCTGGCGGTGCATTACGCACTGCGGCCGGCGGATGACGATCACCGCTATGGTCACGGCAAGGCCGAGTCGCTGGCGGGCATGGCGCAGGCGCTGTTCATCGGCGGCAGTGCGGTGTTGATCGCGTTTCAGGCTTATGAGCGCTTGAACAATCCCGAACCGCTCGGCGCGCCTTGGCTGAGCATCGGCGTGATCGTGTTTTCCCTGCTGCTGACGGCGGCATTGTTGATGCTGCAGCATCGGGTGATCAAGCAGACCGGTTCCAACGCGGTGCGGGCGGATTCGCTGCATTACCGTTCGGACCTGTTGCTCAACGGCAGCATTCTGATTGCGTTGGTGTTGGCCGGATTGGGTTTCGATCAGCTGGATGCATGGTTTGGTCTGGGAATTGCGGCGTACATTCTGTGGAGCGCGATCCAGATCGCCCGGGAAAGTTTTTCGGTGCTGATGGATGAAGAACTACCGGTGGATGTCAGTCAGCACATGCTCGAACTGGCGTGCGGTGTACCAGGTGTTTTGGGCGCGCATGATCTGCGCACACGAATTTCCGGCAATCACTGGTTCGTGCAGTTGCACCTGGAATTGCCGGGGGATCTGACGCTGTCAGTCGCCCATGGCATCAGCGACCAGGCGGCGGATGCGATTCACGCCGCTTACCCGCGAGCCGAAGTGCTGGTGCACGCCGACCCGCAGGAAGTGGTCAAGGCCGCCAGGGCTCAATAACTGACCTGATAACCGCGACTGCTCAGGCAATTGCCCTGGGCCTGGCGGTAGGCCTGCACCACTTCGGGCGCCGGCTGGTAGGTCGCGGTGCGCGGATCGAAACCGCTTTGCTGCACCGCGTATTGGTAGCACTGGTAACCGTCCTGCTGGACCTGCTCCGGCGACTGACCGTTGGCGGGATACGCTTCGACGTCATAGCCGTTGCTCGCCGGTTGCGGAGGTTGCTGCACCGGCGGCTCGACCACTACGTAATCCTGGGTCGCTTCCTGATAGGCGTAGTACGAGCCTGCCGCCAGGAACAACAGCGAACCGCCGATCCACACTTCACGGGCGTAATCCGGCAGGTACTGGATACGGATGCCGCGTGGTGGCTGAACCACGATGTAGCGCGGACCTTGCGGGCGATACCAATAGCCGCCGGAGTAGAAATAATCCTGGCCGCGATACGGCACGCGGTAGTCACGATCCGGGAAACGGTCGATCACATGGCCCGGCCGGTACTGCGGGCCGGGGCCCCAGCCATTGCCATGTCCGTCCGGACGACCCGGCCAGCGGTTGTCGTTGGGACGATTGCCGGTCTGCCAGTTCTGGTGGTAGCCATTCTGCGGGCGCTCATCGCGGTAATAGCCCTGACGGGGTTCCTGAGTCTGGCGCACGGTGTCGGGGCGTGGCTGGATCGGCAAGCTGTTGGCCGGCAGTTGTGGCGGCGGAGGCGGCTGGCGAACCGGATTGGGATTGTAGGCCGGACGGTTCTGGTCGTGGTTCTGCCACTGGCCGTTGTTGTGCTGCTGGCCGTTGTGCTCGAACTGGCGGCTGTTGTCGCCGCGGATGATTTCGTTGTTCTGCGGCCGCGGTTGATTCTGCTGCGGCTGATTTTGCGGGCGCGGCTGATTGTTGCCGCCGTGGCCCTGATTGTTTTCCTGATGTTCCCGCTCGCGTCCGCCGTTTTCAGGGCCGCGATTCTGCGGCTCATCAGCCAGCGCTTGCGCACAGACACTCACACACAGCACACCAACACTGGCCAGACGCCAGATACGCGACTTCATGAAATTCCTCACTGCGGGCTGAACCCTGTAATTAAGAAGGGCTTGTAGCTAAGACCGGGGATGGGCGCACCGGGTTCTGCTACAGGTTATCAGTCACGCCATTTATTTATTGAGCGAGCGAGGCCAAATCGCGGGCAAGAAAAAAGGGAGACCCGTCGGCCTCCCTTTTAGAGAACTTCGTCCTGGCTCGACGCTTTTGACGTCGGCTCACCTCACGCCGTCTTCTGGACAGTGTGCAGCTCGGGGGCCGGCACAACCCCGGTGGGGGTGGCGGCCGCGGCAGGCCGGATAGGGCGGGCCGCGTGGACTGTGTTACCGAGCAGTGATTCTGGTGATAAGAATAGGCCGGAGGCTGCGACAGATGATTGCGAAGATTGCTCAAATAAACATCACTTGCGCAATTTTTAACCCTGGATAGATAATCCGCCGCAATAGTTAGAACAAAGGACCGATTGATGAGCAAACTCGACCGTTACGACCTCAGCATTTTGGCGGAATTGCAGCGCGACGCCCGCATCTCCAACCAGGAACTGGCCGAGCGCATCGGTCTGTCACCCTCCCCGTGCTCGCGCCGGGTCAAGCAACTGGAGGACGACGGCTACATCTCCCGTCAGGTCGCATTGCTGGATCGCAAGATGCTCGGCCTCAGCCTGACCGCCTACGTGCTGATCGGCATGGACCGGCATACACCGGAGCGTTTCGAGAATTTCGAAGCCGCGATCCGCACCTTGCCGCAGGTGCTGGAGTGCAGTCTGGTGACCGGGGTGGACGCCGACTATCAGCTGAAAGTGGTGGTGCCGGACATGGACCATTATCAGAAGCTGCTGCTGGGACACCTGACCCGGATTGAAGGCGTGACCAGCGTGCGCTCGAGTTTTGTGCTGAATCAGGTGCTCAACAGCACCGAACTGCCGCTGACTCATTTGCGTAGCTGAAATCGACGAATGACTGCGGCACACCGACGCAGGTCAATGCTGCGTCGTTCGCCGCTGGCGTATACTCCCGGCCGCCCTTTCAGCCGCACAGCGCCGGAGATGCCCGATGGATCCAGCAGTATTTGAAGAGTGGATGATGACCGGTCTGGTCAGCATCCTGATCATTTTCATGGGTTTCATCGTCTGGGATCTGGCGAAGAAGTCCAAGGCCGGGCGCTTCGGCTCGTTCATTCTGTTCTTCGTGCTGGGCCTGGGCGTGGCCGCGTTCATCATCAAGAGCGTGGTGATCGGCCTGATCGAATCCGGCGCCTTATAAGCGCGCCGGCACTTCTTTCCACTGGCCCTGATCGAGCCCTTCGATCGTCCAGTCACCGATCCTGACACGCACCAGCCGCAATGTCGGCAGCCCGACCGCCGCTGTCATGCGCCGCACCTGGCGGTTGCGTCCCTCTCGAATCACCAGTTCCAGCCAGGTGGTCGGTACGGTCACGCGAAAGCGTACCGGCGGATTGCGCGGCCACAGTTCAGGCTCCTCCAGTTGCCGCGCTTCAGCGGGCAAGGTCATACCGTCATTCAGTTCGACGCCGTCACGCAGACGCTGCAACTGCTCGGCCGTCGGCACACCTTCGACCTGCACCCAATAGGTTTTCGCCAGCTTGTGCTTGGGGTCGGCGATCCGAGCCTGCAACTGACCGTCGTTGGTCAGCAGCAGCAAACCTTCGCTGTCGCGGTCCAGCCGCCCGGCCGGGTAGATGCCCGGAACGTCGATGTAATCCTTGAGCGTCGCCCGCCCTTCGCCGTCGCTGAATTGCGTCAGCACATCGAACGGTTTGTTGAACAGGATCAGCTTCGGCTCGGCCGGTGGTGCCTTGGCGACACGACGCGGGGCTGAAGAGGATGGCTTCGCGCCGGGGCGGCGGGAAGGTGGACGTGGGGGACGGGACATGGGCAAAACAACATCTGGCGATCTGGGCTGCTAATGCTAGTGCCCAGACCGCCAAATGACCACGACAAACCGTTAGCGGAACGGCGGCTCGTCGAAGCTGCGCAGTTTGCGCGAGTGCAGCGAGTTGAGTTCGGTGCGCAGCAGGTCCACCGCTTCGATACCGATCTTCAAGTGCTGGCTGACCGCACGCTCGTAGAACGCGTTGGCCGAACCCGGCAGCTTGATTTCGCTGTGCAGCGGCTTGTCCGACACACACAACAACGTGCCGTACGGCACCCGCAGGCGATAACCCTGGGCGGCGATGGTGCCGCTTTCCATGTCCACGGCCACGGCGCGGGACAGGTTGATCAGCGGTCGCTCCTGGGCCCAGCGCAATTCCCAGTTACGGTCGTCGTAGGTCAGCACGGTGCCGGTGCGCAGGCGTTTTTTCAGGTCGTCGCCCTTCTCGCCGGTGATATTGGCTGCCGCTTGCTGCAACGCCATCTGCACTTCGGCCAGGGCCGGAATCGGAATGTTCGGCGGCACCACCCGGTCGAGAATCCCGTCGCGACGCATGTAAGCGTGGGCCAATACGTAGTCGCCGATGGTCTGCGACTGACGCAGGCCGCCGCAGTGGCCGATCATCAGCCAGCAATGCGGACGCAGCACCGCCAGGTGGTCGGTGATGTTCTTGGCGTTGGACGGGCCGACGCCGATGTTCACCAGGGTCACGCCGTGGCCATCGCTGGCGATCAGGTGATAGGCCGGCATCTGGTAGCGGTGCCAGACCACGCCGGCCGCAATGGCCGAGGCTTCGCCGTGGTCCATGCCTTTTTCGATGATCACATTACCCGGCAACACCATGCGCACGAAACGCGGGTCGCGGCGCAGTTGTTCCAGGCCATGGAGGATGAACTGATCGACATAGCGGTGGTAGTTGGTCAGCAGGATCCAAGGCTGCACGTGGCGCCAGTCGCTGCCGGTGTAGTGCACCAGACGACGCAGCGAGAAGTCGACGCGAGCCGCATCGAACAGCGCCAGCGGCAGCGGATCAGTGTTTTCCCAGTCGTAGAGACCGTCGGCGATGCCATCGGTGGCGGCGGACAGGTCGGTACTCGGGAACACCCGCGCCAGCACCGCAGCGGTGACGCCGGAGCCGGCCAGTTCATCGCCCTGCTCGACCACGTACGGGTACGGAATGTTCTGTGCGCTGACCCCGACTTCCACGGTCACCGTGAAGTCGTGCATCAGCGGCACCAGCTGTTCCAGCAGGTATTTGCGAAACGCCGCCGGGTGGGTGACGGTCACGCTGTAGGTGCCCGGCAACTGCACCTTGGCGTAAGCGCGGGTGGTTTGCGGGACTTCGCCCTGGCAGTGGTAGGTCAGACGCAGTTCGGGATAACGGAACAGGGCACGTTGCTCGGCGTCGGGCTCGACGCGGTCCTTGAGATAACGCTTGAGCGCCGAGTTCAGCGCCGTGGTGGCCCGCTCATGCAGCTCGGCCAGGCGATCCACGGCTTGTTCGGCGGTTTGAACGACAATAAACGCTTCGGTCACGATCAGCTTCCTGTGTTCTGACTTGCAGAGCTTCATCTTGCCTGCATCGTGGCGTCACGGAAACAGTGGCGTAATGGCTTTGTCGCAATCGCCCTTCAGAAACCTTGCGGCGTCGAGCGGGCGACGATGGACTCGACATCCAGCCCACGGGGCAAGGCACCGTAGACCCGCCCGCCACCGCTCAGACGACTGGCGATAAACGCATCGCTGACCGCCGAATTCCCGGCCTCCAGCAACAGTTTCGCTTGCAGCCCCAAGGCAATGTCTTCGGTCAGTTGCCGCGCACGGTACTGAATGTCGCCGGTGTCCTTGAACGACGCCTGCAATTGCTGGATATGCGCGGCCAGCCGCTTGTCGCCATGACCGTCGCCCAGCTCGTTGAACAGCACATCCAACACGCCCGGCTCTTTCGACAGTGCACGCAACACATCGAGGCATTGCACGTTGCCGGAACCTTCCCATGTCGAGTTCACCGGCGCTTCGCGGTACAGGCGTGGCAGAATGCTGTCTTCGACATACCCGGCGCCGCCCATGCATTCGGCGGCTTCGTTGATCATCCCCGGCGCGCGTTTGCAGATCCAGTACTTGCCCACCGCCGTCACCAGTCGGGCGAACTGCGCTTCGTGGCGATCGTTCAGATGATCCAGCGCCTTGCCCATGCGCAGGCTCAGGGCCAGCGCGGCTTCGCTTTCCAGCGCCAGATCGGCCAGCACGTTCTGCATCAGCGGTTGTTCGCTGAGCAATTTGCCACCGACCTTGCGATGGGCGCAGTGATGACTGGCCTGGGTCAGCGCCTGACGCATCAGCGAACTGGAGCCGACCATGCAATCGAAACGGGTCATGGCCACCATCTCGATGATGGTCGGCACACCGCGCCCCTCCTCGCCAACCATCCACGCCAACGCGCCACGGAACTCCACTTCGCTGGAGGCGTTGGACTGGTTGCCGAGTTTGTTTTTCAGACGCTGGATGTAGAACTGATTGCGTGTGTCGTCCGGGCGATGGCGCGGCAGCAGGAAGCAGGTCAGGCCCTTGTCGGTTTGTGCCAGCGTGAGGAACGCATCGCACATCGGCGCCGAGCAGAACCACTTGTGTCCCACCAGTTCATAAGCCTGGCCCGGGCCGCTGGCGCCGACCGGATAAGCCTTGGTGGTATTGGCGCGCACGTCGGTGCCGCCCTGTTTCTCGGTCATCGCCATGCCGATGGTGACGCCAGCCTTATGGGCCATGCCGATATTGCGCGGGTCGTATTCGGTGGCGAGGATCTTCGGCAGCCATTGCTCGGCAAGATCCGGTTGCAAACGCAGCGCCGGGACACTGGCGAAGGTCATGGTCAACGGGCAACCGCTGCCGGCCTCGGCCTGGCTGTGCAGATAGCTCATGGAGGCGCGGGCAACATGGGCGCCGTCCTGTGGATGAGCCCAGGGCAACGAGGTCAGGCCATGTTCGATGGCGGTGCGCATCAGCTCGTGATACGCCGGATGAAATTCCACCAGATCGATGCGATGACCGTAGCGGTCATGGCTGGCGAACACCGGTTTGTTCTGGTTGGCGAGGAACCCGGCCTCCATCAGTGGCCCGCCGGCCAATGCGCCGTAGGCATCGATCCGCGACTCGGCCCAGCCGGCGCCGAACCGCCGCGACCACTCCTGCAACGGCAGGTCGATGCGGTACAGGTTGGTGCCGTCCAGCGACGGTGGCTGGTTGGTGACTTCGTGGGTTTCGGCGAACTGATGCAGGTTCATGACGGGGCTCCTTGATCGGCCAGAGCTTCAGTTAAGCACCGCCCCCGGACCGATCAAAGTGTCATACCGGCCTAAATACCGGCGCTTTCACCCTATCAACAACTCAACACCCGCCGCTGCATCGCGATCTGCAAGTCTTCGAATTTCACCGGTTTGCTCAGGTAATCAATCGAGCCGGCGGATGCGCAATGCTCTCGATCCGCCCCCAGTGCGATCACGAACACCGGCAGGTTGGCGCAGCCCGGCAAGTCGTGGATCTGGCAGCACAACGATGCGCCATCAAGCGGTGGCAGCTGGCAATCGATCAGCACCGCATCGAACGACTCTCGCTGCAAACAATCGAGCGCCGCCGCACCGTGGTCGGCAGTGCGCACGCGGAAACCGAGCTTGAGCAACATGCCGCGCATCACCAATTGATTGACGCTGTTGTCGTCCACCAGCAACACGGTGCAGTCCTGCGGTGCGCGCACGGCATCGCGAACGAGCGTCGGCGCCGCTTCAACCGCCGGCAACTCAAACTCGACATCCAGCTGAAAGCGACTGCCGCGCCCCGGCTCGGAACGGTGCGTGAGCTTGCCGCCGAGCAGTTCCACCAGTTGTCGGCAGATCGCCAGACCGACGCCCAGGCCGCCATACTCGCGGGTCATCGAACCGTCGAGCTGGAAGAATCGCTGATACATCGTCGCCTCGCCCAGATCGGTGAAGCCGATGCCGGTGTCGATCACCGCAAACGACAGCGCCAGACGATTGTCCGTCGACGGTTTACCGGTGACCCGCAAGGCGAGGCCGCCGACGCGGGTGAACTTGATCGCGTTGTCCAGCAGGCATTCCAGGCATTGCGCGAGTTTGGCGCTGTCGCCCTGCAGGCGATCCGGCAGAGTCGGCAGCACGTCGACCTTGAAGTCCAGCGACTTGCTCGAGGCGTTGCCATCGAACTGCACGCGCAGCGCCTCGACCACGGCCCGCAGACTGAAACTGCCCGGCGTCGCCTTGAGCTTGCCGGCCTGCAGTTCGGTCAGGGTCAGGATGCCGTTGACCATGCGCATCATGTCCCGCGCCGAACCGGCGGCGGTCTGCTGGTATTGCTCCAGTTCCGGGTCCAGTTCGACGGTCTGCATCAACTCGAGTGAACCGATCACACCGTTCATCGGCGTGCGCAGTTCGTGGGTCAGGGTCGCGAGGAATTCGTCTTTGAGCTTGTTGCTGTGGGCCAGTTGCTGGTTGAGCACTTCCAGCTTCTGGCCGGCGTCGAACAGGGTCTGCGCCTGTTGCTCACGCATTGCGTTGATGCGGTCGGCCAGCGCCAGCGACAGCAGCGCCACCTCGATGGCCGAGCCGATCTGGCTGGCGTACATGGTCAGGAACACGTTCGGCAGCAAACCCAGGACCATCATCGTGTTGACGATCCCGCCGAGCAGAAACGCCGACCAGGCGATGATGAAGTAGCGCGCCACTCGCAGGCCACGCCACCAGGCGAGGATCCCGGCGGCGAAGATCACCACGGTAAAGGTCAGCGCCAGCGTCGTCGCCAGACGCAAGGCCAAAGCGTAACTGGTCATCAGCGACAGACCGATCACCAGTGCGCCGAAAGCGATCAAGGCAATCAACAGACGGTCGAGCCAGCGGCTGTGATTCTTGGTCTGCAGGAAACTGCGGGCGAACTGGCTGCCGAACAGCCCCGCGCAACCGATGAAGAATGGCGTCGCAGCGTTGGCCCACCAGGGGTTGTCCGGCCAGAAATACTCGACCGCCGCGCCATTCACCGACAACTGGTACAGGCCGAACGAGCCGATATAGAAGATGTAGTAGAGGTAACTGGTGTCGCGCACGCTGAGGTAGATGAACAGGTTGTAGACCAGCATCCCCAGCAGCACGCCATAAATCAGCCCAAGCACGTACAGGCGCACCGGCTGGTCTTCGAGGTACGCGGTGCTCGACCACAACGTCACCGGCGCCTGGATCGAGCCTTCGCTGGACAGCCGCAAGTAGACGGTCTGTTGCTGGTCCGGCCGGAACGTGAGGTTGAACAGGTAGTTGTTCTGACGGATCTCGCGACTGGCGAACGGCAACGCGTCCCCGGTCTGGCGCACCAGACGATAGTCGCCGGCAGCATCAGGCAGATAAAGGTCGAGGTGATCGAGCGGCGGATAGGCCAGCTCCAGCAGCCAGGTGCGCTGCGCCGCCGGATTGCTCGGGCGGTAATGCAGGTCGATTTTCAGCCAGAACGCCGAACGCGAGTAACCGGCATTGAGCGTGGCTTTATCGTGGGCCTTGAATTGTCCGGCAGCGGCTTGCGCGCGGACGTCGGCAATGCTCGCCTGACCGCTCGGGTCTTCGAACACTTGCAGGGATCGACCCAGCGGGAGGCTCTGGGTGAACTCGTCGAATTCGACGGCGTTTGCCAGGAGGGGCAAACAGAACAGCAACATCAACAAATAGCGCATTGAAGCCCCAGCGTGGCTTGTCCGGTTGTGTCAGGAAGCCCCCCATTCCCTTTGAGATGACGTAAAACCGGTATTACCTGTTATTGGTTTGGATCCACTCTAGCATAGCCGTTGATGGCCATTGAGCACCATGGAAATTTTTCCGACAAAGGCTCTAGAACGGGCGTTTCAGAGCAAAACACCGAGCTAGAGCTGCTGGCTCGGTCAGATTGTGGAAACCCCGGTGGATCCAGTTGCCGAGGTTATCGGCCGAGCGCTGCGCCACAACACCCGAAAAACAGGTTTGGTGGTAAGCTCGCGCACCATGAATATCTACAGCTCACGCCCCGTTGTCCTCTGTCTCTCCGGCCACGACCCCAGTGGTGGCGCCGGCTTGCAGGCAGATATCGAAGCCCTGCTCGCTCAGGGTTGCCATGCGGCTCCGGCCGTCACCGCCCTGACCGTGCAAGACACCGTCAACGTCACTGACTTTCGCGTCCTCGACCGTGAGTGGGTACTGGCCCAGGCCAATGCCGTGCTCAACGATTCCGAAGTCGCGGCAGTGAAACTGGGCATGCTCGGTTCCCTGGAAATGGTCGACACCGTTGTCGAACTGCTTCAGGCGCACCCGCACTTGCCAGTGGTCTGCGACCCGGTGCTGCGCGCCGGCGGCGGCGGACGACTGGGCAAGGACGAAGTCGGCTACGCCATGCGCGAACGCCTGCTGCCGCTGTCGATCATCGCCACCCCCAACCTTCCCGAAGCCCGGATCCTCGCCGAACTGCCAGAAGGCACCGCGGACGAGTGTGCTGAAAAACTGTTGCCGTACATCAAGAACCTGCTGATCACTGGCGGTCACGGCGACGAAACCGAGATCCACAATCGCCTGTACAGCCGCGACGGCCTGCGCGAAACCTTCAAGTGCCAGCGTCTGCCCGGCAGCTACCATGGTTCCGGCTGCACGTTGGCCAGCACCCTCGCCGGCCGACTGGCACTGGGCGAAAACCTGGCCAGCGCCGTGCGCACTGCGCTGGATTACACCTGGCGCACCCTGCGCGATGCCGAACAACTGGGCAAAGGCCAGTTCGTACCGCGTCGTCTGCCGCTGGATTTCTGCTCGTAACGTCGTGAGGTCTGCCTGATGAAACTACGTGGCCTGTACGCCATTACCGACGGTCCATTGCTGGCCGGCAAGTTTCTGCCGTACGTGGAGGCGGCGCTGGAGGGCGGCGTCACCCTCCTGCAATACCGCGACAAGAGCAGCGACGAAGCCCGGCGCTTGCGTGAGGCCGAAGCCCTGCGCGATCTGTGCGAACGCTACAAGACCCAGTTGATCATCAACGATGACGCCGAACTGGCCGCACGCCTGAATGTCGGCGTGCACCTGGGCCAGACCGACGGCCCATTGTCGCCGACCCGCGCCCTGCTCGGCTCAAAGGCAATCATCGGTTCGACCTGCCACGCGCAGCTTGAACTGGCCGAACAAGCCGCCAAAGAAGGCGCGAGTTACGTCGCCTTCGGCCGCTTCTTCAACTCCAACACCAAACCCGGTGCGCCGACCTGCAGCCTCGATCTGCTCGATCAGGCCCGCCAGACGCTGCACCTGCCGATCTGCGCGATTGGCGGCATCACCCTCGACAACGCCGCGCCGCTGGTGGCCCACGGTGTCGATCTGCTGGCCGTGGTCCATGGCCTGTTCGGTGCTGACAGCACTGCCGAAGTGACCCGCCGCGCCCGCGCATTCAACGAATTGTTCAAATCCTGATTTTTGAGAGCCCGATCATGTCTCGTTCCGAAACCCTGTTTGCCAACGCCCAGAAACACATTCCCGGTGGCGTGAACTCGCCGGTTCGCGCGTTCAAGAGCGTCGGCGGCACGCCGCTGTTCTTCAAGCACGCCGAAGGCGCCTACGTCACCGACGAAGACGACAAGCGTTATGTGGATTACGTCGGTTCCTGGGGCCCGATGATCCTCGGCCACAGTCATCCGGACGTGCTGGACGCCGTGCGTAACCAGTTGCAACACGGTCTGTCCTACGGCGCGCCGACCGCGATGGAAACCGAGATGGCCGATCTGGTCTGCTCGCTGGTGCCGTCGATGGAGATGGTACGCATGGTCAGCTCCGGCACCGAAGCGACCATGAGTGCGATCCGTCTGGCCCGTGGCTTCACCGGCCGCGACAGCATCATCAAGTTCGAAGGCTGCTACCACGGTCACTCCGACAGCCTGCTGGTCAAGGCCGGCTCCGGCGCACTGACCCAGGGCGTGCCAAGCTCGGCCGGCGTACCGGCCGCGTTCGCCAAACACACCCTGACCCTGCCGTTCAACGACATCGACGCCGTTGAGAAAATGCTCGCCGAAGTCGGCCAGGACGTCGCCTGCATCATCGTCGAGCCGGTGGCCGGCAACATGAACTGCGTGCCGCCGGCACCGGGCTTCCTCGAAGGCCTGCGCAGCCTGTGCGACAAGCACGGCGTGGTGCTGATTTTCGACGAAGTGATGACCGGTTTCCGCGTGGCCCTCGGCGGTGCCCAGGCTTACTACGGCGTGACCCCGGACCTGACCACCTTCGGCAAGATCATCGGCGGTGGCATGCCGGTCGGCTGCTTCGGCGGCAAGCGTTCGATCATGGAACGCATCGCGCCACTGGGCCCGGTCTATCAGGCGGGCACTTTGTCGGGTAACCCGCTGGCGATGGCCGCCGGTCTGACCACCCTGCGCCTGATCAGCCGTCCGGGCTTCCACGCCGAGCTGACCGATTACACCACTCGCCTGCTCGACGGCCTGCAACAGCGCGCTGACGCGGCGGGCATTCCGTTCGTGACCACTCAGGCTGGCGGCATGTTCGGTCTGTACTTCAGCGGCGCTGACGACATTGTTACTTTCGAAGACGTGATGGCCAGCGATGCAGCGCTGTTCGGTCGATTCTTCCACCTGATGCTGGAAGGTGGCGTGTACCTGGCACCGAGCGCCTTCGAAGCCGGTTTCACCTCGATCGCCCACGGCGAAGCCGAGCTGAAACTGACCCTCGACGCTGCCGAGCGCGCGTTCGCCAAACTGAAGTAATGGCTTGATCGCTGACGTTGGCCATTGCCAGCGTCAGCTTTCACCTACATTCCAGCGCTTTCTCCGACGCTTCTGCCAAAAATATCCCGCAAACCGGGTGATATATTCCCCACACAGCAGAAAATCGAGTAAAGACTTTGTAAGGTTGGCCCTGCTTATTTCATAATGCGCGCTTATTGGATCCCTCGATGGGTCCGCGCGCCCTTCAGAGGTAAGTCGATTCTCATGAACCGCACCGGCCGCACCCTTGCCTTGGGCTGCCTGTTGCTCCTTCAGCCACTGCTCGCACATGCACAAGCAGGCGGCAACTCGTTGTTGATCCCGGCGATGGGTCGTTGCACCCTCAATACTCAGCCGCAAGATGTCACGCAGGCCCTCGCCGCCTGCCAAAAGGCATCGGATGAGGGGGATGCGCAAGCGCAATACGAGTTGGGTGAGTTCTACTACGACGGCAAGAATGCGCCGCGCGACCTCAATCAAGCCCTGAGCTATTTCGAAAAGGCCTCGCTGCAAGGCCACGCCCAGGCGCAATTCAAGCTCGGCACCATGTTCTTCCACGGTGAAGGCGTGCAGGCCAACAACATTCAGGCGTACATCGTGCTGAAGATGGCCGCGGTCAACGGCGCCGAAGATGCCCTGGACACCGCCGACGAAGTCGCCGAGAAAATGCCCCGCGAAGACCTGGAAACCGCCACCCAGGTGCTCGGGCAAATTTTCCGTAAATACCTGATGGAACTGCAGAGCGCCGACGGCCGTACGCCGTTCTCTCCGCTTCCGTAATCCCGTCTCCCGCCCCGCTTACTTCTCGGGCATCGGCACCGGAAACGGCATCACATTGCCGACCGCACCGCGAGCTTCGCTGATTTTCGGCGTACCGAGGCGTTCCACTTCGTCGATGCGCACGATCGAATGCATCGGTACAAAGCTGCGCACCACGCCTTCGAATTGCGCCTTGAGCTTCTCTTCGCTCGGATCGACGACCACCTGGGTGCGCTCGCCAAAGACGAACTCTTCCACTTCCAGGAAGCCCCACAGATCACTTTGATAGATCTGCTTGGCGTACATTTCGAACACCTGGCCCTGGTTGAGGAATATCACCTTGTAGATTGGAGCTTCGCGTTTGGTCATGGCGGGCGGACAACACATCGGGGTAAAAATGAGGGCGCGAACTATAGCATAGCCGCCGGACGCGCAACGGTAGGAACCTGGGGACATGTTCCCTATAATGCGCGGTTCTTTGAACCACGTGACGACCCTATTCCATGGCCAAGAAGCTTTACATCGAAACCCACGGTTGCCAGATGAACGAGTACGACAGCTCGCGCATGGTCGATCTGCTGGGCGAACACCAGGCCCTGGAAGTCACGGCGCGCGCCGAAGATGCCGACGTGATTCTGCTCAACACCTGCTCGATCCGCGAACGCGCCCAGGACCGGGTGTACTCCCAACTCGGTCGCTGGCGCGAACTGAAACTGGCGAACCCGGACATGGTGATCGCCGTCGGCGGTTGCGTGGCCAGCCAGGAAGGTGCGGCGATCCGGGATCGCGCCCCGTACGTCGACGTGGTCTTCGGCCCGCAGACCCTGCACCGTCTGCCGGAAATGATCGACGCCGCGCGCATCAGCAAGCTGCCGCAAGTGGACGTCTCGTTCCCGGAAATCGAAAAGTTCGACCACCTGCCCGAGCCGCGCATTGACGGCCCGAGCGCCTACGTGTCGGTGATGGAAGGCTGCAGCAAGTACTGCACGTTCTGCGTAGTGCCTTACACCCGCGGCGAAGAAGTCAGCCGGCCGTTCGACGACGTGATCGCCGAAATCATTCACTTGGCCGAAAACGGCGTGCGTGAAGTGACCCTGCTGGGGCAGAACGTCAACGGTTATCGCGGCGCGACCCATGACGGGCGCCTGGCGGATCTGGCGGAATTGATCCGTGTTGTCGCCGCTGTCGACGGCATCGACCGCATCCGCTACACCACTTCGCACCCGCTGGAATTCTCCGACAGCCTGATCCAGGCCCACGCCGACGTGCCGGAACTGGTCAAGCATCTGCACTTGCCGGTGCAGTCCGGTTCGGACCGGATCCTGGCGGCGATGAAGCGCAACCACACAGCGCTGGAGTACAAGTCCAAGCTGCGCAAACTGCGCGCCGCCGTACCGGGCATCTGCATCAGCTCGGACTTCATCGTCGGCTTCCCGGGGGAAACCGAGAAAGATTTCGAACAGACCATGAAGCTGATTGCCGACGTCGGTTTCGACTTTTCCTACTCGTTCGTCTATAGCCAGCGCCCGGGCACCCCGGCTGCCGACCTGGCCGACGACACCCCGGAAGAGCTGAAGAAAGAACGCCTGAACGCCTTGCAGCACCGTCTGAACCAGCAAGGTTTCGAGATCAGCCGACAAATGGTCGGTTCGATCCAGCGGATTCTGGTGACCGACTATTCGAAGAAAGACCCGGGCGAGCTGCAAGGGCGCACCGAGAATAATCGTATCGTCAACTTCCGCTGCGATAATCCGACCCTGATCGGTCAGTTCGCCGACGTGCACATCGATGCGGCACAACCGCACTCGCTGCGCGGCTCGCTGATCCAGTAACACCGCAAGGAGACCCCGCCAGACGGCTGAATCGGTGCCAGGCTTTTTAAGAGCTTTCGCACCCAGGCCACTGGCGTTATCCTTGATTTCATCCTAATTGCCCCAGGGCGGCTAAATACGACCTTGAACGCACCCATAGAACCTCATCGTTTTATCCTCGAGCCTTTTGAGGCTCGCCGCTTCGCCAATCTGTGCGGGCAGTTCGACGAGCACCTGCGCCTGATCGAACAGCGCCTGGCCATCGAGATCCGCAACCGCGGCAATCAGTTCGAACTGATCGGCGAACCCAAGCTCACCACTTCTGCGGAAAACCTGATTCGCCGCCTGTACCGGGAAACCAAGGGTTCAGAGCTGTCGCCGGATACGGTTCACCTGTTCCTCCAGGAATCTTCCGTCGTCGAGCTGGACAACCACGCCCCCGCCGAAGCCTCCGTCGCCCTGCGCACCAAGAAAGGCATGATTCGCCCTCGCGGCTTGAATCAGCTGCGCTATGTGAAGGAAATCCTCGGCAACGACATCAACTTCGGTATCGGCCCGGCTGGTACCGGCAAGACCTATCTGGCCGTGGCCTGCGCCGTGGATGCCCTGGAACGTGAGCAGATCCGTCGCATCCTGCTGGTGCGTCCGGCGGTCGAAGCGGGTGAAAAACTCGGTTTCCTGCCCGGCGACCTGTCGCAGAAGATCGACCCGTACCTGCGCCCACTCTACGACGCGCTCTACGAGATGCTCGGCTTTGAATACGTGGCCAAGCTGATCGAGCGTCAGGTGATCGAAGTCGCGCCACTGGCCTACATGCGCGGTCGCACGCTGAACAACAGCTTCATCATTCTCGATGAGAGCCAGAACACCACGGTCGAGCAGATGAAGATGTTCCTGACCCGTATCGGCTTCGGCTCCACGGCGGTGATCACCGGTGACATCACCCAGGTCGACCTGCCGCGCGGCACCAAATCCGGACTGCATCATGTCATCGAAGTCCTGAAAGACGTGCCGGGCATCAGCTTCACCCACTTCATGCCCAAAGACGTCGTGCGCCACCCGCTGGTGCAACGCATTGTCGAAGCCTACGAGCGCTTCGAAAATCGCGTGGCCGATGAAACACCGAAGGACAATCGCCACGATGCTTGAGCTTGACCTGCAAATCGCGACCGAAGCGTCCGCGCCGACCGAAGCCGAATTCCGCCAATGGTGCGAACTGGCCCTGCGCCAGTGCACCGCCGATTCGGAAATGACCATTCGTCTGGTCGACGAAGAAGAAGGCCGCGAACTGAATCACACCTGGCGCCACAAGGATTACGCGACCAACGTCCTGTCCTTTCCCGCCGAAGTGCCCGACGAGTTTCTCGACATTCCATTGCTGGGCGATCTGGTGATCTGCGTGGCCGTGGTTGAGCGTGAAGCCGCCGAACAGGGCAAGTCACTCAACGCCCACTGGGCACATCTGGTCATTCACGGCTGCTTGCATCTGCTTGGTTACGACCATATAGATGACGAGGAAGCCGAGGAAATGGAAGCACTGGAACGCGAGTTGCTTGCCGAATTGGGTTATCCCGATCCGTACGCGGACGACGAAACCGAAACATCCCCTATCGTTACAACAAAGGATTCAGAGTAATCGCTATGAGCGAAGATCGATCGAGCAACGGGCAGAAGTCCTGGCTGGGTAAACTGACCCAGGCTTTTGCCCACGAGCCGAAGAACCGCCAGGAGCTGCTGGAGCTGCTGCGCGATGCACATCAGAACAAACTGCTGGACAGCGAAGCGCTGGCCATCGTCGAAGGCGCCATTCAGGTGGCTGACCTGCAAGTACGCGACATCATGGTGCCGCGCTCGCAGATGATCAGCATCAAGGCGACCCAGACACCCCGCGAATTCCTCCCTGCCGTGGTCGACTCGGCCCACTCGCGCTACCCGGTCATCGGCGAAAGCCATGACGACGTGATGGGCGTGTTGCTGGCCAAGGATCTGCTGCCGCTGATCCTCAAGGAGAACGGCGACAGTTTCAACATCAAGGATCTGCTGCGCCCGGCCACGTTCGTGCCGGAGTCCAAGCGTCTGAACGTGTTGCTGCGTGAATTCCGCGCCAACCACAACCACATGGCCATCGTGATCGACGAATACGGCGGTGTGGCGGGTCTGGTGACCATCGAAGACGTGCTTGAGCAGATCGTCGGCGACATCGAAGACGAGCACGATGTCGAAGAAGACAGCTACATCAAGCCGCTGCCCAGCGGTGATTTCCTGATCAAGGCCCTGACGCCGATCGAGAACTTCAACGAGTTCTTCGACAGCGAATTCTCCGACGACGAGTTCGACACCGTCGGCGGGCTGGTGATGAGCGCGTTCGGGCACTTGCCAAAACGCAACGAAATCACTGAAATCGGCGCCTATCGTTTCCGCATCCTGAACGCCGACAGCCGTCGGATTCATTTGCTGCGACTCACGCCAATCGCCCGGTAAATTTAAGGACTGAAATGCGCTGGACAACCCGCCCCGGCTGGCCCGGTAACCTGCTGGCCGTGGCGGCCGGTGCAATCACCACCTTCGCTCTGGCACCGTTCGATCTCTGGCCGCTGGCCTTGCTGGCGGTCGGCCTGTTCTATGCCGGCCTGCGCGAGCTGAGCCCGCGCCAGGCGCTGGGTCGCGGCTGGTGCTTCGGCTTCGGCCTGTTCGGCGCTGGCACCAGCTGGATCTACTACAGCATCCATCACTTCGGCGGCGCTTCGGTGCTGCTGGCCGGGTTCCTGATGCTGATTTTCACGGCGGCCATTGCCTGGTTCTTCGCCCTGCCCGCCTGGCTCTGGGCGCGCTGGCTGCGTCGCAACGAGGCGCCGCTGGCCGATGCCCTGGCCTTCGCTGCGCTGTGGGTTGGCCAGGAAGCGTTCCGTGGCTGGTTCCTTACCGGTTTCCCGTGGTTGTACTCCGGTTACAGCCAGCTCGACGGCCCGCTGGCCGGGCTCGCGCCGGTAGGCGGGATGTGGCTGGTGTCGTTCGTCCTGGCGCTGACCGCCGCCCTGATCTACAACGCACCACGCCTGCTGCAGACCGGTCGCAAGGGCTTTATCGCTGCGGGCCTGGTATTGCTGGTCGGGCCGTGGGTGGCGGGTATCGCGCTGAAGGGCCATGCCTGGACCAGTCCGGCTGGCGCACCACTGAGTGTTGCTGCGATTCAGGGCAACGTCGCGCAAAGCATGAAATGGGACCCCGCCGAACTCAACGCGCAACTGGCGCTGTACCGCGACCTGAGCTTCCGTTCGAAACCGGTGGACCTGCTGATCTGGCCGGAAACCGCCGTACCGGTACTCAAGGAGTCCGCCGAGGGCTACCTGACCATGATGGGCAACTTCGCCGCCGAGCGTAAATCGGCGCTGATCACCGGTGTGCCGATCCGCCAGACAGTGCGTCACGAGAAGCGCTTCTTCAACGGCATCACCGTGGTCGGCGAAGGCGACGGCACTTACCTGAAGCAAAAATTGGTGCCGTTCGGCGAGTACGTACCGCTGCAGGACATCCTGCGCGGGCTGATCGCGTTCTTCGACCTGCCGATGTCCGATTTCGCCCGTGGCCCTGCCGATCAGGCTCTGTTGCAGGCCAAGGGTTATCAGATTGCACCGTTCATCTGCTACGAAGTGGTGTACCCGGAGTTCGCCGCCAGTCTGGCGGCACGCAGCGACCTGCTGCTGACCATCAGCAACGACACCTGGTTCGGCACCTCGATCGGCCCGCTGCAACACTTGCAGATGGCGCAGATGCGCGCCCTTGAAGCCGGGCGCTGGATGATTCGTGCGACCAACAACGGCGTGACCGGCCTGATCAACCCGTACGGGCAGATTACCGAGCGCATTCCGCAGTTCGAACAAGGCGTGCTCTACGGCGAAGTGGTGCCGATGCATAACCTGACGCCGTACCTGCAATGGCGCTCGTGGCCGCTGATCATCCTGTGTGTGGTGCTGTTTGGCTGGGCGCTGATGACCAACCGGATGTCCAAGACTCTGTAAAAACCCGATCACTCCCGCGTTCTGCGCGGGAGTGATCAATCGGCGCTGTCTTCCCCTCGGTAGAACAACGAGTAGCCGATCTGCCCCACCGCCTCGTTCAACAACTGCCCGCTTTGCCAGATCGACTTGAACTCCGGCATCCAGCCGCCAAACGGCCGGGCATTGTCAGTGCCGAGGAAACCGACCGGCGCCGGCACCACTTCGAATCCAGCCTGTTGATAACTCCACACCGCTCGCGGCATGTGCCAGGCCTGGGTCACCAGCACGACACGCTTGACGCCCTCCGGCAACAGCATCTTGGCGCTGAAGGCGGCGTTCTCCCACGTGGTGCGGCTCTCCCCCTCCTGCCAACGCACCGTCACACCGAAATCATCGCGTAGCGAATCGGCCATCAGCCTGGCTTCGCTCGGTGGCGTACCGTAATGCAGGCCACCGCTGGTCAGAATCGGCAACCCTGAGGCCTTGGCCAACCGCGCCGCATAACGCTGCCGTTCGAGCCCGATACCGGTCGGCTGATCCTCGCCCCAGGCCAGATCACCGCGCTCGCGACCGGAGCCCAGTACCACAATCGCATCGGCGCGTTGCGCAAGGCTTGTCCAGTCTTCCCGGGCCAGCGGCGGCTCGCGCTCCAGGGCCTTGGCGCCCCATTGCACGACCACCGGCAGACTCATCAGCAGGAAACCGCCAAAACCCAGGGCAAAGCACAGCGCGGCCAGTCGCGGGCGCGAACGTCGCAACCACCAGGCGACGAGCAACAGCAGCAAGAGAAGGCCGGGCGGCAATAGAAGTTGTTTAATGAAATAACGAAAAGGCATCGAGCATCTCCAGAGATGCCCGAAGCCTAAGTGGGTTAGTACAGCGCGACAACCAGTAGGGTCGGATCCCGTTGAAAAAGATCCGTTTTTTGACCTGCCATGCGTTTACTTGGCCTGCAGAGTCCGAACCTTGACGGTGTCTCTGCCGGGCGCCTTGTCCTTGAGCCAGATGACTTTGGCCGAACGGGGTGCATCGAGTTGCTTCACTGCCTGTGACAGATATCCGTGGGTTTCACGCTCACTGCGATCCAGATAGGCCTTGACCAGTTCGAACTCGGCGGGGCTCAAGCCACGCAATTCCAGCTCCAGGGGGCGCTCGTCGCGCAGCCGGACAGCGGTTTTTGCAGCGTCCAGGGCCGTCCCCAGGCGATCGATCAACCGCTCGTACAACTCGGGTTTGGTAACGTTTTTTTGCTGTGACTCCACCATCCCTCACCTCATTGAAGATAAGACTCACTCCCCAGTTAGAGCTTAGCTTCGCTGCACAAACCGGCTGCACGCCGCGACCAACGGCCCTCGCCGCGATTTTGCCCGGTCAAACGGCTGCAATCAGGGTTTCCCTAGGCCAAGCGCGGTCATGTATGCTACGGCGCTTCCTGTAACTCCACTTCCAGCCCGTCCGGCCCGCTCCGGATGTCGCATTGAAGAGGATTAGGCCACCCCTATCCAGTACAAAAGTAGCCATGCACGAACAATATCAGCCCCGTGAAATCGAAGCCGCCGCCCAGTCGTTCTGGGACGAGCAAAAGTCCTTTGAAGTCAGTGAACAGCCAGGCAAGGAGACTTACTACTGCCTGTCGATGTTCCCTTACCCCAGCGGCAAGCTACACATGGGGCACGTGCGCAACTACACCATCGGCGACGTGATCTCCCGCTACCAGCGCATGCTCGGCAAGAACGTTCTGCAACCGATGGGTTGGGACGCCTTCGGCATGCCGGCGGAAAACGCCGCGATGAAGAACAACGTGGCCCCGGCCAAGTGGACCTACGAAAACATCGCCTACATGAAATCCCAGCTGCGCAGCCTGGGTCTGGCGGTGGACTGGTCGCGCGAAGTCACCACCTGCAAGCCTGATTACTACCGTTGGGAACAGTGGCTGTTCACTCGCCTGTTCGAAAAAGGCGTGATCTACCGCAAGAACGGTACCGTGAACTGGGACCCGATCGACCAGACCGTTCTGGCCAACGAACAGGTGATCGACGGTCGCGGCTGGCGTTCCGGCGCGCTGATCGAAAAGCGCGAAATCCCGATGTACTACTTCAAGATCACCGCTTACGCGGATGAGCTGCTGGAGAGTCTCGACGAACTGACCGGCTGGCCGGAACAGGTCAAGACCATGCAGCGCAACTGGATCGGCAAGTCGCGCGGGATGGAAGTGCAGTTCCCGTACAACGTCGATTCGATCGGCGAAAGCGGCACCCTGAAAGTCTTCACCACCCGTCCGGACACCCTGATGGGCGCAACCTATGTTGCCGTGGCTGCCGAGCACCACCTGGCGGCCCTTGCCGCGAAGAATAACCCTGAGCTGCAAGCGTTCATCGCCGAATGCAAGGGCGGCAGCGTCGCCGAAGCCGACGTCGCCACTCAAGAGAAGAAAGGCCTGCCGACCGGCCTGTTCGTCGAGCACCCGCTGACCGGTGAAAAACTGCCGGTGTGGGTCGCCAACTACGTGCTGATGCACTACGGCGATGGCGCGGTCATGGCGGTGCCGGCTCACGACGAGCGCGATTTCGAGTTCGCCCACAAGTACAACCTGCCGGTCAAATCCGTGGTTCGCACCAGTTCCGGTGAAACCAACCCGGCTCCGTGGCAAGACGCCTATGGCGAGCACGGCACGCTGATCAACTCCGGCGAGTTCGACGGCCTGGACTTCGCTGGCGCGTTCGACGCCATGGAAGTCGCCCTGATCAAGAAAGAGCTGGGCGCCTCGCGCACCCAGTTCCGCCTGCGCGACTGGGGCATCAGCCGCCAGCGCTACTGGGGCTGCCCGATCCCGATCATCCACTGCGATGCCTGCGGTGACGTGCCGGTACCAGAAGATCAGTTGCCAGTCGTACTGCCGGAAGACGTGGTGCCGGACGGCGCCGGTTCGCCGCTGGCACGCATGCCCGAGTTCTACGAGTGCACCTGCCCGAAATGCGGCCAGCCTGCCAAGCGTGAAACCGACACCATGGACACTTTCGTCGAGTCGTCCTGGTACTACGCCCGTTACGCCTCGCCGCACTTTGAAGGCGGTCTGGTGGAAAAATCCGCAGCTGACCACTGGTTGCCGGTGGATCAGTACATCGGCGGTATTGAACACGCCATTCTTCACCTGCTCTACGCGCGCTTCTTCCACAAGCTGATGCGCGACGAAGGCCTGGTGAGCTCCAACGAGCCGTTCAAGAACCTGCTGACCCAGGGCATGGTGGTCGCCGAGACTTACTATCGTCGTGAAGCCAACGGTGCCTACACCTGGTTCAACCCGGCGGACGTGGAACTCGAGCGCGACAGCAAGGCCAAGGTCATCAGCGCCAAGCTGATCGCGGACGGCCTGCCGGTGGAAATCGGCGGCACCGAGAAGATGGCCAAGTCGAAGAACAACGGCGTCGACCCACAGTCGATGATCGATCAGTTCGGCGCCGACACCTGCCGTCTGTTCATGATGTTCGCTTCGCCACCTGACATGAGCGCTGAGTGGTCCGACTCCGGCGTGGAAGGCTCACACCGCTTCCTCAAGCGCGTCTGGCGTCTGGCTCAGGCCCACGTTACTCAGGGCCTGCCGGGCAAACTGGACGTGACCGGCCTGAATGACGAACAGAAAGTCATCCGCCGTTCGATCCACCAGGCGATCAAGCAGGCCAGCCACGACGTCGGCCAGAACCACAAATTCAACACCGCCATCGCTCAGGTGATGACGCTGATGAACGTGCTGGAAAAAGCTGCGCAGGAAACCGAACAGGATCGCGCACTGGTTCAGGAAGGTCTGGAAGCCGTGACGCTGCTGCTGGCGCCAATCACGCCGCACATCAGCCATGAGCTGTGGAATCGACTGGGCCACGCCGAACCGGTGATCGACGCCGGCTGGCCGGTGCTGGACGAAAGCGCGCTGGTGCAGGACAGCCTGACGCTGGTCATCCAGGTCAACGGCAAGCTGCGCGGCCAGATCGAAATGCCGGCCGCCGCAACCCGTGAAGAAGTCGAAGCCGCGGCCCGTGCCAACGAAAACGTGCTGCGCTTCGTCGACGGCCTGACTATTCGCAAAGTGATCGTAGTGCCCGGGAAACTGGTCAATATCGTCGCCAGCTAATTGGATCGGGCGCCGGGCTTGCCTGGCGCCCTGTAAAACCTTTCGGGCCGCAAGGTCGGCCCACATGGTTTCAAGGGGAGCAACACAATGATCAAACGCAATCTGCTGGTGATGGGCCTCGCGGTCCTGTTGAGCGCCTGCGGTTTCCAGCTGCGCGGCACCGGCACCACCGAACTGGCGATCAAGGAACTCGACCTGAGCGCCCGCAACGCCTACGGCGAAACCGTGACGCAACTGCGTCAGCTGCTGGAGGCCAGCGGCGTCAAGATCGTCTCCGGTGCGCCGTACAAGCTGTACCTGGCCGACGAGCAGGAAAACCAGCGTATCCTCAGCTACGCTGGCGCCGGCCGTACTGGCGAGTATCAGGTAAATACTGTGCTCAGCTACGACATCCGTGGCGACAAGAACCTGCTGCTCAAAAGCGACAAGCTTGAAGTGCAGAAAGTGTTCATCCACGACGGCAACAACCTGGTGGGTTCCGACCAGGAAGCCAACGATGCCCGCAACGAGACACGCCGCGAGCTGGTACAGCGCATGATGCTGCGCCTGCAGCAGCTGACTCCGGCTCAGCTGGAAGCTCTGCAACAAGCCGCCAACGACCGGGCCAAGGCAGAAGCCGACGCCCTGGAAGCGGCGCAGAAGGCTGAAGCGGAAACCCCGCGTCAGTCGCCGCTCGAACTGCCGCAGCAGTAAGACGTTCGGGGCGCTCAGGCGCCCCGTTCGCCGTTTCTTATGAAGCTCGCTCCCGCCCAACTCGGCAAACACCTGCAAGGTGCCCTCGCGCCGGTCTACATCATCAGCGGCGATGACCCGCTGCTGTGTCAGGAAGCCGCCGACGCCATTCGCTCCGCTGCCCGTCAGCAGGGGTTCGACGAACGCCAGGTCTTCGCCGCCGACGCCAATTTCGATTGGGGCACGTTGCTGCAGGCCGGCGCCAGCATGTCGCTGTTCGCCGAAAAGCGCCTGCTGGAACTGCGCCTGCCCTCCGGCAAGCCCGGTGACAAGGGCGCTGCCGCACTGATCGAATACTGCTCGCGCCCCGCTGAAGACACGGTGCTGCTGATCAGCTTGCCCAAGCTGGACGGCAGCGCGCAGAAGACCAAGTGGGGCAAGGCGCTGGTCGAAGGTCAGCAGACCCAGTTCATCCAGATCTGGCCGGTGGATGCCAACCAGTTGCCGAGCTGGATTCGCCAACGCCTGTCCCAGGCCGGATTGTCGGCCAGTCAGGACGCAGTCGAACTGATTGCCGCGCGGGTCGAAGGCAACCTGCTAGCTGCTGCGCAGGAGATCGAGAAGCTCAAACTGATGGCCGAGGGCGGGCAGATCAGCGTCGAAACCGTGCAGGCGGCCGTGGCCGACAGTGCGCGCTTCGATGTGTTCGGCCTGACCGATGCGGTGCTCAACGGCGAACCGGCTCACGCCTTGCGCATGCTCGAAGGGCTGCGCGGCGAAGGTGTCGAGCCGCCGGTGATTCTCTGGGCCCTGGCGCGGGAGTTGCGCCTGCTGGCCAATATCTCGTTGCAGTACAGCCAGGGCACGCCGCTGGACAAGTGCTTCAGCCAGGCGAAACCGCCGGTCTGGGACAAGCGCAAACCGCTGATGAGCAAAGCCCTGCAACGCTACTCGGCGCAACGCTGGGCGCAATTGTTGCTCGAGGCCCAGCGCATCGACGCGCAAATCAAGGGTCAGGCGGCCGGCTCGCCGTGGATGAGCCTCAGTCGGCTGGCGCTGTTGATGGCCGGTCAGCGTCTGACGTTACCTGCCGAATGAAACCCGGGATCGCACACTGCGATCCCGTTTTCTTTGTACAGACCATTTCCTACAGAACATCCCGCCTTCAGTCCTATAGACAGATGCTCCACATCGGCAGATCATTTGCCGCGCAAAACCCACTCACTCGCGAGAACCCTCATGAGCAAAAAGCCATCGAAACATGGCCATAACAAGGCCAAATCCATCGTCGCCCAACCCCTGTTCCGCAGCCGCCAGGAACGACCAACAAAGGGTAAAGGCAGCTACCGCCGCGAAGCCTTCCAGTCTGACAGCTGGGAGGCTTCTTACTTTCTGGCCGCTTGAAGCGCAGCACCCCTTCCTCATGTTAAGGTCTGCACCTGATTCGTATCCTCTGGACCTGTGCATGCCCCTTAGTCTTTCCCGTCGTTGGCCCTTTCGCCAACTGATCGCTGCCACAAGTTTCGTACTGCTTGTCGCCTGCGCGGAAAAACCCACCGCCGCCGACGCTCAACCGCTTCAGACCGCTCCTGTTGCCACGGCCCCCGCGATCATCCCGCCGGTAGTGCCGTCCGGTGACGACCTCGACCTGCAACCGACCCAGACCTTCGCCGAGTGGCAGGCCGGCTTCCGCAAGGACGCCTTGGCTGCCGGGATTCGCGCCGACGTCTTCGATCGCGCCTTTGCCAACGTCAGTTTCGACGCCAGCGTGATCCGCGCCGACCGCAGCCAGCCGGAGTTCGCCCGTCCGGTATGGGAATACCTGGATGGCGCCCTGTCGCCACTGCGCGTGCGCAAAGGCCAGGCGCTGATCAACCAGTACGCCGACATCCTGCAACGCATCGAGCAACGCTATGGTGTCGATCGCCAGGCGCTCGTGTCGGTGTGGGGGATGGAAAGCAATTTCGGCCAGTTCCAGGGCACCAAGTCGGTGATCAACTCCCTGGCGACCCTGGCCTATGAAGGCCGCCGCCCGGGCTTTGCCCACGCGCAACTGATTGCGGCGCTGCAAATCCTGCAACAGGGTGACATCACGCCAGAGAAGATGCTCGGCTCCTGGGCCGGCGCCATGGGCCAGACCCAGTTCATCCCGACCACCTACAACACCCACGCCGTGGATTTCGACGGTGACGGTCGCCGCGACATCTGGGGCAGCCCGGCTGACGCATTGGCCTCGACCGCGCACTACCTGCAAAGCTCCGGCTGGCAGCGTGGCCAGCCGTGGGGCTTCGAGGTGCAGCTGCCGAGCGGTTTCAACTACACCCTGGCAGACGGTGCGATTCGCAAAAGTGTCGCCGAATGGCGGCAACTGGGCGTGATTCTGCCCAACGGCGGCCAGGCACCGGCCGGCTCCGAACAACTGTCGGCCGCCCTGCTGCTGCCGGCCGGTTATCGTGGCCCAGCGTTCCTGATCCTCGATAACTTCCGGGCGATCCTCAAGTACAACAACTCGTCGTCCTATGCCCTGGCCGTCAGCCTGTTGTCCGAACGCTTCAACGGCGCAGGCCTGATCAACGGCACCTGGCCAAAAGATGATCTGCCGCTGAGCCGCACCGAACGCATCGAACTGCAGAACCTGCTGACCGCGCGCAACTACGACGCGGGCACCGCCGACGGCATCATCGGTGCCAATACGCGCAAGGCGATCCGCAGTGCGCAGCAGTCATTTGGCTGGCCCGCGGACGGTTACCCGACGCACAAGCTGCTGGAAAGCTTGCGTAGCCAGTAAAAAAAACCGCCGCCTCTTCAGGCGGCGGTTTTGTTTCAGGGGGCGGTTAGCGAATCACCACATCCTGCTCCAGCATCAACTCCTTCTTCCCCGCATCCAGCCGAACCAGCGCCCCCATCGGCAACGTCAGGTTCGGATCACAATGCCCGCTGCGCCAGCCTGACAGCACCGGAATCCGCAGTGGCTCAAAGGTCTGTTTGAGCAAACGGTTCAAGGCCTCAACATCCACGCCCGCCACATCCCCGACCAACACGCCGCGCAACCTGGCCAATTTTCCCGCCAGACGCATCTGGGTCAGCAAGCGGTCGATCCTATACAGCGGCTCGTTGACGTCCTCGATGAGCAGAATCACTCCTTCGACGTCGATTTCATAAGGCGTACCCAAGGTCGCAGCGATCATCGCCAGATTGCCGCCCAGCAAACGCCCGTGGGCAATGCCGGGTTCTACCGTGGTCAACGGATAAGCCACCGGATGACTCAGCACACTGCCGGTCTTCAACTGACCGCGCAGCATGGCGAAGAACGACGTCACCGTCGGCGGCTCCTTGTCCCCCAGCAAGTCGGCATTCAACAGTGGCCCGTGAAAGGTCACGAACCCGGCGTAGCGACTGATGGCCAGATGCAGCGCGGTGATGTCGCTGTAACCGACGAAGGGCTTGGCATGGCGGCTCAGCAAGTCGTAGTCGATCCGGTCCAGTAACCTTGGCGTGCCGTAACCACCGCGCAGGCAAATGATCGCATCGACCTCTTCGTCAGCGAACGCGGCGTGCAGATCGTTGAGCCGCACCTCGTCGCTGCCGGCCAGATAGCCATCCTTCTCGTAGACGCCAGGGAACACCCGAAGACCGTAACCCCGGGCGCGCATCCACTGAACAGCCTTTTCGGTATCCAGCGTGCCGGGGCCGGCTGGCGCAATAACGCCTATCAACCCTTCCGACGGCAGCGCCGGCACAGGCTTGTGCGGAAAAAGGGTGTGGGTGGGTCGAACAGTCATCCATGGATCTCCCTGTGTGAAGTCATGCTCACACAGTAGTCAGGAACGGCGACAAACAGAAGAGGCTCAGCCGCGCCGCAGATTGCAGGAAAAGTCAGTAACGAGTGTAGGCCGGGCAAAAAAATGCCCGCCGGGCACTGAAGCCTCGGCGGGCATTTTTTCATTCAGCGCTGAATCAGGAACCGAGCAGCTCGGCCTTGACCAGTTTCGCCTGCTCGTCGGCGTGGTACGAAGAACGCACCAACGGGCCGGACGCGACGTTCTTGAAGCCCATCTTGTAACCTTCCTCGGCGAACCAGGCGAAGGTGTCCGGGTGCACGAAACGCTGCACCGGCAAGTGGCTGCGGGACGGTTGCAGGTACTGGCCCAGGGTCAGCATGTCGATGTCGTGTTCGCGCATGCGCTTCATGACTTCGATGACTTCGTCGTCGGTCTCGCCCAGACCCAGCATCAGGCCGGACTTGGTCGGAATGTGCGGCATCATCTGCTTGAAGCGTTGCAGCAGGGTCAGCGACCACTGGTAGTCCGAACCCGGACGCGCGGCCTTGTACAGACGCGGCACGGTTTCCAGGTTGTGGTTGAACACATCCGGCGGCTCGGCCGCGGTGATTTCCAGGGCGATGTCCATGCGGCCACGGTAGTCCGGGACCAGGGTCTCGAGCTGCACGTTCGGCGACAGTTTGCGGATTTCGCGGATGCAGTCGGCAAAGTGCTGGGCACCGCCGTCACGCAGGTCGTCGCGGTCAACCGAGGTGATCACCACGTACTTGAGTTTCAGGTCGGCGATGGCGATGGCCAGGCTTTCCGGCTCGTTGACGTCCAGTGGCTTCGGACGGCCATGACCCACGTCGCAGAACGGGCAGCGACGGGTGCAGATGTCACCCATGATCATGAAGGTCGCGGTGCCGCCGGAGAAGCACTCGCCCAGGTTCGGGCAGGACGCTTCTTCGCAGACGCTGTGCAGCTTGTGCTTGCGCAGCAGGCTCTTGATGCGGTCGACTTCCGGCGAAACCGGGATGCGCACGCGGATCCAGTCGGGTTTCTTCGGCAGTTCGGTGGTCGGAATGATCTTCACCGGGATGCGTGCAACCTTCTCGGCGCCGCGCAGCTTGACGCCGGCTTCAACCTTGGGACGCGGGGCCGGGCGCTCGGTCACGTCGAGCGTCGGGATCATGGTTTGCACTGCATCAGTAGTCATATCAGTCGATTCCGCCCGTCAGGGTCGTCTGCTCAGCATAGTCGAGGTGTTTGACGAGCTGCGCGCGCAGCCGGGCACTTACCTCGGCAAATTCAATCGATCCTGCATGGTCGCTCAGCTGGGTCATCGCCAGCCCGGCGTAGCCGCAGGGATTAATCCGTCGAAACGGTTCCAGGTCCATGTCCACGTTCAGGGCCAGGCCATGAAAGGAACAACCGTGGCGAATCCGCAAACCCAGAGAAGCAATTTTCGCTCCGTCGACGTAGACGCCGGGAGCGTCTGGCTTGGCGGCTGCGGTCACACCGTAGCTGGCCAGCAGTTCGATCAGGCACCGCTCCATGCGCGTGACCAGGTCTCGTACACCAAACCCCAGTTTGCGCACATCCAGCAGCAGGTACGCCACCAATTGGCCGGGGCCATGGTAGGTCACCTGCCCGCCGCGGTCGACCTGCACCACCGGGATATCCCCCGGCAGCAACAGGTGTTCGGCCTTGCCAGCCTGGCCCTGGGTGAACACCGGCGGGTGTTCGACGAGCCAGATTTCGTCGGCGGCATCACTGCCGCGTTCGTTGGTAAAGCGTTGCATGGCATGCCAGACCGGCTCGTAAGCCATCTGGCCAAGCTCGCGAAAGCCCAGCGTGCCGGACATCACAACACCATGTGCACGAAACCGGTTGCCCGCAGTTCGCTGTTGATGTTGTACAGCTGATCCTGGTCGGTCGCGACGATGTGTAACTGGATGGTGGTGTACTTGCCGTTGCTGCTTTGACGCTCGTCGACACGCTCATCGTTGATCTTGGCGTGTTTCTTGACGATGTCGATGATCTTGTCTTTGTTGCCGACGCCCGTATCGCTGATCACCTTAACCGGATAATCAACCTGCGGAAATTCGATCTTTGGCGCCTTTACTTCGGTATCGGTCATGGCGTAACGGCCTCGTAAGCGTAAGCCCGGTAACGAACAAGGCCCCGCTCCGGATCGGAACGGGGCCATGCAGGTCAACTCGAATCAGTTGAACAAGCCGTAGAAGAATAGACGGATGCTATCCCACATGCGGCGGAAGATACCACCCTCCTCGACAGCGTCCAGAGCGATCAGGTCGGCGCTGTGCACTACCTTGTCGTCCAGTTTCACTTCGACTTTACCGATCACGTCGCCCTTGGCGATTGGCGCGGTCAGTTGCGGGTTCATGGTCATGCTGGCAGCGAGCTTCTTCAGCTGGCCTTTCGGCAGGGTCATGGTCAGGTCTTCAGCCAGGCCGGCCTTGACTTGATTGGTGGTGCCTTTCCACACCGGGGCCTGAGCCAGTTCGGTGCCCTTCTGGTAGAAGGTCTGGGTTTCGAAGAAGCGGAAACCGTAGGTCAGCAGCTTTTGGGTCTCGGCGGCGCGAGCCACTTCGCTGTTGGTGCCGAACACTACGGCGATCAGGCGCATGCCGTCACGTACGGCCGAGGACACCATGCAGTAGCCGGCTTCGTCGGTGTGACCGGTTTTCAGACCGTCAACGGTCTTGTCGCGCCACAGCAGCAGGTTGCGGTTAGGTTGCTTGATGCCGTTCCAGAAGAACTCTTTCTGCGAGTAGATCGCGTAGTGAGCCGGGTCTTCGTGGATGATCGCGCGAGCCAGGATCGCCATGTCGTGAGCCGACGAGTAGTGCTCAGGGTTCGGCAGACCAGTCGGGTTCATGAAGTGGGTATTGGTCATGCCCAGATCGGCGACGGTCTTGTTCATCAGGTCGGCGAAGGCGTCTTCGCTGCCGGCGATGTGCTCGGAAACCGCGACGCTGGCGTCGTTGCCGGACTGGATGATGATGCCGTGCAGCAGGTCGCTGACGGTCACTTGCGAGCCGACTTTGATGAACATCCGCGAGCCGCCGGTGCGCCAGGCGTTTTCGCTGATGGTCACTGGATCGTTTTCACCGATCTGGCCGCGACGGATTTCCAGCGTAGCGATGTACGCGGTCATCAGTTTGGTCAGGCTGGCCGGTGGCAGACGCTGGTCACCGTTGTTCTCCACCAGCACGTTGCCGCTGCTGGCGTCCATGAGCACGTAGGCTTTTGCGGCCAGTTGAGGTGGCGACGGCATCATCTCGGCCGCGAAGGCGGCTGGCGAGAGGAGCAGCGGGACTAGCAGACACAGGCGTTTGGCAAAGGTGGTGATGTTCATCCGTCTCTCGAAATCGCTAATGGAAACTTGCCCAAAGGCAAAAACTAATCAAATAACCTTCAGGCTTTGTCCGATAACTGCCTGCGCGACGATCAAGCTGCGTTAAAAACAGACTCGGAATGCTCATGTAGGTCCCCTACACTCCGCTTCCTCACCTGTTTTTGCCTTGCTTGATCGCCGCTCGGCGAGTTCTCGAACAAACCCTACGAGTCATCGCGTGTTCAGTTGCTCACTCCAGTCACCCTTGCCGGGCTTTTGTTCTTCGACGAGCCAACAACCTGGTTCACCCCCCAATCGCTGGTGAACCGTCAATCAAGTGCTACGTATTACTTACTCGGTGACCACGCTTGGCGAACCAAGATTGGCCGAGCGCACGCTGTTCTGTACCTGGGCAATTTCACCCGGCGAACCGATCGGTCCCAGGCGTACCCGGTGCAGGGTCTGCTGATTGCGCACGATCGAGCTGATGAACACCGGAGCGCTCACCATCCCGCTGAGCTTCGACCTCAGGAGCTCTGCAGCGTCCGGGTTGGCGAACGCGCCCACCTGCAGATACTGGCCAGACGCTGGTGCAGAAGCGTTTTTTTTTGCGCTGATCTGTACAGGTACAGTGTCAGAGGCATGTTGCTGCGGCGGTGGAGTCCACTGCTCGATGGTACCGGCCGAAGCCGTGATCACCGGCGCAGCATTCTGCGCGACTTGCGGCTCGTTGAGCATCAAAGGCGCCGGACGGCCCTTGGCGGCCCACCATTGTTGCGGGTCGATGCCCTCGACCTTGACCCGCGCGGTGCCGATTTCGGCATAACCGAGTTTTTTCGCGGCGGCGTAAGACAGGTCGATGATCCGGTCCGAATAGAACGGCCCGCGGTCGTTGACCCGCAGGATCACGCTCCGGTTGTTGTCCAGGTTGGTCACCCGAACGTAACTTGGCAGCGGTAATGTCTTGTGGGCGGCGCTCATGCCGTACAGGTCATAGACTTCGCCGTTGGCGGTGTTCTGACCGTGGAACTTGGTGCCGTACCAGGATGCAGTGCCCGAAGCCACGTAGGTCTTGGATTCCTGCAACGGGAAGTAGGTCTTGCCCAGCACGGTGTACGGGTTGGCCTTGTACGGACCGGTGTGCAGGGTCGGCGTGGCGTCCGGGATGCGCGACACATCGACGTCCCACCACGGCGCGCCATCCTTGTGGGCCCGGTTGATATCCAGGCCCGGCTGCGCGCGAACAGCAGTGGACGAAGTCTTCTGGCTCGGCGCACGGCTGGTCGAGCAACTGGCGACCAGCACTGCCAACGCAGCGAATGCCACCAGCTTCAGGGGTTTGTTGATAGGCAATGCCTGCATTACTTGACGCCCCGTGCTTTTACCAGCTCTTCAGACAGTTGATGTACAGCCATGGCGTACATCACGCTGCGGTTATAACGCGTGATCGCGTAGAAATTCTTCAGGCCCATCCAGTATTCCGGGCCGTTGTCGCCTTCCAGGCGAAATGCAGTAACCGGCATATCATCGCGCAGCGCATCATGACTTGACCAGCCCAGCGCTCGCAACTCCCCGACGGTTTTCGTCGGTTCGATCCCGGTGGTCAAACCCTCATCCACCTGCTCGCCGCGCACATCGGCCCGACTGACCACCGGCTCGCCGGCCACCCAGCCGTGACGCTTGAAGTAGCTGGCGACGCTGCCGATCGCATCATCCGGGTTGTTCCAGATATTGATGTGGCCGTCGCCGTCGAAATCCACCGCGTAGGCGCGAAAGCTGCTCGGCATGAACTGCGGCAAGCCCATCGCCCCGGCGTAGGAACCCTTGAGGGTCAGCGGGTCGACCTGCTCTTCACGCGCCAGCAGCAGGAACTCACGCAGTTCCTTGCGGAAAAATTCGGCACGGGGAGGATAGTCGAATCCCAGCGTGGACAAGGCATCGATCACCCGGTAATTACCGGTATTACGTCCGAAAAAGGTCTCAACGCCGATGATCGACACGATCACCTGGGCCGGAACGCCGTATTCCTGCTCGGCGCGGGCCAATACCGCTTCGTGCTGACGCCAGAAGTCCACACCCCGGGCGATGCGCGCGTCGGTGAGGAACATCGGCCGGTATTCTTTCCACTGTTTGACCCGTTCGGCGGGTTTGGAAATCGCGTCGAGAATCGCCTGCTTGCGCTGCGCCTCGCGGAACACCGCCATCAGTTGTTCGCCTGCGAAACCGTAGTCGCGGGTCATTTCACCGACGAATTCGGCCACCTGCGGCGAGCCTTCGTAATCGCCGGCCAGCGCTTCCTGCGCGCTGCCAAGGATGCCTACCAGGCCGAGCCACGGTGCGTATCGTGTCGCCCAGTCACGCATTACTTGCATTGAACTCTTCACCTTATTCAAACCTGTGCGATCCACTTGCGATGCGTATGGATCGACATCAAAACCCCAAACGCTGACAGCAGTGTCACCAGCGAAGTTCCGCCGTAGCTAATGAACGGCAACGGCACCCCCACCACCGGCAACAGGCCACTGACCATACCGATGTTGACGAAAACATAAACAAAAAACGTCATGGTCAAGGCGCCGGCGAGCAGTTTGCCGAACAGCGTCTGGGCCTGAGCGGTAATCACCAGGCCGCGACCGATCAGCAAGAGATAGATCAGCAGCAACGCGCAGATGCCCACCAGGCCAAACTCTTCGCCCAGCACCGCGATGATGAAGTCGGTGTGGCTTTCCGGCAGGAAGTCCAGGTGCGACTGGGTGCCCAGCAGCCAGCCCTTGCCGAACACGCCGCCGGAACCGATGGCGGCTTTCGACTGAATGATGTTCCAGCCGGTGCCCAACGGATCGCTTTCCGGGTCGAGAAAGGTCAGGATCCGTTGCTTCTGGTAGTCGTGCATGATGAAGAACCACATGGCGATCGCCACGGGTACGGCGGCGGCCAGCACGCTGAGGATCCAGCGCCAGCGCAACCCGCCCATGAACAGCACGAACGCGCCGCCGGCCAGAATCAGCAGCGAAGTGCCCAGATCCGGCTGACGCACGATCAGGATGAACGGCACGCCGATCAGCATCAGGCTGATCCCGACGTGCTTGAGCTGCGGCGGCAGCGTGCGTTTGGACAGGTACCAGGCGATGGTCGCCGGCATCAGGATCTTCATGAATTCCGACGGCTGGAAACGGATCACCCCGGGAATGTTGATCCAGCGGGTCGCACCCATGGCGTTGTGGCCCATGATGTCCACCACCATCAGCAGCACCACCCCGACCACATAGCCGAGTGGCACCCAGCGCGCCATGAACCGCGGTTCGAACTGGGCGATGACGATCATCGACACCAGGCCAATGCCGAACGACGTGGCCTGTTTGGCCAGCAGGTCCCAGCTCTTGCCGCTGGCCGAATACAGCACGAACAGGCTGCCGGCCGCGAGGATCAACAGCAGAACCAACAAAGGACCGTCGATATGCAGGCGTTGCAACAGCGTCGCCCGGCGACGCATCACATCCTCGCTGGAGAGCATGCGATCGAAATTATTCTTCACGGGCCGTAGCCTCCGCACTGATAGGGCTGGCGTATTCGGCCTTCAAGCGTCCGTCCTGATCCAGCAGCCAGGCGTCCATCACCTGACGCACCACCGGCGCGGCGACGCCGGAACCGGACTCACCGTTCTCGACCATCACCGACACCACGATTTTCGGGTTGTCGGCCGGTGCAAAACCAACGAACAAGGCGTGGTCGCGGTGGCGTTCCTGCACTTTGGAGCGGTCGTATTTCTCGCCTTGCTTGATCGCGACCACCTGGGCCGTACCCGACTTGCCGGCGATCCGGTATTGCGCGCCGATAGCCGCTTTGCGCGCGGTGCCCCGGGCGCCGTGCATCACCTGTTGCATGCCGTGATTGACCTTGTTCCAGTCCGACGGATCGCGCAGGACGATGTCCGGCATCGGGTTTTCATCCTTGGGCCTCTCGCCTTCGACGGTCTTGGCCAGGTGTGGACGGTTCCACACACCCTTGTTGGCCACCAGCGCAGTGGCCTGGGCCAGTTGCAACGGGGTCGATTGCATATAGCCCTGGCCGATCCCGAGAATCAGGGTCTCGCCCGGGAACCAAGCCTGACGACGGGTCGCACGCTTCCACTCACGAGAAGGCATCAGGCCGGGAGACTCTTCGAACATGTCCAGCGAGACCTTCTGGCCGATGCCGAACTTGTTCATGTACGCCGACAACCGATCGATGCCGAGCTTGTGCGCCAGGTCATAAAAGTAGGTGTCGTTGGACCGCATGATCGCCGTATCGAGGTCGACGAAGCCGTCCCCGGTGCGGTTCCAGTTGCGGTATTTGTGATCGTAGTTGGGCAGCATGTAGTAACCCGGGTCGAACACGCGGCTCGACGCCGTCACCACGCCCGCGTCCAGACCGGCAATCGCTACCGCCGGCTTGATCGTCGAGCCCGGCGGGTACAGACCGCGCAGTACGCGGTTGAACAGCGGCCGGTCGATGGAATCGCGCAGCTCGGCGTAAGCCTTGAAGCTGATGCCGGTGACGAACAGGTTCGGGTCGAAGCTCGGCTGACTGACCATCGCCAGTACTTCGCCAGTGCTCGGGTCCAGCGCCACCACTGCACCGCGTCGCCCGCCCAGCGCGGCTTCGGCGGCTTCCTGCAATTTGATGTCGAGGCTCAGGACGATGTCCTTGCCCGGCACCGGATCGGTACGCTTGAGCACCCGCAACACACGGCCCCGAGCGTTGGTCTCGACCTCTTCGTAACCCACCTGGCCATGCAGTTCGGCTTCATAGAAGCGTTCAATGCCGGTTTTACCGATGTGGTGGGTGCCGCTGTAATTGACCGGATCGAGGGTCTTCAGCTCTTTCTCGTTGATCCGCCCCATGTAACCCACCGAGTGCGCAAAATGCGCACCCTGCGGGTAGTGACGCACCAGTTGCGCGACCACTTCCACGCCCGGCAGGCGGAACTGGTTCACCGCGACCCGGGCGATCTGCTCTTCGGTCAGCTCGAACAGGATCGGCACCGGCTCGAACGGCCGGCGCCCCTGACGCATGCGCTTCTCGAAGATCACCCGGTCTTCCGGCGTCAGCTCCAGCACCTCGACGATCACGTCGAGCACTTGCTGCCAGTCGCCGGAGCGCTCGCGGGTCATGCTCAGGCTGAAGCTCGGGCGGTTGTCCGCCACCACCACGCCGTTACGGTCGAAGATCAGCCCACGGGTCGGCGGAATCGGCTGGACATGCACCCGATTGTTTTCCGACAGGGTCGAGTGATACTCGTACTGGATGACCTGCAGGAAATACAGCCGGGCAATCAGCACACAGATCAGCAACACCACCGCAATGGCCCCGAACACGACGCGGCTACGCACCAGACGGGCGTCTTTTTCGTGGTCCTTGATGCGGATCGGCTGGGACATGAGGGCAGGATTACTTGTGGTAAGGGTGGCCGGACAACACGGTCCAGGCACGATACAACTGCTCGCCGATGAGGATCCGCACCAACGGGTGTGGCAGCGTCAACGGCGACAACGACCAGCGCTGATCCGCGCGGGCACAGACTTCTGGCGCCAGCCCTTCCGGGCCGCCGACCATGAAGTTGACCGTGCGCGAATCCAGCCGCCAGCGGTCGAGTTCGACCGCCAGTTGCTCGGTGCTCCAGGGCTTGCCGTGCACTTCGAGGGTGACGATCCGCTCGTTCTGCCCGACCTTGGCCAGCATGGCTTCGCCTTCCTGACGGATGAAGCGGGCCACGTCGGCATTCTTGCCACGGGTATTGAGCGGTATTTCCACCAGTTCCAGCGCCAGCTCGGACGGAAGACGCTTGGCATACTCATGCCAGCCTTCTTCCACCCACTTGGGCATGCGTGAACCGACGGCGATCAGTCGCAGTCGCACAGCGCGTCCCTTACAGCTGGTCTTTGTTGAGCTTGGTGAAGTGCTCGTGGGTGTTTTCCGGGCTGTGGTGCTTGGCGTCCGCCGCACGGCTTTGCTCGGCACCGGCCCACAGGCGCTCCAGGTCGTAGAACTGACGAGCCGAGGCGGTCATCATGTGCACGATTACCAGGTCCAGGTCCAGCAGCACCCAGTCGCTGTCGCCCTTGCCTTCTTCGCCCAGCGGCTTGGCGCCCTGTTTTTTCACTTCTTCGCGAACCTTGTCCAGCATCGCGTTGATCTGGCGGTTGGAAGTACCGGTAGCAATGATCATGTAGTCAGTGATGCTTTGCTTGTCGCGCACATCGATGATCTGGATGTCCTGGGCCTTGACGTCTTCCAGGGCTGCCACGGCAATCTTGACCAGTTCGTCGCCTTTCAGCGGCTCGTTGGTGTTGACCGGCTCTGGCAGCGGAGCGCTCTTGAACGTGCCTTTGCGCTTTACTTTGGTTTGGTCTTTGTCAGTCATATAAAACTCGTTTTGCTCATGTATTCGGCGTCTCGTCCCACGATGATCGTGTTACTTGAGCACGCCTTGTTCAGTTCGACGCACGATACAGACCGTGCGCATCGATGTAGGCCAGGACCGCGTCGGGCACCAGGAAACGTACCGACTTACCGCTGGCCAGCAGTTGACGGATCTGGGTGGCGGAGACCGCGAGCGGTGTCTGCCAGACGAATGCAATCTGTCCGCTCGGCCCTTTCAGGGCCAGCGGGTCGCTCACCGAACGCGCTGCCAGCAGGTTGCGCAAGGCATCCGGCGGTTCGCTGTCGGCGTCCGGGCGCTGTAGCACCAGGATGTGGCAATGCTGGAGCAACTCTTCCCAGCGGTGCCAAGTGGGCAGGCCGCAAAATGCGTCCCAGCCCAAAAGCAGAAAAACCTGGGTCTCGGCGGCCATTTCGGCACGCAGCGACTCCAGGGTATCGATGGTCCAGGACGGTTTGTCCCGCTGCAATTCGCGGGCGTCCACCACCAGCGGCGGCACACCGGCCACCGCACATTCAACCATTGCCAGCCGATCCTGCGCCGACACCTGCGGGGTATCGCGATGCGGCGGCCGGGCGCTGGGCATCATGCGCAGCTCATCGAGGGCCAGCGCTTCGGCGACTTCCAGCGCGCCACGCAAATGGCCGACATGCACCGGATCGAAGGTTCCGCCCAGAACGCCAATGCGCTGGGGGCGAGACTTTCTGCCGGATTTCGGCGCTTTCAGGTCGAGGTCGGACAAGTCAGACCGTCGCCTGGCCGCGCAACTGGCCATCACCGACCACGATGTACTTCTCGCAGGTCAGTCCTTCGAGGCCCACCGGGCCACGGGCGTGCAGCTTATCAGTAGAAATGCCGATCTCGGCACCCAATCCGTATTCGAATCCATCGGCGAAGCAGGTCGGGGTGTTGATCATCACCGACGCCGAGTCGACCTGAGCCACGAACTGGCGAGTGTCGGCGAGGTTTTCGCTGACGATCGAATCGGTGTGATGGGAGCCGTAATGGTTGATATGTTCGATGGCCTGGTCCAGACCATCGACCACACGGATCGACAGGATCGGCGCCAGATACTCGGTGCCCCAGTCTTCTTCGCTGGCCGGCACGGCCTCGATGATCGCCCGGGTGCGCTCGCAACCACGCAACTCGACGCCTTTTTCGCGGAACTGCTTGGCCATCGACGGCAGGAAATCCTTCGCAACACTTTGATCGACCAGCAGGGTCTCCATCGCGCCGCAGATACCATAACGATAGGTCTTGGCATTGAAGGCGATGCGCTGGGCTTTCGGCAGGTCGGCGTGTTCGCTGACATAGACGTGGCAGATGCCGTCCAGGTGCTTGATCACCGGCACCCGCGCGTCGCGGCTGATGCGCTCGATCAGGCCACGGCCACCGCGCGGCACGATCACATCGACGTACTCGGGCATGGTGATCAGGGCGCCAACGGCGGCGCGGTCGGTGGTTTCCACCACTTGCACCACGGCGGCCGGCAGTTCGGCTTCGGCCAGGCCGCGCTGGATGCAGGCGGCAATCGCACGGTTGGAATGAATCGCCTCGGAACCGCCACGCAGGATGGTCGCGTTGCCGGACTTCAGGCACAGGCTCGCGGCATCGATGGTCACGTTCGGACGGGACTCGTAGATGATCCCGATCACGCCCAGCGGCACGCGCATCTTGCCGACCTGAATGCCCGACGGACGGAAACTCATGTCGCGGATCGCACCGACCGGGTCCGGCAGGGCCGCCACTTGACGCAGACCGACGATCATCCCGTCGATACGCGCCGGGGTCAGTTCCAGGCGCTCCAGCAGTGCAGGCTCCAGACCGTTGGCACGACCGGCGGCCAGATCCTGTTCATTGGCTGCCGCAAGCTCGGCGCGGGCGGCGTCCAGAGCATTGGCGGCAGCCAGCAGGGCGCGGTTTTTCTGCGCGGTGCTGGCACGGCCGATGACCCGGGAAGCTTCGCGGGCGGCGCGACCCAATCGGGTCATGTAGTCAAGAACGGACTCAGTCATGGTCTGCTGGGGTCTTGGCAAAGAGGAAAGCGGCAGATTATAGCTGTCGCGTCCCGGGACTAACAGCGGTGACGGGCGGATGGTCGAAATGGACGGCGATTTGCCGATGTTCAGCCGTAATTAAGGCTCGGATTGTTATCATCACGACCTCTTTCGCCTGGATAAACACCGTTTGCCATGTCCAATCTGACCGTTCGTGCCCACGCCGAGCGCCTGCCGATGGGCCTTCCGGACGCTTTTTTCGACCGTGACGCCCAGACGCTTGCCCGGGATCTGCTCGGCAAAGTCATCCGCCACCGGGTCGGCGACCTGTGGCTCAGCGCCCGGATCATCGAAACCGAAGCGTATTACCGCGAAGAAAAAGGCAGCCATGCCTCCCTCGGCTACACGGAAAAGCGTAAGGCTTTGTTTCTGGATGGCGGCCACATCTATATGTACTACGCCCGTGGCGGCGATTCACTGAACTTCAGTGCACAGGGTCCTGGCAATGCGGTGCTGATCAAATCGGCCTATCCATGGGTCGATGAAATCAGCGGCCCGGCCAGTCTGGCGCAGATGCTGCTGAACAACCCCGATGCACAGGGCCGCCCGCGACCGTCGCAAAAGCTCTGCGCCGGGCAGACTCTGCTGTGCAAGGCCCTGGGGCTGAAAGTGCCGGTGTGGGATGCCAAGCGTTTCGACCACGAGATACTGCTGGTGGAAGACACCGGCCCCGCGCCAGGCCACATCATCCAGACCACCCGCCTGGGCATCCCCCATGGGCGTGACGAGCATTTGATGTATCGCTTCGTCGATGCAGCCTACGCCCAGTGGTGCACCCGGAACCCGATGCGCCGGGGTCAGGTCGAAGGCCGCGATTACTTTCTGCTGTGAATTTCCCCTCTGCGGTACGCCGGTCAGGGACATCAATGAAATGGAGTGTGTTGTATGGGCCCATGGCTCGATAGCGTGACCGGGTGGCTGGCGGCCAATCCGCAGTGGCTGGCCGCCGCAGTGTTCGTCGTAGCCTGCGTTGAATGCCTGGCGATTGCCGGGCTGATTGTTCCCGGCACCGTGTTGCTGTTTGCCGTGGCGGTGCTGGCCGGCAGCGGTGCGCTGTCGTTGAGCGAAACCCTGTTGCTGGGTTTTCTCGGCGGGATTCTCGGCGATGTGATTTCGTACTTCCTGGGCCGCCACTTCCACCAGAACATCCGGCGCCTGCCGGGCCTGCGCCATCACCCGGAATGGATGGCCGGCGCAGAAACCTATTTCCAGCGCTACGGTATCGCCAGCCTGCTGGTCGGACGCTTCATCGGCCCACTGCGACCGATGCTGCCGATGGTGGCCGGGATGTGCGACATGCCCTTCCCGCGCTTCGCGGCCGTGAGTCTGCTGGCGGCGGCGGGCTGGAGCATCGCGTACCTGTTGCCGGGCTGGGCCACCGGGGCGGCGATTCGTCTGCCATTGCCGGAAGGCTTCTGGCTGCAGGCCGGGATCGTCGCCGCCAGCATTGCGGTGATGGTCGGCCTGAGCGCCAACAGCAGCCTGCGCCGTCATCGCCGGGCGACGGTCTGGATCAGCAGCATGAGCCTGCTGATCCTGATCGGTCTGTTCATCGGTTACCCGTACCTGACTGCGCTCGACCAGGGCGTCATGACCCTCGTACAGGAACACCGCAACGCGGTGCTCGACGAGGTCGCGGTGGTCTTTACCCTGATCGGCGAGTTCCGCAACATGCTGGTGTTCAGCATTCTACTGACCGGCCTGTTGCTGCTGTGCCGCCAGTGGCGTCAGGCAATCTTCGCCGGCAGTACCCTGCTCGTCACCGCGCTGGCCAACACCGGGACCAAACTGTTTTTCGCCCGGGTACGCCCCGAAGTGCTGACCGACCCGCTCACCAGCTACAGCATGCCCAGCGGCCATGCGTCCGGATCGTTCGCGCTGTTCCTGACCCTGGCCGTGCTGGCCGGACGCGGGCAACCGCCAAGAATGCGCCTGACCTGGCTGTTGGTCGGCTGCATTCCGGCACTGGCGATTGCCTTGTCACGGGTGTACCTGGGGGCGCACTGGCCGACCGATGTGCTGGCCGGTGCAATGCTTGCCGCCTGTGTCTGCGCGGCGAGCCTGTGGCTGATTCAGCGCCGCACACCCCTTGAAGCGATGCCGCAGAAAGTCTGGTGGCTGGTATTGCCGGCACTGGTCGCCTTGTTCGGTTTCTTTGTATTGCGGCATTTGCCGCATACATTGCTGCGATATTCGTACTAGGCGACGGCTGACAGCGCCGAAGGCTGGGTCCTCAAGACGAACGACGCTGACACGGGATTGTATGCATTGTGCTCGGTGTCGTTCGGATTCCTGTCGAGGAAGTACTTGAGACCTCCCTTTGTTTCATGCTGAAACAGCCCCAGCTTCTTCTCGACACTGAACAACGCCACAGAGGCCGGATTGGAAGGCAGGTCGCCAAAGAACTTCAGCTTTCCCTCGTAAGTTTCCAGTTCGAAGTAGCTACCGATATTCTTGTCCACCAGAAGATGCCGGGAGCTCTGATCCATCCGCAGTCGCCAATTGAAGTAACGCCCGACAGTCTTGACGCCAAGGGTGTAACGTCCCTGATTATCCGGAACAAACTCAAACAGCAGCGGCTCCGCATCGTCATGATCCGCCAGGGTAATAATGCGCGATGCAACTTCGTCATTAAGCGAAATTTCCGCACTCAATCGTTGACCCGTCGTAATTCGCGGATGTTTTAAACGCTGCTCCATCACCTGATAGTTAATGACAAGCGGAAGACCACCCGCAAAAAGATGCCCCGTAAATGTAATATTTTTTGCATTGGACATAAAGCAACTCTCTTGTTGTTTAAAACCGGATCAAAACTCATCCGATACTTCACTTGCCAGCCGTCGGTACCGCAGTTTCCTGCTCGCTCTTCACTCTTTTGCGCTTACGCCGCTCGAGGACCATCGAGTCAGCGTAATAACCTGCACCCTTGATGATAATGTCGGCATTCAGATCGACACCTGCATGTTTGAAAATATACTTCCCGGCGATGTCATCCCAGAAAGCCCACTCATCTTCGTAAATCGTCATATCGTCCTCCTTGATGATGAAGCCCGTTTCATTCGGGTCGACTTCAAACTAGATGAACAACAACGGACAATCAACCCGCAGAGCACTTCAAACACAATACAAAAAACAACAATACAAAAAACAACAATACAATCAGACAAACAATAACTACTGAAACTCTCACCCCTTCATGCCAGATTCAATCGACACATCCCTGCAGAGTATTGATTTTGGCCAAGGCATTTACAGCAAACACTGAAACTATTCTTACAGCGCCAATTACAATTTCCGACATTAACGTTCCAACCACTTCGTCAACAATCGAAACGGAAGGCTTTTCCGGAAAAACCCCTGATCTGCGAGACCTGGACAAGTTGTTCGGTCCCCTTCGATTTGGCGAGCTGACCGTGAGCCGCCAGGAGCTTCAAGCACTTGGAGCCCGGATCAACGGCGAGCCCGTTACAGCGTCCAACACGTACTTTCCCGAGCCCGATCAGGCCTTCACCGACGGGCTGGAACTCGACCCTGTTCAGGTTGAGCAACGGATCAAGTCAGTCGATGGACAAGAGCGCCAACGGGTACCGGAGTTACTCTACGAAATTGTCACCCTGCGCTCTCCCGACGCAGAGCCACTGCTGCGTGAAATGCCTGCGGGCGATTCTGCGGTCGCGATGAACCAGATCAATCGCTTGCTGGCCTCCACCCAGCGCCTGGATATCCACAGGAGCCCGTTGCCCGAGCATTTGCCGAACTGGGTCGATAAGACCAAGAGTCGCGGGATGACCAGCATGGGAGCCGGGCTGCAGGCATACGGTTTGTACAGCGCCTACATGGGCGCAATCGATGCCCTCAGGAAAGGCCAGATGGGTGAAGCGCTGATCAATATCGGCGGCGGCCTCACGGAGATCACCTCGCTGGGGCTTGAGTACGCACTGAGCAAGACCGGTGAACGGATGCTCCGCCAAGGCTCCATGGCCTTCGAACAATTCGGCAAGACGTCCATGGGCAAATGGCTCTGTCGAAGTGCCGGGTTGATCGCCAGCGTGCTGACGCTGCCCTTCGATATCTACACCGCCATCAAGTCCTTCAAGGATGCGGCCAAGGCTCAGGGCAAGGAAGCTCAGGATCTGTATGTCACTGGCGGCCTGAGTGTGTTCAGCGGTGCGCTGTCCATCGCTCTTGGCTGCGCGGCACTGATGGGTTTTCAGGCTGCAGGCCCGGTGGGGATTGCAGCAGCGGCGATCATGATTGTCGGTGCCAGAATCTATGGCGCTGCACGCATGGTCGATGACATCGACGATTACATCGAACTGACCGTGAACGAGCGATGGCGTGCCGGCTGGTTTGCGTTCACCGGGCAGGATCAGGACAAGGCGTTGATGGATCGCTACCTGATTGCCAAAACCACGAGCGACTACGTCAAAGCCCTGAAGACCCGCAGCCTCGGCTGGCTCGACAATGAATTCAAGGACAGTGTCGACGCGATCGTCAACGGCCGGTTCGAGGTCACGTTGCAGCCAACCCGCCTCTATCGCTTCCAATGGGATGAAGCCAAGGGGGAAACGCCTTACACCCTCGAAAACCTCCCCGTCATCAGTGATACAGACGACACGCACGATGCGAGGGAAGGTTTACCCGCCGCAAACGATTTGATCATCAAGGCCAAGAGTGATCCCGTCAAAGGGGTTTTCTGGAGTCTTGGTGGCGGTAATGACCGCGTGCAAGGCGTGCGGGAAAAGCCGAATTTCTTCAGTTATACCGCCGGCAGTAAAAGCCTGAGCGGTGGCAACAAGGACGACTCCTTTCTGTTTCAGTCGGCATCCGAAGCGCTCTCCTCCGATCCGCTCAAAGTGAGTGATCTGTCGGGAGGTGACGGCACCGACCTGCTGTGGCTGCAAGGCAATCACCGACACGAAGACCATGGCCCCAATCCTCCGCGTCATATCGGTTTTGACATCGACCTGAAAAACGGCAGGCTGGCATTGCGCCCTGCGGATCCAGCGCTGGAACCTGTGCTGCATTCGACGTTCAAGTCCATCGAGAAGGTCGAGACCCTCGCCGGCGCGATCAATCGCGTGACCGGTACCGACGAGGCGGACATCATTGCCGCCAATGGGGATGACAATGTTGATGCCGGGGGTGGGGATGACCTGATTTCCGTTCGAGGTTTCCATAGCACCGTCAAGGGCGGCAGAGGCAGTGACACCTATGTCCTCGACCCGGGCTGCCGCAAGGTTTTCATCCACGAAGATGGCCAGGAGCCCAGCAAGGTCTATCTGGGTGTAACGCTTGAAGCCATCCAGCGCTGGTACATCCATGATGACGCGCTGGTGATCGAATCACTGCGCGACGATGACGTCCGGTCGCCGAGACGGGAACTGGCGCTCGAGGCGGTATACCGGACTGTCGAGGGCAAACGCTTTCTGCGCAACGATAAATGGCAGTTCATTACCCGGGACGGCTATCACTTGCAGCCCGCATGGCCGGCTGAAACCGAGGACCTGACCGACCTGACCGTGAGTGTCAGCATCCTGACCGTCGGCATACCCGCTCCCGCCCCGGTACCGGTCAATGATCGCCCTTGCACCCTCGCGAAGAGTCCGCACTCGCACTACTTCATTTCCCGTCAGATCTATCACACGATCCTGGTGGCCGCGCAGAGTGACAAACCCACTCGCAGCACTCTGTATGTCGACCACGACAGCACGGAAATCGACGAAGTCCGCGCCCTCTACACCGTTGAAAAAACAACGCCAAACGCCTTCACATTTCTGAGCTACACGAATGTCCACTTCACCCTCACTTTCGGTCATGGCGGCCTGCTTTCATTGCACGGTGCCGTGAGAGAACACCCAGGCAGGAAAAGTGACATGGGGGCCGGGATCATGGCCTCCGGCTGGCAAATGAATCATGCCTTGACGCTGGTCATGCGAGACGGTGTTTCCTATCACCTCGGTTTTCCCGACAACGCCTATCTCGATGATGAAAGGAACACCGGCTACCGTCTGATTCAAAGCCGCGCCTCACTGCGCAAGCGCGCAGGCCAGTATATTTTTGTCCGGCCTTCTGTCGAAAAACGCACCTTGAAGGCAACCCCTCAGCGGATCGATTTCAGCGCAGCACCGCACAGCGCCATTTACGCACTGGAGGGCCGATCGGCGCACTACGAAATCCATCCCGCCAGCCACATGTCCATCCGGCTCTCGACCGCCCCGGCCGACGCAAGCGTCAGCGGCTCTTCGAGCTGGGCTATCTACACCGCGCAGTTGGAAGAAACCATCACCCGGCGCGAGCTCGCCATCAGCAACGACCTGCTGAAGATCGGCAGCCTTCACATTCATCTGCCGGACAGCAGCGACCCTTCGCTGCCACTGGAAAGTGTCGATGTGATTGTTTCGTCAGGGCACCGTTACCGGGTCAATGCCCTGTTCGAGGTGATCAGTCTTTACGCCCTCGACGCGCGGAGCTGCGCCTCGACCCAAGCCATCGTCACGCTGATCGAGGAACACCGGCAGCGCGATGAGCTGGAGAGTAACCGGATCCATGTTCAACACATTCGATTGCCGCAGTCCCCGTCAGGAAAGATTTTCTACCTAGCGGATTCCGGTCGCTGGCAGGTCGACAGCGACCCGACGCGCCAGATCGAGGCCGGGCAACTGGTCATCGAACAACCTGCGGCCGTACAGCCGACAGTCTGAGTATTTTTTCAACCTCCAGTCGTCAAGGAATGACACATGCGCCCCAAACCACCTGCAGCCTCCAACACCCCGAAAATCAATACGCCCGGCCAGTCTGTCCCGGGATCGAGTCGAGTGCGACCCGACGCAGACCTACCGTTGCTGCATCAATTGCCGCTGCCCGGGACACATCGGCCTGGGGCTACCGCCGATCAAGTTCACGGCAACCGTCCTCAGGGCAACGCTGGGCCGACGAATCTCGAAATCTCCGACCTGCTCACCCTCGCACCCCAAATGATTAGCGGACTGAACAGTTATCTATTGAACCCGGCCTTTCTGCGCAACATGCAACCTGCGGACAACGACGGTTTTCGCTTTGTCGTCGGTCGGCGGTTCGTCGACATCAAAGACATCGGCACCGTGCATGTCGAGTTCGACGCGGGCCTTGGCACTTATCGGGCGACGGATCTTTACAGAAAACTGCCACCGGGACCCGCGCTCTACAGAAATACCGACAATACGACCTGGAGCCCGGCCCGGCAGATGGAGTTGCCAAACCCATTGAAACGCCCATTGCCCGACCCCGATCACGGCAGTGTACAAGTGCCAGTCAAACAGCTTCTGGTCTCGCCACTGTCGGCACGTGAAGCGACCACTCAACTGCTTGGCGACTCACTGCTCAAAATGTATCCGCTGCTGACTCATGGCCAACGTGTCGAGCTGCTGCGAGCCTACAACCTTTCGCCAGGGCAGCACATTCGGTTGCACAACGACCTGATCGCCAATCCCCGACGGATGCCGGAGTGGGCCGGGCAGCACCAATTACTCACCCTGGATGTGAACGATCCGACTCGCTTTGACACGCTGCGCCAGGAAATCGAACCCCTGCTGCTGCCCGTGAGAAACGGCACGTTGCGCAGCGACCTGGTGGACTTCGACAAAAGTGTCAGCCGCGATTTTCTCGACGCCTTCCTGACCACTCTCGGCTACCAGCGCAACAGCAGCGACTGCCTGTACCGCACCGATATTCCCGGCCTGTTCCGGGCGGACGAGCGCACGCCTTTCGAGTTCTACAACGACGGACGCATGCTGCCTCGCCTGAAGCACCCGCGCGGTGCCACGACCGAGAAACCGATCAGCGCCACGGTCAGCCACAAGCTGGTAAAGATGTATGGCGGCAAAGGCACTGACGCTCCCGATCCGGAATACCTGCGCTACAACAGCCAGAGAAACAAATACCCCGGCATAAAGCCGGGCGAGTCCGACAACGATTCCGGGAATTCCGATAACGACTGGTCCGATGTTTCAGACATCGAGCTGGACGCCGAACGCAATTACGAGACGATCCGCCACGATCAGCAGTTCATTTTCGCCTACGTCATCGATACACGAAGGATGGAAGTGGTCCTCAACGAAGAGAACCACTTGCTCAATCTGGCAGCGCTGGAAAAGAGTGCCTGGTTTCCCGAAGACGAACTTGAGGCGTTGATTTCTGCGTCGAAGCGGGGAATTGAATCAGAGCGTCTCTGGTTGCTGGACTCGACCTTCACCCGTGCTGCGAAGGTCGATGACGTGGCCGCTGAAGCCCAAAGCAGCTACATCGGCAATGACATCGAGGCGCGAACCCACAGCGGCGAGGCCAATCAACGTGAATACGATGGCTTGATCGATGCAGTGGCCAAGGCCGGCAAACCGATCCTTTCACTGCCGAGCGGCAAGGACTGGTTCGCCAACGACATCGTCTGGCCGGAGTAACCGGGCCGAGTCTTAAGCGAACAACTCGCCCTGCAACTCGTCGAGCAGCGCCTGGATCGCATCCAGTCGCTGCTGTGGATCGTCGAGTTGCAGCAGGTCGATCTTGTCTTCCTCGGCGAACGGCAAGAGGTAGGCCAACTGATTGGCCAATGACTGCTGCCCCGCTGCTTCGATGCCCATGTTCAGCGCCTCGACCATCGGGTGCTCGGCGAGGGCCTTGAGCAGCGCCACCAGATCAGCGTCTTCATCCTGCAAGGGTTGCTCGGGTTCGTCGTCCAGCCACTCGACCTCGGCGACGATCAGTTGATCGCGCTGCACTTCGGTGCGCTGCACGATGAACCGGCGCCCGCCCTGCACCCGGATGCCCAGCAGTCCGTTGTCCTGCTGCTGGAAATCGGTGATCCGCGCTTCGCAACCGACCATGGCGAAACCTTCCGGCGCGACGCCGACTTCGCTGCCTTCAAGGATGCACACCACGCCGAAACCACCGCCCTGTTTCATGCAGCGGCCAATCATGTCCAGGTAGCGCGCCTCGAAGATCTGCAAATCCAGATTGCAGCCGGGAAACAGCACCGTGTTCAGCGGAAAAAGCGGCAGACTCATAGACATTTCCTTACACCACCATCGACACCGCCAACGGCAGGAACACCGCCGTGGCCACGCCCATCAGACTCATCGCCAGCGCCGCGAAGGCACCGCACTCATCGCTTTCCTGCAACGCCACCGACGTACCGACCGCATGCGCGGTCATGCCCAGCGCCATGCCGCGCGCCTCGGGGCTGTGCACACCGAGGCGGGTCAGCAGCGCCGGGCCGAAAATCGCGCCGATCACCCCGGTGATCAACACGAACACCGCCGCCAGTGCCGCGACACCGCCGATCTGCTCGGCCACCAGCATGGCGATCGGCGAGGTCACTGACTTCGGTGCCATGGTCATCAGGATCATGTGATCGGCACCGAACCACCAGCCCAGCGCCACGCCCATGCCCGTGGCGACTACCCCGCCTATCACCAGCGTAGTAAAAATCGGCCAGAACAATTGGCGGATGCGCCGCAGATTCAGATACAGCGGCACCGCCAGTGCCACGGTCGCCGGGCCCAGCAGAATGCTGAGGATCTCGGTGCTCTTGCGGTACTCGACGTAAGTCAGGCCGCAACCCACCAGTACGCCGATCACCAACAGCATGGAGACCAGCACCGGTTGCAGGAAAATCCAGCGGGTTTTCTCGAACGCCGCCAGCACCAGTTGATAAGCCCCCAGGGTGATACCGATGCCGAACAGTGGATGGTGAATCACCGAAGCCCAGGCCCCTTGCCAGTCGAACAGCATCAGGATTCCTCCGAATGCGGCGCGTGACGCTTGACCAGCCGTTGCATCAGCACGCCGGCGAAGGCCATGGACAGAATCAGCGAGACCACCAGCGCACCGACGATGGCCCAGAAATCGGCGGCAATGGCCGTGGCATACACCATCACGCCCACTGCCGGTGGTACCAGCAGCAAAGGCAGATAGCGCAACAGACTGCCGGCGGCGAGGTTCAACGGCTCGCCGACTTCACCGCGCACGATCAGGAATACCAGCAACAGCAAAAGACCGATGATCGGCCCCGGCAGCACCGGCAACAGCAAATGATTGAGGGCCGTGCCGAGCAATTGAAACAGCACCAGCATGGTCAGGCCGCGTAGCAACATCCGTCATCTCCGTCCGACTTCCCGCCAAGCACGGGCCGGGCATTATAAGCACGCCTGCGCTATGGATCGGCATTCGCCAAAAGCATGGTCGATTGACCTGAGCAAATCGCCATGATGATCTACAGTGGTTCGCAGGGCGGTCAAATCCCCCACCTGAAAAACTATAAAACCGATGAACCCAAGGAGAGTCTCAATGCCCTATGTTCCAGTTGCAGAGCTCAAAGATTATGTCGGCAAGGAACTCGGACGTTCCGAATGGCTCACTATCGATCAGGAGCGCATCAACCTGTTCGCCGAAGCCACCGGGGATTATCAGTTCATCCATGTCGACCCGGTCAAAGCCGCGCAAACGCCATTTGGCAGCACCATTGCACACGGTTTCCTGTCGTTGTCGCTGATCCCCAAACTGATGGAAGACATCCTGATCCTGCCGCAAGGCGTGAAGATGGTGGTCAACTATGGCCTGGACAGCGTGCGTTTCATCCAGCCGGTCAAGGTCAATTCCAAGGTCCGGCTCAAGGTCGATCTCGGTGAAGTGACCGAGAAGAAACCGGGCCAGTGGCTGCTCAAGGCCACCGCCACCCTGGAGATCGAAGGCTCGGACAAACCGGCCTACATCGCCGAACCGCTGTCGCTCTGCTTCGTCTGAGTGCCGGGATGCGAAGCGGCTCACGCTGTTTCGCATCCACTCCCCTCTGCCGGCTGTATAAGGTCACATAGCTGCGGCATACTCGGTCGCCTAATTGCCCGGATCCCGCTATGCGCTCACTTGCTGCTCTTGCACCGCTTGCCTTGACCCTGATGCTCACCGCTTGCGGCGACGGCGAATCGCTGTTGCCCCCGGATGCGCGCCTGCCCGATGGCGGACGCTATCGCGGCGAGCTGGTCAACGGTCTGCTGCAAGGCCAGGGCCGGGTCGATTACCCGAACGGCAGCTGGTACGCGGGCGAGTTCGACAAGGGCCAGTGGCACGGCCAGGGCGAATGGCACGGCAGCAACGGCGAGGTCTATCGCGGGAATTTCCAGCAAGGCCTGTTCGACGGCCAGGGCTCATTGACCACCCACGGCGGCAGCTACACCGGCGGTTTCAAGCTCGGCCGACGTGAAGGCGAAGGCACCCTCAAAGAAAACGCGATGACCTATCGCGGCGAATTCAAGGCCGACCAGTATTCCGGGCTCGGCCGCCTGGAGCTGGACGACGGCAGCTCCTATCAGGGCCAGTTCGCCCACGGCAAACCCAACGGTGAAGGCCAGCGTGGCGATGCCAGCGGCAATCAGTTCACCGGGCATTTCGTGAACGGCCAGCTCGAAGGCAACGGCACCTTCAACAGCGCCGACGGCGACATCTATGTCGGCGGCTTCAAGAACAATCAGCTACACGGCAAGGGCCGCTACGAAAACACGGACGGCGACGTCTGGCTCGGCCAGTTCAAGGAGGGCGCGCTGACCGGCAAGGGCGAACTGATCGGCGCCGACGGCAGCCATTACACCGGCTACTTCAATGACTGGCGCTTCAGCGGTCAGGGTCGCTTGAACCTGTCCGACGGCAGTTTCTACATCGGCGGGTTCGACAGCGACAGCTACGCGGGCCGAGGCACGCTGGTGCTGACTGACGGCAGCGTGCTCAGCGGCACCTGGATCAACGGCCAGCGCGTGCGCGATGCCGACGGCAAATTGCTGCCCGACACCCTCGAACTCGGCCTGCTGGCCCAGGGCCGTCTGCTCGAAGAGGCGTTGGCCAATGTGCCAGCCTCGACCCCGGCGGTGGAGTTGTACTCCCTGACCCTCGGCGGCGACGGCAAACAAAGCGTGTTCCTGCGCGAATCCGATTACGTGGCCAACATGCTCGCCAGCCGCTTCGGCGCCTTTGGCCAGATCCGCCTGGTCAACCATCGCGACCACCTCGGCGACCGGCCGATGGCCACGCGCGAAAACCTGCGCCGCGCAGCGTTGACCCTGGCCGAACGCAGCGGCCCGGAAGATCTGGTGTTCATCTACCTGACCAGCCACGGCACCGCCGAACACGAACTGGTGCTCGATCAACCGCGCATGGAACTGGCCGACCTGCCCGCCGACGAACTCGCCGCCGTGCTCGCACCGCTGAAGAACCGCGACAAGATCATTGTCATCTCCTCGTGCTATTCCGGTGGTTTCATTCCGGCGCTGAAGGACGAACGTACGCTGATCATGACCGCGTCACGGGCCGACCGCGTTTCGTTCGGCTGCTCCGAAGAAGCCAACTTCACCTACTTCGGCGATGCCCTGTTTGCCCAGGCGCTGAACCAGACCGATGATCTGGAGCAAGCCTTCAAACTGGCCAAGGCCACCGTCGCCGAGCGCGAACTGGCGGACAACTTCGAAGCCTCCGAGCCGCAGATCTGGGCGCCGAAAACCGTGCTCGCCCACTGGCAACTGCTGCGTAAACAGCAAGCAAGAAAAGCATTGCAAAGTGCTGCGTTGAACGACGGAGCGACAAAGAGCAACTAAGCTGAACAGTATCAAGGGAGAGACACTATGTACTTGACGCCTCAGCATGTCTTGCTTGCCGGAGCCACCGGGCTGACCGGTGAACATCTGCTCGACCGTTTGCTCAACGAACCGACGATCACCCGCGTCCTGGCCCCTTCACGCCGGCCGCTGGCCGAACATCCCCACCTGGAAAACCCGGTCGGCGACCCACAGACCTTCCTGCCGCAACTGGCCGGTCGCGTCGACATCGCCTATTGCTGCCTCGGCACCACGATCAAACAGGCCGGCTCCGAGGAGGCGTTCCGCGCCGTGGATCTGGACATGGTCGTGGCGTTCGCCAAACGCGCCCGGGAAATGGGCGCACGGCACCTGATTGTGATCAGTGCCCTGGGGGCTGATCGCCGATCCTCGATTTTCTACAACAAGGTCAAAGGCGAGATGGAACACGCATTGCGCGCGCAGGACTGGCCGCAACTGACCATCTGCCGGCCGTCGTTGCTGCTGGGGGATCGCAGCGAGCCACGGCTGGGCGAACAGCTTGCCGCGCCGTTTTCAAAATTGATTCCCGGCAAATACCGCGGCATCGAAGCCTGCCAACTGGCCCGAGCGATGTGGCGGCTGGCGCTTGAGGAACAGGACGGGGTGCGGATCGTCGAGTCGGATGAGCTGAGAAAACTCGGCAAGTAAGCTCACTCGTCACAGCGGTTCAACGCGGATCCGGGCAGCCATTGCCAATGACGTTGAAGATCTTGCGTTGAACTGCCTGATATCTGAAATGAACGGCATCGAATCCACCATCGCGTGGTAACTATCTACCACGTGCCCCTTTCCTTTCATCGATAACGTGCCCTCCGGCACGCCTGCGTCTGCGGCCATTGCGTTACGAAATGGCTCAGCCCCACGTCAGGCAATCAATGAAAGGAATCCTTGATGGCACCGCAAACAAAAACGTCCAAAGGCACCAGTAAACCCCATCCCACTCTCGAAAGGTCGACACCAGAAACTCCATTGGTGCCACATCAGGGCATCTCGGGAGCTAATCGATCCGTAGAAACAGGCACCACAGTCCGCCCTTCAGAGACGCCAGAGGCGCACTCTTCAAGTGACACCTTGTCTGCGATACAGATTCAAGACTTGATCAATCCGGTCGGAAACAGTCAGGAAGGTTTGGCCAGCAACTCTCGCTCGACCGAATCGATCCGCCACTATGAGCTGCCGACACAGGTGCGAAATCTACTGCCTGCCGTCAATACAGAAGGATTGCGCGTCCACAGGGGGCGCATCTATGCCGAGGTTCAGTACACCACGACCTCGACTGTCATGGTGGCCTGGGACGAAGGTCTCGGGACCTACCGAGCCATGCGCCCACAGGAACTGCAGCCTTCGGGCCCCATCCTGCACTTCGACGCAGAGAGAAACACCTGGCGGATCAGCGAGCCACAGAATGCCGGTCATACCATCGACTCGACGGTACACAGACAGGCAGACAACCCCAACGATAACCCGGCACAGACACCCCAGCCCCAGTTACAGGGGCCGGCCCAGACGCAACCGGACAATGCAGTGATATACGTCGACACCCAACACTACGTCTGGAACAAAGACGCCATCAACCACCATGGCTATGTGGTTCTGCACCGAAAAATGCGCCGGGACGACTCGGTCGGCCCCCTGCTGCATCAAGCATTCCTGGACGATAGCGGATCGTTTGTCAGTGTTGAGCCTTCCGCCTCGCGAATCGATCAGCCAGCCGAACTATTGCCTGCCTGGACAGACCGCGACATCTGGGATCTCTACGGCATACAGGGCACAGAAATCACCCGATTCCGCACCGAAGCGCACAGTACCGGCAAGAAACCTCTGTGGGCGACCGTTCGGGCGCAACGGATGGAGAACGCCTACCTGTTTGACGAGCTGTACCGCTGGTCTGGCCTGGTGATGGAGCGCGACCTCTTCAACAGCCTCCTGAACCATCAGAACCGCACGCCCGCCCAATGGGCAGAGCACCTCCAATCCGTCAACTTGCACCGCAGCACATCTGGCCCGCAAACGCCGTTGCCAAGCCCGCCGACACTCGACTCGCCATCTCCACGTCCTTCAACACCCGAGATGTCCAGGACCGCGGACGCCACGCTTGCGTACGGTGATCAGCGTTACTACACCTGGGATCTCGACAAGTCGAATTACCATGGTTATGTCGAGATGCAGCGCAAGCCAGGCCTGGATGACAATCATGGACCGCTCACCCAACTGGCATTTCGTGAAGGTGCCAGCCTGACTGTCGTCAAACCCACCGGTTATCCGATCTATAAAGAGACCCTTCTGCGACCCTTCTGGCGGGACATCGATATCTGGAACCTTTACAGAATCGAAGGACCAGACATCGTGCGCTTTCGTCAGGACGTTGCGCTTCATCAGAAACCGCCTGCCTGGGTCAAACAACGGGAATATCCTTCCCAGCGCGAGCAACTAATCGATTTCATGAGGCTGTGGACCAATCCTGATTCTCCCCTCAAATCACGAGAGCAAATCCTCGCCCGATTCCAACCCTACAATCTTTCCGTTCAGCAACTGGAGCGATTGTGCAAAGAGCTGTCGCCAACAGGTCAGTTCAAGAGTCTGATCAATGATGAGGTGCCCGTGTGGGTCAGGACCCATCAACATCGCACCCGGCTGGTAACCAACGAAAAACTCTTCGATCCGTTTCTGCCGGAAATCGATGCTGAAATCATCCAGCTGAGAAATCAGGGAGAAGGTACCAGCCTGCTGAAGGCCAGTCTGACCGAACCCTTCTTTCAAGAATTGCTGCGCCTCAGCGGCTTCAAACGCAACAAGCACAATTATCTGTACAGAACCGACATTCCCGCCGTGTTCAAAGTGGATGACCGGACACCTTTCGAAATAGCCCGGCCCGCTGCCATGGTCCCACGCGTGGTATCGGCCGTGGGCGCCACGAGCGAGATACCCGTCAGTGCAATGTTCAGCCTCAAGACCGCCATGGATTTTGCAAATGAAACCAGGGGAGTGACAGGCAAGGAACCGTCACAGACAACCAGCGGCACTTCGACGCCCCACGCTCAGCGCATCCGGTTTTGCTACTTGCTCGACACCCGCAATGTGGAGGTCGTTGCGGGGCAGGATAATCGCGTCTACAACCCGACGCGTCTCGACCGAAGCCCCGCGGAAGGCAAAACATGGTTCCCGAGCATGAGGATGGAGGGACATGTTTCGATGTCGTCGATCGGCTTCACGTCGAGGCGCGTCTGGCTGGTCAACTCAGGGATGACCCGTGCGGCGACAGTGGAAGATATCCATTTACAGGCGCTGACACACGCCACCGGATCACAGCAGAACCCTGCCGACGCCATCGAGGCCCGCACTCGGGCAGGAGAGTTGAACCGGGACGAATATGACGCGTTGATCGATGAAGTGGCGACAGCCGGCAAACGCATTATCGAGTTGCCGGCAGGACAGGACATTTTCTCCGACGACATCGTCTTTCCGCCCGAAACGATCACGCTGTAGGGCGTTTCAAAGGCTCGACCCAGTGGGTCGAGCCTTTGATTTTCATAGTCCGCCAGTCGCCTGAAACCCTACGCCGATCACCGTCAGCAACGACAACGGCAACAACAGCGTATCGAGCAACGCACTGGCCGGCAGATCCACTCCGGGATAGCTCGGCGCCTCGGCTCCGAATCGGTCCATCGCGCAACAGCCACCGTTCATGGCGTACAAGTCCAGCCGAGTGCCGGAATACACCACCGGCGCGCCGGGCTTGGCGGCATCGAGCGTGCGCGCCGTGGCGCAGCCGGTCAGTTGCAGCGCCAGCGCTATCGCCAGCAATTTATTCATCGCTGCTCAGATGGTGCTCGCCCCAGCGTGGCAGCATGTCCTGGGGAATGCCCAGCAGATTGAGAATCCGTGCCACCACAAAATCGATCAGGTCGTCGATGGTCTGTGGTTGGTGATAAAAGCCCGGCGAGGCTGGCAGGATAGTCACGCCCATGTTCGACAACTTGAGCATGTGCTCCAGGTGAATGCTCGAATACGGCGCTTCGCGCGGCACCAGAATCAACTGACGACGCTCCTTCAACGTCACGTCTGCCGCGCGTTCGATCAGATTGTTGCAGGCGCCGGTAGCGATAGCCGACAAGGTGCCGGTCGAACACGGAACCACCACCATGGCGGCCGGGGCACCGGAACCCGAGGCGACTGGCGACATCCAGTCTTCCTTGCCATACACGCGGATCTGCCCGGCGGCGGCGCCGGTGTATTCGGTGAGGAACGCTTGCATCAATTGCGGCTTGGCCGGCAGCGACACGTCCGTCTCGGTGGCCATCACCAGTTGCGCGGCCTTGGAGATCAGGAAATGCACTTCGCGATCCTCGCGCACCAGGCAATCCAGCAGGCGCAAGCCGTACTGGGCGCCGGACGCACCGGTCATGGCCAGCGTGATGCGTTCCGGGCCGTTGCTCATTTCAGCGCCTCGGCGAGTTTGCCGTGCAGGCCGCCAAAGCCGCCGTTGCTCATGATCACCACGTGAGTGCCGGGCTGGGCCTGGCTCTTCACGCGCTCGATGATGCCTTCCAGCGAATCGCTGACAATCGACGGCACGGTGCACAACGCGGCAGTGCCAGCCAGGTCCCAGCCGAGGTTGGCCGGGGCGTACCAGATCACCTGATCGGCATCGACCACGCTGTCCGGCAAGCCGTCACGGTGGGCGCCGAGCTTCATCGAGTTGGAGCGCGGCTCGATGATCGCGATCAACGGTGCGTCGCCAATGCGTTTGCGCAGGCCGTCGAGGGTGGTCGCAATGGCGGTCGGGTGGTGGGCGAAGTCGTCGTAGATGGTGATGCCGCGCACTTCCGCGACTTTTTCCATCCGGCGTTTGACGCTCTTGAACGCGCTCAACCCGGCGATACCCATCGACGGTACAACACCGACGTGACGCGCGGCGGCCAGAGTCGCCAAGGCGTTGGCCACGTTGTGCTGACCTGTCAATTCCCACTCGACCACACCTTGGGACACGCCTTCGAACATCACTTCGAACGCCGAGCCGTCGTCTTTCAGCAACTTGACCTGCCACTGACCGCCGGCACCGGTGGTTTGCACCGGGGTCCAGCAGCCCATCTCGATCACGCGCTGCAAGGCCGGTTCGGTGGTCGGGTGAATCACCAGGCCTTCGCTCGGGATGGTCCGCACCAAGTGATGGAACTGCCGCTCGATGGCTGGCAGATCAGGGAAGATGTCAGCGTGATCGAACTCAAGGTTGTTGAGGATCGCGGTGCGCGGACGGTAATGGACGAACTTCGAGCGCTTGTCGAAGAACGCGCTGTCGTACTCGTCGGCCTCGATCACGAAGAACGGCGTGCCGCCCAGACGCGCCGACACCGAGAAGTTCTGCGGAACGCCGCCGATCAGGAAGCCCGGACTCATGCCGGCATGTTCCAGCACCCAGGCGAGCATGCTGCTGGTGGTGGTCTTGCCGTGAGTACCGGCAACCGCCAGCACCCAGCGACCTTGCAGCACATGGTCGGCCAGCCACTGCGGGCCGGAGACGTACGGCAGGCCTTTGTTCAGCACATATTCCACCGCCGGATTGCCGCGGGACATGGCGTTGCCGATCACCACCAGATCCGGTGCCGGATCAAGCTGCGCCGGGTCGTAGCCCTGAGTCAGCTGAATGCCTTGGGCTTCAAGCTGGGTGCTCATCGGCGGATAGACGTTGGCATCGGAGCCGGTCACGTGATGGCCCAGCTCTTTGGCCAGAACCGCCATCGAGCCCATGAAAGTCCCGCAGATACCCAGAATATGAATGTGCATAGTCGACCTCGTAAAACATGGCCGCAGGTTAGCGCAGGGAGGGGGAAATGGCACTCTTTAGCTGAACACCCGACCTTGATCGTTCCCATGCTCTGCGTGGGAATGCGGTGCAGGACGCTCTGCGTCCAAAAGCAGACGCGGAGCGTCCGGGGAGGCATTCCCACGCGGAGCGTGGGAACGATCAGGAGGGGGATTCAGGCGGTTCGGGCGATCCCGTGCTTGCGCAACTTTCTATAGAGCGTATTGCGGCTGACGCCCAGTTGCTGCGCCGTGTGGGTCATGTGCCAGCGTGTGTGCTCCAGCGCATTGAGCAATGCCAGCCGCTCGGCATCTTCCAGCGGCTGTCCGGATGACGCTTCATCGACTTTGACCAGCAGCGGCTGCACCTGCCGGAACATCGCCGGCAAGTCCTCCAGCCCGATCCGCCCTTCATCGCACAACGCCGCCAACGTGCGCAGCACATTGCGCAACTGCCGCACATTGCCCGGCCAGTTGAAGCCCAGCAACGCCTGGCGCGCCGGTTCTTCGATCAGGATCGTTTCACCGCCCGCCTCTTCGGCCAGCAGGAAATCGAGCAACTGCGACTTGTCACTGCGCTCGCGCAACGGCGGCAGCGCCACTTCCAGCCCATTGAGCCGGTAATAAAGGTCTTCACGGAAACTGCCGTCGCCCACCCGCTCCAGCAAATTGCGGTGAGTGGCACTGATGATCCGCACGTTGACCGCTTCCGGCTCGCCGCCGATCGGCACCACTTGCCGGTCCTCAAGCACTCGCAACAGGCGGGTCTGCAGGGCCAGCGGCATGTCACCGATTTCATCGAGGAACAGCGTGCCGCCATCGGCCTGCTGCAACTTGCCGCGCATGCCGTCCTTGCGCGCGCCGGTGAAGCTGCCACCGCGATAGCCGAACAGTTCGCTCTCGATCAGGCTTTCGGGAATTGCCGCGCAGTTGAGGGCAACGAAGGCTTTGCCGGCGCGTTGACTGGCGCTGTGCACAGCCTTGGCGAACGCTTCCTTGCCGGAGCCGGTTTCGCCATTGATCAGCAGTGGAACGTCACGCTCGAACACCCGCAAGGCCTTGCGGAAATCCGCTTGCAGTCCGGCGTCGCCCAGACAAATGCCAGCCAGGCGTGGCGCCTCGGGAGCCTGAGATTTCGGCAAGACGATGGATGGCTTGCGCGCCTCGCCGCGCAGCACCGCGAACAGATGCCGTCCGTCGCGGGTGCGCAACGGCCAACTGGCGCTGGCATTGGCACTCGCACGCCCGAGCAATTCATCCAGCGAACAATCGAAAAACGCCTCCACCGGTTTGCCGAGCAAGCCGCCACGAATATGTCCGAGCAGGTTCAATGCGCTCTGATTGACCGCACTGATCCGCCCTTCCCCGTCAAACGCCAGCAGCCCCTCGCTGAACAGCCCGACAGACTCGGCCTGGAGATGGAATCGCAACAACCATTGGTTATCGAAACAGCGCAGGAAGTAGCAGCTCTCGATCATCTTCGCCGACAGATTGACCAGCGCCATGGTGTGGAACTGGCTCTGGCGCGAGACGTCATGCCGCGCAGAGGAAACATCGAGCACCGCCAGCAGTTCGCCGTGCGGGTCGAACACCGGGCTGGCCGAGCAGGTCAGGCCGGTGTGACGGCCGCGAAAGTGTTCGTCCTGGTGGATGGTCAGGGCCTGACGTTCCACCAGGCAGGTGCCGATGCCGTTGGTGCCTTCACAGGCCTCGCTCCAGTCGGAACCGAGCCAGAGGCCGGCGCGTTCGAAGATCTTGCGTTCGGCGGGGGCGGTGACGCAGTTGAGGATTACCCCTCGCGCGTCGGTCAGCAGTACCGCGTGGCCGGCGCCGGAGAGTTGCTGATGCAGGCTGCTCATTTCATTACCGGCGATCTGCAACACCTGTTGCAGCCGTTCGCGGCTTTCGAGGACGCGACCGTGTTCGAGCACGGTCGGTGCCATGGTCAGGGCCGGGTCGAGGTGATAGTCCTCAAGACAACGCAGCCACGAGCGGGCAATCGACGGGTCGGCACCGGGGCCGTGCAGATGCGGTTTGCCCTGGGTGACGGTGAGAACCTGTTGGGCATGGCGACTCAAATGGTTGTCGTGCATTTCTTATTATTCTCCCCGGGGCTCATCGGCCCAAGCGTGAAGTGGTGCCCAGCATCCTCCAGCCAACCGGTCTTTGCAATGCTGGCAAGACCGCTCGGTCACAGGTTGTGCCAGAAGCGGTACAAACTGTCACCCGAGCTGTACCGATACCGTCACAGGCGCTTGCCATTTGTCCGACAGGAATCACGCAAGGCCTTGATTTACCTGACCTGTACGGCGGTGGCCCGACCTTTGCTCTACGCTTATAGCAAGCGCTCATGCGCGTCTCTCTGATAAGTACAACAGCCAAGGAGAACATCATGCGTTACGCTCACCCCGGTACTGAAGGCGCCAAAGTCTCGTTCAAGAGCAAGTACGGTAACTACATCGGCGGCGAGTTCGTCGCGCCTGTCAAAGGTCAGTACTTCACCAATACCTCGCCTGTAAATGGCCAGCCGATTGCCGAATTCCCGCGCTCCACTGCCGAAGACATCGACAAGGCACTGGACGCCGCTCACGCCGCTGCCGATGCCTGGGGCTCGACTTCCGCCCAGGCCCGCTCGCTGATCCTGCTGAAAATCGCCGACCGCATCGAACAGAACCTCGAACTGCTGGCGATCACCGAAACCTGGGACAACGGCAAAGCCATCCGCGAAACCCTCAACGCCGACATCCCGCTGGCCGCCGACCACTTCCGCTATTTCGCCGGGTGCCTGCGCGCCCAGGAAGGCAGCGCCGCCGAAATCGATGGCAACACCGTTGCCTATCACATCCATGAACCGCTGGGCGTGGTCGGCCAGATCATCCCGTGGAACTTCCCGATCCTGATGGCCGCGTGGAAACTCGCCCCGGCCCTGGCCGCCGGCAACTGCGTGGTACTCAAGCCTGCCGAGCAAACCCCGCTGGGCATCAGCGTGCTGCTGGAGCTGATCGGCGACCTGCTGCCACCGGGCGTGCTCAACGTGGTGCAAGGGTTCGGCAAAGAAGCCGGCGAAGCCCTGGCCACCAGCAAGCGCATCGCCAAGATTGCCTTCACCGGCTCGACCCCGGTCGGCTCGCACATCATGAAATGCGCCGCCGAAAACATCATTCCGTCCACCGTGGAACTGGGCGGCAAATCGCCGAACATCTTCTTCGAAGACATCATGCAGGCCGAGCCGAGCTTCATCGAAAAAGCCGCTGAAGGTCTGGTGCTGGCGTTCTTCAACCAGGGCGAAGTCTGCACCTGCCCGTCCCGTGCACTGGTGCAGGAATCGATCTACGACGAATTCATGGCCGTCGTCATGAAGAAAGTCCTGCAGATCAAACGCGGCGACCCGCTGGACACCGACACCATGGTCGGCGCCCAGGCGTCCGAGCAGCAATTCGACAAGATTCTTTCGTACCTGGAAATCGCCAAGGGCGAAGGTGCCGAACTGCTGACCGGCGGCAAGGTGGAAAAACTCGAGGGCAATCTATCGACCGGCTATTACATCCAGCCGACCCTGCTCAAGGGCACCAACAAGATGCGTGTGTTCCAGGAAGAAATCTTCGGCCCGGTGGTGAGCATCACCACCTTCAAGGACGAAGCCGAAGCCCTGGCGATTGCCAACGACACCGAGTTCGGCCTGGGCGCCGGCCTCTGGACCCGCGACATCAACCGCGCCTACCGCATGGGCCGCGCCATCAAGGCCGGTCGTGTGTGGACCAACTGCTACCACCTGTACCCGGCGCACGCCGCGTTCGGCGGGTACAAGAAGTCCGGCGTCGGCCGTGAAACCCACAAGATGATGCTCGACCACTACCAACAGACCAAAAACCTGCTGGTGAGCTACGACATCAACCCGCTGGGCTTCTTCTAAAAAACCGAGGGCGGTGCCGAGATTTCGGTACCGCCCTTTTCATCCCGATGACAACTCCCTGGCCTGGCCGCTCTGGCACGGGCCTTGCGTACCCGTCATTCAGGATTTGCGTGAACACTGCCGCTGCGTGAACAGCATCCACCCACTCAACCGCTGCACCCGAAAGTCCAACAGATCGAACAATAAAAAAGACAGAGAGGACTTATGACTTCCACCACACAGCTCAAACCCACACTCGGCACCCTGCATCTCTGGGGTATTGCCGTCGGCCTGGTGATTTCCGGCGAATACTTCGGCTGGAGTTACGGCTGGGGTACGGCGGGAACCCTGGGTTTCCTGGTCACGGCCCTGATGGTCGCGACCATGTACACCTGCTTCATCTTCAGTTTCACCGAACTGACCACCGCGATTCCCCACGCGGGCGGGCCGTTTGCCTACAGCCGTCGAGCGTTCGGCGAGAAAGGCGGATTGATCGCCGGGATCGCCACGCTGATCGAGTTCGTGTTCGCCCCGCCGGCCATCGCCATGGCCATCGGCGCCTATCTCAATGTGCAATATCCGGAACTTGACCCGAAAGTCGCGGCGGTCGGCGCGTATTTCGTGTTCATGACCCTGAACATCCTCGGCGTCAGCATCGCCGCGACCTTCGAACTGGTGGTCACCGTGCTCGCCGTCGCCGAACTGCTGGTGTTCATGGGCGTGGTCGCACCGGGTTTCAGCTTCAGCAACTTCGTGCTGAACGGCTGGTCGGGCGCCAATGAATTCACGATGGGCTCGATTCCCGGCATTTTCGCCGCCATTCCCTTCGCAATCTGGTTCTTTCTCGCCATCGAAGGCGCGGCCATGGCGGCCGAGGAAGCCAAGGACCCGAAACGCACGATTCCCAAGGCTTACGTCAGCGGCATCCTGACCCTGGTGTTTCTGGCCATTGGTGTAATGGTGATGGCGGGCGGCGTCGGCGACTGGCGTCAACTGTCGAACATCAACGACCCGCTGCCACAGGCGATGAAAGCGGTGGTTGGCAACAACTCGAGCTGGATGCACATGCTGGTGTGGATCGGCCTGTTCGGGCTGGTGGCGAGCTTCCACGGGATCATCCTCGGCTATTCGCGTCAGTTTTTCGCACTGGCCCGGGCCGGTTATCTGCCGAAAAGCCTGGCCAAACTGTCGCGTTTCCAGACGCCGCACCGGGCGATTCTGGCCGGCGGCGTGATCGGCATCGCGGCGATCTACAGCGACGGACTGGTCAACCTGCAAGGCATGACCCTGACGGCGGCGATGATCACCATGTCGGTGTTCGGCGCCATCGTGATGTACATCATCAGCATGCTCAGCCTGTTCAAACTGCGCAAAACCGAGCCGAACCTGGAACGCACCTTCCGCGCGCCGGGCTATCCGGTGGTGCCGGCCATCGCGCTGTTTCTGGCGGTGGTGTGCCTGGTGGCGATGGCCTGGTTCAACACGCTGATCGGTTGTGTGTTCCTCGGGTTCATGGCCGCCGGTTACCTGTACTTCCAGCTGACCGCCAAGCAACGCTCCGAAGCCCCGGCAGACGCTATGCTCGAAGGTATCTAAAAAGCTATCTAGAAAGTTATCCGAGTTGCACCGGCACCGGGCCCAGGGCTCGGTGCCTGCACTAAAAGCATTCATTCAGGAGGAACGCGCCAAATGGCCGCATTTGCCCATACCGTCGGCGCCCAGACCTATCGCTTCGACAGCCTGAAAGACGTGATGGCCAAGGCCAGCCCGGCGCGTTCCGGGGATTTCCTGGCCGGCGTCGCTGCGCTCAACGATGGCGAGCGAGTCGCCGCGCAAATGGCGCTGGCCGACATCCCGCTGACACATTTCCTGCAGGAAGCACTGATTCCTTACGAATCCGATGAAGTCACCCGACTGATCATCGACAGCCACGACAAGCAGGCCTTCGCGGTCGTCAGCCATCTCACCGTTGGCGGCTTCCGCGACTGGCTGCTGAGCGAAGCGGCCGACGAGTCCAGCCTGCGTGCCCTGGCCCCTGGCCTGACGCCGGAAATGGTCGCCGCTGTGTCGAAGATCATGCGCGTGCAGGATCTGGTGCTGGTGGCGCAGAAAATCCGCGTCGTCACGAAATTCCGAGGCACCCTCGGCCTGCGCGGGCGGTTATCCACAAGGCTGCAACCCAATCACCCGACCGACGAACCGTCCGGCATCGCCGCGAGCATTCTCGACGGCCTGCTGTACGGCAACGGCGACGCCATGATCGGCATCAACCCGGCCACCGACAGCATCGCCTCGATCTGCGCGATGCTGGAAATGCTCGACGCGATCATCCAGCGCTACGACATTCCGACCCAGGCCTGCGTGCTGACCCATGTCACCACGTCTATAGAGGCGATCAACCGTGGTGTACCGCTGGATCTGGTGTTCCAGTCGATTGCCGGCACCGAAGCGGCCAATGCCAGTTTCGGCATCAACCTGAATATCTTGCAGGAAGGCTATGACGCCGGGCTGAGCCTCAATCGGGGCACGCTTGGGCAGAATCTGATGTATTTCGAGACCGGCCAGGGCAGCGCGCTGTCGGCCAACGCCCACCACGGCGTCGATCAACAGACCTGCGAAACCCGGGCCTACGCCGTGGCGCGCCATTTCAAACCGTTTCTGGTGAACACCGTCGTAGGATTCATCGGCCCGGAATACCTCTACAACGGCAAACAGATCATCCGCGCCGGCCTCGAAGACCACTTCTGCGGCAAGCTGCTCGGCGTGCCGATGGGCTGCGACATCTGCTACACCAACCACGCCGAAGCCGACCAGGACGACATGGACACCCTGCTGACCCTGCTGGGCGTGGCGGGGATCAATTTCATCATGGGCATCCCCGGCTCCGACGACATCATGCTCAACTACCAGACCACTTCGTTCCACGACGCCCTCTACGCGCGTCAGACCCTGGGCCTGAAACCGGCCCCTGAGTTCGAACAGTGGCTGGCGAACATGGGCATCTTCACCCAGGCGGACGGCAAGGTCCGCTTTGGCAACAACCTGCCGCCGGCCTTCCGCCAGGCGTTGGCGCAACTGGGATGAGTCAGATGGAAAAACCGCCCGTCGATCCACAGAACCCCTGGCTTGAGCTGCGCCGCCTGACCCCGGCGCGGATCGCCCTCGGCCGCACCGGCACCAGCCTGCCGACCCGCGCACAGCTGGATTTCCAGTTCGCCCACGCTCAGGCCCGTGATGCGGTGCATTTACCCTTCGACCACGCCGGACTCAGTACCCAACTGGGCGAACGCCAGCGTGACAGCCTGCTGCTGCACAGCGCGGCTGCGGATCGCAACAGTTACCTGCAACGTCCGGATCTGGGGCGCAAATTGAGCGATCAATCGGCGCATACCCTGCGTGAATACGCCTTGGCGCATCCGGGCGGCGTGGATCTGGTGATCGTCGTGGCCGACGGCCTCTCGGCACTGGCGGTGCATCGGCATACCCTGCCGTTTCTCACCCGTCTGGAAGAACAAATGGTCGCCGACGAATGGTCGACCGCGCCGGTAGTGCTGGTAGAGCAGGGCCGAGTGGCGGTTGGCGATGAAATCGGCCAGTTGCTGGGCGCCAAAATGGTCGTGATGCTGATCGGAGAGCGCCCCGGCCTCAGCTCGCCGGACAGCCTCGGTTTATATTTCACCTACAATCCTAAGGTCGGCCTCACGGATGCCTACCGCAATTGCATCTCCAATGTGCGGCTGGAGGGCCTCAGCTATGGCATGGCGGCCCATCGCTTGCTGTATCTGATGCGTGAAGCCTGTCGGCGACAGCTGTCGGGCGTCAATCTGAAGGACGAAGCGCAGGTTCAGACGCTGGAATCGGAAGCCGGTGCAGATATGAAGAGTAATTTCCTACTCGATCCGCCCCCAGCCTGAACCGTTTCCGCATTGCGTTTCTGCGCCGGTTTCAGGCAGGATCGATGCACGGCCGCACGGGTTTCCCATCGCCGTCAGAGCAGTTGAAGACAGCCACTTGAAGACGAGACCTATCATGCGGATTATTCAAGCGACCCTCGAACACCTGGACCTGCTGGCCCCGCTGTTCGTCAAATATCGCGAGTTCTACGGTTCCCTGCCCTATCCGGACTCGTCCCGGGCATTCCTTGAAAAACGCCTGCGGCGCAAGGAATCGGTCATTTACCTGGCCCTGGCCGATGACGACGACAAGAAGCTGATGGGGTTCTGTCAGCTCTACCCGAGCTTTTCCTCGCTGTCGCTCAAGCGTGTGTGGATCCTCAACGACATCTACGTCGCCGAAGACGCCCGCCGCCAGCTGGTCGCCGACAACCTGATCCGCACCGCGAAGAGAATGGCCAAGGAAACCCAGGCCGTGCGTATGCGCGTATCCACCAGCAGCAACAACGAAGTGGCGCAGAAAACCTACGAATCCATCGGGTTCAAGGAAGACACCGAGTTCAAGAACTACGTGCTGCCGATCAGCGACGAACTCTGATTTTTTCTAACAATGCGCAAGCCGGCCATCGTGGCGAAGGAGCAAACCTCCTCGCCACCAAGGCTGGCGCCTCGTTCCCCCCTCGAAACGCCCCGCTACAAAACCAACGCGCTTTTCACCTATCAGCTCGTATAATCCTGAGCTTTCCGGCTTGTAAGAAAAACTACACCCGCTTGTAGGCTTACACCGAATCATCCGCACAGGCCTGCCGAGTCGGGCCGTCACCACAGGTGCCCACATGGATTTCAACCCGATCGACCTCATCCTGCATCTCGATGTCTATCTCGACATGCTGGTGAACAACTATGGGACCTGGATCTACGCCATCCTGTTTCTGGTGATCTTTTGCGAGACTGGCCTGGTGGTCATGCCATTCCTGCCGGGTGATTCGCTGCTGTTCATCGCCGGCGCTGTTGCCGCAGGTGGCGGCATGGACCCGGTGCTGCTGGGCGGCCTGCTGATGCTGGCGGCGATCCTCGGTGACAGCACCAACTACGTGATCGGACGAACGGCCGGCGAAAAACTGTTCAGCAATCCGAACTCGAAGATCTTCCGCCGCGACTATCTGCAACAGACCCACAATTTCTACGACAAGCACGGCGGCAAAACCGTAACCCTGGCGCGCTTCCTGCCGATCATCCGCACCTTTGCGCCGTTCGTCGCCGGTGTCGCAAAAATGCCTTACGCGCGTTTCTTCGGTTTCAGCGTGTTCGGCACCGTCCTGTGGGTCGGAGGTCTGGTGACGTTGGGCTACTTCTTCGGCAACGTACCGTTCATCAAGAAAAACCTGTCGCTGCTGGTCGTCGGCATCATCCTGCTGTCGCTGGTACCAATGATCATTGGCGTGGTTCGCAGTCGTTTCGGCGGCGCCAAAGCCCAATCGAACTAAGTCGATGTGGTCGCTGAGCGCCTGGCGACGCCGGCGCGTCCTGGCAAAGCACCCGATTGCCGATGATATGTGGCAGCGGGTGCGCCACCACCTGACCTTTCTCGACGGCATCAGCGCCGAGGAGGATCAGTGGCTGCGCGAAGCCAGCGTTCTGTTCCTTGAAGACAAACACCTGACCGCCCTGCCCGGCGTCGAGTTGCATCAGGAACAACGCCTGCTGCTCGCGGCCCAGGCGCAATTGCCACTTTTGCATCTGGGCGATCTGAACTGGTATCAGGGTTTCCACGAAATCGTCCTCTACCCCGACGACTTCCTCAGCCCCCAGCGCCATCGCGATGCCAGTGGCGTCGAGCACGAATGGGACGGCGAGCACAGTGGTGAAGCCTGGCAGCAGGGGCCGATCATCCTCGCCTGGCCCGGGGTGATGGCCAGTGGTGGCTGGGAAGGCTACAACCTGGTGATCCACGAACTCGCGCACAAACTCGACATGCTCAATGGCGACGCCAACGGCCTGCCGCCGCTGCATGCCGACATGCGAGTCAGCGACTGGGCCCAGGTGATGCAAGCGGCCTACGACGATCTCAACCGCCAGCTCGACCGCCATCCCGACGCCGAAACCGCCATCGACCCGTATGCCGCCGAGAACCCGGCCGAATTCTTCGCCGTCACCAGCGAGTACTTTTTCAGCGCCCCGGATCTGCTGCACGAGGCTTATCCACAGGTGTATGCGCAGCTGCAGCTTTTCTACCGACAGGATCCACTGGCACGACTGAAGCAACTTCAGGCCACGGACCCGGTCTATCAGGCACACGAGTAAGGCCTGGACGACCTTCGGTGCATGGCATCGCGGGTGGAATATGCCTATAATCGCCGCCACTTTTTGGTCAATCCGGCCAAGTGTTTTGGTCTACTAACGGGGGCAACGCCCAATGAGCTACAGCAAGATTCCGGCTGGCAAAGACCTGCCGAACGACATCTACGTCGCGATCGAGATCCCGGCCAACCACGCGCCGATCAAATACGAAATCGACAAAGACAGCGATTGCCTGTTCGTTGACCGTTTCATGGCCACCCCGATGTTCTACCCGGCCAACTACGGTTACATCCCGAACACCCTGGCTGACGACGGTGATCCCCTGGACGTGCTGGTCGTAACCCCTTACCCGGTTGCCCCAGGTTCGGTGATCCGCGCTCGTCCAGTCGGCATCCTGAACATGACCGACGACGGCGGCGGCGATGCCAAAGTCATCGCAGTCCCACACGACAAGCTGTCCCAGCTGTACGTGGACGTGAAGGAATACACCGACCTGCCAGCCCTGCTGATCCAGCAGATCGAGCACTTCTTCGCAAACTACAAAGATCTCGAAAAAGGCAAATGGGTGAAAATCGAAGGCTGGGCCGGTGCAGACGCCGCCCGCGAAGCGATCACCAAGTCGGTTGCTGCCTACAAAGGCTAAGCTTCGCGACCTGCGACACGCTTGAAGAAAACCCCGGTTGATCCGGGGTTTTTTGTGCCTGGTCGATAGGTGCTTAAACAGCTTGTTTATGGCGACCTACAGAAAAGTTTTAGTGTGTGTAATTTCCCACAAGTACGTCTTACATCCCGTCGCAAAATTTGCCGCGATTTTGAACGCCAGGTTTATTCAAACCGCTCTAGGCCGGCCGTAGACTCGTGTTTATGAGAAAGAACACTAGCGGTCCAAGATTCAAGGCACTCCTGGAAGCTGCGAATATCACCACCACGGGATTCGCAAAGTTCTGGGGCACGGAAGCCCAAAACGTTCATAACTGGTACACCCGGGGCGTACCCGCGTACCGCATGGAAGAAGTCGCGCGCCTGCTGTCCGTCAACAGCCAATGGCTGAAAACCGGTGAAGGCCCGAAAGAAGCGCCGCACCTGTACACCGCCGGCGACACACTGGATGCCCATGCGATTCAGGGCGTCTATACGGTGCTCGAATCCACCGACATCGAACTGCCGCTCTACAAGGAAGCCCCGACTGCCCCTGGCTCCGACAAGACCCATGTCATCAAGGACCCGGAGCAAACCATCCGCCTGCCCCGCAGCCACCTCGAAACCCTGGAAATCCGCCACACCGACGCCATCTGTACCCACATGATCGGCAACAGCATGGCCGAGAAGATCGAAGACGGCTCCACCCTCGCCATCGACCGCGGCCTCACCCAGGTGGTGGACGGCGAAATCTACGCCATCGAACACGACGGCATGCTGCGCATCAAATACCTGCACCGCATGCCCGGCAACGCCCTGCGCCTGCGCAGCCACAACAGCGCCGAATACCCGGACGAGATCTTCCGGGCAGCGCAGATCGAGGAGCAGAGGATTCATGTATTGGGGTGGGTGTTCTGGTGGTCGACGCTGGGCAAACGGCGGCCGGTGGTGCCGTTTCTCTGAGGTCGCTGCTGTTGTGGGAACCCGCCGGCTGGCGATGAGGCCCGGAAAATCAGTACAAATCCCGAATTTGTTCTGCTGCGGTCGCTCTAAACCGCACTTCAGGCTGGGAATCCCCGGCAAAACTCAGTATCCTGCGCCCCACATTCGCGCATCGACCGCCCTGCGGCCCAGATGACGCCTGACGCGGCAGACCACTGTCTGACCAAGTCCCACAGCCGGACGCAAGATCCGGGTGTACGTTTTGAAGGCTGGCGCGGTTTACCAAAAATAAACCAAGCCAGTCCCCGAGAAGCCGGCCACAAGCCGGCTTTTTAATGCCATCAGAAAAGCTGTTGATCTCGCATGGACAGTGCCGCGACTGCTCTCCTGCAACGCATCGACTCCTGAAAAAGTAAGCCGCCTCCCTTTCTGCCGAAGGAAATGTCCTAGAGCAGTCCGTCCCGCTTGCGCCTGGGGAATACGCTGGCTAACCTTCGGCCCTGCCTGCAAATCTGCAAGGCCGCACCGATGAAACCAAGCGGAAAAAGCATGCGCCACACCCCTGTTAGTCTAAGTGCACAACCCGAGGGTTACAGCGTCTGGCTGACCGAGTTGAAGAGCCGTATCCATGATGCTCAACAACGCGCAACGTTGGCGGTCAATCGGGAGCTTGTGCTTCTTTACTGGGAGATCGGCCACGATATTTTGTCGCGGCAAGCACAACAAGGCTGGGGTACAAAGGTAATCGACCGCTTGGCTCAGGATTAGCTCGCAACCTTTCCAGATATGAAAGGGTTTTCCCCCCGTAATCTGAAATATATGCGCGCTTTTGCTGAAGCGTGGCCGGATAGAGAATTTGTGCAACAAGCTGCTGCACAATTACCTTGGGGCCACAATCTGGTGCTGTTGGACAAGCTGTCCTCCCGTGAACCTCGTTGCTGGTACGCCTCTCAGGCCATCGAGCACAACTGGTCACGCAGCATTCTGGTAATGCAAATCGAGACCCGCTTGCTGGAGCGAAGCGGCAAGGCAATCAGTAACTTCGACAGCAACCTGCCAAAACCTCATTCCGACTTGGCCCGCGAATCGCTGAAAGACCCGTACCGTTTCGATTTCCTCGGACTGACCGTAGATGCCCAAGAAAGAGAAATTGAAAACGCTCTAATCAAACATGTCACTGATTTCCTCTTAGAACTGGGTGCAGGCTTTGCATTCGTCGGTCAGCAAGTACTGCTAGATGTGGGTGGTGACGAGTTCTTTATCGATCTGCTGTTTTATCACCTCAAGCTCCGTTGCTACGTGGTGATAGAACTCAAGGCTGGCAAATTCAAGCCCGAGCATTTGGGGCAACTGAGTTTTTATCTGACCGCAGTCGATGCACAGCTCAAACACCCCCAGGACAGCCCGACCATTGGTCTACTGCTGTGCAAAAGCAAGAATAAGGTGGTGGCTGAATATGCCCTACGTGACAACGCCCGCCCTATCGGAGTGGCGGAATACCAATTGGTAGAGTCTCTGCCGGTAGAACTTCAAACCAGCCTGCCCAGCATCGAACAAATCGAGCGTGAGTTGGCGAGTGATGACATATCGAGGAACGGTGACGAGTACTGATCCCACTAACCTTTGGGGTTAAGACAGCGGTCATTATTTAGTCCCGAGAAACATCGACCACGCGGAGAGTTTCACCGTTACCCGGCACGGAAAAGCAAAGAACAATATATTGCACAAGGACGTTTCAAAATTGATAACCCACCTCATGAATTCACGCCTGACATCTGCTGCCCTGGCAACGACTGCATGCCTCAGCCTGACAGCATGCGTGGGAGTAGGCGTTTCTTTCCCTGAAAAAACCACACTCCAAACCGACGCCTACAGAGCACAAAGCTACCGCTCGACTCCCCCACAGATCACCAGAACAGCAAAATCGACACCCGTCCGAGAATGGTGCGGAATTACTGTCTGGGCGCTGGTAGTACCGGTGCCATTGAAGCTGCCGGTGTGCACGTCGTACTCCGAGCAATCCTTCGGCAAAGACGAATTCGGAAACGAAGCCGTTCTGCTCAACACCGAGCAAGAAGTGCCATCTCCGCTATACGCTTGTGGCCCATTCATGGTGCTGGGACCAATCGTTCACGGATATGAAGGCAATGCACTGTGCGGGGTTTTTCCTAAATGATTCGGTAGTTCAGGGATAGCTGAACGACTTCACCAACGTCAACTCCCCCACCGCCCGCATCGGCACCAGGAACGTCTCCATCTTCTCGCTCGGCGTCCCTTCCTCGGTAATCACGGTCACCTGCGCGGTGGTCAACGGCTGCACCGCCTCTTCCCCACCTTCGTCATCCCCGCGATACCCACCGCCGAAGTAGTTCACATACACCAGATACTGCCCCTTGATCGGCGCCGGCATGGCGAAGATTTCCGGGCCGTAACCGGTGGTCACGTCAACATCCAAAGCCGCGCCATTGGGGGCGACGCGGTTGCCATACCAGATGTGGGCGCCGTCCGGTGTGACCAGGTGCAGGTCAAGGTCGGTACCGTCGCTGTCCCAGGACAGCAACACGCGCAGCTTGGCCGGGGTGGCGCCGCCGCTGACGTTGAGGAATTGCGTGCGGTGGCGTTGCTGGCCGTCGGGGCTGCGGACTTCGACGCTGTTGCTACCGTTGGGGAACGAGAACGGGCGGTCGAAACGACCACTGTCATCGATTTTCAGCGGCATGCTCACACCGTTGACGATCAGCCGACCGGGCTCTTTGCTTTTCGGCGTGGCTTTGATTTCGCCGCTGATGCGCGCGGTGTTGGCCTGGCCGACCGGGGTGTTCACCGAGGAGGCCGGGTAGTTGACGGTCTGCCGGAAGTTTTCGCCTTCGCCCTCAGGCGCGCCGCTGCGCCAGCCGCCGATCGGGGTGTCGAGTTTGACGCTGTCGGCGGCCATCGCCATCGGCAATGCATTGAACGCGCAGAGCAACAGCAAGACCTGTGGATAACGGAGTGTCATGGTCTATTCCAGCAAAAGGTGACGGGCGAGCCCTTCGATATAGGTTTCATCCTGGCCGTTGGGGTGTGCTTCAAAGGCCAGGTGCAGGTATTCGTGAGTCAGGTCGAGGCGGTCCTGCAAAGTCAGCACGCCACGCACGTAGATGCGCTGGCGTTCGCGGTCGACGAAGGGTCGTCCGAAGGCGAGTTTGCAGACGGCGAAAGTGCTGACTTCGTTGTAGCCGGTTTCGCTTTCCAGCCTCGGACGCCAGCCGCGCCGTTGTTTTTGCAGCCAGTCTTGCGCAGCGGGCAACGCTTCGCAGGACGCCACCGGGTTGTCCCAACGGCTAAGGCTGGCGCGGGGATAGGCGTGGAGCAGAATCGCGTCGTAGCGCTGGCCGGCATTGGCTTGCTCGATGGCTTGTTGCCAGGCGAGTTTGTCGGGGCCGGGTTGATCGGAGTGATAGGTGACGGTGCTGCCGGCCAACACCAGATCCGCCGTCCATGCGGCGATGTTGCGGGATTCGGCGGAAGCAGGGCGCGGGGCGACGCGTTGGCGTGTACTGCTGTCGTCGATGCTCAAACATTCGCCGTTACGCGTGGCGTTCTGCAGCAGATACGTGCGGATTGCCACAGCCAAGGCTTTGGCGGCTTCGGCGGGTTCGGGTCTGGCTTCACGCTCCAGCACACGGGCGACGTACTCTTCGCGATCCAGCCGAGCAACCAGTTTGTCGTTGAGCAGAAAAAGCTCGCCGTCGCTGTGGATATCCAGCGCATTGCCGTTGGCGAATTCGACGCGGTAATCACCCTGCAACGGGCCGGAGGTCACCGCTCGATTTCCGGCCAGAACCCGCGAAACCGGATATCGCGAGAACAGTCCGACCTCAACGCATCGCCCCGCCTCCGCCGGCCAGGAAGAAGGCAACACCGTCGCCAACGCCGGGCCGTAATGCCGCAGAACCATCTGACTGGTACCACGGCCACCGGCCCAGATCGGCGAACCATCCGCCGTCCAGCCGGCGAATCCACCCTGGCGTGACTTAGAGTCCTGATCGCCGAGCCAGCTCCAGGTTTTCACCCGCAAGCGTCCGCCGAGTTCACCGACGACATTACCGTCCGCCGCATTCAAGACGACATCAAGCAGCACCCGGCGCATCTGATCCTGAGCCGGCAGCAAAGCCAGAACGCCCAGCAGTTCAGCCACAGAAACCCGAGTGGCCGGTTGTACCGAAGGCAGATCCAGCAACCATGAAGGCGCCTTCCGTGCCTGCCAATAAGTCCGCCAATCAGCAGAAGAAATGCCCAACCGCGCCGGCTCGAAGTACAGCCCGCAGGATTTTACCAGCGCCTGATCACGCCCGATCTTCCCGCCCGCTGTGCAGCAATAAACTTCTTCCTTCGACTGCCCGCGACATTCATACGCCGATTCCCGCGCACCGGTATCCACCAGCCACGCGTAAACAAACACCTTCCACAGACTGCCCAGAGGCGTATCCAGAGACGACGGCAGCGGCTCGCGAGCGGTCAGTTGCGTGGTGTTCAGCGACAGCAATTCGCCCTTGTACGCCACGCGCAACGGTTCATCCTGCGCCGTCGCCAGCGCAGGAATCACACACATCAGTAGCCACAGCAGCGGCCGGGTCATGTCAGTTGACCGTGACCTGACCGAGGGCCGCTTTCGCTTCCTGGGCCTGGTGCTGCGGTGCGTAGACCTGAGTGAAACGCACCGGCGGCAGGTTGAACTGGCCCTTCTGCGAGAAGCGCACCAGATGGCGCAGACGCAATTCACCGCTCAGCGCATCCACCGGCACCGCGTAGGCCAGTTGGCCCGGTTCGAAACGTGCCTTCTCCAGCGCGGTCGGCTCAGTGCCGTCCTTGCCCTGCAACTTGATGCCCCATGTGGTGCGCTCGACATCCGCGCCCGGCGGCAGCGGCACTTCAAGCATGCCGTAGCGCAGCGGTTTCGGTGCCTTGCTGGTGAGGATCACCTCGTCCAGGTACAGGCTGTCGCTGGACAGCGGCTTGGTGCCGACCGGCTCCAGTTTGAAAGTGAAGGCTTCGTCACCCGGCACCAGACGCGACAGACGACGAGTGATGGTCACCGCCATCGGATCAACCGCCGGTTGCTGGGTCCGGAAGCTCAGCGCGGCACGCAACGGACGCTCCTGAGTACCCGACACCGACAACACGCTCGGCACCGGCGCAGCACCTTGCCACGTCCAGAACATCTCGCCGGTCGCGCCGTAGTTTTTCTTCCAGCCTTCGCCCGGTGCCAGCGCGATGGTCGGCGACGCCTGAGCGATGCTGCGTTGCAGCCAGGTCAGCGCCAGCGCGCGTTCGAGGGTTGATTGCTGCGGCAACAGGCGTTGCAGCAGCGCGTTCGCACGAGCCTGATCGAACGGTTGCAGCGACAGGTTCAGCGCTTCGATAAACGGCTGCGAACTGACCGACAAGCGCTGTTGCGCAGCGCCCAACTGACGATTGAACGCATCCGGCAAAGCGACTTTCGACTGGGTCGCCAGCGATGCGGTCAGGATCCGCGCCGCCGCCAGACCAAGCGCCGAATCCGGATCGCTCATCACCAGACTGTCTTCACCGTCGTCCATCAGGTTCGCGGCATTGCCTTCACCGGCCTTGGCCAGATCGTCCATCAAGCCGCTGAGCAGCGTGTTGACCGGCAGATGCATCTGCTTGGCGAACGACAGGATCAGCGCCCGTTGCAGCAACGGCGTGTTCGGCGCCTGCTTGGCGTAGACCTCCAGTACCCGCTGCCAGTGCTCCGGCGGCAAGGTCAGTTCCAGTACCTGACTGGCGTTCCAGTCGGCGTAATAGGCGTAAGCGGTGAGGAACGCATCCGGCTCGCCGTCGAAGCCCCACCAGGTGAAGCTCGCCGACGGCCCGGCCATTTGCACCAGACGCAGACGGCTGTTCTGCATGATCAGACGCAAGCGATCGCGGATCTGCGGGCTCGACGCCAGCGACGGATAGGCGATGCTCAGCGGCAGCAAGCGACTGGCGGTCTGCTCGACGCCGCCGTACGGATAGTTGAGAAGATCGTCGAGGGCCGAACGGAACAGCGCTTGCGGACTGTCATCCAGACGCAGGCGAATGTCGGTGGCGTCCGCCGGCAAAGTCAACGGCGTGTCGCCGCTGGCCACGTCGAGGCTCTGGGTCTGCGTCACTTGCCAGCCTTCACCGGTCGCGGTCAGGCGCACAGCAAGGGCGTCGGCGGTCTTGCCATCCTGCACCAGCTCGGCTGTCCACTCGCCGGTAGCCAATGCAAACGCCGGCAACGGCAGGTAGTTGATGCCGTTGTTGAGGGTCACCGGCAGGCGCTGTTCGGCGCCGGCGTAGTGCGTCACCAGCTCAGCCTTGACCGGTTTCTCGGCCTGACTGAACGCGAACACGCCGAGTTGCGGCTGATCGCCCTTGCGGAATTTACTCGGCCCGCTCCACTTCAGGTACAGCGGTTTTTCCGAGCGGACGAACTGCTTCTTCTGCCCGACCTGACCGTCGTCGGCGATCGCCCGCGCGGTGATGCGCCAGCGGGTCAGCGAGTCCGGCATCTTGAAGGTGAAACGGGTCTTGCCGTCGGCATCGGTCAGCAACTCTGGCTGCCACGCGGCGGTGTCGACGTCTTCGCGACGCGGCCGCTCCAGCACTTTCACCCCGCGTTCGCTGCGGTTGGCCTTGCCCGGTGCGCCGGGGCTGCCCGGCAATGCCACGTCGTAACTGATGAACGACAGGCTGGCGCTGGTGCGCACGTTGTTGCGGCGCGGGTGATAGAAGAACTGGTCGATAGTCGGCGCGACTTCCGGTTGCAACGCGTAGACCATTTCATCCACGACGCTGACTGTCAGGTGCGCCGGCACTGCCTTGCCGGCGAACTGCGTGGTCAGGTCGACCGTCACGGTATCGCCCGGCTGATAGGTCTCTTTGTCAGTCTTGATTGCCACGTCGATCTGCGGCGCGACGACCTTGATCCCGGCGTTCTGGAAGCTGTACTGACCGCCCTTGGTGTAGAGCACGGAGAACGTCAGGTTCGGTGCGAAGTTGTCCTTCACCGGGATGCGTGCGCGGTATTGGGTTTCGCTGAGTTTTTCCAGCTTCAGCCAGTCGCCGCCCTTGGCCAGCAGCGCGGTGGCTTCGACCTTGTCGCGCTCCAGCGACAGCAGCGCATCGCTCACCGGCTCCGGGAACGTGATCAGCGCCAGTGCTTCGTCGCCGGCCTTGTACTCGGGTTTGTCGAGGACGATTTCCACGGTGCCCGGCACAGCCTTGACGCCGTCGCCGGTGACCGAATGACCGGTGCCACCGAGCACCCGGCCGAACTGATCCTTCAGCGACAGGTTGTAGGTCCCCGGACGATCAAACGTCACGCTGAAGCCTTTGTCTTTCGCCGCCAGTTTGCCTTCGCCGGTGGTCTGGTCTTCCAGACGCACCCAGCTGTAGCTGCTCGGCACCACGGCCTGAGCCTGCACGCTGCCGCCCTCGTTGGCGTAGCTGAATGCGACCTTGTCGCCCACCGCGCTGAAACGCTGCGGCGCGCTCAGGCGGAAGCTGGCGGCACCACGGTCGATGAGGATTTCCTTGGTGGTCTTGACCCGATACGCCGCACCATCGCTGGCGAACACGGTGAGCATGTAGCGGCTCGGTTTGTCGGCGGCCGGCAGGTCGAGGGTCGCGTTGCCCTTGCTGTCGGTGGTCAGTTCGGTGCTGGTCAGCTCCACCGGGAATTGCCCGAGGTATTGCAGCTCGTTGTCGACCATCGACAGTTGCTGGGCGCGCAGGCTCAGGGTCAGTTTGGCGTCGGCCACTGGTTTACCGTCCGGGTACAGCAGCACCAGGCTGCCCTTCACCGGTTCGCCGGTGCGGTAATCCTGCTTGGCCAGATTCAGCGAGATTTCGAAGTGCGGCTTGATGTACTCCGCCACACGGAACGCGCTGCTGTAGGCCTGATCCTTGTAGTTGAAACGCAGCTCATAACCACCGGCCACCGCGTTGTCCGGCAACTGGAAACGGCCCTGGGTTCCGGCCTTCGAATCGAGTTTCAGGTCGAGCCGCTGCAACTCGGTGCCGGTCGCATCAAGCACACTGACATTGACGTCCGCCGCGCCCGGCAGTACCGAATCACGCGCGTTCTTGAACTCGCGGCCGACGATTTTCAGCGACACCCAATCACCCGGGCGATACAGCGGCCGGTCGGTGAAGGCGTAGAGTTTGGTGTCGTAGATTTCGCTGTCGTAATAGAAGTTTTCCGAGACGAACACGCCGCCCTCTTCGTCCTCGCCAATGACGAACGAACGCTCCGGGCTGACGTGTTTAAGGCGCAGCAAACCATCGGTATCGGTGGCGCCGCTGCTCATCACGCCGAGGCCGTCGGTCCATAGCACATTGACCTTCGGCACCGAACTGCCTTCGTGTTTGCGCGCGGCCCACACCAGCAATTCATCACCGGCAATCTTGCTCACCGCCACGGTGTTGGAAACGAACACCATGGTGGTCGCGCGGTACTTGCCGATCAGCGCTTCAACCAGGTACAGGCCCGGTTTCAGGTTGCCCAGCGGGATGTAGACGTTGCCCGGCGCGACGTTGACGAACTCGCTGGAAGAACCGGCCAGATTCACGCCTTCCGGTGGTTGGATCGGCTTGGCTTGCCACAGCGGATAGCGGAACTGGCTGACCACCGGCAGGCCCGGAATCAAGGCGAACTGCGGCTGCGCGTCATACGGCGTCGGTGCGGCGATGGCGTTGCCCATCTTCAGCTCCGGCACTTCCTCGGTGACTTGCTGACGCGATTCGTAGGAGAACGCACGCTGCATCACCCGACGGGATTTGCGGTACCAGTTGTCCCACAGGTACGCGAGGGTGTTCGACAGGCCTTCGCCCTTGAACTGGCCGTCGCTGACCACGCGGTGCAGGTTCTTCTGGCGCTTGAGGAAGTCCAGCGGCTTGTCGATCTTGTACACGCGAATGTCGGCGCCGCCGTACGGTTCCATGCGGAAACGACGGTAGTCACGGCCCGGCGCTTCGAGACGCACCACCGCCTGTTCGTCGCTGGCGAAACTGCTGTCGGCCAGCAGGAAAAAGCTTTCACCGGACACCGGCGTGTAGCCGCTCGGCTCGACAGTGTCTTCGGCATTCACGGCCGAAAACGGCAGGGCTAACAGCAACAGAAAAGGCAGTAAACGCAGCATGCGGGCACCGGTCATTGGGAGAGAAAGTTCAGTCGATAGACGCCGATGAAGTTGGGGTTGGCTGCGTCGGGTATCCATCGGGTGTCCTTCCATGTCATGAGTTGCTGCAGGCTTGCCGAACGCATGCCGTTGTCAGTGGGGGTGGTCGTGCCGGTGTGATAGGCGATGTAACGGCCCATCCAGATCATCAGGTGCTGGTCGTCGCCCTGATCGAAAAACATCAGATCGCCGGGCCGTGCCTGAGACACGTCGCGGCCGATCAGATGGCTGTTGAACTGAATCAGTTTGATCGCATTGACGTAGGGTCCGACCTTGCCGCCGCCCTGTTGCCATTGCTGGGCAAACTTGCGTTGCTCGTCGCTCAACGCCAGCTCCGGCGGCAGGTAGCGGTTGGACACGCCATTGCTGCGCAGCCATTTGTCGTCATGGACTTTCAGCGCTTCGTTGGCGGCGAAACGCACCAGCCCGGCGCAGTCCTGCTGATACCAGCGCGGGCTCGGGCCTTTGCTCAACTGCTCCTGAGCGATGCGCACGAACCAGGCGCGAAAGACCTGGGACTGCGCAGGATCGAGCGCCGGCGCTTCGACCGCTCGGGCACCCGCGCTCAGTAACAGCGCGAGCAAGCCGAGGCTGCGGATCAGTGCCGTCACAGCGCTTTCCACTCCAGCGGCAGCCATTGCCAGTGACCGTCAGGCTCGCTGCCTTCCGGCAACGTCAGGGCGTATTTGCCGTAGCCGCCGAGGGTGCGCAGTTTCGGGATCAGGTAGGTTTGCGCGGCGTTGTAGAACACCGGCTCCATGTCCTGGGGCAGGCTGTCGAGGGTTTCCTGCTGCATCAGTTGCGCCATCGAGTCCGGACCAAAGTAGATCGGCATCAGCACGTCTTTGGGCAGCACATCGGCCATCGGCGGGAAGCGTTTGTCGAGGGTGCCGAGAGCCTTGTCGACCAGTTTGTCGTCGAGGGAAAACAGCAGCGTCGAACCGTGGCGCGCCAGGCTGACTTTCATGAAAGCCTTGCCGGTGATCGCGTCCGGGTTCTCGGCATCCTTGGCCGCGTAAGGGCCAAAGTTGGAGCTGACCTGACGCTGCCAGAGGTGACTCTGGCCTTCCTGTTTTTCCACCACCGGGAACGCGTGCTCGTCGACGTTACCTTCATAGGCACCGACCATCGAATCGAACAACGTGCCGATATCGCCGTCGAGTTTGCCGCTGTCCTCGTCTTTCAGACTGGCCACCAGCAACGGCGTGTACAGCCGCGAATCGGCGTACCAGCACAGGCCCGCCGCGCCGGCCACGTGTTCGGTGAGTGTCTGCGCCACCGCTTCTTCGGCGCCGAGTTTCACCAGCAACGGTTTCTGCGGCTCGGCGGCCACCGGCAAGGTCACGCAGGCACTGGCGCCCAGCGGCATGGCTTGCCAGACCGGTTTGAAATCGAAGTCCGGCTGATTGTCCAGCTCATCCATGGCCAGGAAGCTGTGCCAGCCCTTGTCGTCCATGTCGAAACGCAGCCCGGCGAAGTTCGGGATGAAGCGCTGGTAACCCATGGCGAGGACGCTGGAATTGACCGACAAACGCTGTTTGATTTCAGGGGCTTTGGTCGGCAGACCGAAGGCTTCAGGGAACAGTTTTTGCCCGGTCAGCAACGCTTCCAGGGATTCAGTCGAGACCATGCCGGGGTCATCGACCGGGCCATGACCGGTTTCGTAGAGCTTCGACGGATTGGACACCACCACCATTTTGTCGCCGTAGGAGGCGAACAGCAGGGATTTGCTGGCGTTGTAGGTCAGTTGATACAGCGGCACTTCATCGCCGCCGACTTTCAGGGTGCTGAAGACGCTCAGTTGCGAATCATCCAGCGCGACTTTCGCCAGTGGCTCCAGCAGCTTGGCCAAACCGCCACGATCCATCACCAGCAGAAAATCCTTCAGGCGACCATCGGCGCCACGCCATAACGCCACGTCCGCCGGTTGATCGAAGAGTTGCTCGATCAGGCTGTCCTGCAACTTCAGATCATGCTCGTAGATGATCCGCCGCAGACTGCCGATCAGCCCGAGGCGGTCGGCGTGGGTTTCGTAATAGAAGACGAAATCCTCGGTGAGCGTGGCCTTGAGGAACGGCACCGTCAGCAAATCCTTGGGCAACTGGCTCAGGGAACGGGTTTCCAGCAGCGCGTCCGGGCGGCTCAGGCCGAGCTTGTCGCTGGCCAGTGCCGCCGCAGGCAGCTTGGGTTTGTGCATCAGCCAGCCGAGCCCGCCCGCCACGCCGGCCACCAGGCACAGCCCGACCACCAGCAACGGCCAGCGCCGGGAAGGTTTGCCGGCAGGCGTTACGGCGGCCGGTGTAGCAGTGTTATCGCTCATCTTTCCAGAACCCGAGTTCATCCGTGGCGGGATGCTTAATAGTTGAAAGTCTTGACCAGCAGCAGATCACCGATGGCCCGCAGGGGCACGATGAACGTTTCGCGTTTTTCGTCGACGGTGTTTTCGTTGAGCACCAGCGTGATCTGCGAGGTGATGACCTCGTTCTGGTTGCTGGTCTCCTCGAAGTTATAGCCGCCGTCGCCGAAGTTGCCCCAATAGTTGACGTAAACCAGATAGGTGCCATGCAGCGGCGCGGTCATGGTGAACATTTCCGGGCCGGGGCCGTCGACGCCGTCCGGGTCCAGACCGCCGCCATTGGTCAACGCCGTGTGGGCGAAAAACGCATGCTGGCCGTCAGGGGTAATGATGTGCAAGTCGAGTTCAGCCTTGGGATCATCCCAGCCGAGCACCACGCGAATCCGTGCTGGTGTGCGCAGGTTGTTCGCTTCGTAGAACTGCACGCGCTTGAGCGACTGACCTTCGGCGCTGCGCACTTCGACGCTGTTGGAGCCTGCGCCGAACGCATAAGGCCGAGCAAAACGCCCATCGTCGTCGGTGTACAGATTCAGCGGATTGCCGTTGACCGCCAGAGTGTGCGGCCCGCGCTGGTTGCCGATGGCCTTGAGCTGGCCCTGGATCATCGTGCGATTGCGCTGGATGCCGCGATCGATCGGCGGCGTGGGATAGGCGACTTGCGGGTTTTCACTGCGGTCGAGCAGACCGTTATAGCGCCAGCCGCCCACTGGTTCCGACAGATCAGCGCTCGGCGCCGCCCATAGAGCGGGGGCGCAGGCCAACCCGACCAGCAGCAAAAGAAATGAACGCATGTGATGCCTCCTGCCATGCCTGAACGAAACCTTGCACCCGATCCTCGGTACTTCACAGCGGTGAAAACTGCGTTTCGTCTGAAAGACCCGTGACTGTCGGGTCGTAGAAGGCGCGAAGGTTAGCGATTCGGCAGTTTTTTAACAATCGGATACATCTTGAAATGCGGTAGGAATCACGCACATTTACGAGGCGTGAGCCGAATAGCGGACTTATTCGGCTCACAAAATGAGCCGAATAACTTTCATCACGTTCAAAACCCGTTTCCCATCCGCCCGCGATGGCCGTGAAACCGCCGCTCATTTGCCCATAAACCCCCTATCTGCTAGTGTCGCGCCGGTTTAACGTCAACCGGAATTAGCCGCCATGGCCCGCAAAAAAGCTGCACTGGATTTCGAACAGTCCCTCGCCGACCTGCAAACGCTGGTCGAGCGTCTGGAGAATGGTGAATTGTCGCTGGAAGACTCGCTGACCGCTTTCGAGCAGGGCATCGGTCTGACCCGTGACTGCCAGGCAGCGCTGGCCCAGGCCGAGCAGAAGGTCCAGGTGTTGCTGGAACGCGATGGCGAGCTCGCCGAGGAACCCTTCGACGCGGATCAGCCAGAATGATCGCGGCGTATTCGGCGACCAGCCAGGCGCGGGTCAATGCGGCACTGGAAACCCTGTTCAACGCACCACTGCCAGAGCTGGCGCGGCTTTACGAAGCAATGCGCTACAGCGTGATGAACGGCGGCAAACGCGTGCGTCCATTGCTGGCCTACGCCGCGTGCGAAGCCCTCGGCGGCAAGGCCGAGCAGGCCAACGGCGCGGCGAGTGCAGTGGAGTTGATCCACGCCTATTCGCTGGTACACGACGATTTGCCGGCGATGGACGACGACGATCTGCGTCGCGGTCAGCCGACCACCCACAAAAAATTCGATGAAGCCTGCGCGATTCTTGCCGGTGACGGCTTGCAGAGCCTGGCGTTCAGCGCCCTGCTCGACCCTCGCCTGAGCGACCTGAGCGCGGATATCCGTCTGCAACAGGTCACGGCGCTGGCGCATGCGGCTGGCCCGGCCGGCATGGTTGGTGGCCAGGCCATCGACCTCGGTTCGGTCGGACTCAAGCTCGATCAGAAAGCCCTCGAACAAATGCACCGACACAAGACCGGTGCGCTGATTGAAGTCAGCGTCAAACTCGGCGCCCTGGCCAGCGGCCGCGCCGAGAAGGATGAACTCAAGGCCCTGCAAAGTTATGCACAGGCCATCGGCCTGGCGTTCCAGGTGCAGGACGACATCCTCGACGTCGAAAGCGATACCGAAACCCTCGGCAAACGCCAGGGCGCCGACATTGCCCGCGACAAGCCGACTTACCCGGCCCTGCTTGGCCTCGATGCAGCCAAGGCCTATGCCCTGGAACTGCGCGATCAGGCCCTGCATGCGCTGCGACCGTTTGACGCGGCCGCCGAGCCATTGCGCGATCTGGCCCGGTATATCGTCGACCGACGCAACTAAAGGCTAATCTGCCAAAAAAGACCAACGCGTGGGCAGGGGACGATGCATCAGGTAAACTGCCGCATCTTTTATACCTATAACGATTCGCCTGATGCCCACGACGTTCCATGAGATTCCCCGCAAGCGCCCGACCACGCCCCTGCTCGACCGCGCGAACACGCCGGACGGCCTGCGCCGGTTAGGCGAAGCCGAGCTGGAAACCCTGGCTGATGAGTTGCGCCTGGAATTGCTCTACACGGTCGGCCAGACCGGTGGGCATTTCGGTGCCGGCCTGGGCGTCATCGAGCTGACCATCGCGTTGCATTACGTCTTCGACACCCCGGACGACCGGCTGGTGTGGGACGTCGGTCATCAGGCCTATCCGCACAAGATCCTCACCGGTCGTCGCGAGCGCATGGAAACCCTGCGCCAGAAGGACGGCATTGCGGCCTTCCCGCGTCGCTCCGAGAGCGAGTACGACACCTTTGGCGTCGGCCACTCCAGCACTTCGATCAGTGCCGCGCTGGGCATGGCCATCGCCGCCCGCCTGCAGAACAGTGATCGCAAGGCGATTGCCGTGATCGGCGACGGCGCATTGACCGCCGGCATGGCCTTCGAGGCGCTGAACCACGCGCCGGAAGTGAACGCCAACATGCTGGTGATCCTCAACGACAACGACATGTCGATCTCGCGCAACGTCGGCGGTCTGTCGAATTATCTGGCGAAGATCCTTTCCAGCCGCACTTACGCGAGCATGCGTGAAGGCAGCAAGAAAGTCCTGTCGCGCCTGCCCGGCGCCTGGGAAATCGCCCGTCGCACCGAAGAATACGCAAAAGGCATGCTGGTCCCCGGCACCCTCTTCGAAGAACTGGGCTGGAACTACATCGGCCCGATCGATGGCCACGACCTGCCGACCCTGATCGCCACCTTGCGCAACATGCGCGATCTGAAAGGCCCGCAGTTCCTGCACATCGTCACCAAGAAAGGCAAAGGCTTTGCCCCGGCGGAAGTCGACCCCATCGGTTATCACGCCATCACCAAGCTCGAACCGCTGGGCGCCCCGGCCGCTGCGCCGAAGAAGGCCGGCGGGCCGAAGTATTCCGGCGTGTTCGGTGAATGGCTGTGCGACATGGCCGCTGCCGACCCTCGTCTGGTGGGCATCACCCCGGCGATGAAGGAAGGTTCGGATCTGGTGGCGTTCAGCGAGCGCTTCCCGCTGCGCTACTTCGACGTGGCAATTGCCGAGCAACACGCCGTGACCCTCGCGGCCGGCATGGCCTGCGAAGGCGCGAAACCGGTGGTGGCGATCTACTCGACGTTCCTGCAGCGCGGCTACGACCAGTTGGTGCATGACGTTGCGGTGCAGAACCTCGACGTGCTGTTCGCCATCGACCGCGCCGGTCTGGTGGGCGAAGACGGCCCGACCCACGCCGGCAGCTTCGATCTGTCGTTCCTGCGCTGCATCCCGGGCATGGTCATCATGACCCCGAGCGATGAAAACGAACTGCGCAAGATGCTCACCACCGGTCACCTGTACAACGGCCCGGCGGCGGTGCGTTACCCGCGCGGCACCGGCCCGAACGCGACCATCGAGAAGAACCTCGAACCGATCGAGATCGGCAAAGGCGTGGTTCGACGTCAGGGCAGCAAGGTCGCCCTGCTGGTCTTCGGCGTGCAACTGACCGAAGCACTGAACGTCGCCGAAACGCTGGATGCGACCGTAGTCGACATGCGTTTCGTCAAACCGATGGACGAAGCGCTGGTGCGTGAAATCGCCGCCAGCCACGACCTGCTGGTGACCATCGAAGAGAACGCGATCATGGGCGGCGCCGGTGGCGCGGTCAGCGAATTCCTCGCCCGTGAAAACATTCTCAAGTCGGTGCTGCACCTGGGCTTGCCGGACGTTTACGTCGAGCATGCCAAGCCGGCGCAGATGCTGGCCGAGTGCGGGCTGGACGAGGCCGGGATCGAAGCGGCGGTGCGTGAGCGCCTGGAGCTGCTTAACAAGTAAAACGCAATGCCCATGTGGGAGCGAGCCCGCTCGCGATAGCGCACCATCAGTCACTTCAATGCCGACTGACACACCGCAATCGCAAGCAGGCTCGCTCCCACATTGATTTGCGCACACCGGAAATACCAACGGAATACCGATGAACCTCTCGCGCCTCGCCCTGCCCCTTCTCCTGCTGCCAACCGCCAACGCCCTCGCCGATACCTTCGAGCGCGATCAGGCCCTGAAGCTGCCAGACATGCTGATCAGCGCCAACCGTCAGGTGGAAGCCCGCAACGACAGCAGCGCCGCCAACACTGTGTTCACCCGCGAAGACATCGAGCGCCTGCAACCGAGCAGCGTTACCGATCTGCTGCAACGGGTACCGGGCGTGCAAGTGGCGCAAACCGGCGGGCGCGGCAGTCTGCCGGGGATCTACATTCGTGGCACGCAATCGGCGCAAAGTCTGGTACTGGTCGATGGCCAGCGCATCGGCAACTCCACCTCCGGCGACAGTAACCTGCAACACCTCAACATCGAGCAGATCGAACGCGTCGAAGTACTGCGCGGTTCACGTTCGGTGATTTACGGCAGTGACGCGATTGGCGGGGTGATTCAGATCTTCACCCGGCGCGGTGGCGAACAAGGCTTGCAGCCGCGGATGCATTTAGGATTCGGCAGTAACCAGACCTGGGAACGCAGTGTCGGTCTGTCCGGAGGCGACGAGAAAACCCGTTTCAACCTCGGTGCCAGCCTCGATGAAACCGCCGGCCTCGACCGCACCCACGAGTCCTATCCCAGCGACAGCGATCACGACGCTTATCGCAACAAGTCCATCAGCCTGAGCCTCAGCCATGCGCTGACCGATGACATCGAAGTCGGCGCCAACCTGCTGGATAACCGTGGCAAAAGCGAGTTCGACAACCCGTTCGGGCGCTTTGACCCGGTGACTTTTGACTCCGTGCAACAGCAGCCCTACAGCGATTTCACCGTCAGCAGTTTGAGCAGCTACATCGATGCACGGATCAACGAGCGCTGGAAATCGCGCCTGGAACTCGGCCACAGCGAAAACCGCGAGAAGACGCTCGACAAGCTCAGCGACGAACGCTCGGTGTTCAACACCTACCGCGACTCGGTGACCTGGCAGAACGACCTGACCCTGGATGCGCGCAACAGCCTGATCCTTGGCGGCGACTGGTACGAGGACCGGGTCAACAGCAGCACCGCGTTCGACGAGGACAGCCGCTGGAACCGAGCCGCGTTCATCCAGCATCGCTTCCAGGCCGACAGCTTCTCCACCGAACTCGGCCTGCGCCGTGACGACAACCAGCAGTTCGGCGGCCAGAACAGCTGGAGCGGCACGCTGACGTTGCCGGTCAACCCGGACAACGATCTGCTGCTCAGTTACAGCGAAGGCTTCCGCGCACCAACCTTCAACGACCTGTACTACCCGGACTTCAGCAACCCGGACCTGAAACCGGAAACCTCGAAAAGCTACGAGCTGCAATGGCGCAGCCAGTTGAGTGACAGCAGCCGACTCGAAGCGTCGCTGTATCGGACCGATCTGGAAGACGCGATCATCTTCGGCAGCAACTCCCGGCCAGAGAACGTCGCGTCGGCGCGGATCAACGGCTTTGAGGCAGCGCTGAAACAGGAACTGCTGGGCTGGCAGAGCAACCTCGGCGTGGCGATCATCGATCCCCGCGACCGCGACACCGGCCACACCTTGGCGCGACGTGCGCGCCGGACGCTGAGCTGGGATCTGGATCGACAGTTCGATCGCCTCGGCCTCGGCGCCAGTTGGCAGGCCGTCAGCAGCAGCTATGACGACCTGAACAATCAGCAACCATTGGGTGGTTATGCGCTGCTCGGACTGCGCAGCAGCTGGGCGCTGAACCGTGAGATCAAGCTGGATTTCAAGGTGGATAATCTGCTGGACAAGGGTTACAGCCGGGCGCTGTACAGCCATGACGGCAGCCAGTTCGGCTATCGCGAGGAAGGTCGGGCGTTCATGTTCGGCGTGACCTGGACGCCGCAGCTCTAGCGGTCAACGGTCTGGCGCAATCAGTTGGCAGAGCTTGGTGGTCGCCTCGATCATCTGCCCGCTCGGACGCTCCAGACCTTTGTCGGTGACCAGCAGCAACTGCCTGTGCTTGACCGCTGCCACCTGCGGCCAGGCGTTCCATGCATTCAGTTGTGACTGGTCGCCGGCCAGAATCACTTCGGGATCACGCTGCAACACCGCTTCGATACTGACCTGCGGCGCCGGCAATGTCAGGTCGGCAAACACATTGCGTGCACCGCACACTTCAAGCGCATCGCTGATGATCTGCCCGCCACCGACGGTGTACAGCGGCTTGTCCCAGACTTGATAGAACACCCGCAGTGGCGTTTCCCGCCGATAGCGTTGGCGTAGCTCATCGAGTGTGCGCCGCAGCTCGGCCGCTCGCTCAACCCCGCGCTCGGGACGACGGAGCTGCATCGCGATGGCTTCAATCTGCGCGGTCAACTGCTCGAAACTGCGGGGTTCGGCAACGAAAGTCGGGATGTTCAGGCGCTTGAGCTGATCACGCTGGGCCGGGCCGACACTGCCCGGCCACAACAGCAGCAAGTCAGGTTTGAGGCTGAGCAACCGCTCCATGTCGAGCTGACCATAACGACCAACCGAAGGCACATCCTTGATCGCAGACGGCCGGTCACCGGCATCCAGCACGCCCACCAACAGGTCGGCCGAATCCAGCTCAACGACGATTTCAGACAGGGATGGCGCGAGACTGACCACTCGCAGGGCAGCCAGGGTTTCGCTGCTGACGGCCAGCAGCAGAACCGCCAGCCAGAGACGGCGCATCAACCGAGTTGGCGCGGGATACGGTAGAGGTAGAACAGCACCGCCGTAGACAGTGCCAGCAACATCAGCGGAACCGCTTCGAGGCCGACGAACACCGCCAGTGCGCCGATCCACGCCGGCAACCCCGCCGCAAGAAACGCCGTGCGACGACGAGCCGCGAGGGCAATCCACGCAGCGGGTTCTTCAGGGGTATCGAGGGCTTTTTGCGTGGCGATCAGCGCATGTTTGTAGCGGCCGAAAAACTTCAGGCTGACAAACATCGAGGCCACGCCAGCGATGAACAACGGCATCGCCAGCACCGGCATGATCGCTTCGCTCTCGCCGAACACGCCGTTGAGAACAAACAGCGGCACCAGTGCCAACGCCAGGTATTTCCACCAGGCGACCGAAAGACGACGCCGCACCTGACCACGGGTCACGCGCGGTCTACCTCGCCCTGATGTTCGTTGCCCATCATATGGTCGAGCTTGCTGGCCTTGGTCGCCAGGTAGAGTTTGTTGTGCGGGTTGTGCCCGGTGTGCAGCGGCACGCGCTCGGCGACGACGATGTTCATGTCGGTCAGGGCTTTGACCTTGCGCGGGTTGTTGGTCATCAGGCGCAGGGATTTCACGCCCAGATGCTCAAGCATCGGCAGGCACATGGCGTAGTCACGCTGGTCGGCGGCAAACCCCAGACGCTCGTTGGCTTCAACGGTGTCGGCGCCGCCGTCCTGCAATTCGTAGGCACGGATCTTGTTCAGCAGGCCAATGCCACGGCCTTCCTGGCGCAGATACAGCAACACGCCACGACCTTCACGGGCGATCGCCTTGAGGGCGGCCTCCAGTTGCGAGCCGCAGTCGCAACGCTGACTGAACAAGGCATCGCCGGTCAGGCATTCAGAGTGCAACCGGCCGAGCACCGGGGCACCGTCGGCAATCTCACCCAGGCTCAGCACAACGTGCTCGCGGCCGGTGGCTTCATCGAGAAAACCGTGCATGGTGAATTGCGCAAAAGGCGTTGGCAGCTTGGAAGCGGCGACAAAAACGACAGGCACCGGTGTGCTCCTGATCTAAAAAGTCTGAAGATTCGCTGAGCGGCATTGTAACAGCAGGTTCCTGCAGACGCTTAGGCTGAATTGTCGGCCATAACGATCAAAAAGTTTGATAACAGGCCCGAGTTCATCGCGTTTACTCGAACGGATACGGCTGTTTCCAGTGCTCGAAGATCGGTTTCAACTCGCCGCTTTTCACCAGTTGCTCCATACGCTGGTCGTAGATCGACATCAGTGCGCGGGCCTGCGGGGTGTCGGCGAAACCGAGGTACAGCGGCAACTCCGCCAGATGCGAGTAATGGTATTGCGAAGGGTCGGCGGCGTTTCTCACCACCGCTTCGATTTCCGTCAGCGCATCGATGTAGTAATCCGCCCGCCCCTGCTTGAGCATCGACAGGATTCCGGTACGGCGTTCGATCTGGTTGAAGCGCTTGACGTTCGGCAGGTAGGTTTCATACCGATAACCCCGCACCCAGGCCAGTCGGTACTTGCCAAGGTTCGCCTGGGTCGGCGACGGATTGCTGGCAAGGCCGAGTGCGTAGATGTGGTCGGAATCGAAGTTCCATTTCGGGTACAGCACCTGCTCGGCTTCACCGCGATAGGAGCCGACCAGTGCGTCGACTTCCTTCAGTTGCACCAGGCCCACCGAACGGGTGTAAGGCACGGAGCGGATGTCCAGGGTCACGCCCGCCGGCTCGAACACTTTGCGCAACACATCCCAGCCCAGGCCGTGGCCGTCGGCAGCGGTGTAGTCTTCCCACTCTTCGCTGGCCAGGTGAATGACTGACGGTGGGGCGTCCTGCGCCTGTGCCACCGCACCGACCAGTACACCCAGCAGGGTAAAAAACAGTATCGCCAAGCCGCGTCGAGCCATCCCTGTGTCCCTCATCCACGCCTTGAAATCAGGCGAAAATCCACACCAGTCCCTGCATCGCCAGCCAGGCGAACACGCCCGCCAGCACATCGTCGAGCATGATGCCGACGCCGCCGTGCACATGCCGGTCGATCCAGCGGATCGGCCATGGCTTGAGGATGTCGAAGAAGCGGAACATCAAGAACCCGGCGAGCAACCAGTACCAGCCTTCCGGCACCAGCCACAGGGTGATCCACATCCCGACCATTTCGTCCCAGACGATGCCTTCGTGGTCGTGTACCCGCAGATCGTCGGCGACCTTGCCGCACAGCCAGAAGCCGAACAGCATGGTGATCCCGAGCATCAGCCAGTAACCCCAGTCGGGCAACATCTGCCACAACGGAATAAAGGGTAGCGCAACTAACGAACCCCACGTGCCCGGTGCTTTCGGCAAGGTGCCGGAACCGAAGCCGAACGCGAGGAAGTGCCAGGGGTTGCGCCAGACCGACGGCGGAACGAACTCGCCGGGAACCTGTTTCGGGTGATCTGTCACGGTGACTCCTGAAAATGTTGATAACCCCGGATTTGCGGGGTGATGTCATGCCCTTCGCGATCCAGCAGCACCACGCCCTGCCCCTCGGCCACGCGGCCGATCACATGGATCGGCCAGCCATCGGCCAATAGCGCCGGCAATTCGACGGACGGCAGGGTAAAGGCCAGCACGTAATCATCACCACCGCTCAACGCCGCACGTTCGGCGCCGCGCTGACCGAGAAACGCCACCAGCGCCTCCGACAGCGGCACGCGCTCACGCTCGACTTCGAGGCGAACCTTCGAGGCCAGTGCAATGTGGCCGCAATCGGCGAGCAAGCCATCGGAGATATCCAGCGCCGACGTAGCCTTGCCACGCAAGGCCTGACCGAGGGCGAGTTGCGGTTGCGGCGACCAGTAATGATCGAGCAGCGGCTGGGCGATGTCCGGCTCGGCTTCGCGCTGGCCGAGCACCAGCGGCAAGGCCCCTGCGGCATTGCCCAGTTCGCCGCCGACGCACAGCAGATCGCCCGGCTGCGCGCCGCTGCGGGTCAGGGCCTGTCCGGCCGGGACACGACCGAACACGGTGACGGTCAGGCTCAACGGCCCGCGAGTGGTATCACCGCCGACTAGCGCCACGCTGCAGCTTTGCGCCATACGGTTCAAACCACGGGCATAGGCTTGCAGCCAATCGGCGGTCACCGTCGGCAAGGTCAGGGCAAGGGTAAAGGCAACGGGCGTGGCGCCCATGGCAGCCAGATCGCTGACCGCCACGGCTAGCGAGCGCTGACCGAGCAGAAACGGATCGCAGGGATCGGCGAAATGCACGCCGGCCACCAGCGTATCGGTGGAAATCGCCAGCTGTTCCCCGGAAGGAACCGCCAGCAAGGCGCAGTCGTCGCCGATCCCCAGTGCAACGCCTTCGCCACCCTGCGCACAAGGCGCGGCGGCGAAGAAATTGCGGATCAGCTCAAACTCGCCCATTGCGATATCAAGCGCTGATCAGCGCTTGAACGCCTTGACTTCAGCTTCACGCAGGCGCGGAGCCAGCTTGTCGAGAACGCCGTTGACGAACTTGTGGCCATCGGTCGAACCGAAGACTTTGGCAAGCTCGATACCTTCGTTGATCACAACGCGGTACGGCACGTCGACGCGCTTGAGCAGTTCCCAGGTGGAGAGGCGCAGAACCGCCAGTTCAACCGGGTCCAGCTCTTCGATCGCCAGGTCCAGGCAAGGCGTGAGCGCGTTGTCGATTTCGGTGCGGCTGGCCGGAACCCCGTGCAGGATTTCGCGGAAATACGCGCCATCGACATCGGTAAAATCGTTATCGACCCGGAATTGCGCTTCGATCTCGTTCAGCGAAGCCTTGGCCATGTGCCATTGATACAGAGCCTGAGTCGCGAGCTGACGGGCTTCGCGGCGCTTGACGCTCTTCGATGGCTTGCCGGCATCCGCAGGTTTCGGATCGCGCGGGTTGAAACGATCGCTTTCGTCGCTAATCACTTGGCCTCCAACTGCGCCAGCAGGCTGACCATTTCCAGAGCGGACAGGGCAGCTTCAGCACCTTTGTTGCCGGCTTTGGTGCCGGAACGTTCGATGGCTTGCTCGATGGAATCAACGGTCAGGACGCCGAAAGCGACCGGTACGCCGAATTCCATGGACACCTGGGCCAGGCCCTTGGTGCACTCGCCAGCCACGTATTCGAAGTGCGGAGTGCCGCCACGAATGACCGCGCCCAGGGCGATGATTGCTGCGAACTCGCCTTTCTGGGCGACTTTTTGCGCAACCAGCGGGATTTCGAAGGCGCCAGGTGCGCGGATGATGGTGATGTCACTTTCGCTCACGCCGTGGCGAACCAGGGCATCAACTGCACCGCTGACCAGGCTTTCAACCACGAAACTGTTGAAACGGCCCACTACCAAAGCGTAGCGGCCTTTAGGGGCGATGAAGGTACCTTCGATGGTCTTCAGGGTCATTCGTCAGATCTCTTAAAGAGCCGGGACGCGTCTGTTTCGCGTCCCTCAGTGATTTATTTGCCGCGAATTCGGGTCCGGAAACAACCGGTCATTATTCGGAGGGCACGTATTCTACAACTTCCAGATCGAAACCGGATATCGCATTAAATTTCATCGGTGCGCTCATCAAACGCATTTTGCGCACGCCGAGGTCACGCAGGATCTGCGAACCGGCACCGACGATGCTGTAGGTGGTCGGTTTTTTCACCGCCGCCTGATCGCCGGTTTCGCGGATATGCGCCAGCAACACGTCGCCATCGAGCGGGTGACCGAGCAGCAGCACCACACCGCTGCCGGCCTCGGCAACCGCAGCCATGGCGGCGCGCAGGCTCCAGCGGCCCGGTTGCTTGACCATCAGCAGGTCGCGCAGCGGGTCCATGTTGTGCACGCGAACCAGGGTCGGCTCTTCGGCGCAAACGGTGCCCAGGGTCAGTGCCATGTGCACGTCGCCTTCCACGGAATCACGATAGGTCACCAGGTTGAATTGGCCCAGTTCGCTGTCCAGTGGCTGCTCGGCAATCCGCTGAACGGTACGTTCGTGGATCATCCGGTAGTGAATCAGGTCGGCGATGGTGCCGATCTTGATGTTGTGCTCAGCCGCGAAAGCTTCCAGTTCGGCGCGACGGGACATGGTGCCGTCGTCGTTCATCACTTCGCAGATCACACCGCTCGGCTCGAAACCGGCCATGCGCGCCAGGTCGCAAGCCGCTTCGGTGTGACCGGCGCGCGCCAGGGTGCCGCCGGCCTGGGCCATCAGCGGGAAGATGTGGCCGGGGCTGACGATGTCTTCGGCTTTCGCGTCTTTCGCGGCAGCCGCTTGCACGGTGCGCGCGCGGTCAGCGGCGGAGATGCCGGTGGTCACGCCTTCGGCAGCTTCGATCGAGACGGTGAACTTGGTGCCGAAACCGGAACCGTTGCGCGGCGCCATCAGCGGCAGCTTCAGGGTTTCGCAGCGCTCGCGGCTCATCGGCATGCAGATCAGGCCACGGGCGTGCTTGGCCATGAAGTTGATGTGCTCGGCCTTGCAGCATTCGGCGGCCATGATCAGGTCGCCTTCGTTCTCGCGGTCTTCGTCATCCATGAGGATGACCATCTTGCCTTGGCGGATGTCTTCAACCAGTTCTTCGATGCTATTGAGCGCCACAAGGCACCCCCTTCAGTCAGGATTTGAGGTAGCCGTTGGCGGCCAGAAAGCTTTCAGTGATGCCACCGGACGTTGGCTCTGCAGCCTTGTCGCCCAACAGCAGACGCTCCAGATAACGCGCCAGCAAGTCGACTTCCAGGTTCACCCGGCGACCTGGCTTGTAGGACGCCATGATGGTTTCGCTCAAGGTGTGCGGAATGATCGTCAGCAGGAATTCGGCGCCATCGACCGCGTTCACGGTCAGGCTGGTGCCGTCGACGGTGATCGAACCTTTGTGGGCGATGTACTTGGCCAGCTCTTTCGGCGCGCGGATGCGAAATTCCACGGCGCGGGCATTGTCGCTGCGCGAGACCACTTCGCCGACACCGTCGACGTGACCGCTGACCAGATGCCCGCCGAGACGGGTGGTCGGCGTCAGGGCTTTTTCCAGATTGACCGGGCTGCCGCTTTTCAGGTCATTCATGGCGGTGCAGTCGAGGGTTTCGCGACTGACGTCGGCGGCAAAGCCGTCGCCCGGCAGTTCCACAGCGGTCAGGCACACGCCGTTGACCGCGATGCTGTCGCCGAGTTTGACATCGCTCAGGTCGAGCTTGCCGGTTTCGACATGCACCCGCACATCACCGCCCTTTGGGGTCAGTGCGCGGATACTGCCGATGGATTCGATGATGCCGGTAAACATGGGGTTCTCCTTGAGAACGAAGCCAGCGCTAACGCGATGGCCGGGAATTATACGCTCGCCGATGAGACAGGGATTGCAGTGACTCGCCAGTCATCGCCAACCGCGCGAATTTCAGTGATTTTCAGCTCCGGCGCATCCTTCATATAGGCTAGCGGCCAGTCCAGCAACGGGCGCGCCGTGGAGCCGAGAAACTTGCCGGCGATGAAGATCACGAACTCATCGACCAGGCCGAGCTGGGCAAACGCACCGGCCAGTCGCGGACCGGCCTCGACCAGCACCTCGTTGACGCCACGGCTGGCCAGTTCAATCAGCAATTGGCGCAGATCGACCTGACCGTCATCACCCGGCACGATCAGGCATTCCGGGCCGTGGGCATATTGCTCTTCGATGGCCACGCAAGTGGCGACCAGTGCCGGGCCGGCCTTGAAGAACGGCGCATCCAGCGGCACCCGCAGACGCCCGTCGATCAGCACGCGCAGCGGCGGACGGCTCAGGGCCAGCGCGGTTTGCTCGGCATCCAGCCCCAGTTCATCGGCGCGAACGGTCAGTCGTGCACCATCGGCCAGCACTGTGTCGGCGCCTGTCAGCACCACGCTGGCCTGGGCGCGCAAACGCTGCACCGCCGAACGCGCGGCAGGGCCGGTGATCCATTGGCTCTCGCCGCTTTCCATCGCTGTGCGGCCGTCGAGGCTCATGGCCAACTTGACCCGCACGAACGGCAAGCCGTGTTCCATGCGTTTCAGAAAACCTTGATTGAGCTTGCGTGCTTCGCTTTCCAGCACACCGCTTTCAGTGGCGATACCGGCATCGGCCAGACGCTGCAAACCGCGTCCGGCGACTTGTGGATTGGGATCGCGCATCGCCGCGACCACCCGGCCGACACCGGCATTCACCAGCGCATCGGCGCAGGGCGGCGTGCGGCCGTGATGGCTGCAAGGTTCGAGGGTGACGTAAGCGGTCGCGCCCCGGGCCAGCTCACCGGCGGCGCGCAGGGCGTGGACTTCAGCGTGGGGTTCGCCGGCACGCTCATGCCAGCCTTCGCCGACAACCTGCCCGTCGCGCACGATCACGCAGCCTACCCGTGGATTGGGATGGGTCGTGTAATGCCCTTTGCGCGCCAATTCCAGGGCCCGGGCCATGAAGTGGGCGTCGAGGATGGCCTGTTCGGCGGCGCTGGTCATTCTTTCACCGGTTCACGGGCGAGGCGGTCGATCTCTTCGCGGAACTCGTTGAGGTCCTGGAAGCGGCGATACACGGAAGCGAAACGGATGTAGGCGACTTCATCGAGCTTTTGCAGCTCGGCCATCACCAGTTCGCCGACCACGAGGGATTTGACCTCGCGTTCGCCGGTGGCGCGCAGCTTGTGTTTGATGTGCACCAGCGAGGACTCGAGACGCTCGACGCTCACCGGACGTTTCTCCAGGGCGCGTTGCATGCCGGCGCGGAGTTTTTCTTCGTCGAACGGCTGGCGGCTGCCGTCGGTTTTGATCAGGCGCGGCAACACCAGTTCGGCCGTCTCGAACGTCGTGAAACGTTCGCCGCAGGCCAGGCATTCACGCCGGCGGCGCACCTGTTCGCCCTCGGCGACCAGACGCGAGTCGATGACCTTGGTGTCGTTGGCACCGCAGAAGGGACAGTGCATGGTGGCTGGCAACAAAAAAAGGGAGGGCCATGGTAGCGCATCCCGGTGGCAAGACAAGCCATAGGCTTTGCGGTATACAGACTGCCATGATCGTTTGATCCATGGATTTCATTTTGCTGGAGCCGCCAATGTCGTTACGACCGCTCATTTTGCTCAGTGTTTTCAGCCTGCTGGTGGCTTGTGGCAGCGACGCGCCCAAGCCGCAGCCGCCTACACCGGGCCCGGCGCCGCAACAGGCGCAGAAAAAGGCCAGGGAAGCTGCCGACCTCGGCCCGCTGCCCGCGTATCAACGGGAACTGAGCGGCACCTTGCAAGGCGTGCCGGCTGGCGCCGAAGTCGAACTGGCGCTGCTGGTGATCGACGAGAAAGGTCGCCCACAGCAGTTACTCGCCAGTTCCAGCCTGATCGGCAACAACCAGGCTCTGCCGTTTCGCCTGCGTTTCAACCCTGACGCCTTCCCGGCCGGCGCGCGGGTCGAACTGCGGGGCCGCGCCACTCAATCCGGCCAGTTGATCCTGCACTTGCCGTCGCAGACCATCAGCCAGCCGACCACCCAGGCGCTGGGCCAACTGCAATTTGTCAAAGCCCCATGAATGCACCGTTAGACCTGCAACAGGCCCTGGGCGAGTTGCTCGGTGATGCCCGGCTGGTGGCCTGCCCGCTGCCGGACACTGATCTGAAACTGTGGCTGATCGACGGCGACAACATGGCCCGGGAATTCAGCCCGGACGAAACCCGGCGAATCCTGCACGAACCGCCGTACTGGAGTTTCTGCTGGGCCAGCGGCCTGGCGGTGGCGCGCTATCTGGCGGAATTTCCCGAGTGGGTGCGTGGTAAACGCGTACTGGATTTCGGCGCCGGTTCCGGGATCGCCGGGATTGCTGCCGTGAAGGCCGGCGCGCTGGAAGTGGTGGCCTGCGACCTCGACCCGCTGGCCATTACCGCCTGCCGGGCCAACGCCGAACTCAATGACGTGCAAATGAGCTATTCCACGGACTTCTTCGCCGAGGCGGATCGCTTCGATCTGATCCTGGTGGCCGACGTTCTGTACGACCGCGAAAACCTGCCATTGCTCGACGCGTTTCTCAGTCGCGGCCGCGAAGCGCTGGTGGCGGATTCGCGGGTCAGGGATTTCCGTCATCCGCTGTACCGGCGGATCGAAATGCTCGAAGCCATGACCCTGCCGGATCTGGCCGAGCCCGAAGAGTTTCGCCATGTCAGCCTCTACCACGCGGCCCGCGCCTGACCGTATAGTTGCCCCATTCACGCTTTTACGAGATACCCCATGAGTCAGCAAACGCCGTACATTTTCGACGCCACGACGGCCGACTTCGACCAGTCGGTGATCGAGGCTTCCTTCCAGAAACCGGTGCTGGTGGATTTCTGGGCCGAATGGTGTGCGCCGTGCAAGGCGCTGATGCCGATGCTGCAAGGGATCGCCGAGAGCTACCAGGGCGAGTTGCTGCTGGCCAAGGTCGACTGCGACGTCGAGCAGGACATCGTCGCCCGCTTCGGTATCCGCAGCCTGCCGACCGTGGTGCTGTTCAAGGACGGTCAACCGGTGGACGGTTTCGCCGGGGCCCAGCCGGAGTCCGCTGTGCGTGCCCTGCTCGAACCGCATGTGAAGATGCCGCCACCGGCCGCCGCCGATCCATTCGAACAGGCTCAGGCGCTGTTCGACGAAGGCCGTTACGCCGATGCCGAAGCCACGCTGGTGGTGATGCTCAATGAAGACAACACCAACGCCAAGGCGCTGATTCTCTACGCTCGTTGCCTGACTGAACGCGGTGAACTGGGCGAAGCGCAAACCGTGCTCGACGCGATCAAGAGCGAAGAGCACAAAGCCGCGCTGGCCGGTGCCAAGGCGCAGATCAAGTTCCTCGGCCTGGCCCGCGACCTGCCGGACGCTGCCGATCTGAAAAGCCGTCTGGCGCAGAACTCGCAGGACGATGAAGCGGTGTATCAACTGGCGATCCAGCAACTGGCCCGTCAGCAATACGAAGCGGCGCTGGATGCCTTGCTCAAACTGTTCATCCGCAACCGCAGCTACGGCGAAGGCCTGCCGCACAAGACCTTGCTGCAAGTGTTCGAACTGCTGGGCAACGATCACCCGCTGGTGACCGCTTACCGGCGCAAGGTGTTTGCAGCGCTGTACTAAGCGCTTACTCGATCCAGCTGTAGAGCGGCGTATCCCCGCCGCTCATGACTTTCACGTCGGATGAATGGCGCAGGCGCACCAGCAAGCGCTTGCCCGCCGCCGCGCTGCCGGTCAGCCCTTCGAGCTGATCCAGCAGCTCCGGCCCGCTGAGTTGCCCGGCCTTGCGCAACAGATCCCTGGCGACCTGCCACAACGCGTCATCCTGATTGACCGGTTTCGCCACAGGCGCTGCAGCAGCTTGCGGCTGGGCCGCCTGCACCTGCACGCCCAACTGCGAACCGAGCCGCGCCCAGTCGCTTTCATCCAGTTCCAGGGTCAAATCCACCGGCAACTCGCCGACAGTTCCGCGTATCCGCAACATAACTTCGCTCCCGCACATTTCTGACCTGCATGCTCCCATGGGACTTGTGTAACGCCAAGTGTCCGGAGCTGGCGACGCTTGCCTTATCGGCTACATTTCTTCTTTTTTTCATGGGAAGGAACCCCATGTCTTCAGGAAGAAAACTGGCGTCGAAGGGAGGCCCCACCTCTACAGGTGGTGTGATTCTCGAAGGAAACGAAAACCTGCGTATCGAAGGAAAAATCATCGCCTCGATCGGGCAACTTGCCAGTTGCCCTGCGTGCAGTGCTGGCCAAGGACCGATTGTCGCCGTTGGCGAAAGAACTCTGATCCTGCCCGCCGGCCCGGCTGCACTGGAGGGTGACTATGTCGCCTGCGGCTGCCCGCCCATGGCCAACAAACTGCTCACTCAGCAACACAGCGGCTTCGCCGGCATTGGCCGTCCAGCTCCCATCGATATGGGCCCTCCGATTACCGCCCCGATTTCACGTCGCTATCTGCAAGTCATCATCGAACGCCTGGACGACACTCAGAAACCAGGACTTGCCTACAGACTCAAAGACAAGAAAAAAACAGCCGTCCTGCAAGACATCACCTGTAATGCAACAGGCGAAGGCTGCGAACACCCTGTGGAAAGCCATTCGGATTACGACACTCTGTTGGTCGGTGAAGAGTCCGAGTGGACGTTTTACGCTTATGAAGAACCCCTGAATCAGGACTTGCCATGAAGTCGGAAATCAAACTCGTCTTTAAAGACTTTCTGATGCAGCCGCCAAAAGGCGTGAAGTTTCAGTTGCTGATCGACGGACTTGTCATTGATGACAACATCGTTCAAAACGATGACAAACCCCGCATCTACTCGCTCGTTTCGGACAAGACTCAAACCGCTATTACTCGCTCGGACGCTCAGAAATTACCTTCGATAAAAAGCCGCGACAGCTACGAAGTCACCGTTCAAATTGTTGGTAACTCCGGCGCAAAAAAGGCAATGCACACAGCCACGCTGAATTCAGGTAAATCGCTGTCGATAGTTGCAGTATCACCTTGGGTAAAAGTGCCCCTATCCACCGGTGGCAAAGTCTCTAACGATACATTCTACGAGGTCGAGTATGGCGTCAAACGGAGGGATGAAACCCGCACCGTAAAGGTGGTCATCCAGGACATGCCGCGCCGCATACTGATGGAGGCGCTATCACACCGAGGCTCGACTGAATGGGCCGGCAACAAAGTCAAACATTCTTTACCGCATCCAACGCTTAAGAAAAGCGTGGAGTTCAGGGCGGAATCAAACAAGTGCAATGTGTTCGTCTATGACGTATTGACTGCTATCGGTGTCAACGTGGCAATGATCGAACATGGCTCTTCAAAATACATCCCGGGCTATTCCAAAGTGAGCCCGCCAACCGCAGGGGAATGGGCAGATGAGACCCGGCTGCTCAATAGCTGGAACGCAGAGAAATCACCCCTACCCGGAGACGTTGGTGCGTATGCTGTCAATTACTCTGATGCCAGCGGTCACGTCGGATTTGTTCTGACTCAGGGTGTCTGCATTTCAGCAGGCTGGGACAAAATCGAAGTCAACGACGCAGGTTTTCGAATCGCATCGGGTAATGCTGCTAGCAGTGACCACGACTTCACCATCTTCCGACGTTACAAGTACAGCAAACCACAATGAAACGACTCTGGATAATCCTGGCTGCTTCACTCCTGCTCGTTGTGGCATGGCGCTTTTGGTCGCCTGCCGACCTTTCAGCCTGCACCTCCGAAGGCGCAGCACCAGGGCCGTTGACCGCCATCGTTCACAATTACTTTGAAAGTAATAGGCGTATCGGATGGCGGGATATGGATGACCGCTTCGACATACTTTCTACTCCCGAAGGCCAAAAAGTTGCCGGCCAACCAATGCCGTACGCCTGTGAAGCGTTACAGATACTGCAGAATCCCGCGTTCAGTGAAAGTGAAAAAATCTTCACTACGGCGTTGATGTTTCAGTTGCCGATCAGTCAGTACATGGGCTTCATGGATCGCAGCCATCAACTCTACTCAGAGCACAGAATAGATCCGGAGGTCATGAAGGTGGTGGTACTTCCGCGCGGCACGGCGATCAACTACTGGTGGCTTCCAGCCTGGCGCCAGCGCTTCACTCGCGATGCTCCGAACCTGCTCGACGAAAGTCTGATCCGCCATGTGCTAACGGGAGGCTACTGGTTCGACTATCCCGGCGCCGGATTCTGATTCAAAAATCGTGACATTCAATCTACGTACCGCTCCGGGAACATCCCGGACGGTGCTCAGTGATGCCTTGCGCAAAGCGTGCGGGGCGGGCAAACTCTGCGCACTTTCGTTATAAGATTACATAACAAACTCTTCACTTTACTTCCCGGAGTTCGCCATGCGTCGTCTGCTGCTCGCTTTGCCGTTTGCCCTGTTGCCACTGGCCATCGCCCAGGCTGCGGATGAGCATGACCACGATCATGAACACGGCAGCCTCGGTGCCCACGAACATGGCGTCGGTCGCCTGAACGCTGCGCTCGACGGCCAGACCCTGGAACTGGAGCTGGAAAGCCCGGCGATGAACCTGGTCGGCTTCGAACACGTCGCCACCAGCGATGCCGACAAGGCCAAGGTCGCTGCCGCCCGCGCGCAACTCGAAAAACCGCTGGCACTGTTCAGCCTGCCGGCCGCCGCCGGTTGCAAGGTCACCAGTCAGGAACTGTCGAGCCCGCTGTTCGGTGACAAGCCGGATGCCGACGATCACGACGATGATGACCACGACGAAGACGCCAAGGGCGGCGAAGCGCATCACCACGATCACAGCGAAATCCACGCTCACTACCAGTTCACCTGCGCAGCGCCCGGTGCTTTGAGCACTCTGGAACTGGCGAACATTTTCAATACCTTCCCGGCGACCCAGAAAATTCAGGTACAACTGATCAGCCCGAACGGCCAGCAAGGCACGGAAGTCACGGCCAAGTCCGCCGCCCTGAAATTCTGATCACGAACCGGCACCATGACCCAAGCACTTATCGAACTGTCCGACCTGGGATTCAACTGGCCCGGTCACCCGCCGCTGCTGGACATCCCGGCGTTTCGTCTGGAACCGGGTGAAACCCTGTTCCTCAAGGGCCCCAGCGGCAGTGGCAAGACCACCCTGCTCGGCCTGCTTGGCGGGGTACAGAAACCCGGTCGCGGCAGCATTCGCTTGCTCGGCCACGAACTGACCGAGTTGGGTGCCGGCGCTCGCGACCGCTTTCGCGTCGATCACACCGGCTACATTTTTCAGCAGTTCAACCTGCTGCCGTTTCTCTCCGTGCGCGAGAACGTCGAGCTGCCGTGCCACTTTTCGAAGCTGCGTGCAGAACGTGCGAAACAGCGTCATGGCAGTGTCGATCAGGCAGCCGCCACCCTGCTCGCCCACCTGGGTTTGAAGGACGAAGGCATTCTCGGACGCCGCGCCGACTCGCTGTCGATCGGTCAACAGCAACGGGTTGCCGCTGCACGTGCACTGATCGGTCAGCCGGAACTGGTGATCGCCGACGAGCCGACCTCGGCATTGGATTACGACGCCCGGGAAAACTTCATTCGCCTGTTGTTCGCCGAGTGCCGTGAGGCCGGTTCGAGCCTGTTGTTCGTCAGCCACGACCAGAGCCTGGCGCCGCTGTTCGACCGTCACCTGTCCCTGGCCGAACTCAATCGCGCCGCCACGTCTGCCGAGGTCTGAGATGTATCTGTTCCGTCTGGCCATGGCCAGCCTCGCCAACCGCCGCTTCACCGCCCTGCTCACCGCTTTCGCCATCGCCCTCTCCGTCTGCCTGCTGCTGGCCGTGGAACGGGTGCGCACCGAAGCCAAGGCCAGTTTCGCCAGCACCATCAGCGGCACCGACCTGATCGTCGGCGCCCGTTCCGGTTCGGTGAACCTGTTGCTGTATTCGGTGTTCCGCATCGGCAACGCCACCAACAATATCCGTTGGGACAGCTTCGAACACTTCGCCAGCAACCCGAAGGTGAAGTGGGCGATCCCGATGTCCCTCGGCGATTCCCATCGCGGTTACCGCGTGATGGGCACCACCGAAGCCTATTTCGAGCATTACCAGTACGGTCGCCAGCAGCATCTGGAACTGGCCGACGGCCGCGCCTTCGCTACCGATCCGTTTGAAGTGGTGCTCGGTGCCGAAGTGGCCGAGGCGCTGCATTACAAACTCGGCGACCAACTGGTACTGGCCCACGGCGTGGCGGCGATCAGTCTGGTCAAGCACGATGACAAACCGTTCACCGTGGTCGGCATTCTCAAGCGCACCGGCACGCCGGTGGACCGCACGTTGCACATCAGCCTCGGTGGCATGGAGGCAATCCACATCGACTGGCACAATGGTGTGCCGGCCCGTGGCAACGGGCGGATCAGTGCCGATCAGGCCCGCAACATGGACCTGACGCCACAAGCGATCACCGCGTTCATGCTCGGACTCAACAGCAAGATTTCCACCTTCGCGCTGCAACGGGAGATCAACGAGTTCCGTGGCGAACCGATGCTGGCGATCCTGCCGGGCGTGGCCTTGCAGGAACTGTGGAGCCTGATGAGCACTGCCGAAAAAGCGCTGTTCGTGGTGTCGCTGTTCGTGGTGCTGACCGGGTTGATCGGCATGCTCACGGCGATTCTCACCAGCCTCAACGAACGTCGCCGCGAGATGGCGATCCTGCGTTCGGTGGGTGCGCGGCCGTGGCACATCGCGAGCCTGCTGGTGCTGGAAGCGTTTGCTCTGGCGCTGACCGGGGTGATCGCCGGGCTGGCGTTGCTGTACCTCGGCATCGCCGCGGCACAGGGTTATGTGCAGGCCAATTACGGCTTGTATCTGCCGCTGGCATGGCCAAGCGAGTATGAATGGACGCTGCTCGGTGGCATTCTGGCTGCCGCGCTGCTGATGGGTAGCGTGCCGGCCTGGCGCGCGTATCGCCAATCCTTGGCCGATGGCCTGTCGATCCGTTTATGAGGATGTTCACCATGCCCCGCGCTGTCCTTGCGCTGCTGTTGCTGGTCGCCCTGCCCGTCTGGGCAGCGGCGCCGAAAGACCTGACCTGGTCGGAGATGATCCCGCCGGACGCGGCGCCCGAAGTGCCGAACATGACGCCGCTGCATGACCTGTCGAAGATGAGCGACGCGCTGTCCGCCGAATCGGCACCAGCGGCGAAACAGGACATGCCCAACGCCCCGGTGGTGCAAAGCCTCGACGGCCAGAACATTCGCCTGCCGGGCTACATCGTACCGCTGGAAGTCAGCGAGGAAGGCCGTACCACGGACTTCCTGCTGGTGCCGTACTTCGGTGCCTGCATCCACGTGCCGCCACCGCCGTCGAACCAGATCGTGCATGTGAAAAGCGAAGTCGGCGTGAAACTCGACGAGCTGTATCAGCCGTACTGGGTCGAAGGGCCGTTGCAGGTCAAGGCGTCCACCAGCGAACTGGCCGATGCCGGGTATCAGATGGACGCGGACAAGATTTACGTCTACGAGCTGCCGGAGTAAATCCGGCAATCAGTTATAGCCCGCTCCATCGGCTTCGCGAGAAAAGGTTCCACAAAAAAACCGCCCATCACTGTTTCATTGAGCTGAGTCAAAAGACCGTATCAGACGGATTCGTACCATAGGACATCAAACATTTTTAACGTCCTTTGGGAGCTTCCATGAACAAGTCCTTGCTCAGCGCTTCGCTGTTTGCCCTCGCGCTCGCAGCCCCGCTCGCCCACGCCCACGAAGCTGGCGACATCATCGTTCGTGCCGGTGCGATCACCGTCAACCCGAAGGCCGACAGCTCCAGCGTCAAGGTCGATCAGGGTCCGCTGAGCGGCACCAACCTGGGCGGCAAGGCGACCATGAGCAGCGACACCCAACTGGGCCTGAACTTCGCCTACATGCTGACCAACAACATCGGTATCGAGCTGTTGGCCGCGTCGCCGTTCGAGCATGACGTGAAAATCAAGGGCACTGCCCTGCCAGCCGCCAACGGCAAGCTCGGCACCCTGAAACACCTGCCGCCAACCCTGAGCGTCGTCTACTACCCGCTGGACGCGAAGTCGGCCTTCCAGCCGTACATCGGCGGCGGTATCAACTACACCTGGATCTACGACGAGCACGTCGGCAGCGAAGCCCAGTCCAACGGCTTCAGCAACTTCAAGGCGAAAAACTCCTGGGGCCTGGCCTGGCAGGTTGGTGCCGACTACATGCTGACCGACAACATCATGCTCAACGCCCAGGTGCGCTACATCGACATCGACACCCGCGCCACCGTCGAGAACAACGCCGTTGCACCAGGCACTCGCGCAAAAGTGAATGTTGATGTCGATCCATTTGTGTACATGGTCGGTCTGGGCTACAAGTTCTAAGCGAGCAATCAAAGAACGTTCACGTGGTGGTGAATGAGGCTTGGTGGCGGGCAGACTCAGAACTGACGGCGATGTTACGCAATCGACCGGGGAGCAAGCTCCCTCGCTACAGGAAATGTGTTTGAAATCCGATTTCCGGCCGTGAAAAAGGCGCCTGTCAAAAGGCGCCTTTTTCATGTCTGCGAGAAGCTCAGCGGCCGAGCAAACGTGCCAGGCCGACGCTCATCGGCGTTGGCGTCGGGCACTTGAATCGCTCGAGCAACCGAGCGTTGTTCGCCCGCGAATGACGGATGTCACCGGAGCGCGCCGGGCCATAGCTGACCGGCGGCAACTCGCCGACCACTGCTTCCAGCGCGGCCAGCATCTGCTTCAGATTGGTCGCCTGATTCCAGCCGACGTTCACCGCGCCGACTTGCGCTTCAGGCTTTTCCAGGGCCTGCACCAGCACGTCGACCAGATCTTCGACGTACATGAAATCCCGGGTCTGCTCGCCATCGCCGAACACGGTGATCGGCAAGCCTTTCTGCGCGCGTTCGCTGAAGATGCTGATCACGCCGGAGTACGGCGAGGACGGATCCTGACGCGGGCCGAAAATATTGAAGAAGCGGAAGATCACCGGCTCCAGACCGTGCTGGCGGCGGTAGAAATCGAAGTAGTGCTCACCGGCCAGTTTGTCCGATGCATACGGCGTCAATGGCGCTTTCGGCGTGTCTTCGTTGATCGACTCGCCCTCGCCATTGTTGCCGTAGACCGCGGCGCTGGAGGCGAACAGCACGCGCTTCACGCCGGCCTCGCGCATCGCTTCGCAGACGTTGAGCGTGCCGATGAAATTGCTCTGGTGAGTCTTCACCGGATCATCCACCGACGCCTGCACCGACGCCACGGCGGCCAGGTGCGCGACCGCGCTGCAACCCAGCATTGCCTGGGCGACCAGAGCGGCATCGGCGACGTCACCGACGATCAGCTCTACCTTGGGATTGTCCAGCGGCAGGTTGCTGCGTTTGCCGGTCGACAAGTCATCGAGGATCCGTACCGAGTGGCCGTTGGCGAGCAACGCGTCAGTCAGGTGCGAACCGATGAAACCGGCGCCGCCGGTGATTAAAACAGGGCCGTCAGCCATGGCGATAAAACCTATCCAGTAAGCCCGGGAGTGCGGCACGCCAGGCGCGCGGCTTGATCCCGAAAGTGTGCAGAATTTTCTTGCAGGCCAGCACCGCATGTTGCGGCTCTTCAGCGGCATCCTCACGCGCGGCGTGGGCCTGGGCGGTCGGTTCTTCGATCGCCAGCGGATGCAGGCTGCGGGCCTCGGTGAGAATCGCCTGACCCAGCGCCAGCGGTGTGGTCGCCTCATGGCCAGCGTAGTGGTAAGTGCCCCACAGCGGCGCGGCGCAATCGAGTTGCTTGAGCACCGAAATGATCACCCGGGCTGCATCGTCGACCGGGGTCGGATTGCCGCGCCGGTCGTCGGCCAGCAGCAATTCGTCCGGCTTTTCAGCGCGAGCGAGGAAACGTCCGAGGGTGCCTTCCGGGCTATCGTCGAGCAACCAGCCGAAGCGCAGCAGCACGTGCTGTGGGCAAGTGGCCCGCACGCTCTGCTCGATCCGCCACAAGGCCTGACCGCGCAGGCCCAACGGCACAGGTTCGTCCTTTTCGCTGTAGGCGGTGGCACGGGAACCGTCGAATACCCGGTAGCTGGACGGTTGCACCAGCACGATGTTGTGGTGCTGGCACAGTTCGGCCAGACGCTCGATGGCGCGCTCCTGGCCCGACAGACGGCTTTCGCTGACGGTCTCGGCCTGGAACCAGTCGAAATAGTAGGCGAGGTTGATCAACGCATCGGGACGGGTGTCGTCGAGCAGTTGTGTCAGGCTCGCGGCATCCCAGCCGTCTTCGGGCGGGCGGGGGGCGAGGAAACCGATGTCTTCCTCCGCACCGAGGCGAATCAGCGCCTGCCCAAGGGCATTTCCGCCGCCCAGTAACATAAGGCGCATTCGCATAGAGTCAGCAGGCCCAGTCTGATTGGAACGATGGCTTTAGCGACGATGCGTGTGGCACCGTCGTCGATAATTGCCGGAATCGTTGCATTTTGCGGGTTTAGTGCGCAACCGTCACCCGTAAAGTGTAGATCCCCAGCGGTACTTGCAACTTCGCCCGCTCACCCGCATAACTGAAGCCATGAATCTGCCCCTCCCCAAGGACGCGGCCCTGGCAGGCTTCCACCCCGCTGTCAGCGCCTGGTTCAGCCGCACATTCGCGACGGTCACCGCCGCCCAGGCCCGCGCATGGCCGTTGATCCGCCAGCGCCACTCGACGCTGATCGCCGCGCCCACTGGCTCCGGCAAGACCCTCACCGCATTCCTCGCGGTGCTCGACGATCTGGTCCACCGTGGCCTGGAAACCCCTGACGGTCTGCCGGACGAGACGCTGGTGGTCTACGTCTCGCCGCTCAAGGCGCTGTCCAACGACATCCGCATCAACCTGCAAAATCCGCTGGCCGGAATAACCGACCAGTTACGCCAAATGGACCTGCCGGCGCTGGAAATCACCACCGCCGTACGCACCGGTGACACACCGCAAAAAGACCGCGCGGCCATGCGCAAGATTGCGCCGCACATTCTGGTGACTACCCCGGAATCGCTCTACGTACTGCTCGGTTCGGAGTCCGGGCGCAAAATGCTCGGCACCACGCGCACGGTGATCGTCGATGAAATCCACGCCATTGCCGCTGGCAAACGTGGCAGCCACCTGGCCCTGAGCCTCGAACGCTTGCAGGCACTGTGTGCCGAACCGCTGACCCGCATCGGCCTGTCGGCCACACAAAAACCGATCGATGCGGTCGCGCGGTTTCTGGTCGGCCATGATCGCCCCTGCGAAATCATCGACATCGGCCACGCCCGTCCACGGGATCTGGGCATCGAAGTACCGCCGGTGCCGTTGTCAGCGGTCATGGCCAATGATGTCTGGGAACTGGTCTACGACCGCCTCGCCACGCTGGCCCGGGAACATCGCACCACGCTGATTTTCGTCAACACCCGACGTCTGGCCGAACGCTTGAGCCGACACCTGAGCGAACGCCTTGGCAAGCACGCGGTGGCGGCGCACCACGGCAGTCTGGCCAAGGAGTTTCGCCTCGACGCCGAACAGCGACTCAAGCGTGGCGAGTTGCAAGTGCTGATCGCCACCGCGTCGCTGGAACTGGGGATCGACATCGGCGAGGTCGACCTTGTGTGCCAGATCGCTTCGCCGCGCTCGATTGCCGGTTTTCTGCAACGGGTCGGCCGCTCCGGACACCAGGTCGGTGGCACGCCCAAAGGCCGATTGTTCGCCACCACCCGCGACGACCTGATCGAATGCGCCGCGCTGCTCGACTGCGTGCGCCGGGGCGAACTCGATACCCTGCACATTCCCGAAGCGCCGCTGGATGTGCTGGCGCAGCAGATCATCGCCGAGGTCAGCTGTCAGGAATGGACCGAAGTTGATTTGCTCGCGCTGTTCCGCCGAGCCGAGCCTTATGCCCGCCTCGACGAAAAACATTATCAGGCGCTGCTGACCATGCTCGCCGAGGGCTACAACGGCCGTCAGGGCATCCGCAGCGCCTACCTGCATCGCGACGCTGTAAGCCGAACCTTGCGCGGGCGACGTGGCGCACGACTGACGGCCGTGACCAGCGGTGGCACCATCCCCGACAATGCCGACTACAGCGTATTGCTGGAACCCCAGAGCCTGAACATCGGCAGCGTCAACGAAGACTTCGCCGTGGAAAGCATTGCCGGCGACGTGTTCCAGCTCGGCAACACCTCCTACCGAATCCTGCGGGTGGAAACCGGCAAGGTGCGGGTCGAGGATGCCCAAGGCCAGCCGCCGACCATTCCGTTCTGGCTCGGCGAGGCACCCGGTCGCAGCGCCGAATTGTCGATGGCGGTGGCACGCCTGCAAGCACAGCTCGACGAATTGCTGAGCGCCAGCCCCGGTAACCTGCAACCGGCCCTCGACTGGCTGACTACAACCCTCGGCCTGGTCCCGGCCAGCGCCGAACAGCTTGTGGATTATCTGGCCCGTGCCCGACTCACCCTCGGCGCCTTGCCGTCCCAGGACACGCTGCTGATGGAGCGGTTTTTCGACGAGTCCGGCGGCACCCAACTGATCATCCATTCGCCGTTCGGCAGCCGTATCAACCGCGCCTGGGGCCTGGCCTTGCGCAAGCGTTTCTGCCGCACCTTCAACTTCGAATTGCAGGCTGCCGCCAGCGAAGACGCCATCGTCCTGTCGCTGTCCACCAGCCACAGTTTCGAACTCGACGAGGTCTGGCGTTATCTGCACAGCAACAGCGCCGAGCACATTCTGATTCAAGCGGTGCTGGATGCGCCGCTGTTCGGTGTGCGCTGGCGCTGGAACGCCGGGGTGGCGCTGGCCCTGCCGCGCTACACGGGCGGACGCAAAGTCGCGCCGCAATTGCAGCGGATGAAAAGTGAAGACCTGATCGCCAGCGTGTTTCCCGATCAGATCGCCTGCCTGGAAAACCTCGCCGGCGAACGGGAAATTCCCGAGCATCCGCTGGTGGAGCAGACCCTCGACGATTGCCTGCATGAAGCGATGGACAGTGAAGGCTGGCTGCAATTGCTACGGCGCATGGAGCGCGGCGAAGTGCGCCTGATCGCCCGTGACCTTCCGGCGCCCTCGCCGCTGGCGGCGGAAATCCTCAGCGCCCGCCCCTACACCTTTCTCGACGACGCACCGCTGGAAGAACGCCGCACCCAGGCCGTGCTCAACCGCCGCTGGAGCGATCCGCAATCCACCGATGACCTTGGTGCACTGGACGCCGACGCAATCAACGCCGTACGCGAAGAAGCCTGGCCGACACCGAACAACGCCGATGAAATGCACGAAGCGCTGATGAGTCTGGCCTGTATCAGCGACCGCGAAGTCGAGGCCAACCTGAATTGGCGCGATTGGCTGAATGCGTTGGCCGACACTGGTCGAGCCTGCCAACTGCAAATCGATCCCGAACATTCGCTTTGGCTGGCGCGGGAACGCCTGACCTGTCTGCAAGCGCTTTATCCACAAGCATCTTCGGCACTGCCAGCGCTACCCGGTTTCGATGAGGTCTGGACCGCCGACGATGCCTTGGTGGAAGTCATCCGCGCACGACTGAGTGCATTCGGCCCGCTGCCACTGGAGGCCATCGCACAACCGCTGTCATTACCGCCCGCACACGTCCATCAAGCCCTCGCCCGACTGGAACGCGAAGGCTATGTGCTGCGCGGTCAATTCACGCTGGGGCTGACCATTGAAGAATGGTGCGAACGGCATCTGCTGGCGCGTATTCACCGCTACACCGTCAAGCGTCTGCGCCGGGAAATCGAACCGGTGGCGTTGCAGGACTTCATGCGGTTCCTGTTCGACTGGCAGCGTGTCTCCCCGTCCACCCGTGGTCAGGGGAGTGCCGTGTTGCCGGCGATTGTCGGTCAGTTCGAAGGCTACCCGGCAGCAGCGTCGGCGTGGGACAGCGACATTCTTCCGGCCAGGCTCAAGGACTATTCACCGAGTTGGCTGGATGATCTGTGCCGCAGCGGAAAACTGGTGTGGACTCGCCTCAGCGCCCGGCAGAAAACCAGCGGCACAGCGCTGCGCAGTACGCCCGTGGTGCTGTTGCCGCGCAGTCAGGTCGGGTTGTGGAGTGCATTGGCCGAACAGACGCCGATCAGTGAGCTGTCGCCTAAAACGCAGAAAGTCTTCGAGGCCCTCAGTCAGCACGGGGCGCTGTTTTTCGATGAGCTGATTCATGAAGCGCACCTGCTGCGCACGGAACTGGAAATCGCCTTGCAGGAGCTGGTCGGCGCTGGCCTGGTGAACGCCGACAGTTTTGCCGGCCTGCGAGCACTGATCACCCCGGCGAGCAAGCGCCAGCAACGCAGCAGTCGGCGCGGGCGCGGAGCCTTTGTCGGTGGCATGGACGATGCCGGGCGCTGGGCGTTGTTGCGTCGTGGGCCGGTTGTGGAAAACGGCCAGACAGCGTCGCCCGAAACCCTCGAACACATCGCCATGACCTTGTTGCGCCGTTACGGCGTAGTGTTCTGGCGCTTGTTGGAACGCGAAGCCGATTGGCTGCCGAGCTGGCGCGAACTCCTGCGCACCTTTCACCGACTGGAGGCCCGGGGCGAGCTTCGCGGCGGGCGGTTTGTCAGTGGCCTGGCCGGTGAACAATTCGCCCTGCCCGAGGCGATTCCGCTGTTGCGCGAAGTGCGCCGCCGCCCTCATGACGGCAGCCTGATTGCTGTGTGCGGGGTCGATCCGCTGAACCTCGCCGGCACTTTGTTGCCGGGCGCGAAAGTGCCGGCGCTGACGAGCAATCGGCTGGTGTATCGCGACGGGTTGCCAGTGGCAGCCGAGATTGCCGGCAAGCAGCAGTTCTGGCCGGAGCTGGATCAGGTCTCCATGGAGCAGGTGCGCAACAAACTGATTCGGCATTGAGCTCAAGAACGCCTTGAGGGCAGCGTTTGATCTTTGCTCCCAGGTCAAATATCAAATGCCCATCCCTGTATTTTTCCCCTCCCGGCAAACCCCGACACTGCGCTCCATTCAATCCTCAACCGGAGTGCTGTCATGCCCATTGCCTTGCTCGCGCTGACGCTCAGCGCATTTGCCATCGGGACGACCGAGTTCGTCATCGTTGGCCTGCTTCCTACCATCGGCGCCGATCTTGGCGTCAGTCTGCCGTCCGCCGGTCTGCTGGTCAGTCTCTACGCCCTCGGCGTGGCCATCGGTGCGCCGGTGCTGACCGCCCTCACCGGCAAAGTCCCGCGCAAACTGTTGCTGCTGTCGCTGATGGTGCTGTTTACCCTCGGCAACCTGCTGGCCTGGCTGGCGCCGAGTTATGAATCGCTGGTTCTGGCGCGGATCGTCACAGGGCTGGCCCATGGCGTGTTCTTCTCCATCGGCTCGACCATTGCCACCAGCCTGGTGCCCAAGGAAAAAGCTGCGAGTGCGATTGCGATCATGTTCACCGGCTTGACCGTGGCGCTGGTCACCGGCGTGCCGCTGGGCACTTTCATCGGTCAGCATTTCGGCTGGCGTGAAACCTTCCTCGCCGTGTCGGCGCTGGGCGTCATCGCGTTCATCGGCAGCTTGCTGTACGTGCCGAAAAACATCGCCCACAGCAAACCGGCTTCGTTGCTGCAACAGTTGCAGGTGCTCAAGCAACCGCGCCTGCTGTTGGTCTACGCCATGACCGCCATCGGTTACGGCGGCTCGTTCATCGCCTTCACCTACCTGGCGCCGATTCTTCAGGACATCTCCGGGTTCAGCGCCGGCACGGTCAGCCTGGTGCTGCTGGTGTACGGCGTGTCGGTCGCCGTCGGCAATATCTGGGGCGGCAAACTGGCCGACAAACGCGGGCCGATCAGCGCCCTGAAAATCATCTTCGCCCTGCTCGCCGCCGTGCTGTTCGTGCTCACTTTCACCGCCGGCAACCCGTGGCTGGCACTGGCCACCGTGCTGGTCTGGGGTGCGGTCGCCTTCGGCAACGTGCCGGGTTTGCAGGTGTATGTGGTGCGTCAGGCGGAACATCACACCCCGCAAGCGGTGGACGTGGCTTCGGGGTTGAACATTGCGGCGTTCAACCTCGGGATTGCCGGCGGTGCCTGGGGTGGCGGGCTGATTGTCGAGCACATCGGCCTGATCCACACCGCGTGGATCGGCGGGCTGGTGGTGCTGGTGGCATTGGCACTGACCGCCTTGAGCGGTCGCCTCGACCGGCTGGGCCCGGTGTATGCCGAACCCGCTGAAGGCTCTGCTCGCGTCATTACCGGCCACTGATCTGACGAATACCGACCGTCCGTAGTCCCGTCGAAACTTTCTCGAACCGACCGCAGTCATCCACAGACAGAGGCGGTACGAGGACTTTCGACGGGAGGACGGCATGGCGGCGATTCGCATCGATGACTCAAAGGGGCGCCCTGCCCCTTGGCGCGGCAAGCGCCACACCCCTGCGGGCATGCCGTCATGAGCATTCCCGAGCCGGTCGGCGTCACCGATGAGCAGGCCAGCGTCATCACCACGGTGCGCCGCTTTACGGTGCTGACGGTCAATACCCACAAGGGCTTCACCGCGCTGAACCGGCGCTTCATCCTCCCGGAACTTCGCGAAGCGGTGCGCAGCGTGTCCGCCGACGTGGTGTTCCTGCAGGAAGTCCACGGCACTCACGAACACCATCCCAAGCGCTACAACAACTGGCCGACGATGCCGCAATACGAGTTCCTCGCCGACAGCCTGTGGCCGCAGTTCGCCTACGGGCGCAACGCGGTGTACCCGGAGGGCGATCACGGCAATGCCCTGCTGTCGAAATTCCAGATCGTGCGCCACGACAACCTCGACGTTTCCATCAGCGGTCATGAAAACCGTGGCCTGTTGCATTGCGTCCTGCGCCTGCCGGGAGACGATCGGGAACTGCATGCGATCTGCGTGCACCTGGGCCTGCGTGAAAGCCATCGCAACGCACAGCTGAAACTGCTGCGAAAACGCCTCGCTGACCTGCCGAACGATGCGCCGGTAATCGTCGCCGGCGACTTCAATGACTGGCGCCAGCGCGCCGATGCGCTGCTGGAACCTTGCGGCCTGCGTGAAGTGTTTGCCGAGCATCAGGGCAAACCGGCGCGCAGTTTTCCGGCGCGCTGGCCGGCGTTGCGGCTGGACCGGATCTACGTGCGCAACCTCAAGGCCTGCCAGCCGAAAGTGCTCGCCAACCGGCCCTGGTCACACCTGTCCGATCACGTGCCGCTGTCAGTGGAGATCGAACTATGAGCAGCGCGCCGCTGGAAAAATCCGCCGTGGAACCGATCACCATCACCCCACCGATCCGAGAGCCCGGTCACGTCGATGTCGACTATGGCTGGCAGGGCAACAACCGCGTCGAACTGCTGGAAAACGGCGAGGCGTATTTCCCGCGAGTCTTCGATGCCATGCGCGCGGCGAAGAGTGAAATCCTGCTGGAGACCTTCATCGTTTTCGAAGACAAGGTCGGTAACGAGTTGCAGCAGATCCTGATCGACGCCGCCCGGCGTGGCGTGCGCACCACCGTCAGCCTCGACGGCTTCGGCTGTGGCGAGCTGAGCACCGGTTATCTGACCGCGCTGAGCGATGCCGGTGTGCACCTGCAAATCTTCGACCCGGCACCCAAACGCCTGGGTTTTCGCACGAACTGGTTCCGGCGCCTGCACCGCAAGATCGTGGTGGTCGACGGGCTGATTGCGTTTATCGGCGGGATCAATTTTTCCGGCGATCACCTGGCGGATTTCGGCCCCGAGGCGAAGCAGGATTACGCGGTAGAAGTTCAGGGCCCGGCGGTGGCCGACATCCATCATTTCGCCCTGCTGCAAAGCGGTCGCCCCGGTCGGGCGCGGTTCTGGTGGCAGCGCCGGCGCCAGCGTCGGGCGGAGATGGCGTTCACCGAACATGACGGTCAGGTGCGCCTGGTATTCCGCGACAACGACCAGCACCACACCGATATCGAAGACGTTTATATGCAGGTATTGCGCAGGGCGCGTCGGCGGGTGGTGATCGCCAATGCCTACTTTTTTCCCGGCTACTGCCTGCTGCGTGAAATGCGCAACGCGGCCCGGCGCGGCGTCGATGTGCGGCTGATCCTGCAAGGCCAGCCGGACATGCTGGTGGCCAAACTTGCAGCACGCATGACCTACGACTACCTGCTCAAGGCCGGGGTGCAGATTCACGAATATTGCGAGCGTCCGCTGCACGGCAAAGTCGCGCTGGTGGATGAGGAATGGAGCACTGTCGGGTCGAGCAATCTTGATCCGCTGAGCCTGTCACTGAATCTGGAAGCCAATGTGTTGATCCGTGACCGGGCCTTCAATGGTCATCTGTTTGAACGTCTCGAAGATCTGAGCAACAACCATTGCAAAGCGATGGACGCCAGCAAATCGCCGCGTGGACGTCTCTGGCACATGACCGTGGGGTTTCTGGTGTTTCACTTCCTGCGCCATTTCCCGGCCATTGCCGGTTGGTTGCCAGCACATAAACCACGGCTGAAACCCTTCATCCGCACTGCCGGGAGCGATCCGTCATGAGCCGTTCCGATGCTCCCGCCGCCACACATTCGAAGCCTGCGGCCACGTCACGCTGGAGCCGCTGGAAGCGTCCGCTGACGTTGCTGTTTTTCCTCGCACTGATCGTCCTGCTGACGATGTTCGCCAGTCGCATCGAATGGACCGAGGTGCTGCAAACCCTCGCCGACTTCAAGGTGCGCACGCTGATCATCGCTTCCAGCCTGACGCTGTTGAGCTTTCTGGTGTACGCCAGTTTCGACCTGATCGGCCGCACTTACATCCGTCAGGATCTGACCTGGAAACAGATCCTGCCGGTGGGCATCATCAGTTACGCATTCAACCTCAATCTGAGTGCGTGGGTCGGCGGGATCGCCATGCGCTATCGGCTGTATTCGCGACTCGGCGTGAGCAAAAGCAACATCGCCAAGATCCTCGGGCTGAGCCTGGCCACCAACTGGTTCGGCTACATGACCATCGCCGGTGCGGTGTTCAGCAGCGGTCTGGTCAGCATGCCGCCGGGCTGGAAAGTCAGCAGCGATGCGTTGCAGGGCATCGGCGTGTTGCTGCTGTTGCTGAGTGCCGGTTATCTGGTCGCCTGCCAGTTTTCCCGGCGCCGCGAGTGGTCAATTCGCGGGGTGGAAATCAATCTGCCGTCGCTGCGCATGGCCGTCCTGCAACTGCTGCTCGGCGCGCTGAACTGGTCGTTGATGGCGGCGGTGATTTTCACCTTGTTGCCGGGCAAACTCGACTATCCGCTGGTGCTCGGGGTGCTGTTGATCAGCGCGATTGCCGGGGTCATCACCCACATTCCGGCCGGACTCGGCGTACTGGAAGCGGTGTTCGTGGCGCTGCTGCAACACGAGGCTTCGCGCGGCAGTCTGGTGGCAGGCTTGCTGGCCTATCGGGCGATTTATTTTCTGCTGCCGCTGCTGATCACCGTGCTGATGTACCTGGTGGTGGAAGCCAAGGCCAAGGCATTGCGGATCGAGAAGAAACCCAAATCTGATCAGCGCGACTGAATGATGCTCAACCGTTCGCCCACCACCATCTCGGTGATCCAGTCGACCAGGATCGAGGTGTAGGCCTGCTGAGAAGTTGGATCGCTCAGGGCATGGTCGGCGCCGTCGATGATTCGGTGTGTCAGCGAGTGGGTCTGCTGACACGCGGCGCGGTAGCTCATGATTGTCGCGTGGGGCACGTAGTCGTCGGTTTCCGATTGCACCAGCAGCACGTCCCCGGTGAATTGCGAGCAGGCATGCAGCGCCCGATTGCTGTCGGCCCGCACCAGCGTGCCGCGATAATCGCGCAGGTCAGCCTTGTCCAGATCGCGCTTGGGCGTGTGCCATTGTTCGTCGCGATACAGCGCCGGCACCCGCAGCGCCAGCCAGCGCACCGGGCGCAATGAGGTGAGGATCGAAGCGAGATAACCGCCGTAGCTGGTGCCGACCACCGCGATGGCCGAGGTGTCCAGCGCCGGGTGCGCGAGCAGCCGGTCGTAGGCCGCCAGCAAGTCCCGCAGGTTGTCTTCACGGGTCACCCGGCTCAGCGGAATACCGGTGCCACCGGTATGCCCGCGCAAATCGAACGTCAGGCACACGCAGCCCAGGCCGGCGATGCCTTTGGCCCGTTCCAGATCTCGCTCCTGGCTACCGCCCCAACCGTGCACGAACAACACGCCGGGGACTTTCGATTTGGGGCTGAGGAAGGTCCCGCTCATCTGTTCGTCATCAATGTCGATTTGAATGCTTTCGCTTCTAGCCGTCATAGGATTTGACCGTTACGTATTTGAGGAGAAAGTCGCTGTTCTCGGCCGGGCCGCGATAGATCTCGATGGCATCCGCCGGCAGAGCCTGGTCGATGTAGGTTTCCACCGACGAGACGCGGATCGCCTGCATCGACGGATCGTTGACGAAGCTCTGCAACGCCGCCACTTCGGCACTGCTCGCGCCGCCCATGCGCCAGGATTGTTCGAGCACGCCGCTGCGCTGCTGACCATCACTGCCCAGCCCCTGGGCGATGTCGTAATTGCGCCGCGAGGCGTAGAAGCGTGGATAGGCTTCATCCGCCGCACTGTCGAAAACCTGCGCCTGTTCGATGGCCAGCCGCACATCGCCCGGCAGATCCAGCTTCAGCAGTTCATAGTAGCCGCCCTGCACCACCAGCAGGTTCGAGCCGCCATAGACATCTTCGCCGTGGGCGTCCTCGGTCAAGTATTGATCACCGCAGTAACTGAGCACCCGGTCACCGATGAACGACTGGCCGACGCTGTGGGTAACTACCTGGCTCAAGTCCTGTTCCAGCACCACGCCTTCGCTGAACTGCTTGGCAATATCCGGACGCGCGAGGACTTCGTCGAAAGCATCGAGGCTCTTGATAACTTCCTGACCGCGACCGGCACACGCATGAATCGGCTTTAAACGGATCGGGCCGCTGTACAACAGATGTTCGGCGGCAGGTCGCGCATCCTCCAGGGCAAACACACTCAGCCCGTCGAGCACGACATTGCGCGTGCGTTCGGAGAACAGCGGCGACCAGCCTTGCGGCGCGTGAGCCCTATGGCTGCGCAAACCGTGGCTGATGGCTTTGGTGCAGATGAAATCGTGCTCGACGAAACCGCCCCACAGATCTTCGGGCCCCCTGATGCCCAGTTCATGGGCCTGGGCAGCGCCGACGATGGTTTGGGTCGGCAGCAGATACAGGTCGCGACCGCGGTGCTTTTGCGGGTCGTAGCTGCCGCCGAATTTCAGCCCGAGAATCTGCGCCAGCCAGCGGGCCAGCGCCTTGTTGGTCTGCACTTCGTGTTGTGGTGCCTCGGGGCGTACGGAATGGGCGACCACTATTTTGTTGCGAGGTGTCGGGGTCATGCGTCCCCCTTCCAGCGGCGAGATGAATGTAGGTCAGAGGGTGCAGAGATCAGGCCAAACGGCTGCTGCGCGAAACCCCACGCAAATCAGTTAATTAGCCTTTTCGTACTGGCACCCCGCCCGTTTCAATCTGCACGACCGGCGCCATGGCCCCGGCATTTTGCACGACCGTCAGACGCTATCTCGCCAGCGCCGTCGGCGGTGTCACGCCAAACCGCGCCCGATAATCGCTCGGCGCCAGCCCGGTGATTTTCTTGAAGATCGCGCGAAATGCCCCCGGATCCTGATACCCCACCGTCCACGCAATGTGATCGATGGTGCCGTTGGTGAACTCAAGCATTTCCCGCGCCTTGCCGACCCGCAGGTGTTGGCAGTACTCGGTGGGTTTCAGACCCGTCGCGGCACGGAAACGACGCAGAAATGTGCGCTCCTCCAGCCCCGAGCGCTCAGCCATCGAGGCCAGTGACACATCGGTCGCACCGGTGCTTTGCAGCCAGTGCTGGACCTTGAGAATCGACGCGTCGCCATGGCTGAGGATCGGCGCGAAATTGCTGCCGCAGGCACTGGCGCTGTCGCTGTGTTCCATCACCAGAAATCGCGCGGTGGCGCTGGCGATGCTCGGCCCCAGCAGACGATCGACCAGCCGCAGCCCCAGCTCCGACCAGGCCATCAGCCCGGCCGTGGTGATCAGGTCGCCGTCATCGACAATCGGTGTGTCAGCCTTGAGTTTGATGTCTGGATAACGCTCGGCAAACGCCTTGGCCGAGGTCCAGTGAGTGGTGGCGCTGCGACCGTTGAGCAGACCACTTTCGGCCAGCAACCACGAGCCCACGCAGACTCCGCCCAGCGTTGCGCCACGGGCATGCTGATCGCGCAGCCATTGCAGCAATCCCGGCGATGTCTGCTCCGCGCTGAACCCTGCGATCGAAGGTGGGATCAGCACCGCGAGCAAGCCTGTTTCGGTTGCGGGATGACTGTCGTAAACCCTGACCGGAGCTTGCCCGTTCTCGACCTGCCAGTGACTCACTCGCAGCCTTGGCAATTGCGCAGCCTGATGCTCGACCGCGATTCGATCGGCCACGCCGAACAGATCAGTCAAGCCATGCACCGCCGCCAGTTGCGCGCCGGGATAAATCAGCACGCCCAATTCGGCAACGGCCCTTTCAACACCCATTGTCAGTTTTCCCCTGTCTATTGTCGGTGCGGCCAATCCTCGAAACCGTGGCCAGCGCAAATACTGATTCCACACCCAACAAACACTTCGAGGACACACCCATGGCCAGGCAAGCACTCATCGTAGTCGATATCCAGAACGACTACTTCCCCCAAGGCAAGTGGCCGCTGGCTGGCGTCGACGCCGCCGCCGACAACGCCGCCCGACTGATCGCAGCGTTCCGTGAAGCGGGTGAGCCGGTGATCCATATCCGTCACGAATTCACCTCGGCGGATGCGCCGTTTTTCACCCCGGGCTCCGAGGGCGCCAGGTTGCATTCCAAGGTGCTCAACCGCGCCGACGAACCGGTAGTGCTCAAGCACTTCGTCAACTCGTTCCGCGAAACCGAACTGCAATCGATCCTTGATGAGCAAGACATCAAGGAACTGGTGGTAGTCGGCAGCATGAGCCACATGTGCATCGATGGCGTCACCCGCGCGGCGGCGGATCTGGGTTACACCGTCACAGTGATCCACGATGCCTGCGCCACCCGCGATCTGGAATTCAATGGCCTGACCGTTCCGGCGGCCTACGTACACGCGGCATTCATGTCATCGCTGGGTTTTGCCTACGCCAGCGTGGTCTCGGCAGACGAATTCCTCGCGGCCAGCCGTTAATCCTCGTCCGCGAACCTTCGCAAGAAACACAGGCCCGCCATGTTGCGGGCCTTTTTTCGTGCACTGAAAAAATCTCACGCGTGAGCCATTGATGGCACTTTGAATTGGTTGTAGTGTGGCTCACGCGTGAGTTATTCATAACAGAGTCATCGCCATGAAAAGCAACTCCCCAGCAACAAAATCGGAGAGCCCGAAGGGAGTACGCTCGACAACGTCCGCGAAAAAACCATCGAGTTTCTATATGAAGCAGATGCGTGCGGGCCTGGCGGCCGCCGGTTATGTGAAACACGAAACTTGGGTGCTTCCGGAGAACCGAAGCTTGCTCAAGCAAATGGAGCAACAGCTACGCCAACCGATTCTGGCTGGCTCTTTCATGTCGGAGAATTACATGAGCGCAGGCAACAACTGGAACATCGATAGCCTCTACAACGCTTTCAAGGCACTGGACGAAGTGGCTTCGCAAGAAATCACGCTGTCCCTGATCCAGAGCGCCGAACCCAGCCTCAAGCTGGAAATGAACGAATTCGGCGGCCTGCCGATTCACATCGCCATCGCGGGTCAGCAGATCATCGTCGACACCGTGCTGGTGGACATCGATTCGATCACCGACGTGCACACCTTCAACGATGCGGTCCTGCGCAGCCGGGAAATGTTCCCGCTGTCGTCGATCGGCATCGAGACCATGCCGAACGGCCAAACCGTCTACAACATGTTCGGCGCGCTGAGTGCTGATTCGAGCCTGACCAACGTGGTCACCGAGGTGAAAACCCTGGTCGATAACGTGCAGCGCGCCAGCGAAGCCTTCGAACACTTTTTCAAGTAATCAACAGGGAAAATCCAATGACTCAGTCCATCTGGAGCAAGTTGTTCACCGCACTGCGCGGCGGCGCCAATGAAGTCGGCGAAGCGATCGTCGATCAACAGGCCCTGCGCATTCTCGATCAGGAAATCCGTGACGCCGACAGCGCCCTGTCCAACGCCCGTCGCGAACTGGTCACCATCATGGCCAAGCACAAGCTGTCCGCCGACCGCGTGAGCGAGTACGACGCCAAGATCAAGGATCTGGAAGCCAAGGCAGTCTCCGCCCTGAACGCCGGCCGTGAAGACCTGGCGATGGAAGTGGCCGAAGCGATTTCGACCCTGACCAACGACCTGACCACCGAGAAGGCCCAGAGCGACGAATTCGGCACCTACGCCGAAAACATGCGCAAGGACATCAACAAGGCCGAAGCACGGATCAAGAGCCTGCGTCAGCAAGTAGACATGGCCAAGGCCCGTGAAAGCGTGCAGAAAGCGCAGGTCAGCGCCTCCATCGCCAGCGGCGGCGCCAACGGCAAGCTGGAAACCGCAGTCGGCACCCTGAACCGTCTGCAGGAGAAGCAAAAGCAACGCGCCGCCGAGCTGAACGCTCAGGACGAACTGGCCGATGCCACGACCGGCAACGACCTGGAGCGCAAGCTGCGCGACGCCGGCATCACGCCGAACGAGGGCAGCGCCAACGCGATCCTCGAGCGACTGAAGCAGAAGTCGGCCCAGTAAGGGTAGCCAGAGAAAAGAAGGGCACCGGGTGCCCTTCTTTTTCGCCTGCTCGTTTGTCACGAGGCCGGTACACTAGCGGCGTTTTGCCAACGAACACCTCCACCCGCTTCAAGGAATGTACCCATGGGATGGTTAAAGAACTTGCTGGGGACCCCGGCTCCAACACCTGAAGCTGTCGGCGGCCCGCTTGGCCTGGCGCAAGGCAAGGGGATCCGGTTCGATTCGACGCTCGGCCTGCTGCTCGATGGCAGCACCTCGGTACGGGTTCCCGAGGCCCAGGCCATCTGGAGCGCCGGCTGGATCGACCTCGGCCAGTCGAACAAGCTGCATCGCTATTACCTGAACAACGAAGATTTCTGGCTGCAGGTCCACGTCACCGGCGACGATCAGATCGAATCGGTGACGCTGTTCAATTACGTCAGCTACGTCACAGTCAACAGTGACGCCGAACTGCAGCGCCTGGCCGGCCCAAATAGCCTGATCGGCCTGCCGGTCTACACCCATGAGGGCGTGTCCTTCACCCGTGAATGGGGCACCGAACGCGGCCAGACCGAACTGGTCCCGCTCACCGAACAAGTGATCAATCCCGACGAGTCCTACACCATCGAACATCATTCGATGCTGTACGCCCGGGAAACCGGCCTGACCGATCGTCGTGAGCTGCTGCTGTTCTCCGTCGAACAGGACGAAGAAGGCACCGTCAGCCTGAGCACATCGCTGGGCATCTCGCTGTACACCACCGACCTGAGCACCATTTAAAAGGAAGTTCCCCATGCTGGAAGTGCTGTCCGTTTCCCTGAACAAGGCCGCGCTGGTCGGTTTCGCCGCCTACCTGATCGGCGCCGTGCTGCTGTTCATGCTGTTTCAGTTCGTCTACACCCGCATCACGCCACACAAGGAATTCGAACTGATTCGCGACGGCAACAACGCTGCCGCCATCGCCCTGTCGGGTGCGATCATCGGTTTCGCGATTCCGGCGAGCAACATCATCGCCCACTCGATCAACGTCCTCGATTTCGTGCTCTGGGCGGTCATCGCCGCTGCGGTGCAATTGCTGGCATTCCTGGCGACCGGCCTGGTGCTCAAAGGCACGTCCCAACGCATCGCCAACGGTGAAGTCGCCGCCGGCATCTACGTCGCTGCGGTAGCGATCAGCGTGGGCATGCTCAACGCCGCGTGCATGACACCGTCCTACTGATCGGCAGGAAGCCTGAAATGAAACGAAGCAAGTACGTTCAACTGTCCTTGGCGGCCTCGGTGGCGCTGGCGATTTCCGGCGAAGTGGCCGCCCAGGAACAACGCAACTTCCAGAGCGTGGAACAGTGCGTCGACGCCGAAGTGGCCGCCGATGCCTGCTCGAACGCCTACGTCGCGGCCCTGACCGAACACCGGCGCATCGCCCCGGCCTATGACGATAAAGCGCAGTGCGACGCAGACTTCGCCGCCGGCTGGTGTCAGAAAAACTCCGACGGCCGCTTTGTGCCGAAGCTGGGCGGCTTCAAGGTGCCGCAAAACGTTGAGCCGACGCAGAACCTCGATGCGATCGCCAATGCGCAGATGCCAGCGGGTGACCCGGCACCTGCCCAGACCACACAGAGCACTTCCCATGGTTCCAGTGGTGGCGGCGGTGGTAACGGCTGGCTCAGCGGGTGGCTGATCGGCAATGCCATGAGCAACAATCGCGCAAGCGACTCGCGGACGGTCTATCGCGATCGTGACACTCGCCAGACGTACGACACTTCGACGCTGAACCGCCGGATCGAATCAGCTCCGACGACTCGAAACGATTCGGACTACACCAGCTCTCGCAGCAAGTCGGTCAACGTGGCGTCCTCGACCTCCCGTGGCGGCTTCGGCAGCCAGTCCAGTGCGCGCAGCGGTTGGGGTGGCTGGGGCAGTTCGAGCAGCTGATCATGAAGAAGATCCATTGCGCTGAGCGCCCCGACTGGAAACAGACCGCCGAAAGCCTCGGCTTCCTGTTTCACACCATCGACGACGAGCCCTACTGGGACGAACGCGCGTACTACCAGTTCACGCTCGCGCAGATCGAAAACGATCTCGAGGATCCGACCACCGAACTGCACGAGATGTGCATGGACCTGGTCGACCGGGTGGTGCACAGCGAAGAGTTGCTCGATCGCCTGAGCATCCCCGCGTCGTACTACGACATGATCCGAACGTCCTGGCTGCAAGGTCATCCGCATCTGTACGGACGCATGGACTTCTCCTACAGCGGCAACGGCCCGGCAAAGTTGCTGGAGCTCAATTACGACACGCCCACCAGCCTGTACGAAGCGGCGGCGTTTCAGTGGGGCTGGCTGGAGCAATGCATCGAGCGCGGGATGCTGCCGCGCCATGCCGACCAGTTCAACAGCATCGACACCCGCCTGCATGAAGCCTTTGCCCAACTGAAGCTCAAGCGCCCGTTCTACTTTGCCTCGATGAAAGGCTCGGTCGAGGACAAGGGCACCACGGACTACCTGCGACTGATCGCGGAAAAGGTCGGCATCGAATCGCGGCACATCGATATTGAAGACATCGGCCTGACGGCCGAAGGACGTTTCGTCGATCTTGAAGATCGCTGGATCCCGCACCTGTTCAAGCTGCACGCCTGGGAGTTCATTTTCCACGAGCCGTTCGGCGCAGCCATCGCCGAATGCGACACGCAGTTTTTCGAACCAGCCTGGAAATCCATTCTCTCCAACAAGGGCGCCCTACCCTTGCTCTGGGAGCTGCACAAAGGTCATCCGAACCTGCTGGCGGCGCATCTTGACCCGAATCCAGGTAGCGCAGTGCCAAAAGGTTGGGTACGCAAACCGTACTTTTCCCGTGAAGGCGCCAACATCGAGCTGCAAACCGCCGACGGTCTGGTTGTCAAAGAGGACGGCCCCTACACGGACGCGCCCTTCATCCTGCAGGAGTTTGCGCCGCTGCCGAAGTTCGATGACAGCTACACGCTGATTGGCTCCTGGGTGATTGGTGATCAGGCCGCAGGAATAGGCGTGCGCGAAGACAACAGTCTGATCACCAAGGATTCGAGCCGATTTTTACCGCATCTGATTCTTGACTGATTCGAGGCTGGCAATAAAAAACCCGTAGCGTTTGCGCGCTACGGGTTTTTCGTTTCGGCGTCGGTCAAGACAGTTCGGTCGTGCGCGCCGGCACCTCGGACGCTGACTTTTCCTTGACCGGCTCGACAGTGCTGACCCCGGCCATTCTCCGGCGCGCAATTTCCGCACCGCGACGACGCAATGGGGTTTCGACAAAACGGTAGTTCAACTCGATGCACACCAACATGATTGCAAACGAGGTCAGCAACATCGGCACAGTGAACTCTGCACCCAACGCGACACCCCGTTCGCTGGCCACCCGGCTCCAGATTTCGGTGCTCAGGTGGTAGGCGAACATATGCACAACGTACAAGGCATACGAGCGCGACCCTAGCCATTGCCCGATCCCACTCAAAATCGCCGGGCAGTAGATGTAGCCCTTCTGGTAGCTGGAAAGCCAGACGAGAATCAACGCATTGATTGCGATCAGCCCCACCGCGATCGGCATGGCGATCATCTGACCGGCAATGGCACCGAGCATGTAAAGCAGGAACAGCGTGAGTGCCAGCCGCTTGAACAAGCTGGCACCCAATGCCGTGGGCTCAATGTCCTTGTACAGCGATGTGCGCGTGAACAGGCACAGCAAGATGCCCCACATCATCGCATCCAGACGGAACGAGAACAGCATGCCGGCCAATGGCCCGCCAAACGCATAGCGATTGAAGGGAAATTGCACGGCAATCAGCGCGATCAGGGTGATCACCCGCCAGCGCGTGGAGGTGATCAGCAGCAGGAACAGCGGGAAAATGAAGTAAAACTGCTCCTCCAGCGCCAGGCTCCAGTACACCGAGTTCGGCCCCAGCAGTACGCCGTACTGGTTCGCCAGATTCCCCGTGAACGTCGCAACGGCAGTGAAGCTGCGAAGATTCTCGAACCACGACTGGAAGGCATTCGACTGGTTGAAAAAGATCGAAAACGCCAACGGGATCAGAACCCACAGCCACGCCGTGGGCAGCAGACGATAGGCGCGACGAATCCAGAATGAAGTGGCGGCGAGGCCGAAGCGGTTTTGTTCGCGGTTCTTGTCGAAGTAGTCGAGATAGGCCTTGCTGACGACAAAACCTGAAATACAGAAGAACAGATCCACCCCCGACCAAGGGGAATAGACACTGAACAGCTTTACCATGAACTCGTTATGGAACGGCAGTAACAGCGCGCTGTGAGCCAACACCGTCATCAGGATAGCCACGCCGCGCAGGTACTCGATTTCCTTGTTCTTGCTACTGCTCATTGTTTTCTCTTGTTCTTGTGATGGAACTGACGCCCGACGCCGGGGAGCCCGCTCTTGCAAAATGGACGGGCTCGAAAGCGCCGGACCGATCATGGATTGGCTTGCCGCTGCCTTCAAGACTCTACGCGAAACTTTATTGCCCTGACCGCCGGGACCGATCAGTCAGTTCACGATCATCGAAAAACCATGTGCGCCGGCCAAAACGACGAAGCCCCCGCAATGCGGGGGCTTCGAATGCAAACCGGAAAAGGTTCGGGTGCTTCAATCAGAACGGGATATCGTCATCGAAGCTGTCGAAATCCGGAGCTGGTTGCGGTGCGGCCTGCTGTGGAGCCGGAGCCGAACGCTGTTGCGGTGCCGACTGCTGCGGACGCGGAGCCTGCTGGCGTGGCGCCTGCTGCTGATAGTTGTTGCCACCGCCTTGCTGGTCGCCCTGTTGTGGACGGCCGCCCAGCAGTTGCATGGTGCCTTGCATGTCGACCACGATTTCGGTGGTGTAACGCTTGATACCGTCTTTTTCCCACTCACGGGTCTGCAGCTTGCCTTCGATGTATACCTGCGAACCCTTGCGCAGGTATTCGCCGGCGATTTCGGCAACCTTGCCGAACATCGATACACGGTGCCACTCGGTCTTCTCGACCTTCTGACCGGTCTGCTTGTCGGTCCACTGCTCGCTGGTCGCCAGACTCAGGTTGGTCACGGCGTTACCGTTGGGCAGGTAGCGTACTTCGGGATCCTGGCCGCAAGTACCGACCAGAATGACTTTGTTAACCCCACGGGCCATAACGTTCTCCTAGGCTTCGCACGCAGTCTGCGCCGGGTTGTTCACCAGGCGCTCAAGAGTGGTGCGATCCATTAATTCGGTGTCCAGTTTGATGTAGATCGCCGCTTCATCAGCGACTATGACTGCATCAGTTACCCCTACGAGGGCCTTGAGGCGCTCGACCAGACCCGCTTCGCGGATCGCTTCGGGCGACAACGGCAGGCGCAGGCTCGTCACGTAGGGAGGTTCGCGCATGGTAACAGCAAAGGCCAGCCAAAGTGCAGCCAGCCCGGCACATCCGAGGAACACAACCGACAGACCGCCATGCTGGAACATCCAGCCGCCGAGAATCCCGCCGAGTGCAGAACCGAGGAACTGGCTGGTGGAGTACACGCCCATGGCCGTGCCTTTGCCACCTGCCGGTGAAACCTTGCTGATCAGCGATGGCAGCGAAGCTTCCAGCAGATTGAACGCGGTGAAGAACACCACCGTCCCGATCACCAGAGCCCGCAGGCTGTCACCGAACTGCCAGAAGAATAGCTCAGTGAGCATCAGCGTCATCACGGCGCCGAGCAAAACTCGTTTCATTTTGCGTTTCTTCTCGCCGTAGATGATGAACGGGATCATGGCGAAGAACGAGATCAGCAAGGCTGTGAGGTAGACCCACCAGTGCTGTTCCTTGGGCAGCCCGGCTTTTTCGACCAGGGCCAGGGGCAGCGCGACGAAGCTCGACATCAACATCGCATGTAACACAAAGATGCCCAGATCCAGGCGCAACAGGTCCGGGTGCTTGAGCGTCGGCATCAATGCCTGACGCGCCACGCCGGATTCGCGATGGCTCAGCGGCCCGGTGGACTTTGGCACCATGAACATCACGATCACGATGCCGACCAGTGCCATGCCACCAGTGGCAAGAAACAGGCCGGACAGACCAAATGCGCGGGTCAGCAACGGGCCGACCACCATGGCCACGGCGAACGACAGGCCGATGGTCATGCCGATCATGGCCATCGCTTTGGTGCGGTGCTGTTCGCGAGTCAGGTCGGACAGCAACGCCATGACTGCCGCGGAAATTGCGCCGGCGCCCTGCAGGACCCGGCCGGCAATCACGCCCCAGATCGAATCGGCCTGGGCCGCCAGCACACTGCCCAGGGCGAAGACGATCAGCCCCAGGTAAATCACCGGACGGCGGCCGATGCGGTCGGAAATGATCCCGAACGGAATCTGGAAAATCGCCTGGGTCAGGCCGTAAGCGCCAATCGCCAGCCCGATGAGGGCCGGGGTCGCTCCCGCCAGATCCATGCCATAGGTCGCCAGTACCGGCAGCACCATGAACATGCCAAGCATACGGAAGGCGAACACCAGGGCCAGACCGCTCGCCGCGCGGGTCTCGCTGCCACTCATGCGTTCGCTGTGGGGATCGTGCATGGAAAAACCTCGTGTGAACCGGCGGCGATTCTACCAGTCCCATCGAAAGACGGGGTATATCGCGACGCTTTGCCGCGTACAGATGAAACTCTCTTCATGTAAGGCAAAAAACCCTTTATTTGATAGTGTGCATCCATCCAGTATTTGGCCGTATACTCCTGTGTTTTCGACGCCCGCCGAGCGAGGCCACTTTGGACAAGATCCTGATACGTGGGGCCCGTACCCACAACCTGAAGAACATCGACCTGACCCTGCCACGGGACAAACTGATCGTCATCACCGGCCTGTCCGGATCCGGCAAGTCGTCCCTGGCCTTCGACACGCTGTACGCCGAAGGTCAGCGCCGCTATGTCGAATCCCTGTCGGCCTATGCCCGGCAGTTCCTGTCGATGATGGAAAAGCCCGACGTCGACACCATCGAAGGTCTGTCGCCGGCCATCTCCATCGAACAGAAGTCGACCTCGCACAACCCGCGCTCCACGGTCGGTACCATCACCGAAATCTACGACTACCTGCGCCTGCTCTACGCACGCGTCGGTACGCCGCGCTGCCCGGATCACGACATCCCGCTGGAAGCGCAGACCGTCAGCCAGATGGTTGATCTGGTGCTGGCACAACCGGAAGGCAGCAAGCTGATGCTGCTTGCGCCGGTGATCCGTGAGCGCAAGGGCGAACACCTGTCGGTATTCGAAGAGCTGCGCGCCCAAGGCTTCGTCCGAGCCCGGGTCAACGGCCGGCTCTGCGAGCTGGACGAACTGCCGAAACTGGATAAACAGAAGAAGCACACGATCGAAGTCGTGGTCGACCGCTTCAAGGTGCGCGCCGACATGCAACAGCGTCTGGCCGAATCCTTCGAGACCGCGCTGAAGCTGGCGGACGGCATCGCCCTGGTTGCACCGATGGACGATGAGCCGGGCGAAGAGATGATCTTCTCCGCACGCTTCGCCTGCCCGATCTGCGGCCATGCGATCAGCGAACTGGAACCCAAGCTGTTTTCCTTCAACAACCCGGCCGGCGCCTGCCCGACCTGTGACGGCCTGGGCGTGAAGCAGTTCTTCGATATCAAGCGTCTGGTCAACGGCGAACTCACCCTGGCCGAGGGCGCGATTCGCGGCTGGGACCGGCGCAACGTCTATTACTTCCAGATGCTCGGCTCGCTGGCCGCGCATTACGGCTTCAGCCTGGAGCAACCGTTCAACGAACTGCCGGCCGATCAGCAGAAGCACATCCTGCACGGCAGCGGATCGCAGAACGTCGATTTCAAATACCTCAACGACCGGGGCGACATCGTCAAACGCTCGCACCCGTTCGAAGGCATCGTGCCGAACCTCGAGCGTCGTTACCGCGAAACCGAATCGGCCAGCGTGCGTGAAGAACTGGCGAAGTTCCTCAGCACCCAGTCATGCCCGGATTGCCGTGGTACCCGTCTGCGCCGCGAAGCGCGGCATGTGTGGGTAGGCGAGAAAACCCTGCCGGCAGTGACCAACCTGCCGATCGGCGATGCCTGCGACTACTTCGGCGAGCTGAAGATGACTGGCCGGCGCGGTGAAATCGCCGACAAGATTCTCAAGGAGATCCGCGAGCGTCTGCAGTTCCTGGTCAACGTGGGGCTGGATTACCTGTCGCTGGATCGCAGTGCGGACACGTTGTCTGGTGGCGAAGCCCAGCGGATTCGTCTGGCCAGCCAGATCGGCGCCGGCCTGGTCGGCGTTCTGTACATTCTCGACGAACCGTCCATCGGCTTGCACCAGCGCGACAACGATCGCCTGCTCGGCACCCTCAAGCACCTGCGCGACATCGGCAACACGGTGATCGTGGTCGAACACGACGAAGACGCGATCCGGCTGGCCGACTACGTGGTCGATATCGGCCCGGGCGCCGGCGTTCATGGCGGGCAGATCGTCGCCGAAGGCACGCCGGCCGAAGTTATGGCACACCCGGACTCGCTGACCGGTAAATACCTGTCGGGTCGGGTGAAGATCGAAGTGCCTGCCAAGCGCACGCCGCGCAACAAGAAGCAGGTGCTGTCGCTCAAGGGCGCGCGGGGCAACAACCTGCGCAACGTCGACCTGGAGATCCCGATCGGCCTGCTGACCTGCGTGACCGGTGTTTCCGGCTCCGGTAAATCGACGCTGATCAACAACACGCTGTTCCCGCTGAGCGCCACGGCACTCAACGGCGCGACCACTCTGGAAGCGGCAGCCCACGACAGCATCAAAGGGCTGGAGCATCTGGACAAGGTCGTGGATATCGACCAGAGCCCGATCGGTCGTACGCCGCGTTCCAACCCGGCGACCTACACCGGTCTGTTCACGCCGATCCGCGAACTGTTCGCCGGCGTGCCCGAGTCCCGCTCCCGTGGTTATGGCCCGGGGCGTTTCTCCTTCAACGTCAAGGGCGGTCGCTGCGAGGCTTGCCAGGGCGACGGTCTGATCAAGGTGGAAATGCACTTCCTGCCGGACATCTACGTGCCGTGCGACGTGTGCAAGAGCAAACGCTACAACCGCGAAACCCTGGAGATCAAATACAAGGGCAAGAGCATCCACGAAACCCTCGAGATGACCATCGAGGAAGCGCGGGAGTTCTTCGACGCGGTGCCGGCGCTGGCGCGCAAGCTGCAAACACTGATGGATGTGGGTCTTTCGTACATCAAGCTCGGTCAGTCGGCGACCACGCTGTCCGGCGGTGAAGCGCAGCGGGTCAAGCTGTCTCGCGAGCTGTCCAAGCGCGACACCGGCAAGACCCTGTACATCCTCGATGAGCCGACTACCGGCCTGCACTTCGCGGATATCCAGCAACTGCTCGACGTGCTGCATCGCCTGCGCGACCACGGCAACACCGTGGTGGTCATCGAGCACAACCTCGATGTAATCAAGACCGCCGACTGGCTGGTGGATCTCGGCCCCGAGGGTGGTTCGAAAGGTGGGCAAATCATCGCCACCGGTACACCGGAGGAAGTGGCCGAGATGAAGCAGTCTCACACTGGCCATTACCTCAAGCCGCTGCTGATCCGCGATCGAGCCTGATTGCCGGGCATGAAAAAGCCCCTGTCACTTCACCAGTGACAGGGGCTTTTTTTGTATCGGTTGCAATCAGGATGTATGGGACTGCAGGTAGTTCTGAATGCCGATCAGCTTGATCAGGCCCAACTGCTTTTCAAGCCAGTAGGTGTGGTCTTCTTCGGTGTCGTGCAACTGAAGCTTGAGGATATCGCGGCTTACGTAGTCGCCATTCTTTTCGCACAGTTCGATGCCTTTGCACAGCGCGGCACGCACCTTGTACTCAAGGCGCAGATCCGCTTCGAGCATGGTCTCCACCGTGGTGCCGACGTCCAGATCATCAGGACGCATGCGCGGCGTACCTTCCAGCATCAGGATCCGGCGCATCAAAGCGTCAGCATGACCGGCTTCTTCTTCCATCTCGTGGTTGATTCGTTCGTAGAGCTTGGTGAATCCCCAGTCCTCATACATCCGCGAGTGAACGAAATATTGGTCACGCGCGGCCAGTTCGCCGGTCAGCAACGTGTTGAGGTAATCGATAACGTCTGGGTGGCCTTGCATCGCCCTACATCTCCCTTCTTGAAAGTCTGTAGTTTGAACCAACATGACTGCGAGGTCACTCACTTCGCGCAATAAAAGCGAAGATATTCTGAGAAAAGCAGGTTAAATAACGCAAAAACCGCCCTAATGAGGGCGGTTCTGCTTCTCGTTTAGACTTCGTTAAGCTGTACGTTGAGCAGCTTTGCGATTGCTTCTCCATACGCCGGGTCGGCCTTGTAGAAATGCTGCAACTGACGGTCGACGACATCACTCGAAACACCCGCCATCGCACCGGCGATGTTGCTGACCAGCAACGCTTTCTGCTCGTCGCTCATCAAACGGAACAGCGCACCGGCATGGCTGTAGTAGTCGGTGTCTTCGCGGTGATCGTAGCGATCCGCTGCGCCACTCAAGGCCAGCGCAGGCTCAGCGTAATGCGGCGCCTGCTTTGGCGACTCTACGTAGCTGTTCGGCTCGTAGTTGGGGGCCGCACCACCGTTGCTGCCGAATGCCATCGAGCCATCGCGCTGGTAGGTATTCACCGGGCTGCGCGGAGCGTTCACCGGCAGTTGCTGGTGATTGGTGCCGACGCGATAGCGATGCGCATCGGCGTAGGCAAACACGCGACCTTGCAGCATGCGATCCGGCGAAAGACCGACACCCGGAACCATGTTGCTCGGGCCGAATGCAGCCTGTTCGACTTCGGCGAAGTAGTTCAGCGGGTTGCGATTCAACTCCAGCTCACCGACTTCGATCAGCGGGAACTCCTTCTGCGACCAGGTCTTGGTCACGTCAAACGGGTTCTCGTAATGTGCTGCGGCCTGGGCTTCGGTCATGATCTGGATGCACACGCGCCATTTCGGGAAGTCGCCGCGCTCAATGGCCTCGAACAGATCACGCTGCGCGTAATCAGGATCGGTACCCGCCAACCGTGCCGCATCTGCCGGCGCAAGGTTCTTGATCCCTTGCTTGGTTTTGTAGTGCCACTTCACCCAGTGACGCTCGCCTTGCGCACTGATCAAGCTGTACGTGTGGCTGCCGAAGCCGTGCATGTGGCGGTAGCCGTCAGGAATACCGCGATCGGAAAACAGAATGGTGACCTGGTGCAGCGCCTCGGGCGAGTGCGACCAGAAATCCCACATCATCTGCGCACTTTTCAGGTTGCTCTGCGGCAGGCGTTTCTGGGTGTGGATAAAGTCAGGGAATTTCAGCGGATCGCGAATGAAGAACACTGGCGTGTTGTTGCCAACGATGTCCCAGTTACCTTCTTCTGTGTAGAACTTCAGGGCAAAGCCACGAGGATCGCGCTCGGTGTCAGCCGAACCACGCTCACCACCCACCGTGGAAAAACGCAGAAAGGTTGGTGTCTGCTTGCCTACAGCAGAGAACAGCTTGGCGCTGGTGTACTGCGTGATATCACGAGTGACAGTGAAAGTACCGTAGGCGCCCGAGCCCTTGGCATGCACACGACGCTCGGGAATGTTTTCACGGTTGAAATGGGCAAGCTTCTCGATCAAGTGAAAGTCATCGAGCAGCAACGGACCACGCGGCCCGGCAGAGCGGGAGTTCTGGTTGTCGGCGACTGGCGCGCCGCTGGCAGTCGTAAGCGTCTTGTTCTGGCTCATGCGATCTTCTTCCTCTGTCAGTCTTGAACTGCCGGCTAATCGGCTTGTTGGGGAGTATCGATCATCAACATGACAGCCACAAATTCATTAACTCATGGTCATCAATAGAAAAAAGCTAACGATAAATCCCCGCACATAGTGCAGACCCAGACAGGGTAGAAGCTTGTACGAACCGCGCATTTCTTGCGGGCACAAAAAACCGGGCACTAGGCCCGGTTCTTTGTTTCAGACTGACGTCTTACTCAGCGGATACAGCTTCACCGCCGACAGCACGATCAACCAGTTCGACGTACGCCATAGGCGCGTTGTCGCCAGCGCGGAAACCGCACTTGAGGATGCGCAGGTAGCCACCCTCACGGGTAGCGTAACGCTTGCCCAGGTCGTTGAAGAGCTTACCAACGATAGCTTTCGAACGAGTACGGTCGAAAGCCAGACGACGGTTAGCAACGCTGTCTGTCTTGGCCAGAGTGATCAGCGGCTCGGCAACGCGGCGCAGTTCTTTGGCTTTTGGCAGAGTAGTTTTGATCAGCTCGTGCTCGAACAGCGACACCGCCATGTTTTGGAACATGGCCTTGCGGTGCGAGCTGGTGCGGCTCAGGTGACGACCACTTTTACGATGACGCATGGTTCATTCCTTACCAAACACAACGTTCGGTGATTACGACGATCAGGCAGTCGCCTTGTCGTCCTTCTTAAGACTTGCAGGCGGCCAGTTGTCGAGGCGCATGCCGAGGGACAGACCGCGGGAGGCCAGAACGTCCTTGATTTCAGTCAAGGATTTCTTGCCCAGGTTCGGAGTCTTCAACAGCTCTACTTCGGTACGCTGAATCAGGTCGCCGATGTAGTAGATGTTTTCCGCCTTAAGGCAGTTAGCCGAACGTACAGTCAGTTCCAGATCGTCAACCGGGCGAAGCAGGATCGGATCGATCTCGTCTTCCTGCTCGACAACCACTGGCTCACTGTCACCTTTGAGGTCGACGAACGCAGCCAACTGCTGTTGCAGAATGGTTGCAGCACGACGGATAGCCTCTTCAGGATCCAGAGTACCGTTGGTTTCCAGATCAATAACCAGCTTGTCCAGGTTGGTACGCTGTTCGACACGGGCGTTTTCCACCACGTATGCGATACGGCGAACCGGGCTGAACGAAGAGTCAAGCTGCAAGCGACCGATGCTGCGGCTTTCGTCTTCATCGCTCTGACGCGAGTCTGCTGGTTCATAACCACGACCACGAGCTACGGTGAGCTTCATGTTCAGGGCGCCGTTAGACGCCAGGTTAGCGATTACGTGATCGGGATTAACGATCTCGACATCATGATCCAGCTGAATATCGGCAGCGGTAACCACCCCCGAACCCTTCTTCGACAAGGTCAGCGTAACTTCGTCACGGCCGTGCAGCTTGATAGCCAGACCTTTAAGGTTCAACAGGATTTCAATTACGTCTTCCTGTACACCTTCGATGGCGCTGTACTCGTGGAGCACACCGTCAATCTCGGCCTCGACTACTGCGCAGCCGGGCATTGAGGACAACAGGATGCGGCGCAGCGCGTTGCCCAGGGTGTGGCCGAAACCACGCTCGAGAGGCTCGAGAGTGATCTTGGCGCGGGTTGGACTGACAACCTGCACATCAATATGGCGGGGTGTCAGGAACTCATTTACCGAAATCTGCATGGATGCACCTATTTTCTAGCCCTTACTTGGAGTAGAGCTCGACAATCAGGCTTTCGTTGATGTCGGCGGACAGATCACTGCGAGCAGGAACGTTCTTGAAAACGCCCGACTTCTTCTCAGTGTCTACTTCTACCCACTCTACGCGGCCACGTTGAGCACACAGATCGAGAGCTTGGACAATGCGAAGTTGATTTTTTGCTTTCTCGCGAACAGCGACCACGTCACCAGCACGAACCTGGTACGAAGGAACGTTTACGGTCTGACCGTTAACGCTGATCGACTTGTGCGATACCAGCTGACGGGATTCGGCACGAGTCGAACCAAAGCCCATACGGTATACGACGTTGTCCAGACGGCATTCGAGCAGTTGCAGCAGGTTTTCACCGGTTGCACCTTTCTTGCCAGCAGCTTCTTTGTAGTAGCCGCTGAATTGACGCTCGAGAACGCCGTAGATACGACGGACCTTCTGCTTTTCACGCAGTTGGGTGCCGTAGTCGGACTGGCGACCGCGGCGTTGGCCGTGGATACCAGGTGCTGCTTCAATGTTGCACTTCGATTCGATCGCGCGCACGCCGCTCTTCAGGAAGAGATCGGTGCCTTCGCGACGAGCGAGTTTGCATTTTGGACCAATGTAACGAGCCATTCTTTACAATCTCCTGGATTACACGCGGCGCTTCTTCGGCGGACGGCACCCGTTGTGCGGGATTGGCGTCACGTCGGTGATGCTGGCGATCTTGTAGCCACAGCCGTTCAAAGCGCGGACTGCGGATTCACGACCTGGACCTGGACCCTTGACGTTCACGTCGAGGTTTTTCAGGCCGTATTCCAGCGCAGCTTGACCAGCACGCTCAGCAGCTACTTGAGCAGCGAACGGGGTGGACTTGCGGGAACCGCGGAAACCCGAACCACCGGAGGTAGCCCAGGAAAGAGCGTTACCTTGACGGTCGGTAATGGTCACGATGGTGTTGTTAAAAGAAGCATGGATGTGGGCGATGCCATCAACCACTGTCTTTTTAACTTTTTTACGAGGACGAGCAGCAGGTTTTGCCATGATTAAATTCCTGTCGATTCGCTGGGGCGATTACTTGCGGATCGGCTTACGCGGACCTTTACGGGTACGCGCGTTGGTCTTGGTACGCTGACCGCGTACTGGCAGACCACGACGATGACGCAGACCGCGATAGCAACCGAGGTCCATCAAGCGCTTGATTTTCATGTTGATTTCGCGACGCAGGTCACCTTCAGTGGTGAACTTCGCCACTTCGCCACGCAGCTGTTCAATCTGCTCGTCGCTCAGATCCTTGATCTTTGCGGCTGGGTTTACCCCAGTCTCTGCACAAATCTTCTGTGCAGTAGTGCGACCAACACCATAGATGTAGGTCAGCGAGATAACAGTATGCTTGTTATCTGGAATGTTAACGCCTGCAATACGGGCCATTCAGTGGGACTCCAATTGACAGCTACCTACGCCCCGGAAGCCAAGAAATAGGGCGCGAGATAATATCGCTGTAATAACAAATAATCAACCCGGCAGCGCACTAGCTGCCGGGCTTGAAGCACAATCACACTCAGCCTTGGCGCTGTTTGTGACGCGGTTCCGCGCTGCAAATTACTCGAACAACACCTTCGCGGCGAATAATCTTGCAGTTACGGCACAGCTTTTTCACCGATGCACGAACTTTCATCACCAACTCCTCGAACCTTATGGGTACTCAGCGCAACATGCCGCTGCCGTAACCCTTCAGGTTGGCTTTCTTCATCAGGGATTCGTACTGGTGCGAAACGAGGTGCGATTGTACTTGGGACATGAAGTCCATCACAACCACGACCACGATCAGCAACGAGGTCCCGCCAAGGTAGAACGGAACGTTTGCTGCAACCACCAGGAACTGGGGCAACAGGCACACGGCCGTCATGTAAAGAGCACCGAACATGGTCAAGCGAGTCAGAACGCCATCAATGTAGCGCGCGGACTGCTCACCTGGACGGATGCCCGGAATAAAGGCACCGGACTTCTTCAGGTTTTCCGCTACGTCTTTCGGATTGAACATCAACGCCGTATAGAAGAAGCAGAAGAAAATAATCCCTGCACTAAACAGCAGAATATTCAACGGCTGACCAGGAGCGATCGACTGCGAGATGTCCTGCAACCAGCCCATACCTTCAGACTGACCAAACCAGGCACCCAGCGAAGCCGGGAACAGCAGAATGCTGCTCGCGAAAATAGCCGGAATAACACCGGCCATGTTCACCTTCAGCGGCAAGTGGCTAGTCTGCGCAGCGAAAACCTTGCGGCCTTGCTGACGCTTGGCGTAGTGAACGGCGATACGACGCTGACCACGCTCAATGAACACCACGAAACCGATAATCGCTACTGCCAGCAAACCGATGGCAACCAGGGCGAAGATGTTGATATCACCCTGACGCGCAGACTCGAAAGACTGCCCGATTGCTCTCGGAAGACCGGCGACGATACCCGAAAAAATCAACATCGAGATACCGTTACCTACACCACGCTCAGTAATCTGCTCACCCAGCCACATCATGAACATCGCACCAGCCACAAAAGTGGATACCGCGACGAAATGGAAGCCAAAGTCACCAGTGAACGCAACGCCCTGCCCCGCCAGACCAATGGACATGCCAATGGCCTGGACGAGAGCGAGGACGACGGTGCCGTAGCGGGTGTACTGGCTGATCTTGCGACGGCCAGCTTCACCTTCCTTCTTCAACTGCTCCAGCTGCGGGCTGACGGCGGTCATCAGTTGCATGATGATCGATGCCGAAATGTACGGCATGATCCCCAGTGCAAAAATGCTCATCCGCTCCAGCGCACCGCCGGAAAACATGTTGAACAAGCTAAGAATGGTCCCCTCATTCTGTCGAAACAGGTCCGCGAGTCGGTCCGGGTTGATACCTGGAACCGGGATGTGTGCGCCTATTCGGTAGACGATAATCGCCAGGAACAGAAAACGCAGACGAGCCCAGAGTTCAGACATACCGCCTTTGCCGAGCGCAGAGAGAGCACCTTGCTTAGCCATTTATTCCTCGAACTTGCCGCCAGCTGCTTCGATAGCCGCACGCGCACCTTTGGTGGCGCCGATTCCCTTGCCGATAGTGACAGCGCGAGTCACTTCACCGGACAGCATGATTTTCACACGCTGTACGTTGACGTTGATCACGTTGGCATCTTTCAGGGACTGCACGGTGACGATGTCGCCTTCCACTTTAGCCAGCTCGGACAGACGCACTTCTGCGCGGTCCATAGCTTTCAGGGAAACGAAACCGAACTTCGGCAGGCGACGATGCAGCGGTTGTTGACCGCCTTCAAAGCCTGGAGCAATAGTGCCACCGGAGCGGGAGGTCTGACCTTTGTGACCACGGCCACCAGTCTTACCCAAACCACTACCGATACCACGGCCCGGACGATGCTTTTCGCGACGGGAACCCGGCGCTGGACTCAGATCATTGAGTTTCATCGATTAACCCTCGACACGCAGCATGTAGTAAGCCTTGTTGATCATCCCGCGATTCTCGGGAGTATCCTGGACTTCTACAGTGTGACCGATGCGACGCAGACCCAGACCCTTAACGCACAGTTTGTGGTTAGGGATGCGGCCGGTCATGCTTTTGATCAGCGTAACTTTAACGGTAGCCATGATTACTTGATCTCCTCAACACGCAGGCCACGCTTGGCTGCGATGGATTCAGGAGACTGCATAGCCTTCAGACCCTTGAAAGTGGCGTGAACCACGTTTACAGGGTTAGTCGAGCCGTAGCACTTGGCCAGAACGTTCTGAACGCCAGCAACTTCGAGGACAGCACGCATAGCGCCGCCAGCGATGATACCGGTACCTTCAGAAGCAGGCTGCATGTACACCTTCGAAGCGCCGTGAGCGGACTTCATTGCGTACTGCAGAGTGGTGCCGTTCAGATCAACCTGGATCATGTTGCGGCGAGCAGCTTCCATTGCCTTCTGGATCGCAGCAGGCACTTCACGCGACTTGCCACGGCCGAAGCCAACACGCCCTTTACCATCACCAACCACGGTCAACGCGGTGAAAGTGAAGATACGGCCGCCTTTAACGGTTTTGGCTACGCGGTTAACTTGAACCAGCTTCTCAATGTAGCCTTCGTCGCGCTTTTGGTCGTTATTTGACATAACTTAGAACTCCAGCCCAGCTTCACGAGCAGCATCAGCCAGCGCTTTAACGCGGCCGTGGTACTTGAAGCCAGAGCGGTCGAAAGCCACCTGCGAGACGCCAGCGGCCTTAGCACGCGTAGCGACCAGCTGGCCAACCTTAGTGGCCGCGTCGATGTTGCCAGTGGCGCCATCACGCAGTTCTTTATCCAAAGTCGAGGCGCTTGCCAGGACTTTGTTGCCGTCGGCCGAAATGACCTGGGCGTAGATGTGCTGCGACGAGCGGAACACGCAGAGACGCACGACTTCGAGTTCGTGCATTTTCAGGCGTGCTTTGCGAGCGCGACGCAGTCGAGTAACTTTTTTGTCGGTCATTTGCTATGCCCTACTTCTTCTTGGCTTCTTTACGACGGACGACTTCGTCCGCGTAGCGCACACCTTTGCCTTTGTACGGCTCTGGTGGACGGAAGTCGCGGATCTCGGCGGCCACTTGACCTACCAGCTGCTTGTCGATGCCCTTGATCAGGATATCGGTCTGGCTAGGGGTCTCAGCGGTGATGCCTTCCGGCAGTTCATAATCCACTGGGTGCGAGAAGCCAAGAGCCAGGTTCAGCACTGTGCCTTTTGCTTGCGCTTTGTAACCAACACCGACCAGCTGGAGCTTGCGCTCGAAGCCTTGGCTTACGCCCTGGACCATGTTGTTAACCAACGCACGAGTGGTACCGGCCATTGCGCGAGTTTGTTGATCGCCATTGCGAGCAGCAAAACGCAGCTCACCGGCTTCTTCAACGATCTCAACGGACGAATGGACGTTCAGTTCGAGAGTGCCCTTGGCACCCTTCACCGAAAGCTGTTGGCCTGCGAATTTGACTTCGACACCGGCTGGCAGCTTAACGGGGTTCTTAGCGACGCGAGACATGCTTATCCCCCCTTAGAACACAGTGCAAAGAACTTCGCCGCCGACACCGGCAGCGCGCGCAGCACGATCAGTCATCACACCTTTGTTGGTGGAGACGATAGACACACCGAGACCGCCACGTACTTTTGGCAGATCTTCGACGGACTTGTACTGACGCAGGCCTGGACGGCTAACGCGCTTGACTTCTTCGATGACCGGACGGCCTTCGAAATATTTCAGCTCGATAGACAGCAGTGGTTTTGTTTCGCTGCTGATCTGATAACCCGCGATGTAACCTTCGTCCTTCAGGACTTTAGCTACAGCCACCTTCAACGTGGAAGAAGGCATGCTTACGACGGACTTTTCAGCCATCTGGGCATTACGGATTCGAGTTAGCATGTCCGCTAACGGGTCCTGCATACTCATGGGCTAGACGCTCCTAATACAGAAAAATTAGCCTTGCGGCTACTACTTGTCGCCGAGAAATTCCGGGCATAAAAAACACGGGCTCAGGCGAGCCGGTCATTCTAGACATACCCCAGAAATGAATCAAGCCCCAAAAGGGGCTTGATTCATGTTCAAGGCCACCGATGGTCAGGTTCTTGCGAAGCCGACCATCGAGACTTTGACAGCAATTACCAGCTGGCTTTAACCAGACCTGGAACATCACCACGCATTGCAGCTTCACGCAGCTTGTTACGGCCCAGGCCGAACTTGCGGTAAACGCCGTGCGGACGACCAGTCAGGCGGCAGCGGTTACGCATGCGCGAAGCGCTTGCGTCACGTGGCTGCTTCTGCAGAGCTACGGTAGCTTCCCAACGCGCTTCTGGACTTGCGTTCAGATCAACGATGATAGCTTTCAGCGCTGCACGCTTGGTGGCGTACTTGGCAACGGTGAGCTGACGCTTCAGCTCACGGTTCTTCATGCTCTTCTTGGCCATTTTCCTACTCCAATCAGTTGCGGAACGGGAATTTGAAAGCACGCAGCAGAGCGCGGCCTTCATCATCGTTCTTGGCAGTGGTGGTCAGGGTAATGTCCAGACCGCGGAGAGCATCGATCTTGTCGTAGTCGATTTCCGGGAAAATGATCTGCTCTTTCACGCCCATGCTGTAGTTGCCACGACCATCGAAGGACTTGGCATTCAGGCCGCGGAAGTCGCGAACCCGAGGCAGGGAGATCGACAGCAGACGATCCAGGAACTCGTACATACGCTCACGGCGCAGAGTCACTTTGACGCCGATCGGCCAACCTTCACGGACTTTAAAGCCAGCGATGGATTTGCGAGCGTAGGTCACAACGACTTTCTGGCCGGTGATCTTTTCCAGGTCAGCAACAGCGTGCTCGATGACTTTTTTGTCGCCGATCGCTTCGCCCAGACCCATGTTCAGGGTGATTTTGGTAACGCGCGGAACTTCCATCACGTTCGAAAGCTTAAGTTCTTCCTTAAGTTTCGGAGCGATTTCCTTCCGGTAAATCTCTTTTAGTCGTGCCATGGTCTTCTACCTAGCAGTGTTCAAGCATCAACCGCTTTTTGGGTCGACTTGAAGACACGAATTTTTTTACCGTCTTCTACTTTGAAACCAACGCGGTCAGCCTTGTTGGTTTCGCCGTTGAAGATGGCGACGTTAGAAGCGTGCAGTGGCGCTTCTTTCTCGACGATACCGCCCTGTACGCCCGACATCGGGTTAGGCTTGGTATGACGCTTGACCAGGTTCAGACCACCAACAACCAGACGGTTGTCAGCAAGAACCTTCAGCACCTTACCGCGCTTACCTTTGTCTTTGCCGGCGATCACGATGATCTCGTCGTCACGACGAATCTTTTGCATGTCGGATCTCCTTACAGCACTTCTGGGGCGAGCGAGACGATCTTCATGAACTTCTCAGTACGAAGTTCACGGGTCACTGGCCCAAAGATACGGGTGCCGATCGGCTCTTGCTTGTTGTTCAGAAGAACAGCAGCGTTGCCATCAAAGCGGATAATGGAGCCATCAGCACGACGTACGCCGTGACGAGTGCGGACTACAACTGCAGTCATCACTTGGCCTTTTTTCACCTTACCGCGAGGAATTGCTTCCTTCACGGTAACTTTGATGATGTCACCGATACCAGCGTAACGACGATGGGAGCCACCCAGCACCTTGATGCACATAACGCGGCGAGCGCCGCTGTTATCGGCCACATCGAGCATGGATTGAGTCTGAATCATATAATTTCTCCGACCCCTAGCCCTTAGACTTCCACAGCGCGTTCGAGAACATCAACCAGCGCCCAAGACTTGGTCTTGGCCATCGGACGAGTTTCACGAATAGTGACTTTGTCGCCGATGTGGCACTGATTGGTTTCGTCGTGCGCGTGCAGCTTAGTCGAACGCTTAACGTATTTACCGTAGATCGGGTGCTTAACGCGACGCTCGATCAGAACGGTGATGGTTTTGTCCATCTTGTCGCTGACAACACGGCCAGTCAGCGTACGGACAGTTTTTTCGGCTTCAGCCATGATCACTTACCTGCCTGCTGGTTGAGCACAGTCTTCACGCGAGCGATGTCACGCTTAACTTGCGAGAGCAGATGAGACTGCCCCAACTGGCCAGTTGCTTTCTGCATGCGCAGATTGAACTGGTCGCGCAGCAAGCCGAGCAGTTGCTCGTTCAGCTGCTGTGCGGATTTTTCACGAAGTTCATTCGCTTTCATCACATCACCGTCCGTTTAACAAAGGAGGTGGCGAGCGGCAGCTTTGCAGCAGCCAGGGCGAAAGCCTCACGCGCCAGCTCTTCAGAAACACCCTCGATTTCATACAGGACTTTGCCTGGCTGAATCTGGGCAACCCAGTACTCCACGTTACCCTTACCTTTACCCATACGAACCTCGAGAGGCTTCTTGGAGATCGGCTTGTCCGGGAATACACGGATCCAGATCTTGCCGCCACGTTTTACGTGACGGGTCAGAGCACGACGCGCTGACTCGATCTGACGAGCGGTGAGACGACCACGAGCTACAGACTTCAGCGCGAACTCGCCGAAGCTGACTTTGCTACCGCGCAGTGCCAGACCACGGTTGTGGCCGGTCATCTGCTTGCGGAACTTCGTACGCTTTGGTTGCAACATTTGGCGTACCCCTTACTTAGCAGCTTTTTTACGAGGCGCTGGTGCTTGTGGTTTCAGTTCTTCTTGGCGACCACCAATTACTTCGCCCTTGAAGATCCAAACCTTTACACCGATCACACCGTAAGTGGTGTGAGCTTCGTAGTTGGCATAGTCGATGTCGGCACGCAGGGTGTGCAGTGGCACACGACCTTCGCGATACCATTCAGTACGTGCGATTTCAGCACCGCCGAGACGACCGCTCACTTGGATTTTGATGCCTTTGGCACCAATGCGCATGGCATTCTGTACAGCGCGCTTCATAGCGCGACGGAACATTACGCGACGCTCCAGCTGCTGAGCTACGCTCTGCGCAACCAGCATACCGTCGAGTTCCGGCTTGCGGATCTCTTCGATATTGATGTGCACAGGCACACCCATTTGCTTGGTCAGGTCCTGACGCAGTTTCTCAACATCTTCACCTTTCTTCCCGATAACGATACCTGGACGAGCGGTGTGGATGGTGATGCGTGCAGTTTGGGCCGGACGATGGATATCGATACGGCTTACGGACGCGCTTTTTAGTTTGTCTTGGAGGTATTCACGCACCTTCAGATCAGCGAACAAGTAGTCCGCATAAGTCCGACCGTCTGCGTACCAGACGGAGGTGTGCTCCTTGACGATTCCCAGGCGAATGCCAATGGGATGTACTTTCTGACCCATCTCTTCGACTCCGTTACTTGTCAGCAACCTTGACAGTGATATGGCAAGACCGCTTGACGATGCGATCAGCACGGCCTTTGGCACGTGGCATGATGCGCTTCAGCGAACGCCCTTCGTTGACGAAAACGGTGCTGACCTTCAGGTCATCAACGTCTGCGCCTTCGTTATGCTCGGCGTTGGCTACGGCCGACTCCAGCACTTTTTTCATGATCTCGGCGGCTTTCTTACTGCTGAAAGCCAACAGGTTGAGCGCTTCGCCCACCTTCTTCCCGCGGATCTGGTCGGCGACCAAGCGGGCTTTCTGGGCGGAGATTCGAGCGCCCGACAACTTAGCGGCTACTTCCATTTCCTTACCCCTTAACGCTTGGCTTTCTTGTCTGCCACGTGCCCGCGATAGTTGCGGGTACCGGCGAACTCGCCCAGTTTGTGGCCGACCATGTCTTCGTTAACGAGAACTGGGACGTGCTGACGACCGTTGTGTACTGCGATGGTCAGACCGACCATTTGTGGCAGGATCATCGAACGACGCGACCAAGTCTTAATTGGTTTGCGATCGTTCTTTTCCGCCGCCACTTCGATCTTCTTCAGTAGGTGAAGATCAATAAAAGGACCTTTTTTCAGAGAACGTGGCACTGTCGTATCCCTCTATTTACTTGCGACGACGGACGATCATTTTGTCGGTACGCTTATTACCACGAGTCTTCGCGCCCTTAGTCGGGAAGCCCCATGGCGATACCGGATGACGACCACCAGAGGTACGACCTTCACCACCACCATGTGGGTGGTCAACCGGGTTCATGGCAACACCACGAACGGTTGGGCGAACGCCACGCCAGCGCTTGGCACCAGCTTTACCCAGCGAACGCAGGCTGTGCTCGGAGTTCGAGACTTCGCCCAGGGTCGCACGGCATTCAGCCAGTACTTTACGCATTTCACCGGAACGCAGACGCAGGGTCACGTAAACGCCTTCACGAGCGATCAGCTGAGCCGAAGCACCAGCGGAACGAGCGATTTGTGCGCCTTTACCTGGCTTCAGTTCGATGCCGTGTACGGTGCTACCAACTGGAATGTTGCGCAGTTGCAGAGCGTTGCCCGGCTTGATCGGTGCCAGAGCACCTGCGATCAGCTGGTCGCCAGCGCTCACGCCTTTAGGGGCGATGATGTAGCGACGCTCGCCATCTGCGTACAGCAGCAGAGCGATGTGAGCAGTACGGTTTGGATCGTATTCGATACGCTCGACAGTGGCAGCGATGCCATCTTTGTCGTTGCGACGGAAGTCGACCAGACGATAATGCTGCTTATGACCACCACCGATGTGACGAGTGGTAATACGGCCATTGTTGTTACGACCACCAGACTTCGATTTTTTCTCGAGCAGCGGTGCGTGAGGAGCGCCTTTATGCAGCTCCTGGTTGACCACCTTGACCACAAAACGGCGGCCAGGGGAAGTCGGTTTGCATTTAACGATTGCCATGATGCACCCCTTCCTTACTCAGCACTGCTGCTGAAATCGAGATCTTGGCCTGGCTGAAGGGAGATAACTGCCTTCTTCCAGTCATTACGCTTGCCCAGACCGCGAGCGGTGCGCTTGCTCTTACCCAGAACGTTCAGGGTAGTAACACGCTCAACTTTCACGCTGAACAGGCTTTCGACGGCCTTCTTGATTTCCAGCTTGGTTGCGTCAGTAGCAACCTTGAAAACGAACTGGCCTTTCTTGTCTGCCAGAACCGTAGCCTTCTCGGAAACGTGCGGGCCAAGCAGAACTTTAAATACGCGTTCCTGGTTCATCCCAGCAGCTCCTCGAATTTCTTCACGGCCGACACGGTGATCAACACCTTGTCGTATGCGATCAGACTAACTGGATCGGAACCTTGCACGTCACGTACATCTACGTGTGGCAGGTTACGAGCAGCCAGGTACAGGTTCTGATCAACAGCGTCCGACACGATCAGAACGTCGGTCAGGCTCATGTTGTTCAGTTTGCCCAGCAGGTCTTTGGTTTTCGGAGTTTCAACTGCGAAATCCTGAACCACAACCAGACGATCAGTACGCACCAGCTCAGCAAGGATGGAACGCATTGCTGCGCGGTACATCTTCTTGTTCAGCTTCTGGGAGTGATCTTGTGGACGAGCTGCGAAAGTGGTACCGCCGCCGCGCCAGATTGGGCTACGGATAGTACCGGCACGAGCACGGCCAGTACCTTTCTGACGCCATGGGCGCTTACCGCCACCACGAACGTCGGAACGGGTCTTTTGCTGCTTGCTACCTTGACGGCCGCCGGCCATGTAGGCCACGACTGCTTGGTGAACCAGCGTCTCGTTGAACTCGCCGCCAAATGTCAGTTCGGAAACTTCGATCGCTTGAGCGTCATTTACATTTAATTGCATGTCAGCTTCCCCTTAACCGCGAGCCTTGGCTGCTGGACGTACAACCAGGTTGCCGCCAGTAGCGCCAGGAACAGCACCCTTGACCAACAACAGATTGCGTTCAGCGTCCACGCGCACTACTTCCAGGGACTGCACGGTCACGCGCTCAGCGCCCATATGACCGGACATTTTTTTGCCCTTGAATACACGACCAGGAGTCTGGCACTGGCCGATAGAGCCTGGGACGCGGTGGGATACGGAGTTACCGTGGGTGTTATCTTGCCCGCGGAAATTCCAACGCTTGATCGTACCCTGGAAGCCTTTACCTTTGGACTGACCGGTTACATCAACCAGTTGACCAGCAGCGAAGATTTCAGCGTTGATCAGATCGCCGGCCTGGTACTCGCCTTCTTCAAGGCGGAATTCCATTACGGTACGACCAGCGGCAACGTTCGCTTTGGCGAAGTGGCCAGCCTGAGCAGCTGTTACACGGGAAGCACGACGCTCGCCGACAGTGACTTGCACTGCACGATAGCCATCGGTTTCTTCAGTTTTGAACTGGGTGACGCGATTCGGCTCGATCTCAATGACCGTGACCGGAATGGAGACACCTTCTTCGGTGAAAATACGGGTCATACCCGCTTTACGACCGACTACACCAATAGTCATGTTGTAAACCTCATGAGTGTACGGGGCTTTCACCCGCTATGGCCGCCCATTTCAGAGCGTTACACGACCAAGACCGAGTCTTAGCCGAGGCTGATCTGCACTTCCACACCGGCCGCAAGATCAAGCTTCATAAGTGCATCAACGGTTTTATCCGTTGGCTGGACGATGTCCAGAACGCGCTTATGAGTGCGGATTTCGTACTGGTCACGCGCGTCTTTGTTGACGTGCGGGGAAACCAGAACGGTAAACCGCTCTTTACGGGTAGGCAGTGGAATTGGACCACGCACTTGAGCACCAGTACGTTTCGCGGTTTCCACGATTTCCTGGGTTGATTGGTCGATCAGGCGATGGTCAAAAGCCTTCAACCTGATACGGATTTGCTGATTTTGCATTGGATTTCAGACTCCGGCTGCTATTCCCACCGGGCGCAATACGCCCGTTAAAAGGAGGCGCAATTCTATAGACGCCCCAGATAGGTGTCAACCCAATAAAAAAGCCCCCGCTAAGCGGGGGCTTTTTCAACTCATCAAAGCGATCTCAAAAAAGAGATTACTCGATGATTTTGGCTACGACGCCAGCGCCGACGGTACGACCGCCTTCACGGATAGCGAAACGCAGACCGTCTTCCATCGCGATGGTTTTGATCAAGGTAACAGTCATCTGAATGTTGTCACCTGGCATTACCATTTCAACGCCTTCTGGCAGCTCGCAGTTACCAGTCACGTCAGTAGTACGGAAGTAGAACTGTGGACGGTAGCCTTTGAAGAACGGAGTGTGACGACCGCCTTCTTCCTTGCTCAGAACGTAAACTTCTGCGGTGAACTTGGTGTGTGGCTTAACCGAACCCGGCTTAACCAGAACCTGACCACGCTCAACGTCGTCACGCTTGGTGCCACGCAGCAGAACGCCGCAGTTCTCGCCAGCACGACCTTCGTCCAGCAGCTTGCGGAACATCTCAACACCGGTGCAGGTGGTGGTGGTGGTGTCACGCAGACCAACGATTTCCAGAGCATCTTGAACGCGAACGATACCGCGCTCGATACGACCAGTCACAACAGTACCGCGACCCGAGATCGAGAACACGTCTTCGATTGGCATCAGGAATGGCTTGTCGATCATACGAACTGGCTCAGGGATGTAGGTATCCAGAGTTTCAACCAGTTTACGAACGGCAGTGGTGCCCATTTCGTTGTCGTCTTTGCCTTCCAGCGCCATACGAGCCGAACCGATGATGATCGGAGTGTCGTCGCCTGGGAAGTCGTAGGTCGACAGCAGGTCACGAACTTCCATCTCAACCAGTTCCAGCAGCTCAGCGTCGTCTACCAGGTCAGCCTTGTTCAGGAAAACCACGATGTACGGAACGCCTACCTGACGGGACAGCAGGATGTGCTCACGGGTTTGTGGCATCGGACCATCAGCGGCCGAGCAAACCAGGATCGCGCCGTCCATCTGGGCAGCACCGGTGATCATGTTCTTCACGTAGTCAGCGTGACCTGGGCAGTCAACGTGAGCGTAGTGACGAATAGTCGAGTTGTACTCAACGTGCGCGGTGTTGATGGTGATACCACGAGCTTTTTCTTCTGGAGCGCTGTCGATCTTGTCGAATTCAACTACGGCCGAACCGAAAACTTCGGAGCAGACGCGAGTCAGAGCAGCGGTCAGAGTGGTTTTACCGTGGTCAACGTGACCGATGGTGCCAACGTTTACGTGCGGTAGGGAACGATCAAATTTTTCTTTAGCCACGACAATTAACTCCTAGCCTAAAGGGGCTGAATCAGCCTTGTTTTTTGGTAACGGATTCGACGATGTGCGACGGAGCCGTATCGTATTTTTTGAATTCCATAGAGTAGCTTGCGCGACCCTGGGACATGGAACGAACGTCGGTCGCATAACCGAACATCTCACCCAGTGGAACTTCGGCACGGATAACCTTGCCGGACACTGTGTCTTCCATACCCTGGATCATGCCGCGACGACGGTTAAGGTCGCCCATCACATCACCCATATAGTCTTCAGGCGTAACAACCTCTACCGCCATGATCGGCTCAAGCAGCTCACCACCGCCCTTCTGGGCCAGTTGCTTGGTCGCCATGGAAGCAGCCACTTTAAACGCCATCTCGTTGGAGTCGACGTCGTGGTAAGAACCATCGAACACGGTAGCCTTCAGGCCGATCAGCGGATAGCCGGCAACAACGCCGTTCTTCATCTGCTCTTCGATACCCTTCTGGATAGCCGGGATGTATTCCTTAGGAACCACACCACCTACTACTTCGTTCACGAATTGCAGACCTTCCTGACCTTCGTCAGCAGGAGCAAAACGGATCCAGCAGTGACCGAACTGACCACGACCACCGGATTGACGAACGAACTTGCCTTCGATTTCGCAGTTCTTCGTGATGCGCTCACGGTACGAAACTTGAGGCTTGCCGATGTTGGCTTCGACGTTGAACTCACGGCGCATCCGGTCAACCAGGATGTCCAGGTGCAGCTCGCCCATGCCGGAGATGATCGTTTGACCAGTCTCTTCATCAGTTTTAACGCGGAAAGACGGGTCTTCCTGAGCAAGCTTGCCCAGAGCGATACCCATTTTTTCCTGGTCATCCTTGGTCTTAGGCTCTACGGCAACCGAAATAACCGGCTCCGGGAAGTCCATGCGAACCAGGATGATTGGCTTGTCAGCGTTGCAGAGGGTTTCACCAGTGGTGACGTCCTTCATGCCGATCAGGGCCGCGATGTCGCCAGCGCGTACTTCCTTGATCTCTTCACGGGCGTTTGCGTGCATTTGCACCATACGACCCACGCGCTCTTTCTTGCCTTTAACCGAGTTGATCACGCCGTCGCCGGAGTTCAACACGCCCGAGTAAACGCGGACGAAGGTCAAGGTACCCACGAATGGGTCGGTAGCGATCTTGAACGCCAGGGCCGCGAACGGCTCGTCGTCGCTTGCATGACGCTCCATTTCCTCTTCCTCGTTATCAGGGTTGGAACCCTTGATAGCAGGAATGTCGGTCGGAGCAGGCAGGAAGTCGATAACGGCGTCGAGAACCAGGGGAACGCCCTTGTTCTTGAAGGAAGAACCGCAAACGGCCAGAACGATTTCGCCGGCAATAGTACGCTGACGCAAAGCAGCTTTGATCTCTTCGATCGACAGCTCTTCGCCTTCCAGGTACTTGTTCATCAGCTCTTCGTTGGCTTCGGCAGCAGCTTCAACCATGTTGTTGCGCCACTCGTCAGCCAGCTCTTGGAGCTCGGCAGGAATGTCCTTGCGAACAGGGACCATACCCTTGTCAGAGTCGTTCCAGTAAACAGCCTGCATGTTGATCAGGTCGATCTGGCCCTGGAAGTTGTCTTCCGAACCGATAGCCAGCTGGATCGGCACCGGAGTGTGACCCAGACGCTGTTTGATCTGACCGATCACGCGCAGGAAGTTGGCACCAGCACGGTCCATCTTGTTTACGTAAACAAGACGTGGAACGCCGTATTTGTTGGCCTGACGCCATACGGTTTCCGACTGAGGCTCAACACCCGAAGTACCGCAGAACACAACGACAGCGCCGTCGAGTACGCGCAGGGAACGTTCTACTTCAATGGTGAAGTCTACGTGGCCCGGGGTATCGATTACGTTGAAGCGATGCTCGTGAGCGTACTGCTTCTCGGAACCTTTCCAGAAGGCGGTAATGGCAGCAGAAGTAATGGTAATACCACGCTCCTGCTCCTGAACCATCCAGTCTGTGGTCGCGGCGCCGTCATGCACCTCGCCCATTTTGTGACTTTTGCCAGTGTAAAAAAGGACGCGCTCGGTGGTGGTGGTTTTACCAGCATCCACGTGAGCGACGATACCGATGTTACGGTAGCGACTAATCGGAGTAGTACGAGCCATAAAGCCCTCGCAAAATTAGTGAAGCTAAAATTAGAAGCGGTAGTGCGAGAAAGCTTTGTTGGCTTCGGCCATACGGTGCACGTCTTCACGCTTCTTAACAGCAGCACCTTTACCTTCAGCAGCATCCAGCAGCTCGCCAGCCAAGCGCAGAGCCATAGACTTCTCGCCGCGCTTACGGGCGAAGTCTACCAACCAGCGCATTGCCAGAGCGTTACGACGGGACGGACGAACTTCGACCGGAACCTGGTAAGTAGCACCACCAACGCGGCGCGACTTCACTTCGACCAGCGGAGCGATGGCGTCGAGTGCTTTTTCGAAGAGTTCCAGGGGATCGGTGCCAGCCTTACGGGTCGCAACGGTTTCCAGGGCACCATAAACGATACGCTCGGCAACGGCTTTCTTGCCGCTTTCCATAACGTGGTTCATGAATTTGGCGAGGATTTGGCTTCCGTATTTCGGATCGTCCAGAATCTCACGCTTTGCTGCTACGCGACGTCTTGGCATTGATAAGCCCTCAAACGGTCTTCAGGTTAGCTCGGGACAGATCCAGAGGATGCGCGCCCGACCTTACTCTTATCGACTCAATAAAATGAAAATCTGCAAAACGGCCGATTACTTCGGACGCTTGGTACCGTACTTCGAACGACCTTGGTTACGACCTTTAACACCGGAAGTATCCAGGGAGCCGCGAACGGTGTGGTAACGAACACCTGGCAAGTCTTTTACACGACCGCCGCGGATCAGTACCACGCTGTGCTCTTGCAGGTTGTGGCCTTCACCACCGATGTACGAGGAAACCTCGAAACCGTTGGTCAGACGCACACGGCATACTTTACGCAGTGCCGAGTTAGGTTTTTTCGGCGTAGTGGTGTACACACGGGTGCACACGCCACGACGTTGCGGGCAGTTCTGCAGCGCAGGTACGTCGGATTTCTCGACGATACGCTTACGCGGCTGACGTACCAGCTGGTTGATAGTTGCCATCTACTAGCTCCACTGTTGTCTTGCGACGCTATTGTCTTGCAAGAAAAGCAAAATGGCAGGAACGAATTCCCGCCAAATTTAGGGGATCAAGAGTCTAAAGAGGATCTTGTCCCCAGTCAAGGCAAGGCCCCGACCTCCCCGCTCGTCGAACCTCGACAAATTGTCTCGATTCGATGAACGGTTCGATCAGGGCCTTAGCTCATTTTTCGCAGAACTCAGTTACCGCTCGAGTTCAGCGCTTCGGTCAGTGCAGCTTCCACTTCACTGGCGCTTACGCGCAACGGTTTGTCTGCATCACGGCGACGTTTACGCTCGCTGTGATAAGCCAGACCGGTACCAGCAGGGATCAGACGACCCACGACCACGTTTTCTTTCAGGCCGCGCAGGTAATCGCGCTTGCCGGTTACGGCCGCTTCGGTCAGTACACGGGTGGTTTCCTGGAAGGAAGCCGCCGAGATGAACGATTCGGTCGACAACGACGCCTTGGTAATACCCAACAGAACGCGGGTGAACTTGGAGACAAACTTGTCTTCCGCGTTCAGACGCTCGTTCTCTACCAGTACGTGAGTCAGTTCCATCTGGTCGCCCTTGATGAAGCTGGAATCGCCGGACTCGGAGATCTCAACTTTACGCAGCATCTGACGCAGGATGGTCTCGATGTGCTTGTCGTTGATCTTCACGCCTTGCAGACGGTAAACGTCCTGGATCTCGTTAACGATGTACTTGGCCAGCGCGCTCACACCCAGCAGACGCAGGATGTCGTGCGGATCGCTCGGGCCGTCGGAGATAACTTCGCCGCGGTTTACCTGTTCGCCTTCGAACACGTTCAGGTGACGCCACTTCGGAATCAGCTCTTCATACGGATCGCTACCGTCGTTCGGAGTGATGACCAGACGGCGCTTGCCCTTGGTCTCTTTACCGAACGCGATGGTGCCGCTGACTTCAGCCAGAATCGACGCTTCTTTCGGACGACGGGCTTCGAACAGGTCGGCAACACGCGGCAGACCACCGGTGATGTCACGGGTTTTCGAAGTTTCTTGCGGGATACGAGCGATAACATCACCGATCGCAATCTTCGCACCGTCCGCAACACCGACCAAGGCGTTGGCTGGCAGGAAGTACTGAGCGATAACGTCAGTGCCTGGCAGCAACAGATCCTTGCCGTTGTCATCGACCATCTTCACCGCAGGACGGATGTCCTTGCCGGCAGCCGGACGGTCTTTGGCATCGAGCACTTCAATGTTGGTCATACCGGTCAATTCGTCAGTCTGACGCTTGATCGTGATGCCTTCTTCCATGCCCACGTAGGTCACGGTACCTTTCATTTCGGTAACGATCGGGTGAGTGTGCGGATCCCACTTGGCCACGATTGCGCCAGCGTCGACCTTGTCACCTTCTTTAACCGAAATCACAGCACCGTACGGCAGCTTGTAACGCTCGCGCTCACGACCGAAGTCATCAGCGATTGCCAGCTCACCGGAACGGGACACAGCAACCAGGTTGCCATCCACGCGCTCAACGTGTTTCAGGTTGTGCAGACGGACGGTACCGCCATTCTTCACCTGAACGCTGTCGGCTGCGGAAGTACGGCTTGCCGCACCACCGATGTGGAACGTACGCATCGTCAGCTGGGTACCCGGCTCACCGATGGACTGGGCAGCGATAACGCCGACCGCTTCACCGATGTTCACCTGGTGACCACGAGCCAGGTCACGGCCGTAGCACTTGGCGCAAATGCCATAGCGGGTTTCGCAGCTGATCGGCGAACGCACGATCACTTCGTCGATGCTGTTCAGCTCGATGAACTCGACCCACTTCTCGTCTACCAGGGTGCCAGCAGGAACGATGACGTCCTCGGTACCCGGCTTGAATACGTCACGGGCGATAACACGACCCAATACGCGCTCACCCAACGGCTCTACAACGTCACCGCCTTCAATGTGCGGAGTCATCAGCAGACCGTGTTCGGTGCCGCAATCGATCTCGGTTACAACCAGATCCTGCGCAACGTCTACCAGACGACGAGTCAGGTAACCGGAGTTCGCAGTTTTCAACGCGGTATCCGCCAGACCTTTACGAGCACCGTGAGTGGAGATGAAGTACTGAAGTACGCTCAAACCTTCACGGAAGTTCGCAGTAATCGGCGTTTCAATGATGGAACCGTCCGGCTTGGCCATCAGACCACGCATACCGGCCAGCTGACGGATCTGTGCTGCGGAACCCCGCGCACCCGAGTCAGCCATCATGTACATCGAGTTGAACGACTCTTGATCGACTTCGACGCCGTGACGGTCGATGACTTTCTCTTTCGAGAGGTTGGCCATCATCGCCTTGGAGACTTCGTCGTTCGCTTTCGACCAAAGGTCGATCACTTTGTTGTACTTCTCGCCCTGGGTTACCAGGCCGGAGGCGTACTGGCTTTCGATCTCTTTCACTTCGTCGGTGGCTGCACCGATGATGCGGGCTTTTTCATCCGGGATAACGAAGTCGTTAACACCGATGGAAACGCCGGAGATGGTCGAGTAGGCAAAACCGGTGTACATCAACTGGTCAGCGAAGATCACGGTCTCTTTCAGACCAACCACGCGGTAGCACTGGTTGATCAGCTTGGAGATCGCCTTTTTCTTCATCGGCAGGTTGACGACGTCGAACGACAGACCTTTTGGCACAACCTGGAACAGCAGCGCACGGCCGACAGTGGTGTCGACGATACGGGTACCGCTCACGCTGTTGCCATCACGATCGTTCACGGTTTCGTTGATACGAACCTTGATCTTGGCGTGCAGTGCGGCTTCGCCGGCACGGAACACACGGTCAACTTCCTGCAGATCCGCGAACACACGACCTTCGCCCTTGGCGTTGATCGCTTCACGAGTCATGTAGTACAGACCCAATACAACGTCCTGCGACGGAACGATGATTGGCTCACCGTTGGCTGGCGACAGAATGTTGTTGGTCGACATCATCAACGCACGCGCTTCGAGCTGGGCTTCCAGCGTCAGCGGTACGTGCACGGCCATTTGGTCGCCGTCGAAGTCGGCGTTGTACGCGGCGCAGACCAGAGGGTGCAGCTGGATAGCCTTACCTTCGATCAGTACCGGTTCAAACGCCTGGATACCCAGACGGTGAAGGGTCGGTGCACGGTTGAGAAGAACCGGGTGTTCGCGAATCACTTCAGCGAGAACGTCCCAAACTTCCGGCAGCTCGCGCTCGACCATTTTCTTGGCCGCTTTGATGGTGGTCGCCAGACCACGCATTTCCAGCTTGCCGAAAATGAACGGCTTGAACAGCTCGAGAGCCATCTTCTTCGGCAGACCGCACTGGTGCAGACGCAGGGTCGGGCCTACGGTAATTACCGAACGACCGGAGTAGTCAACACGCTTACCGAGCAAGTTCTGACGGAAACGACCTTGCTTACCCTTGATCATGTCAGCCAGGGATTTCAGAGGACGCTTGTTCGAACCGGTGATAGCGCGGCCACGACGACCGTTGTCGAGCAGTGCGTCGACAGCTTCCTGCAACATACGCTTTTCGTTGCGCACGATGATGTCCGGAGCGGACAGATCCAGCAGGCGCTTCAAACGGTTGTTACGGTTGATCACTCGACGATACAGATCGTTGAGGTCGGAAGTCGCGAAACGACCGCCATCCAGCGGGACCAGTGGACGCAGATCTGGCGGCAGAACCGGCAGAACGGTCAGCACCATCCACTCTGGCAGGTTGCCGGAACCCTGGAAGGCTTCCATCAACTTCAGACGCTTGGACAGCTTCTTGATCTTGGTTTCGGAGTTGGTTTGCGGAATTTCTTCACGCAGACGGCCGATCTCGTGTTCCAGGTCGATAGCGTGCAGCAGTTCACGGACAGCTTCAGCACCCATGCGGGCGTCGAAGTCATCACCGAACTCTTCCAGCGCTTCGAAGTACTGCTCGTCGTTCAGCAGCTGACCTTTTTCAAGAGTGGTCATGCCCGGATCGATAACGACATAGCTCTCGAAGTAGAGAACGCGTTCGATATCACGCAGGGTCATGTCCATCAGCAGGCCGATACGGGACGGCAGCGATTTCAGGAACCAGATGTGGGCAACCGGCGAAGCCAGCTCGATGTGCGCCATGCGCTCACGACGAACCTTGGCCAGTGCAACTTCAACGCCGCACTTCTCGCAGATCACACCACGATGCTTCAAGCGCTTGTACTTACCGCACAGGCACTCGTAATCCTTTACCGGGCCAAAGATCTTGGCGCAGAACAGACCGTCACGCTCGGGTTTGAACGTACGGTAGTTGATGGTTTCCGGCTTTTTAACTTCACCGAACGACCACGAGCGGATCATCTCAGGCGAGGCCAATCCGATACGGATGGCGTCGAACTCTTCGACTTGACCCTGGTTTTTCAGCAAATTCAGTAGGTCTTTCAAGGCCTTTCCTCCTGGCGGAGCAGAGAGCGGGCAATCCTGCCCCGCTCTCGATCGCGTCACGTGTTATTCGGTTTCCAGATCGATATCGATGCCGAGGGAACGAATTTCCTTGATCAACACGTTGAAGGACTCGGGCATGCCCGGCTCCATACGGTGATCGCCGTCCACGATGTTTTTGTACATCTTGGTCCGGCCGTTCACATCGTCCGACTTCACTGTGAGCATTTCTTGCAGAGTGTAAGCAGCACCGTATGCTTCCAGTGCCCAGACCTCCATCTCCCCGAAACGCTGACCACCGAACTGTGCCTTACCACCCAGCGGCTGCTGGGTAACCAGGCTGTACGAACCGGTAGAACGCGCGTGCATCTTGTCGTCTACCAAGTGGTTCAGCTTCAGCATGTACATGTAGCCAACGGTAACTGGACGCTCGAACTTGTTGCCGGTACGGCCGTCGGTCAGCTGCATCTGGCCGCTTTCTGGCAGGTCCGCCAGTTTCAGCATGGCCTTGATTTCGCTTTCCTTGGCACCGTCGAACACTGGAGTGGCCATTGGAACACCGCCACGCAGGTTCTTCGCCAGATCCAGGATTTCCTGATCGGAGAAGCTGTCCAGATCTTCGTTACGACCGCCGATCTGGTTGTAGATCTCGTCCAGGAAGGTACGCAGTTCAGCGACTTTACGCTGCTCTTCGACCATCCGGTTGATCTTCTCGCCCAGGCCTTTGGCCGCGAGGCCCAGGTGGGTTTCAAGGATCTGACCAACGTTCATACGCGAAGGTACGCCCAGCGGGTTGAGGACCACGTCGACCGGTGTGCCATTGGCATCGTGCGGCATGTCTTCAACCGGCATGATCACGGAGACCACACCTTTGTTACCGTGACGACCGGCCATCTTGTCGCCCGGCTGGATGCGACGACGGATTGCCAGGTAAACCTTGACGATCTTCAGCACGCCTGGAGCCAGGTCATCGCCCTGCTGCAGTTTGCGCTTCTTGTCTTCGAACTTGTCGTCCAGCAGACGGCGACGATCAACGATGTAGGCCTGAGCCTTCTCGAGCTGCTCGTTCAGAGCATCTTCAGCCATGCGCAGTTTGAACCACTGACCATGCTCAAGACCGTCGAGTACTTCGTCGGTGATGTCCTGACCTTTCTTCAGGCCCGCGCCGCCTTCAGCCTTGTGGCCTACCAGAGCGGAACGCAGACGTTCGAAGGTCGCGCCTTCAACGATGCGGAACTCTTCGTTCAGATCCTTGCGGATCTCGTCCAGCTGGGTCTTCTCGATCGACAAGGCACGAGCATCACGCTCAACGCCGTCACGAGTGAAGACCTGCACGTCGATGACAGTACCTTTGGTACCGGTAGGTACACGCAGGGAAGTGTCTTTAACGTCGCTGGCTTTTTCACCGAAGATCGCACGCAGCAGTTTTTCTTCCGGAGTCAGTTGGGTCTCGCCTTTCGGAGTGACCTTACCTACCAGGATGTCGCCTGCGCCAACTTCAGCACCTACGTAAACGATACCGGCTTCGTCCAGTTTGTTCAGTGCAGCTTCACCCACGTTCGGGATGTCCGCAGTGATTTCCTCTGGGCCAAGCTTGGTGTCACGAGCCACGCAGGTCAGTTCCTGGATGTGGATCGTGGTGAAGCGGTCTTCCTGAACCACACGCTCGGACAGGCAGATGGAGTCTTCGAAGTTGAAGCCGTTCCATGCCATGAACGCGATGCGCATGTTCTGACCCAGTGCCAGTTCACCCATATCGGTGGACGGGCCGTCGGCCATGATGTCGCTACGCTGAACGCGATCACCCTTGCTCACCAGCGGACGCTGGTTGATGCAGGTGTTCTGGTTCGAGCGGGTGTACTTGGTCAGGTTGTAGATGTCGACACCAGCTTCGCCGGTTTCAACTTCGTCATCGGCAACACGAACCACGATACGGCTGGCATCAACGGAGTCGATCACGCCGCCACGACGAGCCACGACGCAAACGCCGGAGTCGCGAGCCACGTTACGCTCCATGCCGGTACCTACCAGCGGCTTGTCAGCACGCAGGGTTGGTACAGCTTGACGCTGCATGTTCGAACCCATCAACGCACGGTTGGCGTCGTCGTGCTCGAGGAACGGAATCAGCGACGCTGCAACCGAAACTACCTGCTTCGGCGAAACGTCCATCAAGGTGACTTCTTCAGGCGCCTTGACGGTGAATTCGTTCAGGTGACGTACGGCTACCAGTTCGTCGATCAGGACTTTCTGGTCGTTCATGGTCGCCGAAGCCTGCGCGATCACGTGATCGGCTTCTTCAATAGCGGACAGGAACACGATCTCGTCGGTAACCACACCCTCTTTCACCACACGGTACGGGCTCTCGAGGAAGCCGTACTGGTTGGTGCGAGCGTAAGCAGCCAGGGAGTTGATCAGACCGATGTTCGGACCTTCCGGCGTTTCAATCGGGCAGACACGACCGTAGTGAGTCGGGTGTACGTCACGAACTTCGAAGCCCGCGCGCTCACGAGTCAGACCGCCAGGGCCGAGTGCAGAAACACGACGCTTGTGGGTAATCTCGGACAGCGGGTTGTTCTGGTCCATGAACTGCGAGAGCTGGCTGGAACCGAAGAACTCTTTCACCGCCGCAGCCACAGGCTTGGCGTTGATCAGGTCTTGCGGCATCAGGCCTTCGCTTTCGGCCATCGACAGACGCTCTTTGACCGCACGCTCAACACGCACCAGGCCAACGCGGAACTGGTTCTCGGCCATTTCGCCTACGCAGCGAACACGACGGTTACCCAGGTGGTCGATGTCGTCGACGATGCCTTTACCGTTACGGATGTCGACCAGAGTCTTCAGTACCGCGACGATGTCTTCCTTGCACAGCACGCCCGAACCTTCGATCTCGGTACGACCGATACGACGGTTGAACTTCATCCGGCCGACCGCAGACAGGTCATAACGCTCAGGGCTGAAGAACAGGTTGTTGAACAGGGTTTCGGCAGCGTCTTTGGTTGGCGGCTCGCCTGGACGCATCATGCGATAGATTTCGACCAGCGCTTCCAATTGGTTGCTGGTGGAGTCGATCTTCAGAGTGTCGGAGACGAACGGACCGCAGTCGATATCGTTGGTGTACAGCGTTTCGATGCGAACGACGCCGGCCTTGGCGATTTTCGCCAGGACTTCAGTCGACAGCTCGGTGTTGCACTCTGCCAGGATTTCGCCGGTAGCCGGATGCACGATGACCTTGGCGGTGGTGCGACCCAGGACGTAGTCCAGAGGTACGTCCAGCTCTTTGATCCCGGCTTTTTCCAGCTGGTTGATGTGACGGGCAGTGATACGACGACCCTGCTCGACAATCACCTTGCCTTTGTCGTCCTGGATATCGAGGACTGCAACTTCACCACGCAGGCGCTGAGGCACCAGTTCCAGGCTCAGGGTCTCGCCCTTAACGTGGAATACGTTGGTGGTGTAGAACGCGTCCAGCACTTCTTCGGTGGTATAGCCGAGCGCGCGCAGCAGAACCGAGGCCGGCAGCTTGCGACGACGGTCGATACGTACGAATACGCAGTCCTTCGGGTCGAACTCGAAGTCCAGCCACGAACCGCGGTAAGGAATGATGCGCGCGGAGTACAGCAGTTTACCGGAGCTGTGCGTCTTGCCACGGTCGTGGTCGAAGAACACACCCGGGGAGCGGTGCAACTGGGAAACGATTACACGCTCGGTACCGTTGATTACGAAGGTACCGTTCTCAGTCATCAGGGGGATTTCACCCATGTAGACTTCTTGCTCTTTGATGTCCTTGATCGCTTTGTTCGACGACTCTTTGTCGAAAATGATCAGGCGCACTTTTACCCGCAAAGGTACGGCGAAAGTTACACCGCGCAATACGCATTCTTTGACATCAAATGCCGGTTCGCCCAGGCGATAACCGACGTACTCCAGCGCAGCATTGCCGGAGTAGCTGATGATCGGGAAAACGGATTTGAAGGCCGCATGCAGGCCCACGTCGCGGAACTGATCTTTAGTCGCTCCCGCTTGCAAGAATTCACGATACGAATCCAGCTGGATGGCCAGGAGGTAAGGCACATCCATGACGTCCGGCAACTTGCTAAAGTCCTTGCGGATACGTTTTTTCTCAGTATATGAGTAAGCCATCAGCGTTCCCCAGCTTGGTCACCTGCTTGTTTGGCCCCTCCCGACGGGAGCAGCCAGAAAATCGTGCAAACCCCATGGTTTGCGCCACCGCATCGGGTGGTTACAGCTCGTTATCAGCACCGACCCAGTCGGCTGCCAATAACGGAAAAAGGCCGGTGGCAAGAGCCACCAGCCATCAGCCTGTCGCTTGACGCTCGGGCTGGAGGAGCAAAGTCGATACTTATTTCAGCTCGACTTTAGCGCCTGCTTCTTCCAGCTTCTTCTTGGCGTCTTCAGCAGCTTCTTTCGAAACGCCTTCAGCTACAACCTGAGGAGCGCCGTCTACTTTCTCTTTGGCTTCTTTCAGGCCCAGACCGGTCAGTTCACGAACTGCCTTGATCACGTTAACCTTCTTCTCGCCAGCTTCCAGCAGAACAACGTTGAACTCGGTTTGCTCTTCAACAACAGCGGCAGCAGCAGCTGGACCAGCCGAAGCAGCAGCAGCGGTAACACCGAAGGTTTCTTCCATCGCTTTGATCAGCTCAACGATTTCCACTACGGATTTCTGGCCGATTGCTTCGATGATTTGTTCGTTAGTCAGAGACATGACTCAATTCCTGAATTGGGGGACGGCCTACGCGACCATCGAAATAAACAAAAAACGCGAGAAGCTGACGAGCCTTAGGCTGCAGCAGCTTCTTTCTGGTCGCGAATTGCCGCCAGAGTACGAGCCAATTTGCTGGTAGCGCCTTGAATCACGCTCATCAGCTGGGAAATTGCTTCGTCACGGGTCGGCAGAGTTGCCAGTACGTCGATCTGATTAGCTGCGAGGAACTTGCCCTCGAACGCAGCTGCCTTGATCTCGAACTTGTCCTGACCCTTCGAAAACTCTTTGAAAATACGAGCAGCAGCGCCCGGATGTTCGTTCGAGAATGCGATCAGGGTCGGGCCAGTGAACACGTCGTTGAGAACACTGAATTCAGTGTCAGCAACAGCGCGCTTGAGCAGGGTGTTACGTACAACACGTACGTAAACGCCAGCTTCACGAGCCTCTTTACGGAGTCCGGTCATTGCGCCTACTGTTACGCCACGGGCATCAACCACGACAGCGGACAGAGCGACTTTGGCAGCCTCGTTGACTTCAGCGACGATGGCCTTCTTGTCTTCGAGATTAATTGCCACGGGTTTAACTCCTGCTTGTTACCGTTTCACTCGATCGAAACCGAATGTCGTTTTGGTGTCTGATTCGGTAAGGAACCGGGAGCACCATCTGCGTAGGCTTGAGGTTTAAGACTTGCGCCGCCTACGGTCTTGGATAGCCCCCGCCAGGCAGGGACCCCAATCTTTCGATTGGCACGATAACTCGTGCCAATGTTGTCTTACGCGTCCAGCGAGCTCTGGTCGATGACCAGACCTGGGCCCATAGTGGTGCTCAGGGTAACGCGCTTGACGTAGATACCTTTCGAGGAAGCTGGCTTGATACGCTTCAGATCAGCGATCAGGGCTTCAACGTTTTCCTTCAGCTTGACGGCATCGAAGCCGATCTTGCCAACGGAAGTGTGGATGATGCCGTTTTTGTCGGTGCGATAACGAACCTGACCAGCCTTGGCGTTTTTAACCGCGGTGGCTACGTCTGGAGTTACGGTGCCGACTTTCGGGTTAGGCATCAGGCCACGTGGACCGAGGATCTGACCCAGTTGACCTACAACGCGCATGGCATCCGGGGATGCGATCACTACGTCATAGTTCAGGTCGCCGCCTTTCATTTCGGCAGCCAGGTCGTCCATACCTACACGGTCAGCGCCGGCAGCCAGAGCGGCTTCAGCAGCTGGACCCTGGGTGAACACAGCAACGCGAACGGTCTTGCCAGTGCCGTGTGGCAGCACAGTAGCGCTACGAACGACCTGGTCGGATTTACGCGGGTCTACGCCCAGGTTTACAGCAACGTCAAACGACTCGCTGAACTTGACAGTCGACAGCTCGGCCAGCAGTGCAGCGGCGTCTACAAAGTTGTAGGCCTTGCCTGCTTCGATTTTGCCGGCGATAGCCTTTTGACGCTTGGTCAGCTTAGCCATTACACACCCTCCACGTTAAGGCCCATGCTACGAGCAGAACCGGCGATAGTACGCACGGCTGCATCCATATCAGCTGCAGTCAGATCCGCGTTTTTGGTTTTCGCGATTTCTTCCAGCTGAGCACGGGTAACAGTGCCAACCTTAACGGTGTTCGGACGAGCGGAACCGCTGGTCAGACCGGCCGCCTTCTTCAGCAGAACCGAAGCAGGGGTGGATTTGGTTTCGAAAGTGAAGCTACGGTCGCTGTAGACAGTGATGATCACTGGAGTCGGCAGACCAGCTTCCAGACCCTGGGTACGGGCGTTGAAAGCTTTGCAGAATTCCATGATGTTCACGCCGTGCTGACCCAGAGCAGGACCAACAGGTGGACTTGGGTTAGCCTGAGCGGCCTTCACTTGCAGCTTGATGTAAGCGGTAATCTTCTTGGCCATGAGGCACTCCAATTACGGGTTCGATCGCCTCGAAAGGCTCCCCGGTTACTTGCGCGTTTATCCCAGTGACGACAAAACCCCACAGCCTAGGGCTGCGGGGTTGGGATGCTTGTCCAGTTAGACCTTTTCGACCTGACTGAACTCCAACTCTACCGGAGTAGAGCGACCGAAAATGAGCACCGCCACTTGGATCCGGCTCTTTTCGTAGTTAACTTCTTCAACAACACCGTTAAAGTCAGCGAAAGGACCGTCATTGACACGAACGGTTTCGCCCGGCTCGAACAACGTCTTCGGCTTCGGCTTGTCGCTACCGTCAGCAACGCGACGCAGAATCGCCTCTGCTTCTTTATCAGTGATTGGTGCAGGCTTGTCAGCAGTACCGCCGATAAAACCCATCACCCGAGGAGTATCCTTGACCAAGTGCCAAGTACCCTCGTTCATATCCATCTGGACCAGCACATAGCCAGGGAAGAACTTACGCTCGCTTTTGCGCTTCTGGCCATTACGCATTTCAACCACTTCTTCAGTGGGAACCAGAATTTCGCCGAAGCCATCTTCCATGCCAGCCAGCTTTACGCGCTCAATCAGCGAGCGCATTACATGCTTCTCGTAACCCGAGTAAGCATGCACAACGTACCAACGCTTAGCCACGGGACACCCTTAGCCGACAATCAAGGAAACAAGCCAGCCGAGCAGGGAATCAAGCCCCCACAACAGCAACGCCATAACCAGAACAACAGCCACAACAATCAACGTGGTCTGCGTGGTTTCTTGGCGAGTTGGCCACACGACTTTACGAATCTCGGTGCGAGCTTCCTTAACCAGTACAAAGAAAGACTTGCCCTTGGCAGTCTGCAGGCCTACAAAGGCAGCTACAGCAGCAATGACAAGCAATGCGAGTACGCGGTACAGGATCGGCGAAGCAGAGTAATACTGATTGCCTACAACGCCAACAATCACCAAAGCGACCACTACAAGCCACTTAAGCAGATCGAAGCGAGAGCCTTGAGCTTCAGCCTTAGGAGTCATCTATGAAGATCCTGTGAAAAGAAAGCCAGACACACCGAGTGAATCTGGCAGGTCAGGAGGGAATCGAACCCCCAACCTACGGTTTTGGAGACCGTCGCTCTGCCAATTGAGCTACTGACCTAAAACAAAATCAGGCCGACCATTATGCCGGCCCGAAAAATACATTACAACTACTTACTCGATGATTTTGGCTACGACGCCAGCGCCGACGGTACGACCGCCTTCACGGATAGCGAAACGCAGACCGTCTTCCATCGCGATGGTTTTGATCAGGGTAACAGTCATCTGAATGTTGTCACCTGGCATTACCATTTCAACGCCTTCTGGCAGCTCGCAGTTACCAGTCACGTCAGTAGTACGGAAGTAGAACTGTGGACGGTAGCCTTTGAAGAACGGAGTGTGACGACCGCCTTCTTCCTTGCTCAGAACGTAAACTTCTGCGGTGAACTTGGTGTGCGGCTTAACCGAACCCGGCTTAACCAGAACCTGACCACGCTCAACGTCGTCACGCTTGGTGCCACGCAGCAGAACGCCGCAGTTCTCGCCAGCACGACCTTCGTCCAGCAGCTTGCGGAACATCTCAACACCGGTGCAGGTGGTGGTGGTGGTGTCACGCAGACCAACGATTTCCAGAGCATCTTGAACGCGAACGATACCGCGCTCGATACGACCAGTCACAACAGTACCGCGACCCGAGATCGAGAACACGTCTTCGATTGGCATCAGGAATGGCTTGTCGATCATACGAACTGGCTCAGGGATGTAGGTATCCAGAGTTTCAACCAGTTTACGAACGGCAGTGGTGCCCATTTCGTTGTCGTCTTTGCCCTCCAGCGCCATACGAGCCGAACCGATGATGATCGGAGTGTCGTCGCCTGGGAAGTCGTAGGTCGACAGCAGGTCACGAACTTCCATCTCAACCAGTTCCAGCAGCTCAGCGTCGTCTACCAGGTCAGCCTTGTTCAGGAAAACCACGATGTACGGAACGCCTACCTGACGGGACAGCAGGATATGCTCACGAGTTTGCGGCATCGGACCATCAGCGGCCGAGCAAACCAGGATCGCGCCGTCCATCTGGGCAGCACCGGTGATCATGTTCTTCACGTAGTCAGCGTGACCTGGGCAGTCAACGTGAGCGTAGTGACGAATAGTCGAGTTGTACTCAACGTGCGCGGTGTTGATGGTGATACCACGAGCTTTTTCTTCTGGAGCGCTGTCGATCTTGTCGAATTCAACTACGGCCGAACCGAAAACTTCGGAGCAGACACGAGTCAGAGCAGCGGTCAGAGTGGTTTTACCGTGGTCAACGTGACCGATAGTTCCGACGTTGACGTGCGGTAGGGAACGATCAAATTTTTCCTTAGCCATCGATATCACCCCTCACAGAAGAAATAAGCAAACAACCCTAGCCATTAAAACAAAGGCAGATATTTTCATATCTGCCTTGTTATATGGAGCTCTTGAGCGGATTTGAACCGCTGACCTCACCCTTACCAAGGGTGTGCTCTACCAACTGAGCTACAAGAGCGTAACACTTTGCACAATCTGCAAACTTGGAGCGGGTAGCGGGAATCGAACCCGCATCATCAGCTTGGAAGGCTGAGGTTCTACCACTAAACTATACCCGCGGAGCCTGCAGCTCACGCTAAAATCTGGTGGAGGGAGAAGGATTCGAACCTTCGAAGTCGTAGACGTCAGATTTACAGTCTGATCCCTTTGGCCGCTCGGGAACCCCTCCTAATCAGGCCGGCATTCTATACTATGCCAAACCCTTGTCAAGCATTTTCTCATTTAAAAACCTGAGGTTAGCTGCTTTGACATCGCCCTACCGCTTCAACCTTTTCAGGTCTTCGCTGTGGAGCGGGCGCCATTCTATGCAAACTATTCCGCAGGTGCAACCCCCTCGCACAGCATTATTTTGTGTTTTAACTCATTGAATTCCTTGGAAAGGTTTTGCAACTGAGCATCGCCCAGGAAACGCTGGGTTTCAGGCGTGATTCGGAACCAATATGCATTGCTGGAAAGGTCTTTCGGCAAAGGCTGAGCTTTCGCACCAAGCTCACTCAGGCGCTGCTCCAGTGCCTGGGCAGTTTCGGGACGACCCGAACCTCCTATATATAGACACTGTCCATCGGCTTTCGCACCTCGCGAGGCATCACCAGCCTCACTCAGCAAACGGATATCCTGCTGCGAACCACGATAAAGACTGAGAGGCGTGACGTCCTTTGCACGCAATGGAGCCTCCTGCTGATGCCAGACGTAATAAAACACATTGAGTACCAGAAGCAGGAGAAACAACCAACGCATACAAACCTCAGGACAAAGGACATGCCATAGCCAAACCTACGAACACCAAATCGGAAACGACCCGAGCTTCAGGCGCGACATCCGACACCAGCTCGGCATCACCACCAGTGATAAAGACACTGAATTTTTCACCCCAGTAGGAACGCGCCATCTCCAACTGCGTCAATACAAATCCCCTGAGCATCAATGAACAGCCACGCTCCACCGCCTCGACCGTATTGCGCCCTGGAGCGTGACTCGTCAATGCCCGTTCCGCCGCCAGATCGCCATAGCGAATCTTTCGGGTATGCGTACGCAATTGATAGCGCATTAGCGGCATACCAGGACAAATGAAGCCTCCCAGGTGCTCACCATCCGACGAGATGAAATCAGCAGTCACCGCCGTCCCAAAGTCGAGAACCAGGCAAGCACCACCAGCCAGATGAAAACCACCGAGCATCGCCAACCAACGATCAAGACCAAGACGTTCGTAGTCTTCGTAACCATTTTTGACGCCGGACATTTCGCGAGCAGGTGTTGCACAGACGACGGAAATATCGAACTCACGCTTGAGAAAACCAATCAGCAAATTGGTCTCCTCTTCAGTTCTTACACTGACAAGGCGGCATTTGCCGAGAGACAATTTATCGAGCGAACGAAGGCTGTCGACCAATGCCTCATCAGAGTCGACCACCCCTTCCGCGACCAGGGCACCTGCCTCGGCATCCAGCACCCGCCACTTGATAAAGCTGTTTCCGCAATCAAGCTCAAGAATCATCACGCAACCTCAAGCTGAGCTCACCACCACTAAAGACTTTCTCCACGCCATCCACCTTCAGCCGTAGCGCACCTTGATTATCGATCCCCAGCACCACGCCATCTATCTGGTTGACACCCGCAGTGAGAGAAACCGGCAGTCCCTGCCATAAGTGATTCGCTTCCCACTCCGTCTGAAGCGCCGAGAAACCTCCTGATTGATGACGCTGCAGATAAAGCTGCAACTGCTTGCTCAGCTCAACCACCAGAATATTGCGATCACACGTTTTTCCCGACTCGAGCCGTATCGAGGTCCATTGCTGATCAACCTCGTCAGTGGCTTGCATGTTCACGTTAATGCCAACACCCAGCACTACATGACACACGTCTGCCGGATCCCCGACCAGTTCCAGCAAGATCCCGGCGATTTTTTTTCGCCCAGCCAAAACGTCATTGGGCCACTTCAGCCCTGCACCTGGCACCCCAAGCGCACGGAGGGTTTGCATGACCGCGAGACCGACAACAAGACTTAGTCCTTCAAGTTGACGCATCCCACCATCAATACGCAATACGAGACTGTAATAGAGGTTCTCGGCAAACGGACTTACCCATTTGCGACCTCTACGACCACGTCCGGAGATTTGCCGTTCAGCCAGTACCAGAAAGGGCGCCATTTGACCCCGATCAACGGCACGCAGCGACTCTGCGTTAGTAGAGTCGATGGAGTCGAAGACACTCACAGGCCAGCCGGCAAGACTTTCCTCTATCTTGAGCGAGTCAAGCAACTCCAGTGGCGACGCCAGCTGATAGCCCCGCCCCCGGACTTTATGTATGGATAGCCCAAGCTCAGCCTCCAGGTGTTGAAGCTGCTTCCACACTGCACTTCGACTAATTCCCAGGGCAACTCCCAGAGCCTGACCGGAATGGAATCGCCCATCCTTCAGAAGGTTCAACAACGTCAGCATGCAGGTCTCGCCTCGGAATGAGGCCCGAATAATAGCCATGCACCGAGCCGTTGCATAGAATTCAAACAACCCGCTTTCCTGCGGACAAAACAAAACCCCAACTGCTTTCGCAATTGGGGTTTCGGAATTTAATCTTGACGATGACCTACTCTCACATGGGGA
>NZ_JBWKVT010000006.1:23918-448374 GCF_059421845.1 Pseudomonas sp. GW821-FHT02C04 | reverse complement strand
GTAGGTCATCGTCAAGATTAAATTCCGAAACCCCAATTGCGAAAGCAGTTGGGGTTTTGTTTTGCCCGCAGGAAAGTTCGTACGACATTCTCGGACGCCTTGCGGCTGTCCTCGCCTGCCGACAATGCTAAGGTTCAGCCCTAGCTTTTGTACTTTCCAAGGAAGCCTTCATGCCGGACACAGTGCGATTGGCGGCCATTTGCCGCTGGGGTGTCGGTATCTCATGAGAGGCCCTCCAGGGCGCCCCTGAAGAGCTGGACTACCTTGTGAGGTTTGTTGGGTTGAGTCGCTTGGAGGCTGGTTACGACGCTCTCTCGGCCTTGTCAGTGCCGGATGTATCGCGATGGTTTTGCAGTCAACGATGATGCCGCCAAGCTGCTAGGGGCGTGGCAACAAAAAATCGATAAGCTGCCGTTGAGACTGTCTCGAAAGATGAGGGTGGAGCTGTCTAGAAAAGATGGTGACATTATCCCTGGCAGCAAAAGCCCCTTGGTAATCCCCCATGACCAGATCATCGCGCAGAGTGTGGGCTCAAGCCTTCTTCCTCATAAGCGAGTTTGAGGGAAAGCTGGAAAAAGGGGACTGATTCATTTTCTGCGAAGTGAGCGCTAACGATGGGCGGCCAGACAGCAAAACAGTCACGCCGTCCGATCACATGTTGGGGAAATAATTCACCGCAAGAAACAGCAGGGTCGCCATGCCGGCGGCAAACCCACACACCGCACCCAGCAACTGACGTGCAACCGGATGTTCCGGTTGACGGCGATTGGCAATCCACAACCATACCCCCGCCAGAACGCTCGCGCTTGTGATGAACACCACCAGACTGCGATCCAGGTTGGGTGTCGCCATCGTCGTACCAATGACCCCATCGTAAATCAGCGTGAACACAATGCCGGTTACCACGCTACTTCCGGCGCCTGCAAGGTTGCCAAGAAACAAGTTCCACTTACCCCGTTGCTTGACCACCCACAACCAGGTCCCGGCCATCACCAGCAAGCACAACAAAGCATCCATTGGTTTATTCCCGAGTGCGCGATAACAGAGGCGGGCGATAGGCGTCCGGCGAGAGTGGACGGCAAGATAGCAAAATAGTAGCTTCGCGCCACTTTCTTCATCTGCGTAACGGACTACACATGCCTAGCGTTTCTTCTGTCTCGCGCCTGCTCGGCGCTGTCCTTCTCTCGATCGGAATGACCCCGGCACTTGCCGCCGAAACCCCGGAGGTCGCCTGGAAGGGATACCTCTCCGATTGTGGGCGTTTTCAGCAGGTGGTGAACAACGTTCAAAACGGGACAATTACTGCCAGGGAGGCGATGTTGCACGTCGATAGCTTGATACCACCTGTTTTCATCCATCGCAGGCACCTCACCCAAGCAAACCTTGCCTCTCCCGATTATGCCCGTTGCGAAAACGTCATTGCCCAAGCGACCGAGATCTCGAACAACGAACATAACGTCCAGGACAAAGAGATTCTGCAGCAAGCCTTAAAGGCTGAGGCCGAACATTTGGAGTCCCCGGAATACAAGCGCGCCCGCGCTCTGGGCTTTAGTGACGTCGGCAAACTCGGCAAACTCCACGAGATCGCCGAGGATCCGGAAACGGATGGCGAAGCGTTACTGAAGACATTGATGATCACGGTCGACTGGGGTTGCGGCCGACATTTTCGTGCCGTGCGATACGACAAACCCTATGTGATCTACACCGCCCATCCCGATGAGGGCAGCTGCGCAATCTATAGAGAGGTCGCGGTGCTGGGCGGAGCAATGGTGGAGAGGGGTGATACCATCGATCGGGACGCGATTTTTCAATACGTGGGATGGAAGAAACTGGAAGGGGCAGGTGGGTTCCCCGTCGACATTCAAGTGGTAAAAGTGCGGAAGTAATCCGAGGGGCTGTTTCTTCAGATCGCGCGTCTGATTACAGAATGTCCTTCAAATAACCCTTGAGCGCGAGGAGCGGCTGATCCAGCTGCTCCAGCGACTGCGCGTGACTGAAGTCGGTCGACAACTTGTGCAGTTCCCGCCCCAACGGTTTCTCAACGCCACCCAGCGCATCCATCGCCAATTCCAGGCACTCGTTCATCTTGAACTGGATGGTTTCGACATCCCCACGTCGCACCAGCAACTCGAATACGTCTTTCTGATAATCACCCATGACCATGTCATCCCGCAGAATCGGGCTCAGGCCTTCTTCCTCGTAAGCGAGCTTGAGGGAGAACAGGGCGACGGTTTCCAGTGACGTTTCCATGCAGTGAATCCTTTGAGATGTCCTGTCGGTGAAACAGAGGAAGATCAAAAGATCGCAGCCTTCGGCAGCTCTTACTACGGCAGCTACTTTCCGGCAGGCGAAAAAAAAGGCCTTGCTAAGCAAGACCTTTCTTAATTTTGGTGCCCCGAGGGAGACTCGAACTCCCACTCCTTTCGAAAACGGATTTTGAATCCGCCGCGTCTACCAATTCCGCCATCAGGGCTCAATGGCGGCGAAGTATAGAGAGGTACCTACCGTTGGTCAATCACGTTTCATGGTCAATTTTCGATATTTCCGCTAGACTTTCCGGCCCTGCTAGACGAACTCCATCATGCGCGTTGCTGACTTTACCTTCGAGCTTCCTGATTCGCTGATCGCCCGCCACCCTTTGGCCGAGCGTCGCGGTAGTCGCCTGTTGACCCTGGATGGGGTCAGCGGCGCCCTGGCACACCGTCAATTCACTGATCTGCTTGAGCATCTGCGCCCGGGCGATTTGATGGTGTTCAACAATACCCGGGTGATTCCGGCACGGCTGTTCGGTCAGAAGGCGTCTGGCGGCAAGCTGGAAATCCTCATCGAGCGAGTGCTCGACACGCACCGCGTGCTGGCCCATGTGCGCTCCAGCAAGTCGCCGAAACCGGGTTCGAAGATCCTCATCGACGGTGGAGGCGAGGCCGAGATGCTGGCTCGCCACGATGCCCTGTTCGAGTTGGGTTTCGCCGAAGAAGTGCTGCCGCTCCTCGACCGCGTCGGGCACATGCCGCTGCCGCCTTATATCGACCGCCCGGACGAAGGCTCGGATCGCGAGCGTTATCAGACCGTGTACGCCGAGAAGCTCGGCGCGGTGGCAGCGCCGACCGCCGGGCTGCACTTCGACCAGACGCTGATGGAAGCGATCGCCGCCAAGGGCGTCGAGACCACGTTCGTTACGTTGCATGTCGGTGCGGGTACGTTCCAGCCGGTGCGTGTCGAAAAGCTCGAAGATCACCACATGCACAGCGAATGGCTGGAAGTCGGCCAGGACGTGGTCGATGCAGTCGCTGCCTGCCGTGCGCGTGGCGGTCGGGTGATTGCCGTGGGCACCACCAGCGTGCGTTCGCTGGAGAGCGCCGCTCGCGATGGCGTGCTCAAGCCGTTCAGTGGCGACACCGATATCTTTATCTTCCCGGGCCGGCCGTTCCATGTGGTCGACGCCCTGGTCACCAATTTCCATTTGCCTGAGTCCACGTTGTTGATGCTGGTCTCGGCGTTCGCCGGTTATCCCGAGACCATGGCTGCCTACAAGGCCGCCGTCGAAAACGAATACCGCTTTTTCAGCTACGGTGATGCGATGTTCATCACTCGTAACCCCGCACCTACTGCCCCTAAAGAAACAGGCCCCGAGGAAACAGAATGAGTCGCCAATGCCGCATGTCCTTCGAGCTCCTGGCCACCGACGGCAAGGCTCGTCGTGGTCGCCTGACCTTCCCCCGTGGCACCGTCGAGACCCCGGCCTTCATGCCTGTGGGCACCTACGGCACGGTCAAAGGCATGTTGCCGCGTGACATCGTGGCCACTGGTGCAGAAATCATTCTGGGTAACACCTTCCACCTGTGGCTGCGTCCTGGCACTGAAGTGATCAAGGAGCACGGCGACCTGCACGATTTCATGCAGTGGAAAGGTCCGATCCTCACCGACTCCGGCGGCTTCCAGGTCTTCAGCCTTGGCGCCATGCGCAAGATCAAGGAGGAGGGCGTGACCTTCGCCTCCCCGGTCGACGGCTCGAAAGTGTTCATGGGGCCGGAAGAATCGATGCAGGTCCAGCGTGATCTGGGCTCGGACATCGTGATGATCTTCGACGAATGCACCCCGTACCCGGCCGATGAAGACGTAGCCCGTGTTTCCATGGAGCTGTCGTTGCGCTGGGCTCAGCGCTCGAAGAATGCCCATGGCGACAACACAGCGGCGCTGTTCGGCATCGTTCAGGGCGGCATGCACCAGGACCTGCGCATGCGTTCTCTGGAAGGACTGGACAAGATCGGCTTCGACGGTCTGGCCATCGGCGGCCTGTCGGTGGGCGAGCCCAAGCACGAAATGATCAAGGTGCTGGATTATCTGCCGGGCATGATGCCGGCTGACAAACCTCGTTACCTTATGGGCGTTGGCAAACCGGAAGATCTGGTTGAGGGTGTGCGCCGCGGTGTGGACATGTTCGATTGCGTGATGCCAACCCGTAATGCCCGCAATGGGCATCTGTTCATTGATACAGGCGTGCTGAAGATCCGTAACGCGTTCCATCGCCATGATGATTCGCCGCTGGATCCGACCTGCGATTGCTATACCTGCCAGAACTTCTCGCGCGCTTATCTGCATCATCTGGACAAGTGCGGCGAAATGCTCGGCAGCATGCTCAATACCATCCACAATTTGCGCCATTATCAGGTGCTGATGGCTGGTTTGCGCGAGGCTATTCAACAGGGTACATTGGCCGCCTTTGTCGATGCCTTCTACGCCAAACGCGGGCTTCCCGTTCCGCCTTTGGACTGAGTTTTCTGACCCCAAGATTCAACATTTGCAACTGGAGTGCTAAATGAGCTTTTTTATCTCTAATGCCATGGCTGACGCGGCTGCACCGGCAGCAGCCGGCCCAATGGGCGGCGGCTTCGAGTGGATTTTCCTGGTCGGCTTCCTGGTCATCTTCTACCTGATGATCTGGCGTCCACAGGCCAAGCGCGCCAAAGAGCAGAAGAACCTGCTGAGCAGCCTGGCGAAGGGTGACGAAGTGGTTACCACCGGCGGCATCGCCGGCAAGATCACCAAAGTGGCCGACGACTTCGTGGTTCTGGAGGTTTCCGACACCGTGGAAATGAAGTTCCAGAAGGGCGCCATCGCCGCCACGCTGCCAAAAGGCACGCTGAAAGCGATCTAAGGTTCCAACTTCTACTCAATCGACGGGGCGCGCAAGGCGCCCCGCGTTCATAACGGGCGGCGTGATGCTGAACAAATATCCTCTGTGGAAATACATTCTGATCCTGGCGGTGCTGGCGATCGGTCTGATTTATTCCGCTCCGAATCTATACCCCGATGACCCGGCCATTCAGATCAGCGGTGCCAGCACGGCCCTGCAGGTCAACCAGGCCGATCTGGATCGCGTGAGCACCGCGCTCAAGGAGTCCGGGATCAACGTCAAGGCCTCGAGCCTGGCTGCGAACGGCAAGGGCGGTCTGATCCGTCTGACCAAGGCTGAAGACCAGCTGCCGGCCAAGGACGTTGTCCGCAAGGCATTGGGTGATGACTACGTCGTCGCGCTGAACCTGGCACAGACCACCCCGCAATGGCTGCGCAGCGTAGCCGCGCACCCGATGAAGCTGGGTCTGGACTTGTCCGGTGGTGTGCACTTCCTGCTGGAAGTGGACATGGAAAAAGCCCTTGATGCACGCCTGAAAGTCTATGAAGGCGACGTCAAGAGCCTGTTGCGCAAAGAAAAACTGCGCTATCGCAGCCTGCCGCAACTGGGCGGTGCCATTCAGTTGGGCTTCAGCGATGAAGATTCCCGCGAACAGGCCCGCGTGCTGATCCGCAAGAATTTCAACGATTTCGACATTGTTCCGGCCGACCTCAACGGTCAACCGGTGCTGCGTCTGGCGATGACCCCGGCCAAACTGGCGGAAATCCGTGAATACTCCATCAAGCAGAACTTGACCACGGTACGTAACCGCGTCAACGAGCTGGGTGTTGCCGAACCGATCGTTCAGCGTCAGGGTGCCAACCGTATCGTGGTTGAGCTGCCGGGTGTACAGGACACTGCCGAAGCCAAGCGTATCCTCGGCAAGACGGCCAACCTCGAGTTCCGTCTGGCCGCCGAGCCGGGTGCTTCGAAAGCCACTTCCGAGACTTTCGAGTTCCGCGAAGGCAAGCGTCCTCCTGCACAGATCGAGCGGGGCCTGATCATCACCGGTGACCAGGTAACTGACGCCAAGGCCGGTTTCGGCGAGCACGGCACCCCTGAAGTGAACATCCGTCTGGATGGCCACGGTGGCGAACTGATGAGCCGCGCGACCCGCAGCAACGTTGGTCGCAGCATGGCGGTGATCTTCATCGAACAGCGCCCGGTGACCACCTACGTCAAGCAGATGGTCGACGGCGTCGAGAAAGACGTTGCCGTACAGACGTTCAAGGAAGAGAAGAAGATCATCAGCCTGGCGACCATTCAGTCGCCGCTGGGTGCGCAATTCCGTATCACCGGCCTGAACGGCCAGGGCGAATCGTCCGAACTGGCGCTGCTGCTGCGTGCCGGTGGTCTGGCCGCTCCGATGTACTTTGCTGAAGAACGCACCATCGGCCCTAGCCTGGGTGCGGACAACATCACCAAGGGTATCGATGCATCGCTGTGGGGCATGCTGTTCGTCTCGCTGTTCATCATCGCCATCTACCGCTTCTTCGGCCTGATCGCGACCGTCGCGCTGTCGGTGAACATGGTGCTGCTGCTGGCACTGATGTCGCTGCTGGGTGCCACGCTGACCCTGCCGGGTATCGCCGGTATCGTGTTGACCATGGGTATGGCGGTCGACGCCAACGTGCTGATCTTCTCGCGGATCCGTGAAGAGATCGCCGCCGGCATGACCGTGCAGCGTGCAATCAACGAAGGCTTCGGTCGGGCATTCACTGCGATTCTCGACGCCAACCTGACCACATTGCTGGTCGGCGGCATTCTCTTCGCCATGGGCACCGGCCCGGTGAAGGGCTTCGCAGTAACCATGTCCCTCGGGGTTCTGACTTCGATGTTCACGGCCATCATGGTCACCCGCGCGATGGTCAACCTGATCTTCGGCGGTCGTGACTTCAAGAAGTTGTGGATTTAAGGGGCTGCCATGTTACGTACAATCAACTTCATGGGCGTCCGCAACTTCGCGTTCGGCGTCACAGTGTTCCTGACCTTGCTGGCTGTTTTCAGCGTATTCCACAAGGGCATGAACTGGGGTCTGGACTTCACCGGCGGTACGCTCATCGAGCTGACCTACGAGCGTCCGGCCGATGTCACCAAGGTGCGTGATCAACTGACCACCGCCGGCTATCACGAAGCCATCGTGCAGAACTTCGGTGCGACCACCGATCTGCTGGTGCGTATGCCGGGTGAAGATCCACAGTTGGGTCATCAGGTAGCGCAAGCGCTGCAGAAAGTCGGTGGCGACAACCCGGCAACGGTCAAGCGCGTCGAATTCGTCGGCCCGCAGGTCGGTGAAGAGCTGCGTGACCAGGGCGGCCTCGGCATGCTGCTGGCGCTCGGCGGCATCCTGATCTACCTGGCTTTTCGCTTTCAGTGGAAATTCGCGGTCGGCGCCATCGTTTCGCTGATTCACGACGTGATCGTGACTGTCGGTATCCTGTCGTTCTTCCAGATCACCTTCGACCTGACGGTGCTGGCGGCGGTACTGGCGATCATCGGCTACTCGCTGAACGACACCATCGTCGTATTCGACCGGGTGCGTGAGAACTTCCGCGTACTGCGCAAGGCTTCGCTGATCGAGAACATCAACATCTCGACCACCCAGACCCTGCTGCGGACGATCGCGACTTCGGTTTCCACCTTGCTGGCCATCGCGGCGCTGCTGTTCTTCGGCGGTGACAACCTGTACGGCTTCTCCCTGGCGCTGCTGGTGGGTGTTCTGGCGGGTACCTACTCGTCGATCTACATCGCGAACGTGGTGCTGATCTGGCTGAACCTGTCCACGGAAGACCTGATTCCTCCGGCCAACACCGAGAAGGAAGTCGACGACCGTCCTTGAGGCTCTGCTTCCAGAGCATTCTCCCGGCGGTACAAGACAAAAAAGACGCGAGTTGAACTCGCGTCTTTTTTTTTGCTCCAAGGCTGGGAGAAGCGCGGGCGTGTCCCGCATGTGATGGTCAGGAGGTTCATGTGAACAAGTCGTTACTGGTTGGTGCGGTATTGGGTGCTGTCGGTGTGACTGCCGGGGGTGCTGTTGCCACCTACAGCCTGGTTAAAAGCGGCCCTGAGTATGCGCAAGTGCTGGCCGTAGAACCGGTCAAAACACAAATCAAGACTCCACGTGAAGTGTGCAAGGATGTCGCTGTGACCCGGCAGGCGCCGGTCAAGGATCAACACCAGATTCTCGGTACCGCCATCGGTGCCGTGGCAGGTGGTTTGCTGGGTAACCAGATCGGCGGCGGCACCGGCAAGAAGATTGCCACGGTGGCTGGTGCGGTCGGTGGCGGTTATGCCGGCAACAAGGTGCAGGAAGGCATGCAGAATCGCGATACCTACACCACCACCCAGACTCGCTGTAATACGGTGAATGACATCAGCGACAAGGTTGTAGGCTATGACGTCCGCTACTCGCTGGACGGCAAGGAAGGCAAAGTGCGGATGGATCGTGATCCGGGCAACCAGATTCCGGTCGACAAGGAAGGCAAGCTGATCCTGTCTCAGGCGCAGCCGGGGCAGTGATCTGCTGAATGCTGAAAAGGAAGCACCCTTCGGGGTGCTTTTTTATGCCCGTGATTCGGGAAGCGGCAGCCCGTAATCAAATTACAGGCATAAAAAAAGCACCCCGAAGGGTGCTTTTTTGGGGTTCGCGAAACGCTTAGCGCTTCAGCGAAGCCGGCAGGTGCGGCTGGATCGCCGTCAGAACTGCCTTGAAGCATTTGGTGTTGCCGGCAACGACGTGGCCTTTTTCGAGGAAGTCGTGACCACCGGTGAAGTCGCTCACCAGGCCGCCTGCTTCCTGAATCAGCAGGGCGCCAGCAGCCATGTCCCACTCGGACAGGCCCGACTCCCAGAAGGCGTCGAAACGACCGGCGGCCACGTAGGCCAGGTCCAGGCTTGCCGAACCGGCGCGGCGGATGCCGGCAGTCTGGCCAACCAGGGCGCGGAACATGCCCAGGTAGTTGTCGAGGTTGTCCATCTGGTCGTCACGGAACGGGAAACCGGTGCCGAGCAGAGCGCCGTCCAGGCTGGTACGACCGCTGACACGCAGGCGACGACCGTTCAGTTGAGCGCCGCGACCACGGCTGGCGGTGAATTCTTCCTGACGAACCGGGTCCAGAACAACGGCGTGTTCCAGGCGACCACGGTATTTGCAGGCGATGCTGACAGCAAAGTGAGGAATGCCGCGCAGGAAGTTGGTGGTGCCGTCCAGTGGGTCGATGATCCACAGGTATTCTTCGCCTTCAATACCGCTACCGGCGTGCATGCCGGTCTCTTCACCCATGATCGAGTGATTCGGGTAAGCCTTGCGCAGAGCATCGATGATTTTCTGTTCGGCGGCGCGATCGACCTCGGATACATAATCCTTGGCGTCTTTTTCGTCGACCTTGATGGTATCCAGGCGCTCGATGGAGCGGAAGATCAGTTCACTGGCGCTGCGGGCGGCGCGCAGCGCGATATTCAGCATGGGCTGCATGGATGTGTCACCTAAGGTTGTTAAAGAAAGCCGCGCATTCTATCAGAACTTTTCTTCAGGTGAAGGTCGCTGTTCGCTTTCATAGCTTAACGGTAGGCTGTTCTGTAAGATTTGCACCCCTTTGCCGAGTCCGAGAGCGCCCGCCGTGCTGCAAAATATTCGTGTCGTCCTGGTCAATACCAGCCATCCGGGAAACATCGGCGGGACCGCGCGCGCCATGAAAAACATGGGCCTGTCGCGATTGGTGCTGGTCGATCCGCGAGTCTTCCCGCACCACGAAGCCGATGCTCGCGCCTCCGGTGCCGGTGACATCCTTGAAAACGCGCAAGTCGTCGCCACTTTGGAAGACGCCCTGGTCGGCTGCAATCTGGTGCTCGGCACCAGTGCCCGTGACCGGCGCATCCCCTGGCCACTGCTGGATCCGCGCGAATGCGGGACCAAAGTAGTCGAGGAAGCCGGGCAGGGCGCGGAAATTGCGCTGGTGTTCGGTCGTGAAGATTCCGGCCTGACCAATGACGAGCTGCAGCGATGTCACTATCACGTGCACATCCCCTCAGATCCTGAATTCAGCTCGCTGAACCTCGGGGCGGCGGTGCAGGTGTTGAGTTATGAAGTGCGCATGGCCTGGCTGGCCGCACAAGGGCAGCCGACCAAGATCGAGAAGGAAGAAGTGGCCTCCGTGAAAAGCGCCGAGCTGGCGACCATGGATGAGCTGGAGCGATTCTATGAGCACCTGGAACAGACCCTGGTGGCCATCGAATTCCTCGATCCGGAAAAACCGCGGCACTTGATGGCGCGCCTGCGCCGGTTGTACGGACGCAGCTCGGTCAGTCGGGCGGAAATGAATATTTTGCGTGGCATCCTCACGGAAACCCAGAAAGCGGCCCGTGGCGAGCTCCTTAAACGGAAGGATTAATGATGTTCGAGCGTTTGCGTGAAGATATCCAGAGCGTATTCCACCGAGACCCGGCGGCGCGTAACGCTTTTGAAGTCCTGACCTGCTACCCCGGCATGCATGCAATCTGGATTCATCGGCTGGCCGGCATGCTCTGGCGCAACGATCTGAAATGGCTGGCGCGGCTGGTATCGAACTTCGGTCGCTGGTTGACCGGTATCGAGATTCATCCGGGCGCCAAGGTCGGTCGTCGCTTCTTCATCGACCATGGCATGGGCATCGTCATTGGCGAAACCGCTGAGATCGGCGATGACGTCACCATCTATCAGGGTGTGACCCTTGGCGGCACCAGCTGGAACAAGGGCAAGCGTCACCCGACGCTGGGTGATGGCGTAGTAGTGGGGGCGGGTGCGAAGGTGCTCGGTCCGTTCACGGTCGGCGCCGGTGCCAAGGTCGGCTCCAATGCCGTAGTGACCAAGGAAGTGCCGCCAGGTGCCACGGTGGTGGGCATCCCAGGCCGGATCATCGTCAAGTCCGATGATGAAGTCGACGCCAAGCGCAAAGCCATGGCCGAGAAGATCGGTTTCGATGCCTACGGCGTCAGCGAAGACATGCCTGACCCGGTGGCGCGTGCCATCGGTCAGTTGCTCGATCACCTGCAGGCGGTGGACGGGCGTCTGGAAGGGATGTGCGGTGCGCTGAAGGATCTGGGCAGTAATTACTGTGCGAAAGATCTGCCCGAGCTGCGTGAAGAAGACTTCGCCTGCGTCAAGGGCAAGGACGAATCGAAGCTCCACTGACGCACTTGCAGGGCTGCTGCCGACTGGTGTGCCATTAGGCCGCAGACCCTGCTATCATTCGCGCGCTCTTTTGCGGGTAAACCCGACTAAAGCACTAGGTCTTATAGTTGACTTAAATGCTCGGGAATTGCATACTCCCGTCCATTCCGAACTCCGTGGTAATTGTCCATGCGACTGACTACAAAAGGCCGATACGCCGTGACCGCCATGCTTGATCTGGCGTTGCACGCGCAACACGGGCCGGTGTCCCTGGCCGATATCTCCGAGCGCCAAGGCATCTCCCTGTCCTATCTCGAACAGCTGTTCGCAAAGCTGCGCCGCAGTAACCTGGTTTCCAGTGTTCGCGGTCCGGGCGGTGGCTACCAGTTGTCCCGCGACATGCAGGGCATCCAGGTCGCTCAGGTGATCGATGCGGTGAACGAATCGGTCGATGCAACAAAATGCCAGGGCCAGGGCGACTGTCACTCCGGTGACACCTGCCTGACCCATCACCTGTGGTGCGACCTGAGCCTGCAGATTCACGAATTTCTCAGCGGTATCAGCTTGGCCGACCTCGTAACTCGCCGTGAGGTGCAGGAAGTGGCCCAGCGTCAGGATCAGCGTCGTTGCAATGGCAAGGCGCCGCGCCTGGACAAGATTGAAGCGTCCGCCGTCGAATGACAGCCAGAGAGCTAGCGGCACGCCAGCCAGCCTGATTTAGGAGATAGTCCATGAAATTGCCGATTTACCTTGATTACTCTGCGACCACCCCGGTCGATCCGCGCGTTGCGCAAAAAATGAGTGAATGCCTGCTGGTCGACGGAAACTTCGGTAACCCGGCGTCCCGTTCCCACGTGTTCGGCTGGAAGGCCGAAGAGTCCGTCGAAAACGCTCGTCGTCAGGTGGCCGATCTGGTTAATGCCGACCCGCGTGAAATCGTCTGGACCTCCGGTGCCACCGAGTCCGACAACCTGGCAATCAAGGGTGCGGCACATTTCTACGCCTCCAAGGGCAAACACCTGATCACCTCCAAGATCGAGCACAAGGCTGTCCTCGACACCATGCGCCAGCTGGAGCGTGAAGGTTTTGAAGTGACCTACCTCGATCCAACCGAAGACGGTTTGATCACGCCGGCCATGATCGAAGCCGCGTTGCGCGAAGACACCATCCTGGTGTCGGTGATGCACGTGAACAACGAAATCGGCACCGTCAACGACATCGCTGCCATCGGCGAACTGCTTCGTTCCAAAGGCATCCTGTTCCATGTCGACGCCGCTCAGTCCACCGGCAAGGTCGAGATCGACCTGCAGAAGCTGAAAGTCGACATGATGTCGTTCTCTGCTCACAAAACCTACGGCCCTAAAGGCATCGGCGCGCTGTACGTCAGCCGCAAGCCGCGTGTGCGCATCGAAGCGACCATGCACGGTGGCGGTCACGAACGTGGCATGCGTTCCGGCACCCTGGCGACCCACCAGATCGTCGGCATGGGCGAAGCGTTCCGTGTGGCCAAGGAAGACATGGCTGCCGAAAACGTTCGTATCAAAGCGTTGAGCGACCGTTTCTACAAGCAGGTCGAGCATCTGGAAGAGCTGTACGTCAACGGCAGCCTGACCGCCCGCGTTCCGCACAACCTGAACCTGAGCTTCAACTACGTTGAAGGCGAGTCGCTGATCATGGCGCTCAAGGATCTGGCGGTGTCGTCCGGTTCGGCCTGCACCTCGGCGTCGCTTGAGCCTTCGTACGTACTGCGCGCCCTGGGCCGCAACGACGAGCTGGCACACAGCTCGATCCGTTTCACCTTCGGCCGCTTCACCACCGAAGAAGAAATCGACTACGCCGCGCAGAAAGTCTGCGAGGCCGTTACCAAGCTGCGCGCTCTGTCGCCGCTGTGGGACATGTACAAAGACGGCGTCGATATCTCGAAGATCGAGTGGGCGGCACACTAAATATAGAAGCCGCCGGATACAGATCCTGTAGCGACGCGGCGGTTTACGCAGCGCAGTTGCAGGGTCTCAAGAGCGGCCCTGATGAGTGAGGATTGAGAATCATGGCTTACAGCGAAAAGGTCATCGACCACTACGAAAACCCGCGTAACGTCGGCAAGATGAATGCCGAAGACCCGGATGTCGGCACCGGCATGGTCGGCGCTCCGGCATGCGGCGACGTGATGCGTCTGCAGATCAAGGTCAACGATCAGGGCGTTATCGAAGACGCCAAGTTCAAGACTTACGGCTGCGGTTCGGCTATCGCCTCCAGCTCCCTCGCCACCGAGTGGATGAAGGGCAAGACCCTGGACGAAGCTGAAACCATCAAGAACACCCAGCTGGCCGAAGAACTGGCCCTGCCGCCAGTGAAAATCCACTGCTCGGTACTCGCTGAAGACGCCATCAAGGCGGCTGTTCGCGATTACAAGCAGAAGAAAGGCTTGATCTAAGCATTGGGCGACGAGTAAGGAGTCAACGATGGCTATCAGCATGACAGAAGCGGCTGCTCGACACGTGCGACGCTCCCTCGACGGGCGCGGCAAGGGTGAAGGGATTCGTCTGGGTGTTCGCACCACGGGCTGTTCCGGCCTTGCCTACGTGCTGGAGTTTGTCGACGAGGTGGTTGCAGAAGATCAGGTGTTCGAAAGTCACGGCGAAAAAGTGATTATCGACCCGAAAAGCCTGGCTTACCTCGACGGCACCGAGCTCGATTTCGTCAAGGAAGGGTTGAACGAAGGCTTCAAGTTCAACAACCCCAACGTGCGCGGTGAATGTGGCTGCGGCGAAAGCTTCAACATCTGAGGCTTGTCGTGGGTATTCCTTGTCATTTCGCTTTATTCGAGCTGCAACCGGGCTTTCGTCTGGATCTCGAACAGTTGGCCACGCGCTATCGCGAGCTGGCGCGCGGTGTTCACCCTGACCGCTTCGCCGATGCTTCCGAGCGCGAGCAGCGTTCGGCGCTCGAACAGTCTGCGCGGCTCAACGACGCCTATCAGACGCTCAAGAGTCCGGCCCAGCGTGCACGTTACCTGCTGACGATCAGTGGGCATGAAGTGCCGATGGAAGTCACGGTCCACGATCCCGAGTTTCTTCTGCAGCAGATGCAATGGCGCGAAGAACTCGAAGATCTGCAGGACAGTGCCGACCTGGACGGTGTCGCGGCCTTCAAGCGTCGCCTGAAAACCGCCCAGGATGAGCTGAACGAAAGCTTCGCAGCCTGTTGGGATGATGCAGCGCAGCGCGAACAGGCCGAACGCCTGATGCGGCGCATGCAGTTCCTCGACAAGCTCACCTACGAAGTGCGCCAGTTAGAAGAGCGCCTCGACGATTAACCCAGTGCCGCTCCGGTCGCACGCCTGATATACAGATAAGTCCTGATCACGATGGCCCTACTGCAGATCGCCGAACCCGGCCAAAGTCCTCAACCGCACCAGCGTCGTCTGGCTGTGGGGATCGACTTGGGCACTACCAATTCGCTGGTCGCTGCGTTGCGCAGTGGTCTTTCCGAGCCGCTGGCCGACGCCGAAGGGCGAGTCATCCTGCCTTCTGCCGTGCGCTATCACGCCGACCGCGTCGAAGTCGGCGAGTCGGCCAAGCTGGCCGCGTCCTCCGATCCCCTGAATACCGTGCTGTCGGTCAAGCGCCTGATGGGCCGTGGTCTGTCCGACGTCAAGCAGTTGGGCGATCAACTGCCGTACCGCTTTGTCGGCGGCGAATCGCACATGCCGTTCATCGACACCGTGCAGGGTCCGAAAAGCCCGGTCGAAGTGTCCGCCGATATCCTCAAGGTGTTGCGTCAGCGCGCCGAGGCGACCCTTGGTGGTGAACTGGTCGGCGCGGTGATCACCGTTCCGGCGTATTTCGACGATGCTCAGCGCCAGGCCACCAAGGATGCGGCGAAACTCGCCGGTCTGAATGTGCTGCGTCTGCTCAACGAGCCGACGGCGGCGGCGGTGGCGTACGGTCTGGACCAGCATGCCGAAGGCCTGGTCGCGATTTATGATCTGGGTGGCGGTACTTTCGATATTTCGATTCTGCGTCTGACCGGCGGCGTCTTCGAAGTCCTCGCAACCGGCGGCGACAGCGCGCTGGGTGGCGATGACTTCGATCACGCGATTGCCGGCTGGATCATCGAGAGCGCCGGTTTGTCCGCCGACCTCGATCCGGGCGCACAGCGCAGCTTGTTGCAAACCGCTTGCGCGGCCAAAGAAGCCCTGACGGATGCCGACAGTGTTGAAGTGGCCTACGGCGACTGGAAAGCACAACTGACCCGCGAAGCCTTCGATGCGCTGATCGAGCCAATGGTCGCCCGCAGCCTGAAAGCTTGCCGTCGCGCCGTTCGAGATTCCGGTGTCGAGCTGGAAGACGTACACGCCGTGGTAATGGTGGGTGGTTCGACTCGCGTTCCACGTGTTCGCGAAGCTGTCGCCGAAGCCTTCGGTCGTCAGCCGCTGACTGAAATCGACCCGGATCAAGTGGTGGCCATCGGGGCCGCGATCCAGGCGGATACATTGGCTGGCAACAAGCGCGATGGCGGCGAATTGCTGCTGCTCGACGTGATTCCGCTGTCCCTGGGGCTGGAAACCATGGGCGGCCTGATGGAGAAGGTGATTCCGCGCAACACCACCATTCCCGTCGCTCGCGCCCAGGACTTCACGACTTATAAAGATGGCCAGTCGGCCATGGCGATCCACGTGTTGCAGGGCGAGCGCGAGCTGATCAGCGACTGCCGTTCTCTGGCTCGCTTCGAATTGCGCGGTATCCCGGCAATGGTGGCCGGTGCGGCGAAAATTCGCGTGACCTTCCAGGTCGATGCCGACGGTCTGCTCAGCGTTTCCGCCCGTGAATTGGGCTCGGGCGTTGAAGCCAGCATCCAGGTCAAGCCGTCCTATGGTTTGACCGACGGTGAAATCGCCAAGATGCTGAAAGATTCGTTCCAGCACGCCAATGACGACAAGGTCGCCCGCGTTCTGCGCGAGCAGCAAGTCGATGCCCAGCGCCTGATCGAAGCGGTCCAGGGCGCTCTTGAGGCAGATGGCGAGCGTTTGCTCGACGCCGAAGAGCGCCTGGTCATCGATCTGCAGGTGCAGGAACTGACCGAACTGATGAAAGGTACCGATGGTTACGCCATCGAGCAGCAGACCAAGCGTCTGTCGCAGGTGACCGATGCTTTTGCTGCCCGCCGTATGGATCAGACGGTGAAAGCCGCTCTGTCGGGGCGCAATCTGAATGAAATCGAGGATATCTGATGCCGCAGGTCATTTTTCTGCCACACGAGAAGTTCTGCCCTGAAGGCATGGTTGTCGAAGCTGAGCCCGGCACTTCGATTCTCGATCTGGCCCACGAACACCATATCGAGATGGAAAGCGCCTGCGGCGGCGTCTGCGCGTGCACCACTTGTCACTGCATCATTCGCGAGGGTTTCGACTCGCTGGAAGAAGCCGACGAGTTGGAGGAAGATTTCCTTGATCGTGCATGGGGTCTGGAGGCGCAGTCGCGTCTGGCCTGTCAGGCTATCGTGGGTGAAGAAGACATCACCGTCGAAATCCCGAAATATTCGCTTAACCATGCGGCCGAAGCGCCGCACTGACTGGTAAGACTGTCATGAGCTACGGTTGGAATGATGTTCAACGTATTGCAGAAGAGCTGGCCGAAGCCAAGCCGGATGTCGATCCGCTCTCTGTCAATTTCGTCGACCTGCAGCGATGGATCATGGAACTGCCTGATTTCGACAACACCTCTGGCCGAGTCGGCGAGAAGGTGTTGGAAGCGGTCCAGGCGCTCTGGATCGAAGAAGTAGACTGATCGTCCTTGCAGGTTAGGCAATACCCAAGAACCCGCGTATAATTCGCGGGTTTAATTTTTCGCAAATTACTGTTTCTGGAGTTACACCATGGCTGTTCAACGTACTTTCTCCATCATCAAGCCTGACGCTGTTGCAAAAAACGTCATCGGCGAGATCACCACTCGTTTCGAAAAAGCAGGCCTGCGCGTTGTAGCTTCGAAACTGAAGCAACTGTCCAAAGCCGAAGCTGAAGGCTTCTACGCTGAGCACAGCGCTCGTGGTTTCTTCGGCGACCTGGTTGCTTTCATGATCTCCGGTCCAGTTGTTGTTCAGGTTCTGGAAGGCGAAAACGCTATCGCTCTGAACCGTGAGCTGATGGGCGCTACCAACCCTAAAGAAGCTGCTGCCGGCACCATCCGTGCTGACTTCGCTGATTCCATCGACGCCAACGCTGTACACGGTTCGGACTCCGAAGCCGCTGCTGCTCGTGAAATCTCGTACTTCTTCGCAGCTACTGAAGTAACCACTCGCTAAGCATTGGCTTAAAGAGTGAAGGTGAATCCATGACTACATCGACTGTTAAAACCAACCTGCTGGGTCTGACCCAGCCGGAAATGGAAAAATTCTTCGACTCAATCGGGGAGAAGCGTTTCCGTGCCGGTCAGGTAATGAAATGGATTCACCACTTTGGCGTGGATGATTTCGACGCCATGACGAACGTCAGCAAGGCCTTGCGCGACAAGCTCAAGGCTATTGCTGAAGTCCGTGGTCCCGAAGTGGTCAGCGAGGACATCTCCAGCGACGGCACCCGTAAGTGGGTGGTGCGCGTGGCGTCCGGCAGCTGTGTCGAGACCGTTTACATTCCCCAGGGCAAACGCGGCACTCTGTGCGTTTCGTCCCAGGCAGGCTGTGCCCTGGACTGCAGTTTCTGCTCCACCGGCAAGCAAGGCTTCAACAGCAACCTCACCGCCGCCGAAGTCATCGGTCAGGTGTGGATTGCCAACAAATCCTTCGGCAGTGTTCCGGCTACCATCGACCGCGCCATCACCAACGTGGTGATGATGGGCATGGGCGAACCGCTGCTGAACTTCGACAACGTCGTGGCCGCCATGCATTTGATGATGGATGATCTGGGCTACGGGATCTCCAAGCGCCGCGTGACCCTGTCCACGTCGGGTGTGGTGCCGATGATCGATGAGCTGGCCAAGCACATCGACGTATCCCTGGCGTTGTCCCTGCACGCACCGAATGACGCATTGCGTAACCAATTGGTGCCGATCAACAAGAAATATCCGCTTAAGATGCTGCTTGAGTCGTGCCAGCGTTACATGTCCGAACTGGGCGAGAAGCGCGTGCTGACCATCGAGTACACCTTGCTCAAGGACGTCAACGACAAGCTTGAGCACGCCGTGGAAATGATCGAGCTGCTCAAGGATATTCCCTGCAAGATCAACCTGATTCCGTTCAACCCGTTCCCGCATTCCGGGTACGAGCGGCCGAGCAACAACGCCATCCGCCGGTTCCAGGATCAGCTTCACCAGGCAGGCTATAACGTGACCGTGCGCACCACTCGTGGTGAAGACATCGACGCGGCTTGCGGTCAATTGGTAGGGCAGGTGCTGGATCGCACCCGTCGCAGCGAACGTTACATCGCCGTGCGCGAATTGAGCGCCGACAGCGATCTGGCACAGAACGCCGCGAACACTAACTAAGAGAGGATCTCTATGTCCCTGCGCTTTGCGCTGCTGTTGCTGTTGGCCAGCCTGTGTGCTGGCTGTGTCCTGTCGGGCGATTACAACCCGATGAAGACCAGCAAGGGCCGCGATGAAGCGCGGGCTGCCTACGTGCAGCTGGGACTGGGATACTTGCAGCAAGGCATGACCGAGCGGGCCAAGGTGCCGTTGAAAAAGGCCCTCGAGCTGGACAGTTCGGATCCTGACGCCAACGCGGCCCTCGGGCTGGTTTTCCAGTCCGAGATGGAGCCTGCACTGGCGGATGAGCACTTTCGCAAGGCACTGTCCTCCCGTCCCGCCGATGCCCGCACCCTCAACAATTACGGCAGTTTTCTCTACGAAGAAAAGCGTTACAAGGAAGCCTACGAGCGTTTTGAACAGGCCGCCGCCGATACCCTGTATCCTGAGCGTTCGCGCGTGTTCGAGAACCTCGGCATGACGGCGTCCAAGCTGGGTCAGCGTGATCTGGCCCAGCAGCAACTGGAAAAAGCATTGCGTTTGAACCGTCAGCAACCACGGGCATTGCTGGAAATGGCTGAGTTGTCATTCGAAGACAGGCATTATGTGCCCGCGCGTGACTATTACGACCGTTTCAGCCAGCTGTCCGAGCAAAATGCACGTAGTCTGTTGCTCGCGGTTCGGTTGGCAAAAGTGTTTGAAGATCGCGACAAGGCCGCCAGTGCGGGCCTGCAATTAAAACGACTCTATCCCGGTACGCCGGAATATCAGCAATACCTGTCGGAGCAATGATGAAAGCGGCGCATCCCGAAGTTGTAGCAGCGAATCGCGTTAACCCCGGTGAGACCTTGCGCCAGGCCCGCGAAAGCAATGGCTGGTCGCTGGCCGAAGTGGCCCTCAAGCTCAACCTCACCGTGACTTCCCTGACCAACCTCGAAGCCGGTGCGTTCGACAAGCTGCCGGGGCATACCTTCGCTCGCGGTTACATTCGCGCCTATGCCAAATTGCTCGGCATGGATCAGGCGGTCCTGGTCCAGCAGTTCGACCAGTCCACCGGTACCGACTCCCAGGGCAGCAACGTCCACGCCCTGGGTCGGATCGAAGAACCGGTCCGGGTTTCCCACACCATTTTGCGGATCGTCAGCCTGTTGCTGCTGATTGCGGTCATCGGCGGCGGTTTCGTCTGGTGGCAGGATCAGACCTCGTTGCGGACCAAGGATCTGACCACGCTGGCGCCTGAGCACGTCGAAGTAGAAGGCGCTGACGGCACCACCCAGATTCACCCGCTGGACGAGCCGGAAGACCAGGCCGTCGCGGAAGGCGAGGCCGAGGGTTCAACCGCCCTGGCACTGCCACAAGCGGAAACCGCTGCCGAGTCGACGGGTGCCGAGGCTGCTGCTCCAGCAACAGCTCCGGTGACGCCTGCTCCAGCAGTAACCGCTGCTGCACCGGTTCACACGCCGGCTCCGGTGGTGGCTGCTCCTGCCGCGCCTGCGCCAAACGTCCCGGCTACACCAGCACCTGTCGTCACGGCTCCTGTCGCTCCGACCGCTGTTGTTCCAGCACCCGCGCCAGTTGCCCCGGCAGCTCCGGTTGCCGGCCAGGGCCAGGTTCAACTGCAATTCACCGCCGATTGCTGGGCTCAGGTCACTGACGGCAGCGGCAAAGTGTTGTTCAGCGGTCTCAAGCACAAGGGCGACAGCGTCTCCGTGGCTGGCAAGCCACCGCTGGCTGTTCGTCTGGGCGTTGCCCGGGCCGCGCAGGTCAGCTACAACGGCCAACCGGTCGATATCGCTCCGTTCACCAGTGGCGAGACTGCTCGCCTGAAGTTGGGTCAATAAGTCATGCACGGCGAATCTCCAATCAAACGTCGCGAATCACGCAAGATCTGGGTCGGTAACGTGCCTGTCGGCGGCGATGCGCCTATCGCTGTGCAGAGCATGACCAACAGCGACACCAATGACGTTGCTGCCACCGTCGCCCAGATCAATCGCCTTGAAGCCGCCGGTGTCGACATCGTGCGGGTTTCGGTGCCGGACATGGACGCGGCCGAGGCATTCGGCAAGATCAAGCAACTGGTCAAGGTGCCGTTGGTTGCCGACATCCACTTCGACTACCGCATCGCTTTGCGCGTGGCTGAGTTGGGTGTCGATTGCCTGCGGATCAACCCGGGCAACATCGGTCGTGAAGATCGCGTGCGTGCGGTGGTCGATGCCGCCCGTGACCGCGGGATTCCGATCCGCATCGGCGTCAACGCCGGTTCCCTGGAAAAGGACCTGCAAAAGAAATACGGCGAACCGACCCCGGCCGCGCTGGTCGAGTCGGCACTGCGTCACGTCGAGCACCTCGAACGCCTGAATTTTCAGGACTTCAAGGTCAGCGTGAAGGCTTCCGACGTGTTCATGGCCGTCGAAGCCTATCGTTTGCTGGCCAAGGAAATCGTCCAGCCGCTGCACCTGGGCATCACTGAAGCCGGTGGATTGCGCTCCGGTACAGTGAAATCCGCCGTGGGCCTAGGTATGCTGCTCGCCGAGGGGATTGGCGATACTATCCGCATCTCGCTGGCGGCCGATCCGGTCGAGGAAGTGAAGGTCGGTTACGACATTCTCAAGTCTTTGCATCTGCGTTCCCGTGGCATCAACTTCATCGCCTGCCCGAGCTGCTCGCGGCAGAACTTCGATGTGGTCAAGACCATGAACGAGCTGGAAGGGCGCCTTGAAGACCTGCTGGTGCCGCTGGATGTCGCGGTGATCGGTTGCGTGGTCAACGGCCCCGGCGAAGCCAAGGAAGCCCATATCGGCTTGACCGGCGGCACGCCGAACCTGATTTACATCGACGGCAAGCCGTCGCAGAAACTGACGAATGACAATCTGGTGGACGAGCTCGAAAGGCTGATCCGCGAGAAAGCGGCCGAGAAGGTCGAAGCTGACGCAGCGGTTATCGCGCGCGGCTGATCGAACGAATTAAGGAATTTCTGTGAGCAAGTCTCTGCAAGCCATTCGTGGCATGAACGACATCCTGCCGGAACAGACGCCGGTATGGCGCTACTTCGAAGGTACTGTTTCGCGTTTGCTGGATAACTACGGTTACAAGCAGATCCGCATGCCGATCGTCGAGTTCACCGAGCTGTTCAAGCGCTCCATCGGTGAAGTGACCGACATCGTCGAAAAAGAGATGTACACCTTCGACGACCGCAACGGCGACTCCCTGACCCTGCGTCCGGAAGGCACGGCAGCGTGCGTGCGTGCAGTGCTCGAGCACGGCATCACCGGCGGTGGCCAGGTCCAGAAACTCTGGTACATCGGCCCGATGTTCCGTCACGAGCGTCCGCAGAAAGGCCGTTATCGCCAGTTCCACCAGATCGGTCTGGAAGTTTTCAATCTCGACGGTCCGGACATCGACGCCGAACTGATCGTGCTGACCTGGCGCCTGTGGGGCGAGCTGGGTATCCGCGATGCGGTCAAGCTCGAACTCAACAGCCTGGGCACCAGCGAGTCCCGTGGCCGTTATCGTGAAGCGCTGGTCGAGTATCTCTCGGCGCACCACGACAAACTGGACGAAGACAGCCAGCGTCGCCTGAAGACCAACCCGCTGCGCGTGCTCGACACCAAGAACGCCGACACACAGGCCGTCCTGGTCGATGCGCCGAAGATGGCCGACTACCTGGATGACGAATCCCGTGCCCACTTCGAAGGCCTGAAGGCTCGTCTGGATGCCGTCGGCATTCCTTACGTGCTCAACCCGAAACTGGTACGCGGCCTCGATTACTACAGCAAAACCGTATTCGAATGGGTCACCGACAAGCTCGGCGCCCAGGGCACCGTGTGCGCGGGCGGCCGTTACGACGGTCTGGTCGAGCAGATGGGTGGCAAGCCGACCCCGGGCGTCGGTTTCGCCATGGGTATCGAGCGTCTGGTGCTGCTGCTGGAAACCCTGGAGCAGATTCCGGAAGAAATCTCCCGTCAGGTCGACGTCTATCTCTGTGCCTTCGGCGAAGAAGCAGAGCTGGCCGGTCTGGCCCTGGCCGAGCGTGTACGCGACCAACTGCCCAACCTGCGCCTGCAAGTCAATGCCGGCGCCGGCAGCTTCAAGAGCCAGTTCAAGAAAGCCGACAAGAGCGGTGCGCTGTACGCACTGATCCTCGGTGACGACGAAATGGCCCAGCAAGTGGTAGGTTTCAAACCCCTGCGTGGCCAGGGCGAACAACAAAGTATTGCCTGGGATGCGCTCGCAGCACACCTGGCCACCTGCGTCGTGCAGGGTTGAAGCTGTCTAAACAGCCGATTTAGCGATTAAGGAGTATTGGGGTGTCGAGTACCGAAGACGAACAGTTGGCGGATTTGAAGGACTGGTGGACACGCAACGGCAAACCTCTGGTCACTGGCGGCCTGTTGGCGCTGGTCATCGTGTTCGGCTGGCAGGCTTTTCACAAGTATCAGAGCAACCAGTCGCAAGGCGCCTCGGTGCTCTATCAGCAACTGCTGGAAACCACGCTGACCCCGGATGGCAAGCCTGACGCCGCGCGCGTTGCGGATCTGGCCGGCAAGCTCAACAGCGAATTCGGCGGGACTGCCTACGCGCAGTACGGCAGCCTGTTCGTGGCCAAGGTAGCGGTCGACAGCGGCAAGCTGGACGACGCGGCGACCGAGCTGAAAACCATCGTTGCCAAACCGGCCAACGCAGCACTGGGCGAAATCGCCCGTCAGCGTCTGGCGCAGGTGCTGGGAGCACAGAACAAAGCTGATGAGGCTCTGAAACTGCTTGAAGGCGATGCCGACAAGTCGTTCCTGGCCACTCGTGAAGAACTCAAGGGTGACCTGCTGGTACAGCTGGGCCGCACTGATGAAGCGAACACGGCGTATCAAAAAGCCAAGGCGGCACTGTCGGATGAAGCGGCGGTCGGTGGCCTTCAAATCAAGCTGGACGACCTGGCCAAAGGGGATGCGTGACGTGATCCGTTGGAAGCATGCAGCATTGCTGGCTCTGGCCCTTCTGGCCGCGGGTTGCAGCAGCAACAGCAAAAAAGAACTGCCACCGGCCGAACTGACCGATTTCAAGGAAGAAGTGGTTCTGCACAAGCAGTGGAGCCGCTCGATCGGTGACGGTCAGGGCGAAACCTACAACATGCTGGTACCGGCGATCGATGGTGACACCATCTACGCGGCCGATGTAACCGGCATCGTGATGGCCATGGATCGCAGCAACGGCGACGTGAAGTGGAAAAAGGAACTTGACCTGCCTGTCTCCGGCGCCGTTGGCGTGGGTTACGGTCTGGTGCTGGTCGGCACCCTGCGAGGCGAAGTCATTGCACTCGACACCATCAACGGTGAAGAGAAATGGCGCGCTCGCGTGACCAGTGAAGTGCTGGCGCCACCTGCCAACAACGGTGACATCGTGGTTGTGCAGACCCAGGACGATCGTCTGATCGGTCTGGATGCTTCCACCGGTCAACAACGTTGGGTGTATGACAGCACGCCAGCCGTGCTGACTCTGCGCGGCACCAGCGCACCGCTCGTGACCAACCGCCTCGCGGTGGCTGGCCTGTCGACCGGTAAAGTGATCGCTCTGGACATTTCCAACGGCGTGCCGGTCTGGGAACAACGGATCGCGATTCCGCAAGGTCGTTCGGAACTGGAGCGCGTGGTCGACATCGACGGCGGTCTGCTGCTGTCCGGCGGTACGCTGTACGTTGCCAGCTATCAGGGTCGCGTTGCGGCACTGGACCTGGAAAGCGGCCGTCAACTGTGGCAGCGCGATGCGTCGAGCTACGCCGGTATCGCTCAGGGCTTCGGCAACGTCTACGTGAGCCTGTCTTCGGGCACCGTTGAAGGCGTCGATGAACGTTCGACCACTGCACTGTGGACCAACGATTCGCTGGCCCGCCGTCAACTGTCGGCACCGGAAGTGTTCTCCAGCTACGTTGCAGTCGGTGACCTGGAAGGTTACCTGCATCTGCTGAGTCAGGTGGACGGTCGTTTCGTCGGCCGCGAGCGCATCGACAGCGACGGCCTGCGTGCCCGTCCGCTGGTGGTGGGTGACACGATTTATGTGTATGGCAACAGCGGCAAACTGGAAGCCCTGACCATCAAGTAACAACTATGCTTGGGGTTAACCCCCCCAGGCGGCCCCGGTATTCCGGGGCTTGCAGCGCTTTCTGGCGTTGCCCCGAGCACCAGCCGCTGCCTCGCAGCGGCTTTTGTATTTTCTGAAATAACGAAGTGGAGAGCCGCATGGTTCCCGTAATCGCCCTGGTGGGCCGACCGAACGTCGGCAAGTCCACCTTGTTCAACCGCCTGACCAGGACTCGCGACGCCATCGTCGGCGACTTGTCCGGTCTGACCCGTGATCGCCAGTACGGTGAGGCCAAGTGGCAAGGGCGTTCCTACATTCTGATCGACACCGGCGGTATCTCCGGTGACGAACATGGTATGGACGAAAAAATGGCCGAGCAGTCGCTGCTGGCCATTGAAGAAGCGGATGTCGTTCTGTTCCTGGTAGATGCCAAGGCCGGTTTCACCGCTGCCGACCAGATGATCGCCGAGCACTTGCGCAAACGTAACAAGCGTTCCCACGTGGTTGCCAACAAGGTCGACAACATCGACCCGGAAATGGCCCGCGCCGAATTCGCCCCGCTGGGCATGGGCCACGCGATTCCGATCGCTGGCGCCCACGGTCGCGGCATCACTCAATTGCTGGAAGCCGCCCTGAGCGATTTCCCGCGCGATGATGACGAGCCGGCGGAAGGCGAAGAGGAAGAGATCGTTGCCGAAGGCGAGGAAGCCAAGCGCATTCCTGGCCCGAGCGAAAAAGACGGCATCAAGATCGCCATCATCGGTCGTCCTAACGTTGGCAAGTCGACGCTGGTCAACCGCATGCTCGGTGAAGACCGGGTAATCGTCTATGACCAACCCGGCACCACCCGCGACAGTATCTACATCCCGTTCGAACGTAACGACGAGAAGTACACGCTGATCGACACCGCCGGTGTGCGCAAGCGCGGCAAGATCCACGAAGAAGTCGAAAAGTTCTCCGTGGTCAAAACCCTGCAGGCGATCAAAGACGCCAACGTGGTGATCTTCGTGATGGACGCCCGCGAAGGTGTGGTCGATCACGACCTCAACCTGCTGGGCTTTGCCCTTGAGGCGGGTCGTGCGCTGGTGATCGCGATCAACAAGTGGGACGGCATGACGCCGAGCGAGCGCGACTTCGTGAAGATCGAGCTGCAACGTCGCCTGTTCTTCGTCGAGTTCGCCGACATCCACTTCATTTCGGCACTGCACGGTACCGGCGTGGGCAACCTCTATGCTTCGGTGCAGAACTCGTTCAAGTCCGCGGTCACCCGCTGGCCGACCAGCCGCCTGACCCAGATCCTCGAAGACGCGGTCAGCGAGCACCAGCCGCCGATGGTCAACAGCCGCCGGATCAAGCTGCGTTACGCTCACCTGGGTGGCGCGAACCCGCCGATCATCGTGATCCACGGCAACCAGATCGAGAAAGTGCCGAAGTCCTACGTGCGCTATCTGGAAAACACTTACCGCCGTGTGCTCAAACTGGTCGGTACGCCGATCCGTATCGAGTTCAAGGGTGGTGAGAACCCGTACGAAGGCAACAAGAACACGCTGACCGACCGCCAGGTCAACAAGAAGCGTCGTTTGATGTCGCACAACAAGAAGGCCAGCAAGAAGCGCCGCGACAAGAAGTAAGGTCGCTGCCCGTTGATCGTTTCCATGCACAGCACAGGAACGATCATCGAGAGAGAAGGGGCGCCGTTTGGCGCCCTTTTTTTATGGGCGCCGGATGGGCTATCCTCGGGCTCTCCCGCGCCGTCGTCAGTGCCGGGGCAGAGCAGGGAACCCCGATGATTACCAGCAAGCTGCCGAATGTCGGCATCACTATTTTCACGCAGATGTCTCAGCTCGCGGCACAGACCGGAGCCATCAACCTGTCCCAGGGTTTTCCCGATTTCGACGGCCCGCAGTCGCTGCGCGATGCGGTCGGTCGGCATATTGCCAGTGGCCATAACCAGTATTCGCCGATGACCGGCCTGCCGGCGTTGCGTCAGCAGATCGCAGCCAAAATCGCTCGTAGTTATGGCGCCACCGTGGATACCGACACTGAAGTGACCGTGACCCCCGGTGCGACCCAGGCGATCTTCTGTGCGATCCAGGCGGTTATCCACAGCGGCGACGAAGTCATCGTGTTCGACCCGGCTTATGACAGCTATGAGCCGTCGGTGGAACTGGCCGGCGGGCGCTGCGTGCATGTGCAGTTGGGCCTGAATGATTTCTCCATCGACTTCGACCAACTCAGTGCAGCCCTGAGCCCGCGCACGCGGATGATCATCCTCAACACCCCGCATAACCCGAGCGGCGCGCTGATCAGTCGTGCCGAGCTCGACCAGTTGGCGGCGCTGATTCGTGGTCGCGATATCTATGTGATCAGCGACGAAGTCTACGAACACCTGGTCTTCGACGGCGTTCCACATGTCAGCGTGCTGGCCCATGAAGAGCTGTATCAGCGCGCGTTCGTGGTCAGTTCGTTCGGCAAGACCTATCACGTCACTGGCTGGAAAACCGGCTACGTCGTGGCGCCTCCGGCCCTGACGGCCGAGCTGCGCAAAGTGCACCAGTATGTGAGCTTCTGTGGTGTGACACCGCTGCAGTACGCCCTGGCCGATTACATGGCCGAGCATCCGGAACACGTCGAGGAGCTGCCGGGTTTCTATCAGGCCAAGCGTGATCTGTTCTGCGATTTGCTGGAGCCTTCGCGATTCAGCTTCACCCGGGTCACCGGCACCTATTTCCAACTGGTCGATTACTCGCAGATCCGTCCTGACTTGAACGATGTCGAGATGGCGATGTGGATGACCCGCGAGCATGGCGTAGCCAGTATCCCGGTGTCGGTGTTCTACCAGAATCCACCCGAAGGCCAGCGCCTGGTGCGTCTGTGCTTTGCCAAACGCGAGGAGACGCTGCGGGAAGCGGCGGCAAAACTATGCGTGATCTGAGTGCTTTACCCGATCTCAATCTGGCGCTGATCCAGACCAGCCTGGCCTGGCATGATCGTCAGGCCAATCTTGAGCATTTCGACGCTTTGCTGGAGCAGGCGCGCGGTGCTGACCTGATCATCCTGCCGGAAATGTTCACCACCGGATTCTCCATGGAGTCCGAAACCCTGGCCGAAGCCGAAAACGGACCGACCAGCAAATGGCTGCGGGCCCAGGCGGCGAAACTGGATGCCGTCGTCACTGGCAGCGTGATCATCCAGGCCGCAGACGGCAGTCACCGCAACCGCTTGCTGTGGGCTCGACCGGACGGTGAGGTGTGGCATTACGACAAGCGCCACCTGTTCCGCATGGCCGGCGAGCACAATCACTACACCCCCGGCGAACGTCAGGTGCAGTTCGAGCTCAAGGGCTGGCGGGTGCGTCCGCTGATCTGCTACGACTTGCGTTTCCCGGTATGGAGTCGTGATGCGCAAGACACCGACCTGCTGCTGTACACCGCCAATTGGCCGGGTGCACGGCGTCAGCACTGGAACCGGTTGCTGCCGGCCCGGGCCATCGAAAACCTGTGCTATGTAGCGGCGGTCAATCGGGTCGGTACCGACGGCAAGGGCTTTGCCTACACCGGCGACAGTCAGGTGCTGGACTTCCAGGGCGAAACCTTGCTCGCGGCGGGGGAGGCCGATGGGGTGTTCAAGGTGGTTCTGGAAGCGGCATCGCTTGCTGCTTACCGCGAGCGGTTCCCGGCGAATCTGGACGCAGACACCTTCGAGTTCACCTGATAGTCGTGATCACCCAGAACGAAAAAGGCCCCGAGGTGCAAACCCCGGGGCCTTTTGTATTTCAGCGGTGATTTACGCTGCTTTCGCTTCCGGCTGGCTCAGCGAGCGGTTCAGCGCGCTGAACAGTGCCTTGAAGCTGGCCGTGGTGATGTTTTCATCGATGCCCACGCCGTGTACCGCACGTTCGCCGTTCACACGCAGTTCGATGTACGCCGCGGCCTTGGCGTTGGTGCCCGCGCCGATGGCGTGTTCGTTGTAGTCCATGATCTCCACCGGAATCGGCAGACCGGCCACCAGCGCTTCCAGCGCGCCGTTGCCCTTGCCACGCCAGTGCAGGTTGGTTTCGCCCTGACCCTTGCTCGCCACTTCCACTTCGACGGCGCTGTTGCCGTTTTCTTCCTGCAGGCGATGGCTGACCAACGCGTACGGGGTGTTGGCTTGCAGGTACTCGCTGATCAACAGCGAATGAATCTGCTTGGCGGTCATCTCCAGGCCCAGGCGATCGGTTTCACGCTGCACGACCTGGCTGAACTCGATCTGCATGCGACGTGGCAGGCTGATGCCGTATTCCTGTTCCAGCAGGTAGGCGATGCCGCCCTTGCCCGACTGGCTGTTGACGCGGATCACCGCCTCGTAGCTGCGACCGATGTCGGCCGGGTCGATCGGCAAGTACGGTACTTCCCACAGTGCGTCGGATTTCTGCTGGGCGAAGCCCTTGCGGATCGCATCCTGGTGGGAGCCGGAGAACGCGGTGTGTACCAGGTCGCCAACGTACGGGTGACGTGGGTGAACCTGAATCTGGTTGCACTCTTCGACGACTTTGCGCACGCCGTCGATGTCGGAGAAGTCCAGTTGCGGGTCGAGGCCCTGGGTGTACATGTTCAGTGCCACGGTGACGAGGTCGACGTTACCGGTACGCTCGCCATTGCCGAACAGGCAGCCTTCGACACGGTCGGCGCCAGCCATCAGGCCCAGTTCGGTGGCGGCCACGCCGGTGCCACGGTCGTTGTGGGTGTGCAGGCTGATGATCACGCTGTCACGACGGTTGATGTTGCGGTGGAACCACTCGATCTGGTCGGCGTAGACGTTCGGGGTCGCGCATTCAACGGTGGCCGGCAGGTTGAGGATGATCTTGTGCTCAGGCGTCGGGTTCCAGACCTCGATCACGGCGTCACAGACTTCCTTGGCGAATTCCAGCTCGGTGGCGCTGAAGGTTTCCGGCGAGTATTCGAAGGTCCACTCGGTGTCCGGCTGCATGGCTGCGTATTTGACGAACAGCTTGGCGGCGTTCACGGCGATGGCCTTGATCCCGTCCTTGTCCTGGTTGAACACGATGCGACGGAAAGAAGGCGAGGTGGCGTTGTACAGGTGAACAATCGCCTTCTTCGCCCCGCGCAGGGATTCGAAGGTGCGCTCGATCAGGTCTTCACGGCCCTGGGTCAACACCTGGATGGTGGTGTCGTCCGGGATGTGGCCTTCTTCGATCAGGGTACGCACGAAGTCGAAGTCGGTTTGCGAAGCCGCCGGGAACGACGCCTCGATTTCTTTCACACCTACCTGCACCAGGGTTTTCCAGAAGCGCAGCTTTTTCACCGCGTCCATTGGCTCGATCAACGACTGGTTGCCGTCACGCAGGTCGGAGCTGCACCAGATTGGCGCGGCATCGATGGTTTTCGACGGCCAGGTGCGATCCGGCAGGTTGATCACAGGAAACGCGCGGTATTTCGAAGACGGGTCTTTGAGCATGCTCATCGGGAAATTCCTTATTGTCTGGGCCGAAAAGAGGCGGCCTGCCGGTGGAACGAATGTTCGGGTAGAAGCTTGGGACGAGGCGCAGCGATTCAGCCCGGCAGTCGTGCGCTGACGAGGCACAGGCTGCGGTGCTGGCGAAGCTGAATAAGGGTGTGAGAGGTTTTCATGCCTTCAACCCTAACCGCGGGGGCTGAGGATGGCAAGCAGTCGAAAAAAATTGAGAGGAATACCCGGAAAGCAGTTTTTTCCGAGATTTTATTCTTGATATGGCGGCAATTGTTGGCGAGGATTGCGCAGACCATTCGTCGTGCGCAATCCCTGCGGGAGGAGGCTCAGCCTGGAATCAGGGTTGAAATGCGCCGATAAAGATCGCCGGATCCACCCGCGCGTCGTTCAGGCTGACGTTCCAGTGCATGTGCGGCCCGGTCGCGCGACCCGTGGCCCCCACCTTGCCCACCACCGCACCGCGCGCCAGTTGCTGACCGTTCTGCACATCGATCTTCGACATGTGGCAGAACATGCTGATGAAGCCCTGGCCGTGGTCGACGAACACGGTGTTGCCATTGAAGAAGTAATTGCCGATCAGGATCACCTTGCCCGCCGCCGGGGTCTTGATCGGTGTGCCGGCCGGCACCGCGAAGTCGAGGCCGGCGTGAGGGTTGCGCTCTTCACCGTTGAAGAAACGGCGCACGCCAAACTTGCTCGACAGCGGCCCGTTGACCGGTTTGTCGAGCAGCAGGTTGCTCGGCGTATTCGGGCTGAAACTGCGGTAGGCCTTGATCTGTTCGGCCAGTTCGCCCTCGATGCGCTTCAGGTTGGCCGGGTTCGGATTGACCTGCTGAGTGTTCTTCAGGGTGATGTGCTGTTCCGGGTATTTCTTGTTGCCGACGCTGAAGTTCAGGTTTCGGCCGCCGCTGCTGATCTGCTGGGTGCCGGGTTTGACGGTCAGCGGTACGCCGACAATCGCCAGCCAGTTGTTCTGTTCCTTGACCACCAGCACCGGTTTGCCCTGATACGTGGCTTTCGGCGCTTGCGCGGCGGTGCCCAGATCGACGACCGCGACGCCGCCCGGTACCGGTTTGTTCAGCAGCCGGGTGATGTAGCTGTCGGCGTGGGCGTTGAAGGTCAGGCACAGCAACAACAGCGGAGCAAGAAAGCGCGGCATGGATCAGTCCAGTAAAGAGAGGGTGACAGGTGTCAGGTGATTGTCCTCGACGCGCACTTGCAGTTCGCCTTCGCCCAGTTTGGCTTTGAGGCGCTGGCCGGTGTGGGTTTGCGCTGCGTCGCGGATCGCGTTGCCGCGTTCGTCGAGCAGAATGCTGTAGCCACGACCAAGCGTCGCCAGCGGGCTGACCACATGCAGGGTCTGCATCTGGCTTTGCAACTGTAAACGGCGTCGTTTCAGGCCTTCGTTCATTGCTCGTGGCAGGCGCTCGGCGAGGCTGTCGAGACGCTGGCGCAACAGGGCCAGTTGTCGTCCCGGGTGTTGCCCGGCAAGGCGGGTTTCCAGGCGGATCAGACGTTCGCGGCGGGTGTTGAGCTGGCGCTCGAACGCCCGGCGCATGCGCATGTCCAGGTCATCCAGGCGTTGTGCCTGCTGGCGCAATCGTTCGCCGGGATGACGCAGACGACGGGCCATGCCCTCAAGACGCAGACGGTCACGCATCAATCGATCGCGCATGCGCATCACCAGCCGACGGTGCAGGCTTTCGACCTGACGGATCAGGTGGCTGGAATCCGGGGCAAGCAATTCGGCCGCCGCAGAGGGAGTCGGTGCGCGAACATCAGCCACAAAGTCGCTGATCGACACATCGGTTTCATGCCCGACCGCGCTGACGATCGGCGTCACGCAGGCATCCACCGCCCGGGCCACGGCCTCTTCGTTGAAGCACCAGAGGTCTTCCAGCGAGCCGCCGCCACGGGCAAGAATCAGCGCGTCGAAGCCACGGGCATCTGCGAGTTTCAGGGCGCGGACGATCTGCGCGGTGGCTTCGCGGCCCTGAACGGCGGTGGGAATCAGCGTCAGTTGCACCTGCGGCGCGCGGCGGCGGAACACGCTGATGATGTCGCGAATCACCGCGCCGGTCGGCGAACTGATGATACCGATGCGCTGCGGGTGCGCCGGCAGCGGCACCTTGCGCTCGGCACTGAACAGGCCTTCGGCGCTGAGTTTTTCCTTCAAGGCATCGAAGGCCAGACGCAGGGCGCCGTCACCGGCAGGCTCCACGGTGTCGAGGATCAACTGATAGTCGCCACGCCCTTCGAACAGCGAGACCTTGCCGCGTACCTTGACCGCCAGACCATCCTTCAGCGCCTGACGCACCCGCGCGGCGTTCTGGCGGAACAGCGCACAACGTACCTGCGCGCCGCTGTCCTTGAGCGTGAAATACACGTGGCCGGACGCCGGGCGGGCGAGGTTGGAAATTTCGCCTTCGACCCAGATGTTGCTGAACACGTCTTCGAGCAACACCCGCGCGCGGCCGTTGAGCTGGCTGACGGTCAGGACTTCGCGGTCGAGGCCGAGTCTTGCAAAGGGATCTTTAATCATGGGGCGCAGTTTAAAGGCTTTCGCCGGTGAATGTCTGGAGGAAGTGTTGCACCAAAGGTGTGGGATCTTGGCGAGAGGCGAGGGCGACAGTGCTCTGGCAATCGCCGGTCAGCGGCAGAAATCTCACACCAGCGGGCGCGATGTCCTGCATCGATTCCGGCAGCAGAGCGATGCCGAATCCGGCCTGGATCAACTGCAATTGCGTGGTCTTGCGCGACATCACCCGCGCAGCCTGGGGGAAAAAGCCGTGACGCATGCACAGGTCTGCGCACAAATAACTCAGTCCGCCGCGCTGCGGATGGGGGATGGAGATGAATGCTTCGTCCTTCAATTGCGCCAGATCGACTGCATCATGCAATACCAGTCGATGATTCTCCGGCACAGCAAGCAGCAAGCGCTCGGTGTAGAGCGGCACAACCTGAACGCCCTCGCGCTGGCGCAGAACCGGCAGACGCAAAAGTCCGATGTCGAGCCGTCCCTCGGCCAACTCTTCAAGCTGTGCCTCCGAAGACAGAGTGCCGATGTCCAGCGAAACCCCGGGCTGTTGCTCCAGGTAGGTGCTCATGTCGCGCAACAATCGGCCGCTGATCGGTACGGTGCTGGAATGGCTCAGGCGCAAGGTGCCACGCTGGCCCTGGCCGATTTCCGTGGCCAGGGTGCTGGCCTTGTTCAATTCGTTGAGCAGGTTCCTCGCCCGGGGCAAAAACGCTTCGCCGGCGGCGGTGAGCCGGGGCTGGCGCGCGGTACGTTCGAACAGCGGTGTTTGCAGGCGGTTTTCCATGTCCTTGATCTGCCGGCTCAGCGCCGACTGGGCAATGAACAGGCGTTCGGCCGCGGCACTGAAGCTGCCGCTCTCGGCGATTTCCACGAAATAACGCAATTGACGGGTTGAAAGCACGAGGCATGCCTTTTCGAGATGGCTTGGCGGTTTCGATGATATTAGTCGCAACCCTCGGCGCTGGCTAAAGTCATCGCAGGCTTATATAGGAAGCGAGCGAATGAGCGTGGCGGGGTTGGTGAGCGAATGGTCGTGGGGCGTGCAGGGCTGGGTGGTGATCGGACTGGCCATCGCGCTGGCCTACATCGTGTTCGGCATTGCCGGGTTCGGTACGGCGCTGGTGGCGGGGCCGATCCTTATTCTGTTCATGCCGTTGTCGAAGATCGTGCCGTTGCTGGTGCTGCTGGATTTCGTCGCTGCTTTCGGCAATCTGCTGCCGTCGCGGCGCGATGTGGCGAAACCGGAATTGCTGCGGCTGCTGCCATGCATGGCGGTGGGTTGCACGCTGGGGGTGATTTTCCTGCTTAACCTCAAGTCCGACCTGTTGTTGCTGTTGATGGGGCTGTTCATCAGTGCCTACGCGGTTTACAGCTTGTGGATCAAGGCCCGGCCGGCGCAGTTGTCCGCGATGTGGGCGTTGCCGATGGGCACGGTGGGCGGACTGTTCGGCGCGTTGTTTGGCAGTGGCGGCTTTCTTTATGCGATCTACCTCAACAGCCGACTGCCCAAGGACGCGGCCCGGGCCACGCAAAGTGCGCTGATCAGTTGCAGCACGGTGGTGCGTTTGAGCCTGTTCGCCATCGCCGGGGTGTATGCCGAGCTACCCTTGTTGATGCTGGCGTTGTGTCTGTTGCCGGCCATGGCGCTGGGACTGTGGATTGGACGGCGGCTGACCAAGCGCTTGTCCCGCGAGGCCTTCGTGCGGCTGGTGACCTGGCTGGTGCTGGCGAGCGGTCTGGCGCTGATCGGCCGCTATTTAAGCACTTGACCGGATTGTCTCAGGGATTAAGCTGCCGGCCGCGTTCGTCGCAGAACATCCTTTGACGCAGCAGGCTTGCACCATGAATTCCCAAAGCATCATCGTCCCGAAAATCTCCAACCTGCCGGTGCACGAACCCCGGGCTCGAGCGATCCTGCGCTGGCTGGTGCGCAAGAATATCGTCAAGGAAGAACTGAGCACCTGTGGGCGCACCGGCAATCGCATGGCCTACGCCATCGCCGATGGCGCCCGCGCGGTGGTGCTGCACCCCGAGGCGCTGCCGTTCGGTGAGCCGATCAATGGTCTGGAGGTCGTCACCAAACGCTGCATCTACACCCCGGCCAAAGGCTTTCTCGAAGAGGCCGGTTGCGCCGAGTGCCGTCAGGAGATCGGCGAAGCGCTGTTCGAAAGCCTGGAAGACTGGATGCCGGGCCGTACCGACAACTTCACCTGCCCCGAGTGCGGGCATGAAGATGACATCAACGGTTTTCTGTATTTGCAGGAGTGCGGGTTTTCCAACCTCGGTTTCATCTTCAACAACTGGCTGGAGGCGGGGTTCAAGCAGAGTTTCATCGACGAATTCGCCGACTGGCTGGATCAACCGGTGAGCTGGGTCAAGGTCGAGTTGTAGGGGCTGCTTTTCCCGTACATCAGCAACATTGATATAAGACAAGTTTTACATTGAACCCGAAGGGGTGTCTGACTATAATGGCGCGCTTCCATTTTCCCGCTCGGGAGCCCCCGCGATGCTGCGTATCAGCCAAGAAGCTCTGACCTTCGACGACATTCTTTTAGTGCCTGGTTATTCCGAGGTGCTTCCTAACGAAGTCAGTCTCAAGACCCGCCTCACCCGTGGCATCGAACTGAATATTCCTCTGGTTTCTGCCGCCATGGACACCGTTACTGAAGCCCGTCTGGCAATCGCCATGGCTCAGGAAGGTGGCATCGGCATTATCCACAAGAACATGACCATCGAGCAGCAAGCTGCCGAAGTCCGCAAGGTCAAGAAGTTCGAAGCCGGTGTGGTCAAGGACCCAATCACCATCGAGGCTGACGCCACGGTACGTGATCTGTTCGAACTGACCCGCATGCACAACATTTCCGGCGTTCCGGTGCTGCACGATGGCGACCTGGTCGGCATCGTCACTTCCCGTGACGTGCGTTTCGAAACCCGTCTGGAAGCCACCGTTCGTGAAGTGATGACGCCTAAAGAGCGTCTGGTCACTGTTCGCGAAGGCGCCAACAAGAACGAAGTCCGCGAGTTGCTGCACAAGCACCGCCTGGAAAAAGTCCTGATCGTCGACGACAAGTTTGCCCTCAAAGGCATGATGACCGTCAAAGACATCGAAAAAGCCAAGGCTTACCCGCTGGCCAGCAAGGACGATCAAGGTCGTCTGCGTGTCGGCGCTGCGGTCGGTACCGGTAAAGACACCGGTGACCGCGTTGCCGCGCTGGTCAATGCCGGTGTGGACGTGGTGGTGGTCGACACCGCTCACGGTCACTCCAAAGGCGTGATCGATCGCGTTCGCTGGGTCAAAGAGAATTTCCCTGAAGTGCAGGTGATCGGCGGCAACATCGCCACCGGCGCAGCCGCCAAGGCTCTGGCCGAAGCCGGCGCCGACGCTGTCAAAGTCGGTATCGGCCCTGGCTCGATCTGCACCACCCGTATCGTCGCCGGTGTCGGCGTTCCGCAAATCAGTGCCATCGCCAACGTCGCCGCTGCCCTTGAAGGTACCGGTGTTCCGTTGATCGCCGACGGCGGCATCCGTTTCTCCGGTGACCTGTCCAAGGCCATCGTTGCCGGTGCTTCCTGCGTGATGATGGGCTCGATGTTCGCCGGTACCGAAGAAGCACCGGGCGAGATCGAACTGTTCCAGGGCCGTTCGTACAAGGCTTATCGCGGCATGGGTTCGCTGGGCGCCATGTCCCAGGCTCAAGGTTCCTCCGACCGTTACTTCCAGGACTCCTCGGCAGGCGCCGAGAAGCTCGTTCCGGAAGGCATCGAGGGCCGTGTTCCTTACAAGGGCACCCTGAGCGCGATCATTCACCAGTTGATGGGCGGTCTGCGTTCCTCGATGGGTTACACCGGCAGCGCCAACATCGAAGAAATGCGCACCAAGCCTGAGTTCGTGCGGATCACCGGTGCCGGCATGGCCGAATCCCACGTTCACGACGTGCAGATCACCAAAGAAGCGCCAAACTACCGCGTAGGTTGAGGCTTCAAGCAAAACGTTAAATGACCGGGGCTGTTTTATTCAGCCCCGAGTCGTTTCTGAATCAAGACTGTTTCTGAATTACTTAGACGAGACTGAATCATGGCCCTCGACATTCACGCTCACCGCATCCTGATCCTCGACTTCGGTTCGCAGTACACCCAACTGATCGCCCGCCGCGTGCGCGAGATCGGCGTGTACTGCGAACTGCATCCGTTCGACATGGACGAGGAAGCCATTCGCCAATTTGCGCCAAAAGGCGTGATCCTCGCCGGCGGCCCCGAGTCCGTGCACGAAGCCAACAGCCCGCGCTGCCCGCAAGCGGTGTTCGACCTGGGCGTACCGGTCTTCGGTATCTGCTACGGCATGCAGACCATGGCCGAGCAACTGGGTGGCAAGGTTGAAGGTTCCGAGCTGCGTGAGTTCGGTTATGCCCGCGTTGATGTGGTCGGCAAGAGCCGCCTGCTCGACGGCATCGAAGACCACATCGACGCCGACGGCCTGTTCGGCCTCGACGTGTGGATGAGCCACGGTGACAAGGTCACCAAGATGCCGGAAGACTTCCACATCCTGGCCAGCACCCCGAGCTGCCCGATCGCTGGCATGTTCAACGATGAGCGCGCTTACTACGGCGTGCAGTTCCACCCGGAAGTGACCCACACCAAGCAGGGCGGTCGCATCCTGTCGCGCTTCATCCTCGACATCTGCGGTTGCGAAGCGCTGTGGACCCCGTCGAAGATTGCCGAAGACGCCATCGCCAACATCCGCGCGCAGGTCGGCACCGACAACGTGCTGCTGGGCCTGTCCGGCGGTGTGGATTCCTCGGTGGTTGCGGCGCTGCTGCACAAGGCCATCGGTGATCAACTGACCTGTGTATTCGTCGACAACGGCCTGCTGCGTCTGCACGAAGGCGAGCAAGTGATGGCCATGTTCGCCGAGAACATGGGCGTCAAGGTGATCCGCGCCAACGCTGAAGACCAGTTCCTGAACAACCTGGCCGGCGAAGCCGACCCGGAGAAGAAGCGCAAGATCATCGGTCGCACCTTCATCGACGTGTTCGATGCCGAATCCTGCAAGCTGGACAACATCAAGTACCTGGCTCAGGGCACCATCTACCCGGACGTGATCGAGTCGGCTGGCGCGAAAAGCGGCAAGGCGCACGTGATCAAGTCGCACCACAACGTGGGCGGCCTGCCGGAAGAGATGAACCTGAAACTGGTCGAGCCACTGCGCGAACTGTTCAAGGACGAAGTCCGTCGTCTGGGCCTGGAACTGGGCCTGCCGTACGACATGGTCTACCGTCACCCGTTCCCGGGCCCGGGCCTGGGCGTGCGGATCCTCGGTGAAGTGAAGAAGGAATACGCCGACCTGCTGCGTCGCGCCGACCACATCTTCATCGAAGAACTGCGCAAGGCCGACTGGTACCACAAGGTCAGCCAGGCATTCGTAGTATTCCAGCCGGTCAAGTCGGTTGGCGTGGTTGGCGATGGCCGCCGTTACGCCTGGGTCGTGGCCCTGCGTGCCGTGGAAACCATCGACTTCATGACCGCGCGTTGGGCACACTTGCCTTACGAACTGCTGGAAACCGTTTCCGGCCGCATCATCAATGAAATCGAAGGCATCTCCCGCGTCACTTACGACGTGTCGAGCAAGCCGCCGGCGACCATTGAGTGGGAGTGATCCCGCGCAAGCCATGATGGTTTGAAGCAAGGGATCAACAAAAAGCCGCGTGAAACGATGTTTCACGCGGCTTTTCTGTATCTGGTGATCAGACGTCGATTACAACGGCTTGGACCAGCCGGCCAGTTTCATGCCTCGTTCATCAAGCGCCTTCAGCAGCGCCTGGAGATTGGCGAAGCGTTTTTCATGCACGGTGGGCCATTCGGGCCGCTCAATGAACACGCGGTCGGATTCGAAGCGAATATCAGTTTCCACGATAAGGTTGGTGCGGCTGCGATGAACCAGGAGTGTGTTGCGCAGTTTCTTGGTCAAGGTATACATACCCGGTCGGGAAAGTAGCCGTTCAATCTCTGAGTTCGTCCGCGCAAACCACGGCGTTTCGACTTGCAGGCGCAGGTCGCCTTTGACGAGCGCCTCATTCTTGCCCATTTGATCGCCGAGACTTTTACCGGGATCCGCTTCGATACCACCGGACTGACCTTCTGCGACATCTTCGGCGCGCAAGCCGACGGCACCTTCTATCTCACTGACACCGGCAACGCCTTCAAAGGTGTTGGAGTGGGAATTTCCCACCAGTGCCACCCAGTTATGCGGCCCGCGAGCCGTCTGGTCGGCCTCGATCACGGTGTGAGCGTAGTAGTTCATCATTCTCTGGCGCGCCGACAGGTCAGCCGTTCTCATTCCTTCAACCCGATAGCTGGCCAGGCAATCGAGGGCCTGAACGCGTATTCCGTTGCGATTGGCTTCCTTGACCAGATTGAGAAAGGTGTAGCGTTGCAGCGGATCGGTCATGTGACCGCTGTCGAGCTGAATCAGGTAGTTCTCCAGATCCCGCGGCATGACCGAAGTCCTGGCGTAATTGTCCAGCGCGGCCTGATGGAAGTCCGTGAGCAGGTGCTCGGAGTAGAGGGTCTTCACACCCTTGTTGGCCAGGGTTTGCATATTGTCGATCAGCCATTGTTTGCTGCCGACACCGGAATGACTTTCGCCGATGACCAGCCCACGAAATTCTGCGAATACCCGCTCGATGAATGTTTGCCCCGACAGTCCCGCTGTCAGCGAATCCATCGACGGACGCACCGGCAGGCGCAATTCGGCATAGAAGCGCACCGCCGCCTCGTGCAGTTGCCCTCGCAGCGCCTTGAAAGTGTCGAGAGGCGAATTGCCGCTCCATGACTTGAGGGCGTCGCCCAACAGATGGCTGTCGTTGCCCCGGGCAACATTTTTCAGCTCCGCACGCGCCTGCACCGGAATCTCATACGGCGAGGTAAAGCGAGGTGGATCCTTGACCATCAAATCCGGGGCGGGCGGCGCTTCGGTCACCGGGATGGACGGTTGAATGTCTGGCGACTGACCGGGTGTGACGGTTGGGTCGATACGCACGCGTACCTGTGTGAGGCCTTCGTGTTCAATGGCTTCCAGCAACTCATGCAAGCTGTCGAAGTGACGCCTGCTGACGGCTGACCACTTAGGCCGGAGGATGGAAAAACCGGCGGTGTCCTGCTGGATCGGCGTGCGCACCAGGCTGCCATCGCCGCTGCGGTGAACAAGGGTGGAAGGCTCCTGCACCATGAACATGCCAGGCTTGGGCAACGCCTCCTCCAGCGAGCGAGCTGTTGCCATCGGTGGCGGGGCGCTCAGTTGCAGGCGCAGGTCACTTTTCAACTCGTCCAAGGGACGTTCCAGGATGTCCTTGATCTTTTTTCCCGGGTCGGTGGTCAGTCCCTGAGCCTGACCGAGCGCGCTTTCCTCGACGCGCAGTGCGACCGTTCCTTCCAGCTCACTCAGCCCGGCAACCTTGTCGAAGCGGCTGGCGCGGGCTTCATCAACCAGTGCGACCCAGCGATGAGCACCTCGTGCGGCTTGATCGGCTTGAATCACGGTGTCCGAGTAGTAATTCATCATTTTCCGGTTGCTGACTTCCGTGGTGCCTTCCATCTGTGGAAAGCGCCGGGTGGCCATGCTGTCGATGGCCTGCACGCGGATGTGGTTTTTCTGCGCGGCTTTTACCAGCTCGGTGTAGGAGTGCGGCCCGGCCGGATCAGTCTTGAACCGGACGTCCAAAGCCTTCAGATATCGTTCGAGGGCGGGCGGCATCTTGCCGGTCTGATGGAAAACATCCAGATCCGTTTGATGGAAATCCGTGAGCAAGTGATCCAGATAAAGGGTTCTGATCTTTTGCTTGTTCAGCGCTTTGAGGTTGTCGACAAGTAGCCGTCGGGCACCGATTACCGAGCTGTCCTGACCGATCACCAGACCGGTGCCGTCCTTGAACAGGCGCTTGGTCATTTCAGTGAACGGTGTCGTGGGTTTGAAGGCTGGGACCAGCGGTCGAGGCGGGAATTCGGCGGTGGCATAGGCGTCTATGGCATCGTCATACAGGCCGCGACGCAGGGTTTTGAAGTCTTGATAGAAGCGGTCGCTGCTGTCCTGAGGATCCAGGGGGAAATCGTCCACCTGCGCTTCGGCCACAGGTTGCAACGCTGGCCGCGAGGTCTGCGGCACGTCGTACGCCAGTGGCTGCACGACCACTTCGGGCAGTGGATCGGCAGTGTGTCCGAAGGGCCACTTGCCGAAAATCTTCATGCCGCCCTTGAGGCCGGGGCGTGCGACGGGTTCCCACCTGAGTGCTTCGTTCAAACGGACCGGGACATTGCGGTAAAACGAGAAAGGATTGGCGGGATCGATAATCACCCAGCCGCGTAGTTGTTCGACATAGCGCACCTGGTAAAAGCCGTCGCTCCCCGCGCGGCGCATGTAAATGTACCGTTTGCCCGACGCGGTCAGGATGATCTCCTGCAATTTGGGATCGCCGGTTTCGACGCGGGTGCCCTCAGTGATTTCAGTCTTGAATGAGGCGAGAAAATCCTCTGGCTGCGCGGGCAGGATACGTGTCGGGGCGATGTCCTCCAGCGGGGGCAGTGAGGGGCGGGCAAGCACCGCTTCGGCGAGTTTTTCTTCCGGTGCGAAAACAGCACTGGCCTCGGCTATTTCCGGCAGACGGCCACTGCCCTTGAGGAAGGTGGCGTTGAACAGGGTATCGATTGTCGCGAAGATGGCGCCCGTCACGGCAGCCTTGCGCTCGCCGGGTGTCTTGCCATTGACCGCCTGATCAATCTGCAACCCGACGTTGGCAATGCCGGCACCCACGACCGCCAGCGCTACTGGCCAGCCGACAGCCGCCATCGGGCCGAACATGCGCCCGAAAGCATTCAGATAGCCGATCCACAGCTTTTTCCGCAGATCGCCATTGGTGTGCATCATGAACGTGGCGTCGCTGATCATCCTGGCGTGAGTGGCGCTGGCGAGGAAGGTGAAGGCGTCGCTCTTGAACGTCTCGCTGGTGTGTTCGATCAGGGAGTGATCGGCGCAGTCCCAGGCGCTGACCAGCAGATCCAGGACATGATTGAGCCCGACATTTTCGACATGCGGCGGGCGGAATATCTCAGTGAGCAGATATGTCCCGGGACTCAACAGGGGGAGCCACCCCGGTTTCGCAGCGTCGCGCCATGAGGTGTCTTCCATGATGTCGTGATCGGCCACTTGAAAGTGCGCGAGGAAACGTTGGCGGTCAGCCGGTTTACGGGTTTGCGACAACACCCACCAATGCAGATCCTTCGCTGTCTCGAAGGCATGCAGACCCCAGATTTCTCCGGGGGTGTAGAGGATCTTTCGGCCATTGACGTCGGTGATGCACAGAATATCGGTCGCTACATAACCCCCCACCTTCAGCAGGCTCAGATGCATTCCCTTGGCGGGCGCAGCATCCTCCTCCAGCATCTGCAACGTGACGGGCCAGCTCACATTGCCGGCGACAGCCTTGATCACGGTTCGGAAGTTCTCGTCCGACAACCGGCCACCCTCGCGATCCTCCATGGCCTGGGCGAGAAAGGTGCACTTGGCCAGGCTGCGGAACGTCCTGGTGTGTTTTTTCCAGAACGAGGCGACCTTTTGATTGAACAGATCGGCAAAGTTGATCGCCCAGAAATCCTTCAGCACCTCGTTGCCGTGCAACCGCACTTCATTGGTTTCGTCGAAGTCCTCGGCGTCCGGTCCGGTCGTGTAAAAGCCCCCATCGACATCGAGCATGTCCGAGTTGTCCTGATCACCGACGCGGAACCGCTGGATCACCAGTTGCGGCAAGGTCATGGACTCGGTTGGCCGGGCACCATGATGTTCCCAGCCCGTGAAGGCTTTCCAGCTGCTGCTGGAGAACTTGAAGCGGTGCCAGTAAACCTGTTCTGGGTCCAGATGATCCACGCCATGTTTGCGCAGGATATCCCTGGCGATATCACAGGCCATTTCGTACATGTCGGGGCAGGCCTGAACCAGTGCGGGTACAAGATTTTTCAGGACCAGTTTGTCGGCAACATTGGGTAATGCAGTGTTTTCGGATGTGTCCACGATCTTTCCTTGAGGGTGGTACGGATGGGACCGGATCATTTCAGGCGGGCGTAGGAAGGGTCTGTCGGCTGCTGTGTGTAACGGGTGTCGGAACAATAGGCGTGACGTATGGGAAAACGATCAGGATCCAGTACGAAAACCCGGCAATTTGCAGCAGTTGAGTCCTGCTTTTCGCTCTGAGGAACTGCGGCCAGTCGCCGCGCTGCCCTTACTGTTTCGCAATTGCAGGTGTATCGTATTCGCCCTTTACGGGTCTGCGGGCCCGCCGCAGATACGTGAGGTAGTTGAGTTCATGTCCTTTACCCGTCGCCAAATCCTCGGTGGCCTGGCCGGTCTTGTTGTCGTTGGTGTGGGCGCGGGGGGCGCGTCGCGTTACTGGCTGGGCAAAATGGCCGATGCCGACGCGGGGCATGACTATGAGCTGATCGCCGCGCCACTGGACGTCGAGCTGGTGCCAGGGCACAAGACCGAAGCCTGGGCGTTTGGCCCGTCGGCGCCGGGTACTGAGTTGCGCGTACGTCAGGGCGAATGGCTGCGGGTGCGGTTCATCAATCACCTGCCGGTCGCGACGACCATTCACTGGCACGGCATTCGCCTGCCACTGGAGATGGACGGCGTGCCGTACGTCTCGCAATTGCCGGTGCTGCCGGGCGAATACTTCGATTACAAATTCCGTGTGCCGGACGCCGGCAGCTACTGGTATCACCCGCACGTCAGCAGTAGCGAAGAACTCGGTCGTGGGCTGGTCGGGCCGTTGATCGTCGAAGAGCGCGAGCCGACAGGCTTCAAGTACGAAAAGACCCTGAGCCTGAAAAACTGGCACATCGACGACGAGGGCAACTTCGTCGAGTTCAGCATTCCGCGCGAAGCGGCCCGTGGCGGCACGGCGGGTCGGCTGTCGACCATCAACGGTGTGCCTTCGCCGGTGATCGAGTTGCCGGCGGGGCAGATCACCCGCGTACGCCTGCTCAACCTCGACAACACCCTGACCTATCGCATCAATATTCCCGGCGTCGAAGCGCAGATCTATGCGCTGGACGGCAACCCGGTCGAGCCGCGCCCGTTGGGCAAGGAATACTGGCTGGGTCCGGGCATGCGCATCTGCCTGGCGATCAAGGCGCCGCCGGCCGGTGAGGAACTGTCGTTGCGCAACGGCCCGGTACGTTTGGGTACCCTGCGTTCGGTGGCCAACAATGACTCGCCGACCGACTGGCCGAAGGCTCTCCCGGCCAACCCGGTCGCGGAGCCTGACCTGGCCAATGCCGAGAAACTCAACTTCAATTTCGAATGGGTCGGTTCGGTGTCGGTGAATGTCGACAACGGCAAGCCGCCGAGCCTGTGGCAGATCAACGGCAAGGCCTGGGACATCACCGACAAGACCTGCGCCGACCGGCCGATCGCCAGCCTGAAACTGGGCCAGAGCTATATTTTCGAACTGAAGAACATGACCCAGTACCAGCACCCGATCCACCTGCACGGCATGAGCTTCAAGGTGATTGCGTCGAACCGGCACAAGATCGTGCCGTACTTCACCGACACTTATCTGCTGGGCAAGAACGAGCGCGCGCAAGTGGCGCTGGTGGCGGATAACCCGGGGGTGTGGATGTTCCACTGCCACGTGATCGACCACATGGAAACCGGCCTGATGGCCGCCATCGAGGTGAAGTGATGCGCCAGATTCGCCCCGCGGCGATCATCGACCGCAGCCGTGATCGCGACTTCATGCGTGAAGCATTGGCGTTGGCCGCCCAAGGCGCAGCCCTCGGCGAAGTGCCGGTGGGCGCGGTGCTGGTGCAGGACGGCGAGATCATCGGTCGCGGCTTCAACTGCCCGATCACGGGGAGCGATCCGAGTGCACATGCGGAGATGGTTGCTATCCGTGCCGCCGCTCAGGCAGTCAGCAATTATCGCCTGCCGGGCAGCACGCTCTACGTGACGCTGGAACCGTGCAGCATGTGCGCCGGGCTGATCGTGCATTCGCGGGTTGCTCGCGTGGTGTATGGCGCGCTGGAGCCCAAGGCCGGGATTGTGCAGAGCCAGGGGCAGTTCTTCACTCAGGGCTTTCTCAACCATCGAGTGCTGTATGAAGGCGGGGTGTTGGCGGAGGAGTGTGGCGCCGTGCTGACCGAATTCTTCCGGGCACGCCGCGCGAAACCTGCAGACTGAATAAAAATCTGTGGGAACGGGCATGCCCACTCCCACAGGTTTTTTAGTGTTCGGAAGATTTACTTCTTCGCGACAATCACCGCCCGCATCGGCGCCGGCAGTCCTTCGATCGTCTTGCTGTGATCTTCCGGATCAAGAAAATCACTCAACGACTGATACTTCATCCACTCAGTCCCGCGCTGCTCTTCAACAGTGGTGGTGCTCACGTCCACGCATTTCACGTCAGTAAACCCGGCACGGCGCAGCCACAACTCCAGCGCTGGCACCGATGGCAAAAACCACACGTTACGCATCTGCGCATAACGGTCTTCCGGCACCAGCACTTGATGCTTGTCGCCCTCGACCACCAGCGTCTCCAGCACCAGTTCGCCGCCCTTCACCAGGCAATCTTTCAGCGCCAGCAAATGCTCGATCGGCGAACGGCGGTGATAGAACACACCCATGGAAAACACCGTGTCGAAGCCTTCCAGATTCGGCGGCAGGTCTTCGAACGGGAAGGGCAAATGCCAGGCATTCGGCTCTGACAGATAACGCTGCACCGCCTGGAACTGGCAGAAGAACAGCCAGTTCGGATCAACGCCGATCACGCTGTCGGCGCCGGCGCCGAGCATGCGCCACATGTAATAGCCGTTGCCGCAACCGACATCGAGGATGCGTTTGCCCTTCAGATCCAGATGCGGGGAGACTCGCGACCACTTCCAGTCCGAGCGCCATTCGGTGTCGACGTGCACGCCAAACAGATCGAACGGCCCCTTGCGCCACGGCGACAGGCCCATCAGCGCGGTGCGCATCTGTGCGCGGGTTTCGTCGTCGCAATCGGTGTCCAGCTTCAGGCCATCGAGCAGGTCGACTTCGGTCGGCTGGATCTTCGGCAAGGCGTCCAGCGCACTCTGCCAGCGCTCCAGATCGCCGTGGCCTTTCTCCATTTTCTTGTCGAGCTGTGCTTGCAGGGTGTCGGCCCATTCGGCCAGCGGCGAGCCGGCCAGACGGCGGGCGAGGGGGGACAGATCAATCATGGCAAGGCAATCAACGAGGCAAAGTTAAGACACTGGAACCACGGCACGACTTTCGAGAACCCGGCGGCCAGCAGGCGTTCGCGGTGTTCTTCGAGGCTGTCGGGCTTCATGACGTTTTCGATGGCGCTGCGCTTCTGGGCGATTTCCAGTTCGCTGTAGCCGTTGGCGCGTTTGAACGCGACGTGCAGATCGGTCAGCAGCGCGTGTTCTTCGGCATCGTTGAAGCGCAGCTTCTCCGACAGGATCAGTGCGCCGCCCGGCAGCAACGAGTGGCGAATGCGCGACAGCAACGCGGTGCGCTGCTCCGGGGCGATGAATTGCAGGGTGAAATTCAGCGCCACCACCGAGGCCGGTTTGAAATCGAGGGCGAGGATATCGCCTTCGATCACCTCGACCGGCAGCAACTCCTGAAACATCGAATCCTGACCGTTGAGGTACTCGCGGCAGCGCTCGACCATCGCCGCCGAGTTATCCACCGCGATCACCCGGCAACCGTCGGTGCGTACGTGGCGACGCAAGGCCTGGGTCACCGCACCGAGGGAGGCGCCGAGGTCGTAGAGCACGCTGTTCGGCTGAGCGAACTGCGCCGCGAGCACGCCGAGGTTCTCGACGATGGTCGGGTAACCCGGCACCGAGCGCTTGATCATGTCCGGGAACACCCGCACCACGTCCTCGTTGAAGGCGAAGTCAGGCACCTGGGCCATCGGCTGGGCGAAAATGCGATCGGGTTCTTTGCTCACGGCGGTTCCGGCGGTGTCGATGAAAAGGCCGGCATTTTAGCCAAACTGGCGCGCAGATGCGCGGGTTGTCTGATAAACCGCCGTCTCACAGTTCCGGACGTTTGCTTTGGGAAAACGCCGATGCCGCAATCCCCCACTGCCCCAGCCAATAGCTGAGGATGATGATGTAGGGCGCTGCATTGAACGGGGTGACAAACCGATTGATGCCGATCACGCTGTCGGAGAACACGAACGCTACCGCGCCGCCAGCCGCCAGCAGCGCCGAACGTTGCGGCACGCCGCTGCCGAGTCGTGCCAGGGCGCGCCAGAGCATGGCGCTGATGGCTGTGCCGTAAACGATCACTGGCACGGTCAATGGCCCGAGTCCGCTGGAGATCAGGATGCCCAACAGCACGGCGCCGACGCTGAGCGCCAGGATCAGCGGCAGCAGGGCCAGGCGACGGCAATCGCTGAGGTAAGCCTTGAGATACGCCAGGTGCGCGACCAGAAACGCCCCCAAGCCAAATACGAACAGATCCCCCGGCCACGCCAGCAACACATCGCCGAGCAACGAGAAAATCAGACCGAGGCTGATCCAGCGGCGATAGTCGCTGGGCGGCGCATCGTGCAGCCAGCCGAGCAGGGCCAGTACCGGCAACGGTTTGACCAGCAGGCAAAGCAACGCCGCATGGGTGCTGACGCCATAAAGAAAGGTCACTGCGCCCATCAGCGCCAGGATCAACCAGCCCACGGTCAGTTCACCGAGATCGCGCAGTCAAAGGTTTCCACCGGCTCGACTTCAGGCTCCCAGGGTTGCTGTGATGTCAGGCGCAGGCGCCCGGTGCCGGAAGCGAAGGCCTGGAAGCGCCAGGTGGAGAAACCACCCGCGCCAACCATGCCGGAATCTTTCGGACTGCTGTAAACCTCGGGGCTCAGGGCATGCAGCACACCGCCGGCCGAGTCTTGAATGGCCCAGCGGTAGCCGGTGGTGGGGTTGCTTGGCAGCATGACGATCAGGTTCTGGCCGTTGGTCAGCCGCACCGGGCATTCGCTCTGTTTTTCCACGGTCACGTTGGTTTTCGGTTGCGTGGCGCAGGCGGCCAGCAGGGCGAGGGACAGGGGGACAAACAGGCGAATGGGGGACATGGATTCAGTGGCTCCGGCGTTGGCGACGAACGGCGAGCATAACTGAAGATGAGACAAAGTGTGACAACGCCAAGCTTGGCGTGATCGTTCCCACGTCGAGGCGTCGAACCGTCCGCGTGGGAATGCCGCCCGGGACGCTCTGCGTCCCTTCGCAACCGTGACGCGGAGCGTCACAGGATGCATTCCCACGCGGAGCGTGGGAACGATCGTTACAGAGTGATCAAAAAAGCACCTTCGCCACATCCGCAAACTTCTTGGCGAAATGCACTGTAATGCCCTCCTTCAGGTAATCCGGCAGTTCCTCGAAGTTACCCCGATTCGGCTCCGGCAGAATCAGCTCGAAAATCTTCTGCCGCCGCGCCGCGATCACTTTCTCGCGTACCCCGCCAATCGGCAGTACATGCCCGGTCAGCGTCAGTTCACCAGTCATGGCCACGCCTTTTTTCGGCGGCTGATTACGAGCGAGGGAGAGCAGGGCACTGGCCATGGTCACGCCGGCGCTCGGGCCGTCCTTCGGTGTTGCGCCTTCCGGCACGTGCAGGTGGACGAAAGCCTCGTCGAAGAATTTCGGATCGCCACCGAAGGATTTCAGGTGCGAACTGACGTAGCTGTAGGCGATCTCCGCCGACTCCTTCATCACATCGCCCAGTTGCCCGGTGAGTTTGAAACCACGATTCAAGGTGTGAATCCGCGTGGCTTCGATCGGCAGGGTCGCGCCGCCCATGCTGGTCCACGCGAGGCCGGTGATCACGCCGGTGCCGGACAGCACTTGCTCGTTGCGGAACACTGGATGGCCGAGTGACGCTTCGAGGTCTTTCGGCCCGAGCTTGATCACCGCTTTCGGGTCGTCGATCAGCTTCATCACCGCTTTACGCACCAGTTTGCCCATCTGTTTTTCCAGCTGACGCACGCCGGCTTCACGGGCGTAACCGTCGATCAAGGCCTTGAGCGCCGTGTCGCTGATGCTCAGGCTGCCCTTGGACACGCCGGCCTTTTCCAGCAGTTTCGGCCACAGATGACGCTTGGCGATGGCGACTTTTTCTTCGGTGATGTAACCCGACAGGCGAATCACTTCCATCCGGTCCAGCAACGGGCCGGGAATCGAATCCAGGGTGTTGGCGGTGCAGACGAACAGGACTTTCGACAGGTCCATCCGCAGGTCCAGATAGTGGTCGAGGAATTCGACGTTCTGTTCCGGGTCGAGGGTTTCCAGCAGCGCCGAGGCCGGGTCGCCCTGGTAGCTCTGGCCCATCTTGTCGATCTCGTCGAGCATGATCACCGGGTTCATCACTTCGACGTCTTTCAACGCCTGCACCAGTTTGCCCGGTTGCGCGCCGATGTAGGTACGGCGATGGCCCTTGATCTCGGCTTCGTCACGCATGCCGCCGAGGCTGAAGCGGTAGAACGGCCGACCAAGGGATTCGGCGATGGATTTGCCGACACTGGTTTTACCCACGCCCGGCGGGCCGACCAGCAGCACGATGGAACCGCTGATCTCGCCTTTATAGGCACCGACGGCGAGGAACTCGAGGATCCGGTCCTTGATGTCATCGAGGCCGGCGTGGTGTTTGTCGAGCACCTTGCGCGCGTGCTTGAGGTCGAGTTTGTCCTCGCCGTACACGCCCCACGGCACCGAGGTCGCCCAGTCGAGGTAGTTGCGGGTGACCGCGTATTCCGGCGATCCGGTTTCGAGGATCGACAGTTTGTTCATTTCTTCTTCGAGGCGCTTCTGCACCTGCGTCGGCAGGACTTTGCCCTCCAGGCGCTGCTCGAACTGTTCGAGGTCGGCGCTGCGGTCGTCCTTGGTCAGGCCGAGTTCCTGCTGGATGACCTTGAGCTGTTCTTTAAGGAAGAACTCGCGCTGATGCTCGCCGATCTTGCGGTTCACCTCGGCGGAGATTTCTTTTTGCAGGCGCGCGACTTCGACTTCCTTGCGCAGCATCGGCAGGACTTTTTCCATGCGCTTGAGCATCGGCACGCAGTCGAGCACTTCCTGCAGCTCGGGGCCGGTGGCGGAGGTCAGGGCAGCGGCGAAGTCGGTCAGCGGCGACGGATCGTTGGGGCTGAAGCGGTTGAGGTAGTTCTTCAGTTCTTCGCTGTACAGCGGGTTGAGTGGCAGCAGTTCCTTGATCGCATTGATCAGCGCCATGCCGTAGGCCTTGACCTCGTCGGTCGGCTCGGTGGGCTGGTGCGGGTATTCGACTTCAACCAGATACGGCGGGCGATGGTGTTTGAGCCAGGTCTTGATGCGGACGCGGCTCAGGCCCTGGGCGACGAATTGCAGTTTGCCGTTTTCGCGGCTGGCGTGGTGCACCTTGACCAGGGTGCCGTATTGCGGCAGTGCCTTGGTGTCGAAGTGGCGCGGGTCTTCCTGGGGCGTGTCCATGAAGAACAGGGCCAGGGAGTGGTGGTCGGATTTGCTGACCAGTTCGAGGGTTTCGGCCCAGGGTTCTTCGTTGACGATGACCGGCAAAACTTGGGCCGGGAAGAACGGGCGGTTGTGGATCGGGATGATGTAGACCTTGTCCGGCAGGTTCTGGCCGGGCAGGGCGAGGCCTTTGCCGGGGACGTGGTGTTCGATGTGTTCGGCGTCGGTTTCGGTGATGTCGTCGGGGTTCTCGGGGAATTCTTGCTGGTCGCTCATGGGGCACCTGCGCAATTGGGTATGGGTGTTAGATGGGGCAGGCTTTTGGTGGTTTCAATGGGGGTGGGTGTTTCTGCTTGTGTGTTCAGGGGTTTGACAGGGTTTTGGGCTTGGCGGCCTCTGGGCCGACCAAGCTGCGGTTTTATCGGGTACATATCCGTTTCTTCGGGGGCGCCCGCTGGCGGTTTCGCCCTTACGGCGACTCACTTTTTTGACAAACGCCTCAAAAAAGTAAGCAAAAAAAGGCTTGTCCCACCGTTCGGCCCGCTCGCTGGGGCTCGGGGTTCCTTCGTTCCGGGATTCATCCGGGGGCATCGCCTCCGGTTTGCTTCGCTGCACCTCCTCTCGATGTGTTCGACTGCGTCGAACGGCGCTGCGCGCCTACCCCCGGATGAACCCCTCCACTCAGCCTGCCGACGGGACCTGTGGATCAAGATCAAGAGCGTTGTCGAGCTAATGCTCATCCGGTTTGTTTGAGGAGCCATGCGCGGGTTGGTCGACCGGGGAATGGAACCTGGCAGGGCCTAGGCCCTCCCGCGCATGGCTGTAACTTGATCGTTCCCACGCTCCGCGTGGGAATGCAGCCCGGGACGCTCCGCGTCCCAATCGATCTGCCAGCGAATGCGGTCTGTCGCTGGCAGGTCGGTTTCGTCAGGGCGGCTTAGCTGTGTGTTGGGTAACGCTGTACTTCGACGTTATCCAGCACCCGATTCACCGCCAGCTCAGCCAGCATGATGATTTGCTGAATGGCCAGGATTGTCCGCCGCTGCGGGAGGTCGATGTGTGAGGCGATGTCACTGGTCATGAGGCTGGCCTGTGCCAGTGATTCGCAGGCGTGGACCAGCAGGCTTTCGCTGTCCTGATCGGGTGCGACCTGGAACATGGTGCTGGGTTTATGGAAGCGCAGGGTGGTGGCGTTGGGTTTCAGGTAGTGGTCGAGCGCGCGCTCGGCAGCGTCGTGGAGTTTTTTGGAGTCTGGCGATTCGTAGGGCGATGCGTCGTTTGATTCGGGGGGATTGGGTGTTGGTTTTTTCATGGTGAATACTCAGTTGGTGAAATTGGAGCTGCCTTCGATTGCCGCGACGCAATCTGAGGTGGCAGCTGTACGCGGGTTCGCGGACCGATAACTGAGGAATCGGCATACCTCCAGAGAAGGTATCCCGCGCACAGCCGCCATGACACACACACAACAGGCACCGGGGTGCCGTGAGGTTGGCGATTATGCATCAGTTATCGGGCCGCGACGCCCCATCGCTGAATTTGCAGCGACCCCCAAAGCCTATCCACCCCGTTTCCGAGCGACAACCGACGCGACATGTCAGAAACATCCCCTCCAAACACCCTGTCTGTAGGACATACACACCCCGTGTAAAAACGCAGCCCACAAAAAAAGGCGACACCCCTCACAGGGCATCGCCTTTCTCTTTACCGCCGCTAAAGCTTATTCCGGCAGTTTGTACGCAATCACATAGTCACCCATCTTGGTGCCCAGCGAGCCGTGACCACCCACTACGAGCAGGACGTATTGCTTGCCGTCCTTGCCGGTGTAGGTCATCGGGGTCGCTTGGCCGCCAGCAGGCAGACGCGATTTCCACAGTTCTTTACCAGAGTTCACGTCGTAGGCGCGCAGGTACTGGTCCAGCGTGCCGCTGAGGAAGCCGACGCCGCCAGCAGTAACGATCGAGCCGCCCATGCTTGGCACGCCCAGGGTGAAGCCGATCGGGATTGGCGAGCTGTCGCGGCTGGTGCCGTTCTTGCGTTTCCAGACGACTTTGCCGGTGGTCAGGTCGATACCGGCCACGTAGCCCCAGGCCGGGGCCTGGCACGGTACGCCCAGTGGCGACATGAACGGGTGCATGATCACCGCGTATGGCGCGCCGGTGTTCGGTTGCACGCCAGCGGTTTCGCTCTCGCGTTTGCTGCCGGCCGCGACTTTTTCGCGTGGCACCATTTTCGAGACGAAGGCCATGTAGTTCGGGCTGGTGAACAGCATCTGGCGAACCGGGTCGACCGATACGCCGCCCCAGTTGAACACGCCGACGTTACCCGGATAGATCAGGCTGCCCTGTTCCGACGGAGGCGTGTATTGGCCTTCGTAGCGCAGTTCCTTGAACTGGATGCGGCACAGCATCTGGTCGAACGGGCTGGCGCCCCACATGGCTTTTTCGGTCAGTTCCGGGGCCAGCAGGTTCAGGTCCGAACGGGCCTGGGTCGGGGCGGTGTGGTCGCCTTTCACGGCGCCTTGCGGAACCGGGATTTCCTTGATCGGGATGATCGGCGTGCCGTCACGACGGTCGAGGACGTACAGGCTGCCCTGTTTGGTCGGGGCGATCAGCGCAGGCTTGATGCCGTCGGCGGTTTTCATGTCCAGCAGGGTTGGCTGGCTGCCAACGTCCATGTCCCACAGGTCGTGGTGGGTGAACTGGTAGTTCCAGCGCACTTTACCGGTGCTCAGGTCCAGGGCTACCACGCCGGCGCTGAATTTCTCGGCGCCCGGGGTGCGGTCGGCGCCCCACTGGTCTGGGGTCTGGTTGCCCAGTGGCAGGTAAACCATGTTGAGTTTTTCATCAACACTGGCCAGCGACCACATGTTCGCCGAGTTGCGGCTGTAGATCTGGCCCGGGGCCAACGGTTCGGTGGCGTCCGGGTTGTTGCTGTCCCAGTTCCATACCAGGTGACCGTCGCGAACGTCGTAGGCGCGGATCACGCCGGACGGCTCGTTGGTCGATTCGTTGTCGGTGACGTGGCCACCCATGATCACCAGATCGCGAGTGATCGCGGCTGGCGAGGTGGAGTAGTAGCCACCCGGGGTGAACGGGCCGATGCCCTGGGTCAGGTCAACCACGCCTTTGTTGCCGAAGCCTTCGCAGATCTTGCCGGTGTCGGCGTTCAGTGCGATCAGGCGGGCATCGGCGGTCGGCAGGTACAGGCGACGCGGGCACGCCTGGGCGACGGCTTTGCCGGCCTCGGAGATGACGGCGGAGGCGGCGGTTGCAGACTTGGCGTAAGCGGCTTCGTCGTAGTACGACACGCCACGGCAGGTCATGTGGGCGAAGCCCTTGAAGCCGACCGGGCTCTTGATCTGCGGGTCGAAGCGCCACAGTTCCTTGCCGGTGTCCGGGTCCAGCGCCAGCACTTTGCTGTGAGCGGTGCAGGCATAGAGCATGCCGTTGGCTTTCAGCGGAGTGTTTTCGTTGGTCAGCTCGACCGGGTCATCGGCGGTCGGCAGGTCGCCGGTCTGGATGCGCCAGGCTTCTTGCAGTTTGCCGACGTTGGCCGGGGTGATCTGCTTCAGTGGCGAGTAACGGTCACCGAATTCGCTGCGGCCGTAGGCCTGCCAGTCGCCATCGGGCATGGCTGGCGCGGTGCTGGTGGTGTCGGCGGTGTCGCGACCCAGTTCGCCAAAGGTTTCGCCCGGGTGGGTGAACAGGCTGGCCAGGGCGGTGACGCCGGCCAGAACCACGGCCACGGTCAGGCCGCCGATGCCCATCGGTGCAGGACCGTTGAGCAGCAGCGGGCGACGGAACCACGGCAGCAGCATCACGAAGCCGAGGACAAACCACAGTGCCAGACGCGGCACCAGTTGCCACCAGTCCAGACCGACTTCCCACAGCGCCCATACGGTGCTGGCAAACAGCACGATGGCGTACAGGCCCAGTGCTGCGCGGCGACGCATCAGCATCAGAATGCCGGTCAGCGTGATGCCGATACCGGCCAGCAGGTAGTACAGCGAGCCGCCGAGCGTGCTCAGCTTGATTCCCCCGGCCAGCATGGCCAGGCCCATCAGTAGAAGCAGAATGCCGAGCAGGCTCGGTAGCAGACGGCCTCGACTCGAAGCACTTTCGGTGCTCATAGTGTGGTTCTCCGTGACGTTTCAAGTAGTCCCGCGCTGTAGTCACTTTAGATGACGATTGGGCGCGGGCATGGTTCATATAAAACTTGTTCAGCTAAGTGAATCTTCTGCGGGTACCGCTCAGAACGACGACTGGATCTTGATCCCGCCGATCAGTGCGTCATCGACCTTGTCCACGCCACCCGGATGGCGGATGTATTGCAGGTTCGGGCGCACGGTCAGCCAGTTGGTGACGTGCACGCCGTAATAGAGTTCGGCGCTGTATTCGGTGTCCTGCGGCGGCAGGTAGGACGGATCGTCGTAGTCGTAGACGGCGCGGGCCTGGTTGGTCGCCTCGGCATTTTTGCGGTAGGCCGGGTTGACGTGGACGCGAGCCAGGGCAAAGCCGATGTCGTCCTTGGCGCGGGCGTCGAACAGGCCTTTGTAGACCACGCCGGCCTGAACGTAGTTGTCGACGGCGTTGGTCTTCTTGTCGTGCATCGTGCCGTTGGCAAACACGCTCAAGCCGCGGGAGTTGTCGCTGGCGACGCTGGTGATCTGTTGCTGCACGCCGAGCCACACGCCGTGTTTGCTGGAGGCGCTGCGATAGGCCTCGCCGCTCAGGGCCGCCGGCTGGCCGTTGCTGTCTTTATAGGCGTCAGTGGCCTTGGCGTTGCTGTAGTAGTAACCGGCGCGGTATTCGCCCGGCAGGCCGTTGAGTTTCGGCGTCCACACCAGCTCCACCGGCAGAATCGCGCCCTGGGTGCCGCTGCCGCTGAGTTTGAAGCCGTTGCCGCGATCGAGGTTCGACGGGTTCTGCTCATAAGCGCCGACCTGCGCGTACAGCTCGGGCGTCAGGTGATACTTGACGCGCAGCGCCCATTGGCTGACCGGCCAGTTGTACCAGATGCCGCCGACCCAGTTGCCGACCTGCGAGCCGCAGAACGCCAGGTTCTGGAAGTCGCACGGGAAGCTGTTGAAGTCTTCGCCTTCGCCGAAGCGGCCGACCTTGATGTCGAGCTTTTGGTCGAAGAATTTCTGCTGGTACCACATCTGCGTCAGGCGGGTGGTCTGGCCACGGCCCCAGACTTCCTGGGCGGAAGTGAAACCACCGACGCGCGGGTCGTTGATGCGGTCGTTGCTGATGTTGTTGCCGCTGCGCTTGGTCACGGTCAACTGGAATTCGGCGTCGCTCCAGCCGAGCAGTTTTTGCAGGTTCAGATGGGTACCGAGGCCCCATTGATCGCTGTAGCGTGCAGTGCGGTCGTGGTCGTAGCCGCCGTGCAGGTTGCTGCCCATTTCACCGGTGTAGTCGAGCTTGAAGTCGATACCTTTTGCCGAGAGTTCGCTGCGGGTGCCGTTCCAGTCACCGAGCATATACGGTGATTCACTGTCGAAGGCCGGGGCGGCCTGGGTGCAGGTGGCGAGGCCAAGGGCGGTGCAGCCGCCGATCAGGCGCAGGGTTGAGATAGCGCTGTCTCGGAAGAACGGAAAATCAGGCATGAAATGGTCTTTCTTGATCTTTTTGGGGGGATGGGCTGACCGCTACGATTTGACGCAGGCAGTGAAGCGATTCAGCAGAAGGGCGGCAGGATAATGTCCCGTTACAAAAACACAAAGTGCTTTTGCAGACATGAACCCTTTCGGATTCGGTAACAGTGCGGCAATCGATCACATTGCCGCTGTCGACGGAGCCTGCGATCTTGCACGGTTCACCTACATTTGAAGGAAGGCCTTCCACCGGCTCAGCCCCTCGGCTAAGGTGCGCGGCTTCTGCATTTTCACTTCGCCCAAAGGCCCGGCATGAACGACCACAACCCCGATCCGCTGCACGGTGTGACCCTCGAACAGATCCTCAATGCACTGGTGACCCATTACGAGTGGTCGGGCCTGGCCGAGCGTATCGACATTCGTTGCTTCAAGAGCGATCCGACCATCAAGTCGAGCCTGACCTTTTTGCGCAAGACGCCATGGGCGCGGGAAAAGGTTGAGCGTCTGTACGTGAAACTGATGCGCACCAAGCGCCCGCTCTGAGATGAACGCCGTGCGGCGGCGACGCCTGATCACTTCGGCCGCGGTGCTGGGTTGGGCCGGGCTGGGGATTCAGCTGTACCTGATTTTCTTCGCTCGCCTGAGCGTCGGCGCCAGTCTGCTGGGCGGGCTGGTGAGCTTCTTCAGTTACTTCACCGTGATCACCAACACCCTGGTGGCGGTGGTGTTGACATGCGCAGTGACGGATCGCGAATCCGCTGCCCGCCGCTGGTTTCTGCAACCCTGGGTCAGCAGCGGGATCGCGGTGAGTATTGCCGTGGTCGGCCTGGCTTACAGCCTTTTGTTGCGACACTTGTGGCATCCGCAGGGCTGGCAGTTTATCGCTGACGAATTGCTCCACGACGTGATGCCGCTGCTGTTCCTGGCGTATTGGTGGGTGTGCGTGCCGAAGGGCAGCTTGCGTCTGAAGCACCTGCCGCTGTGGCTGATCTATCCGCTGGTGTACTTCGCCTATGCGCTGTTGCGCGGGCATCTGCTGGGGGCTTACGCCTATCCGTTCATTGACGTGGTGTTGTTGGGTTATCCACAGGTGTTCGTCAATGCCGGCGGGATACTGCTGGGGTTTGTGCTGATTGCGTTGCTGGTGATCGGGATTGATCGCTGGCAAGGGCGGCGCCTTTAACAGCGCCGCCGCTCGTTTCACTCTTCTTCGGAGCCTTCGGCGCGCCAGTAACCGACGGCTTTGACGAACTGCTCGTCCAGCCCATGCTCATCGAGCAGCACCCGGCGAATCTGCCGCGAAACCTTGGTCTCGGTCGCCACCCACGCATACAGATTGCCCTTGGGCACCTGCAACTGCTTGATGGTGGCCAGCAGATTGTCTTTGCCCCCTTCGCGCAATACCCAGATCACATTGACCTGCGCAGCGCACTCCAGCGGCTGCTGTTCCTTGCCGTTTTCCACTTCGATCACCACCAGCGCCTTGCGATTGGCCGCCAGCCCTTCGAGTCGGCGGGCAATGGCGGGCAGGGCGGTTTCGTCGCCGATCAGCAGGTAGCTGTCGAAGATGTCCGGCACGATCATCGAGCCACGCGGGCCGCCGATGTGCAGGAACTGCCCCGGCTTGGCCTGTTCGGCCCAGGTCGAGGCAGGGCCGTCGCCGTGGAGGACGAAGTCGATGTCGAGTTCAAGCTTGTCGAGGTCATAACGGCGGGGGGTGTAGTCACGCATCTCCGGCATCGGTACGTCGCTTTTGCCGGCGCCAAGCACCAGGGTTTCCAGTGCGGCGGCCTGTTCGGCGTTCTGCGGGAACAGCAGTTTGACGTGATCGTCGGTGCCCAGGCTGATGAACCCGGCCAGTTCCGGCCCGCCGAGGGTGATGCGGCGCATGCGTGGGGTCAGATCGACCACGCGCAGGACTTCCAGGCGACGGCGTTTGATTTCATGCATCACGCGGTGGATGCCTTGGGTCTGGACTTCAGTCATTCGGCTTTCTCCGGGGCAGATTGAACGGCGGGGCCGTCGACGATGGCTTTGGCGGTGTCGTTGAGCAGGTCGCGCACCCGCAGGATTTCTTCCGGGCTCCAGCGCCCGTGGTGCATCTGCAGGGCATGACGCAGGTTGTGCACCGCCTCATGGATCTCCGGCGGCCGGTCGTGGCCGCGCAACGAGCGCTTGCTGACGTCGATGCGCATGCGCACGCCGTCCAGCGCCACCGCCTGTTCGCTCAGCGATTGGCGGCCGGCGTCGGTGACCGCGTAACGCTTTTTGCCGCCCTCGGCATCGCCGGTGATCATTTCGCTTTCTTCGAGAAACGTCAGGGTCGGGTAGATCACGCCGGGGCTGGGGCTGTAGGCACCGTCGAACATGGTTTCGATCTGGCGGATCAGGTCGTAGCCGTGGCAGGGCTGTTCGGCGATCAACGCCAGCAGCAGCAATTTCAGATCGCCCGGTGCGAATACCCGGGGGCCGCGCCCGCCGCGTTCGCGGCCGTGGCGTTTTTCGAAGCCGTCACGGCTGTCGCCGTGTTCGCGGTGGGGGGAATGATGGTCTCTCATCTCAGTCTTCTCTCGTCGTGTTTAGATACAACTTAAGATATATCTTTACGACTGGGCAAGGTCTTTTTGCCGGAGAGCTGACGAGTGGTCAACGGTGAAAAGGAGCGCTGACGGAGGGACCGTCATGCCTTGTTGATCGAGACGGGAATAACCGGAAAGTTAAAGCTATCACTCTATTAATACTTGAGCTTATATTCTAAAAATATTAGAAAGTGCTGGCTGGTATTGTCGAAAGTGCTGTAACTTTTTTTATGAATAACTGTAGGTAGGGAATGCCTTACAGTTACTTTTATATATTTTTGATTTTTGATGTTTTTTCTTTCATGTCATGAGGTTGTTGAACTACGACCTCGTGGGAAGTTGCCTGCTTACATTCTTGAGGTAAGAGTCGATCATGCCCCGGCATTGAACTTCCACGTTCTCGGTTGTTATCGGCCGATGTGACATGAACTTCAATGTTCCGATTCCTTTAAAAAGAAAACAGGTACTGACCGATGTTCAAGAAAATCGCTATCACTGCTTCTCTCGCTGCTCTGGCTCTGAGCTCGTCCGTGGTCTTCGCTGCCGGCGAAGCCCGTCACTCCATCAGCCTCATCGCCCACGTACCGACCAATGGTTTCTACGTGGTGCCGACCGATTCCGATCTGGTCAACAAGGACCAGGACATGAGCTTCCAGCCAAGCACCGGCAAGATGCGTGAAGTCAATGGCTTCTTCGATGTACGCAACAACAACGGCTCGGTTCACGCCAGCCTGGAAAGTCTGCCGAAACTGATCGCCGGCAATACCGCCATCGATCTGCAAGTACTGTTCAACAACAAGGAACTGACCCTGACCCCACAAATGGTGGTAGGTGAGTCGGAATCCGACGTCAACTATCGCGCACCCCTGAAGATCAGTGCCAAAGGCACCAACTTCCAGCCGGGTGATTACACCGGCGTTGTGGCAATGACCTTTGATGCCGTGCCACCGGTCATCGCTGCCCCGTGATGGGCTGATCAGGCACCAGACGCCGACTGAGACAGTCGCGTTCCCCGGCGAGCAGGCAGCCATGTCTGTTCTGCCGGACTTCATTTTTTGTCAATCAGAGTACGAGTTCATGTTCCCGATGACACCTATCGCGGCTGCGCTTGCGCTGTTGTTTTGTGCCAGCGCAGCGGCCGCTTCCGAACCCGCTGGCACGACACCGCGCAGTCTGTTGGCGCAGGCCAAAGGTTTGCCGGCGGATTTCGAAGAGCACTTTTTCGATGTGCCGCTGGCGGTGCGGGTCGAGCTTGACCAGCAACCGCTGGGGGAGGCCATGGTGGTGTTGTCCCGTGATGACCGTGTCACTTTGCTGGAATTCACCGACACCAGTGAAAACCGCTACACCCCGGCAGAACGCGAAAAATGGGCGGCTTACCTGAAACAAGGCGTGACGTTGGGCGATTGCACCGGCGCCTGCCCCGATCAGGTGCTGGCGGTGCATTACAACCTGGAAAACTCGCTGGTCTCGATTCTCACCGAGAACGCCGAGCGCGACCTGGAGACCAAGCGTTATCACGATCAGCCCGAAGGCGGCAGCAGCGGCCTGATGGTGCGTAATCAGCTCAACCTCAATGGCGGTCAGGACCAGGATCTGGGTGGACGTTTCGGCCTCGAAGCCAGCGGCAGCCTGGGCAACTGGAGCCAGACCTTCAACATGCAACTGGCTCGCCTCGGCGGCCCGGATGACAAGCTTTATCACGCGGTCCACGAGCTCTATACCCAGCGCGAACTGCAAGGCAATTTCTTTCGCCTGGGCTATTTCACCCCCAATTCCGAAGGACTGACGCGCCAGCCACGCACGTTCGGTACCAGTCCCGACACGGCCGTCGGCGTGATGTATGGCAGCTCCGACAGCCTGGCGATCAACAACGCGGCGCCCAGCGTCTACCCGATTTACGTCACCGCCAATCGTCAGGGCTCGGTGGAGATCTGGCGCGACGGTTTGTTGATCAACACCCAATCGGTGCCCGCCGGTTTGCAGACGCTCGACACCCGACCGCTACCCGGCGGCATTTATGAAGTGGAAGTGCGGCTGATCGAAGACGGCCAGATCACTTCCAGCACCCAGGAGCTGGTGTACAAGCCCAGCAACTGGCGCAACCTCGACGAGCGCTGGCGCTACAACCTGTTTGCCGGCGAAGAACAGAAACTGCTGAGCAACTGGGACCAACAGTCCAGTGGTAGTCCCACCGCCGGTGCCTCGGTCAATTACCTGCTGCACCCACGGGTGATCCTCGGCCTGTCGGCGCGACAGATTCGTGAAAAACTGCAATACGGCACGTCGATCGACTGGACCCTGGCCAACCACATCAGCCTGTACGCCAACGTCTACAAGACCGAGGATCACGGCACCGGTCTGGATTTGCAGAGCCTCTACAACTATGGCTCCGGCAGTCTGGTGATCAGCCACAACCGTAGCTGGCTCGACACCACCGACCAGTATGAAACCCTGCCGGACGGCACGCGGGTACGTCAGCGCAATGTGTTCATCGGTGAAACCAGCAATTCATCGCTGGCGCTCAACCACCGGCTCAACAGCCGCAACTCTCTGAACGCACGAGTCTCCCACAGCGAAGGCAACGTCGAAGGCATCGGTGTGGATCTGGGCTGGACCCGGCGTAGCGAACTGTTCGGCAATGACGCCAACTGGCGTCTGTCGCTGTTCGACCGGCCAGGCAGTTACAGCAGTGGCGACGCGCGCAATCGCGGGGTCGATTTGAGCGTCAACGTCGCCCTGGGCGCACCCGGCGAGCAGATCACCGGCAGCATCGGTTCACGCACCGACCGCGATGGCGGACGCGACAACAACGCCTCGATCAGCTGGCGCAAGGACCTGAAGGATCACATCCTGCAGAACGTCTCGGTCACCGCGTTGACCGATACCTACGGTATCGGCGCTTCCGGCCTGGCCAACTTTCGCACCGATACAGTCAATGGCGACGGCTTCATCCAGCGTTCGTCCTACAACGGCAATTTCACCGGCGGCCTCAACGTCGACAGCACGCTGGTGGTCGGTGGTCAGCAGATGCTCATGACCAGCGAATACGAAATGCGCGGCGCGGGGATGATCGTCGACGTCGAGTCGGACATCGACGGCATCGCCCTGCGAGCCGACGACTTCAGTGGCGGTACCGCGTCGTTGAAACCGGGGCGCAATTTCATCCCGATTACTGCGTACCAGAACAGCTCGGTGAGTTTCGATTTCGAGGGCAACCACGTGCCGGCTGCGACCATCGAACCGGCGCGCACTCGTTATCACCTGAACAAGGGCGGGGTGGATTACCGCAAGATCCGCGTGATGAGGACCCTGACTGTGCTCGGTCGGTTGATCAATGAACAGGGCCAGCCCCTCAAGGGGCATCACGTGATCAACCACGCCAGTCGCGGGGTGACCGAAGTCGACGGGTTCTTCTCGATGGAAATGAACGCCGGTTCGCCGACCCTTGAAGTCCGCCAGGATAACCGCCTGTTATGCCAGTTCCGGCTCGACGCCAATCAGCATCGCAGCGAAAACAACGTGTTGATGATCGGGGATCTGCGCTGCACCCCAGATACCCTGGCCGATGCGACCTTTACCGATCAGAAGGCGGGTTGAGCCGTGAAAAAGCCAGGCATTTATCTGGGCTTGCTGGCGGCGTTGAGCCTGCCGACTGCCCACGCGGTGACTCAGGAAATCCGTGCGTTTTTTCAGCCCGACTCTTCGCAGCCGAACCGAAACGTATTCATCAATAAAACGCCGAACAGCGGTTATTGCGCGCAGTATCCCGGTGAGTGCGCGGAAAACGGTACGTTCAGTATCCAGCTGCCGATTCGATTCGATTCCACCCGCCCGATCGTCCCGGGAGCGCCCGCCGATGCCCTGTCGTTGAAGGTACCTGCCAACTGGCGACCTCTGACCGTGATCAATCACGACACGGGCGAAAGCGAAACGGTCGAAGTGCGAATCACCGGAATCGGGTCTGAATTCATCCTCAGCGACAGCGCCGCCAATCTGGTCGGGGTTGGCAACATTCTCGAAGGTCATCAGCGGCTGTGGACCAACAGCAGTTGGGTCTACGCACCGGCCCCTTGCCAATACAGTGGAGTTGGAGCCTACACGCCCAAGACTTATCGTTTTTTCTGGAAAACCCCGGTTGAGGGGTGGTGCTCGAAGGTCGCCGCCTACCGAATTCCGGGAATGTCCTTCGAAACCCTCGATTTCGCCTACGAATTGCGTACGCCCAACCCGTTGCGCATGTCTTCCGGGCTCTACACCGGCTCGTTGTCCTACACCCTGGGACCTATGGGAGATTTCCAGATGGGCGCGATGATGGTGCCCAACGACGGCAACCTGACCCTGGATTTCGTTCTCGACGTCCAGCACACCCTCAAAGTCGACCTGCCACCCGGCGGCGACAAGGTGACCATGGAACCTGTCGGGGGCTGGCAGCGCTGGGTAGATACCGGGCGAATGCCGACCGAGATCTACCGTGACCAACCTTTCCACATATCGGCCTCGTCGCGCTTCAAGGTGATGATGATCTGCAATTCACTGGGTGGTACTGAATGCAGTATCGGCAACAACGAAGTGGGCTTTTCCAAGTTCGAGGTCAGGCTGACCCTGCCCGATGGCATCGCCGGCCTCGGCAGCAGCGGCGGCTGGACTGGCAGGTTGTCGCACAACACTTGGCTGGGGCCGTTCGAACCTACCCGCTACGTCGATCGCAAACCCGGCAACCTGCGCTTTCAGATCCCGAGACGGTGGATCGATTCGCTGCTCAAGCCCGGCATGAACGGCACGCTGTGGGGCAACGTCACCATTATTTTCGACTCGGAAGTGTGAATCTCCGGGGCTGGCCACTATTCATTTTCACGAGGTTGAAGTCCATGACTCGATTGTTTTTGCTGATGCTGTCCGGGCTGTTTTGCCTGACCGTCAATGCCGGGCCGCAGATCAATGTCGGCACGGTGTACGACTATCTCGATGGCGACAAAAGTACTTACCTCAAGCGGGTGTTCAACAGCGGCGACAGCACCGCGTTCGTCAAGATCAACGTGCTGGAAATCGTCTATGACGCCGACGGCAAGCCGCAGGAAATTCCCATCGCCAACGCTGCCGACGGTGCTTCACGTAACGGCATCATGGCCAGTCCCGCGCGGTTGATCGTACCGGCGCAGGGCATGCAGGGCACGCGTTTGCTGTACATGGGTGAGCGTGATCGCGAGCGTTATTTCCGCGTGCGCTTCGTGCCGGTCGTACCTGAAAAGGAAGATGAATTCGTGGTTTCTCAAGAGGAGCGCGAAGACTACAAAAAGTCGCTGACCGCCGGGGTCAACGTGATGACCGGGTTTGGCATCGTGTTTTTCGTGCGGCCCAGGGACGCGCGTTTCGACACCGTGATCAACGACATGCCCGAGCGTTACGAGATTCGTAACAACGGCAACACGGTCATGGTGGTCGACGAATTCAAGAGCTGCTCGCAGAGCAATGAAGCGGACTGCAGTGCTACCACCAAGCACCACGTGATGGCCGGCAAGAGCTTCGTTTTTGAGAAGGAAACCGGTCGTGAATACCGCTTCAAACTGGTTGAAGGCGACAGCAAAAAAGACCTCAGGGTGGCGCGCCGCTAAGGCCGCTCCCGATGACGCGCCAGGTATCGATCATGAACAAGCAATGCGCCGTCGCCGCACTGATGGCTATCACCACACTGATGAGTGTCCCGGGCTGGGCTGCCCGGGAGGAACTGAATTTCGAGGTTTTCCTGACCATCCCCAGCCGGGCGTTTTATGTCATCCCGGCAGAACCGGACTGGATTCACCGCCCGCAGCGATTGCTCTGGGATTACAACACCTCGACCTTGCGTGGTTTGCGCAAGTCGTTTGACGTGCGCCACGACAGCAGTGCGATCGAAGCGCGCCTGGAGCGCACGGCGTCGATGTCCAACGGCAGACCGGGGGAGGAGATTCTGTTGCATGTGAAATTCAATGGCGTGGTGTTGGGCGCGGATATTCGTCCGCGTGAAGTGGTATCACAGGCCGAGGCGGCTGCAGGCAAGCGTGTGTTGCTGGAGATCGACCCGATCAAGCCGCTCGGCGGTTTCAAACCGGGGGAGTACGACGGCACGGTCATGCTGCTGTTCAACGCCAGGGCGCCGGGGGAGTGATCGGCAAGCGACGTCCATCCCGTCATCCATGCAGAGAGCCCTGACATGATCAAACAAGCCGCCATCGTGCTGTGCCTGACCGTACCGATGTCGATCCATCCGGCGACGTTTGCCGCGCAGGAAAAACACACCTTCGAAGTCTCGGTGGACATTCCGACCCTGGGCTTTTACGTGATCCCCAGCGAAGCCGACTGGATTCATCGCGAACAGACCTTGCCGTGGGATATCCACACCTCGACCTTGCTCGGGCTGCGCAAGAGTTTCGATGTGAAAACCGACGGCAGTGCCATTGAAGCGCGGCTCGAGAACTTCCCCTATCTGACGGCTGGCGGCGATTCGCGCGACAACATCGTGTTGCGCGTCAGTTTCAACGGCAAGGAGCTCGCCCAGGATCCGACGCCCCGGCAAGTGGTGTCGGCCGAAGAGGCAATGGCCGGTCGCCGCGTACAACTGGAGATCGTGCCGCGGGAGCAGGCCGGTGGCTACAAGCCGGGCGAGTACAACGGCACCGTCAATATCGTGTTCAACGTGGCGGCGCCGGCAGGTTGAACAGCACATACCGGACAAGGACAACCGACCCAAGGGGCAAGGAAATAGCCAATGGTTTCAGCTGTACGCAAGTGCTCAAGAATCAGCGTGTTCTGCTTTTGCGGGAGTATTTTTTCCGCGTCTGCGTTTGCCATCACTCAGGAAATTCGTGCTACTTACGTTCCCGACCCGGCTAACCCGCAGAACAACAAGTTCATCAACCAGACACCGCAGAGCGGGTATTGCGGCAGCTATCCCAACGATTGCCGACGCTTTGACTTGATGGGGGTCTCACTGCCGTTGCGCTTTGCCTCGGTGCAGGCGATCCGCCCGCAGAGTGCCGAACAAGACGGCGCGATGTTCAAAATGCCGGCCCAATGGCGCAGCCTGACGGTACGTAACATCGTTACCGGTGAAGCAGAAACGGTGGAGATGCGCATTGGCGGATTTGGTACGCGTTATGTGCTCAGTGATACGGCGAGCAATCTTACGGGTGTCTCGGGCGATTACGAAGCGCATCATGCCCTCTGGGTCAGAGCGGGCTGGAGCTCGCCCCCCAGGCCTTGCGAGCCCGGAGCCATGGCTTCTTATGGCGCGGACTTCTACCGGTTCTTCTGGTTTACGCCGGCTGAGGCTGTGTGCAGCAAACAGTCGGCGTTCGTTATCCCGTGGATGTCCTACGATTACCTGGATGTGGGTTATGAGCTACGCACACCCAATCCGCTCGGCATGTCGGCAGGGATTTACGCCGGTGAACTCACCTATGGCCTGGGGCCGGGTCAGGACATCGATGCCGGCAACAACCTGTTGCCCGACACTTCCAGCCTGACCTTCAGGATTCTTCTCGACGTGCAGCATGTGCTCAAGGTCGACATCCCACCCGGCGGTAACAGGATTGCCCTGGTGCCGCAGGGCGGCTGGCACGCCTGGCTGCAGCAGGGCAGCAAACCGATCCGGCTGTTTCGCGATCAGACCTTCAATATTTCGGCGTCCTCACGCTTCAAAATGTACTTCGAATGCGAGCACGCTGCGGTCGGTGCCTGTGCATTGCGCGACACGGTCACTGGCGCCACCGATGCGCAGGTTTTCCTGAGTGTCAGCTTGCCCGACAGTATTTCCGACACGGCAGGCCAACCGGTGAAACGCCGTCCGTTGAGCAACAATCCCGATACCATGGCGTTTCAACCCACAAGTTTCATGCAACGCGCGCCGGCCACGCTGCACTTCGAGATTCCCGGCGCCTATGTCGAGCAGATGCTCCAGCCGGGCAAAGGCAAACGCTATGTTGGCAACGTCACGGTGATCTGGGATTCGGAGGTCTAGAATCTGCACAAAGCCCTGGAGGCTTTTGCCTCCAGGGCGTCGGACTCAGATCCCGGCTCGGCCCATGGCATCGCGCGTGAATTGTCGGCTCAGTTCCTTTTCCTGATAACCAATGTCACGCAACAAACGATCATAAGTGGCGTCGCTCATTTCCTCCCCAGTGAACACTTCCTTGTGCGCCACTGAGAGTTTGTCCGCCAGATCCGTGAGGTTTTTTCTTCGTAGCGCACGTTGCATCGGTGGCAGGTCTGCTGCGTTTACCCACTGCGCCTGGGCTGCTCGCAAGTCGTCCAGCCAGTCGAATTTTTGCTCATGCATGCGCTTGTTGGATTCAAGTTCTCCCGGCCAGTTGTTGCGCAGGTATTGTTCCCAGAAGGACTGCTCGATCATCTGGTTGATCAGTCCGTCACCGGCCTCGCGTTCGAGCACGGTGCTGCGTGCTGTGGCGATGGTCTTGTCATCGACGCCGGCGGTGGGGCGAAACATCATGTCTTCAGACTGCCAGGGCAATTCGAGACTTTTCGCCAGCCCTGTTTCATAGGCCAGATGCACTTCGACTTCATCGGGATTGCCCCCGCGTGCCCGAATGTCGGCGCGGGCGATTTCACTCACCTGACCAAGCCGTGATGCGCTTTTGGCCAGTGTCACCAGCTTGCGCTCAAGCTCGGCCCGGTTGGTCGAGTACGAGTAAGCCTCCGAGGCCAATGTCTTGACCCCCATGTTGTTGAACAGTTGCGCGCCGGCGTCCTCGCAGCCCTCGGGATCGGTGGACATCAGGAACAGCTCTTCGCGCAGCGGTGTGTCAATGTCCATGGCGCCGATCATCCGCCACACGCGATCGGTCAATTGATCATTGGCCTTGCCACCTGCGGTGTAATCGGCCGAGTGGGTCAGGCCTTCGATGATGGTGAAGAAACCATCGGAATTCGGTTCTTCAGACAGTTCATGCCATGCCTCGGGTCGGTAGGTGCCGACACCGGCCGTCTCGTTGCGCAACGAGGTGTCGACGAAAGCAGGCCAGTATTCGAGCAGATCCTCTGCCGCCCGGGAATACGTCGGGCGCGGCGGGATGCCAACTGACGTTCTGTATTGTTCATACCTGACGCGAACGGTTTCCGGGAGCTTGTCGGCATAGACCCGCGTACGGGCAATTAGCCGCGCGTTATCGGAGCTCGGTGGCACGTCCGGGATGTGCTTGAGCACATTGGCCCCCAAATCGAGAAAGAAGCCGCGCGGCCGTTTTTTTTCGAACAACCCTGGCGGCCATGCCTCGAGCCCGGTGTCGATCAGGCTCAATACCTTGAGCCTTGGCATGCGCTCGACATTCGGTGCAAGGTTCAGCGGATTGTGGTCCAGTCTGAGGATCTCCATACGCGTCATGTTGCGCAGTTGTTCGACAGTGCCCGGTGTCAGTCGAATCTGGTTGTCGTTCAGGCGCAGGGTTTCCAGCCGTTGCATCTTGCCGATGTTGTCCGGCAGCGTACTCAGTCCACAGTTGCGAGCGCTGAGCTGGCGCACATGCGGGAAGTCTTTCAACAGACCGTTCGTTCCTGTGGAGAACGTTGAACCGTCCAGATTCAGGGTCGTGACTTGTTCGAACCAGGGTTTCAACTCATCCGGCAACTGTCGCCACCAGCGTTCGGCATCATGCGGCAGCCACTCACTGGAAAGATCCAGGCGGTAACCTTCCTGCACGCTCAGGCTGCGCTCGCCGAACACTTCAGATTTTCTTTCGAAACATTCCAGCAAGCGCTCGGCGAGCCATTTCCCGCCTTTGTGCTGATAGTCGAAGTAGGCTCGCGGCAGGTTGCTGTCCGGGTTTTCGCCATCCCATTCGGTGAGGTAGCGCTGGCGCCAGTTTTCCAGGACTTGCCTGAGACCCTCTATCTCTTGCTCAAGGATCCTGATTTGTGAATGGGGCGCGCCGTTGGCGTGTAGAGAACGGCTGAAGGCCGCTACTTCGCCTTTGTCGAAATGTGGATAGAGATTCTCGATTTTCTGTTCCACGGTCAGCGCCGTTTTCGACTGACCCGGCCCGCGCAGCAGCAGTTCGGTTGCCAGCGGCACTGACTGACGGATGGGTTGGCCAGCGAACAGCATTCTTCGTTGGGCTGGTGTGTCAGTCATTACCAACAGCCATTGCCTGAACAGTTGTCCTTGCCCCGGCCGGTAGCCCAACGCGGCGCGTTTGTCAGAGGGCAGCGCCAACAGGATCGCTTCATACAGGTCAGGGGCAGAATGTGAAGGGGTGTTTGGGTTGTCATAGATGCCGTAGCGACCCCGTTCATCTCTGACCAGTACGCGTACGGTCCCGGCCTTTTCGTTACCGACGCTGCAGCGCAGCCTGCCGTCGAAGTACTGCTCGCGTACTTCCACGCGCAAGTCGGCGAAGGCATCGGTCTTGATCCGCAAGGCATTGAGTGCCAGGCGCTCGGTGTCAGGCACCAGTAACGCGGGCTCGAACAAACCCTCGATGGCGCGAGCGGTGCGCACCTCGAACGCGCTTTCCCGAGCCTGATCTTTCAGGCGCAAAGGAATCCGTTGTTCGTCGCGAATGATGGTCTGTTCCGCGAGCGTCGCTTTGCTCAACAGCGTTTCGGCGACCCGGGAAGGCAACTGCGGATATTGCTGTTTCAACAGCTGCACTCGGGCATCGCCGATGTGGTCTTTGACCTGATACTGGTAATTGAAGATTTCGGGAGTACGGGTTTCCACGGTATCCGCCAACCGGTTGCGCAATACCGGCACCCTCTGGTTCCTGGGGTAGTGATTGCCGAGCAGTGATTGCATGTCTGCATCGTCGAGAAAATCCAACAGCCGTTCCGGCAGTTTGCCGGCCATGACGTCATCAAGACTGATATCCAGCGTTTCATGATCCGGTGCCTGCGCGTTGCCGTACTTGTGAAAGTCGCCTTTCAGGTCAGCGCTCTGGAACACCTTCAGGGCCTTGTCGACAGGCCAGCCGGGCATGTCGGGCACCATTCGCGCGAACCAGTACGACGTCGGATCCAGTGGCTGTCCACTGCGAATCAACTGACCGATGTTGCGCGTTTCATCCCAGGTCTTGAAGCGGGTGAGGGTATCGGCGAGCAACGGTGGCGGCGGCGCATTGTCGACGTACATCCTGCGCAGCGAGTCGTGCGGTGTACCACTGATGCTGCGCAGGTTTTCCAGTTCGGCATCGGTGTAGCCGTCGACGATGTGGCCCAGACGGCGCATCAGCATCGGGCCCTCCCAGTCTTGCGGTGTCTCGCCCTCATGCACCCATGCCCCGTGTTCGTTGTGACGCAACTGCGGTTTGTAGGCCTCAGACCGGGTAGGGTGCCGGACACGATGGCGGCCGCTGGCGCGATCATATTTCACTTCGTAATGTCGGCCGTCGAGAGGCAGGACGATTTTGCCGGCGTTCTTGTGCAACCCCGCAGCGTTCGGCTGCGAGGCACTTGGCGGTGCCAGTTGTGGCTGTTCGTAAGGCGTCAGGTCGGGGTTCCAGAGACGGGTTTTTCCGTCGAATGACGGCACCGGTTTCATGCCTTCGACGAAGGACGAAATTTTCAGGCGAAATTCGTTACCGATGGCAGCGCCGGCGCCGAATGCGGCCAGTTGAATTACATCGCTGACCACCCCGACCACATGCTCCGCCACCTCGGTCAAATGACCCTGGGCCAGATCCAGCGCACCTTCGACGACCTCGTTGGTCAGCTGATACGCGGTGTAGGCCAGCATCAGCTCTCCCAACCCCGGTACGAACGGCGTCATGACCAGCAACGAGACATTGAAAATGTCGGACACGATTTTCTTGAAGTTCTCCCACCATGCCCATCGTGCATTGCTGTCAGCGTCGGCGGTCGACACCGCGATACCCCGCGCATCGTTGAGAATCTTGTTCAGCTTCTGCTGGTAGAGATATCTCCACAGCGGTGCAGTGATTGGCGGCGCGCTGAACTGCAGCTGCGGGTTCTCGACCGGTGTTTCTCGCCATGACGGGCGCGAATCGCCGGGCTCCTTCGCATACCATTTGACGTAGGTCAGGCGTTGTTCGAGCCCTGCAAAAAAATGCCCGCGCTGTTCGTGATCGACAAACTGACTGAAGAACTGCCGGTAACTGATGCCGGACGACGGCAACGTTTTGTTTGCCCGCAACTGGCGGGTCAGCTCGCTCATGAACGCGAGGGTGGAGGGGTATTCCTTGAGCGGGTGATCGGGATCGTGCGGTACGTACGCAATCATCTTTTGCGAGCGCTGCGCCTGCGCAGGGTCTGGTCGAATGATCAGGATCCCGGTGAAGGTGAGATCCATCATGCCCAGATCGCAGACCGACATGGCCTGCCCGTCGAGCCAGAGGTCCTGGCGGCCCAGCAACACTTCGCGGATCAGCGCATAGGCACTGCGACCGATGTCCTTTTTGATCTGCGCCATGTGCGCCGCCGCTTTCAGTGTCGCCTGCTGACTCTGCTCGACCCGCGTACGCAGATAGGTCTCGGCAACCGGCTCCGGATCCAGCAGGATCGTGGCGAGATGGGCTTTGTACTGCGCCCCGATATCCAGTTCCCGACACAGGGCCTGAAACTGACTCACGCTGATTGTTTTGCCGATTGGCGAGGTATCGAACAAGTCGCGGGTGGTATCGGTTTTGATAATGAATGTTGAATAGTGTTGGTAGATTTCATTGTTCGCGAAGTTGTGCAGCGCGGCATCGAGCAATGAAACGGTTCGGGCCCTGGATCCCCTCGTGATGTCGATTGCATACCAGGGTGTTGTCGCCGAAGCGTAGAGCCTTAGATAGGTATTTTTGACGTCGACGTCGATATTGAATTGGTCAAGTAGCTTTGCCTTGAGCAGGGGTTCGGCAAAGGCGTAAATGTCCTTCAGACGTACGAGCAAACGATCGATGCGGTTCTGTGCACCCCAGGCGCGGCGGTTATCGGCGGACAGGCGTTCCAGCTCGGTTGCGGGAGTTTGCGTTATCCATGGCTGTCGGATGATCGGCGTCTTGCCCAGTGCACGGACACGATGCAATTGCATATCGATGAACACAGGATCGATGCGCGATTCAATTAAGTCGTAATGTTGCCCTTTATTTGTTGATGTTGCAGTCATTGTACAGGCCTTGAATAAGTGAAGAATTCTCAGCCTAACGTTCAATGTCCGGATTAATTAGTTTAAAAGCCTGCTACCGAAGTGCCGGATTATTGGTGGAGTCATTGAATAATGAAATGCATAAAACAAATAACTACCACCTGTCATGAAGTTCAATTCGCCACTGATGCCACAGTGGGTACTTGCGGCGCCACGCACTGTGAATCACTGCCCGGTTGCAGATAAGGCATCAGAATGGGTGCCATGCCCTTGAGCACCTGCACCGGCAGGGCGGAAGTGAACTTGAAGCTCTCCGCCGAACGCCCCGGCACGAATGCGGTGAGTGTGCCGAAATGATGGTCGCCGATGTAGAACACGAAGGTGGCCGTGCGGTTGATTGATTTCGAGCTGAGAATCCGTCCGCCGGAGCCGATCGCCTCGATCCGGTTGTCACCGGTCCCGGTTTTGCCACCCATGGTCAACGGCGTTCCATCGTTCAGTTTGAAACTGCCGGAAACACGTTTGGCCGTCCCCGAGTCCACTACTTGCGACAACGCTTCGCGCATCGCCGTGGCGACTTCGGACGGCATCACACGTTTACCCACGTGAGGGTCGTTGACCAGTCTGGTTTCGTAAGGCGTGCCGGCGGCAAAATGCAGGCTGTCGATGCGCAGCGTCGGCATGCGCACCCCGTCGTTGAGAATGGTGCCGATCAACTCGGCCAGCGCGGCGGGGCGGTCACCGGAGCTGCCGATGGCGGTGGCCAGCGACGGCACCAGGTGATCGAACGGATAGCCGACTTTCTGCCAGCGCTGATGGATGTCGAGGAACGCCTCGATCTCCAGCATGGTGCGGATGCGGCTGTCGCGCGCGCCCTTGTGTTTGCTCTTGAACAGCCAGCTGTAGACTTCCTGACGCTCGAACTGGCTGGCCTTGACGATCTGGCCCCAGGTCGCGTCCGGGTGATTGAGCAGGTAGCCGATCAACCACAGATCCAGCGGGTGGACCTTGGCGATGAAGCCTTGATCCGGCAAATCATAGGTGCCGGGGCCGTAGGCGAGGTAGAGCCGTTCCAGGCGCTCGTCGGTGAGTTTTTCGGTGATTTTGACGCCCTTGAGGTGCGAGCGCACGAAGGTGTTGAAGTCTTCCTGACTGGCGTTGGGCAGCAGGTAGCGGTGCACGGCGGCCATGCGGATCGGCGTCGGGCGCATGCTGTCGAGGAAGGTGTCGAGCCGGGCCTGGGTGTCCTTGTTCTTGTACTTCTTCCAGAACTTGAGCAGGAACGAGGTGCCTTCGCGGTCGGCGAACGAAGCGAGGTATTCCTGACGGCGCGGGTCACGGTCGTCCTTGAGCAATTCGGCGCTGTTGTTGGGGCCGGAGTAGGTGGTGTAGCGCACCAGATCGCGCATCAGGCGAATGAACGGCAGGTTGATCGACTCGCGCAGGGCATCGCGCAGGGTCGGCATGCGGCCGTTGTCTTCCTTGCGGAAGTTATGGAACACATGCAGGCCGCCACCGGTGAAAAACGCCTCGCCGGGGCTGGCGGAATATTTGCGGTCGAGGGCGGCGCCGAGCATTTTCGACAGGTCGTGATCCTTGTTCTGGATCAGGTAATCGATCACCCACTGGGTCAGGCGATCCTGATCCGGTACGTCGACTTTCTTCAGTTCCGGCACGGTCATGGCGCCGTACTTGTCATGCAGCTCCGAGATGATTTGCAGGTAGGTGGTCAGCACCCGCATCTTCGCCGTGGAGCCCAGTTCCAGTTTGCTGCCCTCGTTGATGTCGAACGGCTGGTCGGTGCTGTCGGTCTGCACCCGCACTCGCGAGCCGTCCGGGGTCAGCTCGAACAGGGTGAAGCTGTAGCGCACCTGAGTGGTGCTGGTGGGCGTCAGCAGGCGTTCACCCATCAAGCCGATTTCGGTTGCATAGGCCGGGTCGGCGAGTCTTTTCAGGTAGGCGGTGGCCTGGGTTTGCAGCTCCCCTTGCAGTGTGCTGGTAGCCGAGAGGTCGAGTCGATCGAGGTCGTACAGCGGGCGATTGAGCATCGAGGCCAGGCGACTGCGAGCGACGCTGATGCCTTTGTTGGTCTCGATCGGCTGGATGGTCGGCTGGGTCTGCCAGTCGCGGTACGTTACCTTGCTGGCCAGGGACGCATCGGCCAGCGCCGCGTCGATCACGCCGTTCTGTTTAAGCAGGCGCAGGTGGCTGTCGGTGAGGTCGGCCAGCTCTTCCCGGCCCTTGGTCAGGTAATGGGAAGGGCGGCGTTGGGCGATCATCAGCGAGAGCATTTCGCGCAGGGCCAGGCCTTTGTCCGCCAGGGTCTTCGGATCAGTCGCAGTGCTTGCCAGTTTTGCGTTGGCTTCATTGAAGTCGGCGCCGTACCAGACCCGCAAACCTTCGGCCATGCCGTGGACTTCACCGTGCCCCGGCACTGCCGACAACGGCACGCTGTTGAGGTAGTCACGAATGATATTGCGCCGTGCCGGCAAGGTATCCGGGCCGGCCTGATAGGCGCGCACGCTGGCGGAAATCATCTGGCGGATTTTCTCGGCACCGTTCACCGTCAGTCCGTCAGGCGAGTGGCGATACTTTTCCAGTTGGGTGGCCAAGGTGCTGCCGCCCGCCGACTGCCCTGGCAAATGCAAGAGTTTGGCGACTTGCGACCACGCGGCCATGCCGAAGCGCGGCCAGTCCACCGCCGGGTTGGCCATCGGCTGTTTGGGATCCAGCAGGAAGCGGTTTTCGATGAACAGCAGGCTGTTGACCACCACCGGCGGAATCGACTCGAAACTCGAATACAGCTGTTGCGGATAGTTGTACTGATACAGCGGCGCGGCCCTGCAATCGGTGATCGACAGCCCGGCCTGGATCTTTTCGGAGTAGGGCACGAACAGGCCCTTGTCGGTATAGCCGAGCAGCGCTGGCGAGAAGCGTGTCTGTTCGGTAATGACGTAATTGCGTTTGAGTAGTCGCGGCAGAAACTCGTCCAGAGAGCTGTAACCCAGACGCAGATCGAAAGGCCCGTTGCCCGGATAACGAATGGCTTCGCTGGGGCCCGGTTGCAGTTCATAGGTCAATTTGGCGGCGTACTGGCTGACCTCGCGGGATTGAAAACGCGAGGTGCGCATTTCCTTGGTCGCGGCCAGGCCCACCACAATTGCAATGATCAACAGCAATAGCCAGAAAGCCTTCCACCCATGCCGGTTACGACGGGGTTTCTCAGGTGCAGGCGCTTCATCCACACGTTCAGTCGGAACCACTTTTTCACTCGAATCGGTTTGCCACAAAGCGCCCATAGTCGATTGATCCATTCACGCAGATTGATCGGACTTGTCTGAAGCTTAGTCGGTGGTTGGCGCGGGTGAAAAAATTGTGAAGGGGCGAGCCTGAACAAATCTGCAAATCCGCCGGCAACCCTGCGGCACACGATCACAAGCCGGAGAGGGCCGGACCAGAGCGGTCCTGAGGTCAATGCGACTTGGGTGGGGGCATGACGCTGCACCATTGCTGTGCAATACTCGGCGCCCATTTCGGCAGTGAATAATCCGGTTTTTTCAGGAGTGTTTGTCTCGAAAGCTCGATGGATAGCGATGGTTGTCGCTGAATATCGCGGCTTTTAGAGTGAAATTTCCTGCTGGAAGCTTTTTATACTGCCAGCCCCGCTGATCCTTCAGGTCTGGCCCTGCAGGACGCATCTGCCCACGAGGCAGGCGTGGTGTCGGGAAGCCAAGACCTGTCGGCCGACGCTTCGACACACGGTGGTCTATCCAATAACAAGACGAGGATGTCCCCAAATGCCAACAGGCAATCACCTGCCTCATGGCGAGACCGCTCAAGGCGGCCCGCTCAAACGCGAACTCGGCGAACGGCACATTCGCCTGATGGCGCTCGGCGCCTGTATCGGTGTCGGTCTGTTCCTGGGTTCGGCCAAGGCCATCGAAATGGCCGGCCCGGCCATCATGCTGTCCTACATCATCGGTGGTCTGGCGATCCTGGTGATCATGCGCGCCCTCGGCGAAATGGCCGTGCACAACCCGGTCGCCGGCTCCTTCAGCCGCTACGCCCAAGATTATCTCGGCCCGCTGGCGGGCTTTCTGACCGGCTGGAACTACTGGTTCCTGTGGCTGGTGACCTGCGTCGCGGAAATCACCGCGGTGGCGGTGTACATGGGCATCTGGTTCCCCGATGTGCCGCGCTGGATCTGGGCGCTGGCGGCGCTGATCAGCATGGGCTCGATCAACCTGATCGCGGTGAAGGCTTTCGGTGAGTTCGAATTCTGGTTCGCCCTGATCAAGATCGTCACCATCATCGCCATGGTGCTCGGCGGCATCGGCATCATTGCCTTCGGTTTCGGCAACGACGGTGTGGCGCTGGGGATTTCCAACCTGTGGGCCCACGGCGGCTTCATGCCCAACGGCGTGACGGGCGTGTTGATGTCCCTGCAAATGGTGATGTTCGCCTATCTGGGTGTGGAGATGATCGGCCTGACCGCCGGTGAAGCGAAGAACCCGCAGAAGACCATTCCCAATGCAATCGGCTCGGTGTTCTGGCGGATTCTGTTGTTCTACGTCGGCGCGCTGTTCGTGATTCTGTCGATCTACCCGTGGAATGAAATCGGCACTCAGGGCAGTCCGTTCGTGATGACCTTCGAGCGTCTGGGCATCAAGACCGCAGCCGGCATCATCAACTTCGTGGTGATCACCGCCGCACTGTCGTCGTGCAACGGCGGCATCTTCAGCACCGGGCGCATGCTCTACAGCCTGGCGCAGAACGGTCAGGCGCCGGCCGGTTTCGCCCGTACGTCGAGCAACGGGGTGCCGCGTCGGGCGTTGCTGCTGTCGATTTTCGCCCTGCTGCTGGGTGTGCTGCTGAATTATCTGGTGCCTGAAAAAGTCTTCGTCTGGGTTACCTCGATCGCCACCTTCGGTGCGATCTGGACCTGGGTGATGATCCTGCTGGCCCAGCTGAAATTCCGCAAAGGCCTGAGCGCCAGCGAACGTGCCGGCCTGAAGTACAAGATGTGGCTGTTCCCGGTCAGCTCCTATTTGGCGCTGGCGTTCCTGGTGCTGGTGGTAGGTCTGATGGCGTACTTCCCGGACACTCGCGTGGCGCTGTATGTCGGCCCGGCATTCCTGGTGCTGCTGACCGTATTGTTCTACGTGTTCAAGCTGCAACCGAGCGATACGTCCCGGGGCGCGGTGCGTTCGGCGTCGTAAAACGCCAGCGCTGAAACGTGAAAGCCCCGGTCGATTGGCCGGGGCTTTTTCGTTGGGGAAGGATTAAAACCGCTGGTCTGAAAGACCGGTGAAAACGACTTCTGATCCCTTGTCATGTTCCAAGCTCTATCACTGTCGAAATCGGCACAACAGTGAGCAGAGGCACTGAAATGAGGATGAGCGATTTTCTCGTACGAGAACTCGGCCGCCGTCAGGTCGTGCTGTTTTTCCTGCTCGCCACGACGCTGTACATCCTGCCGCTGATCCTCGCCGACTTCCCCTACATCGACGACAACTGGCGCACTCTGGCTGCCGGCAATGTCTGGGCCGGGCAGGGGCGGTTGTTCATGGACTGGCTGTACCAGGCGCTGACGTTCACAGGTGCGGCGCCGAACATCTTTCCCTTGCCACTGTTGCTCGCCACGCTGGCCATGTCATTGGCCCTGACCCGACTGACCTTTCACTATTTCCCTGAACCGACCCTGGCCTGTTGCCTGGTGCCGTTGCCGCTCTGGTACAACCCGTTCCTGTTGCAGAATCTGTCCTATCAATACGACGGGGCCGGCATGGCCCTGAGTCTGGTCGCGGTGATTTATGCGATCACGTTTTGCGGTACTTCCCGGATACAGCGATGGCTGGTGCCTTCGGTGTTACTGGCGCTGGCGATCGGGTTGTATCAGGTCAGTCTCAATGTGTTTCTCGGGCTGTGTTGTGTGGAGTTGCTGAGGAATGTTCATCGGCGAGTGCCGTGGGCGGAGTTCTGGCGCCTTGCGAGCTGGCGGCTGGCGCAACTGGTGCTGGGGGTGTTGATCTACAGCGTCACGGCCTATCCGTTCACTGACAACGAACGTGCGCAACTGCTGAACGTGAGCGCCGATCCGTTGCTGCAGATCGGCATCAATATCGGTCGGGTGATGGAGAAAGTTGCGCTGCTGTTTCACGGCGGCTACACGACGGTGTTTATTGTGTTGGTGCTGTGTGCACTGTTCGGTGGTGTGCGGTTGGGACGGCAGATTCGCCTGCGCAAAGAACCCACCGCACAAGGTTTGCTTCTGAGCTTCATCTGCCTGCTGACGCTGCCGTTGATTGTGCTGCTGGTGCCGGGCATGACGCTGCTGTTTCGCGATTTCAACGAAGGCGCACGCACCCTGATGGGGTTCGGCGTGCTGCTGATGCTGCTGTTCTATCTGGCCTATGTCGGGGTGACGTCGCTGCACTCGCGGCTGCCCCTGTTGTTGGCAATTCCGCTTCTGGCAACGTTGTCGCTGTCCTTCGCTTACGGGCGGGTGCTGATGATGGAAAAAACCTTCGCCAATAGCGCCCTGTACAGCCTCAGCCAGGACATTTCCTCCCATCGCGAACTGCGCGAAGCCAAACGGATTTATCTGTCAGTGACTTACTCCGACCGCTGGCTGGCGGGTGCGGAGGGCACCTTCAGACCGCTGCCGGTGCTGCGCTACTTGCTGAACATCGACTACTTCATGCTCGCGGAAAACCTGCCGTCGGCCGGCATCACCAACGTGGTCGCGGAACGCGAACGGCGCAACGCCACCCGCGTTGGCTATCAGGGTTTTCCAGCGTTGGTGGACAGCCTCTATTACCGCATCTATCTGATTGGCGATTACGGTTTCATCGTCATGAAAGAGCCGCCCCATGGTCGGCTCTTGAGTTGGTGAGTATCCGAAGTGCCATACCCTGAGCGTTACCGCTAGGCGGCTGCGATGTCTTGCGGCTCGAAACTGTCCGCCCTAGCCATCTGCCACATCCGCGAATAGAACTCGCCGTTCACTTCCCCGGTGAGCAACTCCCCCGGTTTCAGGAACACATGCAGTTGCGAGAACAGTTTGATCTCGGTCGCCGACATGCGCCGAACCAGATGCTTGGCCGACAGTTGCGATGGATGTTCGAGGCCGGCGGCGGCGAGCATTTCTGCCAGCGCCTTCAATGTATTGCGGTGGAAGTTGTAGACCCGCTGGGCCTTGTCCGGCACCACCAGTGCGCGCTGGCGCAGATTGTCCTGGGTGGCGACACCGGTCGGGCATTTGTTGGTGTGGCAGCTTTGCGACTGGATGCAGCCGATGGCGAACATGAAGCCGCGCGCCGAGTTGGCCCAGTCGGCGCCGATGGCCAGCACGCTGGCGATGTCGAAGGCGCTGACGATCTTGCCGCTGGCACCGAGTTTGATCTTGTCCCGCAGATTCAGGCCGACCAGTGTGTTGTGCACGAACAGCAGGCCTTCGCGCATCGGCACGCCGATGTGGTCGGTGAACTCCACCGGCGCGGCGCCAGTGCCGCCTTCCTTGCCGTCGACCACGATGAAGTCCGGCAGAATGCCGGTTTCCAGCATGGCCTTGGCGATGCCCATGAACTCCCACGGATGGCCGAGGCAGAACTTGAAGCCCACCGGTTTGCCGCCGGACAGTTCACGCAATTGCTGGATGAAATGCATCATCTCGATCGGCGTGGAGAACGCACTGTGGCGCGACGGTGAGATGCAGTCTTCGCCCATGGAAATGCCTCGGGTGTCGGCGATTTCCTGGGTCACCTTGTGCTTGGGCAGAATCCCGCCGTGGCCGGGTTTGGCGCCCTGGCTCATCTTGATTTCGATCATCCGCACTTGCGGGGTCTGCGCCTGGGCGGCGAAGCGCTCCGGGTCGAAACGGCCGTCGCTGGTGCGGCAGCCGAAGTAGCCGCTGCCCAGTTCCCAGGTCAGGTCGCCGCCGTTTTCGCGGTGATAGGGGCTGATGCTGCCTTCACCGGTGTCGTGGGCGAAGTTGCCGAGTTTCGCCCCTTGGTTCAGCGCGCGGATCGCGTTGGCGCTGAGGGAACCAAAACTCATGGCCGAGATGTTGAACACCGAGGCCGAGTACGGCTGGGTGCATTGCGGGCCGCCAACGGTGACGCGAAAGCTGTTCGGGTCGCTCAGCGGCGCCGGGCGCATCGAGTGACCGATGAACTCGAAACCGGACTGATACACATCGATCAGGGTGCCGAACGGTTTGTCGGCGCTTTCATTCTTGGCTCGCGAGTACACCAGCGAACGCTGGGCGCGGGAAAAGGGCAGGGCGTCGCTGTCGGATTCCAGCAGGTACTGACGGATTTCCGGGCGAATGCCCTCGACCAGATAACGGATGTTGCCCAGGATCGGGTAGTTGCGGCGCACCGCGTGCGGGCTCTGCATCAGGTCGAACAGACCGATCAGGCTCAACACCCCGGTGACGGCGGTGATCGGCCACAACCAGTCATGGTCGAGAAAGGGCAGGCTGGCGAGGGTGAAAATCACGCAGACGGCAAAGAAGGCGTAGCGGCTCAGGAGTGACAGGCTCATACGGTTTCCTTGGTTCGGACGGTTTTTTTGCGGCAGTCAGGCGTTCTGCGCCTGCAGAAAGATCGAAAACAGCTCCGACTGGGACTTGATCCCCAGCTTGCTGTACATGTGTTTCTTATGGACTTTCACGGTTTCAACAGAGATTTCCAGCTTACGGGCGATTTCTTTACTGGAGCAACCGCTGAGCATCAAACGCCCGACATCCAGTTCCCGGGCGGTCAGTTGCGCGCCCTTGAGTTGTTGCACCGACGCTTCGAGCTGCACCCGCCAGTCCGGTGGCGCCGGCGACGGGGCGAGGGCGACGATTTCATTGATTTCGTAGGGCAGGCGCTGGCGCAGCAGGCCAAGCACCCACGGCTGGATCAGCGACAGCAGGGCAATCTGCTCGCCGCTGAAACGCTGCTTGCTGCCCAGTGACAGGCACAGCGTGCGGTCGCCTTCGAGCTGGCAATTGAACTGGATTTCGTCGGCCACCACATTCAGACGAAAGTATCGCTGGTAATACTCGGTCAGCTCGAAATGCTCCGGCGCGACCTCCGACAGGCGATACAACCCGGTGCGCGATTGTTCGCGGCAGGCGATGTAGAACGGGTCGAGCAGGTACAACCCGCGCAGATAATCCTGGAACAACTGGTCGGGACTGCCGTCTTCGCCCGGGCATTCGGCGAACACCTGCGGGTGACGGTCGGCGCTGAACAGCAGCGCCACCCAGCTATCGAACGGCACGTACTGGTCGAGCAGGCGCACCAGTTGCGCCCAGAAATTCGGCTTGTCGAGGGCGTCGATCAACTGCCCGACGGCGCGGTGCCAGGTGATGTCGTCAAACGAAAGAGTCATGCCTCTACCCCTATCGGGTTACCCCGGCCGCGTAATTCCCTGGCCAGTCGAATGCGAAGCATACTGGCCCACAGACAGCCGCCGGGCAATCTTTCGGCGCCCGGCGCTCATAACAAGGACTCCCCATGAAAGTCGAACTCGCCCAACTGGCGGGCCGTGACAAAGACACGGCGTACAACCTCGAGCGCGCCCTGGCGGCGATAGCCGCGTGCCCGGCTGACACGCAACTGGTCGTGTTCCCCGAGACCCATCTGATGGGCTTTCCGACCGCTGACACCGTGGCGCAGATCGCCGAAGCGGTAGACGGTCCGACTGTCAGCGCCGTGCAGGCCGCGGCTCGCGAACGCAACCTCGCCGTGGTGATCGGGATGGCCGAGAACGACAACGGTCGCTTCTACAACACCACGCTGCTGATCACCCCCGAAGGTATCGCCCTGAAATACCGCAAGACCCACCTCTGGGCGTCGGATCGCGGCGTGTTCGAGGCCGGCGACCGTTACGCCACGTGCCTGTGGAACGGCGTGCGGGTCGGTTTGCTGATCTGCTACGACATCGAGTTCCCGGAGTCGGCCCGTGCCCTGGCGCAACTGGGCGCTGAATTGTTGATCGTGACCAACGGCAACATGGATCCGTACGGGCCGACCCACCGCACCGCGATCATGGCTCGGGCCCAGGAAAACCAGGCGTTTGCGCTGATGGTCAACCGCGTGGAGGCCGGGGACGACGGGTTGATGTTCGCCGGCGGCAGTGCGCTGGTGGATCCGCTGGGGACGGTGCTGTTCGAGGCCGGGCGTGAGGAAGGGCGGTTCAGCGTCGAACTGGATTTCGGCCAGTTGGAACTGGCGCGCAAGGATTATCGGTATCTGGATGATCAGCGGTTGAGGTTGCCGGGGGAGGTGGTTGAACACGCCTCGGGAGTACGAGAGCTGCTGATCCCTTCGCGCTAAAGAACAGAAGATATCCGATCGTGCCCACGCTCTGCGTGGGCATGCAGCCCGGGACGCTCTGCGTCCAAAGAGCGGACGCGGAGCGTCCATGGAGGCATTCCCACGCGGAGCGTGGGAACGATCAAACCTTTGAGTTGTACCCAAAACAACAACGCAACACCCGAAACATTCGCCGAACTCGGCCTCTGCCATAAATCCAATAAAATCCGGAGTAAGTCGCCCATGGCTCGTTTGCAACGCACCCTTTCGCTGGGGTCGGTGGTGCTGTTCGGCATCGCCTACATGACGCCGATCATTGTCCTCGGCACGTTCGGCATCCTCGCCCAATCCACCGCCGGCATGGTGCCCGCCGCGTATCTGGCGGCACTGGTGGCGATGTTCTTCACCGCCATGAGTTACGGCCACATGGCCGCCGCGTTTCCGGTGGCCGGTTCGGCCTACAGCTATGTGCGCAAGGCCATCAGCCCGAAACTCGGTTTCATCGCCGGTTGGGCGGTGCTGCTCGATTACCTGTTTCTGCCGATGGCGATCTGGCTGATCGGCGCCGCGTATCTCTCTTCGGCCTTCCCCTCGATCCCGCAGTGGATCTGGGTGTTGGCGTTCATCGGCATCACCAGTGCGATCAATATCATCGGTCTGAAGCTGGCCAACGGCATCAACGCCTTGCTGATGCTGGTGCAGTTCCTGGTGCTGATTGCTTTCGTTGCCCTGTGCGTGCATTACATCGGCGGTGATGCCAGCACACCGCTGTGGTCGATCAAACCGTTCTTCAACGGCGACATGCAGATGCCGTTGATCATGAGTGGCGCCGCCATCGCCTGCTACTCGTTCCTCGGTTTTGATGCGGTCAGCACCCTCACCGAAGAAACCCGCGATCCGCGCCGCACCATCCCTCGGGCGATCATGCTGATTACCTTGATCGGCGGGCTGATTTTCGTCGGTGTGTCGTACTTCGTGCAGATCGCGCATCCATCGTTCCAGTTCGACAACGTCGACTCGGCGGCCTACGAAATTGCACGCAACATCGGTGGTGACCTGTTCGTCTCGATCTTCCTGATCGGCCTGATCGTCGGTCAGTTCGCTTCGGGTCTGTCAGCCCAGGCCAGTGGTTCGCGGTTGTTGTTCGCGATGGGCCGTGACGGCGTGTTGCCCAAGTCGTTCTTCGGCACCTTGCACGAGCGCTTCGGCACGCCGGTCAACAGCATCTTGCTCTGCGCGGTGGTGGCCTTGCTGGCGCTGAAACTCGACGTGACCACGTCGACCTCGTTCATCAACTTCGGCGCGTTCCTGGCCTTCAGCCTGGTCAACCTGTCGGTGATCTTCCATTACTGGATTGGCGGCGAGAAGAAAGGCCTGCGCGAGCTGGTGCTGTTTCTGGTCTTCCCGTTCATCGGCCTGGTGGCGGACTTGTGGCTGATGGTCAGCCTCGATCACCTCGCGGTGTATCTGGGCCTGAGCTGGCTGGCGATTGGCGTGGTGTATCTGGCAGTGCTGACCGGCGGTTTCCGTCGCCAGCCACCGGAAATGGATTTCCAGGAAGCGACCTGAACTGACCTGACATCAGGCCGCAGGCCGGGTCTGGCGCAATGGCAGTTGCACACGAAACGTTGTGCCAGTCCCCGGCGTGCTGCTGACGGAAATGTCCCCGCCGTGTTTCTTCACGATGCCATAGGACAGGGACAACCCCAGCCCTGTCCCCTGGCCGACCGGTTTGGTCGTGAAAAACGGGTCGAAGATTTTCTGCAGGGTCTCGGGCGCGATGCCCGAGCCGTTGTCGGCCACTTCGATGATCGCCGACTCCCCCTGCACAGCGGTGCGCAGGGTAATGGTGCCGCGTTCGGCACCCATGGCCTGCGCCGCGTTGACCACCAGGTTCATGATGACCTGATTGATCTGCGAGGGCAGGCATTCGATGTCCGGAAGGTCCTGATACTCCTTGATCACATCGGCCTTGTACTTGAGTTCGCTGGCGACGATGTTCAGGGTCGAGTCGATGCCCTGTTGCAGGTTCGCCCACTGCCATTGCTGCTGGGTATCGACCCGGGAGAAGTCTTTGAGGTCCTTGACGATCTGCCCGACCCGACCGATGCCTTCCTTGGATTCGCGGATCAGCACCGGAATGTCTTCGAGCAGAAAATCCACTTCGAGGTGTTCGCGCAGTTGCTGCAACTGCGCAGCGGGCTCGGCGGCCAGGGTTTGCCCGGCGGCGTGATAGGCGCCGAGCATGGCCAGCAACTGCTGGAAGTAACCGTCGAGCGTGCCAAGGTTGGAGGAAATGAACCCGATCGGGTTGTTGATTTCATGGGCAACCCCGGCCGCCAGTTGCCCCAGCGACGCGAGTTTTTCCGACTGCACCAACTGGCCTTCCAGTTGCTTGCGTTCGTCGATCTCTCGCTGCAAGGCTTCGCTGGCCTGCTTGAACTGGGCGGTGCGCTGGTCAACCAGATGTTCCAAGTGATGCATTTGCAGCGATGCGCGCTCGGTCATCTGCCATTTGGTCAGCAGGGTGTTGGCCATCTGCTGGACTTCAATGTTGTCGAAGGGCTTTTTCAGGATCAGCAACCGGTCGTGGGCGTGCAGGCGATCCAGCAGTTCGTCCCAGGAATAGTCGGAATAAGCGGTACACACCACCACCTGCAATTGCGGATCCTGTTGCCAGAGATGCTCGATGGTTTTCGCCCCGTCCCAACCGTCGGGCATGCGCATGTCGACAAAGGCCAGGGCGTACGGGCACTGCTCCTGCAAGGCCAGGTTGAGTTTGGCCAGGCCTTCTTCACCGCCATAGGCCGAGTCCAGTTCGAACGTTGCTCGCCGGGGCTTGGCAGGTGCGCCGAACAGGGCCGCTTCCATCTCGTCCAGTTCCGCTGACTGCGCCTGTGTCGGGGCGAGGATCTTGCGAAAGTCTTCGTGGATTGACGGCATGTCGTCGATCAGCAGAATGCGGCGGTTCGACAGTTCGCTCATGCGTTCTCCGTTACGGTGATCAGCGGAATCTGCAGGGTGAACATGGCGCCCAGCCCCGGCCCGTCACTGTGGGCGGTGAGATGGCCGTTCATCTCGATGGCCGCCAGGGCGCAGCTGTGCAGGCCGAAGCCATGGCCTTCCTTGCGGGTCGTGAAACCGTGGGCAAAAATCCGTGTCATGTTTTCCGGGGCGATGCCTTCGCCATCGTCCCTGACACTGATTTCCAGAAAGTTCTCGTCGACGATCTTCACGCCCAGGGTCATGGTCCGCGGGCGGTTGCTGAGGTCAGACATCGCGTACTTGGCGTTGCTGATGAGGTTGATCAGGATCAGCAGCAAACGGTGTTTGTCGCCCATCACTTGAGGCACGTCGCCGTATTCCTTGACCACCGTGACATGGTGTCGGGTGAGTGCACCGGCATTCATGCGCAGGGCGTCTTCGAGCAGTTCGTTGATGTACAGCGGTTCGGTCATGCTGTTGGCCCCGGCATAGGATTGCTGGGTGGCGACGATGTCCTTGATGTGATCGACGCTCTTGTTCATCTGGGCCAGTTCGTCGGCCATTTCCTGTTGTTCCTGGGCGATGGCGCCTACCAGTTGGTTGAGGTAGCCGGGCAGCAACTTGCCCTTGGCGTCCTCGGTCAGGAATGGCCCGAGGTCGTCGGGGTGTTCGTTGATCAGTTGCATCGCCTTGCCCAATCCCAGGGCCTTGCTGCTGCGCAGTTTTCGCGAGATCAGGTCGGAGGAAATGTTCACGCTGTTGAGCACGTTGCCGACGTTGTGCAACACGTTGGTCGCGATTTCGGCCATGCCGGCCTGGCGCGCGGCGTCGAGCAATTCGCTCTGGACGTTCTTGAGCTCGCGGGTACGTTCGTCGACCCTTTGTTCCAGCACATCGTTGGCGGTTTGCAGGGCCGCGTTGACTCGGTTGATCTCGGCGAAGCTGCGGATCAGGCGGATGGCCAGCCACAGCAGCGACAACATCAGCAGGACGGAAAACAGCAGCAGGTAGAAGTGGTATTTCTGGTCGATCTTTTCGACCCGTTGCTGATCCTGATCGAGCATGTTGGTGATGGTGTCCAGGCGCTCGGCCACGGGAATGGCTTCGATCTGGTCGAGCAGTCGGTTGACGATCGGCTGCTCGCGCAGGATCAGGGTGATGTGATTGCTCAGGATCCTGATCGGCGTCTGGAAGTCCCGGGGCAAGCGTTGCGCGTTCACCGTCAGTTTGTTCAAACCCAGCTCGATGTCGGCCGCCTTGTCGTCGGAGGCGACCTGGGCGAATTCCAGTGCGCTGAGCAGCAGGTCATAGGTGTCGGTGACGATGTTCTGCAATTGAATCTTGTCGAGGTCGGACAGATTGGTCAGCTGCGCCTGAATGTCATCCTCGGCGGTCGGCAGAAACGCCAAGGAGTTGCGCAACAACGCGTTGTGCGACTTGAACTGTTCGACCAGGCGGGTCTTTTCCTGCATGGCTTTCAGGAACCCTTCGTGGGCCTCATCCCACTGCGTGGAGTCGTTGCGCCCGTGTCCGGACTCCATGGTGTCGAAGCGTGCCCACAGGCGGTTCATCTCGTTCATCGGTGAAACCAGCGGATCGTAATTGTGCGAGATCGCTACCCGGGCCTTGAGTATTTCACTTTCCCACAGGGCGTCCTGTTGCTTGATCTGGCGGATCAGATCCCGGGATTCGGTGTAGGTCGTGGTCTGCTCGGAGCTGGACTTGAGGTACAGAAAAATCAGGGTCGAGGCCAGCAGCACGGCGACGAGCCCGAGCAATATCAGGCTGACCCGGCGTGACATCTTCATCATGGATTGTCCTCCCAGTGCCCGGTCAGAGTCTTGAGAAACTCGATGATCAGCGCCTTGTCTTCCTCGCTCGGCATGCGGCCCAACTGATACTGGAACATCACGTCCACGGCCCGCTCGAGGGTGGGCGCCGAGCCATCATGGAAGTACGGCGCGGTCAGCGCGACGTTGCGCAGGCTCGGCACCTTGAACACGGCGCGATCGTCTTCGTCGCCGGTCACGTTGAACCGCCCTTGGTCGGCCTGCGTCGGGTTGCCGCGATCGGCGATGTAGTCGCCGAACACCCCGAATTTCTGGAACATGTTGCCGCCGATGTTCACCCCCTGATGGCAGGCGATGCAGCCGTAGTCCTTGAAACGCTGATAGCCGTACTTTTCATCCAGGGTCAGGATGTCCGTGTTGCCCGATAGATACTGATCGAAACGAGAGTCGGGGGTCAGCAGCGTGCGTTCGTAGCTCGTCAGGGCATTCTGGATATTGGTTCTCGTCACGGCGTCCGGGTAGGCGGCGCTGAATGACTGGCGATAGTCGGGGTCGTCGGCGATCCGTTGCACGACGGTGTTCCAGTCGCTGCCCATTTCGTGGGGGCTGGTGATGACGACATTGGTCTGCTCTTCCAGCGTTTCGACGCGACCGTCCCAGAACTGGCGGAAATTGAGGCTGGCGTTGAGCACGGTCGGCGTGTTGACCGCTACCGGTTGTCCATCGAAGCCCGGGGAAAAGGCGCGGCTGTCGGCCCCGTTCTTGTCCAGTTGATGACAACTGGCGCAGGACAGGGTGTTGTTGACCGATAGCCGTGGATCGTGGAACAGCCGGCGACCCAGTTCGACGCGTTTCGGGTCCTGTTTCGGAATCTCGGGCAAGGGTTTCAGCGGCTCGTCCAGCGGCGCGGCAACGGTATTGGCGCAGGGAACGAACAGCAGCAGGAACAGAACGCTGCGGGACGGGTACCTCGGCGGCGTGTTCATGATGCGCTCCACGGCCCCGGCAACCCGGTAACCAGCAGACGGGCGAAGGCGTCCGCCGGCAGGGCCTTGCTGAAGTAGTAGCCCTGGCCTTCCTCGCAGTGGTGGGACCTGAGAAAAGCCAACTGTTGCGCGGTCTCCACCCCTTCGGCGATGACGTTCAGGTTCAGGCTCTTGCCCAGGCTGATGATCGCGCCGACCAGGGCGGCGTCGCTGCTGTCATGGCTCAGGCCGCGAATGAACGACTGATCGATTTTCAGCACATCGATGGGGAACCGCCGCAGGTAACTCAGGCTGGAATACCCGGTCCCGAAATCATCGATGGCCAGCTTGACCCCCAGCGCTTTCAAGCGGTTCAACGCGCTCATGGTCGCGTCGACGTTCTGCATCAGCACGCCCTCGGTGATCTCCAGTTCCAGCAGGACGGGATCCAGCCCGGTCTCCTCCAGCACCTGTTCGATGCCCTCGACAAAGAGGCGCTGGCGAAAGTCGATGGCCGAGGTGTTGACCGACATGCGGATCGGCGGCAACCCGGCTTTTTGCCAGTCTCGCGTCTGACGACAAGCTTCGCCCAGCACCCATTTGCTCAGAGGCACGATCAGGCCGCTGTCTTCGGCCACGGGGATGAACTCCGATGGATACACCCAGCCATGTCCCGGTTTTTGCCAGCGTACCAGTGCCTCGGCGCCCACCACCCGGCCGCTGCCCAGATCGATTTTCGGCTGGTAGTGCAGGACGAATTCGTGCCGTTGCAGGGCCTGGCGAATGCCCGATTCGATGCCTTGCTGTTCCCGGGCACGCTGGTTCATGGCCTCGATGAAGAAACCGATCTCGTTCGGGCCGATTTCCTTGGCGCTGCGCATGGCCGTTTCGGCTTTTTTGATCAGGTCGATGGCTTCGAGCCCGTCGTCCGGATAAATACTGATGCCCACGCTGGCGGTGACACTGACGTCGTGACCGACAATCGTCTGTGGCTCACGGATGGCCGCCAGCAGTTTTTCGGCGATGCTGCGCGTCTGCTGCGGGTGGTTGATGTCGCTGAGCATCACCACGAACTCGTCGGAGCCATAGCGAAAGACCGAGTCCGATTCGCGTACACAAGCCAACAGTTGCTGGCCGACCCGTTTGAGCATTTCGTCGCCCGCCGGATGGCCCAGGGCATTGTTGATGCGCTTGAAGCGATCCAGGCCGAGAAACATCACCACCAGTTGTTTGTCATGGCGCCGGCAAGCGGCCAGTGACTGGGTCAGACGGTCGCCGAGCAACGTGCTATTGGGCAGGCCCGTGAGGCTGTCGTATTGCAACAGGTGCGAGACCTTGAGCAACTCGTGCACGCGCGCCTCGATGGTTTGCTCGAGGCTGAGCATTTTCAGCGCCGCGTCCTGGGCCAACTGCCATTTCCAGGTCAGGGCATTGGCCATCTGACGGATTTCCAGGGTGTCGAACGGTTTTTTCAGGATCAGCAACTGATCGCCGAACTCCAGGCGTTCGGCCATGGCTTCCCAGCTGTAGTCGGAATAGGCGGTGCACAGCGCGATTTGCAGGTTCGGATCGATCTCCCACAGTTTTTCAATGGTTTCCAGACCGTCCCAGCCGGGCGGCATCCGCATATCGGTGAAGGCGAGGGCATAGGGATGGCCTTCGTCCAGCGCTTGTCGGACCAGTTTCAGTGCTTCCTGGCCCTGGTAGGCGGAGTCGAGCTGGAAGGTCAGGTGCGGCGACTGACGGGTACCGAACAGCGTTTGTTCAAGACCACTCAGATCCGCTTCGCCACCGCTCTCGGGGGCGAGGATCTTGCGGAAATCGGCATGGATCGCCGGCGTATCGTCGACGATCAGAATGCGCCGGTTGGTCTGGGGAAAAGGCGTTTTCATCCTTCATCCTCCTTGGGCAGCGGGGCGGCCGCACTCCAGTCCTTCAGCAGTCGGGCTGCCTGTTCAGGGCTGACCGCTTCGCTCAAGCTGAAGCCCTGCACGTTTTTCAACGGTGCGCAGGGTGCGAGGGCACTGCCCTGATCCTCAGGCGTGACGCCTTCAGCGCTGATGTCGATCGCCAGATCCCGGGCGAAATTGACGATCGCCCGCAGCCGGTTGGCGCCGTCTTCATCCTGAGCCGCGTTGTCGATCAGGGACTGGGCGAGTTTGAGGTGATTGACCCGGTAGGTTTTCAGGTAATCGAACGATGAGTATTCGGTGCCGAAATCATCGATGGCGATGGTCACACCCAACTCGCGCAGGCGCGGTAACGCATCGTTGTGTGTCCATTGGGTCTGGGCCAGTGTGGCTTCGGTGACATCGAAACGCAGATCCCATGGCGCCAGCTCCCAGCGGGCCGTGGTGCGCAACACGTCGTAGATCAGTTCGGGACCGGACTTGAGCTGTGCCAGGGAAATCTTGATCGCCATCACCGGTGGCGCCACTCCCTCGTTTTGCCACTGACGCATCTGCCAGCAGGCGTGATCGAGGATCCAGCGGCCGAGTGGAATGATTGCGCCGGTCTTTTCCGCCGCCGGTACGAAGGCCGACGCGGGCAGCAGGCCAAGCCTGGGATGTTGCCAACTGACCTGCGCGGCCATGCCGAGAATCTTGCCGCTGTGCAGGTCCACTTCCGGCATGTAATCGAGCTTCAGCCCTCCCTGGGTGAGGGCCGTCGTCAACTCCTCGGCAAGGACCATGCGCTCGGCCACCTCCCGGGTGATTTCTTCGGAGTGGAAGTGATACTGATTGCGTCCGGATTCCTTGGCGCGGTACAGCGCCATGTCGGCCTGTCCCAACAGGCTGTCGGCATCGAAGCTGGCAGGACTGTAGCTGCTGATGCCGATGCTGGCCGAAATGCGCACGGCGTTGCCGGCCAGTTGATAGGGTGCCTGCAGAGCCTCAAGGATCTTGGTGGCCATGGCGGCGGATCGGGTCGGTTCGCTGACGTCCAGTTGCAGGATCGCGAATTCATCGCCGCCCAGGCGCGCCACCACGTCGTTTTCCCGCACCCCGGTCTTGATCCGTTGCGCTACTTGCTGCAACAGCAGGTCGCCGACCGGATGACCGAGGGTGTCGTTGATTCGCTTGAAGTGGTCCAGATCCAGATAAAACACCGCGAATGGCGCCGCCCCCCGACGTGCGGCGGCGAAGGCTTGATGCAGGCGTTCGATCAGCGTGGCGCGATTGGCCAGCCCGGTGAGGCCGTCCGTACGGGCCAGCTGGGCCATTTTTTCCTCGGCTATCCGGCGTTCGGTGATGTCGAGAATGATCCCTTCGACCTCCAGCAACCGGCCGTCGTGGTCGCGCACCGGGATGTAGCGGTTCTCCACCCAGCGCCAGGTGCCCTGGCCGGTGCGCAGGCGAAACTCGATCGAGGCGCCCAGGGCATGCCGGTCCAGCACTCGCGCCATGGCGGCATCGACATTGGCCTGATCGTCCGGGTGAATCAGCACCTGCGCCCAGTTGGCCGCCCCCACCAGATCGGCCGCGACATGCCCGTAGCGGGTGATGTTGTGGGAGATGTACATCAGCGGAAACGATGGCTCGCCGCGCAACCGGTAAAGGATGGTCGGGCTGTTCTGCACGATGATGTTGGCGTCGGACAGCTCCCGCGTGCGGTCCTGCACGGCTTGTTCCAGCAGGTTCATCTTCAGCGCGGCGTCTTCGGTCATTTGCCATTTGACGGTCAGGGCGCTGGCCATCTGGCGGATTTCGATCGCATCGAAGGGCTTTTTCAGGATCAGCAGGCGATCGTTCAGCGGCAACCGCTCGTCAATGTCTTCCCAGGAGTAGTCGGAGTAGGCGGTGCACAGGGCCACTTGCAGCTTGGGATCGACCTGCCAGAGCCGTTCGATGGTTTCCAGGCCGTCCCAGCCCGGTGGCATGCGCATGTCGATGAAGGCCATGGCGTAAGGACGACCAGCGGCCAGGGCGGCCTCGACCTTGTCCAGGGCTTCGCGTCCCTGAAAGGCCGAATCCAGCTCGAAGTGTTCTTTCTGCGTGGCAGACGCGGTGGACGGGGTGCCGAACAGCAGGCTTTCGGTTTCGTCCAGGCTGTCGTCTTCAATCGTGGCGGGTTTGAGGATTTTCTCGAAATCGCCGTGAATCGACGCCGTATCGTCGACGATCAGTACGCGACGATTGATTTTTCCGGGTTGCGCACTCATGGCGCAATACCCGCAAGTTCACGCACGTTCGTCATCGGGAGCATCCTTTTCCCCTCATCACACGCCTGCGCGCAGGCCGATGGTGTCGTCCAGCGACTTGAGCATAGTTGCCCCTTCGGCACTTCGCCTTACCCGATGATTTGTGCGGTCTGCGCGAAAAAATCATCTAGCCTGTCACTGAGGCGCGGGCAAGCGAGGAGGTCTGCCGAGACGCCTGTCATGTCCACCGTTTCCCGTGAGGCCTCGCCATGGAAGAGCAATCCGCCCCGACTTTGACCCACCGGCCCACCGTGTTGCTGGTCGATGACGAGGAGTCGATCCTCAACAGCCTGCGCCGTCTGCTGCGTGGCCAGCCCTATGACGTGTTGCTCGCCACCAGCGGTACCCAGGCACTGGAAATGATGGCGCAACGCCCGGTCGATCTGGTGATGAGTGACGCGCGGATGCCCAACATGGACGGCGCCACCTTGCTGGCCAACGTTCACCAGCTGTATCCGGCGACCACGCGGATCATGTTGACGGGGTATGCCGACCCTTCGGCGATCATCAAGGCCATCAACGAAGGGCAGATCGACCGCTATATCAGCAAACCCTGGAACGACGAAGAGATGCTCCTGATCCTGCGCCAGGCGCTGGAACATCAACATCTGGCCCGGGAGCGCGAGCGCCTGGAGCAACTGACCCGGGTGCAGAACGATCAGTTGAAGTTGCTCAACAGCACCCTGGAAAAACACGTCAGCGCCCGTACCGCCGAGCTGCAACAGACCGCCGACATGCTCGACCTGGCCTACGAGGAGCTCAAGCACAGTTATGTGACCGGCACCGAAGTGTTCTCGTTGCTCGCCAACCTGCGCCTGCCGCCAGCCAAGCAGACCAACCGGCAGATCATTGAACTGGTGCGCGGCTACTGCAAGGTGCATCGTCTGGACGAAGCCGCCAGCCGTGACCTGACCATGGCTGCCGCGCTCTACAACATCGGCAAGCTGAGCTGGACCGACAGCATGATGACCACCCCCTCGGACCTGCTGCACAGCACCGAACGCGACCGCTATCGGGGTTATCCGAAGCAGAGTGAGTCGCTGCTGATGACCCTGGACCCGATGAAGGATGCCGCGCGGCTGATCCTGCACCATCAGGAGCATTGGGACGGCAGCGGGTTTCCCGACCGGCTCAAGGGTGAGGCGATTCCCCTGGGCTCGCGGCTGTTGAAACTGGCGGTGGATTTTGTCGAATTGCAGCGCGGGTTGATTCTCGAGCGGCAAATGAATAGCGATGAAGCGTTGCTGTACCTGCGTCAGTACGCGGGCAAACTCTATGATCCCGAGCTGATCGAGGATTTCATCAAGGTGTGCGCGATGGTCAGCGACATCACCCTGACCGATCCGAGCGTCAAGGTGCTGGGCACCCGGGAACTGGCGGCGGGGATGATGCTGGCGCGCAACCTCAATGCCGACAACGGCATGTTGCTGCTCAATGCCGGAAAGGTGCTGAGTGCACTGCTGGTGGACAAACTGATCAGTTTCGAAGCCATGGAAGGTGGCAAATACAAGGTGTTCGTGAAAGTGCCGGAGGAGGGCGAGGCGGCGCTTCTGGCCCAGTCTTGAGACCTTATGAGGTGACGCTGGCGCAGCCGGCATGGGATCCTTGCGGTTTTTCTCAAGGCCGGTGGCTGCCCCATGACCTCTGTATCCGCTGTTTCCCCCCGCATCATTCGTATTGCCGCCGCGCTGCTGCTCAACCCCGACGGCCAGACCCTGCTGGTGCGCAAGCGCGATACCACCGCGTTCATGCAGCCCGGCGGCAAGATCGAGGCCCATGAGCTGCCGGTGTATGCGCTGGCCCGTGAGCTGGAGGAAGAACTGGGACTGGTGATCGATACGGCGCAGGCGACTTTTCTCGGCCAGTTCTCGGCACCGGCCGCCAACGAGCCGGGGTTTGTCGTGCAGGCCGAGATCTTTCAACTGACCATCGACGCCGAAGTCTCCCCGGCCGCCGAGATCGAAGAGGTGATCTGGATCGACCCGGCCACCGACGGCGATGTGGTTCTCGCCCCATTGACACGCGACCTGATCCTGCCGTTTTATCGAGCCTCGCTGACTGCGATCGCCTGATCATTCGTACAAAGGACTTCGTCATGATCCCGCTTCAAGACCTGCTGATTTTTGCTGCCGCTGCACTGCTGATGGTACTGACGCCGGGACCGAACATGATCTACCTGATCTCCCGTTCGATCTGCCAGGGTCGCAAGGCCGGGGTGACCTCGCTGCTTGGTGTGGTGGCGGGGTTCTTCGTGCATCTGTTCGCGGCGGCGGCCGGTTTGACCGCGGTGTTTCTCGCGGTGCCGATGGCTTATGAAGTGTTGAAATGGGCCGGCGCGCTGTACCTGCTATGGCTGGCCTGGCAAGCGGTGAAGCCCGGCGCGCATTCGCCGTTCGAGGCGCAGCAGTTGCCGGCGGACTCCTCGCGCAAACTGATCACCATGGGCTTTCTCACCAGCGCCCTGAACCCGAAAATCGCGGTGTTCTACCTTTCGGTATTTCCGCAGTTCATTTCGCCTGAACACGGCTCGGTGTTCACTCAAAGCATCATTCTCGGCCTGACCCAGATCAGCGTCAGTTTCTGCGTCAACCTGTTGATCGCGCTGTTCGCGGCGGGCATCGCTTCGTGGTTCGTCAGCAATCCGACGTGGCTGGCGGCGCAGCGTTACTTCATGGGTTTTGTGCTGGGCGGTCTGGCCGTACGGCTGATGCTTGAACAACGCCGGTCGGCTTGAACATGTGGATCGAACGGCTGGACGCCAGTCATGCGCTGGCCTATCGCGAATTGATGCTGGAAGCGTATGACCGGCATCCGCAGGCCTTCACCTCCAGCGTACGCGAGCGCGCGGCGATGCCCTTGAGTTGGTGGGAGTCGCGCCTGACCAGCAAGCTCGACGCGGTGTTTGGCGCGTTCGAAGAAGGCCGGTTGGCGGGCATTGTCGGCCTGGCGTTCGAGCCTCGGGAAAAGGCCCGGCACAAGGCAACGGTCTTCGGCATGTATGTGTCGGCCGAGTTTCGTCAGCGCGGGCTGGGCCTGAAACTGATGGAGGCGGTGCTGGGTGAAGCGCAGCAACATCCGGAGCTGAAAGTCATTCAATTGACCGTCACCGCTGGCAACGAGGCAGCGTTCCAGCTGTACCAGCGCTGCGGCTTCGTCCAATTCGGCCTGGAGCCGATGGCGGTGCGGGTCGGCGAGGACTACTTCGACAAGATCCACATGTGGTGCGCGCCATTCGTGCCATCCGCCAGCCTCAACGAACCGCGCTGACCCCATCCAGCGTCGAGAACGACGTGTCCTTGGCCGTCAACAGGAAATCGCGCATGTACGGCGCATCGAGCATGTCGGCGCGGATCGCCGCGTACAACGTTGCAAACAGACCTTTTTCACCCAGCCGCTTGGCTTTCACGTAACCCCGCGAGCTGTATTCATGCAGCGCCCAGTGCGGCATGCCGCACACGCCACGACCACTGGCCACCAGTTGCATCATCATCACCGTCAGCTCTGACGTGCGCACCTGCGCAGGTTCGATGTCGGCCGGTTCGAGGAAGCGGGTGAAGATGTCCAGCCGATCGCGTTCAACCGGATAAGTGATCAGGGTTTCCGTCAGCAGGTCTTCGGGGACGATGTACGGTTTGCTCGCCAGAGCATGCTGGTTGGCGACCGCGAGCATCGCTTCGTAGGTGAACAGCGGCACGTAGGTGATGCCGGCGATTTCCAGCGGGTCGGAGGTCACCACCAGATCCAGGTCACCCCGGGCCAACGCCGGCAGCGGGGCGAAGGAGAACCCCGAGGCCAGGTCGAGTTCGACTTCCGGCCACGCATCGCGGAACTGGTCGATGGTCGGCATCAGCCACTGGAAGCAGCTGTGGCATTCGATCGCCATGTGCAGACGCCCGGCGGTGCCACCGGCCAGGCGCGCGATATCACGTTCGGCACCGCGCAGCAGCGGCAGGGTCGCGTCCGCCAGTTGCAGCAGGCGCAGGCCGGCGCTGGTGAAACGCACCGGTTTGGTCTTGCGCACGAACAACGGCATGCCCATGCGTTCTTCCAGTTCCTTGAACTGGTGGGACAGCGCCGACTGGGTCAGGTGCAGGCGGTCGGCTGCATCGACCAGGCTGTCGGCTTCGCGCAGGGCGTGCAGGGTTTTCAGGTGACGGATCTCAAGCACCGCAGGCTCCATGAGGAAAATTTGTGATCAACACGAAAAGGTTGAGTTTGTCTCATGTTGCCCTGGCTGTCGACAATGGCGCCATCTTTTACGCAATGGAGAACATTCGACATGGCCGTGGCCCACACCCTTGGTTTCCCGCGCATCGGCGCCGACCGCGAACTGAAAAAAGCCCTCGAAGCCTACTGGAAAGGCGATCTTGATCAGGCCGCTTTGAATCAGGTCGGCCGTGAGCTGCGCGCCAAACACTGGCAACTGCAGAAAGATGCCGGCATCGATCTGCTGCCGGTCGGCGACTTTGCCTGGTACGACCAGGTGCTGACCCATTCGCTGACCTTCGGTGTGATCCCCGAGCGCTTCGATGGCGTGCGCGATGAACGCGGCCTGCCGACCCTCGACACACTCTTCGCCATGGCCCGTGGCGCCACGACTTCCTGCTGTGGCGGCGAACATGGCAAGACCCAATATGCGCAAGAACTGACCAAGTGGTTCGACACCAACTACCACTACCTGGTCCCGGAATTCACCGCAGACCAGTCGTTCAAGCTGAGCTGGGAACAACTGTTCGATGAAGTCGAAGAAGCCAAAGCCCTCGGTCACAACGTCAAACCGGTGATCATCGGCCCGTTGACTTATCTGTGGCTGGGCAAGGCGAAAGGCAACGATTTCGACAAGCTCGACCTGCTCGAGCGCCTGCTGCCGGTCTACAACGAAATCCTCGGTCGCCTCGCCGCGCAGGGCGTGGAGTGGGTGCAGATCGATGAGCCGATTCTCACCCTCGACCTGCCGCAGGCGTGGAAAAGCGCCCTCGAACGCGCCTATCACATCCTTCAGTACTCGCCGTTGAAGAAACTGGTGGCGACCTATTTCAGCGGTCTGCAAGACAACCTCGGCCTCGCCGTCGGCCTGCCGGTGCAAGGCCTGCACATCGACGCGGTGCGTGCGCCGGATCAGCTCGGCCAGGTGCTGGATCGCCTGCCAACCTACAAGATTCTTTCAGTGGGCCTGGTCAACGGTCGCAATGTCTGGCGCTGCGAACTGGAGCAGGCGCTGGCGCAACTACAACCGGCCCAAGAGCGCTTTGGCGACAACCTGTGGGTCAGCAGTTCCTGCTCGCTGCTGCACAGTCCGGTGGATGTCGAGCGCGAAGACAAGCTCGATCCGGAACTGAAAAGCTGGCTGGCATTCGCCGTGCAGAAGTGCAGCGAAATCTCGGTTTTGCGTGATGCCCTGAACGATCCGCAAGCGCCGAAAGTGCAAAGCGCACTGGCCGAAAGCCGCGCCATCCAAGAAAGCCGCGCCCGCTCGCCACGCATTCACAAGGCCGCCGTGCAGGAGCGGATCAACGCGATCGGCGCCAGCGACAGCCAACGCCATTCGCCGTTCGCCAAACGCATCGCCGCGCAACAGGCGCGCTTGAAGTTGCCGACGTTCCCGACCACCACCATCGGTTCCTTCCCGCAGACCGGTTCGATCCGTCTGGCCCGTCAGGCGTTCAAGCAGGGCAAGCTATCGGCCAACGATTACACCGACGCCATGCACAGCGAAATCCGCCACGCGGTGCAAGTCCAGGAGCGTCTGGGCCTGGATGTGCTGGTGCACGGTGAAGCCGAGCGCAACGACATGGTCGAGTACTTCGCCGAGCAGCTCGACGGCTACCTGTTCACCCGGTTCGGCTGGGTCCAGAGCTACGGTTCCCGCTGCGTGAAACCGGCGGTGATTTATGGCGACCTGAGCCGTCCGAAAGCCATGACCGTCGACTGGATCACCTACGCCCAGGGCCTGACCGACAAGGTCATGAAAGGCATGCTGACCGGCCCGGTGACCATGCTGATGTGGTCGTTCCCGCGTGAAGACGTGTCGCGTAAAGTCCAGGCACAGCAACTGGCGCTGGCCCTGCGTGACGAAGTGGTCGATCTGGAAAATGCCGGGATCAAGATCGTACAGATCGACGAGGCTGCGTTCCGCGAAGGCCTGCCGCTGCGCCGTGCGCAATGGCAGGAATACCTCGACTGGGCCGTGGAAGCATTCCGCCTGACGGCCTCGGGTGTGAAGGATGAAACCCAGATCCACACCCACATGTGCTACAGCGAATTCAACGACGTGATCAAGGCCATCGCCGACATGGACGCTGACGTCATCACCATCGAAACCTCGCGCTCGGACATGGAATTGCTCGAAGCCTTCGAAGCGTTCGACTACCCGAACGACATCGGCCCGGGCGTCTACGACATCCACTCGCCGCGCGTACCGGACACCGCCGAGATGGTCAAATTGATGAGCAAGGCTGTGAAACGAATTCCGGCAGAGCGTCTGTGGGTCAACCCCGATTGCGGCCTCAAGACCCGCGCGTGGCCTGAGACTGAAGCGGCACTGATCAACATGGTCGCGGCAGCGCGGCAACTGCGCAGTCAGTTGGCGTAACCCATAACCCCGCGGGAGCGAGTCTTTTCGCTCCCGCAGATTCGACCGCTCGGCACTCTTCATCAAACTGTCATCGAACTGTGGCAGCGCGCTTGAACAAACTTCATCAGACTCGCGCTCTACTGGGGTTCTGCGTTTCGGTGTTTTTCATGTTCAAGGGAATTTTTGCAATCGCGGCGTTGTTGGCCGCGGTTTTTTTCGTTCCGGCGTCTTCTGCGGCGTCGCGTTGTGATGTCAATGTACCGACCGAACGGGTCGATCTGGAGCAGGTAAGCCTGGCGTACCAGAGCATCGGCCGTGCGTCGGATCCGGCGTTGTTGCTGGTGATGGGGCTGGGCGGGCAGTTGATCCACTGGCCTGACGAAGTGGTGATCGCGCTGTGTCAGCAGGGATTTCGGGTGATTCGTTATGACAACCGCGATGTCGGCCTGTCGACCTGGCGCCAGGCGCCGGCCGAAGCCAATCTGACGTTTGAAGTGCTGCGCTACAAACTCGGCCTGCCGGTGGCGGCGCCTTACAGCCTGACCGACATGGCCGACGATGCGCTGGGTTTGATGGACGCGTTGCACGTCGAGCAATTCCACGTGCTGGGCGCGAGCATGGGCGGGATGATTGCCCAGCACCTGGCGGCCATGGCGCCGCAACGGGTCGAGAGCCTGACGCTGATCATGACCAGCTCTGGCGCTGAAGGCCTGCCAGCACCGAGCGCGGCGCTGGTGCAGTTGCTGTCGCGACGCGGAGCACCCAACCGCGAAGTGGCGCTGGAGCAACAGGCCGATCTGCTGGCCGCGCTGGGCAGCCCGACGGTCACCGATGATCGTCAGATGCTGTTGCATCAGGCGGCGGTGTCCTATGACCGGGCGTTCAACCCCGAAGGCGTGAAGCGTCAGATCATGGCGATCCTTGCCGAGCCGAGCCGCGTGGCATTGCTCAATCAATTGCGGGTGCCGACGCTGGTGGTGCACGGCACGGCCGACCCATTGCTGCCGGTGATGCATGGCGTGCATCTGGCGGCGCACATTCGCGGCAGCCAGTTGAAGCTGATTCCGGGCTTGGCGCATCGCTTCCAGGAGGCGTTCAAGGCGCCGTTGCTGGCGGCGGTGTTGCCGTATTTGCAGCAACACCGTGAAGACACGTCGCACTGGGCGCAGATCGAACCGGTGGCCGAGCGCAATCTGCTCTAGCGGGTGTATCGTGCAGGTCTTTGGCCACGATTGAACGCGCGAGGTGAGTCATGAGTTCTGCCCTTAAAATCGATTTTGTCAGCGACGTTTCCTGCCCGTGGTGCGTCGTCGGTCTGTACGGCCTGCTGCGGGCGCTGGAGATTCTGCGCAACGAGGTGCAGGCCGAGATCCGTTTCCAGCCGTTCGAGCTGAACCCGAAGATGGGGCCGGACGGGCAGAACATCGGTGAGCATATCCAGGAAAAATACGGATCGACCCCGGAGCAGTCACAGAAGAATCGTGAAGTGATCCGCTCCCGTGGGGCCGACGTCGGTTTCAGTTTTCGCACTGATTCGAACAGCCGCATCTACAACACCTTCGATGCTCATCGGTTGCTGTACTGGGCCGGGGAGGAGGGCTTGCAGTTGCCGTTGAAAGAAGCGTTGTTCAAGGCGTATTTCACTGATGGCGGCAACCCGTCCGATCACGGGCAACTGGCGCAGATTGCCGAAAGCGTCGGCCTCGACCGACAGCGTGCCGAGGCGATTCTGGCCTCTGACGAATTCGCCAGCGACGTGCGCAAGGAAGAGCAATTGTGGCTGTCGCGCGGCGTCAGCTCGGTGCCGACCGTGGTGTTCAACGGGCAATACGCGGTCAGCGGCGGGCAGCCGGTCGACACCTTTGTCGGGGCGATCCGGCAAATCATGAGCGAGGCGAAGGGCGGCACGGTGAACTGATGCGGCGAGGGTTCCCGGGCATTGTCCGGGAACGCTGACTACCGGACGATCTTGTCCACGTGAATCCCCAGTTTCTTCAGGCGATACCAGAAGCTGCGTTCGGAAATCCCGATCAACTGCGCTGCCGCAGCCTGCACGCCGTTGCTCTGCGCCAGCGCAGCGAGGATGTAGGCTTTTTCCACCTCGGCCAGTGCCGCTTCCAGGTCGGCCGGCACGCTGCCTTCGGCGACCAGGGCACCGGGTTCGGTCGGCTGTGAGGCAAACAGATAGGCCGGCAAGTCCTGCTCTTCAATCTCTGCGCCGGACGCCACGATGGTCGCGCGTTCGACGCAGTTCTGCAGTTCGCGAATATTGCCCGGCCATGAGTAGCGGGCCATCGCCTGCAACGCTTCGGCACTGAAACCGCTAAAGCGTTTGCCCGCCGCAGCGCCCAGGGTATGGGCGAAATGCCGGGCCAGCGGCGCGATGTCTTCGACCCGCTCACGCAGGGCCGGCAACGGAATCGGGAACACGTTGAGGCGGTAATACAGGTCTTCGCGAAACTCCTTGTTGGCCACCGCGTCCAGCAGATTCTTGTTGGTCGCGGCGATGACCCGCACATCGACCTTACGCTCGCGCGGATCGCCCACCGGTTCGATGATGCGTTCCTGCAAGGCACGGAGGATTTTCGCTTGCAGCGCCAAAGGCATCTCGCCGATTTCATCGAGAAACAGCGTGCCCTTGTCTGCCTGCTGGAAACGCCCGACCCGGTCCGCCACCGCACCGGTGAACGCGCCTTTGCGGTGGCCGAACATTTCACTTTCCAGCAACCCTTCCGGGATTGCCGCACAGTTGACCGCGACAAACGGTTTGTCGGCGCGATTGCCATGTTTGTGGATGGCCCGGGCGACCATTTCCTTGCCGGTGCCGCTTTCGCCGGTCAGCAGGATAGTCGCGTTGCTTTCGCGCACCGAGTCGATTGCGCTCAGTACCCGGCGAAAGCTCGGGCTGTCGCCGACCAGGCTGTCGATCTGCTGGTGCTCGTCGAGTTCGGCGCGCATGCGCTGGTTGTCTTTGAGGATGTCGCGAAATTGCAGGGCCTTGCTGACGGTGATGTCCAGCTCATCGATGTCGAAAGGTTTGGCGATGTAGTCGAAGGCGCCGTTGCGCATCGACTGCACGGCGTTTTTCACCGTGCTGTAGGCGGTCATGACGATCACCGGCAACTGCGGGAAACGGTTCTTGATTTCCGCCAGCAGTTGCGGGCCGTCCATACCGGGCATGCGCCAGTCGCTGATCACCAGATCGATGTCTTCGGCTTCCAACACCTTGAGCGCGTGCAGGCCGTTGCCGGCGGTGAACACCACAATGTCGTTCTGACTCAAGGCCGATGCCAGCAGGTCGCAGAGCTTGGGCTCGTCGTCGACCACCAGTACGTTATGCGTCATCGCTGTCCTCGTCGAAATCTTCACCGTTGGCCGGAATGTACAGGCTGAACGTGGCCCCGGCATCTTTTTCGCTGACACATTCGATGCGCCCGTCATGGCTTTCCATGATCGAGTACACCTTGGCCAGGCCGAGCCCGGTGCCGGAGGCCTTGGTGGTGACGAACGGCGTGAAGATCCGTTCGAGCATATCGGCTTCGATGCCCTGGCCCGTGTCGCTGACGCTGATGACCGTATTGTGCTTATCGCTGTGGATGCCCAGGGTCAGGCGACCGCCGTCGGGCATGGCGTCGATGGCGTTGACGATCAGGTTCAGGCCGGCCTGCTTGAGTTGCCGCGCATCGGCATACAGGGTGGCGGCAGGGGCGCGGTCGTCGATCCGCACATCGATATTGTGGCTGGCCAGTTCCGGAGCGCAGAAGCCCACCAGCTCATCCACCAGCGGCCGCGCCAGCTGGGTCGAACGCAGCGGTGCGCTGGGTTTGGCGAAGTCGAGAAATTCGGTGATCAGGTCGTTGATGCGGCTGACTTCACTGACCACGTACTCCAGATGACGCTTGTCGGTCTCCGGCAGGTCGGCGCGTCGGTGCAGCAGTTGCGTGGCGGTCTTGATGATGCCCAGCGGGTTGCGGATTTCGTGGGCCAGGCCCATCGCGACTTCGCCCAATGCGTGCAAGCGGTCGCGGCGGCGCAGTTGCGATTCCAGATGCTGCAACTCGCCGAGGCGTTCGCTCATGTGGTTGAAGGTGCTGCTCAGTTCCGCCAGTTCATCGCCGCCGGTGACGGGCAGGCGCTGACGGTAGTCGCCGGCGATCACCGCTTGCACGCCTTTGGCCAGGCCGCGCAGGGGCATGGTCAGACGCTGGGATACCAGCCAGCCCACCGCGAGCGAAGCCGCCGAGCTGAGGATGAAGATCAGGATGAACAGGTTGCTCTGGTTCACCAGCCCGACCAGTGTCGTGTGGCGCAGCAGACCGCTGAAGACCACGCCTTGCAGTTCACCGTTTTCGTTGAGAATCGGTCGGTAGATGCCGCTGTAGCGGTTGGTCGACTGCTCGATCGGCAACTTGGTGCTGCGCAGTTGGTCCTCGATTTTTGCAGGCACGATCGCCGGGTGATCTTCAAAACGCTGAGTGGAAAAAATTTCCGAGAAGTCGGCGCCCTTGGCCAGGTACAGGCGCAGATCCAGAGAGTGCACGTCGGCGACGCTGGTGAGGAAACTGTTATCGAGGTAGGTCACGACAATCAGTTTGTAGTCGGTGCCGTCCTGATCGCTTTCGAAGGTTGAAACCACGGCGCCGGTCGCCACGCCGCCGACCTGCAGAGTCTGCAGCACGGCTTTGGGCGCGGTGCTGATTTGCCGCACGATGTCATCGGCGGCAGTGCTGAATACCACTTTGTGATCGCTGTTGCGCACCAGGGCGACCACGTCGATGCCCATGGAGTCAGCGATGTCAGCGGTAAGCTTGTCGCGTCTGGACGACTGTCGGTCCGTGGGCGGGCGGGTGTAGCGCAGGAACAACTGCGCGACGCGGGCGTTGTCGCGCACGATCTCGCGAATCTCGTCCTCGACGATCTTGGTCGATTCCTGCAGCCAGATCCGCACGTTGCTGTCGAAAATCTGCGACAGGGTGGTGGCCGCCAGTTCCGCGGCGATCATGGTCGGGATCACGCTGACCAGCCAGAACGCCAGCACCAGTTTGCGTTGCAGGCTCCAGCCGGAGAGGGCGAAGGGTCGGGCGGTGGCGCGTCGGTCGTTGATCATCATGCTCGCTTATTGTTGTTCGCTTATCGCAGTCGCCATGGCCGGGTCGGTACGATCCGGGCGGATGAATAACTTCACCAGCCGCAGCAGTTGATTGAGCACGGGATGGCGGTGGCGGAAAAACACGGTGTTGCCGACGAACGAGCAACCCAGGCGCAGCTTACTGGCATAACCGGCCTGGCCGCACGCGTAGATCGGGATGCGATGTTCAATACAGTAGCCGACATTGGCCAGCCAGCTGCGCATGTACAGTTTGTGCTCGCGGGTCCGGGCCAGATCGTGGGCGAAGAACTTGTCCACCAGCCGTTGATCGTCCAGCAGCACCAGGTTGAACGCCACCAGCTCGTCATCGACCCAGTACAAAACGCAGGCGGCACGCTCGTCGAGGTGTTCCAGCACCTGGCGAAAATACGCAGCCGGCAGACACTCGAACGTCAGGTCGCTGCGGGCCAGGGTCGCTTCGTAGAGCCGCATCATGGTCGGCAGCAGGTCGTCGACCGAGCGCCGCCATTCGATTCGCGGTCCTGCGCCACGCAGGGTCCGGCGCAAGTCCTTGCGGGTGGATTTGCCCAGGGTGCCGAGGTAGGCGTCGACCGAACCGAAGGTGATCGGCAGTTCGGCACCGGGCAACCCCGGCATGCTTTGCAACCCGGCCTCGCGGCAGGCCTGGAGCCATTGCGGATTGCGGTGGGAAGCATCCTTGACGGCCAGCAGACCGACCCCGGCCTGGTTCGCATCTTCACGGGCCAGATTCAGCAGACGTGAGAACAACGACGGCAAGCGGGACGGATCGATAGACGGGAGGGTGCCTACGTGGCACTGCTCCGCCACTGGCGAACCGAGGGCGTACAGGCGAATGTCGAACAGCCCCGGCCAGCAACTGCGCAGCCATTGGCTCAAGCGTTTGCCGGTGCCCTGCAGGGTGGTGTCGAGCGAATAGGCGGTCGTGAAAGCCACGACCGCCGCAATCAGGTGGTTGTCTTCAAACAGCGCCAGGTAGCGCCACTGGAAGCCGTCGATGCCGGCCTGTTCAACGGCGCGATAATAGGCCCAGTCTTCGAGCTCCTCGGGAAAGCAGGCATTCCACGCGTCGCGATCAATCGCTTCGATGGTTGAAAAGGCTTGGGCCGTGATCACGTCGTTTCCTTAACCGGCAAGGCATGTCGTTTTGCAGTCGACTCACGCCCGCTGCCGGTATTCCTCGGTTGGCAGGGAGGGAGCGGTGAGCGGCAGGTCGGTGCGGTGGTTTTGGATGAATTGCACACTCAGTTCCACGACGCGTCGGTACTGCAGGTCGACCGTGATCATGTGATAGCAGTCGTCCAGCAGGATCTTCACCACTTCGCCACCGAGCTTGCGTTCCACGTAGTCGGCGTTCCAGCGGCTGGTGATGTCGTCCTCGATGGAGTGCAGCACCAGTGCCGGCACCGTGATGGAAGGCATGCGTTTGCGCACCACGGCGTTCATCCGGTGCAATTCGCGCACGGTCACGCCCTCCATGGTCAGCAGGCCGGCCTCACTGCTGTGGCCTTCTTTCATCTGCCGTTCGACGATGGCCCGCAGGCGTTCATTCTTGATGCCGTAGGGTGGTTTTTCTTCGAACTTGCAGATGTGTACACCGAACGGGATTTTCATCAGCAACGGCGTCAGGAACGCCAGTTTGTGGATGCTCCAGCCGTCGTACTTCAGGGTCGTGGAATACATCAGCAACCCGGCCACCTGGCCCGGATGCTCGGACGCCACGTACATCGACATCACCGCCCCCATCGACAGGCCGCCGACAAACACTTTGCTGTGCTGGCGACGGATGCCGACGAACGTCTTGCGCACACCTTCGTACCAGTCGCGCCAGCCGGTGGCCTGCAAGTCGGCATTGCCGCCACAGTGCCCGGCCAGGGTCGGCACGTACACCGTGCAACCGGCCTTGGCCAGTCCCACGGCGACCCGACGCAACTCCGTCGGGGTGCCGGTGAGGCCGTGGATCAACAACACCGCGACCTCCCCTGTGCCGAGAACGAAACCGGCGTCGCCTTCGCCCAGATCGATCCCGGCCGCGTTCATCGTTTCATCGCCCGGGCCAGCAGACGGTCGAGCAGGGCGATGCCCAGGTCGATTTCCGGGTAGCTGATTTCCAGCGATGGCGCGAGGGTGATCACGTTCTTGTAGTAACCGCCCACGTCGAGGATCAGGCCCAGTTTGCGGCCGTCGATCTCGATGTCGCCCTTCATGCCTTCCTCGACCATGAAGTCCAGGGTGGCCTTGTCCGGGGTGAAACCGTCCGGGCCGCAGATTTCGCAGCGCAGGGCCAGGCCCAGGCCATCGACGTCGCCGATGATCGGGTAGCGCTTCTGCAGATCCTGCAGGCCTTCAAGGAAGTATTTGCCCTTGGCCATGACCATCGCGCCGTAGTCGACTTCGCTGGTCATCTTGAACATTTCCAGGCCCACGGCGGTGCCCAGCGGGTTGGAGGCGAAGGTAGAGTGGGTCGAACCTGGCGGGAAGACTTTCGGGTTGATCAGTTCTTCCTTGGCCCAGATGCCGCCCAGCGGGTTGAGGCCGTTGGTCAGTGCCTTGCCGAAGACGATCACGTCCGGTTTGACGTCGAAGTGTTCGATCGACCACAGCTTGCCGGTGCGATAGAAGCCCATCTGGATTTCGTCGACCACCATCAGGATGCCGTGCTGGTCCAGCACATGCTTGAGTTCGCTGTAGAAGTTCATCGGTGGAATCACGTAGCCGCCGGTGCCCTGGATCGGCTCGACGTAGAACGCTGCGTATTCGCTCTGGCCGACTTTCGGGTCCCAGACGCCGTTGTATTCAGTTTCGAACAGACGGGCGAACTGCTGCACGCAGTGGCTGCCGTACTCTTCCTTGGTCATGCCTTTCGGGCCACGGAAGTGGTACGGGAACGGGATGAAATTGGCGCGCTCGCCGAAGTGGCCGTAGCGGCGGCGATAGCGGTAGCTGGAAGTGATCGACGAGGCGCCGAGGGTGCGACCGTGGTAACCGCCCTCGAAGGCGAACATCAGGCTCTTGCCGTTGCTGGCGTTGCGCACGACTTTCAGCGAGTCCTCGATGGACTGCGAACCGCCGACGTTGAAGTGCACGCGACCGTCGAGGCCGAACTTCTTCTTGGCGTCCACGGCGATCATTTCCGAAAGCTCGATCTTGCCTTTGTGCAGGTATTGGCTGGCGATCTGCGGCAGGGTGTCGATCTGCTGTTTCAGCGCATTGTTCAGGCGCGGGTTGGCGTAACCGAAGTTGACCGCCGAGTACCACATTTGCAGGTCGAGGTAGGCCTGGTCTTCGGTGTCCCAGACGTAGGAGCCTTCGCAGCGGCTGAAAATGCGCGGCGGTTCGATGTAGTGGACGGTGTCGCCGTAGGAGCAGTACTTGGCTTCTTTTTCCAGAAGAATCTGGTCTTCCGCAGTAGCAATTCGAATATCAGACATGGTGGAAGAGTTCCTGGGTTTCTGTGTTGAAAGAGGTGGCATTGGCGGCGCTGGCCTTTGGCAGCAGGGCCAGCAGCGCCGGCAGTTCAGCGAAGCTGTCGAAGCGGGCGTAAGGGATCGCGTTGCGTTCGCAGTATTCGGCGAGGCGACCCTTGGCGAAGACGAAGTCGGCGGTGGACGACACGCACATGTCGGACTGGCCGTCGCCGATCACCAGCACCCGTTTGTTGCCGGGCGTGGATTTGCATTTGCAGTTGCCGGAGGCCGCGCGGCAGGCATCGCTGGAATACGGAAAGTCGATGCGCCAGCTTTCGTGATCCAGCTGTCGCAGGCGGTTGGCGAGGATCGGTAGCAGGGTCACGTAGTTGCGCGAAAGAATCCGCGCGATGCCTTGTTCGATGCCGTCGCTGACCACTTCGAACGATGCGCCCAGGCCGATGGCGTGGTCGACGAAGTCGGGGAAATCCGGATCGATCTCGATGCTGTCGAAGAATTCCAGCAATTGGCCGGGCGTGGCCTTGACCAGCGAGAGCTGGCGGCTGAGGCATTCACGGGAACCGATTTCACCGGCCAGCCACTGGTTTTCGATCACTTCCCAACTCGGGTCGGCGAAGCGTTCGAGAATGCTGTCGATCACGTCGGTGCGGGTGATGGTCCCGTCGAAATCACACACGATATGCCAGTCAATCATCTGCATTACCTATTGGTCAGAGCGCGTTGTGTGCGCTTGCCGAGGGGTAGAGCAGGGACTGTGCCAAGTGCTTCGGCCCCTTTGTTGGCGGGGCTGATGAGGTGCTTTGGCGATTCGAAGCTACAATTTTTGTAGCTTGCTACAAACAACATGAGTGCTTGCGCGGTGGGCGGCATCCGGGGATTGATGCGCGCATGTTCAATTAAAGGAATGGCCTCATGAAGAGGAAGACACTGCTTTTACTGGCGGCGCTGAGCGCTTTTTCAGCAGGCGCAATGGCGCAGGGGATTACCGGGGAGGCGGGCGTGGGCCTGGGTTATCAGCCTCATGATCCCAGCGGCAGCCGTTATGAAACCCGGCCGATACCGTATCTCGATCTGGACTGGGGCGATGTCAGCCTCAGCACCGACGATGGCCTGACCTGGAGCGCCTTGAAGGCCAACGGTTTCAGCGCCGGCCCGTATGTGAATTACCTGCCGGGCCGTACCTCCAACGGCGAATTGCGCGGATTGCGCGATGTGCCCGACATGGCCGAGGCAGGTGGTTTTGTGCAGTACGCCCCGGCCGACTTCTGGCGGGTGTTCGCGTCCGTTGGCCAGGCCATCGGCGGTGGCGGCGGGCAGGGCGGCGTGCTCGGTCGGGTCGGTGGCGAGATCGGCTATCCACTGGGCGGCGGCGTGATCGGCAGCAGCAATCTGACCGCGCATTTCGCCAATGCCCGGCAAAACAACACGTTCTTCGGCGTCAGCGACAAGGAAGCCCAGGCCTCCGGCATCCGCGCCTACAACGCCGGCGGCGGCTTGCAGAACATCGCGCTGACCCAGAGTTTCGAGTTCCCTATCGCGCCTCAATGGTCGCTGGTGGCCAGCGCCAGCTGGATTCACCTGACGAACTCGGCGGCTGACAGCAGCATTGTCAAAAGCGTCGGCGATACCAATCAGGGCGAGGTGCAGATGGCGATCGCCTATAAATTCAAGTGAGCCAGGCGGGAACTGGTCTGGCCTTTGCAGACAGCCGTGTCGAACCCATTGTTTCAGGATGTTCTTCATGGCTCGCCCTGTTTATCGTCTGCTGGCTCACTCGCTGTGGGACCTGATTCCCATCGCCCTCGGCCTGGCCCATTTCGCTTTTGTCGTGTGGCTGGTCACAGCCTTTCATGCGCTGTCCTGGTGGGCGTTGCTGCCTTTGGCGCTGGGCTATGCGGTGAGCCTGTCGTGGAGCATCAACAGCATTTCCCACAACCAGATCCACAACGCCTACTTCACGCCGGCGTGGCTCAACCGAGCCTTTGACCTGCTGCTGTCGGTGACCATCGGTTTCTCCCAGACCCTCTACCGCGACATCCACAACCGCCATCACCGGGGCAATTCGGACCGGCCGGGGGCGGATGGCAAGACCATCGATCCGCTGTCGATCTACCAGCGCGGCAAGGACGGCCAGCCCGAGAATCCCTGGGCCTACACCTTTTTGAGTTTCTTTCGCGATGATCCCAAGCCGATCTACGACGAGATGCGTCGCAAGCGTCCCGACGATGCGCGCTGGGTCAAAGTGGAGATCGGCGTGACAGTGGCGTTTTACCTGGGGCTGGCTGCCTATGACTGGCGGGCGGTGCTGGTGTTGTTGCCGTTCTGGTATCTGGGTCAGGCGCTGTCATCGCTCAACGGCTACTACGAGCATTTTGGCGGCAACCCGGATTCGCCCATCGCCTGGGGCGTCAGCGCCTACAGCCCGCTCTACAACCTGTTGTGGATGAACAACGGCTATCACGCCGAACACCACTATCGGCCGAAAATGCACTGGACCCGGGTCAAGGCGTTTCACCGGGAGATCGCCGGGCAACAGCGGGAGGCGGGGGTGAAGGATATTCCGGTGGCCCATGGCCTCGGATTTCTGGTGGCTCATCACAAGGATTGAACCGTACACAACGTGGGAGCCAGCAGGCTCCCACCGTCGATTTCCTCAGTTTTCCTCGCCCTCGGCCAGCAGCGCAATGCCGCCCATGATCACGGCCACGCCCACCCAGTGCAGCGCACTGATCTGCTCTCCCAGCCCCAGCCACGACCCCAGCAGTACACCGACGAACACCAGCGAACTGAGCGGAAACGCCAGTGACAGGCTGCTGCGCCGCAAAATCAACATCCAGACAAAGAACGCGCCGATGTAACAGGCAATCGCCAACAGCACGCCCGGTGCCTGGGCGACGTTGAGCAGCCATTGCAGGGTGAAGTCCATTTGCCCCAGTTGATCGCCGCCGACCTTGGTCGCGATCTGCCCGCCACTTTCCAGAATAATCAGCAACGCCCAGAGCACCACGGTGCCGAGGCGGCCGTGAAGCCAATCCATCGAGCCATTCCTTTTGAGTATCAGTTGAGAATCAGGCATGGCCGACACACACGAGCATCACGCCCGCCGTAATCACCAGAGTGCCCATCCAGCGGCGGCGGCTGACGGTCTCGCCAAGGAACAGCTTGCCGGCCAGCACCACGCCGCAATACGCCAGCGCGGCGGCGGGAAACAACAGGCTCAGCGGCGCCCGGGACAGCGCTTCGAGCCAGACGAAAAACTCGATCACGTAGGCGCCGATCCCGCACCACAGCAGCGGTGCATTGAACACCTGGCCCCAGAATGCACCCAGCCGAAATCCACCCTCGAGTTCAGGCAAACGGTCCAGGCCGAGTTTGAAACAGAGTTGGCCGATCACGTCGAGCACGATGGAAAACGCCACCAGCAAAATCACGGTCAAGGTCATGGGAACAGCTCCTCGAACAACTCGATCAACGCTTGATTGGTTGCCGAGTTGCGCAGCAAATCGGTTTCGCTCCAGCGCTCGGCCGGCGGCTGATCGGACTTGGCTTCCCAGCGTTTGAACGCGTTGCTGAAGGCCGGGCGGGCGAACTCGCCACAGATGTCGATACCGATGATGCGCTTGCTGGCGGCCAGGCTGCGGATAGCCTGGAGCAAGTGGCTCAGGCGCATCTGGCCCTGATCCCAATTGGTCGCGGCGTCTTCGCTGGCCAGCACGTCCTTGTCGATGGTGATCCACACCGCCTGGGTGGGCAGGCTGGCGATCATCCGGTCGAGAAATGCTGTCCAGTCCTGATCGGCCAGGTTGTGCCAGTGCAGCAGGTTCTCCTGTTGCTGATGACCGGCGCCATCGCCGACCCGGCCCCAGACTTTCGACGGCGGGTGCTGCCACGGGAACAGCTGCAATACCCCGCGTTTGAGGGCACCGAGATTGCCGCCCTTGATCTGCGGATTTTGCAGATCGTCGCTGCATGGGCCGAGGGTGACGATGCGTTCGATGTTCGGCAGTTTCAGCGCCTGATTGACCCACGAGCCGCAGTGGCGACGGGGGGCAAAGTGAACCCAGTCGGGATGATTGTCGAAGTGGATCAGGCTTACCGGCTCGGGCAGGTCAGTCAGGAAGGCCGGCGTCAGATGGTGATAGTCGCCGGAGCCGACGAAGAAGATTTCCGGCGTCGGGCCGCTGTGCCGGGGCCGCTCACGCAGGCGCTCGGAGAAACGGCGGAAGGTTCGTTCGCTGGACCAGAGCCGCAGTTTCGGCCCTAGGTCGAGCAGGTCCAGGCGTTGGGCGCGGCCGCTGTCGAGCAGCCGCGCGATGGACGCCTGACCGGTCAGGCTGTGGTCGAGATCTAAAATGTTCAAGGTCGCAATTCACCCTTGGCAGACCCTCCCAGACACCGGCCTCATCGAACATGAGCGCCGGCCGGGCGGGCTTTCGGGGGTAAATGCAAGGGATGGGCCAGGCCCTCTCCCATACGGCAGCTGTCAGGCGTGCAGGCGTACCCAGACGCTGACCAGCACCGTCGCCGCCATCAGCCACGCGACAGCCGCCACGGCCAATGAAGCTTCCAGACGCATCCGGTCAACCATCACGTACAGCGTCGCCAGGTACACGAAGTACGGAATGATCGACCACATGCCGAACACGATGGTGGTCTTCAGGTCTTCCACCGAACGACCTTTGCCGACGATGTAATGGGCAATCAGGGCGAAGGTCGGAAACAGCGGCACCAGGCCGGCGATGTAGTAGTTCTTGGTCTTGGCCAGCATGGCGAGGATCACCACCACCGCCGCACCGATCATTGCCTTGAAAATCAGATCCACATCGTTCTCGCTTAATGGCTCAGGCCGTATTTTTTCACTTTGTCGAACAGCGTGGTCTTGGCCATGCCCAGTTCGAGGCTGGCCTGGGTCAGGTTGCCGCCGCTGCGTTGCAGGGCATCGCTGAGCAGGTTGCGTTCGAACGCTTCCACCGCTTCGGCGAATGCCAGGCCCTGGCCGCCACTGCCGGCACCGGACTTTTTGAACGCCGGCAAACCGAGCGCGAAGCGTTCGGCGACGTTGCGCAGTTCGCGCACGTTGCCCGGCCAGTCGTGGCTCATCAGGCTCGACAGGGTCTGGTTGTCCAGCTCCGGGAGGGCGCGGTCGAAGCGCAGGGCCGATTGCTGGGTGAAGTGCTCGAACAGTTGCAGGATGTCTTCGCGGCGCTCGCGCAGGGGCGGCAATTCCAGCGTCACGACGTTGAGGCGGTAGTACAAGTCACTGCGAAATTCTCCGGCCTTGCTCGATTCGTCGAGGTCGGACTTGGTGGCCGCGATCACTCGGCAATCCACCGCCACGCTCTGGTTCGAGCCGAGGCGTTCGAGGGTGCGTTCCTGCAACACCCGCAGCAGTTTGATCTGCAAGGGCAGCGGCATGCTTTCCACTTCGTCGAGGAACAGCGTGCCGCCGTCGGCGTGTTCGATCTTGCCGATCCGCCGTTTGCCGGCACCGGTGAAGGCGTTGGCCTCGTGGCCGAAGATTTCGCTTTCGAAGAGGTTTTCCGGCAGGCCGCCGCAGTTCAGCGCGACGAACTGTTTGGTGTGGCGGCGACTGAAGTCGTGCAGGCAACGGGCGACCAGTTCCTTGCCAGTGCCGGTTTCGCCTTCGATCAACACGTTGGCCGAGGTGTCGGCGACGTTGGCGATCAGTTCACGCAGGTTCTGCATCGCTGGCGAGCGACCGATGATCCGTCCTTCAAGGGAGTCGCGCTCGGCCAGTTGCCGACGCAGGGACGTGACTTCGCGAGCCAGGCTGCGTTGCTCCAGCGCACGCCGGGCGACGTCCACCAGCCGTTCCGGGGAGAACGGTTTTTCCATGAAGTCGTAGGCGCCTTTCTGCATCGCGCCGACGGCCATGGAGATGTCGCCGTGACCGGTGATCAGTACCACCGGCAGGCTGCGATCCCGGGCCTTGAGGCGGGTCAGCAGTTCCAGGCCATCGATGCCGGGCAGGCGGATGTCGCTGATGACGATGCCGGCGAAGTTGTCGCCGACCCGCTCCAGCGCTTCTTCGGCACTGCCGACGCCGATGCAGGGAATGTCTTCCAGGGTCAGGGCCTGCTGGCAGCCGAGCAGCACATGGGGATCGTCTTCGACGATCAGCACACTAAGGTCGTTGTTCATATTGGCTCGGCAGGAGTAGGGCTTACCAACGGTAAACTGAGGACGAAGGTGGTACCACCGCTGGCCGGGTGCTCGACACCCAGGTGCCCGCCGGTGGCGGCGGCCAGGCTGGCGGAGAGGGTCAGGCCGAGGCCCAGGCCCTGTTCGCCGGGTTTGGTGGTGAAGAACGGCTCGAACAGATGTTTGCGCGCTTCGGCATCGATGCCGTGGCCGTTGTCGCGTACCCGCAGGCGATATTTGCCGTCGAACTCTTCGCCTTCCAGCCACAGTTCCGGCAACGGTTGTGCCTGCATGGCGTCGAGGGCGTTGCCGATCAGGTTGACCAGAATCTGTTCCAGCCGTGTCTGGTCAATCTGCACTTGCTCATCAATGAACTGACGATGCACCTGCAGGGCGGCCTTTTCGACCCGGGCACCGAGTACTTGTAGCGCGGCGTCCACGGCTTTGCCGAGGCTGGCCCGGCCCTTGTCGTCACCGCGCCGGGCGAACGAGCGCAGGCTGCCGGTGATCCGGCCCATACGGTCGATCAGGTCGTTGATGGTTTTCAGGTTGGTGCTGGCGACGTCGAGCTGACCACGTTCCAGAAAGCGAATCGTATTGCCGGACAAGGTGCGCATCGCCGCCAATGGCTGGTTCAGTTCGTGGGCGATGCTGGTGGACATCTGGCCGATGGCCGCGAGCTTGCCGGCCTGCACCAGTTCGTCCTGGGCACGGCGCAAGGTTTCTTCGGCCTGACGGCGTTCGCGGATCTGACTCTTGAGCCGGTCATTGCTGGCGCGCAGGTCAGCGGTGCGTTCGGTAATCCGACGCTCCAGTTGATTGTTGGCTTCCTGCAGGGCTTCCCGGGCGGCGAGGCGGGTGGCGATGACCTTGCGGCGCTCGTTCCAGGCGATCAGCAGAAAGGCCACGAGGGCGAAGGCGACCGCCACCAGAATCCCCTGATTGATCGCTTCGCGCCGCAGGTCCTGCAACGGTGTGAGCAGGGTGAAATTCCACGGTGTGTCGCTCAGCGGCCGGGTTTGCGCCAGGTAACTGATGTTTTCCTCGTCGGCATCGACTTCGCTGTTGGCCGGGAAGGTGAGTTTTTCCACGCCTTCGGCCAGGGTTTCCCGGGCCAGCGGTTGCAGTTCGTTGAGCGGGAACCAGTAGTACTGGAGGCTGCGGGCGAGTTTTTCCTTGGTCTCGTCGCTCAGCGGCACCACGGACTTCAGGCGGCGGGCCGGATCGCTGGAGAGAATGATGATGCCGTTCTCGTCACTGACGAAGGCTTCCAGTCGCGCCCGTTGCCAGCGTTCTTCCATGGCTTCCAGGCGCACTTTGACCACCGCGACGCCGATGATCTTGCCGTGTTCTTCCAGGCCGTGGGCCAGGTAATAGCCGGGTTCGCCGTTGGTGCTGCCGATCCCGTAGAAACGTCCGGGCTGGCCGCGGATGGCGTGCTGGAAATAGGCGCGGAACGACAGGTCTTCGCCGAGGTAGCTGTCGACGTCGCGCCAGTTGCTGGTGGCCATGACCCGGCCGGTGGTGTCCATGACGTAGATGGCCCGACTGCGGCTGCGCCGGTTCAGGCCTTCCAGGTAATCGTTGACCGTTTGCCGGTGTTCCGGGGTCGGGTCGTCCAGCAACTGCGAAACGCTCGATTCGAGTTCCAGCAGGCTGGGCAGGTAGGTGTATTTGCTGATTTCGCTTTCGACGGCACGGGCGTTCAGTTCGAGCTGACGTTGGCCGTTTTCGCTGAGGCTGCGAATGCCGAAGTGTTCACTGATCCAGAAGCCGGCGTAACCCAACCCGACCATCAGGATGATGACCAGCGGCGGCAGGAACAAATGGCGGATCAGACGGGGTTTCACGGCAAGTGATGGCGTGGTTGCGCGATAGAGATTGGGGTCGCATTTCATCACAGATGCCTTGGGTCAACCACCCGGATTCCCCGACAGTTGCTGTCGGGGAGTCCGGCAGGTTTTTAGTGCTGCAGGATTTTCTCGAGGAAATGCTGCGCGCGTTCGGAGCGTTGGCTGATGTCGCCGAAGAACTCTTCTTTCTTGCAGTCTTCGATGATCTTGCCGGCATCCATGAAGATCACCCGGTCGGCCACTTTACGGGCGAAGCCCATTTCGTGGGTCACACACATCATGGTCATGCCTTCGTGGGCCAGTTGCACCATCACGTCGAGCACTTCGTTGACCATTTCCGGGTCCAGCGCCGAGGTCGGTTCGTCGAACAGCATGACGATCGGGTCCATCGCCAGCGCACGGGCAATCGCCACACGCTGCTGCTGGCCGCCGGAGAGTTGGCCCGGGTGCTTGTGGGCGTGAGCCGACAGGCCAACGCGCTCCAGCAGTTGCAGGCCTTTCTTGGTCGCTTCTTCCTTGCTGCGGCCCAGCACCTTGATCTGCGCGATGGTCAGGTTTTCGGTGATGGTCAGGTGCGGGAACAGTTCGAAGTGCTGGAACACCATGCCGACGCGCGAGCGCAGTTTCGGCAGGTTGGTCTTCGGGTCGGCAATCGATGTGCCGTCGACCACGATGTCGCCTTTCTGGAACGGCTCCAGCGCGTTGACGCACTTGATCAGGGTCGACTTGCCCGAACCGGACGGGCCGCAGACCACGATCACTTCACCCTTTTTGACCTCGGTGCTGCAATCGGTCAGCACCTGGAAGTCCCCATACCACTTGTTGATGTTCTTGATAGAGATCATACGGCGAACCTTTTTTGCAGACGCTTGACCAGCACCGAGGCGGCAAAGCTGATGGTGAAGTACACGAGACCTGCGAAGATCAGGAACTCATTCGAGCGGCCAATGATGTCGCCACCGGCGCGCGAGGCGTTGAGGAAGTCCACCAGGCCCACGGTGTAAACCAGCGAGGTGTCCTGGAACAGGATGATGCTCTGCTGCAGCAGCAGCGGGGTCATCTTGCGGAACGCCTGGGGCAGGATGATCAGGCGCATCATCTGGCCGTAGCTCATGCCCAGCGCCTGTGCGGCACCCATCTGGCCCTTCGGAATCGACTGCACGCCGGCACGGACGATTTCGCAGAAGTACGCCGCTTCGAACATCATGAAGGCCACGATGCACGAGGTGAATGCGCCGATCGGGGTGTCTTCGCCGGTGATCCAGCGCAGCACGAACGGCACCGCCAGGTAGAACCAGGTGATGACCAGCAGCAGCGGGATCGAGCGGAAATAGTTGACGTAGGCGCCGGCGAGGTTCGACAGCAGTTTGTTATGCGACAGGCGGCACAGCGCGAGGATGGTGCCGAGAATGATCCCGCCGACCACGCCCAGCGCCATCAGCTTGAGGGTCATCAGCATGCCGTTCCACAGGCCGGGAATGGCCGGGACGATGCCACTGAAATCGAATTCCATCATTTACCCCCCACGGAGATCAGGCCGGGCACGGAGACTTTCTTCTCGACCGCGCGCATCAGCAGCATCAGGCTCATGTTCAGGGTGAAATAGATCAGGGTCGCCAGGGTGAAGGCTTCAAACAGGTTGGCCGAGAACTCGGCGGTCTGTTTGGTTTGCGCCAGCAGTTCCATCAGGCCGATCAGGGACGCCACGGAGGAGTTCTTGAACACGTTCAGGAATTCCGAGGTGAGCGGCGGAATGATGATCCGGTAGGCCTGGGGCAGCAGCACGTTCCAGTAGATCTGCGGCAGCTTGAAACCCATGGCGCGGGCGGCGGATTCCTGGCCACGTGGCAGCGCCTGGATACCGGTGCGAACCTGTTCGCAGACACGGGCGGCGGTGAACAAGCCCAGGCACACGACTACGCTCAGGTAGGCCGAGGTAGTCGGGTTCAGGTCTTGTTTGTACCAGTCCTGCAGGTTCTGCGGCAGCATGTCGGGTACCAGGAAGTACCAGATGAACAGCTGAACCAGCAGCGGCACGTTACGGAACAGTTCGACGTAGCAGGTCGCGATGCCCGATACGATGCGGTTCGGCACGGTGCGCATGATGCCCAGCAGCGAGCCCAGCAGCAGGGCGATGATCCAGGCCACGATGGCGATGGCGATGGTCCAGCCCAGACCGGAGATGAACCAGTCGAGATAGGTCTCGCTGCCCACGCCGGTGGACTTGAAGAACACGCCCCAGTCCCAGTTGTAATTCATTAGGGTCTCCCCTCGATTCGATCGATGTACAAGTGCCCGCCTGGGGAAGCTCCGTTCCCGCCCTGATCTTGAGGATCAGGCACACACGATCGGCTCGACAGCCACCGGTTCGAGTGTTTCCAAAAAGTGCCAGCAGGGAGTGACCATTCCCCGAGAAGGCAGGCGCCTCCTCAGGGAACAAGGTTAGTCAGAAATCAGGCTTTCTTGTCGTCGGCCGCTTTGTCGGTCGGTTCGGCGATCAGCTTCTTGAGCTCGTCGCTCATCGGGAAGTTCAGATTCAGGCCTTTTGGCGGAATCGGCGACATGAACCACTTGGTGTAGATCTTGTTGATCTCGCCCGACTTGTAGACGGAGACGATGGCGTCATCCACAGCCTTTTTGAACGGCTCGTCGCCCTTGCGCACCATGCAGCCGTAGATTTCATAGGACTGCGGAGTGCCGGTCACGGCCCAGTCGGTGGCTTTCTTGGCCTTGGCGGCTTCGCCTGCCAGCAGCGCGTCGTCCATCATGAACGCAACGGCACGACCCGATTCCAGCATCTGGAAGGATTCGCCGTGGTCTTTGGCGGAGATGACGTTCATGCCCATCTGCTTGTCGGCGTTCATCGCCTTGAGGATGCGCTCGGAGGTGGTGCCGGCGGTGGTCACGACGTTCTTGCCTTTCAGATCGTCGAAATCCTTGTACTGCGAACCGGCCTTGGACAGCAGACGGGTACCGATCTCGAAGATGCCGACGGAGAAGTCGACCTGTTGCTGACGCTCGACGTTGTTGGTGGTGGAGCCGCACTCGACGTCCACGGTGCCGTTCTGCACCAGCGGGATACGGGTCTGCGAGGTCACGAGGTTGTATTTGACCTGCAGGTTTGGCAGGTCCAGGTCTTTCTTGATCGCTTCGACGATGGCCAGCTGGATATCGTGGGAGTAGCCGACCGGTTTGCCGGAGGCGTCAGCGATGTAGGAAAACGGAATGGAGGCGTCGCGGTGCCCCAGGGTGATGGTGTTGGACTCTTTGATCTTCTTAAGGGTGCCGGTGAGTTCGGCAGCGAAAACTGGTGTGCTGATCAGAGCGGCAGCAATGGCTGCGCCCAGGATATGGGGAACGATGCGCATCAAATTTTCCTCGACATTGTTTTTTTTATGGAGCCGGTTGAGCGGGCCCTTTTGTGCTTCGAATGCCTGACCGCTCCTGTTGTGTTGGCGCAACAGGCATTCGTCGAAGGAGTGTAGAGCATGACTCGTGCCAGACCAGTTGCTACAAGTTAACTTGTTGATTTATTTGATGATTAAGGTTTTGTGATGGTGTTTTTCGGCGTTTCTGATCCGGTTATCCGAATCGACTGACAGGTCGCGTTCGGAAAACCGAACGGCATTCGTCATCCCGTGTTTCAGCCGGGATGCAAAAAGCCCCTGGATCTCTCGATTCAGGGGCTTTTCGTTTTACGGGCGGATCGATCAGGCCGCTTCGATCTTGCGGTTCTGCTCGACCTTGTTCAGGTACGCCGCGAGTTTTTCCTGCTCGGCCGGGGTGGTGAACAGCCCCAGTTTGCTGCGGCGCCACAGGATGTCATGCGCGGTGGTGGCCCATTCTTCACTGCACAGGTAATCGACTTCACGGGTGTAGAGACCGCCGCCGATGTGCTCGCCCATGTCGGCGAGGGTGTCGACGCCTTCCAGCATGCGCCAGGTGCGGCTGCCGTAGGTGGTGGCCCAGCGGCGGGCGATCTCGCTTGGCACGAAGTCGAACTTGTCGCGGATCAGCGCGCTCAGGGCCTGCGGCGTGGTCATGTCTTCGCCGCCCGGCAGGGTGGCGCTGGCGGTCCAGCTCGGGCGCATCTGGGTGAAGAACGGCATCAGTTGCGCCATCGCCGACTCGGCGAGTTTGCGGTAGGTGGTCAGCTTGCCGCCGAACACCGACAGCAGTGGCGCTTCTTCGGTGCTGCCGGACAGCGCCAGGGTGTAGTCGCGGGTCACGGCCGAAGGATTGTCGGATTCGTCGTTGCACAGTGGGCGCACGCCCGAGTAGCTGTGCAGGATGTCTTCCCGGCTGACTTGCTTCTTGAAGTGGGCGTTGACCACTTTGAGCAGGTAATCGGTTTCGCCGTCGGTGATCGCCACTTTGGCCGGATCGCCGGTGTATTCGCGGTCGGTGGTGCCGATCAGGGTGAAGTGGTTCAGGTACGGAATGGTGAAAACGATGCGCTGATCTTCGTTTTGCAGGATGTGCGCGTGTTCACCTTCGTACAGTTTCGGCACGATGACGTGGCTGCCCTGGATCAGGCGGATGCCGTACGGCGATTCCATCTTCAGGTCGTCACGGATGAACTTGGCGACCCACGGGCCGGCGGCGTTCACCAGTGCCTTGGCGGTGATCGAGAACAGGCTGCCATCGGCGCGTTCCAGGTTCAGGTGCCACAGGCCTTTGGCGCGACGAGCGCTGACGCAACGGGTCTGGGTGTGGACATGCGCGCCTTTCTCACGGGCGGCCATGGCGTTCAATACGACGAGGCGGGCGTCATCGACCCAGCAGTCGGAGTATTCGAAGCCTTTGGTGATTTCGCTTTTCAGCGCGCTGTCGGCGCCGAACTTCAGGCTCTTGGAACCGGCGAGTTTTTCGCGCTTGCCCAGGTTGTCATAGAGGAACAGGCCGGCACGGATCATCCACGCCGGACGCAGGTGCGGACGGTGCGGCAGCACGAAACGCATCGGTTTGACGATGTGCGGGGCCTTGGCCAGCAGCACTTCGCGCTCGGCCAGGGCTTCGCGTACCAGACGGAATTCGTAATGTTCGAGGTAGCGCAGGCCACCGTGGATCAGCTTGCTGCTGGCCGACGAGGTGTGGCTGGCCAGGTCGTCCTTTTCGCAAAGAAACACCGAAAGACCGCGACCGGCGGCATCCGCTGCGATCCCCACGCCATTGATCCCGCCGCCGATGACGGCGATATCGTAGATCTCGGAGATAGGGGGCGTACGCAAGGTAGATGTGGACATCGGCTGGCCTCGGGCTCTTTTGATTTTCTGTCTTGGAAATCGAACATGAATGTTCATTTGCGAAAATGGTAGCCCATAAAGACGTGCACAGCCAGCCGACTTCGATTGAAAAAACTCATCGAAGGGCGGAGAAAGGAAAATATTCGAACATTCGCGGGTGGATCGCCCTACACGAGCGATTGATCGTTCCCACGTCGAGGTGTCGAACCGTCTGCGTGGGAATGCATACATTGACGCTCTGCGTCAGCGCTTGGGAGGGGACGCGGAGCGTCCCGGGCTGCATTCCCACGCGGAGCGTGGGAACGAGAAATAAAAGGAGGGGGGGGTTAAACGACTTCCAGGCGAATCTTGTGCTGGCTCAGCAGTTGCGCCAGGGCTGGCACCGGCTGCTGGTCGGTGACCAGGCAATCGATCAGGCTGATCGGGCCGAGGCGGATCATCGCGTTACGGCCGAACTTGCTGGAGTCCGCCGCCAGAATCACCTGCCGGGCATTGGCGATGATCGCCTGGGACACTCGCACTTCCTGGTAATCGAAGTCGAGCAGGCTGCCGTCTTCGTCGATGCCGCTGATGCCCACCAGCGCAAAGTCGACCTTGAACTGGTTGATGAAGTCCACGCTCGCCTGACCCACCACGCCACCGTCGCGACGGACATTGCCGCCGGTGAGCAACACATCGAAATCATCCTTCGCGCTGAGCATCGAGGCGACGTGCAGGTTGTTGGTGATGATTTTCAGATGACTGTGATTGAGCAGGGCGCGGGCGATGGATTCGGTGGTCGTGCCGATGTTGATGAACAGCGAGGCGTGATCGGGAATCTGTGCGGCGATGGCTTCACCGATGCGTTGTTTTTCATCGCGCATCTGATCGGCGCGCATCGCGTAGGCGGTGTTTTCGACGCTGGAATCATACGCGGCGCCGCCGTGGTAACGACGCAGCAGATTGGCTTCCGCCAGTTGATTGATGTCGCGGCGGATGGTTTGCGGGGTAACAACGAACAGCGTGGCCATTTCCTCGATGCTCACATAGCCGCGTTCGCGGACCAACTCGAGGATTTGCTGCTGACGGGGAGGCAGATTCATGGGGCTTCCTTTGGGCTGCCGTGCAAAATTTGCCCATGATGCCGCAGGAATCCGCTCCCGACCAGTTACATGCCGTTACCAGTCCTCAGACTGGCTTATTCAGCGTCCTCGCGTTCCCAGTCACGGGTACGGCTGACGGCTTTTTTCCAGCCTTTATAGAGCTTCTCTTTCGCCGCTTCGTCCAGGCTCGGTTCGAACTCGCGTTCGATCACTGCCTTGCCGCGCAGTTCTTCCAGGCTGCCCCAGAAACCGCACGCCAGACCGGCCAGGTAAGCGGCGCCGAGTGCTGTGGTTTCGCGCATTTGCGGGCGCTCGACCTGAGTGCCGAGGATGTCGGCCTGGAACTGCATGAGGAAGTTGTTCGCTACCGCGCCGCCGTCCACGCGCAGGGCCTTTAGGCGTTCGCCGGAGTCCTGTTGCATGGCGTCGAGTACGTCGCGGGTCTGGTAGGCGATCGATTCCAGCGCAGCGCGGATGATGTGATCCACACGCACGCCGCGAGTCAGGCCGAACAGGGCGCCACGGGCATACGGGTCCCAGTACGGAGCGCCGAGACCGGTGAATGCCGGCACCAGGTAGACGCCGTTGCTGTCCTTCACTTTATTGGCGAAGTATTCGGTGTCGTGGGCGTCGTTGATGATTTTCAGTTCATCACGCAGCCATTGCACGGTCGAGCCACCATTGAATACGGCGCCTTCCAGCGCGTAAGCCACTTCGCCGCGCGGGCCGCAGGCAATGGTGGTGAGCATGCCGTGCTGGGATTTCACTGCTTTGTCGCCGGTGTTCATCAGCAGGAAGCAACCGGTGCCGTAGGTGTTTTTCGCCTGGCCGGGCTCCACGCACATCTGGCCGAACAGTGCAGCTTGCTGGTCGCCGGCGATACCGCCGATGGCGATGCCGCTCTTGGTACGACCGTAGATTTCCGAGGAGGCCTTCACTTCCGGCAGCATTTCGCGCGGGATGTCGAGGATCTCCAGCATCTTCGCGTCCCACTCAAGTGTGTGGATGTTGAAGAGCATGGTGCGCGAGGCGTTGGTGTAGTCGGTGACGTGGACCTTGCCGCCGGTGAATTTCCAGATCAGCCAGCTGTCGACGGTGCCGAACAGCAGTTCGCCGTTGCGCGCGCGCTCACGGCTGCCTTCGACGTTGTCGAGGATCCACTTCAGTTTGGTGCCGGAGAAGTACGGGTCGGTGACCAGGCCTGTGGTGTCACGGATATATTCTTCGTGGCCGTCGCGCTTGAGCTGCTGGCAGATCTCGGTGCTGCGGCGGCATTGCCAGACGATCGCGTTGTAGACCGGGCGGCCGGTGGTCTTGTCCCAGACTACGGTGGTTTCACGCTGGTTGGTGATGCCGATGGCGGCCACCTGGTCGTGATGCAGACCGGCCTGGGCCAGCGCTTCGACCATCACGGCGCTCTGGGTGGCGAAGATTTCCATCGGGTCATGTTCGACCCAACCGGCTTGCGGGTAATGCTGGGCGAATTCGCGCTGCGCGGTGCAGACCACGTTCGCATCGCGGTCGAAAATGATCGCGCGGGAGCTGGTCGTACCCTGATCGAGGGCAATGATGTAGTTCTTATTCTGAATGTCGGTCATGTCGATTGCCTTGGACGAAATAAGGGAGAGTGGGCCGTGGCGCAGGTTCGAATGGGCAGGAACCTGCGCCGACTGTTTCAAGAAGTTCTTGGTTTGCCGTCAATGGCCGGTTCTGCATCCTTTGTAGCAGGTGTGGCGCCGGTCAGGTGACGGGCAATCAGCCCGCGATACCCGGCAGCGCCGAGGCAGGCACCGACAATCGGTGCAAAAATCGGAATCAGGAAGTACGGGATTTCACGGGCGCCGGTGAAGGAAATTTCACCCCAGCCCGCGAAGAAAGTCATCAGTTTTGGACCGAAGTCACGGGCCGGGTTCATCGCGAAGCCGGTCAGCGGGCCCATCGAGCTGCCGATCACGGCAATCAGCAGGCCGATCAGCAGCGGCGCCAGCGGGCCTTTCGGCAGACCGTTGTTGTCGTCGGTCAGGGACATGATCACGCCCATCAGGATCGCCGTGATGATCACCTCGACCAGGAACGCCTGGGCGGTCGACAGCGAAGGGTTCGGGAAGGTGGAGAACACCGACGCCAGTTCCAGGCTGGCGGTCGAGCCACGAACCATATGGTGAGTTTGTTCGAAATCGAAGAACAGGTTGCTGTACAGCGTGTAAACCAACAGCGCGCCGCAGAAGGCGCCGGCGACCTGGGCGAGGATGTAGAACGGCAGTTTGCGCTTTTCGAAGTCGGCAAAAATGCTCAGGGCGATACTGACGGCAGGGTTCAGGTGCGCACCGGACACCCCGGCGGTGAGGTAGATCGCCATGCTCACGCCGACACCCCAGATGATGCTGATTTCCCACAGGCCGAAGCTTGCGCCCGCGACCTTGAGCGCGGCGACGCAGCCCGTACCGAAAAAGATCAGAAGTGCAGTACCCAGAAACTCGGCCAGGCACTGGCTCGAGAGCGATGGTTGCTGTAACGCAGTTGTCATTGAAAACCTCGGTTTTTGTTGTTGTCTGGCGCGTTTGCCGACAGGGCAAGGCGCGATTTTCGCCAGGGCAGGATCCCCATCCTGTTCCCGGTTTACTGCTGGGTGCTGCGGTGACGATAATTCTTACATTATTCAGATTCGAAAAAATATAGACAAGAAACAAAGCTGTCAAAGGTCGAAAGTGAACCGTCAGTCACAAATAAACTATCAGTCGTGTGAATGATCCTGCGGGTCACTGGCCTGACGATCCTGTTATCAGCCTGCAAGCCGCGGGAAACGTGGCGCGTGGTAGAGCCTTTTGTATGGCGATGGCCTAGAATCCGGCGCAGGATTTTTTGCCACTGCCGAGCCCGGAGCTGCCATGACCCCTGCGTTGGACTTGTTGAAAAAAGTTCGTGCCGAACATCGCGTGCACAGTTACGAACATGACCCCAAGGCCGCGTCCTACGGGCTGGAGGCCGCGGAAAAACTGGGGCTGGCGCCGGCGCAGGTGTTCAAGACGCTGCTGGCGGCCAGCGAAAAAGGTGAATTGCTGGTGGCGGTGGTGCCGGTCGTCGGAAGCCTCGACCTCAAAGGGCTGGCCCATGCCGCCGGCGTGAAAAAAGTGGAGATGGCCGACCCGGCTGCTGCGCAGCGTTCCACCGGTTACCTGTTGGGCGGCATCAGTCCGCTGGGACAGAAAAAGCGACTGCGCACCTTTATTGATAATTCCGCCCAGGCTTTTGCGACCATTTATGTCAGTGCCGGGCGCCGCGGACTGGAAGTCGAGCTCGCGCCCGCCGTTCTGGCTGAGCACACCCAGGCGAAGTTCGCCGACATTGGTCGCCCCTGAGTTCTGTATGAAGAAAATTGGCCGGTTCTGTCACTGGCGCTGATTACTCCTGCGCTGCATGCTCATTCGACTGACACAGGGAGAAGGTTATGCAGCTCGAGTTTCATCAGGTCGACGCGTTCAGTGATCGGCCGTTCAGTGGCAACCCGGCGATGGTCTATCGGCTCGACGCCTGGCTCGCGGACGACTTGATGCAGAAGATCGCCGCCGAGCACAACCTGGCGGAAACCGCGTTTTTGGTTCGCGAAGGGCAGGCCTGGCATATCCGCTGGTTTACGCCGACCACCGAGGTGCCGTTGTGCGGTCACGCCACGCTGGCCAGTGCTTACGTGTTGTTCGAGATCTATAAGGAAAGCGCCGAGCGTCTGGACTTCACCTGCAAGTCCGGGCCGTTGAGTGTCAGCCGCGAAGGTGGCCGGTTGTGGCTGGATTTTCCGGCCATTCAGGCGGTGGAAAAAGGCGTCACCGTGGAGATCGAGCGAGCGCTGAATGTCCAGGCAGTGGATGTTCTGAGTTCCAATGAGCTGTTCGTGGTGCTGGAATCGGAGCAGGCGGTGCTCGATTGCACGCCGGACATGGTCGCCCTGGCCAAACTGCCTTGGCTCGGCGCCATCGTCACGGCCCGGGGCAATCAGCATGATTTCGTCTCGCGCTACTTCGCTCCGGCCATCGGCATCAATGAAGACCCGGTGACCGGCTCGACCCATTGCAGCCTGATTCCGTACTGGTCCAAACGCTTGGGCAAATCGAGCCTGACCGCGTGCCAGCGCTCGGCGCGAGGCGGGGAGTTGTTCTGTCGGCTGGAAGGCGAGCGGGTGAAGATCGGCGGAAATGCGACGCTGGTGGCCAGCGGCACGTTGCTGCTGGGTTGAAGCCAAAACAAATGAGGGAGCCATCAGGCTCCCTCTTTGTTTATGTGCAGATCAGTTTGCGGTGCTGTAGCGGCGAACACCGTTTTCCACGGCCGGGATCTGCGCGGCTGTGCTGCCAGAGGCCTGGAACAGCACCAGGTGTTCTGCCGCCACACGAATTCCGACATCCGCACCGACCTGGTGATCAGCGTGGCTCGGGAAGATCGATTCCAGCTGTGCGCCGGTCGGCAGTTGCAGGCGATACAGGGTCGAGGCGCCGAGGAAGGTCTTGCCGACGATCCGTGCTTTCAACCCGCTGTCCGGTGCATAAACAATGTCATCCGGACGCAGCAACACATCCACCGCACCGCCGATAGGCCAGGTGTAGGCGCGATTGCCGCGCAGTTCACCGAGTTCGGTGTGCACCGATTCCGGGCTGCCGAGCTGGCCGCGAATGAAGTAACCCTGGCCAATGAAGCTGGCAACAAACGGCGTCGCCGGTTCGTGATAGAGGTTGTAGGGCGTGTCCCACTGCTCCAGCCGGCCTTCCTTGAACACGCCGACGTGATCGCTGACGGCGAAGGCTTCTTCCTGGTCGTGAGTCACCAGAATCGCACTGGTGCCACGGGCCTTGAGGATGTCGCGCACTTCATGGCTGAGCTTGCGTCGCAGCTCGCCGTCGAGGTTCGAGAACGGTTCGTCGAGCAGCAGCAGTTGCGGCTCAGGCGCCAGGGCGCGGGCGAGGGCGACACGTTGCTGCTGGCCGCCGGACAGCTCGTGCGGGAAGCGTTTGCCGAGGTTCTTCAGGTTGACCAGTTCCAGCAGCTCTTCGGTGACGCGCTCTTTGTTCGGGTGCTTGCGAATGCCGAAGGCGATGTTGTCCGCAACACTCAGGTGCGGGAACAGCGCGTAGTCCTGGAACACCATGCCGATCCGGCGTTTCTCCGGGGCGAGGGTGAAACCGGCGCTGGAGATCACTTCACCGCCCAGCTGGATTTCCCCTTCGTGCACCGGTTCGAAACCGGCAATGGCGCGCAGGGTGGTGGTCTTGCCGCAGCCCGAAGAGCCGAGCAGGCAACCGATGTCGCCGGCGTTGAGGTGCAGATTGAGGTTCTGCACCACTCGTTGATCTTGATAGCCGCAAGCGAGGTTGCGCAGGTTCAGCAGTAATTCATGGCTCATGCGTGGTGATATGCCGGTTCGACGAGGAACTCGAGCAGGGCCTTCTGTGCGTGGAGACGGTTTTCTGCCTGATCCCAGGCGACGGAGCGCGGGTCATCAAGCAGGTCGAGGCTGATTTCTTCGCCGCGGTGGGCGGGCAGGCAGTGCAGGAACAGCACGTCCTCGGCGGCCAGGTCGAGCAGGGCGCGGGTGACCTGGAACGGCGCGAACAGCTTGAGGCGCTTGGCGGTTTCCTCTTCCTGGCCCATGGAGGTCCAGACGTCGGTGCTCACCAGGTGCGCGCCGCGCACGGCGTCCTTCGGATCGCGGACGATGGTCACGCGATCACCGGCCTTGGCCAGGAATTCAGGGTTTGGCTCATAGCCTTCAGGGCAGGCGACGCGCAACTGGAAGTCGAACTGGATCGCCGCTTCTATATAGCTGTTGCACATGTTGTTGCCGTCACCGATCCAGGCCACGGTCTTGCCCTGGATCGAGCCACGGTGTTCGAGGAACGTCTGCATGTCGGCCAGCAACTGGCACGGGTGCAGGTCATCGGACAGGCCGTTGATCACCGGCACGCGGGAGTTGGCGGCAAATTCGGTCAGGGTGCTGTGGGCAAAGGTACGGATCATCACCGCGTCGAGCATGCTCGACATGACGATGGCGCAGTCGCCGATGGGCTCGCCACGGCCCAGTTGGGTGTCGCGGGGCGAAAGGAAGATCGCCTGGCCACCGAGCTGGATCATGCCGGCCTCGAAGGAGATCCGGGTGCGGGTCGAGGATTTCTCGAAGATCATCCCCAGGACGCGGTTTTTCAGAGGCTCGAACAGTACGCCGCGGTTACGCAGGTCCTTGAGCTCAACGCCTCGACGGATCACGCTGACCAGCTCTTCGGGCGTGCAATCCATCAGGGAGAGAAAGTGCCTTGCGCTCATCATTGACTACCTTTTTGCTACAAACCGCAGATGCTCAAAGCCTTGTTTATCGGAACAACGGGCGAGACCTGCGGCGTAAGCCGCACGGGGCGACGAAATAGGGGGAGGCGCGATATTGACACTAAATGTCGCGTTTTTCCAATAGGCTACGATTTTTGCGGATTGTGCGGGGATGACGAGGTCACACGAAGCGCTGGTTTGGAGCCGGATTCCAGACCTTTGTACACTGGCGCCGCTGGGCTTGGCAATCAGGCAGGGCGGGGATGGAGCAGGCCTGGTCGGTTTGCGACCGGCCAGCCATGGATTCGCTGGTCGGATGTCAGACCTGAAACATTTGCTAAAGCAAAGTGCTGGGTTATAAATAACTCACGAGCGACGCAGGAAGCCTCCGCATGGAATCGAAAGAAAAACTGTTAATGGAATTGTTGGGCCACACGGCTCGCTCACTGACTCATCTGACCGCTTCGGTCACCTCATTGTCCTTCGAACTGCTGCGCAGTGAAGACGAAGTGGTCAAGACGGCCGGCCGCCACATGATCGATCGCATGGCCACCATCAGCACCGGGCTCGACGAGCACTGGCGACTGATCGGCGAACTCACTGGCGTTCACGTCGCCCACGAGCAGATCGAAACCATCCAGGAAATCCAGCTGGCAGCGCCGCCCCAGTTACCCTCCAGTTGATTGCGTCGGGCTATCGGCTCGCCTGATGGTCGTCGATTCACAAGACGAACGTCGCTGGCGCCGCGCCCGGCCAAGCGCCATAGTTTTGTTCCCGCAGGCGTTATTACCTGCCCAGAACAAGACAGAGACTGGCCATGACCAAGACTCTCCACCACCGTGCCTGCCACCTGTGCGAAGCCATCTGCGGCTTGAGCATTGAAACTACTGAAACCGACGGTCAGGTGCAGATCACCTCGATCAAGGGTGACGCACTGGATACCTTCAGTCGCGGGCATATCTGCCCCAAGGCTGTGGCGCTGCAAGATATCCAGAACGATCCGGATCGCCTGCGCCAACCCATGCGCCGGGTCGGCAGCGAATGGTTGCCGATCGGGTGGGAAGAGGCTTTTGAGCTGGTGGCTGAAAAGCTGTCGACGATTCAGGCGCGTCATGGGCAGAACTCGGTTGCCGTGTATCAGGGCAATCCGAGTGTGCACAACTATGGGCTGATGACCCACAGCAATTACTTTCTGGGCCTGCTGAAAACCCGCAATCGCTATTCGGCGACCTCGGTCGACCAGTTGCCCCATCACCTGACCAGCTACTTGATGTACGGCCACGGTTTGCTGCTGCCGATCCCGGACATCGATCACACCGATTTCATGCTGATCCTGGGCGGCAACCCACTGGCCTCCAACGGCAGCATCATGACCGTGCCGGACGTGGAAAAGCGCCTGAAGGCCATCCAGGCCCGGGGTGGCAAAGTGGTGGTGGTCGATCCGCGGCGTAGCGAGACGGCGGCTATGGCTGATCAGCATTTGTTTGTGCGCCCGGGTGGCGATGCGGCTTTGCTGTTTGGTGTGCTTAACACCCTGTTCAGCGAGGGCCTGACAACGGACAGCCATCTGCCGGTGGACGGTCTGGATGACGTGCGCGCAGCGGTGGCGGCGTTCACGGCCGAGGCCATGAGCCCGCTGTGCGCCGTTCCCGCCGGACAGATCCGCCAACTGGCCCGGGACTTCGCCGCGGCGCCAAGCGCCGTCTGCTACGGCCGGATGGGCGTTTCCACCCAGGCCTTCGGCACGCTGTGCCATTGGGTCGTGCAATTGATCAATCTGGTGACCGGCAACCTCGACCGCGTTGGCGGTGCGCTGTGCACAGAGCCGGCAGTGGATCTGGTGGCGTCCACCTCCGGCGGGCACTTCAACAAATGGCAGAGCCGTGTCTCGGGCCGTCCCGAGTACGGCGGCGAGTTGCCGGTCTCGGCGCTGGCCGAAGAAATGCTCACGGAAGGCGAGGGCCAGATTCGTGCGCTGATCACCGTGGCGGGCAATCCGGTGCTGTCCACACCCAACGGCCGGCAACTGGAGCAGGCGCTGGACGGGTTGGAGTTCATGGTCAGCGTGGACCTGTATATCAACGAAACCACCCGTTATGCCGACCTGATCCTGCCGTCCACCTCGGCGCTGGAGAATGATCACTACGACACCACGTTCAACCTGTTCGCGGTGCGCAACGTCACCCGCTTCAACCGGGCGATCCTCGCCAAACCCGAGGGCGCGCTGCATGACTGGGAGATCTTCGTCGGCCTGGCCAAGGCCTTTGCTGCGAAGACCGACAAGGAACTGAAGCCGACGATACCGCCAGCGAAGATGATCGACATGGGCCTGCGCATGGGCCTGTATGGCGATGCATCCGAACACAAGTTGTCGCTGGCGACGTTGTTCGATCATCCGCACGGCGTGGATCTGGGGGCGCTGAAACCCAATCTGACACCGCGATTGAAGACCGCCAGTCAACGAGTCCAGGCGGCACCGCCGGAAATTCTTGCCGACCTTGCGCGCTTTTCCGCATTGCAGGCGCCGGCTGCCGATGAGCTGTTGATGATCGGCCGTCGCCATGTGCGCAGCAACAACTCGTGGATGCACAACTATCATCGACTGGTGAAGGGCAAGCCGCGCCATCAGTTGCTGATGAACCCGGAGGATCTCGCCAGTCGCGGGCTCAGCGATGGCCAGCTTGTGCGCGTGAGCTCACGGGTCGGACAGATCGAGGTTGAAGTGCTGGGCAGTACGGACATGATGCCGGGTGTGGTCAGCCTGCCGCACGGTTGGGGCCATGCGCGCCCGGGCGTGCAGATGGCGATTGCCAGCGGCCAACCGGGCTCCAGTGCCAACGACCTGACCGATGAATGTCAGCTTGACGAGCTCTCGGGCAATGCAGCGCTCAACGGCGTGCCGGTGACCGTGGCGGCGGCTTGAGCATGTCTGTCGGGGAGACCGAGCAGGGCGCTCGGGATTCCGTTACAATGCGCCACCGTGCCGACCCATGAGTCGGAAAGTTCAGCCGAGGTGCTCCATGGATATCATCGAAACGATTAAAGAGCAGATTGCCAACAACACCATTCTGCTTTACATGAAAGGCTCGCCGAATGCCCCGCAGTGTGGCTTCTCCGCGAAAGCTGCGCAGGCTGTGATGGGCTGTGGCGAGAAGTTCGCCTACGTCGACATCCTGCAGAACCCGGAAATCCGTGCCAACCTGCCGAAGTACGCCAACTGGCCGACTTTCCCACAACTGTGGGTCGGCGGTGAGCTGGTCGGCGGCAGCGACATCATGGCTGAAATGTTCGCCAACGGTGAGCTGCAGACTCTGGTCAAAGACGCAACCGCCAAGGCTGCTGCGGCCAAGTCCGAAGCCTGACTGGTTTCTGCCCGGATTTCGGCCAGTCCGAAGTCCGGACAATAAAAAGCCCCGCCTCTCGAAAGAGGGCGGGGCTTTTTAGTGTCTCGAGTTCAGCGTTCGCTGATTACTCGTCTTCGCCCATCTGCGATTGCAGATAGTTCTCAAGACCGACTTTATCGATCAGGCCCAGTTGGGTTTCCAGCCAGTCGATGTGTTCTTCTTCGGATTCGAGAATGTCTTCGAGCAGTTCACGGCTGCCGAAGTCGCCCACGGATTCGCAATGAGCGATGGCGGTCTTCAGATCGGCATGGCCGGTCTTCTCGATACGCAGATCGCACTCCAGCATTTCCTTGGTGTGCTCGCCGATGTGCAGCTTGCCCAGGTCCTGCACGTTCGGCAGGCCTTCGAGGAACAGGATGCGCTTGATCAGCTTGTCCGCGTGCTTCATCTCGTCGATGGATTCTTTGTACTCGTGCTTGCCGAGCTTGTTCAGGCCCCAATCTTCATACATGCGCGCATGCAGGAAGTACTGATTGATCGCGACCAGCTCATTGGCAAGGATCTTGTTGAGATGCTGGATGACTGTTACGTCGCCTTTCATGATGGGAGTCCTGCCCTAAGTAGCGGTATATAAGGCGGAGTTTGAGCTTGGTATTTATAAGTGTCAAACCTAAGTTATTGAATAATATATGAAAATTAATCGGAATAAGAATGTTTGTGTTCCGCGTCTAGTCGCTAAGCAATTGATTTGCGGGCATAAAAAAACCGGACATAAGTCCGGTTCTTTGAAATGGGTGCAATTACGCGGCAGTAAATTCTACAGGGTAGGGGATCGCGGCCTGGGCGGTTTGCAGCTTGGTCAGGGTTTCGCGTACCACTTCCTTCGCAAGGCAGGCACATTTGCCGCATTGGCTGGCTACGCCGGTGGCCTGACGGACTTCTTTATAGCTGCAGCAACCTTCATAGATCGCTTCGCGGATCTGTCCGTCGGTGACGCCAGTGCAGAGGCAAACATACATAAGTGAGAACCGTCGCTGGTTGTGGCTCAATTGCGATGGATCTTAATGTTAACGAGAATGATTGTCAAAGTGCTTTCCCAAGGGTTTTCATCGTGAACGGTTGTGGCTGACGAACGGTGGTGCATGGCTGAATGCCAGCCGGGATTTCGCGAAAAACCGTTAAGGACAGTCGAAAAACGCAGTGTATGATGGTCGGCCCTTGCGAAGGGGGTTCGTGTCACAGGGCTGTCGCCTGAGGGTGGCAGGCTGGCGCGAACCCTGAACTTCAAGTTTCTACACCAGGAGATATCAATGAGCGTACTCGTAGGCAAACAAGCCCCTGACTTCACCGTCCCGGCCGTACTCGGCAATGGCGAGATCGTTGACAGCTTCACCCTGTCCTCGGCCATCAAAGGCAAATACGGCCTGGTGTTCTTCTACCCGCTGGACTTCACCTTCGTCTGCCCGTCCGAGCTGATCGCTCTGGACAACCGCATGGCCGACTTCAAGGCACGCAACGTAGAAGTGATCGCTGTTTCGATCGACTCGCACTTCACCCACAACGCCTGGCGCAACACCCCGGTCAACAATGGCGGCATCGGCCAGGTGAAATACACCATGGCTGCCGACATGAAGCACGACATCGCCAAGGCCTATGACGTTGAATCCGAAGGCGGCGTGGCTTTCCGTGGCGCGTTCCTGATCGACGACAAAGGCGTTGTCCGCTCGCAGATCATCAACGACCTGCCGCTGGGCCGTAACATGGAAGAGCTGATCCGTCTGGTCGACGCTCTGCAATTCCACGAAGAGCACGGCGAAGTCTGCCCTGCCAACTGGAAAAAAGGCGACAAAGGCATGAACGCTTCGCCAGAAGGCGTTGCGGCTTACCTGACCGAGAACGCTGCTGCCCTGTAAGGCGCAACGTCGAGGTACAAAAAAACCGGCTCTTGAGCCGGTTTTTTCATGCGCGGGATTTAATCCGGCGACCATCAGTCGTCGAAGTCTTCCCAGCCGCCCATCTGTTTCCAGCGGTTGACGATGCCGCAGAACAGCTCGGCCGTCTTTTCGGTGTCGTAACGCGCGGAGTGCGCTTCACGGCCATCGAAATCGATGTCGGCTGCCTGACAGGCCTTGGCCAGCACGGTCTGACCGTAAGCCAGACCGGCGAGGGTCGCGGTGTCGAAGCTGGAGAACGGGTGGAACGGGTTGCGCTTCATGTCCAGCCGCGCAACGGCAGCGTTGAGGAAGCCCAGGTCGAAGCTGCTGTTGTGGCCGACCAGGATCGCCCGCTTGCAACCGTTGGCCTTCAAGGCCTTGCGCACGCCACGGAAGATATCGGTCAGGGCCGTCTCTTCGCTGACTGCCATGCGCAACGGGTGATCGAGCTTGATCCCGGTGAACTCCAGCGCGGCCGCTTCGATGTTGGCGCCCTCGAACGGCTCGACACGGAAGAAGTAGGTGTGATCCGGGTAGACGAAACCCTTTTCATCCATGGCGATGGTGGTCGCGGCAATCTCCAGCAACGCGTCGGTGGCCGAGTTGAAACCACCGGTCTCTACGTCGACGACAACCGGCAGGTAGCCGCGAAAGCGTGCTGCCATCGGATGACGGGAACCGCCGCCACCTTGACCGTCCAGTTCGTCGTCGAAATGGTCTTCACTCACGCGTGTTCCTCCAGCAGGCGCCAGCGCAGTTTTTCACCGGCGCGCAGCGGGATAACGGTCAGCTCGCCGAATGGCAGGCTGGTTGGGGCGGTCCATTCTTCACGGACCAGGGTGATGCGATCGGTGTTCGCCGGCAGGCCGTAGAAACGCGGGCCGTTGAGGCTGGCGAAGGCTTCGAGCTTGTCCAGCGCATTACGCTGTTCAAAGGCTTCGGCATACAACTCGATGGCGGCGTACGCGGTGTAGCAGCCGGCACAGCCGCAGGCGGCTTCCTTGGCGTGCTGGGCGTGCGGCGCCGAGTCGGTGCCGAGGAAGAACTTCGCGCTGCCGCTGGTGGCGGCGTCGAGCAGGGCTTCCTGGTGGGTATTGCGCTTGAGGATCGGCAGGCAATAGAAGTGCGGCCGGATTCCGCCCACCAGCATGTGGTTGCGGTTGTAGAGCAGGTGATGCGCGGTGATCGTCGCGCCGACGTTGGCCGAAGCTTCGTTGACGAACTGCACGGCGTCGCCGGTGGTGATGTGTTCGAACACGACCTTGAGCGTCGGGAAACGCTCGACTACGCGGCGCATGTGCTCGTCGATGAAAATTTTCTCGCGGTCGAACACGTCGACGTCGCCACGGGTGACTTCACCGTGGATCAACAGCGGCATGCCGACTTCGGCCATGGCTTCCAGCGCCGGGAAGATCTTGTCGATGCTGGTGACCCCGGAATCGGAGTTGGTGGTGGCGCCGGCCGGGTACAACTTGGCCGCGTGGACAAAACCGCTGGCCTTGGCTTCTCGAATTTCTTCGGGCTGGGTACGGTCGGTGAGGTACAGCACCATCAACGGCTCGAAACGACTGCCGGCCGGGCGGGCAGCGAGAATCCGCTGGCGATAGCCGTCGGCTTCAGCGGCGTTGCGCACCGGAGGTACCAGGTTAGGCATGATGATCGCGCGACCAAAGGTGCGCGCAACATCTGCAACGGTATTGGTCAACACGGCACCATCGCGAAGATGAATGTGCCAGTCGTCGGGACGCAGCAGGGTCAGGCGGTCGGACATGAGGGGATTCCAGGCGGGTCAAACTGAGGCGAATGCTACCGGAAAAGACTCTTGCAGGCACTCGCTATCAAGTTTTGCGACGAGCGTCCGATATCCCATAGGTATGCCGTAAACATGTATGTATCGGTCTTTTTGTTGTAGAAGCCAATGGAGCCTCCCGTGCGCCAGCGTTATTTAGCCTTGCTCAGTGTGTTTGCCAGCCTTCCGGCGATGGCGCTGACCTACCAGACCCGTCTGGAGAACATTGAGTGGACGGTCGAGGGCGACAAGTTCGAATGCCGCCTGACGCAGCCGATCACCGATTTCGGCTCGGGCCAGTTCGTGCGCAAGGCCGGCGAGCAGGCGACATTCCGTCTGAACGCCTACAACGCCATGCTCGGCGGCGGTTCGGCGACCTTGATGGCGGCAGCGGCGCCCTGGCAGCCGGGCCGTGGCGATATCAATCTGGGCACGGTCAGGATCGGCAGTGGCAATATCCTCTTCAACAGTTCTCAGGCGCAGGCCGGACAGTTGATCAGCGGCCTGATGGACGGACGCAGCCCCGTGGTGCGCCATGCATCGGGCGATGGCCGTGTGTCGGAAGTGCGTCTGTTGCCGGTCAAGTTCAGCAAGGCGTTCAACGACTATCAGGCCTGCGTGGCGAAACTGCTCCCGCAGAATTTCGAGCAGGTCAAACAATCGCAGATCGGTTTCCCCGGCGAAGGCATCGAACTGGACGCCGCCGCCAAGGCCAAGCTGCAAGTCATGCTCGAATATATGAAGGCCGATCCGACGGTCAACCACATCGAGCTCGACGGCCACTCCGACAACAGCGGCAATCGCCTGACCAACCGCGAGCTGTCGCGCCGGCGCGCCTTGGCGGTGGTCGACTTCTTCAAGGCCAACGGCATCCAGGAATCGCAGATCACCGTGCGCTTCCATGGTGAACGTTACCCGTTGGTGCCTAACACCAATGCCGCCAATCGGGCCAAGAACCGTCGGGTCAACGTGCACCTTGCGCGGGTGGCGCCGACCACCGCTCCTGCGCCTCAGGCCAGCACACCGGCCAACGCTGCGGCAACGTCCTGACCTGCCGGTCATCGTCGCCCTCTCGACAGATTCTGTCGCTTTGTCGTCTTAAGCTGTCGCGCCTCTGTAAATTATCGCGTTTGAGCGGTAGACTCCTCGGCTTTCCGTAGAACCCCGTGGAGTGATGGCATGGCGGACGTAAACAAGGTCGTTCTGGCGTATTCCGGCGGCCTGGACACTTCGGTGATCCTCAAGTGGCTGCAGGATACTTATAACTGTGAAGTCGTGACCTTCACCGCTGACCTGGGTCAGGGCGAAGAGGTCGAACCGGCTCGCGCCAAGGCTCAGGCCATGGGCGTCAAAGAAATCTACATCGACGACCTGCGCGAAGAATTCGTGCGTGATTTCGTGTTCCCGATGTTCCGTGCCAACACCGTTTACGAAGGCGAGTACCTGCTGGGTACTTCCATCGCGCGTCCGCTGATCGCCAAGCGTCTGATCGAAATCGCCAACGAAACCGGTGCCGACGCCATTTCCCACGGCGCGACCGGCAAGGGCAACGACCAGGTACGTTTCGAACTGGGTGCCTACGCGCTCAAGCCAGGCGTAAAAGTGATTGCCCCTTGGCGCGAGTGGGACCTGCTGTCCCGTGAGAAGCTGATGGACTATGCCGAGAAGCATGCGATCCCGATCGAGCGTCACGGCAAGAAAAAATCCCCGTACTCGATGGACGCCAACCTGCTGCACATCTCCTATGAAGGCGGCGTGCTGGAAGACACCTGGACCGAGCACGAAGAAGACATGTGGCGCTGGACCGTCTCCCCGGAGAACGCTCCTGACACTCCGCAGTACCTGGAACTGACCTACCGCAATGGCGACATCGTCGCGCTGGACGGCGTCGAAATGACCCCGGCCACCGTGCTGGCGACGCTGAACAAGATCGGTGGAGCCCACGGTATCGGCCGTCTCGACATCGTCGAGAACCGTTATGTCGGCATGAAGTCCCGTGGCTGCTACGAAACCCCGGGCGGCACCATCATGCTGCGCGCTCACCGCGCCATCGAGTCGATCACCCTGGACCGCGAAGTCGCTCACTTGAAAGACGAGCTGATGCCGAAATACGCCAGCCTGATCTACACCGGTTACTGGTGGAGCCCGGAGCGTCTGATGCTGCAACAGATGATCGACGCCTCCCAGGTCAATGTGAATGGTGTCGTGCGCCTGAAGCTGTACAAGGGCAACGTGATCGTGACCGGCCGCAAGTCCGACGATTCGCTGTTCGACGCCAACATCGCGACCTTCGAAGAAGACGGCGGTGCCTACAACCAGGCCGACGCGGCGGGTTTCATCAAGCTCAACGCGCTGCGCATGCGTATTGCTGCCAACAAAGGCCGCAAGCTGTTCTGAGTCCTTCGGGCCAGACGTGAAATAGCGGTCTTGTCGTTCTGACAAGACCGCTATGCTGCAAAACCCTTCTGTTTACCTGATCGTTGTCGATCAGCGTTCCCGAATTCATCTGTTGTACTTTGGGCATCGCATTGATGTGCTTCGTGTCTCTGCGCCTCAACTTAAATTCTTCCCAATACACTGATGTTCTGCGTTTGAACGTCGTAAATAATACAATACGTCGTCCCCGCGGCTTTTCTTCCTCGCTTGAGCGATTTGGCGATATTTTCTTTCGGTAAAATGTCTGACATATCATCCGTTAAAACGAGGAATATTCTGAGCGAGTGCTTTACGGGTTGTGGGATTTTTTCCAGGAGTGTATTTATTTTTGATTCGACGTCCATGCCTCGAATGTCAATGACGCACAGCGTACTCAGCGGTTTCGGTAGTTTTACAGTCTGAATTCCGGCAATGGGTTGGTCAGTCGGTTCTTCGGGGAAATCAACGTTGTTATCTTCAAATGCTTTCAGGAAGTTCTTGTCGTCATCAAAGTCCGAAGGTGCATAAAGGGATCGGTAGTTGAAGTTCAAGGTGATGAAAAACAGGAACAGTAAATAGAATGGAAAGCTGATCAGGAACCAGATGTAGATTTCCCGTTCGTCATTGTCAAGGAAGGGCAGGGATACCGCCGCGGACGTTTCGGAGATGAGCGCGAATATGGCAATGACACTGATGGGGTTGGTGATTTTCTTGTTGATCTTTAACATATTCTTTACTCATGAGTATGATCTTTCTCGTCATGTTGGGTCGTTTAAGTTGTTGTAAAAGGGGGTGAAAATGTTTTCTTCCCCGATGTCTGGTATTTATATTAAAAACGGCCGAGTGGATATAAATATGTTGTTTCGGTTTTTTGTCGCATCGAGTTCCTCTTTTCAGGGCTCGCTACTCGACAAGCCAGTGTTGCAGATCAAATGATTTTCAAGTGGCCACTTGGTCCGGATGTCTTGTCGCGACATTTATGAGTCTTTTCTGTAGGAGAAATCTTTATTGCCTGTAGGAAGTGTCTCTCGCTGCTGATGCAAGGGAACTTTGCTATGCCATGGGTGAAATGACTACGTTATTGTGCCGGTTCTAAAAATTCGAACAGCGAAACTGGACTTGCCCATGAATAAAGTGCTGATCGTGGATGATCACCCCGTCATTCGTCTTGCGGTGCGTATGCTGATGGAACGTCATGGCTACGAAGTCATTGCAGAAACGGATAACGGAGTGGATGCATTACAACTGGCTCGCGACCAGATGCCCGATATTGTCATTCTGGATATCGGTATACCGAAACTTGATGGACTGGAAGTCATTGCGCGTCTTACAACGAGCGCGATGCCTTTGAAGGTGCTGGTGTTGACGTCCCAGGCCCCGGGCCATTTTTCCATGCGCTGCATGCAGTCGGGAGCGGCGGGATATGTTTGCAAACAACAGGATCTGACCGAACTGCTCAGCGCTATCAAGGCTGTGCTGTCCGGGTACAGCTATTTTCCGAATCAGGCGTTGCACACCGTACGCACCAGTCTGGGCAATGCCAGTGAAGCCGACATGGTCGATCGCCTGTCCGGGCGCGAGATGATGGTGTTGCAGCAGTTGGCACGCGGCAAGACCAACAAGGAAATCGCCGATGGCATGTTTCTCAGCAACAAGACCGTCAGCACCTACAAGACGCGGTTGCTGTTGAAGCTCAATGCGCGCTCACTGGTGGATCTGATCGAACTGGCCCAGCGCAATGGCCTGGTGTGACGACTTCAATCGCTGACGGATCCTGGGCAGGTCGGCATCAGCTTGCAGTAGAAACGAAAAAGCCTCCGTTGCAGGAGGCTTTCAAATGTCAGAGATCAAAGTCGTAATCGGCCAATTGCTTCTGCAGTCGGCGTTCCTCAAGCATGTTATCGATGGTGCGGCGTTTGCTCAGGTTGGTCTTGGCGACCTCAACCACCGGTTCGTCGTCCGACTCCGCGACGAAATCGTCTTCTACGTCCACTTGCTCTTTGCTGGTGCTCATAAGGTTAACTCCAGGCTAAGGCTGCCTTTGGCGCTCCTTATATCGATATTCCAGCAGATGGTAAAAAAGATTTTTTCAATCGCAATATCAATAAACTTAATAGACGCTCAATCGTCCGAAGTTTTGTCCTTGTATTCGCACAAGTCTTCGATCCGACAGCTGCCGCACCGCGGCTTGCGGGCCAGGCACACGTAACGCCCGTGAAGAATGAGCCAGTGATGCGAATCGAGCAGGTATTGCTTGGGCACAAACTTCATCAGTTTGTTCTCCACTTCGACCACGTTCTTGCCCGGCGCAATACCGGTGCGGTTACTGACCCGGAAAATGTGAGTGTCCACCGCCATCGTCAATTGACGGAACGCGGTGTTGAGCACAACGTTGGCGGTCTTGCGGCCGACGCCGGGCAGGGCTTCCAGCGCTTCGCGCGTCTGCGGGACTTCGCCGTTGTGCAGCTCGACCAACATGCGACAGGTCTCGATCACGTTTTTGGCCTTGCTGTTATAGAGGCCGATGGTCTTGATGTACTCGGACAAACCTTCGACACCCAAGGCATGAATGGCGGCCGGCGTGTTGGCCACCGGGTAAAGCTTCGCCGTCGCCTTGTTCACCCCGACGTCGGTCGATTGCGCGGACAGAATCACCGCGATCAACAACTCGAAAGGCGAGGAATAGGCGAGTTCGGTCTTGGGTTCGGGATTGTCCTCGTGAAGCCTGCGGAAGATCTCCAGACGTTTTGCGGCATTCATGGGTGATGCGTTTCCTCGGATAGGGCGGCAGGGCGAGAACAGGCCTGACGGGCGGCGAGCACCAGCCCCAGCAGTATGAAGGCGCCGGGAGCCAGCGTCGCGAAATGCAGGCCGTCGCCGAACAGAATAAGACCTTGCCAGTGATCTGACAGGTGATGGCCGATGCTGCCCTGACCGAGCAGCTCGCGCAACACCGCCAGCACGGTCATCAGGGTGGCAAACACGCCACACAGTGTCAGACGTCCTCGGGCTGGCAATCGAAAGAATCCATTGTGTTCCAGGATGACGCACTGCAAACCGATCAGGCCGGCGTACAGACTGATCATCAGATGCCACTGCACAGCGCCGCGTTGCAAAAGAATCTCGGCGCAAGCGGCCAGGGTAGCAGCCAGTACCAGACTGACCGGCAACAGGCTCTCACTGCTCAGGCGCGACCGCAGTGGTGCCATGCACAAACCGTACAGGCTCACCACAAAGGCAAAAATCAGCAGGATCGCCAGAGCGCCGGCCACTGAGTCAGTGGCGCCGATCAACAGCACCAGCATCATTGAGTTCGACAGTGTCGCTGACGTGTTCATGGCGCGCTCCCCAACAGGGTCGTCCGGTGGTCGTCGAAGTAACGCAGAGCATCGTGGATGGCGTTGATGGCCGCGCGAGATGTGATGGTTGCGCCAGCGATCTGGTCGAATTGCCCCTGATCCTTTTTCAAGGCCCATCCGGCATCTGTCGGTTGGCTGCCGGATTTGCCGATAAATGCCTGCAACCAGCTATTTGGCCAGTCACCGATATGCCCGCCCAGTGCCGGCGTTTCAGTTTGCTCAAGGGTTTTCACACCGAGCAATCGGCCATTGGCATCGATGGCAATCAGCAACTCGATTCGACCCGCATAACCTTCGGTCTGGCTGCGCAGCAGCACCGCCACGGGTTGGCTGGCCCTGGTCGCCCGATAACCGCCCAGCAACTCGCTGTGGCTCAGGTGGGTGTCCGTCAGCGCCAGAGGCTGTTCCAGAGGCTGATTGTCGTAGGCGTCGACTGAAAGCACATCCAGCAGTTTGCGACTTTCGAGCTGGCGCTGTTCGGCGGCGATGTGCGGCGCATTGCTGCGTTGCACAAGAAAAGTCATGCCGATCCCTGCCGTTGCCAGCAACAACAGGGTGATCAGGCTGCCTGTGCGGTTCATGGTGTCACCTGCGCCTGACGGGCAGCGGCAAAGCGTTCCAGTGTCGGCACGCAGAGGTTCATCAGCAATACCGCAAATGCCACGCCGTCCGGATAACCGCCCCAGGTGCGAATCAGGTAAGTCAGCAGACCGACGCCCACGCCGAACAACAAGCGGGCGAGCGGACTCTTTGCCCCCGACACCGGTTCAGTGACGATGAAGAACGCACCCAGCATGGTCGCGCCACTCAACAGATGAAACAGCGGCGAGCCATGAGAGTCGGACCCCGAACCGTTCCAACATAGCAGGCTGATAACGAACAGGCTGGCGAGCATGCCGACCGGCGCGTGCCAGCCGATCACCCGGCGCTGTAGCAGCAACAGTCCACCGGCAAGAAATGCCAGGTTCACCCACTCCACGCCATGCCCACCGAAGTGGCCGAATGCCGGGTTGCTGGCAAACAATTCATCGATGGTCAGGCTTTTGTTGATGCGCAGGCTGTCCAGCGCCGTGGCCTGGACCCAGGCGTCCGGTGCCGTGCCCAGGTTGAACACCTGTTCAATGGCCGCTGTCAGATTCATGGCATGAGCAGGCCAATGGGTCATCGGCTGCGGGAACATCACCATCGCGAGAGCAAAACCGAGCATGGCCGGATTGAAAGGGTTTCTGCCCACACCACCGTACAAGTGTTTTCCCAATAGCAGGCCCGAGCCGATCGCCGTGACCGTCAGCCACCACGGGCAGTAAGGCGGCAGGGCGATTGCCAGCAGCGTAGCGCTGACCACCGCGCTGCCATCGGTGAGAGTGGCTTGCACCGGCTGCCGACGCAGATATGTCACGGCGGCTTCGACGCTCAAGGCTGTGGCGACGGACAGGATCAGGTTGATCAGCACGCCCCAGCCGTAAAACCAGAACAACGCCAACAGCCCTGGCAATGTCGCCAGCAAAACCAGCTTCATCGCCTGTTGCAGGCGTTCGTTTTCAATGGATGACATGGGCTTCTACCTGCCGCTCCGCTTCTTGCAGGCGGGTGCGGGCCTTGTCGAGGATCTCGGCTGGCGTGCCGTCGCGTCGCTGCAATTTGTTCAGGTCGGCTCGAGCATAGGCCAGTTCGGTTTTCAGCTGACGAAGCTGGTTGTCGATCGGACGTTTCTCGACCCGCACAAGGTCGGGCAGAGGTTGATCACTCGTGGCTTCGGCGTCGTGCAACACTTGTTCGGCGTCACGCAGCGCTTGTTCCAGCGTTGCAATCTGCTCCGGTGGAGCCTCTGCGGTCTGCGCCTTTTTCAGCTCTGCACGGCGCATCGCCAACTGGATTTTCGCCCGTTTCAGGTCGGCGTCTTTTGCTGGGGCTGTCATGGCCGGCGCAGGTGCGGCGCTGCTTTCCAGTTTCGCCAGGGCCTGCTCGGCGGCTTCGAACTGCTGTTGCAATACGATCAATTGCGACTGTTGTTCGAAGGTCGGCGGATGGCCGAAGGCTTTCAGCGATTTGTGCAACTGAGCGCGGCTCATCGCTACATCGATCTTGGCCTTCTTCAGCGCGGCGTCGGCGGTCGCGGTTTTCTGCGCTCGCACACGTTCCAGCGCAGCCTGCACCGGATCGAGCGTGGTGGCTGCGACTTCAACCTGCGCCGCACGTTGTGCACGGGCTTCGCGTTCGGCCTGCTTCTGCTGTTCTTCTCTTTGCAGCCGGGCGTTACGCCGTTCGAAGCGTTGGCGGGCGTGATCGCGCTTTTCGGTGCGTGCCTGTTGCTCTTCGAGGCTGCTGGCCAGGCCGCCCACCACTGGCAGCGTTCCGAGCGGCAGCGGGTGCATCTCGATGCAATCGACGGGGCAGGGCGCCACGCACAGATCGCAACCGGTGCACTCGTCGATGATCACCGTGTGCATCAGTTTCGCCGCGCCGACGATGGCGTCGATCGGGCAGGCCTGGATGCATTTGGTGCAGCCGATGCACTCGGCTTCGCGGATGAACGCCACTTGCGGGGGTGCGGAGCCACGGCTGATATCCAGTTCCAGCACCGGGATTTTCAGTAGTTGCGCCAGGGCTTCGATGGTTTCGTCGCCGCCCGGCGGGCACTTGTTGATCGGCTCGCCGTCGGCGATGCCTTCAGCGTAAGGCTTGCATCCGGGATGGCCGCATTTGCCGCATTGGGTCTGCGGCAGCAAGGCATCGATGCGTTGAATCAGACTCATGTTTTGATCAGTCCACTGAATCCGAGAAAAGCCACGGCCATCAGTCCGGCGCCGATCAACTGGATCGGCAGGCCACGAAAGGGCAGGGGAATATCGTTGTCGGCCGTGCGCTCACGCAAATCGCTGAACAGGCTCAGCACCAGCCAGAAACCCAGGCCGGCACCCAGGCTCAGCGCAGTTGCATGAAACAGGCCTTTATCCGTTTGCGCGTTGATCAGCGTCAGCCCCAGCACACCTGCATTGCCCAGCAACAGCGACCACAAACCGTCGAACGGCATATCGGGTCGCCAACGCGCCAGCAACTTCAGCAACGGCGCGATCAGCAGGACGCTCAGCGGCAGGAATATAAACAGACGCAGGAATTCCAGTTGCAACGGCACCAGCAGCCAATGCCAGATCGCGTAACCCGCCACACCGACAATCAGCATCAGACACAACGTCGCCAGCCCCAGCGCATGCACCTGACGACGATCACTGCCCAGCAGCGGATCGACGCCCAGCGGCCAGTGCAACACGAAGTTGTTGATCAGCGCAGCACTGAAGAGCGTAAGCACGAGTTCGGTCATGGTTCTGCCGGTGAGAGCGGGCGGGTGTCACTTAAGATTAGGCATTATCCGGCCGCCATGACGGGTGGGCCAGATATGAAAAATCCCACAGGCGCACGGGGTACGCCTGTGGGATCGGTCAGTGCAGAACCTTACTTGATGCGCTGACCCGGCTTGGCGCCACTGTCCGGGCTCAGCAGGTAGATTTCTTCACCGCCAGGGCCGGCCGCCATCACCATGCCTTCGGAGATGCCGAACTTCATTTTCCGTGGCTTGAGGTTGGCGATCATCATGGTCAGGCGACCGTCGAGTTTCGACGGATCCGGATAGGCGCTCTTGATCCCCGAGAACACGTTGCGTTGTTCGTCACCGATGTCGAGGGTCAGGCGCAGCAGCTTGTCCGCGCCTTCAACGTGTTCGGCCTTGACGATCAGCGCCACGCGCAGGTCGACGGCGGCGAAGGTGTCGAAGTCGATTTCCGGCGACAGCGGATCCTTGGCCAGTTCGCCATTGCCGGCAGGCGCGGCGGCGCCGGTGTCGGTCTGGCTGGCGGTCAGGTCTTCTTTCGAGGCGTCGGTCATGGCTTGCACTTTTACCGGGTCGATGCGGGTCATCAACGGTTTGAATTCGTTCAACTGGTGGTTGGCCAGCAGCGTGGTGTGGTCGTTCCAGGTCAACGGGGCGACGTTGAGGAACGCCTCGGCATCGGCAGCCAGCAGCGGCAGCACCGGCTTGAGGAAGATCACCAACTGGCGGAACAGGTTGATCGCCGTGGCGCAAACCGCCTGGACTTCATCCTGCTTGCCTTCCTGCTTGTTCAGCGACCACGGTGCCTTGTCGGCGATCCAGGCGTTGGCCCGGTCGGCCAGGGCCATGGTTTCGCGCATGGCACGGGCAAAGTCGCGGGCTTCATAGGCGTCGGCGATGCTCGGTGCAGCGGCCAGGAACGCGTCGGTCAGTTCCGGTGCGGCGTTGTTGTCGACCAGCAGACCGGCGTTGCCCTTCTGGATGAAACCGGCGCAACGGCTGGCGATGTTGACCACTTTGCCGACCAGGTCGGAGTTGACCTTCTGCACGAAGTCTTCGAGGTTCAGGTCGAGGTCGTCCACGCCACGGCCCAGTTTGGCCGCGTAGTAGTAGCGCAGGTATTCCGGCGACAGGTGATCCAGGTAGGTCCGGGCCTTGATGAAGGTGCCGCGGGACTTGGACATCTTCTGGCCGTTGACGGTCAGGTAGCCGTGCACGTTGATCCCGGTCGGCTTGCGGAAACCCGCGCCTTCGAGCATCGCCGGCCAGAACAGGGCGTGGAAGTTGACGATGTCCTTGCCGATGAAGTGGTACAGCTCGGCGGTGGAGTCCTTGCCCCAGAACGCGTCGAAGTCCAGCTCCGGCGTGCGGTTGCACAGGTTCTTGAAGCTGGCCATGTAGCCGATCGGCGCGTCCAGCCACACGTAGAAGTATTTGCCAGGTTCGCCCGGGATCTCGAAGCCGAAGTACGGCGCATCGCGGGAGATGTCCCACTGTTGCAGGCCGGCGTCCAGCCATTCGGCGATCTTGTTGGCGACGGCGTCTTGCAGGGTGCCGCTGCGGGTCCAGGTCTGCAGCATCTGCTGGAAGTCTGGCAGCTTGAAGAAGAAGTGCTGGGAATCCTTGAGCACCGGAGTGGCGCCGGAGATTGCCGACTTCGGATCCTTCAGGTCGGTCGGTGCGTAGGTCGCACCGCATTTTTCGCAGTTGTCGCCGTACTGGTCTTCGGTGCCGCATTTCGGGCAGGTGCCCTTGATGAAGCGGTCGGCCAGGAACATTTTCTTTTCCGGGTCGAAATACTGGGTGATCGAACGTTGGGCGATGTGCCCGGCGTCACGCAGCTTCAGGTAGATCTGGCTCGACAGCTCACGGTTTTCTTCGGCGTGAGTGGAGTGGAAGTTGTCGAAGTCCACCAGGAACTCGGCAAAGTCGGCGCTATGTTCAGCCTGGACGTTGGCGATCAGTTGTTCCGGGGTGATGCCTTCCTTTTCCGCGCGCAGCATGATCGCCGAACCGTGGGCGTCGTCGGCGCAGACGTAAATGCACTGATTGCCGCGATGCTTCTGGAAGCGCACCCACATATCGGTCTGGATATATTCCAGCATATGGCCAAGGTGAATCGAACCGTTGGCGTAGGGCAGGGCGCTGGTGACGAGAATCTTGCGTGGTTCGGACATGTGGGGCTTCGCTACTTGATGAAACGGAGGTCGGCCACTATAAAGCGCCGGGAAAGATATTTCACCCCTGCAAATGGTTGCCGGACATGCCGTCCGGAGGACAGAAGGGGTAGGATACCCGCCATCTTTTCCCAGTCTTGTTATCGGAGTTGCCCATGAGTGCCGTCACTCGCGCAGCGGTGGAAGCCGTCCTCAGCCAATACACCGACCCTTACCTGAACCAGGATCCGGTCAGCGCCGGTTGCGTGCGCAACATCGAAATCGCCGGCGACCGCGTCAGCGTGCAGCTGGAAATCGGGTATGCCGCCGGTCTGTTCAAGAGCGGCTGGGCGCAATTGCTGCAACTGGCCATCGAAAACCTCGACGGCGTGGTGTCGGCGAAGGTCGAGGTCAACAGCGTGATCGCCGCGCACAAGGCCCAGGCGCAGATCCCGGGGTTGGCCAACGTCAAGAACGTGGTCGCCGTGGCGTCCGGCAAGGGCGGCGTGGGCAAATCCACCACCGCCGCCAACCTGGCGCTGGCACTGGCCCGCGAAGGCGCGAAAGTCGGGATTCTCGACGCCGATATCTACGGCCCGAGCCAGGGCATCATGTTCGGCATTCCCGAGGGCACCCGTCCGCAGGTCAAGGATCAGAAGTGGTTCGTGCCGCTTCAGGCCCATGGCGTGGAAGTCATGTCGATGGCCTTCCTGACCGACGACAACACGCCGATGGTCTGGCGCGGGCCGATGGTCTCTGGCGCGCTGCTGCAACTGGTCACGCAAACCGCCTGGGGCGACCTGGATTATCTGGTGATCGACATGCCGCCAGGCACCGGCGACATCCAGTTGACCCTGGCGCAGAAAGTCCCGGTGGCTGGCGCGGTGATCGTCACCACGCCGCAGGATCTGGCGCTGCTCGACGCACGCAAGGGCGTGGAGATGTTCCGCAAGGTCAACATTCCGGTGCTGGGCGTGGTGGAAAACATGGCCGTGCACATCTGCTCGAACTGCGGACATGCCGAGCATTTGTTCGGTGAGGGCGGTGGCGAGAAACTGGCGACCCAGTTCGGCGTCGAACTGCTGGCCTCGTTGCCGCTGTCGATGCTGATCCGCGAACAGGCCGATGGCGGCAAGCCGACGGTGATTTCCGAACCGGACAGCCAGATCGCCATGGTCTATCAGGAACTGGCCCGCCACGTCGGTGCGCGGATCGTGTTGCAGGAAGCGGCGTCGCCAGCGATGCCGAACATCACCATCAGCGACGATTGATGACTGTGGTTTAAACAAAAACGCCCCGGTGCCTGTGCACCGGGGCGTTTTTCATTCTGCGACAGAAGTCAGATGCGCAGCCCGCCGTCCATCTCCAGAATCCGACCGGTGTAGTAGTCGTTCTCGAAGATGTACGCCGCCGAATGGGCGATCTCTTCCGGCTTGCCCATGCGCTTGAGCGGAATGCCCGAAGTCATTTTCTCCAGCGCTTCCGGTTTCATGCCCAGGGTCATCTCGGTTTCGATGAAGCCCGGTGCGATGCCCGCCACGCGAATGCCGTAGCGTGCCAGTTCCTTGGCCCAGGTCACGGTGGCTGCCGCCACACCGGCCTTGGCGGCGGAGTAGTTGGTCTGGCCGACGTTGCCCGCGCGGGAGATCGACGAGATATTGATGATCGCGCCGCTGTTCTTCAGCTCGACCATTTTTGCCGCGACTTCACGGGTGCAGAGGAACACACCGGTCAGGTTGACGTCGATTACCGCCTGCCACTGGGCCAGGCTCATCTTGGTCATTTCGCCGTCCTTGACTTTGAGCAGCAGGCCGTCGCGCAGGATCCCGGCGTTGTTGATCAGGCCGTGAATCGCGCCGAAGTCTTCGGCCACCTGGGCGACCATGTGCGTCACTTGCTCTTCATTGGCGACGTTGCACAGATAGCTGCGGGCCTCGACACCCTTGGCCTTGCAGGCCGCGACGGCGTCATCGAGTTTTTCCTGGTTCAGGTCGACCAGTGCCAGCTTCGCGCCCTTGCCGGCGAAATACTCGGCCATCGAGCGGCCCAAGCCTTGGCAACCGCCAGTGATAATGATTACTTTGTCGTTGAGTTGCATTCGCATGTCCCCGAGAGCAGGTCAGAGTGGTGTCCTTTAGAGAGCCTCTCGATCTGCGCCTGACATGGCCCGGCTGCACATGAGAACTGCCCCTGTGGCGACTGATACTTATCCGTGTCGCCCGTCCGTTTTTTCGACGGATTCTATTTAAGGAGTCATAAATTGAGCGTTGAAGCGGCTAAGAATGCCCGAGAATTGCTTCTCAAGGAATACCGTGGCGTGCTGTCGACCCACTCCAAATCGATGCCCGGTTTTCCGTTTGGCTCCGTGGTTCCCTACTGCCTGGACGAACAGGGCAGGCCGCTGATCCTGATCAGCCGCATCGCCCAGCACACCCACAACCTGCAAAAAGATCCGAAGTGCTCGCTGCTGGTGGGTGAACGTGAGGCCGACGATGTGCAAGCCGTTGGTCGTCTGACCTATCTGGCGGAAGCGGAAAAACTCGAAGACACCGCGGCCATCGAAGCCGCCGCCGAGCGTTACTACCGTTATTTCCCCGATTCGCAGAATTACCACAAGGCCCACGATTTCGACTTCTGGGTGCTCACCCCGGTGCGCCATCGCTACATCGGTGGTTTCGGCGCGATCCACTGGGTCGATCACCTGACCCTGGCCAACCCGTTCGCCGGCAAGGCCGAGATCAGCATGGTCGAGCACATGAACAGCGACCACGCCAAGGCCATCGCCCATTACGTTGACTTGGCCGGGCTGCCGAAAACCGTTCCGGCGCAATTGGCCGGGATCGACACCGAAGGCATGCACCTGCGCATCGGTCAGGCGCTGTACTGGCTGCCGTTTCAAGCGCCTTGTCATACGCCGATACAAGTGCGCGAAGCCTTGGTTTCTCTGGCTCACGCCGAGGTCTGGCCAAAAAATGCGGTGGCCGACGCTTGAATTCACGAAAGGGCGACGTCATCTAAGGCTTACTGCAAGGCATTTCTTGCGTTGAGGAAACTTTGATGCGCCCTTTTTTGTTGCTCTTTCTGCTGTTCCCGGTGTTGGAGCTGTTCGTATTCGTCAAAGTGGCAGGTTCGATCGGATTTTTCCCGGCCCTGCTGCTGATCATTCTCGGCTCGATGTTCGGCGTATTTGTGCTGCGCGTCGCCGGACTCGCAACCGCCCTGCGTGCCCGTGAAAGCCTGAACCGCGGCGAACTGCCTGCGCAAACCATGCTCGAAGGCCTGATGCTGGCCCTGGCCGGCGGCCTGCTGATCCTGCCGGGTTTCATCAGCGACGTGGTCGGTCTGGTGCTGTTGCTGCCATTCAGCCGTCGCCTGGTCGCGAACAAGATGCGCCAGCGCGCCGAAGAACAGGCCATGCGTCAGCGTGCGTTCGCCGATGACCTGCAACCTCGCGGCGGTCCCGCACCGCGCCAGCCTCTGGGGCGCGAAGGCGATGTGATCGAAGGCGAGTTCGAACACCGCGACACCAAGTAACTTCTGCATCGACACGGCACCTTCGGGTGCCGTGTTCGTTTGCGGGGCCAATTCATGAAGCCGCAGTGAAATTTTTTTAGCCCAGCCCTTGTAATAAGCTTATGCGCCCTTATGTATCGGTCACCGAAAGGTTTCCGACATTTGAGTCGGACAGACTTCCGCGGTTCGCTCGACGAGCCGCAACCGGCGCAGGCCGGATTCGTTAAACCCGCCGGGACTACACCGGCCGATGAAAACCACAATTAGGAGAGATCGACAATGAAGCTTCGTCCTCTGCATGACCGCGTCGTTATCCGTCGCAGCGAAGAAGAAAAGAAAACCGCTGGCGGTATCGTCCTGCCAGGTTCGGCTGCTGAAAAAGCCAACCACGGTGTGATTCTCGCTGTAGGCCCGGGCAAAGCTCTGGAAAACGGCGAAGTGCGCGCACTGTCCGTTAAGGAAGGCGACAAGGTTGTGTTCGGTCCTTACTCCGGCAGCAACACTGTGAAAGTCGACGGCGAAGACCTGCTGGTAATGAGCGAGAACGAAATCCTCGCTGTTATCGAAGGCTGATTACCCCCGTTCATTTTCCCGCTACTACAAAGTATTTAAGGAATATCGATCATGGCTGCTAAAGAAGTTAAATTCGGCGATTCCGCCCGCAAGAAAATGCTGGTTGGCGTAAACGTCCTGGCTGACGCGGTAAAAGCGACCCTGGGCCCGAAAGGCCGTAACGTGATCCTCGAGAAGAGCTTCGGCGCTCCGACCATCACCAAGGACGGCGTTTCCGTCGCCAAGGAAATCGAACTCGAAGACCGTTTCGAAAACATGGGCGCGCAGCTGGTCAAAGACGTTGCCTCCCGTGCCAACGATGACGCTGGTGACGGTACTACCACCGCTACCGTTCTGGCTCAGTCGATCGTCAACGAAGGCCTGAAAGCCGTCGCTGCCGGCATGAACCCGATGGACCTGAAGCGCGGTATCGACAAAGCGACCATCGCTGTCGTTGCCGAGCTGAAAAAGCTGTCCGCACCTTGCACCGACACTAAAGCGATCGCTCAGGTTGGCACCATCTCCGCCAACTCCGACAACTCCATCGGCGACATCATTGCCGAAGCCATGGAAAAAGTCGGTAAAGAAGGCGTGATCACCGTTGAAGAAGGCTCGGGCCTGGAAAACGAACTGTCGGTTGTAGAAGGCATGCAGTTCGACCGTGGCTACCTGTCCCCGTACTTCGTCAACAAGCCGGAAACCATGGTTGCCGAGCTGGAAGGCGCGCTGATCCTGCTGGTCGACAAGAAGATCTCGAACATCCGCGAAATGCTGCCAGTACTGGAAGCCGTTGCCAAAGCCGGCCGTCCACTGCTGATCGTTGCCGAAGACGTTGAAGGCGAAGCCCTGGCGACTCTGGTAGTGAACAACATGCGTGGCATCGTCAAAGTCGCAGCCGTCAAGGCTCCAGGCTTCGGCGACCGTCGCAAGGCCATGCTGCAGGACATCGCCGTTCTGACCGGCGGTACCGTTATCTCCGAAGAGATCGGCCTGAGCCTGGAAAGCACCACTCTGGAACACCTGGGTAGCGCCAAGCGCGTGACCCTGTCCAAGGAAAACACCATCATCGTTGACGGTGCTGGCGTTGAAGGCGACATCCAGGCGCGTATCGCTCAGATCCGTGCCCAGGTTGCCGAGACTTCCTCGGACTACGACCGTGAAAAACTGCAAGAGCGTCTGGCCAAGCTGTCCGGCGGCGTTGCAGTGATCAAGGTTGGCGCCGGTTCCGAAGTTGAAATGAAAGAGAAGAAAGCCCGCGTTGAAGACGCCCTGCACGCAACCCGCGCAGCCGTTGAAGAAGGCGTGGTACCTGGCGGTGGCGTTGCGCTGATCCGCGCTCTGAACGCGATCATCAACCTGAAAGGCGACAACGCCGACCAGGACGTAGGTATCGCTGTTCTGCGTCGTGCCGTTGAAGCACCGCTGCGTCAGATCGCTGCCAACAGCGGCGACGAGCCAAGCGTTGTGGTCAACGAAGTCAAGAACGGCAAAGGTAACTTCGGTTACAACGCTGCGACTGGCGAATACGGCGACATGATCGAAATGGGCATCCTGGACCCAACCAAGGTAACCCGTTCCGCTCTGCAAGCTGCATCGTCGATCGGCGGTCTGATCCTGACCACCGAAGCCGCTGTTGCTGATGCACCGAAGAAAGACGGTGCTGCTGGCGGCGGTATGCCAGACATGGGCGGCATGGGTGGCATGGGCGGCATGATGTAAGCCAGCCTTACCCCGAAACGAAAAACCCCGCCTGCGATGAGCAGGCGGGGTTTTTTATTGCCCTGATTTTATAGGCAGAGCTTCAAGTACTCAGGCGTTGACCGGTTGTGCCTTCATGACCGCTTCCGCTTTGACGGTCGGGCGATACAGCACCCAGTAATACGACCCCAGGCAGATCAACCAGCAGAAAATCGCCGTCCACACGTTGTGCGAAAAGAAGTGCGCACCCTGCATCATCCGGCTGATCGAGAACACCGAGCCCAGCGCAAAGGCAAAGATGAAGGCCTGCCGCGCCAGTCGCGGGCGACGATCCCGCAGCACGAAGAACAGTGCAAACAGGGTGAAACCCGTTGCGGCATGGCCACCGGGCCAGCAGCGTCCGGGCTTGTCGGTCGGCGGGCGGTGATCCAGCAGTTTGCTGTAGGTTTCATGGCCGCCGAACTGCTCAAGGCTCCACGGGCACTGCACAGCGGTCACGGCTTTCATCGGTGTCACGAATGACGTCGCCAGGCCCAGCGACAGCACCAGGCAACCCAGCTCTCGCTTGAAGGGCTTGAGTCGCTCAATGAAGAACGCAGCGATGAAACCAATGACGGAAAACACCGAAAACGCGATCACCACCTGTTTGGCGCGGTCGTGAAGGATGTTTTCCAGGAAGTAACTGTGGCGCCCGATGAAGTCGCCGGCGGCGGGGTCGTAAAACATCCGGGCCAGGTTCATGTCCAGATCGGTCAGTTCGAGCAAGACCAGAATGGCGGCCGCGACGGCGGGTATCCCCAGGCACAGCCAAAAATTCAGCGGGCGAGGGGCAGGGCGTACAACGCTTGATGACATGAGGGATCCAGAACGGGAAAACGCCCCGGGGCATCAGCCCGGGGCGCTTCGATTAACGATCGCTGACTTGCGCGGCACCCTCCTTGGGCGCTTTCCAGCCAAGCAGCTGTTGCTTGAAGCCATAACTGGCGGTTTGGTAATACGTGATGGCGCGGCTCACCAGCGGATCGTCGCTGTTGACCCGGGACTCGCGGCTTTCGGTCAGTGCGTCGTCGTGCCGGCGCAGGCCCTGGCGTGGGCTGAGGATCGCCAGGTCCTTGCCGTCGAACAGCCCCAGATGCTGATAGTTGCCCACCACGACCCGAGGCGGCAGCGGGTTGTCCTGCAGCAGATTGCGACCGAAGAAGGTCGATTGGTAATCCAGGTTCAGCAAGCCCAGCAGGGTCGGCGCGAGGTCGATCTGGCTGGCCAGTTGCGCGTTTTCCCGTGCTTCGATCATCTTCGGTGCATAGATGAACAGAGGGATCTGGTAGTTGGTGATCGGCAGGTCTTCCTTGCCCGCGCTGCCGGCCGTGTGGTCGGCGACGAAGATGAAGATCGTGTTGTCGAACCACGGCTTCTCACGCGCCTGCGCCAGGAACTGGCCGATGGCGTAGTCGGTGTACTTCACCGCACCATCACGACCGTTGCCGGACTTGATGTCGATCCGATTATCCGGATAGGTGTACGGACGATGGTTGGAGGTGGTCATCAGCTGCAACAGGAAAGGTTGCTGCTTGGCGTAATCGGCGTCCGCCAGCTTCAGGGTCTGCTTGTACAGATCCTCGTCAGCCATGCCCCAGGCATTCTTGAAGTGAATCTCCGACTCATCGACGCTGCTCTGATCGACAACGCGATAGCCGTTGCCACTGAAGAACGCGTTCATGTTGTCGAAGTAGCCACGGCCGCCGTACACGAACACGCTGTCATAGCCGACCGCGCTCAATTGCTGGCCGAGGCTGGCGAAACCGCTCTCGCGGCCGATGCGCTTGACGATCGAACGGCCCGGCGTCGGTGGAATGGCCAGGGTGATGGCTTCCAGTCCCCGATCGGTACGAGTGCCAGTGGCGTAGAAATTGTTGAAGTACAGGCTCTGTTTGCGCAAGGCGTCCAGGTTCGGCGTCAGGTTGCGGCCGTCACCGTTGCTGCCCAGGTATTTGGCGCTGAGGCTTTCGATGGTCACCAGCACGATGTTCGGCTTGCGAGTGACGCCGGGGTTATCGATATTGCGACGGATGTCCTGCGGATCCTGACCGACGAAACGGGCATTGGGCTCATTCAATTCGGCACGAATCTGACCGGCGACTTTGTCCGCTGGCAGGCTCTTGTAGAACTGGTTGTAGTCCAGTTCATTGTTACGGAACGCAGCGAAGAACTGATACGGGCCATTGCTCGCCAGTTCATTCTGATAGGCGTTGCCGCCCTGGGCACGCGGTGCGTCCTGACTGACTAGCTGCAGGCTCAGACCCGCCACCACCAACAGCGCCAGCGCATTGAGCAGGCGTCCGCGCAGTGGCGGCAGCGGTGCATCCAGCGCTGCATTGAATGGCTTGCGCAACACAAGACTCAGCACCACGGCCAGGACCGCAAGGATGCTCAGCAACTTGCCGATCGGATAGGACTCCAGCACGTTGTTCAGCACTTCGTCGGAGTACACCAGATAGTCGACCGCGATGAAGTTGAAGCGCACCCCGAATTCATCCCAGAACAGCCATTCGGCCACCGCCGTGAACAGCATGGCGTACAGGCTGACGGTCAGCAGTCCCTGCAGGAACCAGCGATGACCGCGACGGCGCCACAAGGCCGGCGGGCACAGCAGCAGATACAGGCCCATCGGCAAAGCGGCATAGGCGAGGAAGCCCAGGTCGTAGACCAGACCGACACCGAACACGGACAGCGCACCGCCACCGGCCTCATCCAGATGAGTCAGCAGCAGTACGATACGGGTGAGGAGAAACACGACCAGCCAGGCACCGGTGACCAGCAGCAGATAGCGCATAGGCGCTGTCTTGAAGAAACCCATTGTTTTCTTTTCCTTTTATCAATGGCGCGGGAGTTTCGCGAAGTCACTGTAATGAGGTTGTGAACCGATAGTGAAAACTTTGTTAAAGATTTATGTTGGTTGAGCAAATCGATCTGTCGGGGCTGCAACCCTAGCCCTGAGCCGAAGTTGGCCGTAAGCTGCGCGGGCCATGACGGCCGTTACTGTGTACGGAAGAGGTGCCCATGCGAATTCTATTGGTCGAAGACAACCGCGATATCCTGGCCAACCTGGCCGATTACCTGGGCCTGAAGGGCTATACCGTCGATTGCGCCCAGGACGGTCTGTCGGGCCTGCATCTGGCGGCCACCGAGCACTACGACCTGATCGTGCTCGACATCATGTTGCCCGGCATCGACGGCTACACCCTGTGCAAACGCCTGCGCGAAGATGCGCGCCGCGACACGCCGGTGATCATGCTCACCGCTCGCGATCAACTCGACGATCGCCTGCAGGGTTTCAAGTCCGGTGCTGACGATTACCTGGTCAAACCCTTTGCGTTGTCGGAACTGGCTGCACGTGTCGAAGCCGTGATGCGCCGGACCCAGGGCGGCGGTCGCCGTTCCCTGCAGGTCGGTGATCTGAGCTACGACCTCGACACACTCGAAGTGACCCGCGAAGGCAAGCTGCTCAAGCTCAATCCGGTCGGCCTCAAGCTGCTCGCGGTGCTGATGCAGAAGAGCCCGCATGTTCTGCGTCGGGAAATTCTCGAAGAAGCCCTGTGGGGCGATGACTGCCCGGACAGCGACAGCCTGCGCAGCCACGTCCACCAATTGCGTCAGGTGATCGACAAGCCGTTCGCCAAACCACTGCTGCACACCGTGCACGGCGTGGGTTATCGCTTGGCCGAGGGCCGCGATGGAGTTTAAGCAAAGCCTTGCCCAGCGGATCATCATCGCCTTTGCGCTGATGAGCGCACTGGTGGCAGGGGCCTTCGCCATGGGCATCGTCGCGACCGTGCACCTGGTGGAAGAAAAACTGATTTCCGCAGGACTGGGCGGTGACTTGCAGCGCCTGTTGTTGATGGATAACGTCTCGGACTGGAGCCATCGGCCGGAGCCGGATCAACTGTTCTATTTCAGCGGCGGCCCGGGTGACTTCGAGCTGCCCAAGGATCTGCGGCATCTGGATTCCGGGTTCCACGAAGTCTTCCGCGAGCAGCTGTCGTATCACGCGATGGTCGAAATCGTCGACGGCCGGCGCTATGTGTTGCTGCAGGATCAAAGCGATTTCGAAGAGCGTGAGCGCGTACTGTTTGCCGTGGTGCTGGTGGGCTTCGTGCTCAGCCTGGCGCTGGCGGTGTTCCTCGGCTGGGTGCTGGCACGCAAGGTGATGGCGCCGGTGGTCCGGCTGGCGCGTCAGGTACGTCATCGCGACCAGTTGCTGGGGCTCGCACCGCCGCTGGCGCCGGACTACGCCGCCGATGAAGTGGGTGAACTGGCGGTGGCATTCGATGCGACGCTGGGGCGTTTGCGTCAGGCGCTGACGCGTGAGCGGCTGTTCACCAGTGACGTCAGCCATGAATTGCGTACACCGCTGATGGTGCTGGCCAGTTCCTGTGAACTGCTGCTGGAAAACCCGGGCATCGATCAGCGCGGCCGCGCCCAGGTCGAGCGCATCGCCCGTGCCAGCGAAGAAATGCGCGAACTGGTGCAGACCTTCCTGATGCTGGCCCGTGCCCAGCGCGAAGATGCGGGGGCCGCGCCCCAGCACAGTCTCGGCCAGGTGGCCGACAATCTGTTGGGCCTGTGGCGCGAGCCGATCGAGTCCAAGGGCCTGAATCTGATTTTCGAACCGGGCAACCCGCCGGATACCCGCTACAACGCCACCCTGCTCAATGCGGTGATGGGCAACCTGCTGCGTAATGCGTTGCACTACACCGAGCATGGCTTCATTCGGCTGACGCTCAATGACAACGGCTTTGTGGTCGAGGACTCGGGCGTGGGCATTCCCGAGGAGAAACGCGAGGCGATGTTCCAGCCCTTCGTACGGGGCAGCGAAAAGCGTGGAGAGGGTCTGGGGCTCGGTCTGTCATTGGTGCAGCGCATCTGCGAGAACCAGGGCTGGAGCGTCACATTGAGTACGATGGAACCCAATGGCTGCCGTTTCGAGGTAGATCTTGGCAAACGCTGAATCCCTCCCGGGCGACGTAAAAAAGCTGCCAACCTGAACGAATCCTGTATAACCTTGAAATAGTTCGTGGGTTTACGCGACGTTTTTTTCACAAATGGATGACCTGACGCTGACACGCCCCTCCTTAATGTGGGGGCATCAGAAGCTCAGGAGTCCCGACGATGGCCGGCCCGATCAAACTCGATTTTTCCGAAAAGTACGACGACAACCACGCGCAGAAATACCTGCGCAAGCATCAGGATGGTCTGGGGCGTCGTCTGTCCAACTGGCGAGATCAGCAGTTGGCTCGCAAGGCGCTGACCCTGGTCGGTGAGCCGGGGCTGGTGCTGGATCTGCCGTGCGGTGCCGGGCGTTTCTGGCCATTGCTGGCAGAAAAGCCTAATCGGGTGATCATCGGGGCAGACAATTCCGAGTCGATGATCAAGACGGCGATGCAGGCCCAACCGGCGGATGTGGTGAAACGGGTACAGCCCTTGCACACTTCGGCGTTCGACATTGCGTTGCCTGACAACTCCGTGGACAGCATTTTCTGCATGCGTCTGCTGCACCACATCGGCGAGGCCGAGCATCGGCAGACGATTTTGCGTGAATTCGAACGGGTTACCCGGGACAGTGTGATCATTTCGTTGTGGGTAGATGGCAATTTCAAGGCCTGGAAACGCAAGCGCGCCGAGAAAAAACGCGGGCAGGAAGGTTACCAGAATCGATTTGTGTTACCGGCCGCTACGGTTGAAAAGGAATTCGAAGAGGCAGGATTCAGGATCCAGGAACAACTGGACTTTATTCCGCTCTATGCCATGTGGCGAGTTTACGTACTACGCAAGAGGTAAGAGGATGGCAGTGCAATTTGCAGCAGAAACGGGAGTCGCTCCCCAGGATCGCTTTGACTACTACTGGAACCAGCGCGGTGAATGGGTGGAAGAACCCAACGTGCGTCGTGGTGGTGAAAGTGGTGTACAGCGGGTGGTGGGGCGCGATGGTCAACTGCTGTATGCCAAACGCCAGACAGGCCATATCTATCGCAGTTGGCTGCACCCGTTCGGGAGACCAACCGTCTTGCGTGAACTGGATGCGCTGACCGGTGTAAGCAAACTCGGCGTCCGGGTGCCGGAAATTGTCTTTTGCGGTGCTCAGCCTGATCCGCAGCACAAGTGGCGGGCGTTGCTGGTCACCAAGTCACTGGACGGCTTTCAGGAGCTTGAACAGTGGGAAGCGGCAGGCGGCCGCGAGCAGTACGGTGAAGCCGTATATGAGCGTGTACTCAAGGATCTCGCGGAGAACCTGGCTCGCATGCACAAGGGTCGCTGGCAGCACAGTTGCATTTACATCAAGCACGTATTTGTCCGCGTCACCGGCGAGGGTGAGTCAGCCAAAGTCGAAGTGGCCCTGATCGATCTGGAAAAGTGCCGTCAACGCCTGACCGCTCATCGCGCGGCCTCCCATGACATGAAACAATTGCGCCGCCACTCGTCGTTCAGCCATACGGACTGGAAGAAACTCGTCTATTTTTATGAGACGGCGTTTGGCAGCGCTATCAAAGGTTTATAGCGATGAAACTAGAAATTGCGCGAGGTTTGTTTCTGGTAGGAGCCTTGGCAGTTGCATCTTTGGCGGTGGCGGCCTGGGAACAGCCACGCATGCAAGTGATCGGGGCATCGACCAACGATGCCCATTGTCCGATGCCGCGGGTGGCGAAGGCCTCCGTGGCAACCAAGCCCGACCATGATTTGCTGCTGTTCATGTTCGGACTTTCTCAAGGGATGAGGCCGCAGAGTTGAATCGATTGAAGCCCCGAAAGGCCTCGCACATGCGAGGCCTTTTTTATGCTTGTGTGGAAGCGGCGGTCAGGTGGAGGGTTCGGGATCGGGTTTGGCCAGCACGGTATAAACACAGGGCAAGACGAACAACGTAAACAACGTCCCGATCGACATCCCGGTGGCAATCACCGTCCCGATATCGAAGCGGCTCACCGCACCCGCGCCACTGGCGAGGATCAACGGCACCATGCCGAACACCATGGCTGCGGTAGTCATCAGGACGGGTCGCAAGCGAATCGCCGCCGCTTCCTCGACCGCTTCACGGGGCGTCAGGCCCTTTTCCTTGCGCAGTTGATTGGCAAATTCGACGATCAGGATCCCGTGTTTACTGATCAGGCCGATCAGTGTCACGAGCCCGACCTGGGTGTAGATGTTCATGCTCGACCAGCCGAGGAACAGCGGAATCAGCGCTCCGCAAATCGACAGCGGTACGGTCACCAGGATCACCAATGGGTCGCGGAAGCTTTCGAACTGCGCCGCCAGCACCAGGAAAATGATCGCCAGCGCCAGCGCGAAGGTGACCCACAGCGCGCTGCCTTCCTGTACGAACTGCCGTGAAGCGCCACCGTAATCGAAAGCAAAACCGGCGGGTGCCTCTTCCCTGGCGATCTGCACCACGCTGTCGATGGCCTCGCCCATGCTGACCAGTGGGAACCCGGACAGCTTCGCCGCATTGAGCTGCTGGAACTGGTTGAGCTGTCGCGGTCGTGCCCGGTCAGTTACGGTGATCAGGGTCGACAGCGGCAACAGCTCGCCCTGGGTGTTTTTCACGTAGTAGTTGTTCAGCCAGTCCGGATTGTCGCGGTAGGCCCGTTCAACCTGGGCGATGACCTTGTAACTGCGACCCTCGATGGTGAATCGGTTGATCTCCGCCTCGCCAAGCAGGGTGGCGAGGGTGCCGCCCAGATCCTGCATCGACACACCCATCTGCGCCGCCTTGGCGCGGTCGATATCGACCACCACTTCCGGTTTGTCGAAGGCCAGGTCAAGGTCGACGAAAGCGAACTTGCCCGACTCCATCGCACGCTTCTTGATCCGGTCAGCCACCTGCAGCAACAGCTCGTAGTCGTTGGCCGTGTTGATCACGAATTCGAACGGAAGACCCTCGCCGGTGCCGGGCAGGGAAGGCAGGTTGAAACCGAAGATCTGCAAACCCGGGATGTTGCCGAGTTTGCCCTGCACCTCGGGAAGAATCTGCATCTGTGTACGGCTGCGCTCGTTCCACGGTTTGAGCAGGAAACCGCCGATACCGGTCTGCACACCGTTGTAGCCGTTGATCTGGAACGAGGAGTAGTACTCCGGGAATTCCTTGAAGATCTTCACGAACTCGTCGGTGTAGGTGTTCAGGTAATCGAGGTTGGTCGGTTGCGGCGCGTTGGCCATCATGAAAATGATGCCCTGGTCTTCATCCGGCGCCAGTTCCGATTTGGTGAACTTGAGCAGCACCGGAATCAGACACAGCACGATCACTGCGAATACCAGCACCACCGGCCGGGTGTTGAGGGTGCCGTGGAGCATGCTCTGATAGCGTCGCTTGAGGTTTTCGAAGATCCGGTCGAGGCGATGGGCAAGTCCGCTGGGGTTTTCTTCGTGTCGCAACAGAAAGGCACACATCATCGGCGACAGGGTCAGGGCGACAATCCCGGAGATCACCACGGCCCCGGCCAGGGTCAACGCGAACTCCTTGAAGAGTGCCCCGGTCAGCCCGGTGAGGAAACCGATCGGCGCATACACCGCTGCCAGGGTGATGGTCATCGAGACCACCGGCATCGCGATTTCCCGGGCGCCCTCAAGTGCGGCGTCCAGCGGTGTCTTGCCTTCCTCGATATGTCGGTGGATGTTTTCCACCACGACGATGGCATCGTCCACCACCAGACCGATGGCCAGCACCATCGCCAGCAGGGTCAGCAAGTTGATCGAGTAACCCATCATCTGCATGAAGAACATCACGCCGATCATCGACAGCGGAATGGTCACCACCGGGATCACCACGGAACGCAGCGCGCCGAGGAACAGGAACACCACCACGATCACGATCAGCACTGCTTCGAACAGGGTTTTCACCACCTCGTCGATGGATGCCTGGATGAACAGCGTGGCGTCGTAGGCGATCTCGCTCTTGAGGTTGGGCGGTAACTGGGCCTCCAGCTCCGGCATGATCTTGCGCACTTCCTTGATCACGTCGAGCGGGTTGGCGCCGGGCGTCGCCTTGATCCCGATGTACACCGAGGGTGTGCCACCGAAGGAGCTGATGGAGTTGTAGTTCTCCGCACCCATTTCCACCCGCGCCACATCGCTGAGCAACACACGGCTGTCGCCACTGACCTTGAGCGGAATCTTGCCGAAGGCCTCGGCCGACTTCAGTTCGGTGTTGGCGTTGATGCTGGTGACCACGTACTCGCCTTTTACCTCGCCGGCGGCGGAGAGGAAGTTGTACTGGCGCACCGCGTTGCTCACGTCGCTGGCGCTGAGGCCGAAACCGGCGAGTTTCACCGGGTCGATCCACAGGCGCATGGCGAACACCTGGTTACCCAGAATCTCGGCTTCGGCCATGCCTGGCAGCGTCGCCAGTTTCGGCTGGATCACCCGCGACAGGTAGTCCGTGATCTGCGGGTTGCTCAGTTCCTTGCTGAAGAAGCTGATGTACATCAGTGCCGAGGCATCGGCGGCTTCCTTGCTCAGTACCGGGTCTTCGGCATCCTGTGGCAGTTTGTTTTTCACCTCGTTGGCCTTGGCCAGCAGTTCGGTGAACAAGCGGTCGCTGTTGGAACCGATGCGTGCGTAGATTGAAATCACCGAGAAGTTCTGACGACTGACCGAGGTCATGTAGTCGATGCCCTCGGCGCTCGCCAGGCTCTGCTGCATCGGCTGGGTGATGTAGCCCTGGATGGTTTCGGCGTTGGCCCCGGGGTAGGCGGTGGTCACCGTGATCAGGGCGTTTTCCATTTGCGGGTACTGGCGCAGCGGCAGCTTGCTCCAGGCCTGGAAGCCCAGCAGCACAATCAGCAGGCTGACCACGGTGGCGAGCACCGGGCGGCGAATGAACGGATCGGTAAAGGCCATGAGGATTCCTTGATCAGTCGGCGCGGCGCGGACTGTTCTGCTCGCCGAGGGTCTTGTCGTCACTGATGGCGATGTGCGCGCCGTTGTCCAGTTTGATCTGGCCGGCCGTCACCACTTGTTCGCCGCTCTGCACGCCCTTGTTGATCATCACCAGCCCCTCGCGGCGCTCACCGGTTTCAATGAAACGGCGCTCGGCGATCAGTACCGGTTGGCCCTTGTCGTCTTTCTCGACGCTGCCGTCTTCGGCTTTCTTCTGCCCGACCACGTAGATCGAGTTGCCGTAGAGGGTGTAGGTGATCGCGCTTTCCGGCACGACGATGTGCTTCTGCGGGTCAGGCAGCAGCACTTCAAGGCTGGCGAACATGCCCGGCAGCAACTTGCCGTCGGGATTGGCCAGCGTCGCGCGGACCAGAATGTTGCGGGTGGTGCTTTCGACAATCGGGTTGATCGCGCTGATCGCGCCAGGAAAGCTCTGCCCGGGATAGGCGGCAACCGAAATCTGCACCGGCTGACCGATGGCCAGCTTCGGCACTGATTGCTCTGGCACATAGAAGTCGGCGTAGAGGCTGCTCAGATCCTGCAGGGTGGCGATTTTCGTGCCGCTGGCGAGGTAGTCACCGACGTCGACCTGCCGGATGCCGATGGTGCCGCTGAACGGTGCGGAAATGCGTTTTTTTGCCAGCGATGCATTGAGCTGATTGACCGTGGCCTTGTTCTTTTGCAGGACCGCCGAGAGTCGGTCGTACTCGCCCTTGGAAATGGCACTGCTGCCAACCAGCTGGCTGCCACGGCCGAAGTCCAGTTGCGCCAGACCGAGGTCGGCCTTGGCGGTTTCCAGCAGTGCGGATTCGACGGCGCTGTCGAGTTGCAGCAACGGTTGCCCGGCCTTGACCTTCTGTCCCGACTCGAACTTGAGCTCGGTCACAGTGCCGGCGACTTCCAGGCTCAGCTCGACACCCTGCAGCGCCTTGAGCGTGCCGACGGTAGGCAGGCGCATCTGCCACGGGCGCTCGGCGGCGGTGGCCACGGCGACGCTGATCGGCGGCTTCGGTTTGGCAAAGCCCTGGATCATCGTGTAGATCGAGAAGGCCTTGTAACCGGCGAGGAGCAGAACGATCAGCAGTACAACACCCAACATGATCAGCATGCGGCGACGCAGCATATTCCAGTTCCTTGGAGAAAATCAGGCGAGACAGGCGGGCACATTACCCCGACTCCGGCAGGGATTCCAACTGCCAGTTTTTACAGGGTATGAAGGAGGAATGTGTAGAAAAGCGATGCCGCCGACCGAGCGGTCGGCGGCGAATTTCAGGCCATCAGATGAAGATGGTTGTCCCAGAGCCCTGCGGGCAAATCCAACGGTTTGGCCAGCAGTTCGTCCTGGCGGCAATCGTAGTAGCGGCAACGTCCTTGCCCTGAGGTCACGACGAAGCCGTCCTTCACCGCACCGACGCCGGCGCAGTCAGGCAAAGGGGCGTCGAGGCGCACTTCGCCACTGTCCAGATCCCAGATGAAGAAGCGGTTGCCGCGCGGTGCGGTCAGCGCCACCAGACGCAGGTCGCTGTGCACGGCGACGCTGGCGGTGTAATGCCCCATCGACTGCAACTGATGCTCCGGCACCGGGAACGCCACGAACGGCTGGCCCGGACGCTTGATCGCCAGCAACTCGGAACGCTCCTTAGAGGGGCCCATGAATTGCTGGCCGGCGACGATGGTGCCATCGCTTGCAATCCCCAGGTGACGCACGCTGTTCATCGACTGGGCGAGGGTTTCCTTGCTCAGCAGAGTGCCGTCGCGTTGCATCAGCACCAGGCTCGGTTCCATGGCGTTGAGATTCATGTCGACCCGGCTTTCGGCCTCGGTACGGATCCCGCCGTTGGCCACCACCAGGGTTTCACCGTCGGGCATCCACGACACTTGATGCGGGCCGAGACCGTGGGTGGAAATCTCACCGCTGTGCACCAGTCGTTCACCCTCGAACTTGTACACCCCGAGCAGACCACGGCCCGGATCGGTGGTGTCGTTCTCGGTGGCGTACAGGTAGTCGCCGCTGTGGTGGATGACTGCGTGGCCGTAGAAATGCCGGTTCGGCTGCGAGGTCACGGTCTGCAGCAATGCACCGTCGCGCAAATCGATCAGGTAGCTCTCGGTGCCCGGACGCCGGGCGACGAACAGCGCGATCGGCAGCGTCGGGTGATTGATGATGTCGTGGCAGCGCTGGCCGACCTCGGTGGCGAACACTCGCGTGCCGTCCAGCCGATAACCGACGGCGTAATGCTTGCCGTCGGTGTCGTCCCGCGCCGACAGCAGCAGCGGGCTCTGATCCTTGCGCTTGAACAGCGTCCAGCCGCCCAGTGTCACTGCTCCCAGCAGCAAACTACCTAAAGTCAGAGCCTGGCGTCGCAGCATGGCACTTGCCCTCATCAGTCACCGTCGTTGGCGTTGAAGCCCAGTTGGATGCCCAGCGCCTTCGCCAGTTCGCCTTCGTGCAGGCGATGGACGACGTTGAGGCTGTCGTAGATGTCGTTGAGTTGCTGGCGACCGGCGTCGTCTTCGAGCATTTCGGTCAGAGAGCGCTGAGTGCTGCCGAACAGTTTGAGCGAGGCTGCGTACGCCGCGTCGATCTTGTCCGCCAATGGTTTCTGCTCAGCCGGCAGCAAGCCACGCAGGCCCTTGTTGTCGACGCCTTCCCAAACGGTCTTGGCGGCGGCCAGGCTGGCTTCCATAGCCGTCAGAGACGACTGGCTGCGCCACGCATCGGCCTGGAACGGTTGCGGCACGCCTTTGCTCTGGCGGCCCATCGGGGTGCCGAGCTTTTTCTTCAGGGTGTCGAGGGCGGTGACCTGCACACGCAACAGGTCAGCGATCGCTTCGTGGGAATCGGCATAGCGCTGGTTCGGGAACTTGCTCATCTGCGCAAGCATGCCGTCGGTGTTGTTCCAGCTGCTGAGGATCTCTTCAGCCAAGAGTTTCTGGCGCTCGCCGATGGCCACCAGCAGCGGGCAATACTTGGCTTTCTGTGCGTCGTTGGCCACGTCAGGCTTGGCGTCGAACAGGATGTACTCGTAGGCCGACAGGCCCTGGACTACAACGCTGGATTTGGCCAATGCAGCGGCATCGATCTGCGGCTGGGCGGTGACCAGTTGCTCGACCTGACGGCCGACCAGGTTTTTCTTGTCCGGCCAGAACTGCACCTGCCACGAGCGATTGCCCTCGGCCAGTGGACCGATCAGCAGCGGTTGCAGCTCGGCCCAGGCTTTCTGCGCGTGCAGGAAGTCGGCGCGGGCGGTTTCCAGGTTTTCCTTGCCCTGACAGTAGGCGAGGGCGCTGACAGCCAGTTGCTTGTCGGCTTCGACCCAGCGGGTGTAAGTCGGCAGGATCACCGATTTGGCGATGGCAGCGGAGGTGACGGCTTGCGGATCCTGCGGCGAGCACGCGCCGAGGGCCAGTGCGGCAAGGCTGGTGAACAACAGCTTGGGACGGAACATGTCGGGCTCCCGATTCTTTTAAGTGTTTAAAGTGAATTCAAGAACGCCAGCAGCACAGCACGCTGCTCGGCATTGAAAGACAAAACCTGTTGCTGCGCCGCCTTGGCTTCGCCGCCGTGCCAGAGCACGGCCTCGAGCAGGTTGCGGGCGCGGCCGTCGTGCAGAAACTGAGTGTGACCACTGACCGCCTGCGTCAGACCGATGCCCCACAACGGCGGGGTGCGCCAGTCGCGGCCGCTGGCCTGGAACTCGGTGCGGTTGTCGGCCAGGCCTTCGCCCATGTCATGCAGCAGCAGATCGCTGTACGGGCGAATCACTTGATTGGCCAGTTCAGGTTCGGCCGCGTTGGCGGCAGTGGTGTATTTCGGCGTGTGACAGGACTGGCAACCCGCCTGGAAAAACAGATTCTTGCCGGCCAGTACCTGGGCATCGTTGACGCCCCGGCGTGCGGGAACGGCGAGGTTGCGGCTGTAGAACAGCACCAGGCGCAGGATGTTGTCGCTGACTTCAGGTTCACCGTCCGGGCCATTGCCATTCGGCGCCTGTTTGCAGGCGATTTGCACGTCGGTGCAGTCATCAAACGGTCTCAGGCTCGTGGTGAGGCCCATATCACCAGAAAACGCGTGAACATTTTGTTGATTGAGGTTCGGTTGGCCGGCTTTCCAGCCAAATCGTCCCATCACCGTCTTTTGCTGCGCGTCGTCCCAGACGCGGTTGGGCCGGCCGTTGATGCCGTTGTTTTCTTTGGCCTGTGCGGCAGCGTTGGCGAGGATTGCTTCCTCGGGGATCGCTTCAAGCAGACCCAGGCCGATCATCGGCGGCGCAACGCGTGCGGAGAAACGTGTGTCGGGGTGCATCGGGCCGTAGCCGAGTTGGGTGATCTGCAGAACCGGTTTGCGCAGTTCGATTTCGGTGCCGTCCTTGAAGCGCACCGGCACTGGCGTGTAGTCGACCCGCACCTTGCCTTCCGGCGCAACACCAGGCACGGCCATGTCCTGGAACTGCCCACCGTAGACCGGCTCCGGCACCACGCCGACCTGCTCGATCAATCTGGCGTACTGCGGCGCATCGGGAATCGACAGGCGCACCAGCATCGATACGGCGTTGGGCGCATCCGGCGTCGGCGGATGGCCGCGGCCGTCCTTGATGTGGCAGCCCTGGCAGGCGTTGGTGTTGAACAACGGGCCGAGGCCGTCGCGGGCGGTGGTGGTCGACGGTGCGATCACCCAAGGGCTGCGAAAGAAGCTGTTGCCGACGCTGAAGTCCACCCGACGCGAGGGCGGAAGATTCGCGGAGGGCAGGGAAAATGAATTCTGATCCGTCTTGCGTACGGTCGCGGCGCCGCCGGAGCGGGCTTCGCCGGGCTCGGCCTTGGTGAAACGCGGGGCGTCATCGCAGGCACTCAGGCCCAGGGCCAGAAACAGTGCGGACAAGCGAAGAGGCAGCGAGGGCATCAGACTTCCTGCAAGAGGGGCGAATTTAAAGGCGCAAAGTCTAACAGGGCGAGGGGGTTTGAATAAGAGGAATTATCGTTTGCTTGATACAAGTCAGGCCGGCTGAAACGAACAAGGCGACCCGAAGGTCGCCTTGTTCAGTCAGACGCGCTTGATCAGAACTCGTGATCGGCGTTGTCCGGGTTCAGGTCGCTGATGCCCAGCTTGCCGGCCGCCGTTTCGATCGAACCGGTCTGCTTGACCAGCGAGGCGATGGCGTCACGAACGATCTGGTTGCCAGCGGTGTTGCCAGCGGCGATCAACTGGTCGTAGTGCTCACCCTTGTTGGCGTGATCGACCATGACCTGGATCTTGGCTTCGGTAGCGGCCAGATCGGCTTTCAGTGCGGTGTCGGCAGCCAGGTCAGCCTTGGCCACCAGCGACGACAGGCTGGCGCCGGTCATTTTGGTGCCGTCGACGCGGGTGTACTCGCCCAGGTAAACGTTACGAATGCCTTTGGCATCGTAGAAGTGCGAGTTGTGGGTGTTGTCGCTGAAGCAGTCCTGTTCGTCTTCCGGGGAGTTCGCTTCCAGGGACACCTTCATGCGCTCGCCGGCCAGTTCGCCCAGGGACAGGCTGCCCATGCCGAACAGCATTTTGCGCAGGCCGCTTTCAGCCGGTTCGGCTTCCAGGGTGGCGCGGTAGTTGTCGGCCACGTTCGGCTTCCAGTTACCGACCATTTCTTCCAGGTCGCTGACCAGCAGTTGGGTCACGGCTTTCAGGTAGGCACGACGACGGTCGTTGTGACCGCCGGTGGCGCCGGCGCCTTCCAGGTAGTCCGACGCCGGACGGTTGCCGGCGCCAGGGCCGGTGCCGTTCAGGTCCTGGCCCCACAGCAGGAATTCGATGGCGTGGTAGCCGGTGGCAACGTTGGCTTCGGAACCGCCCAGCTCGTTCAGGCTGGCGAGTTTTTCCGGAGTGATGTCCTTGACGTCGACCTTGTCTTCGCCGACCTGTACTTCGGTGTTGGCGATGATGTTGGCGGTGGCGCCCGGGTTGCCCAGTGCGTGTTCGTAGGATTTGTCGACGTAGTCGATCAGGCCTTCGTCCAGAGGCCAGGAGTTAACCTGACCTTCCCAGTCGTCGATGATGGTGTTGCCGAAGCGGAACACTTCGCTCTGCAGGTAAGGAACGCGGGCGGCAACCCAGGCTGCACGTGCGGCCTTCAGAGTGTCGGCGTTCGGCTTGGCGAGGAAAGCGTCGATAGCGGTCTGCAGGGTTTTCGCGGTGGATTCGGCATCGCTGTAAACGGCGAAGACCATGTCGGCGTAGTGTGCGACCACAGCCTTGGCAGCGGCCTCGTCGACTTTACCGGCAGTGGCAGGAGCCGCCGGCGCGGCGGTGCTGGCGGCTGGCGTCGGCGCTGCCGGAGCGGCGGCCTTGTCTTTGCCTTCGCCGCAACCGGCGAGGGAAATAGCGATGGCCAGCAGACTGGCGGTAGCCAGAGGCATACGAATCATGGCGAACATCCTGCTTCGGTAATTGAGTGGACAGGCGCGGGGGTGCGCAAAAGCTGCGACATAATGCAAATCTTTCGCATTATGTGTAAAGGGTTGTGGCTGGAAATATTTCCTATTCGCGCGGGGTTTGCGCTGGATCAACGGTGCCGGGCACAAGGCGTGTGGCGGCCCTTGCCGGCAGCGTTCAGAGGATCGCCGCGTTGCTGCGCTGGGCCTGTTTGAGATAAACGCTCAACTCCCGCGCCGGCAGCGGCTTGCTGTAGTGATAGCCCTGACCTTCATGGCAGCCTTCGGAGATGATGTAGGTCTCCTGTTCGGCGGTTTCCACGCCTTCGGCGATCACCTGCATGCCGAGGCTCTTGCCCAGTTGAATGATGGCGCGAACGATGGTCGCGTCATCGTCGTCATCCAGCAGATCCTGGACGAAGCTCTTGTCGATCTTGATCTTGTCCAGCGGCAGACTCTTGAGATAGCTCAGCGAGGAGTAGCCGGTTCCGAAGTCGTCGATGGCGATCAGTGCGCCGGAGCGGCGCAGGCTCAGCAAGTGCTGGGCGGCGGTGCTGATGTCTTCCATCAGGCCGGTTTCGGTGACTTCCAGTTCCAGGCTGCGCGGCGGCAGGCGGTACATCTGCAACAGGTTGTTGACCACCCGGGGCAGCTCGGCGTGGTGCAGTTGCACGGTGGACAGGTTGACCGCCATGCGCAGGTCGACGAAACCCTGATCGTGCCATTCGCGCAGTTGTTTGCAGGCCTGATCCAGCACCCACTCGCCGATGGCGATGATCGTGCCGTTCTGTTCGGCCAGCGGAATGAACAGGTCCGGCGGCACCAGTCCGTGCTCCGGATGTTGCCAGCGGATCAGTGCCTCGACGCCGACCACACGGTGATCGCGGTAGCTGATCTGTGGCTGATAGACGAGGTAGAACTGATCCCGCAGCAAGGCATCGCGCAGGTCTTTTTCCAGTTCACGGCGACGGCGCATCTCGCTGTCGACGCTGGCGATATAGAACTGATAGCGGTTGCGCGAGCGGGTCTTGGCCAGGGTCATGGTCTGCTCGGCTTTCTGCAACAGCTTCTCGGTGCTGTCGCCGTCCTCCGGGAACAGGGTGATGCCGATGGTGGCGCGCAGGCGGATTTCCTGATGATCGAGGGCGAATGCCGCCTCCAGATCATCGAGGATGCTTTGCGCCAGTTCCGCCGCTTCGTAAGGTTGTTCGATGTCGGCCTGCACCAGGGCGAACTGGTCGCCACCCAGGCGGGCGAGGGCACCGAGGCGACCACTGTGGGCGCGCAGACGGTCAGCCAGTGCCAGCAGCAATTGGTCGCCGGTCTGGTAGCTGAATTGTTCGTTGATGCCCTTGAAGTCGTCCAGCCCGACGCACAACACCGCGACCCGGCGCTGCAGCTTGCCGGCGTCCACCAGAATCTTGTCCAGCTGTTGCTGCAGTTGTTGACGGTTCGGCAGGCCGGTGAGGAAGTCGTACTGGGCCATGCGCAGCAGACTGTTTTCCGCTTCGTGGCGCAGATGGGTGTTGCGTTCGATGGATTCGAGCAACTGGTTGGCGGTGTTGATCCAGATCCCGAGCTCGTTTTTCTCGTGACCCTTGAGCTGCGGAATCTTGTGTTCGCTGGGGCGGTCCGGGTTGATTTCGGTGAGGTGCTCGATGATCCGCGACAGCGGCTTGGTCAGCAGCCAGTGATAGACCAGATACAGCACCAGGCCCATGGCCAGGGCGCGCAACACGCCGGAAATGAAGATGATTACCGAGCTGACAATGAAACCCTGACCGTAGGTGGCGGTGTCGAGGGTGATGCTCAGGTCGCCGTAATATTCGCTGTAGGGGCCGCGACCCACCAGTTGGGTGGTGAACGTGCGCTCCTGGCCGAGAATCAGGTCGGTCAGCCAGCGGCTGTTGGAATGCTGCAATTCACGGGATTTTTGCGCGAGCATCGCTTCGTTGGGATGCCCGATGGAGGCCTGGCGCACGGCGTCGTCCTGGAACAGGCCTTCGATCACCTGCATGCCCATCTCCCGGTCCAGGCTGTAGACGGCCTGGGTGGAGGGATCGCGGAACATGTCGAGGATGCGTTCGGCATCGCCGGCGACGGCCTGGCGTGTTTTATAGGCATCGAAAACGATCTGCGCGCAGCTCAAGACCACGCCGACGATCAATGCCGACAGGAGCACGACCCGGAGCAACTTCACCGACAAGCTGTTCTTGAGTTCCAGCTTCAAAGGGTTATTCCTTGTTCCGTGCGGGTAGCGTCAAGTTGCCATGAGTATTGGCAATCCCGTGTTGGCAGTCAAAGGGACAATCGAGCCGCGGAAAATTTGTCCGTGGCCTTGGCCGAAATGCTGCTGCCTGGAGTATTTGCCCCGGTTGTACTGTGTCGGTAGTTTTGGTCTCCAACTTGAGGGGTATCGGACAATTTTTCCTCTGTTTGATGTTAGTCCGCTGTGGCTCGGGAGCAAGGGGGCAAGGGCTGCTTTGCGTGTGGGAAATGGCCCCGCTTGCGATCAGATTCACCTTCGTGTTTTTCGCAGGCATAAAAAAACCCGGCAATAGCCGGGTTTTTGTCTGGCGTGCAGCTTAAGCGGTGAAGGTCTTGCCTTCGAACTGCTCGGCCACGAACTTCCAGTTGACCAGGTTCCAGAACGCTTCGACGTACTTCGGACGCAGGTTACGGTAGTCGATGTAGTAAGCGTGTTCCCAGACGTCGCAGGTCAGCAGCGGGGTGTCGCCGCTGGTCAGCGGGTTGCCGGCGCCGATGGTGCTGGCCAGAGCCAGGGAACCGTCAGCCTTTTTCACCAGCCAGCCCCAGCCGGAACCGAAGGTGCCGATCGAGGTTTTGCTGAACTCTTCCTTGAACTTGTCGAACGAACCGAAAGCCGCGTTGATGGCTTCAGCCAGTGCGCCGGTTGGTTGACCGCCGGCGTTTGGCGCCAGGCAGTTCCAGTAGAAGGTGTGGTTCCAGACCTGAGCGGCGTTGTTGAAGATGCCACCCGAGGAAGTCTTGACGATTTCTTCCAGGGTCTTGCCTTCGAACTCGGTGCCTGGCACCAGGTTGTTCAGGTTCACGACGTAGGTGTTGTGGTGCTTGTCGTGGTGGAATTCCAGGGTTTCCTTGGAAATGTGCGGCTGCAGGGCATCGTGTGCGTAAGGCAGCGGCGGCAATTCGAAAGCCATGATGATTCTCCTAATCAGGTCTGTTGCGGTGAGCGCAAGGCCGATCACGGGCGGCCAGAAATGCACCGGCGAGTTTTTACTCTTTGCGGCGCAGGGTTCGGATCATAGCACCGGGGGTGCGGCATAACCACGCAACAACTGTGTGGGATAGAGGTTCCAGAGCCTTTTGGAATAAATCACGAAGCCAATATCAATTGCCCGGCCACCGTGAACATCATCACAGCCACCAACAGATCAAGAATTCGCCAGGTACTCGGCCGTGCCAGCCACGGTGCCAGCCATGCCGCGCCGAACGCCAGGGTGAAAAACCACAGCAGCGAAGCACTTGCCGCGCCCACGACGTAAGCGCCGGGCACCGACTGTTGCGCACCGAGGGAACCGATCAGCAGCACGGTGTCCAGATAGACGTGCGGGTTGAGCAAGGTCACCGCCAGTGCGCTGAGCATCACCGCGCGCAATGAACGCACGGTCTGGTTTTCACCCTGTTGCAGGCTCTGTTTCGAGAACGCCCGGCGCAACGCCTGGCTGCCGTACCAGATCAGGAACACTGCACCGCCCCAGCGGGCAACCGCCAACAGTGTCGGGTTCTGCGCCAGCACTGTGGCCAGACCGAACACGCCCGCCGCCACCAGCAACGCATCGCAGGCGACGCATAGCGCGGCAACCGGCAGGTGATGCTCACGACGTAGGCTCTGGGCCAGGACAAAAGCATTCTGGGTGCCGATCGCCATGATCAGCCCGAACGCCACCAGCAAACCGTTGGTATAGCTTTGCCACATGACAATTACTCCGAGTTGGCTGCGAGATCGCGCAGCACTTGCATGGCGCGTTCGGCGTCGGCCTGACCGACGAACAAATGGTCGTGGTAGTAGCCGGCAATCACGTTGCAGCTGATACCGGCCTTGCCCAGTGCGGTGGCGAATGCGGCGGTGAGGCCGACGGCTTCCAGCGCCGAATGCACGTTCAAGGTGATCCAGGCCGCGACATAGTCGAAGCTGAAACCGGCGCGTTCGGCGTGGGAGCGTTCCAGAATCACCGTCAGGCCTTCCTGTTCGCGGAAACTGCCCACGACCTCCAGACCGCTCGGCAACTGACCGTCGCGCAAGGTGCAGAACACGTATTCGCCGGCATTGAGCTGCGGGCTCATGCTGCGCAGCAGGGTGGTCAACGAGGTTTCGCCAGCCATGGGGGTGGTCCTTGATAAAGAGTGCTTGCTGGCTATTCTCCGGGCAGACGCTGTATAAGAAAAACCAATAGTGCTGATCGCCCATTAGGAAAACTGATGTTCGACTACAAATTGCTTTCCGCTCTGGCCGCCGTGGTCGAGCAGGCCGGATTCGAACGGGCGGCGCAGGTTCTGGGCCTTTCGCAATCGGCGATTTCCCAGCGGATCAAACTGCTGGAAGCGCGGGTCGGCCAACCGGTGCTGGTGCGCGGGACACCGCCGTCACCGACTGAGATCGGTCGGCGCCTGCTCAACCATGTGCAGCAGGTGCGCCTGCTCGAACGGGATTTGCAGACCCTGGTGCCGGCGCTGGACGAAGAGGGCCTGCCGGAACGACTGCGCATCGCGCTGAACGCCGACAGCCTCGCCACCTGGTGGGCCGAGGCGGTGGGCGACTTCTGCGCCGAGCAACACCTGTTGCTGGACTTGATCGTCGAAGACCAGACCGTCGGCCTCAAGCGCATGCGTGCTGGTGAAGTGGCGGCCTGTGTCTGCGCCAGTGAACGGCCGGTGGCGGGCGCCCGCAGTGTGTTGCTCGGGGCGATGCGCTATCGCGCGCTGGCCAGCCCGGCATTCATCGAGCGGCATTTCCCCGACGGCGTGCGGGCTGAACAACTGCCGCGCACCCCGGCGCTGGTGTTCGGCCCGGACGACTTCCTGCAACATCGCTACCTCGCCTCCCTCGGTGTCGATGGCGGTTTCGAACATCATTTGTGCCCGTCATCCGAAGGTTTTATCCGCCTGACCGAAGCCGGGCTCGGCTGGGGGCTGGTGCCGGAATTGCAGGTGCGAGAGCAACTGGAGCGCGGCGTGTTGCGCGAACTGTTGCCAGATAAACCGATCGATGTGCCGTTGTACTGGCATCATTGGCGCAATGGCGGCCAGTTGTTGGGGTTGTTGACCGACCAATTGGTGCGTTCGTCGTCGCAATGGCTGGTGCCGTTGGACTGACGGCCAGCGTCAAGACTCACGAATCAGGCAAAACGAAAGACAGCGGAGCTCTACATGAAAATTCTGGTCACCGGCGCAAGCGGCTTCATTGGCGGACGCTTTGCGCGTTTTGCCCTGGAGCAGGGCCTGGACGTGCGGGTCAACGGTCGCCGGGCCGAAGGTGTCGAGCATTTGGTGCGTCGGGGTGCGGAGTTCGTTCAGGGCGACCTGAGCGATCCGGAACTGGTGCGTGCGCTCTGCACCGACGTCGAAGCCGTGGTGCATTGCGCCGGCGCGGTCGGGCTGTGGGGGCGCTATCAGGACTTTCATCAGGGCAATGTGCAGGTCACCGAAAACGTGGTCGAAGCCTGCCTCAAACAACGGGTGCGGCGTCTGGTGCACTTGTCGTCGCCGTCGATCTACTTTGACGGTCGCGACCACCTCGGCCTGACCGAAGAGCAAGTGCCCAAGCGTTTCAAACACCACTATGCGGCGACCAAGTATCTGGCCGAGCAGAAAGTCTTCGGCGCCCAGGAATTCGGCCTCGAAACCCTGGCCCTGCGCCCGCGTTTCGTCACCGGCGCCGGGGACATGAGCATTTTTCCGCGCCTGCTGAAGATGCAGCGCAAAGGACGTCTGGCAATCATCGGCAATGGCCTGAACAAGGTCGACTTCACCAGCGTGCACAACCTCAACGAAGCCTTGTTGAGCAGTCTTCTGGCGGCCGGTTCTGCGCTGGGCAAGGCCTACAACATCAGCAACGGCGCCCCGGTGCCGCTGTGGGATGTGGTCAATTACGTGATGCGCAAAATGGAAGTCCCACAGGTCACCAAGTACCGTTCCTACGGGCTGGCCTACAGTGTGGCGGCGCTCAATGAAGGCGCGTGCAAACTCTGGCCGGGACGTCCCGAGCCGACCCTGTCGCGCCTGGGCATGCAGGTGATGAACAAAAATTTCACCCTCGACATCAGTCGCGCCCGGCATTATCTGGACTACGATCCGAAAGTCAGTCTCTGGACGGCCCTCGATGAGTTCTGTGGCTGGTGGAAGGCCCAGGACATTCGTTGATACCAAGTGCTGAACCCCGTAGCGGGTTGGGGGTCAATCCCTGCGGCTGCGGGGTTTATACTGCGCCGCAATCAGCCATTACCGAGTTTCACAAAGGTTGCCTCAATGTCCATGCGTAACGATGCCCACGACGACGATTTCGACGATGTTCCGAGCCTGCGCGCCGACACACTCGATGACGACGATTTCCCGACCACAGCCCGCACCTCCGTGCATTCGCGCACACCGCCGGCGGTCAAGGTCAAGTCAGCCAGCACCGGGCCGTTGTGGGCGCTGGTCGGCGCATTGTTCTTTGCCTTCATCGGTCTGGCCTGGTGGAGTTTCCAGCAGATCTCGCTGATGGAGCAGCAACTGGTGGCGACCCAGGAAAGCTTCGCGCGGATCAGTGAAGAAGCGGCGGGGCGCCTGCAGGACATTTCCGGCAAGGTCGTGGCCAGCCAGACCAACGTCAACACCGACAGCGAAGCGCTGAAACTGCAGATCAAGCAGTTGCAAAGCGCACTGCAGGATCAGAGCAAACAGCAGCAGGGTGTGGCGGGTCAGGCGACGGACCTGGACAAGCGTCTGGCGCAGATGACCGCCCAGACCACCGAACAGCAGAACGCCAATACCCAGTTGCAGGCCCAGGTCAAAGCCCTGAGTGCAGAGCTGGCGACACTGAAAAACGCGCCGGCCGACACCAGCAAAGTCGATGCCCAGCTGAAAAGCTTCGATGCACAGGTCAAGGGCTTCGATGCGCAGTTCAAGAGCCTCGGCGCCGACATCACGGCCCTGAAAAAACAGGGCGGGTCTAACGCTGCGATCGATCGTCTGGAACAGGAAATCGTCGTGCTCAAGAGCGAGCAGGACAACCGTCCGGCCGCTGCGCAGGGCGGCTCCAGCACCGCCGAGTTCGATGCGTTTCGTGGGCAGATGACCCGCAACATCAACACCCTGCAGGCGCAGATCCAGAACCTGCAACAGCAGATCAACGCCCGGCCGTGAGCCACTTCTGTGGCGAGGGCACGAACGCCCTCGCCACACACCCATCGCAACATTCAGAAGCTTTCTGAATATCCATACCTGCCGTCAGGCCGTCTACGCTCTTGAAACACCAACAAGAACGAGGGATGCGTCATGGGGTTTGTGCAAAAACTGGCCTGGCTCGGCGCGGTGCTGTTGTTGAGTTTCGGACAGGCCAATGCGGCCACGGAAAAGGACGACAGCAAGGCCGCCATCGCCTTGCTGGAAAAGGCTCTGGCCTACTATCACGACAACGGCGACAAGGCGTTCGCGGCGTTCAGCCGCCAGGGCGAGTTCGTCGACAAAGATCGCTACGTGTTCGTGGTCGATACCAAGGGCGTGATGCTCGCCAGCGGCGGGCCGTCTTCGGCGCTGATCGGCCGGGACGTGAGCGAAGTGCTCGGGCCGGATTTGCAGAAAGCGTTCAAGGACGCGCTGAAAGTGCCGGAAGGCAACGGCATCCAGCAGGCCGAATATCGTTGGCAGAATCAGGCCGACGGCAAGGTCGAGCGCAAGCATGTGTTCTATCAGCGCATCGGTCAGCGGATTCTGGCGGTCGGTTATTACTTGCCACGAGCATCGGCGGAACAGGCGAAATCATTGCTCGACAAAGCCGCCACCGATTTGACCAAGGACGAAAAAGGCACGCTGATGGCGGTCAACTCGCTCAAGGGCGGTTACTTGCAGGACGACCTTTACGTGTTCGTGGTGGACCTGAAAACCCAGCGCTACGTCGCCCACGGCACCAACCTGCGGCTGATCAATACCGACTTCGCCAAGGTCAAGGACCCGGAAGGCAAACCGGTGGGCGAGCCGATTCTGGCGCTGATCGGCAAACAGGATGAAGGCGAGTACGAATATCGTTGGAAGAACCCGGTGACCGGCAAGGTCGAGGACAAACATGCCTACCTGAAGAAGGTCGGGGATTTCCTGGTGGCGGTCGGTTATTACAGCGCTTGATCCCTGTGGGCTCCCACGCAAGGCGTGGGAGCCATCGGCATCGGTCAGCGGGCGCTGTGTTCACGCCCGCGCAACAGGCGGTTCGGCATGGCAATCGCCGCCGCCAGCCCGAGCAGCGACACCCCGGCACTGACCATCAGCAAATGCCGGAACGTCACCAGCAACTCGGCGCGCAAGGCATTCTGCGCATCGCCGGGCGCCGCGTTCAGGCCATCGAGCAGCACGTTGCCGGAGTGACCTTCGCCGATCAGCGAGGTACCGGTCAGGTGGGCAAAGCTGGAGTCCTGCAACAACGCCAGCAACAGCGCCGACATCAACGCCACGCCCACCGCGCCGCCCAAAGAACGGAACAGGTTGGTGGTGCTGGTGGCGACGCCAATGTCCTTTTGCTCGACCGAATTCTGCGTGCCGACCAGCGAGGTAGGGAACTGCATGCCCCCGGCGATACCGCTGAGCAACATGAACAGGCTGCTGACCAGCGTCGCATCGGGCGGGCTGAAGGCCATGCCGAGGATCGAGATCGGCATCAGCAGCGCGCCGGTGAGAATCTGTGGTTTGTAGCGCCCGGTAATCGACGTGCGGCGACCGGCGAAATACGCGCCGATCGGCAACCCCATCGCCAGCGGCAATAAGTGCAGGGCCGCGCTGTCGGCGCCGGCACCGGTCACACTCTGGAAGCGCAGCGGCATCAGCACAATCAACGAAATCGCCTGGAAGCTGCAAAAGAAAATCGTGCACCAGCACAGCAGGGCGCTGCGGTTGGTGAACAGGTGCATCGGCAGCAACGGCTCCCGGGCACGACGCTCATGCCAGACGAACACCGCCAGCACCGCTACTGCGCAAGCGAACAGACCGAGCACTTCGCTGCTGCGCCACGCATGGCCTTGGCCGACCTGAGTGATCGCCAGCAACAGCGCGGTCAGGCCGATGATCATCAGCAGTGTGCCGAGGTAATCGATGACCGGCTTACGCTGGGGAATCGGCAGGCCGATCAGATTGCGTCGGGCCACCCAGTAGGCGCCAAGGCCCAGCGGCAGGTTGATCAGGAACACCCAGCGCCACGACAGGTACTCGGTCATGTAGCCGCCCAGCACCGGACCGGCAACACTGGCCACCGCGTACATGCTGGAGAAGTAACCCTGATAGCGACCACGCTCCCGGGGCGGCACGATGTCGCCGATGATCGCCTGGCTCACCGAAATCATCCCGCCGGCACCGATGCCCTGGAATATCCGCGCCAGCACCAGTTGCTCCATGCTCTGAGCCATGCCGCAGAACAGCGAGGCCAGGGTGAACAGACCCATGCCGAACAGCATCAGTTTGCGCCGCCCGTACAGGTCACCGAGCTTGCCGTAGATCGGCACCGCCACGGTCATCGCCACCATGTAGCCGGAAATCACCCAGGCCAGCAGGCTCACGTCCTTGAATTGCGCGGAGATGGCCGGCATGGAAACCGCGACGATGGTCTGGTCCAGCGCGCCAAGAAAGATCGCCATCATCAGCGCGACCAGCACGCTGCGAATGGCCGGTTTGGGCGTTTCGGGATGGTTGAGATTGGTCACGGGCGAACCTGCGGGCAGTGATTGACCCGCAGGGGCAAGGCGAGCGGGTGGATGCTCGCCAGTGTAAGTCGGTAGCAGGCTATTCGATAGCCTCATAAGGAAGTCCGACGTAATTTTCTGCAATGGTTTTTTGACCGGCCTCTGAACTGACAAAGTAGTCCAGTTCAGAGGCGCTGATCCGCTGGCTGAAATCATCGTGTTCGTCGAAACGGTGCAGCATCGAGGTCATCCACCAGGAGAAACGCTCGGCTTTCCACACCCGGCGCAGACAGATTTCCGAATACTTCTCCAGCAAGTCAGTGCGCCCTTCGCGGTAAACCTTCAGCAGAATCCTGAACAACGTACTGACGTCGCTGGCCGCCAGATTCAAACCCTTGGCACCGGTCGGCGGAACGATGTGCGCCGCATCCCCGACCAGAAACATCCGCCCGTATTGCATCGGTTCGACCACAAAACTGCGCAACGGCGCGATGCTCTTTTCAATCGACGGACCGGTCACCAGCTTCTGCGCCAGATCCTCCGGCAGACGATTGCGCAGTTCATCCCAGAAGCGCTGATCCGACCAGTCGTCGACGTTCTCCTCGGCCGGCACTTGCAGGTAATAGCGGGTGCGAGTCGCCGAACGCATGCTGCACAGGGCGAAGCCGCGCTCGTGACGGGCGTAGACCAGTTCGTCGTGAATCGGTGGTGTGTCGGCGAGTATCCCCAGCCAGCCGAACGGATAAACCCGTTCGAAGACCTTCAGGCAGTCCGCCGGAATCGACTGACGGGCCACGCCATGGAAACCGTCGCAACCGGCGATGTAATCGCAATCGACGCGCCAGGTTTCGCCGTCCTTTTCAAACGTGACGTAGGCCTCGTCGCTTTTCATGTCACAGGGAACGACATGGCTGGCTTCGTAGATCGTCTGTCCGCCGGTCTCCCGACGAGCGGCCATCAGGTCGCGGGTGACCTCGGTCTGGCCATAGACCATCACGGTTTTTCCACCGGTCAGCGCCTGCAGATCGATGTGTACCCGACGCCCGTCGAGGGCCAGTTCGAACCCACCGTGGACCAGCCCTTCGGCGTCCATCCGCTGACTCACGCCAGCCTCGCGCAACAGCTCTACCATGCCCTGTTCAAGGACCCCGGCGCGGATTCGGCCGAGTACATAGTCAGGTGTCTGGCGCTCGATAATCAGGGTGTCGATGCCGGCATTGTGCAGCAGTTGGCCGAGCAATAATCCGGACGGACCGGCGCCAATGATGGCGACTTGGGTTTTCAGCGTTTTCATTGTTTTTATGACTCGCAAGCTTCACGCGACAACGGCCGGTGAATGATTTTCAGGATTCGAGTGCTTGCATTTTTCCCTTGCGGGTCTGTCAATTGAAGGTGAAAACTGAGCCGATACCTGTACATTCTGCCAATCGGTGCGATTATCGCCCGCAACCTTCGAGGCCTGGATTGAAGTGATGAACAAGCCTGACCTGCCTTCGATTCCGGTGTTCAAGCTCTACGGTGAAAGCCTGGACTGGCCGACCCCTGACTTGCTGCACTGTGAAACCATTTCCAAACGCAGCCGCGAACATCAATGGGAAATCAAACCCCACCGCCACGCCGATTTGTGCCAGTTGCTCTTCGTATTCAAAGGTCAGGCAGAGCTTGAAATCGAAGGCCAACGCACGCAACTGAACGAAGCCGCGATCCAGATCCTGCCGCCGTTATCGGTGCATGGTTTCCGCTTTTCCGAGGACGTCGAAGGATTTGTCGTCACCCTGGCCACGCCGTTGATCAACCACTTGCAGGCGCAACTGGGCAACGCGGTGCAGGCTTTGGCCCAGGCCGAAAGCTACCCGGCGGGCAAGGATGCGGATTACCTCAACAGTCTGTTTGCCGCGTTGCAGGCCGAGTACAACGGCCATCAACCGGCGCGGGAAATGCTCATGCATTCGCTGGTCAGCGTGATCATGGTCTGGGTCAGCCGCCAGGCGATCCACCGTCACAACGCCACGCAACGCCCGCAGCGTCAGCGCGAATACCTCAATGGCTTTATTCAACTGGTAGAGGAGACGTACCGACAGCACGTCAAGGTCGAAGATCTGGCTCACCGCCTGGGGATTTCCGTCTCGCACCTCAACGGCACCTGCCGTGAACTGGCGGGACAGCCGGCGTTGCAGATCATGCATGAACGTCAGTTGCTGGAAGCCAAGCGTCTGCTGACGTACACCAGCATGACCATTTACGAGATGTCCGATGTGTTGGGTTTTTCCGATCCGACCAACTTCACGCGCCTGTTCCGGCGCCGGGTGGGGATCTCGCCAAAGGCGTTCCGCGACCGCTTGAAGGCCGAGCAGAACGACGACGCCTGACGTCCTGTATCAGCGCAGGGCGTTGAGAGTGGCGTTGTGAGGGATGCAGCGCTCGAAGTTGCAGCTCGCGTACTCACGGGGCAGTTGCCGCAACTGCTCCACGCGCCATGCCGCGGTGCCGTACAGCGCCAGCGTGGCCGCGCAGGTGATGAAAATCGCGAGGTATCTTCTTGTTCTGGTGCTCATGATCATGGCGTTGACCTCTGAACGAATACCCTTGGGTACTACTTTCAGCATAGGTCAGCGCCGTGGAGTTGCCAGCCGCGCGGCGAACGGGTTTACAAGCCGACATCCCATTGCGGGTTTTCGGGAAACCGCAGTACCAGGAAATCCAGCATGCTGCGCAGTGCCACCGGCATGTGCTTGCGTGAGGCGTACACCGCGTAGATGTTCATCCGCCGAGGCTCGGCGTTCGGCAGCAGGCGCACCAGTTCCCCGCTGTGAATATGTACGCCGGCCTGATAGGTCGGCAGCATCGCCACCCCGGCACCGGCCAGTGTCGCGCGCAGCAGGGTGCTGGCCTCATTGGCGCTGATGTTGCCCTGCACCGGCACCGACACCGGTTCGCCATCCTCTTCGAAATGCCACAGGCTCTTGCCGAAATAGGAATGGGTCAGGCAGTTGTGTCGGCTCAGATCTTCTACGCGCTGCGGCTGCGGGTGTTCCCGCAGATAGGCAGGTGCGGCGCAGACCACCGAGCGGCAGACGGTCAGGCGCCGGGCGATCAGGTTGGGATCGAGATCGTTGCTGGTGCGGATCGCCAGGTCGATGCGCTCGTCCACCAGATTGACGGTGCGATCGAGCATCTGCAGGTCGATGTTGACGCCCGGGTAGCGTTTGACGAACGCGGCCATGGCATCGGCCAGTTGCGCCTGGCCGAACGAGGTACTGACGCTGATCCGCAGCAAACCCCGTGGCGCATCGTCGGGTTCGCTGACGGCGGCCTGCATGTCGCTGGACAGTTCGAGCATCTGCCGGCAGCGCGGCAGGATCTCGTTGCCGGCGGCGGTCAGGCTCAGTTTGCGCGTGGTGCGGTGCATCAGGCGCGCGCCGACCCAGTCTTCCAGTTCCGCCAGATACCGCGACACCACTGGCCGCGACAGGTCCAGGTGATCGGCCGCCGCCGACTGGCTGCCCAGATCCACCACCGTGACAAACACCCGCATTGCTTGGAGACGATCCATGATTTGCCCGCTTTCAGAAACAAACTATGTTTAAGCATCGCATTTTTTGTAACGAGTCTGGCAACTAAGCTCTGTCCCATCGCCAAGCACGGCATACGAACAGCGGAGCAACCCATGATCGGCTTCACCACTCTCAAGCGCGTTTTACTGGCTACCGCCACCCTCGGCTTTGCTGCCCACGCAGCGGCCGCGAACCTGAGCCTCGACGTCTACAACCCGGGCACCAACGCAATCTTTCCGGTGACCTCGGTGCTGGTCAGCGGCGAGAAGGACGCGATCCTGGTGGACGCCCAGTTCGGCAAGTCCCAGGCCGAGCAAGTGGTGGAAAAGATCCGCGCCAGCGGCAAGCAACTGACCACGATCTACATCAGCCACGGTGACCCGGATTATTACTTCGGTCTCGACACCCTGACCAAAGCCTTCCCGAATGCCAAGGTACTGGCTTCGCAGCCGACCGTTGATCACATCAAGCAAACCGTCGACGGCAAACTGGCGTTCTGGGGCCCGAAAATGGGCGCCGACGTGCCGGCCAAAACCATCGTGCCGGGCGTGCTCAAGGGCGACAGCCTGATGCTTGAAGGGCAGAAACTGCAGGTAGTCGGCCTGGAAGGCAAGCAACCGGATCGCAGCTTCGTGTGGATTCCTTCGTTGAAAGCCGTGGTCGGTGGTGTCGTCGTCGCCGAGAACATCCACGTGTGGATGGCCGATACCCAGACCGCACAATCCCACACCGACTGGCTGGAAACCCTGCACTCGATCGAAACCCTGAAACCGAAAACCGTGGTGCCGGGTCACTACCTGGGTGACAGCGCCCGTTCGCTGGCAGCGGTGAAATTCACTGCCGACTACATCAAGGCGTTCGACGAAGAAACCGCCAAGGCCAAGGACTCTGCCGCGCTGATCACCGCGATGAAAAAACGCTACCCGAAACTGGGCGAAGAGAGCTCGCTGGAGCTGAGCGCGAAAGTCGCCAAGGGCGAAATGCAGTGGTAACCCGATTCTGAAAAAACGCAGCACTCTCAAGCCAACTGGAGAATGTCATGAGCAAGATCGCAATCATTGGTGCCACCGGCCGTGCCGGCAGCCAATTGCTGGAAGAAGCCCTGCGTCGCGGCCACAGCGTCACCGCCATCGCTCGGGACACCTCGAAGATCGGCGCCCGCGCCGGTGTGGTCAGCAAGAACGTAGACGTTTTGAATGCCGCCGCGCTGCAAGACGCCGTCGCCGGTCACGATGTGGTGATCAGTGCCGCGCATTTCGCCACGGTGCCGGCCAGTGCGCTGATCGGCCCGGTGAAACAGGCCGGGGTGAAACGTCTGCTGGTGGTCGGCGGTGCCGGTTCGCTGTTGCTGCCGGACGGCACCCGCGTGATCGACAGCGCCGGTTTCCCGGCCGAGTACAAGGCTGAGGCCAGTGCCGGTGCCGCGTTCCTCGAAGCCTTGCGTCAGGAGAAGGAACTGGACTGGACGTTCCTGTCGCCGTCGGCGCTGTTTGTCGAAGGCGAGCGCACCGGCAAGTTCCGCGTTGGCAAGGATGACTTGCTGGTGAGTGCTGAAGGCCAGAGCTCGATCAGCTTTGCCGATTACGCGATTGCGCTGATCGACGAAGTGGAAACGCCGAAACATTCGCGTCAGCGGTTTACTGTCGGTTACTGATGTAACCCGATCAAACGTTCTCACGCCTTGCGTGGGAACGTTCAGTAACTGGCTCAACGCGTATGAGCCTGCTCCACCAGCCACCCCATCAATTCCTGCAATTTCGCCGACGGCTCCGACGCCGGCGCCACGATGTAATAGCCCAATCCCGTCTTCACCTTCAGATCGAACGGCATCACCAGTCGCCCGGCGTTCAAGTCATCGCCGATCAACGACCAGTCGCCGATCGCCACCCCCGTCCCGTGGGACGCCATCGACATTGCCTGATCCAGGGTTTCGAAATGCTGACCGCTGCCTATGTTGTTCAATTGCAGTTCGGCGGCCTCCAGCCACAGTGTCCAGTCGTCATCGGTGTGCGTCGGGTGCAGCAGCAGATGCTGTTGCAAGTCGGCCGGCGTGTGCAGGGCCGATGACCCCTTGAGCAGCCCCGGTGAGCAGACCGGCGTCAGTTGTTCATCGAACAGGTGCAGGGTCGCAGGCGAATCATGGGGCGCGGTGCCGTAGATCACGGCGGCGTCGAACTGCTCGCGATGAAAGTCCACCCCGTGTTGCAACGACGCCGTGAGTTTCACCGGCACGTCCGGGCGCTCGCGCTGCCATTGCAGCAGGCGCGGCAACAACCAGCGCATCACGCAGCTCGGCGCCTTGAGTTGCAGGGTTTCGCGTTTGGCGCCGATCAACTCCACCGAGTCGCCGATCAGGCTGAACACCTGCTGCACCCGTGGCAGCCATTCGCGACCTTCGGCCGTCAGCTCCAGGCCCCGGGCCAGGCGAATGAACAGCTCATAACCCAGATGTTCCTCGAGCCCGGCGATCTGCCGGCTCACCGCACCTTGGGTGATATGCAACTGCTCGGCGGCCCGGGTGAAGTTGCAGCACTGCGCGGTAATCAGAAACGTGTGCAGGGCGGGCAGGGGAGGCAGTCGTTTCATGTGGATCCAAGGTATGACGTGAGGACATGGCTAGTATGAGCTTTTATCGATTGTTGCGGCTACGGGTCGCCCGTTTCAATGAGGCCAATCACCGGTTCCTTTAAAGCCCGGTGCCTCAACGAACAAGAAGGGCAAAGACATGGCGACGTGTGGCGAAGTACTGGTCAAGTTACTCGAAGATTATGGGGTCGAGCAGGTGTTCGGCATTCCCGGGGTGCATACCGTGGAGCTGTATCGCGGGCTGGCCCGTTCGAGCATCAACCACGTCACCCCGCGTCACGAGCAGGGCGCAGGTTTCATGGCCGACGGTTACGCCCGTACCAGCGGCAAACCGGGCGTGTGCTTCATCATCACCGGCCCCGGCATGACCAACATCACCACCGCCATGGGCCAGGCGTACGCCGATTCGATCCCGATGCTGGTGATCTCCAGCGTGCAGTCGCGCAGTCAACTGGGCGGCGGTCGCGGCAAGTTGCATGAACTGCCGAACCAGAGCGCACTGGTCGGCGGCGTGGCGGCGTTCTCCCACACCCTGATGTCGGCGTCCGAACTGCCGGGTGTGCTGGCCCGTGCGTTTGCGCTGTTCCAGGCCGGACGTCCGCGTCCGGTTCACATCGAAATTCCGCTGGACGTACTGGTTGAAGAGGCCGACGAACTGCTGACCAGTGTGCCGGTCAACATCGACCGCGCCGGTGCTGCGCCGGCCGCCGTGAGCCGCATGACTGAACTGCTGGCCGGCGCCCAGCGCCCGCTGATCCTCGCCGGTGGCGGCGCCATCGATGCCGCTGCCGAACTCACCGAACTGGCCGAACTGCTCGATGCGCCGGTGGCCCTTACCATCAACGCCAAAGGCATGTTGCCGTCCAGCCACCCGCTGTTGATCGGTTCGACCCAGAGCCTGGTGGCGACCCGCGCCCTGGTGGCCGACGCCGACGTGATCCTGGCGATCGGCACCGAACTGGCGGAAACCGACTACGACGTCACCTTCGCCGGCGGTTTCGAAATTCCCGGCAAACTGCTGCGCGTCGATATCGATCCCGATCAGACCGTGCGCAACTATCCGCCTCATGTGGCGCTGGTGGCGGACTCGCGCAACGCGGCGCAAGCATTGCTCAGTGCGCTGTCGCACAAGCCGCTGGCCGAGCGCCGCAACGATTGGGGGCAGGTACGCGCCGCCCGCCTGCGTGAAGACCTGGCCGCGACCTGGGACGCGCCGACGCTGGCCCAGACCCGTTTCCTCGAAACCGTGCTGCACGAACTGCCGAACGCGGTGTTCGTTGGTGACTCCACGCAACCGGTGTACACCGGCAACCTGACGTTCAACCCGGAGCGTCCGCGCCGCTGGTTCAACTCGTCCACTGGTTACGGCACCCTCGGTTACGCCTTGCCAGCGGCGATTGGCGCGTGGCTCGGCGGCTCTCTGGAACACGGCGCGCGTCCGCCGGTGGTGTGCCTGATCGGCGACGGCGGCCTGCAATTCACCCTGCCGGAACTGGCCAGCGCCGTGGAAGCGCGAACGCCGGTAATCATCCTGCTGTGGAATAACCAGGGTTACGAAGAGATCAAGAAATACATGGTCAACCGCGCCATCGAGCCGGTGGGCGTCGACATCTACACCCCGGACTTCATCGGGGTGGCCAAGGCGTTGGGTTGCGCGGCGGAAGCGATCAGCTCTGCCGAACACCTGCGCGGTGCGCTGCGCGCCGCCACCGATCGTCAGGGACCGACCCTGATCGAAATCGACCAGACCCAATGGATGAAGGCGGTGGCCAAATGATGAATTTCCCGACCACACTCGACGGCCTGTACATCAACGGCCAATGGGCCGCCGGCCGCGAGCACCTGCGCGTGATCAACCCGGCCACCGAAGCGCTGCTGACCACGGTCAATGGCGGCGATGCAAACGCCGTCAACCAAGCGGTAATGGCCGCGACTGAAGCCTTCAAGGACTGGTCGAAAACCACCGGCGCCGAGCGCGGCGCGATCCTGCGCAACATCGCCAATGGCGTGCGCAACGGCCGCGAACATCTGATGAAGTTGCAGTCGAGCAACAACGGCAAACCGCAGTTTGAAGCGGGCATCGATGTCGACGACGTGATCGCCACCTTCGAGTATTACGCCGAACTCGCCGAAGGCCTCGATGCGAAACAGGACAGCGATGTGCCGCTGCCGAGCGACGACTTTAGCGCACGTCTGCGCCGCGAACCGTGTGGTGTGGTCGGGCTGATCGTGCCGTGGAATTTTCCGATGGTCACCACCGCGTGGAAACTCGCCCCGGCGCTCGCCGCCGGTTGCTGCGTGGTGCTCAAACCGTCGGAAGTCACGCCGCTTCCGGAACTGGAACTGGCGGCAATCATCGCTGAATCCGGTCTGCCAAAAGGTGTGTTCAACCTGGTGTGCGGCACCGGTCTGGCGGTCGGTGCGCCGCTGTCGGCGGACCCGCGCATCGCCAAGGTTTCATTCACCGGCAGCAACGCCGTCGGTGTGCAAGTGATGCAGCGCGCCGCGGAGACCGTGAAGGGCGTGAGCCTGGAACTGGGCGGCAAATCCTCGCTGTTGATTCTGGAAGATGCCGACCTTGATCTGGCGGTGGAGCTGGCCTGCGGCGGTGGTTTCTTCAACGCCGGGCAGATGTGCTCGGCCACCAGCCGGGTGCTGGTCGCCGATGAACTGGCCGATGAATTCCTGATTCGTCTGAAGGCCCGCGCGGAAAAAATCCGTGTGGCCGACCCGTTCGATCCTGAAGTCGAGATGGGCGCGCTGGTCAATCAGGCGCAGTACCAGCGAGTGCTCGGTCATATCGACCGTGGTCTGAGCGCCGGTGCCAAGCTGATCTGTGGCGGCAATCGCCCGGCGGATCTGCCGCGCGGCTATTTCTTGCAGCCGACGATCTTCACCGAAGTGCCCCTCGACAGTGCGCTGTGGTGTGAAGAGATCTTCGGCCCGGTGATCTGCGTGCGCAGTTTCGCTTCTGAAGCCGAGGCGATTGCCTTGGCCAACGACAGCCAGTTCGGTCTGGTCGCCAGCGTGGTCACGCGTAATGCCGAGACCGCGGATCGGGTCGCCAACGCCCTGCAGGCGGGGCTGGTGTGGCTCAACGCGCCGCAGGTGATCTTTCCGCAGACGGCGTGGGGCGGCTACAAACAGAGCAGCATCGGTCGTGAGTTGGGGCCGTGGGGCCTGGCGGCATTCCAGGAAATCAAGCACGTGATCCGCGCGCTCTGAATGCCCGAAAAAGGTCAGCGCATGCCTCGCAACGAGGCATGCGCCGGCGTCATGGCTCCAATGAGTTTTTATCGATAGTCAGGTGTTTTGCACGACCTCAGGATGAACCCGCTGATCACGTTCAAGCCCTTTGAAATCGGGGGCTTGAGCGGTTCCGATCACGCACGGCAAGGGTTGCGGTCAATCTCATACTTACAAGAATAATGGGAGTCCTAAATGGGCGAGCACGATCTGAACAGGCGTCAATTCATCAAAACCGTCGGCGTGGCCTCGGTGGCTGCGGCGGCCATGAGCATGCCCTTCATCCGGGCCAGTGCCAGTGACACCCGCTTTGCCGGCAAGACCCTGCGCCTGCTGACCTGGTCCGATGACACGGGTCTGGCCGCACTGCGCAACATCGCTGCAACGTTCGAAGCCAAGACTGGCGCCAAAGTGATTGCCGACCGCACCGGCAGCACCTCGGAAATGGTCGCCAAACTCAAGGCCGGCGGTGACCGTCCGCAGTACGACATCATCACCCTGGCCGGGGTCGGCGCCGAAGGTCTGGCGGCTGCCGGGCTGTTGGAAAAACCCGATCTCAACCGCATTCCCAACCTGATCGACGTCCCGGAAAAATACCGCACCGGGGCCAACGGTCACGGCATCGGTTACCTGCTGTGGTGCAATAGCCTGGTCTACAGCACCCGCACCCAAAAGGAAGCGCCGGACAGTTACGCCGCGCTGTGGGACGCCGATCTGGCACCGAACATTTTCCTGCCACCACCAAACTGGACCGAGGCGATGGACCTGATCATCATCGCCGCCAAACTGGCCGGTGGTGACGAGCACAACATCGAGCCGGGCTTCAAGAAACTAGCGGAGTTGAAAGACCGCGTGGTGACCCTGGGCGAAAACCCCAACCAGATTGCCGAGCTGTTCCGCACCGGTTCCCTGGACATGGGCGGCCTGTATGCCCCGGCGTTTTTCCCCAAGCAGATCCGCGACCCGAACTACGGCCTCGGCGCCACGTTCGGCATGAAAGAAGGTTTCTATACCGACCTGATGCTCTCGGTGATGCCGAAGAACCGTCCGGGCGACACCGACCTGGCCTACGCCTTCATCGATCACTCCCTCGATCCGCTGGTGCAGGGCAAGATGGCCGAAGACATCTTCAACGGCCCGGTCAACGCCAAGGCGATCATCTCCGCCGAAGCGCGCAAGAGCCCGTTCATCCTCACGCCGGAGCAGATCGCGGAGAAGGCGATCATGCACGACAACGCCTTCCTGGCGACCGTGCATGACCAGTGGATTCGTCGCTACACGGAAATCTTTTCTTCCTGACGCCGACCTTCCGGGGCACCGCATGATAGGGGTGCCCGGGAGATTCGTTCTCCATTGACGAGATCATTGCTATGGAACATCAATCCCTGACCCAACCGGTCGGCGCGGGTGACGTGCGCCCGGCGCGCGGTGTTTCGCCGACTGCACGGGCGTGGTTTTTCCTCACGCCGTCGATGCTGTTTCTCGGTGTGCTGATTGCCGCCAGCCTTTTGGTGTTGCGCATGAGCGTCGGCACCAAGGGCGCGGAGTGGTCCGGTTTCAGCCTGGCCAGTTACGCCCAGTTGCTCGAACCCTACTACCTCAAATCGCTGCTGCTGACCTTGCGTCTGGCGCTGATCAGCGCGGTGATCGCGGTGGTGCTGGCGATCCCGGTGGCGTACACCATGTCTCGGCTGACGTCGCCGTTCGTGCGGCGGATTTTTCTGGCGGCGGTGCTGTTGCCGTTGCTGGTCAATCTGCTGCTGCAAAGCTACGGCTGGCTGGTGATTCTCGGCCCCGGCGGCATGCTCAACCAGACGCTGATGGGTCTCGGTCTGATCAAACGCCCGATCATGTTGCTGTACAACCAGAACGGCGTGCTGATGGGCCTGGTGCAGACCGCGTTTCCGTTGGCCGTGCTGCCGATTGCCAGCGCCATGCGCGGTGTCGCCCGCAGCTACGAAGAAGCCGCCGCGACGCTGGGCGCCAGTCGTTTCCAAGTGTTCCGTCAGGTGGTGTTGCCGATGAGTCTGCCGGGGATCATCACCGGCGCGACCCTGGTGTTCGCCTACAACGCCAGCAGCTTCGTGGTGCCGCTGTTGCTCGGTGGCCGTCGCGTGCCGATGCTCGCGGTGATGGTGCATGACCAGATTGCCCCGCTGATGAACTGGCCCGCTGCGTCCGCTGCTGGCGTGGTGCTGATCGTCACCACACTGGCGATCATGACCTTGTCCGAATACATCACCGGCCGCCGTCGCCGTCTGCTGGAGGCTTCGCAATGAGTGCCCTGATCAAGAAGCGTCAGTCGCTGTTGCCGGGCGACACCGGCAAGTTCGCCGGCATTCTTTCCGGGATCATTTTGTTCCTGGCAGTGTTGCCGATCCTGACCATGATCGTGATGTCGTTCAGCGGTGCGTCGAACCTCGACTTCCCGCCGAGCAGCTACAGCCTGCAATGGTACAAGGCGGCGTGGCACACCTTTGTGTCGCCGGACGCCAGCGATGTTCTGAGCCTCGGCCAGGCCATGGGCACCAGTTTGCTGGTGGCGTGCCTGACGATGATTTTCGCCACGCTGATCGCGGTGCCGGCGGCCTACGCGCTGACTCGTTGCGAGTTCCGTGGCAAGGGCGTGGCGCTGCAACTGATGTCGCTGCCGCTGGTGTTCCCGATGGTGGTGCTGGGGCTGGCCTTGCTACTGGTATTCGACAGCCTGCCGTTCCACATGACCACCTCGCGGCTGGTGATTGCCCACGTGATTCTGGCGCTGCCGTTCGTGGTGAAGAACTGCACGGCGGCCATGCTTTCCATCGGCAGCGAAGTCGAAGAAGCCGCGCAGATGCTCGGCGCTTCGCCGCTGCGGGCCATTGTCGACGTGGTGGTGCCGTTGATGAAATCGGGGATTCTGGCGGGGATGTTGCTGGCGTTCATCGTCTCGTTCAACGAATTCACCGTGACCTATTTCCTCTACACCATCGACGTCATGACCGTGCCGATCTGGATGTACAGCCGCACCGTGTCATCGCTCGACCCTACCGTGTTCTCGTTTGCCGTGCTGATCGTGCTGATCGACTTCGTCCTGATCTGGGCGCTGGAGAAGCTGGTGGGCGAGGGTGGCGTTTCCTTCTGATTTTGAGGTGAGTTATGTCTGGTCTGATTCTGGAAAACGTCGAGAAACATTACGGCTCGGCCTGCGCGGTAAAAGACGTCAACCTGCATTTGCCCGAGGGCAAACTGGTGTGTTTCCTCGGCCCGTCGGGCTGCGGCAAGACCACGCTGCTGCGGATGATCGCCGGGCTGGAAACCCTTACCGGCGGCGAGATCCGCCTGGACGGCGAGGACATCGGCCACACCCCGGCGCACCTGCGCAACTTCGGCATGGTGTTTCAGTCGCTGGCATTGTTCCCGCACATGACCGTGGGCGAGAACATCGCCTATCCGCTGAAACTGCGCGGTGTGAGCAAGGCTGATCAACAGGCGCGGGTGGTGGAGTTGCTGGAACTGATCCAGCTGCAAGCGATGATTGATCGCCCGGTGGCCAAGCTGTCCGGCGGCCAGCGTCAGCGGGTGGCGATTGCCCGGGCGATTGCCTCGCACCCGAAAATCCTGTTGCTCGACGAACCGCTGTCGGCGCTGGATGCCAAGCTGCGTGAGTCAATGCAGGTGGAAATCCGCCAGCTGCAACAACGCCTGAACATCACCACCATCATGGTTACCCACGATCAACGCGAGGCCATGACCATGGCTGACATCGTGGTGGTGCTGGGCGAGCATCGGGTGCAGCAGGTGGGTACGCCGATCGAAATCTACCGCCATCCGGCCAACGAGTTCGTCGCGGACTTCATCGGCTCCGGCAATATCTTCCCGGCCACGGCACTGGGCGATGGCAAGGTCGTGCTGCCGGGCGGCGATGCCCTGCAAGTGCCGATCTGCAGCAGCATCGTGGTCGGGCAGAAAGTGAAGATGTTGATTCGTCCTGAAGACCTGCAACTGTCGGCGCCCCAGGCCACGGCGGGCAATCGCCTGCTGGGCAAGGTGACGTTTGTGCGGGACATCGGAGCGACCATCGAGACTACGGTGGAATGTTCCGGGGTGACCTTCACGGCGCTGAGCACGCCGTGTCAGGGCATCGGGTTGGGGATCGGGCATCCGGTGTCGGTGACGTTGCCGAGTGAGGCGTGTCGGGTGTTGGGCGCCTGATCAGACCGTGAGTCGCAAGCGCGCCAGATCCCTTAGCGGCGGCGCGCCGAACAGGCGGCTGTACTCACGACTGAACTGCGAAGGGCTTTCATAACCCACGCGATACCCGGCCGCCGATGCCTCCAGCCCTTCAGCCAGCATCAGGCGCCGCGCCTCTTGCAGGCGCAGTTGCTTCTGATACTGCAACGGACTCATCGCCGTCATCGCTTTGAAGCGGTGATGCAAAGTCGAGACGCTGAGGTTCACTTCCTTCGCCAGATCATCAATGCGCAGCGGCTGTTCGAAGTTGCCATTGAGCCATTTGATCGCCTGGCTGATGCGGTGGCTCTGGCTGTTGGCAATGGCGATTTCGTACAGCCGATGGCCCTGTGGGCTGCGCAACAGGCGATAGAGAATTTCCCTACGGATCAGCGGAGCGAGCATGGCGATGTCTTTCGGTGTGTCGAGCAGACGGGCCAGACGCAGCACTGCATCGAGCATCGCGCTGTCGATCTTTTCCACATACAGACCGCGCCCGGTCGGCCGGGTCGGCACGCCCATCGGGCCGGCATCGGCGATCAGCGCGGTGATTTCCGCCGGGTCGATGTCCAGGCGCACGGCGAGGATCGGAGCTTCAGGCGAAACATTCACGACTCGTCCGCTCAAGGGCATCGAAACCGACACCACCAGGTAATTCAGCGGGTCGTAATTGAAGTATTCGTCCGCCAGCCGTACCTCTTTGCGCCCCTGCGCCATGATGCACAACGCCGGTTGCGCGAGCACCGGGGCGAAGTCATGGGATTGGGTGTGGCGCGACATGAACAGCGAGCCGACCGCGGTGGCATAACTGCCATCCTCGGACGTGTTGCGGCGGATGATGGCCGCCAGTTCCGCACGCTGCTTTTCCATGTCGGCATCGGGCGGCGCCTGAAAACGATCGAATGACGTCATGCACAGCCTCCTCGGCAAGGGATGGAATGGGAGCAGAGCATAAGTTTGTGCAAGCGCAAGCGGTAGACACATCCTGCGAAATGCTTGCCTGATCCTGCATGGCGTTGCCGGCCTGCCCAGACATGACAGCGCGCTTCCCGGCAAACTTGCTCGAAACCGGTGTGACAGGACGGTGACAGCAATTCACGACTTGTTACAGGCCTGAAAGACAGTCTCGCAGGATTGTGCAACGCGGCGGCAGGAATCGACTAACGGCGAACGCTGCCCGGCCCTTAACCTTGGATCCTGTCGCAGCCCGTCCCCGGCTGCCACGCGACTCCCTGGGAGGGTTGAACATGTCCAAGCAGATTCCCGTCAGTCATATGGCCTTCGTTCGAGCGCGCGCCGGCCGCTCGGCGGAACTCGGCATGCGCCTGAGCGCGCTGATCGAACCATCCCGTGCCGCCGCCGGTTGCCTGAGCTTTTCCTTGCAGCATTCGCAGTGTGATCCGGAGTTGTGGCTGGTTTCCGGTTTCTGGAATAACCAGCAATCGATGACCGCTTACTTCAGCAGCCCGTCGATGGAAGTCTTTGCCGAGCTGGTGCAGGACCTGGTGGTCAACAGTCTGGATTTCCACACGTTTAAAGACGTGTCGGCAGCGCAGGCGCTGGGTCAAAGTTGCGCGCCGATACACAAACTCGCCGGTTGAGGGTTTAATGGCCAGCCTATTTGACTGAGCCAGGACCTGCGACATGGCACGTAAAGAGTTCGAACACTTCGAAGCGGTTTCCGCTGTAGTCCCCGTCGAGTTGGGCAGCAACAAGGGTTATCACGCGGCAATCGCGGTCAAGGCCCTGGTCGACGGCGGTGCGCCACGCTTTCACAAACTGTTGAATGATCAGGTCTTCCCTGGTGCAATTGCCGCCGATGAAGCGGCCATCAATGAGCTGGACAAGCTCAAGGGCGTCACTGATGACGCCGAGCTGATCTGGTAACCGCGTTTACTTGACGGCGCCCGGGCGCCACATCTTGAACAATGCCTCCGGCCCCAGCTGGAAGTAATCCGCCGGCCCGCCGCCGCGCAGAATCGGTTCGGCGGCGGCGGTGTCGTATATCCCGTCTTTCAACAGCCATTTGGCAATGTGCACGGCGACCACTTCGCCAAGCACCAGCCAGCTCGGAACCGTCTCGCCGTCGGCGCGCTGCAACTGAATGATCTGCGTGACCTTACACTCGAAGGACACCGGGCTTTCGGCCACGCGCGGCACGGCAATCACCTTCGACGCCACGGGCGTCAGCCCTGCCAGTTCGAACTCGTTGACCTCGGGCGCGACGGCTGCGCAGCTCTGGTTCATCTGCTCGGCCAGCGGCCGGGTCGCGAGGTTCCAGACGAATTCACCGGTCTGCTCGATGTTGTTCAGGCTGTCTTTGCGCCCGACGCTGGAGAACCCGATGATCGGCGGAATGTAGTTGAACGCGTTGAAAAAGCTGTAGGGCGCCAGGTTCAGCTTGCCCTCGGCATCCTGCGAAGAAATCCAGCCGATAGGACGCGGACCGACGATCGCGTTGAACGGATCGTGCGGCAGGCCGTGGCCGTTGGCCGGTTCGTAGAAATGGATGTCATCGGGCATGGCGAGGTGTTCCTGAAGGCTTTTATAAGCGGCCAATAGTGCAAGTCCGATCCACGAAGATCAAATGCGGGCTTGCGCCGGTTGTGTAGTTTTCAAACCTGTAGACATGAACAAGCCCGGCAATGGCCGGGCTTTGGTGTCTGCATCCTGCCGATCAGCTAATGGCTGCGGCGGTACCGGTTTTATCGAAACCGTCAGCAGCGATGGCAGCGGCGGTGCCGGTTTTATCGAAGCCGTCGGCAGCGATGGCAGCAGCAGTGCCAGTCTTGTCGAAGCCATCGGCAGCAACCGCTTTGCCAACGTTGGTTTTATCGAAACCATCTGCAGCGTAGGCGCCCGAGTGGCTGGTTTCGATAGCGGCGCTGGCGCCAGAAATGAAATCGGCGGATTTGGTTTTGTCCGAGCCATCGGCGGCGAAGGTGTTGGCGGCCAGTACGGACAGGGTCAGGGCGAGGATCAGTTTGGTTTTCATGGTCGTTCTCCAGATTCGAAATTTGTTGGCGATGTGTTTCGCATGGGGTTCATGCTACGCCAACTAAATTGATTAAAAAGCGCAAAATAATGCTAAAAACAATCGATTAACTTGATATTAAGGGCGACGCATTCAATTCGCTTTCGTCGTCGGAGCGAGCGTCGCGCAGGTCATCGATCAGGTAGGTGCAGGATGCGGCAGGGGCATTAACCGGTGATTAATCGCCGCTTTTGGCTTGTGTGACAGATTTTTCATACATTCCCGACCGGTTTTTCACCCTCGTAACGCCAGTCTGCCGGCGGCCAGAAAACCAAGAACCGGCCGTCACACACTGGAGCTTTACCTGCAATGAACAAACTGCCTCAAATCACCCTGGCCTTCTGGGTCATGAAAATCTGCGCGACGACCCTGGGGGAAACCGCGGGGGATTTGCTGTCGATGACCCTGAACGTCGGCTACGCCATGAGCTCGCTGATCCTGATCAGCGTGTTCGTCCTGACGCTGATCACGCAGCTGATGTCCAAGACTTACAAGCCGCTGCTGTACTGGATCGTGATCCTGTCGACCAGCACCGCCGGCACCACCATGTCCGACTTCATGGACCGCACGCTGGAGCTGGGTTACGCCACAGGTTCGATGATCCTGATCGCGATCCTGCTGGCAATTTTCGCGGCGTGGCGCCTGAGCGGCGATTCGCTCAACGTCACCAAGGTGCAGAGTTTTCGCGGCGAGATGTTCTACTGGATGGCGATCCTGTTCTCCAACACCCTGGGCACCGCGCTCGGCGATTACCTGGCGGACGACTCGGGTCTGGGCTTTGCCGGTGGTGCGCTGTTGATCGGCTCGGCGATTGCGGTGGTCGTACTGCTCAAGTACTTCACGAAGATTTCGGCGGTGGCGCTGTTCTGGGTGGCGTTCGTGCTGACCCGGCCGTTTGGCGCGACCCTGGGCGACTTGATGACCAAGTCCCACGAAAAGGGCGGACTGGACTTCGGCACCATCGGTTCGTCGGCGGTGCTGGCGGGGATTCTGCTGGTGATGATCGTGGGCGCGTCTTATGCGCAGAAGCGCTATGGCGGCAAACAGGGCGTTGCCGAGTTGTCCTGATCGAGCAATCGGGCTGAAACAAACGCGCGAAGGTCTTGCACCTTCGCGCGTTTTTTTTGCGATCAGTCAGTGACGATACGCGAATGTTTCTGGGTGTCTTTCATGGTGATGTACACCAGTAGGGACACCGCGATGCACGCGGTCACGTACCAGTAGTAACCGGTTTCCATGCCGATGCTCTTGAACCACAGCGCGATGTATTCGGCGGTGCCGCCGAAGATCGACACGGTCAGTGCGTACGGCAGGCCGACGCCCAGGGCGCGGATTTCGGTCGGGAACAGCTCGGCCTTCACCACGGCGTTGATCGAGGTGTAACCGCTTACGATGATCAGCGCCGCCATGATCAGGAAGAACGCACCCCACCAGGTCTGGATGGTGTGCAGGGTCATCAGGATCGGCACGGTGAAGATCGTACCGAGCACGCCGAAGGCGATCAGGATCGGACGACGACCGATCTTGTCGGACAGGCCGCCGATGATCGGTTGCAGGCACATGAACAGGAACAGCGTCGCTGCGGAAATGGTGGTGGAGTCGGAGATGCTCATGCCGACGGTGTTCACCAGGTATTTCTGCATGTAGGTGGTGTAGGTGTAGAACGCCAGCGTACCGCCCATGGTCAGGCCGACCACGGTGAGCAGTTCCTTCGGATGGCGCATCAAGGTGCGCATGGCGCTTTCCTTGGACTTCTCTTTCTTGGTGAACGACTCGGTTTCTTCCATGCCGCGACGCAGGTACAACGCAACCACCGCACACAGCGCGCCGATGGCGAACGGGATGCGCCAGCCCCAGGCGTACAGCTGTTCAGTGGTCAGCATGTTCTGCAGCACGATCAACACGCCCAGCGCGATGAGCTGGCCGGAGATCAGGGTCACGTACTGGAAGCTGGAGAAGAAGCCGCGACGTTCCTTGGTCGCCATCTCAGACAGGTAAGTGGCGGAGGTACCGTATTCGCCACCGACCGACAGGCCTTGCAGCAGACGGGCGAACACCAGCAGGATCGGCGCGCCGATGCCGATGGTTTCGTAGTTCGGGCTCAGGGCGATCAGCAGGGAGCCGAAGCACATCAGGTACACCGAGGCCATCAGCGCTTTTTTACGTCCGACCTTGTCGGCGTACAGGCCCATCAGCCAGCCACCGATCGGGCGCATCAGAAAGCCCACGGCGAAGATCGCGGCGGTGTTCATCAATTGGGCGGTGGTGGAACCGGCGGGGAAAAAGGTCTTGGCGAAGTACAGCGAGAAGGCGGCGTAGACGTACCAGTCATACCACTCGACCATGTTGCCGACGGAACCGCTGAAGATCGACTTGATGCGACTGGCGGTGGTTCGTTCTTTGACCGGCACGGCAGCCGACCCAAGAGGCAGGGCGTTGGAGTTATCCATTGAAGGATCCTTCGTTTAATTGTTTTTGTGGAGCGCGTTGAAACGCAGCCTGCGAGGGCTATAGCAGGAGCTGTGCCAACGGGGGGAGGGCCGGTTTAGAGGGGGTGGGGAGATGGGGTGAGCGGTATTTTGCCGATAGGAAGTTGGCGATGAGCGGATTTCCGCCTATCTGATCGTTGATCTGATCGTTCCCACGCTCTGCGTGGGAATGCCTCAATGGACGCTCTGCGTCCGCTTTGGGACGCAGAGCGTCCCGGGCTGCATTCCCACGCGGACGGTTCGACGCCTCGACGTGGGAACGATCAATGAAGGGCGATCAGTCGGGTACGAACATCTCCCGGGTCAGACCATGCCGCTGCATCTTTTCATTAAACGTGCGACGCGGCAGTTGCAACTCCTCCAGAACCGCTTTCACATCCCCCTTGTGCCGTGTCAACGCCGCCCGCAAACACTGCGCCTCAAACGCCTCCTGCTGCGCCGCCAGCGACTGCCCCGGATCAATCCCCTGCACCGGTTCATCCAGTCCCAGCACCTGCCGCTCGGCGACATTCGCCAACTCCCGCACATTACCCGGCCAGTCATGACTCAGCAGGTGGCTCAATTGCGCACCACTGAGCGGCGGGAAGGTCCGGCCCAGTCGTTGGGCGGCACTCTGTGCGAAGGATTCGAACAACAACGGAATGTCTTCCCGCCGATCACGCAACGGCGGCAGTCGCAGTTCCGCAACGTTCAGGCGATACGCCAGGTCCTCGCGAAAACGCCCGGCCCGCGCTTCATCCAAAAGATCGGGTTTGGTCGCCGCGACGATCCGCAAGTCCACGCGAATACTCTGGTTCGACCCCAGCCGCTCCAGCTTCTGTTCCTGCAACACCCGCAGCAGTTTTACCTGCTGGGCCAGCGGCATGCTTTCGATTTCATCGAGAAACAGCGTGCCGCCATCGGCGTATTCCAGCTTGCCGATGCGCTTGCCGGAGGCCCCGGTGAACGCGCCGCTCTCATGCCCGAACAACTCGGCTTCGAACAACTGCTCGGGGATCGCCGCGCAGTTCAGCGCCACAAACGGCTTGTCGGCGCGTGGGCCGAAGTCGTGCAGGCAGCGGGCGACCAGTTCCTTGCCGCTGCCGGTCTCGCCACGGATCAGCACGTTGACCGGCAGCGTCGCCAAGTCCAGCACCTGTCGGCGCAAGGTCTGCAAGCCACGGGACACACCGAGCAACGTTGCATCGAGTCTGGCGCGGTTGTCGGCCTGTTCGTGCAGGGCGCGGTTTTCCAGCACCAGTCGGCGCTTGTCCAGCGCCCGGCGCAGGCTGCCGAGCAAGGTTTCGGGGCTGAAGGGTTTTTCCAGAAAGTCGTAAGCGCCATCGCGCATCGCTTCGACCGCCATCGGCACGTCGCCGTGGCCGGTCAGCAGAATCACCGGCAGGTCGGCATCCCGGCGCTGCACCTCGGCCAGCAGTTCAAGACCGCTGAGGCCGGGCATGCGCACATCGCTGACAATCACCCCGGCAAAATGCGCGGGCAGCGCCGCCAGGCATTCCTCGGCGCGGCTGAACAGCTGCACCTCGAACCCGGACAGGCTCAGCCATTGCTCGACGGCACTGCGAATGCTGCTTTCGTCATCGACCACCATCACCGCATTGAGCATCAGATGTGCGCCTCCAGATCGATCGGCAGGGTCAGGCTGAACACTGCGCCGTTGTCGCCATTGTCGGCGCTCAGGCGCCCGCCGGATTCGTGGACGATGGCAAACGACACCGCCAGCCCCAGACCGAGGCCGTCTCCCACCGGTTTAGTGGTGAAGAACGGATCGAATACCTGACCCAGATGTTCTTCGGCAATGCCGCCGCCATTGTCGATGACACTCAGGCGCCACAGTTGCTCGTCGGCTTCCAGACGGATTTCCAGACGCTTGCAAGGCTTGCCCTGCATCGCATCGAGGGCGTTGCGCAGCAAGTTGATCAGCACCTGTTCGAGACGGATCGCATCGCCGCGCACCCAGGCCGGACGCGTCAGATGCAACACAAGGCTGACCTGTTCGTCGCGCATTCTCGCATCCAGCAATTGCAGGGCCTGATCGACCACTGTCGCCAGATCCAGCCGCTCGCGCAAACCGCTGGGGCTCTTGCGGGCGAAGGTTTTCAAATGACCGGTCAGGGCCGCCATGCGCGTGAGCATTTCATCGACCGGTTTGAGCGCCTTGTAGGCGTCATCGACGCGGCCATGATCGAGCAGCAGGCGCAAGGTCGCCAGTTGCATGCGCTGGGCGGTCAGCGGCTGATTGATTTCGTGGGCCAGCGCCGCCGACATCTGCCCCAGTGCCGCGAGTTTCGCCGACTGCACCAGACCGTCCTGGGCAGTGCGCAAGTCGCGGGTACGTTCCTCGACCAATTGCTCAAGCTCTTCGCGGCTACGCTGGCGCATCTTCGCCAGACGCCAGCGCTGGTTGAGGAACAGCAACAGGAACACCAACGCCAGCCACACTCCGGCAGCGGCGAGCCCGGCATTGCGCTGGTCTTCGAAGGACAGTTGCGGGCGTCGCAGCAGGTGCAGAGTCCAGCCTTCGGCGGTCAGCGGCAGGGATTCCCACAGGTAATCCGCCGTGCCCTGCGGACCCTCGACACGGCGCAGGTCACTGTTGTCGTCGAAGCGACGCAGCGACAGGTGAGTCAGCGGTACCAGCGACTGTTTATCGTATTGGCGAGTGGCCTTGATCTCTTTGTAATCGGCCGGGCTCAGCGGGTGCAGGAGGCGATAGCGCCAGTCGGGCTGGTTGGCGATGAAAATGATCCCCCGCGCGTCACTGACCAGCAGGGTGTCGCTGCCCTGGCTCCATTCGCGTTCGAGTTCGGGGAATTCGAGCTTGACCACCATCGCCCCGAGGAACTCGTCGTTGTCGCCGAGCACCGCGCTGGACAGGAAATAACCGGGAATCCCGCTGGTCACGCCGACCGCGTAGAAACGCCCGGTGCCCTGGGTGCGGGTCTGGCTGAAGTAGGGACGAAAGCCATAGTTGTGACCGACATAACTGCTGGGCAGACGCCAGTTGCTGGCCGCCACCGCAAGGCCCGTATGATCGAGCAGTTCCAGCGTCGAGGATTGCGCGGCACCGTTGATCTTTTCCAGCTTCAGATTCAGCGCAGCCTGCTGTTCGGCATCGACTGGACCTGCCAGTGCCGTACGCAATTGCGGGTCCAGTGCCAGCACGGCGGGCAGGGCGCGATAGCGGTCGATCAGGGTGTGCAGTGAATTGGCGTACAGCGCCAGCTGCTGGTTGGCCCGCGCGGCGTCTTCTTCCAGCGCCTGGCGCTCGGCATGGCGGATCGCAAGCGTTGCAGCAAGGGCGGCACCGGCGATGATCAGCAGGGTATACAACGACAGACGCAGGGTACGGGAAGTCGGCAGCATGCTGGGGCGAACAGAGAGTCGATCGGGCGGGCACGATACCATGAGGCCCGCTTGTCCTTCTCGCTTGTCGTACTGGCTGCTTTGGCACCTGACATCGCTGCACTGCTGCCACTCGCAGGTTTCCAATGGTTCAACCGTTGCCCTTGGCCCTTTGTGCCTGACGCATCAAGAACTGATTGTCCGTAGTGCTCATCTCCCGATAATGATTCAAAAGCTGCCGGGTGTGGCGGATTGCGATCCGAGTCAGTTCGTGCCGGCTCTGCAATCCCTTGCGGGTGATTGGTGCAAGCGCTTCTGGTGAAGTCATGTGGTTGGTATTGGATAGAAATTCCCTCGGATAGACAGCATCGGCGCCCAATGCATCGAAAGCATTTTGTGTCCACCCCCAGCGTTGCTCTTCGATGGTTTCCCACTCATTGATCGTGTCGAGAATCTTGTCGATCTTGTGATGAGTCAGACCGCTTTTGATGTCTTCAGCTTCTATTGCTCGACCGAACATGGATATGGCCGCCGGGATGATCGAGATCCAGGTTGACATCATTCGGTTCATTACGAATTCGGAGTTGAGTACCGAATTGAGTGCAGGGTTGACTACCTGGCTCATCGCTTTTTTCCATTTGTATTTCACGTCCGGTGCAGGGGCGGACAGGCCCAGTTTCTCGTCAATCGCATCAATGGAAATTTTAGATGTCTGCGGGATCAGCGATCCGATAAGGCGAGTTCGCTTCGTTACAGGCGAATCCATTTTCGCGGATAAATCTCCCCCGAGATTGCTGCCGAGTAGCCCTTCCGGCGTGGCGAACTGAATTGAAGACGTTTCCGGTAGCGCCATACCTGAGATCTCGGTACCCAGAGCGCCGGCTTCATAACCTAAGACTCCTCTTGCGGTCTCCCCGATGAGGTTGCCAAGCAGATTCCTGGTGATGTTCGATTTATGGAGGATGTCGTGCATCTGATTCAGTGTCTGTGAAGCATTCGCGCTCAAGCTGGAAATGAAATTGGAGTAGTTGTAGATAACGGACTCTTCCCTGCTGGCACCGTTCGGGTCGACGAAACGCATTGGACAGTTCCCGACAAACGCATACCGGTTCAGCCCGTCCGCATCCCCGGCCGGATCGGCACTCACCCAGCGACACAGCCACGGGGCGTAATACCGGGCGCCATAGTAATAAAGCCCGGTGACATCCATTTCCTTGCCCGAATAGCGGGTGAACTTGTAGTCCGCTTCAATCTGCGAGCGGGCAGCCATCGACGCAGTACCGCCGAAGGCGTAGTAGCTTTCGCGGCTGATCACCTGCGCCCGTTGATCAATCTGCGTCACGCTCGATCCCAAGTGGTCGGAATGGGAATAACACACCTGATCAGCATCGATACCGGGTGGTTTGCCGGCGACCCAGTGCAGACACGTCACCTCGCCGACACCGGTGGCGACGGTGATCCGGTGCAATTCCTCTCCGCTGCTTTTGGTGCGGATTTCCAGGTTTCCCACGTAATGCACTTCAGCGACGTGGCTGACTGAGCGGGTGTGGGTTTCGTGGCGTTTGTAGACCCTTGCGCCCTGGCTGTATTGATACAGCTCCTGGTCCGCTGGCCCGCTGGCGTGTTCAACAAGGATCAACGATTGCAATTGATTGCGGCTGTTCCAGTTCACTGGCTGGCCGGGTTTCAGGGCCCGCAGATTGCCGGCGCGGTCGAACGACGCGCCAAAGTCCGGGGCGGGGTCGCCAGGTTTCCAGCGCACACCGCGATTGCTGGTGGAGTCGATAAACATCTCGCGGGTGTGTGTGTTGCCGTCGCGGATATGGGTCAGCTTTTTCAGGTTGTTGCCGTCGTCGTACTCGAAAGATTCGACATAATTGCGCCGGTCGTCGGGGTCGGTGGGTTGTGGCCGCCCGGGATTGTCCGCGGGCGGGGCGTCGCTGTAACTGGTGGTGCGGATCAGACGGCCCACCGAGTCATAGTTGAACGTGCGTTCACCATCGACTCTCTGGTTGTGAAAAAACGTCGGTTTGTAGGTGTGATCGATAATCCGCAGGGGGGTACCCACCCGGTCGTAGTCATATTCGAAATCCTGAACCGCCGGCTCCGAAGTCTTTTGCGCGTACTGCCGAAGCAGGCGACCGTCGGTCGCCCGGTAGTGCCAGTGGCTGGTCACACCGTTGCCGAGTCGTTGTTCGGTGATCTGTCCGGCAGCGTTGTAATCTGCGCCGTTCAAGATCGGACGGAAGCTTTGCCCCCTGAGTTGCAGCTGCACCTGAGTAAGCTGACCGGCGATGTCGTAGGTCGACTTTTGTACGTGCCCGCCAGCATCGGTGGTTTGCAATAGCGCACCGACGGCGCTGAAGGCCTGGCGGCTGGTGCAGATCTTGCCATCCGCGAAGGTGCGGATCTCTTCCAGCGACTGACCGATCATGTTGAAGCTTTTGATGTTTACCGCGCCTGATGGATCGCTCAGCGCCGTCATTTGCCCACGCAGGTTATACGCCGGGTCGGCCGAGTCATCGAGCCAGGTGAACACTTCAAAGTCCGGCACTGCGTTCTCTTTGACCGACCTCAGGCGTAACCGAATGTCGTAGGTCAGCTCCCGATGATTGCCGTTCGCATCCCATATCTGTACCGGCTCGCCGCCGAGTCCTGGCAGGCTGATGTTTTCGCCGCCGTCGAGGCTGTGCGTCTTCAGGCCCATCGCGTCCAGCCTGTGAACGGTGATGGTATTGGGCGTGGGCAAACGCGGATCCCGCTGCGCAACCATGTGGCCGGCAACGTCATATTGCTGTCGGTTGATGAGCGCTCGCACATCCTCGCCGGCAACTTTGCGCAGGTAGTCGACTTGTCTGACGGCCTCGCCGCGCGGGCCGATTACCGACATCGTCGGTGTCAGATGGTGCACGCTGGCGTTCATCACTTGACCCGTTTTCTGGGTTTTGCAGGCGTCGGTTTTTTCGCGGGCCTGGCCGGTGTCGGTTCTTCCGTGTCGTTGTAGTCGTAGCTGAGCTTGAACCATGAATGCAGAATCACGAACGCCAGATGACCGAGCGCATTGATGGTCTGTATCGGCCGCCCCAGGGCGTCGTAAGAGAGCCGGTCGTGGTGGCCGTGCTCACGCATTGCACTGTCATTGATGCAGCGATGGGTATTCAGGAAATAAGGGCGGTAGACCCGGATGGTCTCGCCCTTGTGGTTGTATTCGACACGTCCCTGAACCCGCCAGCGCTGCGTGGCCGGCATTTCGATCGGCTTGCCATCGGCACCGGTTACGAGACCGTCCTCGGGTGTGACGACAAAGGCATCGCCCGGCGGGACGAGCTGTTTGCTTTGCAGCTGGCGGCCGAAGCCGTCGACGTAGGCGAGGGTCTTCTGAATTTGTTGCAACGTATCGGTGTGATAGCGGTCGGCAACCAGCTTGAGGATGTGCACCGGTTGCCTGAGGGCCGTATGGATGAATTTGAGCAGGGTCTGTTCGCTGGTGGTGCGTTTTTTTTGCAGGTGTAGCCAACGCAGTGCCGAGGCGCGCACGTGGCCGTCGGGCAGGATCAGGCCTTTGGCGATCCATTCCTTTCTTTTAAGCCGCGCGGTTTTGAACGGGAGCAACGGCATCCAGCTGAACAGCTCGGTGCGCACCACACTGGCGGCGGATGCCAGCACAAGTTCAGGATGGGCGAGGGCATATTTGACACTCCGGTCAGACTGTGGCGGGTACTCGGACAGGGGGGCGAAACCGGCGGGCACGTCCTCTTCGGTACCATAAAAAGTGTGGACGATGGGTTGTCCATCCGCTCCGTACAGCACTTCCTGTTTGTTCTCGTTGGGATCCGTGATGCATAGCGGCTGCAGGGTGTGCGGGTCGAATTTCACTGTCGTGACGCAGCCGTCCGGCAAAATGATCTTGATGACGACCAGGTTGTCTTCATCCCGGAAGATGCTTGTCACACCATGGCTTTCGGTCTGTTGCACGTGGGTGACATGAAAAAAACCGGCAGCGTCGGCGTAGGTGAAAAAACCGCTCTGGGCTGACCACAGGTTTTCCCGTTTGTCCTCTTCCGAATCTGCGGGGAGAAACAGATTCATCGGCTTATAGCCAATCTTTCTCAGCTCGTCCCGAATAACAATCGGGACGCCGTCGTAGGCTGCCAGTGCCTTTTTATCGAACACGGCCTGCTCGAGCGGCCCCTGTCGCGGCGGAAACAGGATATTGCCATCCTCTTCCAGGTACGTTTGTGTCGAGAGCGAGGTCAGCTCGCGTGCCAGATTCCATGCGGCGCTGTCTTGATGCGCCGTGAAATCTTCGTAGCTGATTTGCGGTTCGCTCAATCCGTCCGGCAGCGTTCCCTTGGGCAGCATCAGTGCGTTACTGCGCTGGCGCCAGGGCAAACCGAGGAGCCAATGGTCGTCATTGGTCAGGTGAACAGGTTCGGCACGAATTTCTGTCAGATAAAAGGACTGTTGTTGCTCATCGTGGCTGTCTCGCCAGGCGCGTCGTTGATCTTCCTCTTCGAAGGGCGGGTCGCCAGTCACATCGCGACGGCGTGCACAGGCGACCGTGCAACCGTGTACCAGATGAGCGAACTCGTCCCATGCCATATTGACCGCGTGCTGGCAGCGCGAGTCATTCATGAAACCCTCGTATTGATGGGTGCGGTTTTCCAGTTCCAGTACCAGCAGGCTGGACTGAGTTTCGTCGACTTTGCGAACCAGGTAGCGAGACTCGCTCAGGGAAAGCAGTCCCGCAGACACAGGGGCGTCCGCCTGACGGATCTCGGTGCGAAGCAGGCGGCCGGCCAGGGCGTAGGCGATTTCGCGAGTGTCATCTGCCTTGCGCCGTTTGCGAATCCGCTCTTTACGGCGCTTGGCATCGAACGTTGAAGTGAGGGTTTGGCCCAGGGGCCTTATTTCAGGATCGAGCTGGCTGGTGTCTTTCAAGGCAATATCGACGGTTTCGCCGGTATGAAACCATTGAGTCTTGAGCATCGGCGCCGTATGGCCGCTTTCGGCCTTGCCCGGTTCCAGTTCGCTGTCGATCTGGCGGACGCGCCCGAAGCCGCGGAATTCGCGTTCGATGCCGTCGTATCGGCCTTCGAAATACTCGTAGAACTGCATCAGGTAATTGCCGGTGATTTCATCCTCTTGTCGCAACCACTGGAGCACCATCTGCGGAAACGGTAAATGACACACCGGCTTTCTGCCTGCCGCCTGTTCCCTGTTTTTTTCATCCAGCCAGAATTGCGCACTGCTGCGATATTGCAACTTCGCGTTGTAACCCATGTTGTTGTTGGATCCGGTCAACAGGTACGGCCGTGCGCTGAAGAAGTGATACACCCAGTGCTGCGGTTTCATGTGCGGCACGGTCAGCAGCAGGCTGTCGCAGCCAATGCCTTGCAGATCGGCGAAGGTCACCTGGCAGAGGTTGTCGTAGCGCACGCCTCTGGGCCATCGAACCTGGATTGGTTTCTCTGCCAGGCAATTGCCGCCGTGGTTCAACCAGATTTCGAAGTAGTCCGAAGACAGGTAAATGAAGGCCCGGGCACCGGAGCCGTCTACATTGGCGATGCGCACCCGGTCGGGATCGAACTCTCCATATTTGAACGGCAAGGCGCTCATCTGGAAACCCTGGGTAAAACGGCCATTCCCGAGACTGATCCAGCTGCGGATTTCATCATGGCGGCAGCGGCACAGCTCCATGCCACTGCCGCCCAAGCCATTCAAAGTCACCATTTCGCTTTTGGCGTCACTGAACAGTGGCAGTCGGTCCGGGGTATGGGGCACATTCTCGCCGGGAGCAAAGCCTGTTTCCCTCAAATTAGCGTACACCCGCACGCAGTTCGGTCCGACCAGCGCCAGGGAGTTCAGACCGTCACCGCTAAAGTCGCCCAATTGGGCCAACGGATGAAAGAACTCCACGGGAAACCGGCTGAACGGTTTGAACAACGACCATGTGCGATCCAGGTTGAACGTGTAATAGCCGCTGCCGCCGGGTTGTGCGACAACCCAGTCCGGGTGCCCGTCGCCGGTGATATCCATCAGAATCACCACCACCGGTTTGCTGCTGTCGGCGTTTGGAATCAGCGGCAACAAGATCCATGGGCCGTAGGTGATGGCGTCCTTGCCGGCTTTATCGCGCAAGGGCTCACGGTAATACCAGGCGTTGTCGTACTGGCAGAGAAAACCGGGCAGGCCCTCGCCATAGAGGTCGACACAATGATAGGGCTTGCCGTCGTTGAGGCCCGGCATGTGGTCGAGTGCCAGAAACGCTTGGGGGAAGAGATTGAGAATGGACGGCTCATAGAAGAGCTCAAGCGGCGGCAAGCATTTGACGTTACCGTTGGCGTCGTAACTCATGTAATGCGCGGCAGTCAGGTGGTTGTACTGGCACGGTGTGGTCCCGTGCTCCAGCCTCAGGCGTTCAACCAGTTTCGGTTCGCCACTGGTAAGGCTGAATGCCAGAATTTCCTTGCCCAGGCGCCGTGTGCCCAGCTCGAAACCGTTACGATGACTGCGAAACGGGTCGCTGCGCCGCGGCCATTTGTCTTCCGGGGCTGAATAGGACGGAACCGCCTCCCGGGTGACGCGCTCGCCGTAGTCGAAGATGATCTCGTACAGCCAGCCCCGCAGTCCCGGGTCTGAAGGCTCAAGACAATACAGACCGGTACTGGGTGTCTTGTTGCAATAACAGACCCGACGCAGATAACGCTGGGCCTGATAGTCAAAACGATCATCGGCCACTTTGTCATCGGCCTTGTATTCGTACCAGATGTTTTCGCCCACCGCGTTTCTGGTTTCTTCTGGCAGCCAGATAGCGATATGAGTCGGATCTGCCGGGTCGTAAATTCGCGCGTTTGATGAAAAGCCGTAGCAATGCTTCGCGCCGTCGGGGGTGAGGACTATCCAGTAGTCGAAACTGCCATCGACGGCGGTACAGCGCTGGTATTCGGCGAATGTCGTTTGCAGGCGAGGGATGTAGCGCACCATCAAGTATTTTTTGGCGTTCCGACCTTTACCGAGCGTACGCCTGTTGGTCTTGATCTTGCCGCGCGTTGTGAGCTCGGGCCGCAAGTCGGTGCCGTCGGCCTGCATGACATCGTCGGCTTCGTATTTCGACACACCTTTGCTGGTCTTGCGCGAGATGACGGGCAGCGACAGGTTCCAGCCGAGGCCGAACATGCCGTTACCCGCGCCGCTGCTGCAGGTCAGAGCAAGCGCTGGACTCAGCCCGCGGGTTGGTGCTGAAGGCGCTGGCACCCTCAAGGTATAGGGCTGTTCTCCGGTCGCACCCACTTGCGCCCATTCATGTCCGACAGTAGCAACGGAGGCGGTCTTGGCAATAGACGGTGGGGTGACAAGCGCATCCGCATCAAGAGCCATGGTATTGCAACCTGTAGATGTCGAGATTTCACGCTAACAGAGTGGAGTGAAACCGACACCTGTCAGATCTGACAGGTGTTTTGCCCTTCACTTTATGACAGGCGAAAAAAAAGGCCGGGCGGTCATTGCTGACCGCCCGGCCTTTTCGCTAACGGGTGAAGCGCTTACTGCACTTCAACCGCCAGGCTTTCGCTGATCTTCTGTTGCCAGATCGCAGGACCGGTGATGTGCACCGATTCACCTTTGCTGTCCACCGCGACGGTGACCGGCATGTCCTTGACCTCGAACTCGTAGATCGCTTCCATGCCCAGTTCGGCGAACGCCAGTACCTTGGACTTCTTGATCGCTTGCGCCACCAGGTAAGCAGCGCCGCCGACGGCCATCAGGTACACAGCCTTGTTGTCCTTGATCGCTTCGATCGCAGTCGGGCCGCGCTCGGACTTGCCGATCATGCCCAACAGGCCTGTCTGTTCGAGGATCTGACGGGTGAACTTGTCCATCCGCGTGGCGGTGGTCGGGCCAGCCGGGCCAACCACTTCGTCACCGACCGGATCAACCGGGCCGACGTAGTAGATGAAGCGACCTTTCAGGTCCACCGGCAGGGTTTCACCCTTGTTCAGCATCTCGACCATGCGCTTGTGCGCGGCGTCGCGACCGGTGAGCATCTTGCCGTTGAGCAGGACGGTTTCGCCCGGCTTCCAGCTCTGCACGTCTTCCGGGGTCAGGGTGTCGAGGTTGACGCGACGGGCCGACGGGCCGGCTTCCCAGACGATTTCCGGGTAGGCGTCCAGCGGTGGCGCCTCCAGCGAAGCCGGGCCGGAACCGTCGAGCACGAAGTGCGCGTGACGGGTGGCGGCGCAGTTCGGGATCATGCACACCGGCAAGGAGGCGGCGTGGGTCGGGTAATCCATGATCTTCACGTCGAGCACGGTGGTCAGGCCACCGAGGCCCTGGGCGCCGATGCCCAACTGGTTGACCTTCTCGAACAGCTCCAGACGCATTTCTTCGATGCGGTTCTGCGGGCCACGGGCTTTCAGCTCGTGAATGTCGATGGATTCCATCAACACTTCTTTCGCCATCACAGCGGCTTTCTCGGCGGTGCCGCCGATGCCGATGCCCAGCATGCCCGGTGGGCACCAGCCGGCGCCCATGGTCGGAACGGTCTTCAGCACCCAGTCGACGATCGAGTCGGATGGGTTGAGCATGGCCATTTTCGACTTGTTCTCGGAACCGCCGCCCTTGGCCGCCACGTCCACTTCCACGGTGTTGCCCGGGACGATGGAGTAGTGGATGACCGCCGGGGTGTTGTCCTTGGTGTTTTTACGAGCGCCCGCCGGGTCGGCGAGGATCGAGGCACGCAGGACGTTTTCCGGCAGGTTGTAGGCGCGGCGCACGCCTTCGTTGATCATGTCGTCCAGGCTCATGGTCGCGCCATCCCAACGCACGTCCATGCCCACACGCACGAACACGGTCACGATACCGGTGTCCTGGCAGATCGGCCGGTGGCCGGTGGCGCACATGCGCGAGTTGATCAGGATCTGCGCCATCGAGTCACGGGCCGCTGGCGATTCTTCGCGCAGGTAGGCTTCGTGCATCGCCTGGATGAAGTCCACGGGGTGGTAGTAGGAAATGAACTGCAGGGCGTCGGCAACGCTCTGAATCAGGTCGTCTTGCTTGATCACGGTCATGAGTCGCGCTCCTCTAAAAGACGGGAACATTCAATAAGGTGCCTGCGGCTTGGGTGCATCGGTCGGTCGCAGACACCTTTCAAGGCACGCCGGGGCTGCTGGCGCGACGCTAAAAAGGCGCGGCAGTATACCGCGCCTCCCGGGTGGTGACACGCGCCGGTAGTCATTCGTTGGTCGCATGGCGGGAGCCGGTCGACGTGGTCTGCAAGCGCTGCGTCCGGTTCGCTGTTTGCGGACGGCGAAGGCCGACAAAAAATCACGCGCGGCCGGTGCTTTTGGCGGGCGCTCCGGGAAGCCGGGAGGGGCGGGCTCAAGGACTTTTTTGACGCCAATTATCCGGCCCGAAAATCAATGGTCATTTATCGACTACGCCACTAAAGTGGCAGCCGGTCTGTAGAGTAGGACACTCGGTCAGCCTCTTATCGCACGGTGAGTCAACGATTGACCCATAACGCCATTCAACGTCTTTTGCTCAAACGCTTCGCCCTCGCTGCAGCCACCTATGGATTGGCCTTGCTGCTGCTGTGGCTGGCGTATTTCACCGGACACTACGAAGATTCGCTGGCAGGCGTCGCTGTCGGCAGCGCCCTGGTGGTCATCAGCCAGGCGACCCTGTTCGCGGTGTTTTTCTCAGGCGCCAACCTGCGGTTCTCCGACCCGAGCCTGACCGAAGCGCAAGTGCTGCTCGGCCTCGGCTGGCAGACATGGCTGATCGCGCATCTGGAAGAAGCGCGGGGCGAGTTCCTGGTCTTCTATGTGCTGATCCTGCTGTTCGGCCTGTTCCATTTGTCGCGCCGGGCCTTTGTGCGCTGCGCGATGCTGGTGTTCTTCAGTTTCTGCGCGATCACGCTGTGGGACGGTTACCACTTCCGTCTGCATGATCCGGCGCTGTCTGCCTTGCAGGCGTGCATCCTGTTGATCGTGCTGGCGTGGCTGGTGATTTACGCGCGTTTCGTCCAGACCTCACGGCAACGCATGCGCCAGCGCCGGTTTGCCTTGCAGGCGCATCAGGACACCCTGCGCGGGATGATGCGCCAGCTCGAAGACCTGGTGGCCACCGACGAATTGACCGGGCTGTTCAATCGCCGACATTTCCTGCGCCTGGCCACCCGCGAATTGAACGCGATGGAAGCCGACGTGGTGCACGGTCTGGCGCTGATCGACCTCGACCATTTCAAACGCATCAATGATATACACGGTCATGCGGCCGGCGATCAGGTGCTGCAAGCCTTCGCCGGAGTGGCCGGTGCCTGTCTGCGTGACGGTGATGTGCTGGCCCGTTATGGGGGTGAAGAATTCGTGGTGTTGCTGCCCGATTGCAACGCCGAGCGGCTGACCGCTTGCTGCGAACGGCTGCGCATCGCCTTCACCGACGTCGAACTGGTGGGCCTGAATGTGAAAAACCTTAGCCTGTCCGCCGGCATGACCCTGCTGGAACTGGGCGATGATCTGGACGACGCCTTGCAGCGCGCCGATCAGGCGCTGTACCGGGCCAAACGCGACGGGCGCAACCGCTGCGCAGCCGCGTGGGAGAACGTCGATGCCTGAACTGCGGGTCGGTGAACGACAGTGGTCGGTGGTCGCGGGCAGCAACCTGCTCGATGCCCTCAATCAGAACGGTGTGGCGGTGCCTTACAGCTGCCGCGCCGGCAGTTGCCATGCCTGCCTGGTGCAATGCGTGCAAGGTCTGCCTGCCGACAGTCGCCCCGATGCCTTGAGCGCCGAACAGCGTGATCAGGGCTGGCGCCTGGCCTGTCAGTGTCAGGTCATCGAAGATTTGCAGGTGCACACCTTCGATCCCGTCACCGATGGGCGCCCGGCCACGGTCGAAGCGCTGGACTGGCTCGGCGACAGCGTGCTGCGTTTGCGCCTGACACCGCAGCGGCCGTTGCGCTACAGCGCCGGCCAGCATCTGGTGCTGTGGGCCGGTCACATCGCGCGGCCGTATTCGCTGGCGAGCCTGCCGGAAGAAGACCGTTTTCTTGAATTCCACCTCGATTGCCGCGAGCCCGGCGAATTCAGCGATGCTGCGCGACGCTTGCAGATCGGCGACCCGATCCGCCTCGGTGAACTGCGCGGCGGTGCGTTGCATTACGACCCGGACTGGCACGACCGGTCGCTGTGGCTACTGGCGGCGGGCACCGGACTCGGCCCCTTGTTCGGAGTGTTGCGCGAAGCCTTGCGTCAGGATCATCGGGGCGCCATTCGCGTCATTCATCTGGCCCATGATGCCGAAGGGCATTACCTGGCCAAACCCCTTGAAGCACTGGCCGCACAGCGGGAAAACCTCAGCGTCGAATTGTGGACGGCGGCCGAGTTGCCGGCCGCTTTGGCGCAACTGCGCCTTGTTTCCCGACAAACCCTGGCTTTAGTCTGCGGTTCGACTGCCAGCGTCGACGCGTTTGCCAAGCGTCTGTTCCTGGCCGGACTGCCGCGCAATCAACTGCTGGCCGATGTCTTCCTGAGCCGTGGTTGAGCGCTGATCCTTCAGACGCGAGACCTGCCATGCCCGAAGCCATCCTGCTGCACCGCGAACGCGGTTTGCTGACCCTGCGCCTCAACCGCCCGGACAAGAAAAACGCCCTGACCCGCGCCATGTACAGCCAGTTGGCCGAGGCGCTGAGTCAGGCCGACAACGACCCCGACATCAACGCCGTGCTGATCACCGGCAGCGCCGAGTGCTTCACCGCCGGCAACGACATCGCCGACTTCATCCGGCAGCCGCCGAGCGACCTCGACAGCCCGGTGTTTCACTTCATGCTCGAGCTGCTCGAATGCCGCAAACCGGTGGTCGCCGCCGTGGCCGGGGCGGCGGTGGGGATTGGCACGACGCTGCTGTTGCATTGTGATCTGGTGTACGTGGCGCGGGATGCGCGGTTGCGGATGCCGTTCGTCAATCTCGGGTTGTGCCCGGAGTTCGGCTCCAGCCTGATCCTGCCGCGTTTGCTCGGGCAGGCCAAAGCGTCGGAGCTGTTGCTGCTGGGTGAAGGCTTTACCGGTGAGCAAGCGGCGCAGTGGGGGATCGCGACTGAGGCACTGGGCAGTGGCGAAGCCGCGTTGGCCAAGGCGCGGGAGATGGCGCTGCGGTTTGACGAGCTGCCGGCCGAGGCGGTTCGCATCAGCAAACAATTGATGCGCGCGCCGGATCGCGAGTTGATCCGCAAGGTGATCGAGGAAGAGGGCGCGCTGTTCACCCAGCGGCTTCGTTCGCCGGAGGCGTTGGCAGCGTTGACCGGGTTCATCAAACGGCATTGAGATATCCGCCGACCGCCGACCGCCGACCGCCGACCGCCGACCGCCGACCGCCGACCGCCGATCGCCGCCGCACTCCGTGCACCGATCGTTCCCACGCTCTGCGTGGGAATTGCAGCCCGGGACGCTCCGCGTCCCATGCCGAAGCGGACGCGGAGCGTCCATTGAGGCATTCCCACGCGGAGTGTGGGAACGATCAACACACCAAAACCGAAAAAGCCCCGCCATTCACATGGCGGGGCTTTTCGTTTTCAGCAACCGGTCACTCAGACCTGTGGGTCGCCCACGTGCAGGATCTTCATGCCGTTGGTGCCGCCGGTGGTGTGGTAGCTGTCGCCCTTGGTCAGGATGACCCAGTCACCCTTCTGCACAACGCCGCGCTTGACCAGCTCGTCGATGGCTTTCTGGCTGACTTCGTTCGGTGCCAGCGAAGCCGGGTCGAACGGAACGGTGTACACGCCACGGAACATCGCCGCGCGGGCCTGGGCTTCGCGGTGCGGGGTGAAGCAGTAGATCGGCACCGACGAACGGATACGCGACATGATCAGCGGGGTGTAGCCGCTTTCGGTCAGCGCGATGATCGCCTTGACGCCCGGGAAGTGGTTGGCGGTGTACATGGTCGCCAGTGCGATGCTTTCGTCGCAGCGCTCGAATTCCTTGCCGATGCGGTGGCTGGAAGTCTTGCTGGTCGGGTGCTTTTCAGCGCCGACGCAGATGCGCGCCATGGCTTGCACAGCTTCCAGCGGATAAGCGCCGGCAGCGGATTCGGCAGACAGCATCACGGCGTCGGTGTAGTCGAGCACGGCGTTGGCCACGTCGGAGACTTCGGCGCGGGTCGGCATCGGGTTCTGGATCATCGACTCCATCATCTGGGTCGCCACGATCACAGCCTTGTTGTGGCGGCGTGCGTGCAGAATGATTTTCTTCTGGATGCCCACCAGCTCGGCGTCGCCGATTTCCACACCCAGGTCACCACGGGCAACCATCACGGCGTCGGAAGCCTTGATCAGGCCGTCGAGGGTTTCGTCGTCGGCCACGGCTTCGGCGCGTTCGATCTTCGCCACCAGCCAGGCAGTGCCGCCGGCTTCGTCGCGCAGTTGACGGGCGTAGTTCATGTCGGCGGCGTCACGCGGGAAGGACACGGCGAGGTAGTCGACTTCCATTTCCGCGGCGAGCTTGATGTCGGCCTTGTCTTTTTCAGTCAGGGCCGGCGCGGTCAGGCCACCACCACGACGGTTGATGCCTTTGTGGTCGGACAGCGGACCGCCGATGGTCACGGTGCAGTTCAGTTCGGTGGCGGTTGCGGTATCAACGCGCATCACCACGCGGCCGTCGTCGAGCAGCAACTCGTCGCCCACGCCGCAGTCCTTGACCAGGTCCGGGTAGTCGATACCGACCACCTGCTGGTTGCCTTCGGTCAGCGGATGGCTGGTGGAGAAGGTGAACTTGTCACCGATCTTCAGCTCGATGCGCTTGTTGGCGAATTTGGCGATACGGATTTTCGGACCTTGCAGGTCACCCAGCAGGGCGACGAAGCGGCCGTGCTTGGCAGCGAGGTCACGCACCAGCTTCGCGCGAGCCTTGTGCTCGTCGGGGGTGCCGTGGGAGAAGTTCAGACGGGCGACGTCCAGGCCAGCCAGAATCAGCTGTTCGAGAACTTCCGGCGAGTTACTGGCCGGGCCAAGGGTAGCGACGATTTTGGTACGACGGACGGACATGCAAAGACTCCTCAGGTTCAAGCGCTCGCAGAGGCTACTATGCTCTTGGGGTGTAGTCATTGTTCGTTTGCACTACTTATCACTTTCTTTATTGAACACGACAATCGGCGCAAACGGCTCTGAAGATTTCTCACGAGGGGTCGATACAGAGCACAAGACAGGAGAACCCCCATGCGATTCGTGCCCATTGCCGCCCTTGCCCTCAGCGTCCTCGCCGTCACGGGCTGCACCCGTTGGTCGATGAACCATCATTTGAACAACGCCTACAGCGCCTATGACCGGGGCAACTGCGAGCAGGTGATGCTCGAACTGTCCAAGGTCGAACGCGCCAGCCGTGCCCGCCCTTACGTGTGGCCGGAAGTGTCGATGATGCGCGGCCAGTGCCTGGAACGGCAAAAAATGTTTGTCGATGCGGCGCAGACCTATCAGTTCATCATTGCCTCGTACCCCAACAGCGAATACGCCTACCGCGCCCGCGCGCGTCTGGAAACCTTGCAGAGCCTGGGCCACTACCCAACCCGCAGCGCAGCAGCCGTGGTACGTCCAACTCGCTTTTGATGGCGGTTGTCATACAAAAGCTGGCTGGCTGTACAAGGTGAGCTATAGTCCACAGACACCGGTGCAGATGCGCTCTGTACCGGCGCAACACCTGCGACCGGCATGAGACGACGTGGCAAGCGCCACACCGGAAGCGGGGAGAGCGGACCTGTCGGGCAGGTTCGTTCCGAAGCACAGTGCGGCCCAATCCTCGGGCCTGGCATGGCGATACGCTCATGTTTACCGACCGTCGAATCGAACGGCACCAGTTGCCGTATTTTCTGCGAGTGTTCAACAGCGTCACCGACAAACCCATCGGGTTTCTGGGCAACGTCTCTGAAGACGGTTTGATGCTCATCAGCCAGTTGCCGATGATGATCGGTGCTGAATTCAATCTGCGCCTGAAAATTCCCCTGGGCGAGGGCTGCCAGCAGGTCATCGACCTGACGGCTTGCTGCCTGTGGTGCCACGAAGACGCGACTCCCCAGCACTACGACGCCGGCTTCAGCCTGTACCGGACGCCGCCCGAGTATGGGCAACTGGTCGAGGCGTTGAAGCAGTACTTCAGTTTTCAGCCGTTGCCTGCCTCGGCCTGAAACCAAAAAGGGCCACAACCTGCCGCAGGTTGTGGCCCTTTTTTCTTACGCGGTTATCGCAATCGCCCGTTCGTTATCCAGCGTCCTCTCCGCCAGCAGCAACCCCATCTCGCTCAACTGATAGATCGCCATCGCCAGATGCCGCGGCTTGTCGTCCAGGCTGTCGGCCAAGTCGAGCAGCAGAATGCTGACCGAGGAAAAGGTCTCGTAGGTCTGGATGGCAATCGCCTCGGAATTGATCTCGGGATCGACCTTGAACATCTGCATGCCGCGATCCACGGAGTTGCGCGGTTTTTCGGGCGAGGGGTTGAGGTAGAAGTCGAGGGCCCGGTGGGCGGCGTCGTGGAGTTTTTTTGAATCGATAGAGGCGTAGGGGGAGACCGGATCAGGTTGATCGGTCGGGTCAGTTGGATCGGTGTCCGAAGGGGGATTTGGAACTGGCTTTTTCATGTATTTCGTACTCGTCGTTAGGGCCACCATTGGCTCGCGACTAAACGAGAAAAGGGTGGCGGCTGTAAGCAGGTTAGTCGACCGGGAGTACGTACCGGTGCGCCCGAGGGCGCCCTGCGAACAGCCACCATCGAGTGCGGGGATAGGGAATACCCGACTTGATGACGCTTATGCGCAACGTACTAAGACCCCGGGCGACTAAACCCGGCCGCTGATTGGCAGCGACGGGGATCAAGTTACGGGGCAACGCCAAGGCGCACAAGCCGGCGGATTCTGAGTGATTTGTAGGCAATGGCACAAGGCGTCGTAGCCCGTTGTTACGACTTGCAGGACGCTGCCGGAGCGGGTTGTGGGAAGAGTTACCGTTTGTCGGGACTGTCAGATTTTACAGGTGTCGGCCATGACCGAATTGGCATTAATGAGAACGGTCAGCTCGTGTCGTACACATCCCGTCGAGGAGCAGGTTATGGAAGATCATGAAGAAGGCGCCATTGAAAATGATGTTCCAGACACGAGTAATTCGACGTTGCCATCATTCATCAAGTCAGATGAAATCTTGGAGGAGCGGCAGGAGATCCGAGCCTACAGAAATTATGCAGGCACTGCCTATTGGTGCAGTTTGGAATTTTTCAGTGAATTTACTGCGGACGGGAGTCAATTCAAGTGCAGGACATCACATTATAACGCCAAGGATAATGGACAGAAAAAAGGCAACTTATATGTCAGAGCCAGCAGTCAGAGCACTTGGGAGCAACGCTGGAATGATATAGGTAATCAAAACGGCCAGTGGAATCCGCTGGTAGCTACCGGGTGGATTAATTCACCGAGCGGGAGCGCCACTGTTTATTTTTGGTACAAGTACGACAGATCGGGTGTTGAAGACGTAGAAATGGATGTGGACATCGTCCTCACCTTCAAGCCCGCCACGCCCGTCATTACAAGCCCCTCAGGGAATGTGACAACGACTCCATTCACGGTTACCGGCACGGGAGGCATACCTAACGCTGGAACTATCACCCTGCATAATGCCAATGGCGGTGCTCAACTCGCTACTGCGGTTATTGCGACCGATGGAAGGTGGACTGCCTCTGTCGCCTTTCCCCCCGGCCTTAAAACGCTGACTTACTACGCCAAACAGACTATCCGGAATTCTGTTTCAGGCGAGTCCAACCGTGTCACTGTGAATCTGGTGGTGGCTGCTGTCACCATTGACTCTCCAAAATCTGGTGACTCGCTGCGAGAGCGTCAACCGGTGATCAATGGTAAGGGCCATTCGGGAGCGACAATCAAGGTCTACGAGGCTGATAGTGGGGTGATTCTCTATGGATCTGGAACGGCCCAAGGCGGACAGTGGAGCATACGGCTGACCACACCGCTCCCCATAGGGCGGTTCACTTTTCATGTAAGCCAGGACTATGCCGGGGAAACGACATGGTCCGACAAGGTGCCTGTTTTCGTTTTGCCCAGATTGCCTTTGATTACCCAACCCGCCGCCCAATCAGAACAGAACCGTTCATTCACCGTCAGCGGAACCGGGGGCGAGGTCGGGGCCATCATGAGGATCCATCTCGATCTGAATGATGCGGTGGTTGGCACTCTTCAATCGGTAGCAGGGAATGACTGGAGTGTACCGGTCGTTATCCCGGCCAGCATTCCGCCCGGGGAAGTCCGCCTTGCTGCCCAGCAGACTTTGGGAGGGCCTTCCGATCGAAGCGACTATCGACCATTTAAAATAAGACCCCCACAACCGACCAAACTGACGGTACAGGTCGATGCCCAGGGCAAAGTGACCCTCGGAGGTACCGGGCATATCGGCGCGACGTTCTATCTCCACGTTGCGAACAACGGGACGCCTTTTCACTCCTTTCCCGTGGCAACTTCTCCCTGGATGGTGCTCTTTCCCGATTGGTTGCCGGGTACTTCCGAGATCCGTGGTCGACAAAGTGTGCCCGACAGTGCAGGGCAGCCGATCTATTCGGATTGGACGCCGGAGAACACCACGGTCGTGGTGCCTGTACCTCCTCCGACATTGAGTTTTCGCGTCAGCGCGGATGGCATTCCCAATTTCTTCGGCACGGGCAGGAACTGGTCCGGTCAACCGGCATCCAGAGTAGAGGTTCGGTTGAGCGGGGCCGACTCTGCGATCGTGCCAATCGTAGACGTTCGCGCCGATACGACCTGGTCCAGCACAGCAACCGTACGCTGGGCTCCTGGTACGTATCAGGTTACGGCCATTCAGTGGTTCACAACGCTGCAATCAGAAAGGGTTCAACCGCCTGTTTCGGTGGTCATCTCCGCCCCCCCTGCCGTTATCGAAAAAGTGACCCCGAACGGCTTGTTTGCAACGGTTGCTGGCCAATGCTGGCCGGGAGCGGTGCTGACGATCAAGTTCAGCGACGATACTACCCCCTATCCGGTTACGGATACGGACAAGAACGGGCAATGGGATTTTCAGCGCGCCACGGCGTTTCGACCCGGCAGGCACACGGTCACGGTCACGCAGACTTTCGGCGGGCAAACCTCTAATCCGGTGTCCATGTCCTTCGATATAGCGGTGAGCGTACTGGTGATTACCCCGCCACCCGGAGGGGAAACGGATCATTTGCCGGTATTGCACGGCACCGGCGGGATCGACGGTTTCACGATCATCGTTTTCGATTTCGTGACCCTCGACCGGTTGGGAGAGACGCTCGCAACAGGGAATGCCTGGTCGGTACAGCTCAAGGAGCTCGGCTACCTGACCCACACCGTTTTCGCCATCCAAGTGCTGGGTGACTTGCAATCGCTGCCCAGCACTTCGGTCGCTTTCAAAGTGGTTTTGTATGCGCCAAGGATCGACTTTCCAACAACAAGAACATCGGTCCCCCGTACATTCACGGTCGAAGGTTATGCCAGAGCAGGGAAAGGATCCGATCGGACTGAGGTCGATGTGTATCTCGACGACGTTCCCCATCGTATTTATCCGCATTTTGGCGATGGATATTTCAAACAGAATTTCACACGGCCAGTGGGGCCATGCGTACTGAAAGCCAGGCAGTATTTCAAGGATCAGGAGTCGCCACTCAGCCAGGATGTGCAGGTCACGATCGTTCCCGACAAGGCACTCATTGAAACGCCAGGTATTGATGAGGCTGTCGGACAGGCTGCGCCGATTTGCGGGTTCGGATACCCGGAAGATGACGTCGTGGTTGCTTTGCCGGGCGGTACGGAGCTGGGGCGGGCCAAGGTCCATGAGGACAGGACATGGTTTTGCTGGATCGAAATCCCAGGGACCGGCACTGACCTTTCACTCGTCACCGAGCAGCGCAAGGGTGAGTTCCACTCCGGTTGGTCCGAGGCAAGACCCCTGCAGCGCCTTGCGCCCCCACCCACATTCAACGAACCGTCGGAGGGCAAGTGGGAGGGAGCAACGCCCAGATTCGCAGGCGGTGCTCTGGCGGGTCCGAAGGTTGATGTGGTCGCCTGGTATGACTCCGAGGATAAACATGCCAAGTCTCTTGTGACCAACGGCGGACGTTGGGCCGGAATATCGGAGCGAAATCTGCCTGCTGGCCCGCAATGGGCCTGTGCCGTTCAGGTCGTGGGTGGAAAACATTCCATGCCAGCGGACAGCAAGCGATTCGATGTCGCGCCGCCTGACGAACCGCCAAGTCAGGCTTAATCCGACCAAGGGTCAAGTCTACTGTCAGTTCTGACAGTAGACGCCATCCGCTCGATGACGCCAAATCCTTTGCAGGCACCATGCGAAAGGCGCCGTTCCTTTACTGGAAGTCGTTTCAGACCCAGGAGCATCCACATGTACCGCTCTCCCGCTCAGATCGCTCAGAAGATGTTCACTCAAGCGGTCGGTAAACCCAAGCGCTCGTCCACGACGGCTCTGACACGTTTTTTCAAGGCGGGGGGATCGGTTGCCATACTGGCGCAGAAAGGCGTCGACGGATTGATGCACGACTATGGCCTGAGCCGGCAGCAGGCCGGAGAGTTCCAGCAGCGCCTCAATGTGCTGTCGACCGTGGTATTGCGGCAGTTCATCGAGCACCAGTTGACTGCCAGAGATGCCAGAGCTGTTGCGCGTTCGGGGCTCAATAACGGTCCGACTTACGCCTTGTTGTTCAAGCCGAACTTCGACGCGTTATGCCCGCCGGATGCGATCGAAGCCATTCATTCGCCTGCGGCGCATCTGACAGCCCTGTTGCATTGGGCATTGCATCGGCTGGGGGAAACCGATGGCAAGGACCTTCCGCTGGTCGGCCGGCGTACGGATCTCGAAAAACTGCTGATCGATGTCAAGGCCGTCCATGGTGCAGTGTCGTCGGTGGAAGTGATCAGCCACATCATGGAGCACTTCATCACCGCCACGCTGGGGCCCATTCAAAACCTCGATGAGGCGTTGAACCAGAAGGCCTTTCCTCGGGAACTGCCCTTTCACTGGCCCTGGGTTACGCTCGATCATGTACTGAAGGGACATGGCGAATCGGTGGGCAGCGTGGTGCGTCTGTGCGATTTGCAGTATCCGTACTTTCTTCGTTCGGCACCGTGGAGCGACAAGTCGGATGTCGCCCTCGTTCAAGCTGCACGGTTGAGTCCATCACAGCGGACAATCCTGACCGAGGCGAGTCATTTTCCGGCCGGGGCGGACGAGTTCTATCTGAAATACCTCGGTCTGAAGGACATTTCGGTTGGCAATCTGAGGCTCGTCTCCGTTTTCAATGAAAGAATGAAACTGGATACGCCGGCGCTTGAGGCATTGCTTTCGATTGAAGGTTTCACTCCCTTCCTATCCGAAAATGCGCCGGGTGTCGTCACGGGCCCTGTTACAGGCAAGGACCATGGGTCTGTCTTTGTTCATGAGGCAAAGACCCCGTCCATTACCATTGTCAAAACGGACTCGGGCCTTCTCAATCGTTTCGAGAATATGGGGAGGCCCGACGAGCCCGACGAGCCCGACCATTCCGAGCGGGTTGGTCGCGCCAATCGTATATTGCGACTGACTGACTGGTTGCGGTTGGCCAGTGACGAAACCGATCGACTGATCGTTGCGGCAATGCTCGCTGAAGTGCCCCCGCCGACCCCCTCTCGCTACTGGATCACAAGCAATACTCTGCGAGCTCTCGGGCTGTTCCAGGCACTGCGGGAGGTCTTTGGATGCACCGCAGAAGACTTCGCCGCCTTTATCGGGCCGCTTTGCGTTTTCGGGCGCGGCACGGAGCGTGCCCAATACGATCGAGTTTTCAACAGTGGTGCCACCGGTTCTCGTCCTTTGGTACTTGATGACCGATCCTTCCCGGTGATTCCCGTGACCGCTGCCGACCTGATTACGGTCAAGCAATTGTGCGCAGGCCTGGGTATTGATCTGGAAACCTATTTTTACCTCGCCAACCTGATTGCCGCCGCTCACGGCCTGGCTGAGCTCAAGTGCAGCTTGCCGATCGTGTCCGGTTTTTATCGCATGGTCAGGCTGCCCCGGTTACTGGGGATTACTCCGATCGAGGCGGTCCTGTTGTTGAATCTGACGGGAGGTCAGGTCTGGGTGAACGCACTGGCCGGTGTGCCGCAGATCAACAACCAACAATCAGCTGATAAGCCGGACGTACTGAGTGTGATGCATGCCTTGATGGATGGCGTGCAATGGGCCCGGACCGCGCAGTTGCCGGTGCACTGGGTGGTGCAACAAGCAACAGCCTGGCCACCGAGCCGGCCCGATGAAAGACAACTCTCGCTGTTTGATCAATGGCGTCGGCAGGTCCCGGTGGCTCGGGTGACGGAAGATGTACTGAAAATGGCCGGTATCGAGCCCTTGTCGAACAATCGCCAGTGGCTGCGGGCGTTGAGGGCGTTGGTTGACGAACAGGGACTGATTCGTGATTTTGTTGAATCAGCGGATCAGACCTACGAAGCCCACGCCCGGGAAATGACGGAGCGGGCCGTGGTGTTGGAGACGGGGAGCCTCGATACAGGTCTGGTGGCGCTGATTCTGGCGGTGGTGCTGCGTTGCCGCGCCAGTCAGAACAGTATGGTTCAGGAGGGGTTGGCTGCTTATAGCGGTCTGAAGCCGGATCTGGTTCTGCAGGTGCTTGGCTGGTCCGGCGCAAATGTGCATTTCGTATTGGCTCAGGTGCTCGGATTGCCGCAAGCCTCCAAGGACAGCGCTACTGTGCTGCGGCGGGAAGACCCGTCGAGCGATCCTGTTCTGCAGGTGTTGGCCGAGTTCTCGAGACGCAGCGCCGTGGTCGCGAGGCTGGAACTCAGCGGTGAATTTCTCACTCACTTCATCGCGAACGGGTATCGCGAATGGTTCGGTCTGCACTCGGTCGACGCATTCGAGCTTTCAGCGTTGTATTACCTGACAGTCTACAAACGTGCCCTGGGCATGAGCGATCAGCCGGAAACGAGGCTGGTTGACTATCTGCGCCGCGTTAACGCGCTGCCGGCCAACCTGAGCAATCACGGGCTTGAGCTGGTCCAGGAGCGAGCCGCGAAGTGGCTCGCCGAGCTGTTCAACTGGAGCGTGGATGAGGTGCGCATCTGCGCTGCCCATGTGAATCCGTCGAAAGGCTTGGTCGTGACCCTGCAACAGCTCGATGTGCTGACACGCATTCGCTTGTTTGCCCAAAAGACCGGTCAGAGTGCCAGGACACTCCTCAAGCTCGGGAAGCTGCCACCGGACAGCGAATATGCCGACTATGAGCACGTCGCAGACCTTGTCAGAGCCAGCCTGACGACCACGACCGAACCGATTTACGCTGACGACGTCATGGCCGTGGGGCTGGACGTGATCGTGCGCTGGACGACGGTGCCCGACCCCGTCAGGTTGATCGCTAACAAACCGGACGATTTTGCCGAATTTACCGTAACGGTAAAGAACCGCGAAGGCCAGGCGCGATTGAACGTCAATGTTCATTGCGCCACCACGCTGGGCCGGTTTGAAACTTCAATGATCACCACCGACGTCAACGGCACGGCGACGGTGAAGTTTTTCCCGGACAGCCGGATGGGCAGCGTCACTCCCGTTTTCAGGCTGGATCTGGGTGAGGAGACGGCCGCACCGAGGATCGAAATCGGGCCGGATATGGCCACACTCCATTTGAGAGCCCAAAACCCTTTCCCCGTGCCCGACAGCACCGTGCTGATCGGAACGCCGGTGACCTACCGCGCCATTGTCCTGGACGACTACGACAACCCCATCGCAGGCGCCTCGGTGAGCTGGAAACTCGATCCGCTGTCTCAGGGTGAGATCAAGACTGTGACTGACCGGCAAGGAGGCACCGAGGTGACATTCACCAGTGCCGAACCGCTTACCGTGAAGGTTAATGCGGCGGCTGAAAATTCGACGGCCGTTACGTTTCGCAATGTGAAGTTTGTCGAAGCCCTTCCCGCGCGCCGGCGAGTACCGGCGCCCCGCAAGCAACGCAAACAGTGACAGGAGATGGTGATGCTCAACAAAACTTCAGGTGAGCTGTCAGCCCTGCGTCGCAATGCGTTGATTGATTTCTGTCTTCACGCAAAACATGACAAGGCCGGTCATCCCTTTCCGATGAATACCCAATCGGCGGATGACCTTTGGGAATGGCTGCGCTCCGATCCGCTGGACAGCGACGAAATTGAAACCTCGTGGGTGGCGGAGGCCAGGAGCTGTTTGCAGTCCTACCTTTTTGCGGTGTTGCAGAAATTTGAACCGGGGTACGACGGGCGGGAGTTCGATCCTGGCCTTCTGCAAGAGTGGGATCTCGCCAGCCGTTACGGGTCGTGGTCGGCAAGCATGCTGCTGTTGTGCACACCTGAGGATTACATCACGCCTTATGTGCGCATCCGCAAAACCGGTTTGTTCAGGGCTCTTGAGAGTTATGTGAATCAGACCTCGATCACTGACGATTCGGTGCTCAAGGGCGCTCAGCGCTACCTGCGCAGCTTTGAAGAAACGTGCAATCTGAACGTCAAGACCGGTTATCTGGATGGGTCCAATCCGCTGGACACGCGTTATTACCTGGTGGGCAGGCAACGTGTTGCACCTTTCAGCTGGTTCTGGCGTGAAGCAAACATCGAACTCGCCGTCGACTCGACATCGGTCAACCCGACGGCATGGCAAGAGTGGAAGTCTGCCGACATCCCCACCGATGACACCGTGCTGGACTGTCGCATGGTCTATTGGGAAGGCCGGCCTTGCATGGTCTGGGTCCAATGGCGCCCGGGCGTTTTCGATAATGCGGGTCAACTGCAAAGCCTCCATGAGCTGGAAGTCATGGTGGCGTTCATCGCGCTGGACGACAGTTGGTCGCCACCCATCCGCTTGCATCTGCTGCAGACGGACAAGGACGTTTCGAAGGGTTGCCGGTTGGTCGCGGTGATTTTGCGCGACGAGATCGATACCTTGTATCCAAAGGGCAGGCTGGCGGTGCATGTCACCAATGCCCAGCCCAAAATCGCTACGTCGTCAGCGCTGTCTGTCGCGATCTACGAAACCCGTGACTCGCTGTTTCGCAAAGTGAAGGATGAAACGGCGGTCATGGATTACCTGGCCTATCACCTGTTTGTCGATCTCCATAGGCTTCAGCAAAAGATGCAGCCGAAGCTGTTTCCGTCCGTTGACAGCCAGATCACCAAGCCCGGCACGCTGGTTGAGTACCTGGGGATCAAGGCTTATATCGTGCGTAACAGCGCTGCTGAGCACTCGCTCTGGGTTCAGGGGTATTGTGCTCATGTCTCACGTGGCGATGGCACGAACGTTGAGTTCACGCTGAAAGTCAAATTCACCACCGGTGATGACCCGAACCCAGTTACTGCCAGTTACTCGAGTTCCGGCGGATGGGCAACGAAATGGCTGGAAATCAAACGGTCGGCGTTCAACAGCAGCACGATCACCGTGATGCTGGCAGGCGCCGCAGACAACGGTGAGCGAACCCTCGTCCTGACGGTCCCCGCCACGCTCGGTGATCATGGACCTCTGCCGTATATCCATGACACCGATGCGCAGGGCGCCCAGTTTCTGGCCTTCAATCAACCGGCAAACGTTTTGAAGTTGAAATACGTCCGGCTCAATACATTGATCGGTCACGAACTGGTGTTGCGCTCCAGTGTATCGATCGGCGCGTTGCTGGACTGGGCGACGCAGTTTCCGAAGGAGCCGCCTTTGCCCGAAAGCCAGGTCGAGCCGAACGGTCCGTTCGATGGTGCCAACGGTCTGTTTTTCTGGGAGCTGTTTTTTCACTTGCCACATCTGATTGCCGCCCGGCTGCGTGACGAGAACCGTTTTGAAGCGGCCCAGCGCTGGCTGCATTTCATATTCGAGCCGCAGTTGCCCGCTAAACCGGCGCAGGGTGATATCCCGGCAAGACCGCAATACTGGCATTGCCGGCCTCTGGACGTGAAAAAGCCCGACATCGCCCATGAAGTCTTCGCACCGGGGGATCCGGATGCTATTGCCTATTCATCGCCCCGGCATTACCAGATCGTGATTTTCCTCGACTACGTGAACAACCTCATCGCCTGGGGCGACTGGCTCTATCGCCAAATGACGCGCGACAGCCTGACGGCCGCCAAGCTGCAGTATGTCCGGGCCCGATCGATGATGGGGGCCAGGCCGGATACCCGTAGCGTCAATCGCTGGGTTGCAAAGGAGCTTGGTGAACTTGTGGGAGAGATGCAGACCCGACCGGCCCTCGCGGAATTTGAAACGACATTGCAGCTGCGAACAGAGGATTTACCGGTCAGGGCTGCGCGTACTCAGCATTTGGGTGTGTACGGTACGCGTTCTTTCAATATACCGGTCAGCCCGCGTTTGCTGACGTTCTTTGACCTGCCTGATCAGCGTATCGACAACATTCGCCATGGTCGGACAATCGACGGCAAGCTTGCATCCATCCCTCTTTTTACCGCCATGGATCCAAGTGAGTTGTTGAATCGCCTGGCAGCCGGTAACGCGGGACCGGTGCGACCGATGGGTGGACAGTTGCGAGTGGCGGTCTATCGCTGGGACGTACTGTTCAATGCAGCGTTGCAGATGGTGCAGTACCTGCAGGAGCTGGGGAACGAAGTACAGCGTCTGCTTGAGCAGCAGGATCGTGTCCAGCAGGAGACGTTGCAGCAACGCCATTTGACTGAGCTTGGCGAATTCGCTCGTCGGGCACAGGAAGAATCCATAGCACGTGAGGTCGAGGGCCTTACGGCGTTGCAGCACAGCAGAACCATGGCCGAAGAGCGTGAGCTGCACTACGCCGATCTGTACGACAAGCACATTTCTCCCGATGAGTTCAAAGTCATGGAGCATGTTGAAGCCGCTTCGGGCCTCGCTTCTCTGGCCACTGGCTTTGAGATGGGGGCAGCGGTAATCCATGCGTTCCCCAAGATCTTTGGATTGTCCAATGGCAATCATGAGCCGGCTTATCTGGTCAGTGCCGTGGGATTTGGTTTTCGGATGGCCGCAGACGTGCAGCGCGCCAATGCCGACAAGACGGCCACCTCCGAAAGCTATCGTCGTCGCCGAGAGGATTGGTGGTTGCTGCGTAATCAGGCCAATACTGAAAAGAATGCGATCAGTGCCCAGATTGCAGGTCAGGAACGGGCCATCAATGCAGCAAGGATCAATCTGGAACACACCCTTGCCGCGAATAACCAGGCGCTCAGACTGTTCGAGTTCCTGCAGACCCGGGCGACCAATCTGGAGCTTTACCAGTGGTTGATGGGGCAACTGCAGACCTTGCACTTTCAGGCGTATGACGCCGCTGTTGCTCTGTGCCGGAGTGCCCAGACAGCCTTGCGGGCGGAAACCTGTGAGTTCGATGCCTATCAACTGAACACCGATGTCTGGCGCGACCAGCGGCGCGGCTTGACGGCTGGCGCGACATTGCAGGCCGGTTTGTTGCGAATGCGGTCGGAATATCTGCAACGCAATGAGCGACGCCAGGAGATCGTCAAGACCGTTTCGCTACAACGCCTGTTCAATGATCCGGCGACCCGGCCAAAGGGTTTTGACAACTGGACTGATGCGCTGGAGCACTTGCTGGCAACGGGCACACTGGATTTCGAGCTGATTCAGCTGCTGTTCGATCGCGACTACCACGATCATTACTGCCGTCAGATTTCTCGCGTTGAACTCAGTCTGCCGGTGCTCATCGGGCCCTTCGAAAATGTGGTGGCGAACCTGATCCAGGTCGGTAGCTATATCGCCACAAAACCGTCGAACGAGTCTTTGGAATATCTGCACTCCGGTGAAGGCGTTGCGCCTGTCGATGTGCTGATCAACCTGAGCAGTGGGCAGCAGGTTTCCCTGTCCTCCGGGCTGGATGATACCGGTGTGGTTTCTCTCAGAGCTGACGAAGGCATGACGCTGCCGTTCGAAAACACCGGTGCCGTGTCGCGCTGGCGGATCGTATTTCCCTGGCATGTGAAGCAAAAGCCGATGCTGTTATCGCTGACCGATATCGTGATCAAGGTGTTCTATACCGCCAAGGTCGGGGATCTGGCTTTTTCCAGAAAGGTACAGGAACTGGTGAACGAGGCTGAGCGCAAGGTCGAGGCCAAGGGGACGCAATCATGAGCGAAAGAGGCATCGACACGGATCACAACTTCGTGATGAACGGCGACATGACAGAGGGCTATGACCACTGGGAGGATGTGGCCAATCCGGGCGGTGTCGGTATCCGGGACGACAAATGGGGAGACGACATCGTATCGATCATGACGTTGACTAACCGCGCGGCGGTTCGGCAAAGGATGATCGTGCCGATCGGACAGCAGGCGGAGGCTCGTTATAGCCTGCGTTTTCTCTACGAGAACACCTATTTGTCATCGCCCGGGCTGGTCGTAGTCAATAAAAGGGGGAGTGACGAAAAGTTCGAAATAGAATTGCCAGCGAAGACAAAAGTGCAGGGTGCCGATCCTTTGGCGGTTGAACTGACCGAGATGCGCAAGGATTTGCCGGACAGCCTGGGATTGCAACCTGGAACTGAACTGGAGATCAATATGATCAGCCCGGCAAGGGCTGTGGGCGAACCCAGCTCTGTGGAAATTCGTCTGACCGGGATAGAGATAAAGCTGAATCTTCTGGCGCTGGGGCTGTTGGCCGTTTTCAATGATGGCAAACGTTTCGACGCGGGCAACGTCTTGCCGATCTGCCTGGGCGCTACCGGGGATCAACGTCACAGGGTTTCTTTTGCGGTTGATCCGCAGAGTGTCTGGAAAAACCTCGAAGCCAGTCTGTGGTTTATAAATAACCCGCAGGAGGCCATTACCACTGCACCCGAGTTGGGAAAATCTCAACTCATCAATCTGGACTGGTTACTGGATTCTCCAGACATGTCAGGCGAGGCGCCTCGTGAACTGGAGGCGAAAATTTACAGCAAATACTCGGCGCCAGCGTATTCGCTGTTGGTTTCCTGGGGGCATCATCTCTTGGAACTGCTCGCGCTCAAACAGGCCGAGACGTACCCGGTCATCGAGTACAACCAATCGGTGGAGCTGCAGGTTCAGGTCAGATCCTTCTATACCCACGCACCTGTAGCGAGTGAGGTGGTCTGGCGGGTAGAGGGTAAGGCGGGGAAGGTTCTGCTCCGGGCACCCACCGATGCTCAAGGTCGTGCGGCGTATCGGTACACGCCAACCGAGGAGGGGGGGAGCAGGGTTACCGCCTCGGTTCCCAGCCTTATGTCCGACGATGGCGAAGCGACGCATACCTTCGAGGTTCAGGCGTTTGCTATCGATCCGTTCAAAACCTTACAGGCTCGGTTCGATGGCGGGGCACCGGCCGTCTGGGGGGAGAAAACCCGCTATCCGGAGCGCGGTGAGTCATTCCCTGTCAATCTGGATATTCCTGCGGAGCATCCTCTGAGTGCCGCCGACTTTTTCCTGATCTGGGCAAATGGTGATTCTCAAGAGGACGTCGGAGCAACCGCTCGACCGAGCTTCGGGGCTCCTGCGCCTGTAGTTGACGGTACAGTCCTCTGGACAACGACCTTCGAGGACAAGCGCGACGGCCTGTTTGACTGGGTTCTCGGTTGTTCCAGGTTGCAGCATTTATCGCCAGGCAATGCCCTGTCGCTGGCTTACAACAGAGTCGAGATCGGCAAGACCTGGGGGCCGAACAAGTTGCCGATGGTGGACGAAAGCGAAATCGTCACCTGCATGGTGAATGTGCAAAAGGGCGACAGACAGCCTGTCAGTAACGTAAAAGTCGAGTTTGAAACACCGAAGGGTACAGTCACATCCCTCACGGGCGTGGATGGCTGGGCAAGCGTGGATTACTTGCCCGCCAATGCCGGTGATCAGAATATCGTCGCGCGGGTACAGCGCCACGAAGACGCGCCAGTGGATGAACATTCATTCGCCGTCAAAGCTTTGCCCACCAGCGCATGGAAAGGGCAGGTCAACTTCTCTTTGGACGGGAAACCGATTGATCGACTGATTCAGGGTGTGGTCTGTCGGCGTGGCAGAGCGCACAAGCTGAGGATTGATCCCGTAACGAACAGCAGCTTTATCGGCAAGTCGATTGCACTGCACTGGAATGCAAATACGCCCTCTTTACCGGGGTTTCAGCTGGACCCGCAAGTCGATGTTCCTCGGGTCATGACTATTTCCGGCCTTGAGTGGAAGATCACCTCGGGCACCGATCTCAGCGGGTTCTCGACATTGGCGTTCAGCAGTTCCCATTTGCCGGAAAAGTGCGAGTTTCCCTTGCGGCTGCTGGCCGCCGATCTCGCCAGTGAGGTCCGGGCGATGCTTGATCATGTTTCAGCTGAACCGGGTAACGACAGGTTGTATCCCTGCCTGTGGACGTCTCACCAGTCGATGTATATGCCATATGGGATCAGCGCACTGCATGGGCTGCCTGTGAAAATGGCCATCACACCCTTGGCACCGGGAATGGAGGTCAACCCACCACTTACTGAGGATGTCGTCATGACGGCGGGTGGTGCGCGCAGGCAACTGGACTTCACCAACAGCACAGCCGATTTCGAGATGACTCAGACCGCTTCCATCATGATCGATGGAGAGTCGCTGACGGCGCAGACTCAATTGAAGTTGGGCCATAACAAACTCAAGATTCTGGCCACGCGCGGTCCTGCCATTGATCCTGTCATGAGCAAGGGCGAGCGTGCCCGGGTCGAGTTTCGCTTGGGCTCGGCGTTCAATGATCAGCCGGTCAAGGGGGCAGAAATCGCGGTGCGGACCGGGAGTGCCGGGCCGGTTTCTTTACGGACAGATGCCGATGGCTGGGCACGGCACGATGCCCTGCCGAGTCAGGCCGGTATAAGCTTCATTACTGCTGTTGCTTCGAATCCTTACGATGGGTCAACGGCGGAAACCCGGGCGCAGCTCACTGCCCTGGCAACGGATCCCTGGCTGGATCTGGATCTGGATCCGGATGTTTCCGTGAGCGCTTCACAGCGGTATGTGTGGGCAGCCAACGCGTTGTTTCCGAGACGCGGTGAGGCCTTCGGTTTCCGTCTTTTTGCGAGGGATGGCAGCCCCTTGCTTGATCAAAAGTTAGCGCTGGGTCTGGTTAATCCCGGCCGGAGTGAGGTCGGGCTCGAATTCAATCGGGTGTTGGGTGAATTCCACACGCTGGATGAGCGGGGGCTGGATTTTGAGCTCAAGGATGGAGATGTGAAGGACGCCAGTGTGTCTTTGCAGTTGGCTGCCTTTCGCTTGCTGGAACGTTCTCCTGTTCAGCCCCTGTCTTTGGGAAGGCGAGCCCTTGTCGCCCGGATTACCTCGACCAGTAGTGTTCTTGAGGTCGTTGATTGGGGAGCAACAGTGAACGCTAAAGTCACCGTAACCGATGTGTTGACCGGAAAGGCCATGAGAGGTTTACCGATCCGGTGGGAGTTATCGGAGCAGGAAACGAGGGTGACTTTCACCGACTATCGGGGTATCGCTCGGATCAGCTTTGTTCCCGAAGTAGCGGGGCCCGGTATCATTGCCGCTACTGTTGAGGGCGGCGCTGATTCGTCGTCAGTCAACTTTCGTTATTCAATGAGCGAACCGTGCCGGATTGAAGAGTTGGTCGTTGATGTTCCGAGCGGAAATCCTGGGCAAAAAGTGTCGGCGCATGTTTTCGTTGTTTCGGCTCTCAGCGGGAAGGCGCTGTCAGGGATTGAGGTGGGCTGGCGGCAGGGCCAACAAACATTATCTTCGACATTCACCGATGCTCAAGGCAAGGCAACGATCGAGTTCTGGAGGGTGCCAGGTGAAACCCGATTGATCGCTTCGGTTCGAAGCGGTCTGGCCGGTAGCAATGTGAAGTCGCTGATACTGTCAGCCCCGCCGGATGAGTTGGTCGTTGCAGAGCTGGCCAGTGACAAAACCAGATTTTGGCTGGGTGAGACCATGACAGCACAGGCCCGAGTGCGCTATGAGCGACACGGGGGAGTTGCACCAGACGTACCGGTGGTTTGGCGTTTCCCGACTTCGCAGTCGCGCACCTCCATGACCAATGAAAATGGACTGGCAGTGATGCAAGAGATGCCTGCGCAAATTGGTTTGCATCAGTTGGCTGCCTATGTCCAGGAGACATCTGGCGGATCCAGGACTTTGAATTATGAGGTTCTTGATCCGCTTGATTCTCCTGACCATGCAGATATCGAGTCTGTGACAGCTTCGATCAGTCCGGTGCTCGTTAACACGTACACCACAATGACCGCGCTGATTGTGGCAACGCGGTCCCGCCAGCCTATGGCGAACAGGAAAGTCTTCGTTTCCAGAAATGGACAGCCAAGCCAGGAATCAAGCACCGACAATCAGGGCAAGTACTCGCACTCCTGGTCGCCGACTTCAACCTCTGAGCAGGTTTCTCTTCGGGTCACCCTGGAAAACCCCGGCGGTACTTCGGTTAGCAAGGGGGTGACTGTGCCTGTTGTGGAGCGTTGATTCGGAAGTCACAAGGCCTCGCCTTTTTTCCAGGCCAGATATCGGGCCACCAACTCGGCACCCAGTTCGGTGGGCCGGGCATTGATGATCGGTACTCCATGAGTCCTCAACTGCTCATGGAGTCTTGCCGTGCCGTTCAAGTAATCCACCGTTGCACAATAGGCCAGCGCTTCCGTCAGCGATTGAACCGGAGTCAGCCGCACGTCTTCGAGCCTTTCTTCGTACAGGCTGGCGATGAGTACGCGGTGTTGCCTGCCCAGTTGTGTCATGGCAGTCAGCAGCTCTTCATCAACCTCATCCCGCACATTAGTCACTAACACCACCAGCGCCCGACGCTTCTGCCTGGCCAACAACTGATCCACCGCCGCCGGATAATCCGCCGAACGTCGCGTGCTATCCAGATCATAAACACCGTTGAGCAACACCTTGAGCTGCCCCGTACCTTTGACCGGTGCAATAAACCGCGGCTGCTCGCTGGCGAAGGTCGACAAGCCCACCGCATCCCCCTGCCGCAACGCCACATAACTCAACAGCAGGCACGCATTCAACGCATGATCAAAATGCGACAGCTCCCCATCCTGACTGCGCATGTTCCGACCGCAATCAAGCATGAAAACAATCTGCTGATCCCGCTCGTCCTCGTACTCCCGGGCAATCGGCGTGCGGTGGCGGGCGGTGGCTTTCCAGTCGATCTGGCGCAGGCTGTCGCCTTCGCGAAATTCCCGCAGCTGATGGAATTCCATCCCTTGGCCACGGCGTTGGCGCTGGCGTACGCCGAGCTGGCTGAGCCAGTTGTCGACCGCCAGCAACTGGCCGCCGTAGAGGCGGGCGAAGTCGGGGTAGACGCGGGTGTGGTCGGTGATGTTCAGCAGGCGTTTGCCGGACCACAGGCCGAACGGGCTCGGCAGGTAAAGTTCGCAGATTTCGAAGGTGAAGTGGCCGCGTTTGAGCGGGCGCAGGCGATAGCCGATCTGGCTGTGTTGGCCGGGTTGTAGCTCGATATTGAGCGGCAGGTGTTCAAAGCTCAGGCCGTCGGGTACGTGGTCGAAAATTTGAATGGCCAGTGGCTGGTCGAAATCGTGTTCGACCTCCAGCCGCACTTCGCTCCAGCGACCGAGGGCCAGGCTGCCGGGCATCTGTCGTTGCACGCGGGGCGAGGGCAGGCGCTTGAGACGCAGCGCGTCCAGCAGGCTCAGCGCAAACAGCGCCAGCAACAATCCCCAGTTGATCGACAGCAGGCTCGATGGCACCTCGACGTCCAGCGCCTGCAACGCGCCCAGTGCAATGCCGATGACCAGCAGGATCGCCAGCCAGATCAACAGCAGGCGCGAGGGTTTCACAGGCGCGGCGCCGGTACTTGGTCGAGCAGTTGCTGAAGGACTTGATCGACTTGCAGCCCTTCTATGTCCAGCTCCGGTGCAAGGCGTACACGATGGCGCAACACCGCCAGTGCGCAGCCCTTGATGTCGTCGGGAATCACGAATTCGCCGCCGCGCAGCAGAGCCCGGGCGCGGGCACAACGTACCAGTGCAATGGAGGCGCGTGGCCCGGCGCCGAGGCTCAGCCCAGGCCAGGTGCGGGTGCTGCGGGCGAGGCGTACGGCGTAATCGAGGACTTGATCGTCCAGCGGCAGATCGCTGGCGATACGTTGCAGGGCTTGCACGTCCTTGGCCTGCAACACGGTGCGCAGCGGTTGCACGTCGAGCATGTCGGCTCGGGTCGAGCGGGTGACCTGACGCACCATGTCCAGCTCCTGATCGGCGTCGGGGTAGTCCATGCGCACCTTGAGCATGAAGCGGTCGAGCTCTGCTTCGGGCAGGGGATAGGTGCCTTCCTGTTCGATCGGGTTTTGCGTGGCGAGCACCATGAACGGCTGGGCAATCGGCAGGGCCCGGCCTTCGAGGGTGACCTGACGTTCCTGCATCGCTTCGAGCAGGGCGGCTTGCGTCTTGGCCGGGGCGCGGTTGATCTCGTCCGCCAGCAGCAGATTGGTGAACAACGGGCCTTTGCGCAGTTTGAACTGCTCGGTTTGCAGGTCGTAGACCGCGTGGCCGGTGACATCGCTGGGCATCAGGTCCGGGGTGAACTGGATGCGCGCGAACTCGCCGCCGAAGCATTTGGCCAGGGCGCGTACCAGCAAGGTTTTGCCGAGGCCGGGAACGCCTTCGAGCAGCACGTGGCCGCCGGCGATCAGCGCGGTCAGCACGTCGTCGATCACCGGGTTCTGGCCGATCAGCGCCTTCTGCAATTCACCGCGCACCGTTTGGGCCAACTGGCTGGCGCGCTGGCGTTGCTGGGCCGCGTGGCCGGGCGAGCCGGGTTCGATGTGTTCGGTCATAGCGAGTTCCTCAAGGCTTGCAGGTGGGCGACCTGACGGCAGAATTCGGCGCTGGACATACGCCGCTTCGGTGCCGGGCTCAGGGCCTGGCTGATGGCACGGGTCGGCTGGCGGGTCAGGCGTGACAGGGCCAGCCATTGTTCGGCGACGTTCAGTTGGTCGAAACCGGGATGACGGTGACGGGCGCGGCGCAGGACGTCCTGCTGCAACGCTTGCAGCAAGGTCTGTTGGCCGTTTTGACGCAGGATGAAATCGGCACTGGCGCGCAGGTGTTCCATCAACTGTCGACGACCACTTGGGGCGGGCGCCTGCACCGGGCCTTGGCGTACGCCTACATGCCACAACCACAGTCCGATCAACGCGAGCAGAGCGACGATGGCCTGCGGGAAATAGCGCCAGAGCAAGGTCAGCAGACCGTCGTGTTCGGTGTTGTACAGCAGCGTCACAGTGGTATCGGCACTCAGATACCAGAGCAGCCACGCGTTGTCGTGTTGCGCAATCGCCGGGGTTTTCCACAGATCGGCATCGGTGACCACGGTGATCGAGCCGACGCCATAGGGCAGTTGCATCATGTGCGTGGCCCGGGCGCTGTTGGCCCAGGCCTGGGCGAGGTTTTTCGGGTCGTCGAGGTGGAACGCGGTGTCGAATCCGGCGTAGGCGGGGGCGTCTTCGTCTTCCAGATAAAGCTTGGTCAGGTTGGGGTAGGGGTCTTCGTCGGCATCCGGCGGCGGATCCTTCAGATCCTTGCTCAGGGACTGATGCAGTTGCACGCGGTCAAGCAGCAGGTCATTGCTCTGGCCGGTCTTTTCATCCCAGATCGATTCGGCGACGAATACCAGCCGCCCACCGGCCCGGGCCCAGTTCAAGACCTGATCGACCTGACGCGGGGTCATGTTCGAGCGGTCGTTGAACAGCAGCAGCGTGTGGCGGCGAGGGTCGATCTCGGGTAACACGGCGAGGCTCTCGGCATGACTGACGGCTATCCCGCGACCGCGTAGAAACATCTCCGCCGCCAGATAAGGATTGGCTTGCGCGGCGGGGGAAGGGCCGTGATCGACCACCGCCTGATAAGGCGTGGCCTTGAGGTACAGATAAACGCCCAATGCGCCCAACAGGGCGACGATCAGCGCGCCGACCAGCCAGAGTGCACGCCGGTTCAACGGGCAACTCCACGGCCGAACAAGGACCGCCAGCCGTCACACAATTCCTGTTGCAGATGCGCCGCCGGTACGCGGTGCCCGTAGGCCATGTTCTGCCAATGGCCCGTGAGGTGACGGCTGTAGGCGAGCAAGTCGGGACGCTGCAACTGTTCGATCCGTGCCAGTACTTCGCTTTCGGTGTCGGCGGGTTTCAGGGTCAGGTTGAAATCGTGCAGCAGATGACTGAGCAACGCCCGATACAGCAGGCCGAGCGCCGCACGGGGTTGGGTTTGCCAGAGTTGCTCGGCGCTGGCGGCGATGTCGTCGGGCAGGGTTTCCCGGCTCAGGTCGAGGCCGAAGGCTTGCTGTGGCACAGGGCGCTTTATTCGCTCGGGCTGTTGCGGGCGACGGCTGACGAACGTTTGCAGAAATTCGCGGTAGCGCCAGATCAACCAGCCGAGCGCTCCAATCACCACGGCCCACAGCAGCACTTCAATGGCCTTGGCTAGCCCGTTCAGGTGCTGGCCGTTGAGCCAGCCCAGCAAGGTTTTCAGCCATTGCGGTGCCTTGCCGTCCTTGGGTTTTTCGGTGTTGGCGGGGTCTTCGCCAAAGCGATAACGGGTGACGGTTTCCTTGTTCTTGAAGGGTGGTTGTTCAAGCAAGGCCTTGATGCTGTCGCGGGATGCCTGACTGGTCAGTGGCTGATTCAAGAGTCGTGGCGCATCCGGGGCGGTGGCAGGGTCGGCAGCCCATGCCGAGGGCACCCCCGGCAGCAACAGACACACCACCAGCAGCAAACCGAGTGCACTGCTGTTCAGGCGTTGGCGCAGGCGGCGGAACACCAGTTCGATGTCCCAGGCTTCGAGCACGGTGCGCCGATTCAGGTAGAGGCTGAAACCGCAGGCGACGTAGATCGGTTCCCAGATCACCAGTATCAGTGCATAGAAGGCATTGGTCAGGTGCTCCAGCCAACGCCATTGGTGATCCGCGGCGAAGATCAGGCTTTGCCAGTCCCAATCGGTTTCGACCTGTTGTGGCAGAAGCAGGTAGAACAACACCATCAGGCCGATCCACAGCGCCGTTTCCAGATGGACGCCAATGATCGTCAGCCACTGGGCCGCGCCGGCATTGCGTTGCAGCAGCACCCGCAAACGCTGCTGGCGTGCGATGCCGCTCAGACCCTCGAGTTGCACCACCGGCATCAGGAAACTGCGACTGAAGCTCAATCGCCGCCAGGTCAGGCTCGCCAGCAACTGCGGTTTGAGCAGTTTTGGCCATTGGCGTAACGTCTGTTTCAGGGTGGGCGTTTCGCCGAACAGGGCTTTGGACAGGATGTACAGCGGCAAGCGCTCGTACGCCGGTTTTAGCCACCAGAAGATGAACACGGCCAGCGACGGCGAATCCCAGAACAACAGACTGAGCAACAGGAACAGCGGCAGGGTGACGATGGCCCAACTGGTCATCAAAAGTCGCCGGTGCTGCTGGCTCATGAGCACGCCCAGGTCCATGGCTTCCCAGGAGGTGCGCGGGCGGATCACCACGGTGGCGTCACTCAGGCGCATGGCGGGACCTTCCGGCGAACAGCAGATATAGCGCCACGCAGAGCCAGAGCCCGGCGCCGACCAGGTATTTGGTCTGCGGCTTGACCCCGGTGCGTGACGACCAATAAGCCTCGATAAACGCGGCGATCAACAGGAACAGCATCACGCCGCAGATCAGCAGTACGCTCTGGCGCGCCGCGTGTCTCAAGGCCTCACCGCGTGTCAGGCGTCCCGGCGCGATCAATGCCCAACCCAGTTTCAGTCCCGCCGCACCGGCCAGGGCAATGGCGGTGAGTTCGAACGCACCGTGCCCGATCACGAAGGACCAGAAGGTCTGGCCGAAGCCGATTTCACTCAGGTGCCCGGCCACCGTGCCGATGATCAAGCCGTTGTAGAACAGGAAAAACGCACTGCCCACCCCCAGCAGCAAACCGCTGGCGAAGGTCTGAAAGGCGATGCCGATGTTGTGCATGATGTAGTAGCCGAACATCACCCAGTCCTCGCTGGCGGCGCGTTCGGCCGAGCGCCCGAGATGGCCGGCGGCGGGGTCGTACATGTTCTGCATTTCGCGCACCTGATCGGCGGGGATCAGGTTGTAGACCAGCTCCGGGAACAGGTACACCAGCAACCCGAAACCGGTCAGGCTGCCGAAGAACAGCAACCCGGCGGCCAGTACGAAGCGCCATTCGGCGCGCACCAACCGTGGAAATCCCGCCAGGATGAAGCCCAGCAGGTTGGCACCGAGCTGGCTGCGATGACGGTAAAGTTGTTGATGACCGCGCAGTACGAGTTGTTGCAACGAATCGACGAGAAAGCTGCTGTAGCCACGTTCCTGCGCCAGCGCCAAATGCTGGCAGAGTCGCCGATAGGCCTTGGGAAATTCCGCCACCTGCGAAGTGTCCTTGCCGCGTTCCAGACGTTCGAGGGCAAGCGTGAATCGCTCCCATTCGGCCTTGTGGCGGGTTTCGAAAAGGCTTTGCTTCATGTCGGCCCCAACAGGCCGCGGGCGATGCCGTTGAGTTCGCCGACGGCTTTCGGTGCGCTGATGTGCAACGGCTGAGCGAGCAGCGCCGCGAGTTCATTGACCCGTGCCGTCGACAGTTCACCCTGGCGCTCGGCGAAAGCGAGCAGGGCGCGTTGTTCAGTCAGGGTCAGCGGGATTGGCGAGCGGCGTGGTTCGGCATCAGGCAATTGCGGGCGCTTGAGCGGGCGTTCGCTGTAGATCACCAGCGTACCGGCGGCAATGTCGCCGAGGCGTTTGAAGGTCGGGTGTTGCAGGCAACTGATGGCGCCGAGGAAATAGCCGAACGGCATCAGGTCGACAAAACGCAGCAGGTTGCGCAGCAGCGAGGACGACCAGCCGACCGGCGTGCCATCGTCGTGCACCACCCGCAGGCCCATCCATTGCTTGCCCGGTGAACGGCCCTGTCGCAGGACTTCGAACAACACCATGTACCACCAGCTCACCGCGAACAGCAGCAGTGACCCCAGGCCGATGCCGAGTTTGCCAAGCAACGCCAGCAGCATGAACAGCAGCCCCATGATCAGCCCGCGCAAACCCAGATCGATGGTGAACGCCACGGCACGCACCATCAGGCCGGCGGGACGCAACGGCAGGTCGATGCCTTCCGGCGTTTCGACCTGATACCGCGTGTCCAGTGGCGGGGCCAGCGTTGCTTTCCTTGGCGGTGCTGTGGTCTCGAGCATGGGCTACCTGATGTTGCCGGATCGGGATGCAAGTGAATCCGATGCTAGCAGCCTCTCGGGGGAAAACGACATAACTATGTCATACACATCCTTCAATCAAAGGTGACTGAATGATGCCGCGCTGGCCGTGACCGCCGTCGAACGCCTAGACTTTGCCGATCTTCAGTTCAGGAACCGCCCGTGACTTCCATCTTCTGGTACGACTACGAAACCACCGGCATCAATCCCCGAAGTGACCGTCCGTTGCAGGTGGCCGGGATCCGCACCGACCACGATCTCAACGAAATCGACGAACCGGTCAATCTTTACTGCCAGCCCAGCGAAGACATCCTGCCGCACCCGGCGGCGTGCGCAATCACCGGTATCACCCCGAGTCGTCTCGCCGAGCACGGCTTGAGCGAAGCTGATTTCATGACCCGGGTTCACGCCCAGCTCGCGGCTCCCGGCACTTGCGGTGCGGGGTACAACACCTTGCGCTTCGACGACGAGATGACCCGCTACAGCCTGTATCGCAATTTTTTCGACCCTTATGCCCGTGAATGGCAGGGCGGCAACAGTCGCTGGGACCTGATCGATGTAGTGCGCGCTGCTTATGCGTTGCGTCCGGATGGTCTGGTCTGGCCGACCGATGATGAAGGCAAGGTCACGCTCAAGCTTGAACGCCTGACCGCCGCCAACAACATCGATCACGGCAATGCCCACGAAGCCTTGTCGGACGTGCGCGCCACCATCGCCCTGGCCCGGTTGATCCGCGAGAAACAGCCGAAGCTCTACGACTGGCTGTTCCAGCTGCGTGGCAAGCAGAAGGTCATGGATCAGATTCGTCTGTTGCAGCCGATGGTGCACATTTCCGGCCGCTTCTCGGCCGCGCGCAGTTATGTCGGTGTGGTGCTGCCGCTGGCCTGGCATCCGCGCAACAAGAACGCATTGATTGTCTGTGATCTGCACCTGGACCCGCAGGGCCTGCTCGACCTGGATGCGCAGACATTGCGTCAGCGTCTGTATACCCGTCGTGATGATCTGGCCGAAGGCGAGTTGCCGGTGCCGCTCAAGCTTATTCACATCAACAAGTGCCCGGTGGTGGCGCCGTTGTCGGTGCTGAGAGCTGAAGATCAGCAGCGTCTGGGTCTGGACATGGCGCTGTATCAGGCGCGTGCATTGCGACTAAGTGACGCACAACAAGTTTGGAAAGATAAAGTCGCGGCGATTTATGCCAGCGAAGATTTCACCCCGAGTGAAGATCCCGAACAACAGTTGTACGACGGATTTATCGGTGATCGCGACCGGCGACTATGTGAGCAAGTGAGGACGGCAGATCCTGCTCAATTAGCGCGAGAGCAATGGCCGTTCGATGACGAACGTTTGCCTGAATTGTTGTTTCGATATCGAGCACGTAACTTTCCCGATACGTTGAATTTCGAAGAGCAAGAACGCTGGCAAATCTTTTGTCGGCAGCGCTTGTCCGAGCCTGAATGGGGGGCTCCTAATACCTTGCAATCTTTTACAGAGGCCGCAGAGCAATGGCTGCTTAGTGCCACGCCATTACAGCGCGAGGTGCTGGTTGAATGGCAGAATTATGTCCAGGCATTGCGCAAACGTTTGAATCTTTGAAATCGAACATGCCCGTCGCTTGAACGACGGGCATAAAAAAACGCCAGCGGATGCTGGCGTTTCTTTTGGTGTCGCAGACGGGTCTGCGACAAGGGTTGCGGCTTAGCCCAGCAGGGTAGCCCAGCCTTCAACCACGTCACCGCCCCACTTGGCTTTCCACTCTTTCAGAGTCTTGTGGTTGCCACCTTTGGTTTCGATGACTTCACCGTTGTGCGGGTTTTTGTATTGTTTAACTTTGCGAGCACGCTTGGTGCCGGTAGTTTTTACTGCGCCGCCACGTGGGGCCTTGGTTTTGGACTCTGGATCCAACAGCGCGATGATGTCACGCAGGGATTTGGAGTATTCGCCCATCAGGGTGCGCAGTTTGCCTTCGAATTCCAGCTCGGTTTGCAGTTTGTCGTCTTGCGACAGGTTCTTCAAACGGGCTTGCAGCTCTTTGATTGCTTCTTCGGTGGCACGATATTCGTTGATCAAGGACATGATTACTACCTTATTGGGAGTGCACGATGGCAGGGGACAGTGCGGCAATAATAGTCAGGCTGTTTCATCAAGTAAACATTTAACCGGGCTTTTTATTTGAATTAGTTGCGTTGAAAAGCCCTGAATTGAATATTCAGTTAAATAATGTGATGCAGTCTTCACAGATATTCACAGAGATCCGTTGGTGCATGGCTATTACTGCGCCATCATCCTGACGGTTGTCCGCGTCAAAAAAACTGCAGCGAGGCCTGCCGGGGCTCAAGGCTCATCAATACTGCAGTTTTGCGGCGTAGTCGCTAGAATGGCCGCCTTTGCGAAGTTCTGGAGTTTCCCCCTCATGCGCACTTTTCGGTTGGTGATTTCTTGCCCGGACCGCGTTGGCATCGTTGCCAAAGTCAGTAACTTTCTGGCGGCCCACAATGGCTGGATCACCGAAGCGAGCCACCACTCGGACAATCAGGTCGGCTGGTTCTTCATGCGTCACGAAATCCGTGCCGATTCCCTGCCTTTCGGTATCGAGGTGTTGCGCGAGAAGTTTGCACCGATCGCCGAAGAGTTCTCGATGGACTGGCGCATCACCGACACCGAGCAGAAAAAACGCGTGGTGCTGATGGCCAGCCGTGAGTCCCACTGCCTGGCCGACCTGCTGCACCGCTGGCACAGCGATGAACTCGATTGCGAGATCTCCTGCGTGATTTCCAACCACGACGACCTGCGCAGCATGGTCGAGTGGCACGGCATTCCTTATTACCACGTCCCGGTCAATCCGCAGGACAAGCAACCGGCCTTCGACGAAGTGTCGCGCCTGGTCAAGCAGCACGATGCCGAAGTGGTGGTGCTGGCGCGCTATATGCAGATCCTGCCGCCGGACATGTGCCGCGAATACGCGCACAAGGTCATCAACATTCACCACAGCTTCCTGCCGTCGTTCGTCGGCGCCAAGCCGTATCACCAGGCGTCGCTGCGTGGCGTGAAGCTGATCGGTGCGACCTGCCACTACGTGACTGAAGAGCTGGACGCCGGCCCGATCATCGAGCAGGACGTGGTGCGTGTCAGCCACAGCGACAGCATCGAAGACATGGTGCGTTTCGGCCGTGACGTCGAGAAAATGGTGCTGGCCCGTGGTCTGCGTTATCACCTGGAAGACCGCGTGCTGGTGCACGGCAACAAGACCGTCGTGTTCTGATTCAGGCTCGTTCCCACGCTCTGCGTGGGAATGCTTCTTCAGACGCTCCGCGTCTGCCTTGGGACGCAGAGCGTCCCGGGCTGCGTTCCCACGCAGAGCGTGGGAACGATCCACGATTCACGGACTTTGAGGGGATTCATATGAGCGACCCACTGGACAAAGCCACCTCCAAAGCGCCCGCCACCCTGGGTGAAGGCTGCCTTAGCCGTTATGACCCGGATGACCTGAGCCCGGAGGATGGCACGGACTTCCCCGACGCCGCCGCGTTGTGGGAACAGCTCAATGAAGAGAAACCGGACGACGCTAAGCCTGCCGCACCTTCATCAGCTTCCTGAGCAGCGGACGCCCGAGCATCAGCAGAAAAATCGGCCCGCCGACCAGCAGGTAGAAGTAAAACGTCATCGCCCGCCAGATCAGGATCGCTGCCGCTGCGGTGGAGGCACCCACCATGGGCGCCAGCAGCGCCGCCGAGGTCAATTCCGCCGCCCCGGCACCGCCCGGCAACAGGCTGAATTGTCCCGCTCCCAGCGAAAGCATCTGAATCAGGAACGTCCAGGCCCACTGCACGTCCGCCCCCAGCCCGCGCAGCGCCAGATACAGCACGCTGTAACGCAGTGACCAATGCACGCAGGTCAGGGCAAACACCTTGAACAATGTTTGTCGCGGTAGTTTCAGGGCATCGGTGAACGCCGCGAGAAAATGCAGCAGCTTGCGCGCCCAGCGCCGCCGCGTAGCGGGTTGCACGTTCATGCGCGCCAGCAGCCGGCCACTCAAGCGAATCAGCATCCGGTGATAACGCGCCACCAGCACACAACTGAACAGCCCGCCGAACAGCGATACGGCGCTGACAGTCAGCAACCATTCCATCCGGTCGCTCAGATGCTGGAACAGCGCATAAATCAGAATCCCGCCCAACGCGCACAGGAAGAACAGCAAGTCGCTCAACTGATCCATCGCAAACACTGCGCTGCCCCGGGCCGGGCGCACACCGCTGCGGGCCAGCAGCGCCATGATCGTCAGCGGCCCGCCAGTGCCGCCGGGTGTGGCGCACCACGCGAACTCGGCGGCCATGACCACGCCAAGGCTTTTCAGCGGTGTGACCCGCTCACGCTGATCGCCGAGCAACAGGCGCAGGCGCAACGTATTGATGCCCCAGCAGAGCAGAATCATGGCCAGCAGGATCGACAGCCAGTGCAGAGGAAAGGCTTGCAGCCGGGTCCAGGTTTCACCGCCGCCCAGTAAAGAAGGGATCAGCACCGCCGCCAGCAGACCGATCAGCAACAGAATGCCGCGACTCATGTGTGAAGTCCGTGTTGGCGCGCCAGCGTGGTTTCAGCGATATGCACAGTGAGTGCCCCTCCGCGTGTTGATGTCCCGTGTTGACCTTTCTCCAGAATAGATGTTCGGTCGGGATGTGCGGCGGGGTGGGGGAGGTTTTGCGGGAGGTGAAGATGTCTTCGCGGACTGAACCGCGAAGACATCCGGGGGGAGGGGCTTAAATGCGGAAGCTGCCGACCAGTTGCTTCAGGCGCGAAGCCTGTTGTTCAAGGTCCGAGCAGGCGCGCAACGTCGCCTGCAAGTTCTCAACACCTTCCTGGTTCAGCGTATTGATCTCGGTGATATCCACGTTGATCGACTCGACCACGGCGGTCTGTTCCTCGGTGGCGGTGGCCACCGACTGGTTCATGCCGTCGATCTCGCCGATCCGCTGGGTCACGCTGTTCAGGCGCTCGCCGGCGAGGTTGGCGATCTCTACGCTCTCCTGGCTGTGGCGCTGGCTGTCGCTCATGGTGCTGACGGATTCGCGGGCGCCGACTTGCAGCTCCTCGATCATGGTCTGCACCTGTTGCGCCGATTCCTGGGTGCGGTGGGCAAGGTTGCGCACTTCGTCCGCCACCACGGCAAAACCGCGCCCGGCTTCACCGGCCCGCGCTGCTTCGATGGCGGCGTTGAGCGCGAGCAGGTTGGTCTGCTGGGAAATGCTGGTGATCACTTCGAGAATCTGGCCGATGTTCACGGTCTTGCTGTTCAGCGATTCGATATTGCTGCTCGACGCGCTGAGCATGCTCGACAGTTGATTCATTGCCTTGATGCTGCGATCCACCACTTGCTGGCCGTCTTCGGCCAGGCCTCGGGCGTCGCTGGCCTGGGTCGAGGCTTGCGCGGCGTTGCGGGCGATTTCCTGAGCGGCGGCACCGAGCTGGTTGATCGCGGCGGCCACGCTGTTGGTGCGCGAGGCTTGCTGGTCGGAGTTGTACATCGACGAGTTCGAGGCTGCGACGACCCGCAGGGCGACTTCGTTGACTTGCCCGGTGGCGGACGACACTTCGCGAATTGAACCGTGAACCCGCTCGACGAAGCGGTTGAACGCCGTGCCGAGCACGCCGAATTCATCCTGGTTCTGGATGGTCAGGCGCTTGGTCAGGTCGCCTTCGCCGTCGGCGATGTCTTCCATGGCGCGGGTCATGACGTGCAGCGGCTGGATCAGGATGCGGATCAGCATGCCAAGCAGGGCGATGATGATCGCCACCGCAATCACGGTCGCAATCACGGCCGAGGTGCGGAACTGGCTGAGCATCGAGAAGGCTTTGTCCTTGTCCACCGACAGGCCGATGTACCAGTTCACCGACGGCAGGCCCTTGATCGGGGTGAAGGTGACGATGCGGGTCTTGCCGTCGACAGTGATTTCACTGAAGTCGCTGCTGATGCGCGGCGTGTCCTGCGGGTAGGCTTCCTTGAGCGATTTCATCACCAGGGCCTTGTCCGGGTGCACCAGGATCTTGCCGTCGGCGCTGACCAGGAACGCGTAGCCCATGCCAGAGAAGTCCCGGGCGCTGAGGGTGTTGATCAGGGTTTGCAGGCTCAGGTCGCCGCCCACCACACCCACGCTCTGACCGGCCTTTTTCGCGGCAGTGGCGATGGAAATGATGGTCTGGCCGGTGGCCGCGTCGATGTACGGTTCGGTCAGGGTCGAAGTGCTGCTGCTTTCGGCACCTTTATACCAAGGGCGAACCCGTGGATCGAAACCATCCGGCATCTTCGCATCCGGACGGATGGTGAAGTGACCGGTGGCATCGCCCAGGTAGGAAGCCATGAAGGTCGAGGTCAGGGCTTTCTGTTCCAGCAGGCTGGCAACGGCGGCAGGCTCGGGATTGATGGCGATGTTCTGTGCCGCGTTCTCGATCAGCAGGATGCGCCCGCTGAGCCAGGTCTGGATGTTGTCGGCAGTGACCTCGCCCATCTCGTTGAGGTAATTGTTCAGGTCATCGCGGATTGCATTGCGCTGCAGCCAGTCGTTGTACAGCGTGAACGAGGCGAAGGCGGCAATGACGATGAGGGCGGCGGCAAGCAAAATTTTATGGCTGAAGCGTAGATTTTTGTTCATGGCTTGGGGTTCCGCTAAGGTCTTAATGTCCAGGGCGTGCTTTTATAAAGGCGCGCAAAATGGGCAGGTGTGAAAGCTGAGTGATATTTCCGTCTCTCCTTAGGGAAATCACGGACCGGACTTTTGATCGGGTCTCTCACTCCTCTCTATCGGCCATGCTCGACAAAGATTAACTATTGGGTGACCAAATGCCTGACTCCTCGCAACTCGTTATCGGCGCCGATCTCGCCGGGCAACCGATCGCTCAGGCGATGCGCCTGGCCAACCGTCATGGACTGGTGGCCGGCGCGACCGGCACCGGCAAGACCGTCACCCTGCAACGGCTGGCTGAAGCGTTCAGTGACGCCGGGGTCGCGGTGTTCGCCGCCGACATCAAGGGTGACCTGTGTGGTCTCGGTGCTGCCGGCAATCCTCAGGGCAAGGTCGCCGAGCGCATCGCCGGCATGCCGTGGCTCAACTACAAGCCTCAGGCTTATCCCGTGACCTTGTGGGACATTCATGGTGAGTCCGGTCATCCGCTGCGCACCACGCTGAGCGAAATGGGGCCGCTGCTGATCGGCGCCTTGCTGGAACTGACCGATAGTCAGCAGTCGGCGCTGTACGCGGCGTTCAAGGTCGCCGATCGCGAAGGCCTGTTGCTGCTGGATCTGAAAGACCTGAAAGCGCTGCTCAATCACCTCAAGGACAACCCGCAGTTGCTCGGCGAAGATTCGGCGCTGTTTACCACCGGTTCCAGCCAGGCGCTGTTGCGGCGTCTGGCCATCCTTGAACAGCAGGGTGCCGAAGCCTTGTTCGGCGAACCGGCGCTGCAACTGGAGGACATTCTGCAACCGGCCGCCGACGGTCGCGGGCGCATTCATTTGCTCGATGCCAGTCGTCTGGTGCATGAAGCGCCGAAGGTCTACGCGACGTTCCTGCTGTGGTTGCTCGCTGAGCTGTTCGAGCAATTGCCGGAGCGCGGTGATGCCGACAAACCGTTGCTGGCGCTGTTCTTCGACGAAGCGCACTTGTTGTTCGGCGATACACCCAAGGCCTTGCAGGAACGTCTGGAGCAGGTGGTGCGACTGATCCGTTCCAAGGGCGTCGGTGTGTATTTCGTCACCCAGTCGCCGGGCGATTTGCCGGACGATGTGCTGGCGCAATTGGGCCTGCGGGTCCAGCACGGTCTGCGCGCGTTCACCGCCAAGGAGCAGAAATCCCTGCGGGCGGTGGCGGACGGGTTCCGGCCGAATCCGGCGTTCGATACGTTGTCGGTGTTGACTGAGCTTGGGATCGGCGAAGCGCTGGTCGGCACCTTGCAGGAAAAGGGCACGCCGGAAATGGTCCAGCGGGTGCTGGTGGCGCCGCCGCAATCGCGGATCGGGCCGTTGACCGAGACCGAACGCACGATGCTGATTGCCGGGTCACCGTTCAAGGGGCGTTATGACAAGCCGATCGACCGCGAGTCGGCCTATGAAATCCTGATGGGGCGCAAAGGGCTGGCGCCGGAAGGTGAAGCAGCACCCGGCAAACCGGCAGCCGCGGAGCCAAGCCTGGCAGACAAGGCCGGGGAGTTCCTCGGGACGGCAGCGGGGCAGGCGTTGAAATCGGCGATGCGCCAGGCAGCGAACTCGCTGGGCAAACAGTTGGTGCGCGGCCTGATGGGTTCTCTGCTCGGTGGCAGCAAACGCCGATAACACCCGTGGGAGCTTGCTCCCACAGGATTTCGGGTCAGGATTTGGCTTTGGCGTGGGCGGCCAGACGTTCCAGCGCCGCCCGCAGGTTCGGATCACTGATCCCGTCGGCGGTCGACTGAATGGTCGCCGCCGCATCCGTCGACAAGTCCATCGTGTGCCCGGCTGCACCGCGCTGCACCGTTGGCGGCTGGACCTTGAACTGAATCCGCGTCAGGTTGGCGAACTCATCGAACATCTGCAGTTGCCGTTGCAGGCGTTTTTGCTGGTAGCGCAGGCGTGTGGCCCAATGGCCATCGGTGACAATCAGCAACAGATTGCCTTCGCGCCACGATGCTACATGACAATGCTCGCGGGCGGCGGGTTGCAGTTGGCTTTCGAGCAGGCGTTGCAGACGGCCCAGACGTTGGGCATGGCCGAGGATGGCTTTCAGCGGCTTGGCTTCGCGAAGCAGAACGGCGGGCGCTCTGGCTGTAAGAGGGCGAAATGCCATGATCTAACACCTGAAGTAACAGAGGCGCCATGGTAGCAGATAGCACCCATTTCACTCGCCCATTGCTTTTGTCCCTGCTTTGCCCATTAAATCAACGACTAACTTCTGCCTCCAACGGCTTGAAGTTGAGCAAAACGCCCCTATTTTAAGTGAGCCCCGTCAAAGCGCAGTGCCAGCATCGTGGAATATCGCCACTTTCCTCACCACCGTTTCCGGGTAGAATGCTCGTTCGCATGCGGCCATGAGGGCTGCACGGGCGACTCACGGGGCCGCCCTCCATCCCTTTAGTGTGGAAGATCCTGCCGATATGTTTGCGCCTTTGTTAAAGAAACTTTTTGGAAGCAAGAACGAGCGTGAAGTCAAACGCATGCTCAAGACGGTGCAGCTCGTCAATGCCTTCGAAGAGAAGATGGTCGCCCTTTCGGACGATCAACTGCGCGCCAAGACCGCAGAGTTCAAGGACCGCATCGCCAAAGGGGAAACCCTCGACAAGCTGTTGCCGGAAGCTTTTGCGGTCGCCCGCGAAGCCGGCAAGCGCGTCATGGGCATGCGTCACTTCGACGTCCAGCTGATCGGCGGCATGACCCTGCATGAAGGCCGGATTGCCGAAATGCGTACCGGTGAAGGCAAGACCTTGGTGGGTACCCTGGGCGTTTACCTCAACGCGCTGTCCGGCAAGGGCGTGCACGTTGTGACCGTGAACGACTACCTGGCCCGCCGTGACGCCAACTGGATGCGTCCGCTGTATGAGTTCCTCGGCCTGACCGTCGGCATCGTGACGCCGTTCCAGCCGCCGGAAGAGAAACGTCTGGCCTACGCCGCCGACATTACCTACGGCACCAACAACGAATTCGGGTTCGACTACCTGCGCGACAACATGGCGTTCAGCATGGAAGAGAAATTCCAGCGCGAACTCAACTTTGCCGTGATCGACGAAGTCGACTCCATCCTCATCGACGAAGCGCGTACCCCGCTGATCATTTCCGGTCAGGCCGAGGATAGCTCCAAGCTGTACATCGAGATCAACAAACTGATCCCGAAACTCAAGCTGCACGTCGAAGAAGTCGAAGGCGTCGTCACCCAGGAAGGCCACTTCACCGTTGACGAGAAGACCCGTCAGGTCGAACTCAACGAAGCCGGTCACCAGTTCATCGAAGACCAGTTGACCAGCATCGGTCTGCTGGCCGAAGGCGAGAGCCTGTACTCGGCGCACAACCTGAGCCTGCTGACTCACGTTTACGCCGGTCTGCGTGCGCACAAGCTGTTCAACCGCAACGTTGAATACATCGTGCAGGACGGTCAGGTCGTACTGGTCGACGAACACACCGGCCGTACCATGCCGGGCCGTCGTCTGTCCGAAGGCCTGCACCAGGCCATCGAAGCCAAGGAAAACCTGAACATCCAGGCCGAGAGCCAGACCCTGGCATCGACCACGTTCCAGAACTACTTCCGTCTGTACGACAAGCTGTCCGGCATGACCGGTACGGCCGACACCGAAGCGTTCGAATTCCATCAGATCTATGGTCTGCCGGTCATCGTGATCCCGACCAACAAGCCGTTGGCCCGTAAGGACTACAACGACCTGGTGTTCCTGACCGCCGAAGAGAAATACGCGGCGATCGTCAATGACATCAAGGAAAGCATGGCTGCCGGTCGTCCGGTGCTGGTGGGTACTGCCACCATCGAAACCTCCGAGCACATGTCCGCATTGCTCGTGAAGGAAGGCATCGAACACAAGGTTCTGAACGCCAAGTTCCACGAAAAAGAAGCTGAAATCATCGCGCAGGCCGGTCGTCCGGGCGCCCTGACCATCGCCACCAACATGGCCGGTCGTGGTACCGACATCCTGTTGGGCGGCAACTGGGAAGTTGAAGTTGCGTCGCTGGAAAACCCGACCCCTGAGCAGATCGCTCAGATCAAGGCCGACTGGCAGAAGCGCCACCAGCAAGTGCTGGAATCCGGCGGTCTGCAGGTGATCGCTTCCGAGCGTCACGAATCCCGTCGTATCGACAACCAGCTGCGTGGCCGTGCCGGCCGTCAGGGTGACGCCGGTTCGAGCCGCTTCTACCTGTCGCTGGAAGACAGCCTGATGCGCATCTTCGCCTCTGACCGGGTGAAGAACTTCATGAAAGCCCTGGGCATGCAGTCCGGTGAAGCGATCGAGCACCGCATGGTGACCAACGCCATCGAAAAGGCACAGCGCAAGGTTGAAGGCCGCAACTTCGACATTCGCAAGCAACTGCTCGAGTTCGACGACGTCAACAACGAACAGCGTAAAGTGATCTATCACATGCGTAACACGTTGCTGGCCGCGGACAACATCGGCGAGACCATTGCTGATTTCCGTCAGGACGTACTGAACGCAACCGTCAGCGCCCACATTCCGCCGCAATCGCTGCCAGAGCAGTGGGACGTGGCCGGTCTGGAAGCGTCGATTGCCAGCGACTTCGGTGTGAAGCTGCCGATCCAGCAATGGCTCGACGAAGACGATCACCTGTACGAAGAAACCCTGCGCGAGAAGCTCATGACCGAGCTGATGGCGGCGTACAACGAGAAAGAAGACCAGGCCGGTGCCGACGCACTGCGCTCCTTCGAGAAACAGATCGTGCTGCGCGTTCTGGACGACCTGTGGAAAGACCACCTGTCGACCATGGATCACCTGCGTCACGGCATTCACCTGCGTGGCTACGCCCAGAAGAACCCGAAGCAGGAATACAAGCGCGAGTCCTTCACGCTGTTCTCCGAGCTGCTGGATTCGATCAAGCGCGACTCGATCCGTGTGCTGTCGCACGTTCAGGTTCGCCGCGAAGATCCGGCCGAAGAAGAGCAACGCCTGCGTCAGGAAGCCGAAGCGCTGGCCGCGCGCATGCAGTTCGAACACGCCGAGGCGCCAGGTCTGGAGCAGCCGGAAGCACTGGTCGGTGAAGAGGTTGATGTGGCCCTGGCCACCGCGCCGGTTCGCAACGAGCAGAAGCTGGGCCGCAACGAACTGTGCTACTGCGGTTCGGGCAAGAAATTCAAGCATTGCCACGGGCAGATCCAGTAAAACCCGTTTCAATCGCTGAAATACCCGCGCCGCGACCGGCACCAGCCGTCGCGGCGTTTTGCCATTTACACCACCGTCACTACGCTTGGCGGTGCTGACATCATTGAGTAAGGAGCGCATTCATGGCTGTTGGTCTTGGTCCTTTGCCAACGTTGCACCCGGTTGCCGGTTTTGAACTCGGTATCGCTTCGGCCGGCATCAAGCGCCCTGGGCGCAAGGATGTCGTCGTGATGCGCTGTGCCGAAGGTTCCACCGTGGCGGGCGTGTTCACGTTGAACGCTTTCTGCGCCGCGCCGGTGATCCTGGCCAAGAAACGCGTGCAGAACGCTGTGCGCTACCTGTTGACCAACACCGGCAATGCCAACGCTGGCACCGGCGAGCCTGGCCTGGCCGCCGCTGAGCGCACGACCGCGAAACTGGCTGAACTGACCGGCGTGGATGCCAGCCAGATCCTGCCGTACTCCACCGGCGTGATCGGCGAGCCGCTGCCGGTCGAGAAGATCGAAGGCGCCTTGCAGGCCGCGCTGGACGATCTGTCGGAAAACAACTGGGAAGCGGCCGCCACCGGCATCATGACCACCGACACGCTGCCAAAAGGCGCCAGCCGCCAGTTCCAGCATGACGGCGTGACCATCACTGTCACCGGCATCAGCAAGGGCGCGGGCATGATCCGTCCGAACATGGCGACCATGCTCGGCTACATCGCCACCGACGCCAAAGTCTCCCGCGACGTGTTGCACAACCTGATGCTGGACGGCGCCAACAAGTCGTTCAACCGCATCACCATCGACGGCGACACCTCGACCAACGACTGCTGCATGCTGATTGCCACCGGCAAGGCTGCGCTGCCGGAAATCACCCGTGCCGAGGGCGAGCTGTTCGCCAAGCTGAAACAGGCCGTGTTCGAAGTGTGCATGGACGTGGCTCAGGCCATCGTGCGTGACGGCGAAGGTGCGACCAAGTTCGTGACCGTTGAAGTCAACGGCGGCGGCAATCACCAGGAATGCCTGGACGTCGGCTACACCGTGGCCCACTCGCCGCTGATCAAGACTGCACTGTTCGCCTCCGACCCGAACTGGGGTCGTATCCTCGCCGCTGTCGGCCGTGCCGGCGTGCCGGATCTGGACGTGAGCAAGATCGACGTGTTCCTCGGCGAAGTGTGCATTGCCAGCCGTGGCGCCCGCGCTGCGACCTACACTGAAGCCCAGGGCTCGGCAGTGATGCAGCAGGAAGAGATCACCATCCGTATCGAACTGGGTCGCGGCGATTGCAGCGAAACCATCTGGACGACCGACCTGTCCCACGAGTACGTGAAGATCAACGCCGAATACCGCACCTGATCCCTGCCGAAGAGGGAGGTCTGCGGACCTCCTTTTCTTCTGTCCCATGAAAGGACCCGAACATGAGCCTTCACCTGATCATCGGCGACAAACTGCTTTCCTCCTGGTCCCTGCGCGCGGCACTGGCGCTTGAACTGACCGGCGCACCCTACACAGAAGAACTGATCAAACTCGGCAAGCCCGACACCCGCGAGCGCCTGCTCAAGCATTCGCCCACCGGCAAGGTACCGCTGCTGACCACCGCGCGGGGCACCATCGCCGACTCTCTGGCGATTGCCGAATACCTGGCCGAACAGTTTCCTTCCGAACAGCTCTGGCCGACTGATATCGCGGCCCGCGCTCAGGCGCGTTCTGCCTGCGCGCAGATGCACAGCGGTTTCTTCGCCATGCGCAATCACATGCCGTTCAACCTGAGCCACGACGCACCGCTCAATCCGGTACCGCCGGAAGTTAAGGTCGATGTCGAGCGCATGCTCGCGCTGTGGGCCGAATGCCGTGCCGTTGCCACCGAGCCGGGGCCGTTCCTGTTTGGTCGCGTGTCGTTGGCGGATGCGTTCTTCGCGCCGATTGCCGTGCGCCTGCGTACCTATCAGGTGCAGTTGCCGGCCGAAGATGAAGCCTATGTTGAAACCGTTTATCAGTGGCCGGCCTTCAAGGCCTGGCAAAAGGCAGGACTGGAGGAGTTGCAGTCGTGAAACGCGTACACGTCGCTGCTGCCGTCATTCGTGACGACAGCGGCAAAATCCTCATCGCCCGTCGGGCTGACACCCAGCACCAGGGCGGTCTGTGGGAATTTCCTGGTGGCAAGGTCGAAGCCGATGAGTCGGTGCAAACCGCGCTGGCCCGTGAGCTGCACGAAGAACTGGGCATTGTCGTCGGCGCTGCTCGCCCGCTGATCAAGGTTCGCCACGATTACCCGGACAAGCAGGTGTTGCTGGATGTCTGGGAAGTCTCAAGCTTCACTGGCGAACCCCACGGCGCCGAAGGTCAGCCATTGGCCTGGGTGTCGGCCAAGGAACTGGCAAATTACGAATTCCCGGCAGCCAACCAGCCGATCGTGGCGGCGGCGCGTCTGCCTGCTGAATACCTGATCACCCCGGAAGACCTGGAAACCCCGGCCTTGCTGCGCGGTATCCAGAAGGCGATTGCCGGTGGCATCAAGCTGATCCAGCTGCGTGCGCCCAATGGTTATGACCCGAAGTACCGCGATCTGGCAGTGGACGCGGTCGGCCTGTGTGCCGGCAAGGCGCAGTTGATGATCAAGGGCCCGTTCGAGTGGCTGGGCGACTTCCCGTCCGCCGGTTGGCACATTACCTCGGCGCAGTTGCGCAAGTACGCGGCAGCAGGGCGTCCGCTGCCGGCGGAGCGCTGGCTGGCAGCGTCCTGCCACAATGCTGAAGAACTGGCGCTGGCCGAGCAGATGGGCGTGGATTTCGTCACCCTGTCGCCGGTGCAGCCGACCCTGACTCATCCGGATGCGCAGCCGCTGGGCTGGGAGCAGGCTTCGACGCTGATCGAAGGCTTCAGCAAGCCGGTATTCCTGTTGGGTGGAGTCGGCCCGGCCGAGCGCGAGAAAGCGTGGAATGCGGGGGCTCAGGGTGTGGCGGGGATTCGGGCGTTCTGGCCTGAGGCCTGACTGGGCATCTGAACACTCCCGCGCGTGGCGTGGGAGTGATCAGTTTTCGGGTTTTGCGGCCGGTTGCCACAGAATCTCGGCGATGCCCTGGCGCCGCGCAATCAGCCTCGCCGCCACAAACAACAGATCCGACAAGCGATTGATGTAAGCCAGGCCCACCCCGGCCAACGGTTCGATCGCATTCAAATGCTGGCAACGCCGCTCGGCACTGCGCGCCAGGCTGCGGCAGACATGCGCCTGGGCAATCAGCATCGAACCGCCGGGCAGAATGAAGTTCTCCAGCGGCCCCAATTCCTCGTTCCAGGCATCGATGGCCGCTTCCAGTCGTTCGATTTCTGCCGTGTTCAGCGCCTGATATTCCGGCATTGCCAGCTCGCCACCGAGATCGAACAAGCGGTGTTGGCAGGGTGCCAATACGTCGATCAATTCATTCAGCCCGGGGCAGTTTTCGCGCTCGGCGATCAACCCGGCCAGCAGCACGCCGACCTGACTGTTCAGCGTGTCGACCTCGCCAATGGCTTCGATGCGTGGGTGATCCTTGGGGACGCGGCGACCATCGCCGAGGCCGGTTTCGCCTTTGTCGCCGGTGCGGGTGTAGATCTTCGACAAGCGAAAGCCCATGGTTTACCTCGGTAGTTGATTGGTTTCTGCGGCAATGGGTGCAGGTTGCGTGAGCGGCAGGCGCAGGGTGAAGCAGGTGCCTTGTCCCGGTGCCGACTGCACTTCCATCTGCCCTTTGTGGTTGTTGGTGATGATGAAATACGACACCGACAGCCCGAGCCCCGTGCCCTGGCCGATTTCCTTGGTGGTGAAGAACGGCTCGAAGGTGCGTTTGCGCACGTTCTCGCTCATGCCGATGCCGTTGTCTTCGACCTGGATCTCGGCCCACGGCGGATTGAGTTTGGTGCGCAAGATGATCCGCCCCGGCTCGCTGTCGTCTTCACGCAGGTGGATCGCCTGCGCAGCGTTTTTCAGCAGGTTGAGCAGCACCTGTTCCAGCTCGTTGGCGGTGCCCGGAACCGGACCCAGCGCCGGATCGAACTGACGGATGATCGCCTGCCCCTTGAAGTCGAAACCAATCGCCAGGTCGAAGTCGTTACCAGCGATATCCACCGCTTGATCGATCAGCGCCGGCAGGTCGCAAGGGGCCATCTGCCGGGTGCTGCGGCGGCTGAAACTGAGCATGTGGGTGACGATTTTTGCCGCCCGGGCACCGGCCTGCTGAATGCCGTCGAGCAATTGCGGGACTTCCCGGCCTTGCAGGTAGCGGTTCACGGTATCCAGTTCGATGCCCAGTTGTTCGGCTTGCTCGAGGTTTTTCGGCAGGTCGGGCGACAGGCGCCGGCGAATGTTCTGCACGTTGTGCAGGATCGCCCCCAGCGGGTTGTTGATCTCGTGGGCCATGCCGGCGGCGAGGCCGCCGACCGAGAGCATTTTTTCCGACTGCACCATCATGTCCTCCAGCGACAGGCGCTGGGTGATGTCATCGATACGGATCACCACGCCGCGTCCGGCACCGCCCATCAGCGGGTAGAAGGTCAGGGCGTAATGCTTGGGCTCGTCGTCCTTGAACCAGGTCACCCGCTCGATTTTCGCCACGGTGTGTTGTTCGACGGTCTGCTTGAGCTGCGGCAGGAACGGCTTGAGCGGTTCGAAGGCGAGGAAGATCGGCTGGTTCAGCGCTTCGTCCAGCCGGGTGCCGGAGAGGGCGCTGGCCTCCTGGTTCCATTGCGTGACGTAGAGCTGTTCGTCGAGGGCGATCAGCGCCGAAGGCATGGAGTCGATGATGCTGTTGAGGTAGTTCTGAAAACCCGTGAGCTTCTTCTCGATCTTGCTCCGCACCTGGACTTCCAGCTCCAATTTGCGATTGGTGTGGCGGGTTTCTTCGGCCAGCCCCTGCGCCTGATCGTAGGCGGCTTGCGAGTCATCGCGGGCGCGCTTGAGCTGCTGCTCCCGGGCCTCGATGCGTGAAAGCATGGTGTTGAAGGCCTCGGCCAGACTGCCGATTTCGTCATGGTTGCCGCGTGAGGCGCGCAGGGCGTAGTTCTCCTCGCGGGTCACCTGGCGGGACAGCTCTTCGAGTTGATGGATCGGCCGGGTGATCAGGCGTTTGATCTGCCGGGCAATCACCAGCCACAGCAGTACGCTGAAAATCAGGATTCCGAGGCTCGCCGTCAGGGTGCCGGTGTAGAACGCCATCGGCAGTTCGCTGCTGGCCACCAACAACAGATGGCCGGGCGCAGTGCCGGGGCGGGGCAGGGTGATCAACTGGTTGCTGCGAAACTCGGTGAGTTGCCAGGCTTCGATATGCCGGTAGCGCTCCGGCAGGTTGAGCTTGTCGCCGCGTTGCACCTGCGCAATGCGGTCGCCCTTGCCGTCATACAGGGCGGCTGCGCGCAGCGGCGAGTAACTGTCGAGCTCTTTGAGCAGGCGCTCGGCGCTTTGCGGTGACTGCAAGGCTTCGGCGACCAGGCTCGGGTTCGATACCAGTCGGCCAATGGTCTGCAGCGCCTGAGGCGCCATGCTTTCTTGGGAAATGTAATAGGCCGCACTGATGAAGGTCAGGTTCGCGACCAGTAACACGGTGGTCAACAGCACCAGCAGGGCGGCCAGCAGTTTCTGGCCGACCGGCAGGTTTTCGAGGCGCTGGCGCAATGGCATCAGGTTTATCGCAGCAAAGGAACAAGTGGGCAGCGTAGCCGCTGCTCAGTCGACGGGCAATCCGAGACTGTGCAGATGCGCGGTCAGGCGCTGCTGCAATTGCTTCAGATGCGGCAGGTTGAGCTGGTGCCGCTGCGCAACCTTGCAGGCATGGCCCAGCAGGTAGCTCATCTCGGTGCGGCGTTTGCTGGCCACGTCCTGATACATGGAGGAGAAATTGGCGGCGGTGGCCAAAATTACCCGCTCGACTTCCTGTTGCAGGTTGTCCGCCGCCGCTGGCTGGCCGCAACGTTCGAGCAACTCGGTCAGCTCGGCGCACAGCGTGGCGACTTCGCAGTGGTGCTCCTGCAATCCACCGTTGCGGCAGTCGTGCAACACGGTCAACGGATTGATCGCACAGTTGAGCGCCAGTTTTCGCCACAGTCGGGTGAGGATGTCGGCGCTCCATTCATGAGGAATCTTTGCCGCTTCAAGATCATCCAGCCAGAACGGTGCCACGGGATGACCGGCATCGCCGAGCCAGGTGTAACCGTGGCCGGCGAACACTACGCGCCAGTCGCCATCGCGAAACGCGCCTTCGGTGCTGGAGGCGCTGATGCAACGGGCCTGCGGGACTTGCGCGGCGACCGCTTCCTGACTGCCGAGGCCGTTCTGCAGAAGAATCAGTTCTGCATCCGGCGCCAGGCGATGAGCGATGCCGGCCACGGCGCTCTCGGCATCGTAGGCTTTGCACGCCACCAGCAGGCGACGGATCGGTTCGGGACTGTCCGGCGTTTCGCCGGGGATGGCGTAGCTGCTGGCCACGCCTTGTTCCACGAGGGTCAGGCCGCCCGCCGTCGCATAGTCATGCAAACGATCGATATCGCGCAGGATCAACCGGACCGGCAGTCCGGCCCGGGCCAGACGCGTGGCCCAGAGTGTGCCGAGACTTCCGGCGCCGAGGATGTGCCAGGGGGTGGACATCAGTTTTTCACTCGGTAAGGTACTGGCATGCAAGGCTCGCCGTGTCGGTGGGAAAAGACCCGTTATAATGAGCCCGATTTTAACCGCAAGCCAAGCGCGCCGCGTCCTGAACGAGCGCGCCTTTTTATTGGAGAGATTACATGCCGTCGTTCGACGTGGTATCCGAACTGGACAAACACGAACTCACCAACGCGGTCGAGAACGCCGTGAAGGAACTCGATCGTCGTTATGACCTGAAAGGCAAGGGCAGCTTCGAATTCAAGGAAAAGGACCTGACCGTCCACCTGACCGCTGAAGCCGATTTCCAGCTGGAAGCGATGATCGAGATCCTCAAGCTGGCCCTGGTCAAGCGCAAGATCGACGTACAGTGCCTCGAAGTCAAAGACTCCTTCGCATCGGGCAAGCTGATGAAGCAGGACGCCGTTCTGAAGGAAGGCATCGACAAGGAACTGGCGAAGAAGATCGTCGGCCACATCAAGGACGCCAAGCTCAAGGTGCAGGCCGCCATTCAGGGCGAACAGGTGCGTGTGACCGGCAAGAAGCGTGATGACCTGCAGGAAGCCATCGCTGCCCTGCGCGCCAAGGAATTCGGCATGCCACTGCAATTCAACAACTTCCGCGACTGAGCCATCCGAGTCGGGAACCTCTCGGCGTTTTCAGCGTCCGAGGCCCAAGCAGCGGCAGAAACGATTGAGCCCCCACAGGGCCGGTCGTTCTGCCGCTGATTTTTTCAGCCCGGGAAGCCGGCAATCAGGAGATAAAAGATGGATTTGAATGCTGAGGTAGACAACCTGGTCAAGGCGTCCCAGGCGTGGATTCCGATGATCATGGAATACGGCAGTCGTGTGCTGCTCGCAGTGATTACCCTGGCGATCGGCTGGTGGCTGATCAACAAGGTCACGCAAAAACTCGGCGGCCTGCTGGCTCTGCGCAATGCCGACCTGGCTCTGCAAGGTTTCATCAGCAGCCTGGCCAACATCATTCTCAAGGTGCTGTTGATCGTCAGCGTGGCCTCGATGATCGGCGTCGAGACCACTTCGTTCGTGGCGGCAATCGGTGCGGCCGGCCTGGCCATCGGCCTGGCGTTGCAGGGCAGCCTGGCGAACTTCGCCGGTGGTGTGCTGATTCTGCTGTTCCGTCCGTTCCGTATCGGTGACTGGATCGAAGCGCAAGGCGTGGCGGGTACTGTCGACAGCATCCAGATTTTCCACACCGTGCTGCGTACCGGCGACAACAAGACCATCATCGTGCCGAACGGCAATCTGTCGAATGGCATCATTACCAACACCAACCGTCAGCCAACCCGCAAGGTTGTGTTTGATGTGGGTGTCGATTACGAAGCCGATCTGCAAAAGGCCCGTCAGGTGCTGCTGGATCTGGCCAAGGATGATCGCGTTCTGCAGGATCCGGCGCCGCAGGCTGTCATTTCTACCTTGGGCGATAGTTCGATTACTGTTTCCCTGCGGGTCTGGGTTAAAACTGCAGACTATTGGGATGTGATGTTCATGTTTAACGAACAATCCCGTGATCGTTTAAAGACTGCCGGCATCGATATTCCGTTTCCACAGCGAGTGATTCGTGTGGTTCAGGAATCGGCGGTGTAATGATAGGTTGCTAATTAATTGCCTGACTTGTTGGTCAGGCATTTATTACAAGTGACAGATAACAAAAAAGGCCCATCCGAAGATGGGCCTTTTTTTATGCTACCAAACTAACCACTGACGATTACAAGATGTTCAGTGGGTACTCGGTGATCAGACGGAACTCTTTAACGTCGCCTTCGCCTTGGTCGGCGTTGGCGGTGTGCCAGGCTTGACGAATGCGGAAGGACAGATCTTTAGCTGGGCCAGACTGAACTACGTATTTGGCTTCGAAGTTGGTTTCGTGGTGCTTGCCGTCTTCACCGTACAGTGGTGCGCCAGTGCTGGTGCGGTATTGGCTGTTTGCAGCCAGACCGGTACCGTCGATATCCCAACCTTTAACGTAACGAACCATGAAGCTCAGGCCAGGAACGCCGTACTCAGCCATTTTCAGGTCGTAACGAGCTTGCAGGGATTTCTCGCCTGGGCCGTTGAAGTCAGAGTACTGGATGGAGTTGGCGAGGAAGATCGAGTCGCCGCCACGGTTGTTCTTGCCTACACCGACGTAGTCGAATGGAGTGTCACCGTTGACCTTCTGGAAGGCCAGGGTGAAGGTGTGGGCTTTCAGGAACGACAGCGCAGTTGCCAGGGAGAAGGCAGTGTTGCTGATGTCGCCCGCCAGCTTGTCACCGGTGTCGGTGGTGCGGTAGATGTTGAAGTCAGTGTTCAACGAAGTGTCACCACCGAATGGAGTGGTGAGGTTCACGTTCGCGTAGTACTGGTTCCAGACGTCTTCCAGCTTGGCACCGTAGAGCGATGCGCTCAGGTTTTCGGTGATGCCGTACTTGCCACCGAAATAGTCGATGGTTTTGGCTTCTACGCCGGCATAGTTCGCGAACAGGCCGCCATCACGGGCGTTCTTGTCCTGGCTGGTCGCCGAGTAGAAGTGACCGGCTTCGAGGTCAAGGTCTTTGACTTCGCTGCTCTGCAGCTGGAAGCCGCTGGCAGTTTGCGGAATGACACGGGAACCGCCGACAGCGAACACTGGAGCAGTGCTTGGCTGCTGGTCGCCGACTTTCAGCTCGGTTTTGGAGATGCGGAACTTGATGGCAGCGCCGGCTTTGCCTTGGCTGTTGTCAACGTCGTGGGCATAACCGTTGGCCTTGACGACGTCGCTACGGCTCATGTTGCCTGTACCGGAGGTGCCATCGCCGCCATCCAGTTTGACTGCCAGGTAACCGAATGCATCGATACCGACGCCGACGGTGCCTTGGGTATAACCGGAGTTGAAGTTGCCGAGGAAGCCCTGGGTCCAGTCTTTCTGGTCGTGGCCGCCGTTCTTGTTGTCACGGTTGAAGTAGTAGTTCTTCAACGTTTCGGTCAGTTTGGCGTCTTCAACAAAGCCTTTGGCTTCAGACTGGTCACTAACAAACGGTGCGGCCGTAGCCAACTGAGTACTGGCTGCTGTAACGGCCAGTGCGATCATGCTCCACTTCATCACGCGCATCGTGATTTGCTCCTTTGGTTTTAGAAGAGTACTGCCGTCCCACCTGTTTTATTATCTGGGCGGCTCTTTCTTTTTGTGTCGGCGCAAACTTATATCACGCCGACAATGTTGGCGATACTTGCGCATACAACCTTTCATGTTCTTTACGACGCTGTCGCAAATGGCTTGGTTGATGTCGCAAATTCACAGTACCAATGCAGCCGGACTGACAACTTTATCGCTGTTTCTGGGCCTTTTTGCATCGGTAAAAAAGAGTCCCTGGCAAAACACTTGAATCTCCATCGGGCAACCCTGCCACTGTTTTTTTCGGGGTTTGAGCCACCACTTCCCGTGGCGTGCTCATAGCCCATATGAGTACGAATGCAACAAGCGTGCACAAACCGCAAAATTGATGCGGTTATTTTTCCCTGACCCCGCTCGTTGCTGTAAAAACCTTGTAAATACGGGCTCGCGCGCCCCTCTTTGATGAGGGTTGACGCGCTTGCTCGCTTGGTGTTGCCTCGCGCGTTTTTGCGCATGACAACCAAAAACGTTACCGGTTCACCCTGTCAGTGAGTATTTGGCGGATGCCCGAGCCATTGAGCGTAGACGCACTGTACGGTTTTGGTGCAAATAATTTTTCTGGCTGTACTGAATTCAAACACTTGCACCCTGTCATGGCCCTGAACGCGGTAGTGAGTCGCGGTCATTCCGGCGTGTTGCCTGGCGCGGAGGGTCTCGTGCTGGTGCGCGATCGCCAGAAATGTTCCATGTCGGGGCGCCGCTTCATCGTGAAGGGCAGGGCATTCGAAGGTATGCTGCCGTCCTGTCGTTTAGTGCGCCCTCCACCGGGCTGGCCCACTAAGCTGAATATTGTCGATCAGCCGGGAGTACACCCAGTGTTTGCTTTAGATTCACGACTTCAACAGGACACGCTGACCATCGGCGACTTCCCGCTCTGCCGGCTGCTGCTGTCCAACGACGCCAACTACCCCTGGTTCATCCTGGTACCTCGTCGCGACGATATCAGCGAGTTGTTTCAATTGGATGTCGCCGACCAGCAGCGTCTCTGGCAGGAAACCACAGCCCTGGCGGAGGTGCTCAAGGACTCGTTCGATGCCGACAAGATGAACGTTGCCACCTTGGGTAACGTTGTCAGCCAGCTGCACATGCATGTGATCGTGCGCAAACGTGATGATGCCGCATGGCCGGCGCCGGTCTGGGGCAAGCACCCCGCCAAACCTTACAGCGCCGAGCAGGTAGCCGCGATCCGCGAGCGCCTGCGCCTGGTGCTGGACGAAGATTTCAAGTTTCTGGAGGTTTGATCATGAGCCTGGAAGAACGCGTCAACGATCTGGAAAGCCGTCTGGCGTTTCAGGACGACACCATTCAGGCGTTGAACGACGTGCTGGTGGCGCAACAGCGAGTCGTGGAGCGTCTGCAGTTGCAGATGGCCGCGCTGCTCAAGCGGCAGGAAGAAATGGTCGGCCAGTTCGGATCCTTCGAAGAAGACGCACCGCCGCCGCATTACTGAGTTTCTGCATTTTATTTGGGTAATAAAAAACCGCGAGCAGCCAGGCTGTTCGCGGTTTTTTCGTTTCAGATCAGCGACGCGGCAGGGCGGCGATCACGTCTTCGGCTTGCAGGCCTTTGTCACGGTTCATCACCGAGAACTCCACGCGCTGGCCTTCGACCAGAACGCGGTGGCCTTCGCCACGGATGGCGCGAAAGTGCACGAAAATATCATCGCCGGAATCCCGGGAGATAAAGCCGAAGCCCTTGGAGGTGTTGAACCATTTGACGGTGCCGGTATCGCGGTTGCTCATGTCGTAGCTTTGCGCGGCGGCAGCCGGTGAGGATTTATAGAAGCTGACGGCCAGGTGTACGGCCACGGCAACCAGAGCAATGACCAGGCTGAACAGCACAGCTGGCTGGCCGGCGATGACAGGCATCGGTGCGATCAGGGTCAGGGTTTGCAGGACGACGGTCAGTACCAGCAATGCGCTGACCAGATTTTGCAGATGCTGGCGCGGGCCTTTGTTCCAGTAAGGGATCACTGGAGCGAGAACCAGGTTCAGCAGGCCGAAAAAGGCCAGGTAAAGTGCATCGGGCTGTTGCAGGTAAGGTACGGCTTCGGATCTCAAGCTAGGTATGAAGGACAGCAGCAAGGCTGCTGCGCCCATTAGCAGGTGGACGATTTTCAACATTTTTAATGACTCACGTTATGACGGCTCACAAGGAAGAGCTGAAGGCGCACGGTTCGCTTCGGAACAATAAGAGGCGTTGGACACGTGCCCGGCATCAGCCTATGCGCAACACCCGGAAAACAGGGCGTAGCGACACACTGCCTATTTAACAGTAAAGCCTGCAGCTACTCAAATCACGCCGGCCAGCGGCAGGGCGTGGGGCGATTTGTCGCCTCTATCGGGTCGATACGGGGGCTGCCATGGGAGGGAGGCCTTGCTACAGTGAACCGACACCTGTTGGATGAATTCAATCGCCGTTAGGGGGTAAGCATGGCAATCGATATCGGTATCAGTGAAGAAGACCGCAAATCCATCGTCGAAGGGCTTTCGCGTCTGCTGTCGGACACCTACGTGCTGTATCTGAAAACCCACAACTTCCACTGGAATGTCACCGGGCCGATGTTCCGGACCCTGCACCTGATGTTCGAAGAGCAATACAACGAACTGGCCCTGGCCGTGGACTCGATTGCCGAGCGCATCCGCGCCCTGGGTTTCCCTGCACCGGGTGCCTATGCGACTTACGCGCGTCTTTCTTCTATTAAAGAAGAGGTGGGCGTGCCGAGTGCCGAAGACATGATCAAACAACTGGTCGAAGGCCAGGAAGCGGTCACCCGCACGGCCCGCGGTATTTTTCCGCTGCTGGACAAGGTCAGCGACGAGCCGACCGCCGACCTGTTGACCCAGCGCATGCAAGTCCACGAGAAAACTGCGTGGATGCTCAGGGCGCTGCTCGAAGCCTGATCGCCCGAGGCGCACGGACACAGTTTGTGGGTCGTGCGCCCGTTTTGGCCGGGAAAAAGCGTTCGCTATTGTAGGAAGCGAAGTAAGCACTTCGCTGGTCCATGATCCTCCCTGTTGTGTTGGCTTATCCTACGTGGACGGTCAAAAAGTCGTCTGGATATACCTTTGCCCCTGCGCTTTTAATGAGGTCACAGGATGTTGCCTTGAAAACAAGCAGCGATGGCAAAGGAGTGTCAACGATATGGAAGGTGGAGACAGGCGAAGTGAAATCGCCATCGGCTCACAGCAGGACAGAGCCGTGGCGCCGTTTCTTGACGAATTCGACATGGCATTGATCCGGCCGTTGGCCCGGTCGGTGCGTTTGAACGGGTTTGCGACCTGCATGCGGCTGGAGCAGGTCTACTGGAATATTCTGGGTCGCATGGCCGAGGAGAATTGCTGTTCGGTCGGCACGTTGTTATCCCGTGTCGATCGCGAAGTGCACTTGCGTCATGGCGGCGTGAAGAACTTCAGCGGTCTGGTACGGGTGGTGTGTGTCGTACATGGCTTGCGCGATGCCCCGGTGACCACCGGGGGTTGTCAATGACTGGGCGGCCTGTGCAGTCTTCCGGCTGCACAGGCCGCATTTAATGGATATAATCCCGCTCTTTCGCCACACCGCCCTGCGGGAGCTGGCAATCTGATCGCCGAGACAACGCCATGCCGATGTACGATTACCAATGTGCTTCCTGTGGTCATCAGTTGGAAGCCATTCAAAAGATCAGTGATGCACCGCTGATCGATTGCCCTGCCTGTCAGGCACCAGAGCTCAAGAAACAGCTGTCCATGCCAGGCTTTCGCCTCAGCGGCAGCGGTTGGTACGAAACCGATTTCAAGACCGGCGCGAAGAAGAATCTGGCCGGTGGCGACAAATCTGACTAGGGTTCAGACCCAGGTCGAACGACACGCGCGAGTATCCACCGGTCGCACATAGCTTGAGTGCGATGGATCTCCACCGAATTTCGAATTACGAGAAGCGAAACCACTACCATGATGCGCAGCCATTATTGCGGCCAACTGAACGAAAGCCTGGAAGGCCAGGAAATTACCCTTTGCGGATGGGTTCACCGTCGCCGCGACCACGGCGGGGTGATTTTCCTCGATATCCGTGATCGTGATGGTCTGGCCCAGGTGGTGTTCGACCCGGATCGCGCCGAGAGCTTCGCCGCCGCCGACCGCGTGCGCAGCGAATACGTCGTGAAGATCACCGGCAAGGTGCGTCTGCGTCCGGCCGGTGCCACCAATGCCAACATGGCGTCGGGCATGATCGAAGTCCTGGGCTACGAACTGGAAGTGCTGAACGAGTCGGAAACCCCGCCGTTCCCGCTGAACGAGTTCTCCGACGTGGGCGAAGAAACCCGTCTGCGCTATCGCTTCCTCGACCTGCGTCGTCCGGAAATGGCCGAGAAGCTGCGTCTGCGTTCGCGCATGACCACCAGCATCCGTCGCTTCCTGGACGAAAACGGCTTCCTCGACGTTGAAACGCCGATCCTGACCCGTGCAACTCCGGAAGGCGCGCGCGACTACCTCGTGCCAAGCCGTACTCACGCCGGTTCGTTCTTCGCGCTGCCGCAATCGCCACAGCTGTTCAAGCAACTGCTGATGGTTGCCGGTTTCGACCGTTACTACCAGATCGCCAAGTGCTTCCGTGACGAAGACCTGCGCGCCGACCGTCAGCCGGAATTCACCCAGATCGACATCGAGACCAGCTTCCTCGATGAAAAAGAGATCATGGGCCTGACCGAGCAAATGATCCGCAACCTGTTCAAGGAAGTGCTGGATCTGGAATTCGGCGAGTTCCCGCACATGACTTTCGAAGAAGCCATGCGCCGTTACGGTTCCGACAAGCCAGACCTGCGTATCCCGCTGGAACTGGTCGACGTTGCCGATCAACTGAAAGAAGTTGATTTCAAGGTGTTCAGCGGCCCGGCCAACGATCCGAAATGCCGTATCGCCGCACTGCGCGTTCCAGGCGGCGCGAGCATGCCGCGCAAGCAGATCGACGACTACACCAAGTTCGTCGGCATCTACGGTGCCAAGGGCCTGGCGTACATCAAGGTCAACGAGCGTGCTGCCGGTGTTGAAGGTCTGCAATCGCCGATCGTGAAGAACATCCCGCTGGACAACCTCAATGCGATCCTTGATCGCGTTGGCGCAGTTGACGGCGATATCGTGTTCTTTGGCGCCGACAAGGCCAAGATCGTCAGCGAAGCCCTGGGCGCGCTGCGTATCAAGCTCGGTCACGACCTGAACCTGCTGACCTGCAAGTGGGCGCCGATGTGGGTCGTCGACTTCCCGATGTTCGAAGAGAACGATGACGGCAGCTTCTCTGCTCTGCATCACCCGTTTACTGCGCCGAAGTGCACCCCGGAAGAGCTCGAAGCCAACCCGGCGGGCGCTCTGTCCCGTGCCTACGACATGGTGCTGAACGGCACCGAGCTGGGTGGCGGTTCGATCCGTATCCACCGTAAAGAGATGCAGCAAGCGGTATTCCGCCTGTTGGGCATCAACGAAGCGGAACAGGAAGAGAAGTTCGGCTTCCTGCTCGACGCCCTGAAATACGGTGCGCCGCCGCACGGTGGTCTGGCTTTCGGTCTGGACCGTCTGGTGATGCTGATGACCGGCGCCCAGTCGATCCGTGAAGTGATCGCCTTCCCGAAAACCCAGAGTGCTGCCGACGTGATGACGCAGGCGCCGGGTGTTGTGGATGCCAAGGCATTGCGCGAATTGCACATTCGTTTGCGCGAAACGCCAAAGGCTGAGTAAGACGGGCCTGAAGGCGCATCTTCGGATGCGCCTTTTTTCTTTCTGTAGAGATAGAAAGAGAGCAGGTCGAGATTTTTTGTTTGCTGGCTGCTGCAACAGCAGGGCGGGCAACGTTTCAAAGAGAATTCGGAGCGAGATATGGCAGGTCATTCCAAGTGGGCGAACATCAAGCACCGCAAAGAACGTCAGGATGCCAAACGAGGCAAGATCTTCACCAAGTGGATCCGTGAACTGACCGTTGCGGCCCGTCAGGGCGGCGGCGATCCGGGTTCCAACCCGCGTCTGCGTCTGGCCCTGGACAAGGCGCTGGGTGCCAACATGAGCCGCGACATCATCGATCGTGCGGTGGCCCGCGGCGCCGGTGCGACCGAGGCGGACAACGTTGAAGAGCTGACCTACGAAGGTTACGGCCCGGGCGGCGTTGCCGTGATGGTCGAGTGCATGACCGACAACCGCAACCGTACCGCAGCGGCCGTGCGTCATGCGTTCAGCAAGTGTGGCGGCAACCTCGGTACTGACGGCTCGGTGGCGTATCTGTTCGAACGCAAGGGGCAGATCAGTTTTGCGCCGGGCGTCGATGAAGACGCACTGACGGAAGCAGCGCTGGAAGCCGATGCCGATGACGTGGTCACCCATGAAGACGGCTCGATTGACGTATTCACTTCGTTCACCAGCTTCTACGCCGTGCGTAATGCGCTGGAAGCAGCCGGTTTCAAGGGTGATGACGCGGAAATCGTCATGCAGCCGACCACCAGCGCTGAACTGGATCTGGAAGGCGCCGAGAAGGTGCTCAAGTTGATCGACATGCTGGAAGACCTGGACGACGTGCAAAACGTCTATTCCAACGCTGACATTCCGGAAGACGTGGCTGCTCAGCTCGGTTAAGAGCGACTACGATTCAATGTGGGAGCGGACTTGCCTGTGTGATCGCGGGCAAGCCAGCTCCCACATTTGTTTTTGTGTTTTTTGAACCTGCAGGCTTATGACTTTAATTCTTGGTATCGACCCCGGTTCGCGCATTACCGGTTACGGCATTGTTCGTGATACCGGACGCGGCGGTTGCATCTATGTCGCCTCGGGCTGCATCCGCACTGGCGCCGGTGAGCTGCACGAGCGCCTGCAAATCGTCTATCGCGGCGTGCGCGAGATTATCCAGACCTATGGCCCGGTGACCATGGGCATCGAAAAAGTGTTCATGGCGAAAAACGCCGATTCGGCGCTGAAGCTCGGGCAGGCCCGTGGGGCCGCTATCGTTGCAGGCGCCGAAGAGAGCCTGGAGATCGCCGAGTACACGGCAACCCAGGTCAAGCAGGCAGTGGTCGGTACGGGCGCCGCCAATAAAGAACAGGTGCAGATGATGGTCATGCACATGCTCAAACTGACGAGCAAGCCGCAGATCGACGCCTCGGACGCCCTGGCCATTGCCATTTGCCATGCGCACACTCGCTCCAGTCTGCTGCCGCACGGTTTGGGAACCGCACGCAGTCGTGGCGGGCGCCTGCGTCTCTGATAGCATCAGCATCAAATTTACGGAATGTGGACTTGCGCGCCTGTGTTGTCGGCCGGAGTTTCTTCGTTCTGATTGTCGCCAGCCCACGGCTGGCCAACGCTCAAGGATCTGAAACGTGATTGGACGCTTGCGCGGCACCCTCGCTGAAAAACAGCCGCCGCACCTGATTCTGGATGTAAACGGCCTCGGGTATGAGCTGGAAGTGCCCATGACCACCTTGTATCGCCTGCCGTCGGTCGGTGAACCGCTGACCCTGCACACCCATCTGGTCGTGCGCGAAGACGCGCAGTTACTCTATGGTTTTGCCGGCAAGCGTGAGCGAGACTTTTTTCGCGAGTTGATCCGTCTCAATGGTGTGGGGCCGAAACTGGCCCTGGCCTTGATGTCGAGCCTGGAAGTCGATGAGCTGATTCGTTGCGTGCAGTCCCAGGACACCTCGGCGCTGACCAAGGTGCCGGGTGTGGGCAAGAAAACCGCCGAGCGTCTGCTGGTGGAGCTCAAGGATCGCTTCAAGGCGTGGGAAACCTCGCCGGCCATGTTTGCGCTGGTGCCGAACCAGCCGGACGGCCCGGCGCCGGTCAACACCGCCGAGAACGACGCGGTCAGCGCGCTGATTTCCCTGGGCTACAAGCCGCAGGAAGCAAGCAAGGCGATTTCCGCGATCAAAGAGAAAGGCTTGAGCAGCGAAGACATGATCCGACGCGCCCTGAAGGGAATGATTTAAGTGATTGAAGCTGATCGTCTGATCGCCGCCACGCACAGTCCGCGTGAGCGCGAAGAAGTCCAGGATCGGGCGATACGTCCCGTCAGCCTGGCCGAATACATCGGCCAGCCGACCGTTCGCGAGCAGATGGAACTGTTTATCCAGGCCGCCCGTGGCCGCAACGAATCCCTCGACCACACCTTGATTTTCGGCCCGCCGGGGCTGGGCAAGACTACGCTGGCGAACATCATTGCCCAGGAAATGGGCGTGTCGATCAAAAGTACTTCGGGCCCGGTGCTCGAACGGCCCGGAGATCTGGCGGCGCTGCTGACCAATCTTGAGCCGCACGACGTGCTGTTCATCGATGAAATCCATCGTCTGTCGCCAATCGTCGAAGAAGTGTTGTACCCGGCGATGGAAGATTTCCAGCTCGACATCATGATCGGTGAGGGACCGGCGGCGCGTTCGATCAAGCTTGATCTGCCGCCGTTCACCCTCGTTGGCGCGACGACGCGGGCGGGGATGCTGACCAACCCGTTGCGTGACCGTTTCGGTATCGTCCAGCGTCTTGAGTTCTACAGCACCGCCGACCTGGCGACGATCGTCAGCCGTTCGGCGAACATCCTCGGCCTGCCGCTGGACCCGGAAGGTGCCTTCGAGATTGCCCGTCGTGCTCGGGGTACGCCGCGGATCGCCAATCGGTTGTTGCGCCGGGTGCGGGATTTCGCCGAAGTCCGGGCCAAGGGCCACATCACCAAGTCCGTCGCCGACCTGGCACTGAACCTGCTGGATGTCGACGAACACGGCTTCGATCATCAGGACCGGCGTTTGCTGTTGACCATGATCGAGAAGTTCGATGGCGGCCCGGTCGGTATCGACAGCCTGGCGGCGGCGATCAGCGAAGAACGCCACACCATCGAAGATGTGCTGGAGCCGTATCTGATTCAGCAGGGTTACATCATGCGTACGCCGCGGGGCAGGGTTGTCACCCGGCACGCGTACCTGCATTTTGGTCTGAACATTCCGTCACGAATGGGCGAGATGCCTGTGGTAGACGAGTTTCTCGATGCCGTGGACGATTAATACACATTTATTGTCGATTTATTCAGCGTTTGTACTGTCTCAGGACGGTACTTTTGCGGTAAAGCCTTCGAACAATGAAAAACAGTTGCCTGGCTGGATTGGCAACCCGAGGAGTAAGCACTAGAGTATGCGCGCGCAAAACGGGCTTGAGTCGTTCGCACATCGTTGTCGCGTTTATTACGAGGACACCGATGCGGGCGGCATCGTGTATTACGTTAATTACCTCAAGTTTATGGAACGGGCTCGAACCGAGCGGCTCCGGGAGCTGGGCTTTGCCCAGTCGGCGCTGGCAGGGGAGGACCTGTTGTTCGTCGTGCACTCCAGCGAAGCGCGTTACCACGCGCCGGCGCGACTGGACGACGAGCTGCTGGTAAGCGCTGATGTAATCGAATTGAACCGTGCCAGCCTGCGCTTCAGACAGCAGGTCAGGCGGGCAACGGATAATGTGCTGCTCTGTGAGGGGCAGTTTCTGGTGGCCTGTGTGCGCACTAACAGTTTGAAACCCCGGGCCCTTCCCGAAGACTTGCGTGCGGCTTTCGCCGACGCGGTCGGCACGGGTACACACTTAAAGCAGGAGATAAAGCGTGGAAGCTAACGTCGTCGACCATTCCTCCATGTGGAGCCTGGTCAGCAATGCCAGCATCGTGGTGCAGTTGGTAATGTTGACTCTGGTGGCCGCATCGGTGACCTCATGGATCATGATCTTTCAGCGCAGCAATCTGATACGCGCCGGTCGACGTGCCCTGGAGAGCTTCGAGGAGCGCTTCTGGTCGGGTATCGACCTGTCCAAGCTCTATCGTCAGGCCGGCAGCAACCCGGATCCGGATTCGGGCGTCGAGCAGATCTTCCGTGCCGGCTTCAAAGAGTTCTCGCGCCTGCGTCAGCAGCCGGGTGTCGATCCTGAAGCGGTGATGGAAGGCGTGGCTCGTGCCATGCGTGTTGCCATCTCCCGCGAGGAAGAAAAACTCGAGCAGAGCCTGCCATTCCTCGCCACCGTAGGTTCGGTCAGCCCGTACATCGGTCTGTTCGGTACCGTCTGGGGGATCATGAACTCCTTCCGCGGCCTCGCCAGCGCACAACAGGCCACTCTGGCCACTGTGGCTCCAGGTATCGCCGAAGCCCTGATCGCCACCGCGATCGGCCTGTTCGCCGCGATCCCGGCCGTTATCGCTTACAACCGTTTCTCTGCCCGCAGCGAAACCTTGCTGAGCCGCTACTACACCTTCGCCGATGAATTCCAGGCGATCCTGCACCGCAAAGTGCACACCAGCGAAGAATAAGCAGGTATTTCCCGATGGCTTTAATCACTCGAGCCCGACACAAGCGCAAGCCGGTCGCCGAGATGAACGTAGTGCCTTACATCGACGTGATGCTGGTGCTGCTGGTCATCTTCATGGTGACTGCGCCGATGCTCAATCAGGGCGTGAAAGTGGATCTGCCCAAGGTTTCCAGCGAAGCCTTGCCGCAGGACAACAACACCCAGGTGCTGACCATTTCGATCAAGGCTGACAAGACCTACTACTGGAACCTTGGCAGCGAAGTCGATACTGAAAAGCAACAGGACAGGGCCATGACCCTGCCGCAGATGACCGATGCGGTGACCAAGATCATTCGCGCCGGCACTGAAGGCGGCAAGCGTACCCAGGTCTTCATCCGTGGCGACAAGTCCGTCGATTATGGCTCCGTCATGGGCGCCATGGGCGGGTTGCAGAAAGCCGGGGTCGGTAATGTTGGTTTGATTACCGAGGCCCCCTGATGCAGCAACAGCGAGAGCCGTCCGCCTCGGAAAGCTACTTCTGGCCTAGTGTCTGGGCGATTGGCTTGCACGTGCTGGTGTTCGGCATGCTGTTCGTCAGTTTTGCCCTGACGCCTGAGCTGCCGGTGGCCAAGCCGATTGTCCAGGCGACCCTGTACCAGCTGAAATCGAAAAGTCAGGCGACCACCCAGACCAATCAGAAGATTGCGGGTGAGGCGAAGAAATCCGCCGCGCGTCAGACCGAAGTCGAGCAGATGGAGCAGAAAAAGGTCGAGCAGGAAGCGGTGAAGGCTGCGGAACAAAAGAAAGAAGAAGCGGCTCAAAAGGCCGAGGAAGCCAAGAAGGCCGATGAGGCGAAGAAAGCGGAACAGGCGAAGAAGGCTGACGAAGCCAAGAAAACCGAAGACGCGAAGAAAGCCGCCGACGCCAAGAAGGCAGAAGAGAAACAATTGGCTGATATAGCCAAGAAGAAAGCCGAAGAAGAGGCCAAGAAGGCTGCTGAAGAAGAGGCCAAGAAAGAGGCCGCTGAAGAAGCCAAGAAGAAAATAGTCGAAGACGCGAAGAAGAAAGCCGCCGAAGACGCCAAGAAGAAATCCGAAGCTGAAGAGGCGAAGAAGAAAGTCGCCGAAGACGCCAAGAAGAAAGCTGCTGCCGATGCTGCGAAGAAGAAAGCGCAGGACGCGGCACGCAAATCGGTCGAGGACAAGAAGGCTCAGGCTCTGGCCGACCTGCTGTCCGACAAGACCGAGCGTCAGCAGGCTTTGGCAGATGAAGTGGGTGATGAAACCGCCGGCAACTTCGATGATCTGATTCGTTCGCGAGCCTCTGAAGGTTGGGCGCAGCCTCCGTCGGCCCGTAAAGGCATGAAGGTGGTACTGCAAATCAACATGCTCCCTGACGGAACGATCTCCGGTGTTTCGGTTGCTCATTCCAGCGGTGATGCGCCGTTCGACAGCTCTGCCGTCGCGGCTGTAAAAAATATTGGTCGATTGACCGAAATGCAGGGTCTGAAGCCAGCGGATTTCGCACCCTATCGTTCATTCAAGATGACATTCACACCTGAGGATCTAGCCTTGTGAGAAACCTTCTTCGAGGACTGCTTGTAGTCATGTTCTGCTTTGCAGGACTGGCTTCGGCAGATGAAAAAAATATCCTGGTCAGCAGTGGCAGCTCCCAGGCAACGCCAATTGCCGTCGTGCCGTTCGGCTTCCAGGGCGGCGCCGTCCTGCCGGACGACATTGCTGAAATCGTTGGTAACGATCTGCGCAACTCGGGCTACTACGCTCCGATTCCAAAGCAGAACATGATCAGCCAGCCAAGCCAGCCGAGCGAAATCATCTTCCGTGACTGGAAGGCGGTGGGTGCTCAGTTCATCATGGTCGGCAACATCGTTCCGGCCGGTGGCCGCTTGCAAGTGCAGTGGGCTCTGTTCAACGTCGCTACCGAGCAGAAAGTGGCGGACGGCAGTGTTTCCGGCACGACCGAGCAACTGCGCGACATGGCGCACTTCATCTCTGACCAGTCGTTCCAGAAGCTGACCGGTATCGACGGCGCGTTCTCGACTCGCCTGCTGTACGTGACGGCTGAACGCTTCTCCGAGAAGAACACCCGTTACACGCTGCAACGTTCGGACTATGACGGTGCCCGCGCCGTGACCCTGCTGCAATCGCGCGAGCCGATCCTGTCGCCGCGTTTCGCACCGGACGGCAAGCGTATCGCCTATGTGTCGTTCGAGCAGAAGCGTCCACGTATCTTCATGCAGAACATCGACACCGGTCGCCGTGAGCAGATCACCAACTTCGAAGGCCTGAACGGCGCGCCAGCCTGGTCGCCGGATGGCAATCGCCTGGCGTTCGTACTGTCGAAAGACGGCAACCCGGACATCTATGTGATGAACCTCGGTTCGCGTCAGATCACCCGCGTGACCGCAGGTCCTGGCATCAACACCGAACCGTACTGGGGCAAGGATGGTTCGACCATCTACTTCACCTCGGACCGTGGCGGCAAACCACAGATCTATAAAACCAGTGCAAGTGGCGGCGGTGCAGAGCGAGTGACCTTTATCGGTAACTACAACGCCAACCCGAAGCTTTCGGCTGATGAAAAGACCCTGGTAATGATCCATCGCCAGGACGGATTCACCAATTTCAAGGTGGCAGCCCAGGATTTGCAGCGCGGAAGTGTAAAAATCCTCACTGATAGCACTCTGGACGAGTCGCCTACTGTTGCGCCCAACGGCACCATGGTAATCTACGCCACCCGCCAACAGGGCCGGGGAGTCTTGATGCTCGTGTCCATTAATGGACGCGTTAGGCTCCCGCTTCCTACCGCTCAAGGCGAAGTCAGAGAACCGTCCTGGTCCCCTTACCTGAAGTGAGCGGGCGCTACACGTTTTACTTAACACACTGGGGTTCATTAGGAGTTTCACGATGGAAATGCTGAAGTTTGGTAAATTTGCTGCGCTGGCTCTGGCCATGGCTGTAGCTGTAGGTTGCTCGTCCAAAGGCGGCGACAACGCCGGTGAAGGCGCTGTTGATCCAAACGCTGGTTACGGCGCAAACACTGGTGCCGTTGACGGTTCCCTGAGCGAAGAAGCTGCTCTGCGCGCAATCACCACCTTCTACTTCGAATACGACAGCTCGGACCTGAAGCCAGAAGCCATGCGCGCTCTGGACGTTCACGCCAAAGACCTGAAAGCAAACGGCGCTCGCGTTGTTCTGGAAGGCAACACCGACGAACGTGGTACTCGTGAGTACAACATGGCACTGGGCGAGCGTCGTGCGAAAGCCGTTCAGCGCTACCTGGTACTGCAAGGTGTTTCCCCAGCTCAGCTGGAACTGGTTTCCTACGGCGAAGAGCGTCCAGTTGCTACCGGCAACGACGAGCAGTCCTGGGCTCAAAACCGTCGCGTCGAACTGCGTAAGTAATTCGATATGCGAACGTGCCGTCGTGCTGTAACTGTTCTGGCTCTCAGCCTCGCGCCGCTTGCGGCGTGGGCTGCGGTTCCTGTGGTCGATGACAACTCCGGTTATAACAATAGCGGGAGCAGTTATCCGCCTGCAGGTTACGGTACGAACGGCGCCTATGCCGGGGGAGCGGCTTCGGCCCCTGCCTCGGCACAAGGCATGCTGTTCAACCAACTGCAACAAATGCAGGATCAGATATCGCGCCAGCAAGGCGTGATCGAAGAACTGCAGAATCAGGTTGCGCGCATGAAGCAAGAATCCCTGGAGCGATACCAGGATCTTGATCGGCGCATAGGATCCGGTGCTGCACCTGCCGCGACTCCTGAGAATTCTTCTGCCGGTGGCGATGCAAGTGCTGCTGCCGGTGCCGCCGCTGGAGCCGGGGCCGCTGCGGCCGCCCAGGCACCTGCCGCGGGTGGCGAACCGGCTGATCCGGCCAAGGAAAAGCTGTATTACGATGCAGCCTTCGACCTGATCAAGGCCAAGGATTTCGACAAGGCAAGCCAGGCTTTCGCCGCTTTCCTGCGTAAATACCCGAACAGCCAATACGCGGGCAATGCCCAGTACTGGTTGGGTGAAGTGAACCTGGCCAAAGGCGATCTGCAAGGTGCAGGTCAGGCTTTTGCCAAGGTTTCGCAGCTCTATCCCAAGCATGCCAAAGTGCCGGATTCGCTGTACAAGCTGGCTGACGTAGAGCGCCGCCTCGGTCACACCGACAAGGTCAAAGGCATTCTGCAACAGGTGGTGTCCCAGTATCCGGGTACCTCCGCCGCTCAGTTGGCCCAACGCGATCTGCAGCGCATGTAATACTGTTTGACCCGTTTAGAAGAAACCCGCGCTTGTCGCGGGTTTTTTCGTTAGAATTCACGCCCTTTTATGAAACACGCTTCTGGTGATCTACGCGTTGGCGGGGTTGCCTTAAGTGCCTGACGGAGGCGGACAGCCTGTTTAGCTGTTACGCCCGTGGCGACTATGCAAGACACATTGAGAATCACCGAAGTTTTCTACTCGTTGCAGGGGGAAACGCGGACTGCCGGGCTGCCCACTGTTTTTGTGCGCCTGACCGGTTGCCCATTGCGTTGCCAATACTGCGACAGTGCCTACGCGTTCAGCGGCGGCACCGTTCGTACACTCGACGACATCCTCGAGCAGGTAGCCGGGTTTCGCCCGCGCTACGTCTGTGTCACTGGTGGTGAGCCGCTGGCACAGCCCAATGCCATTCCTTTGCTCAAGCAGTTGTGCGATGCCGGCTACGAAGTCTCGCTGGAAACCAGCGGCGCCCTCGATATTTCCGCCGTCGATCCGCGGGTCAGTCGGGTTGTCGACCTGAAGACCCCTGATTCCAAAGAAGCTCATCGCAATCGTTACGAGAACATCGAGTTGCTGACGCCCAACGATCAGGTGAAGTTTGTCATCTGCTCGCGGGACGACTATGACTGGGCGGTATCCAAGCTGATCCAGTACGGTCTCGAGCGGCGTGCCGGCGAAGTGCTGTTTTCCCCGAGCCACCATGACCTGAATGCTCGGGATCTCGCGGATTGGGTAGTGGCGGACAATTTGCCCGTACGCCTGCAATTGCAACTGCACAAGTATCTGTGGAATGACGAGCCGGGGCGCTGAGATGACTGAACAACTGAACACAACAGAAAAACGTGCGGTCATTTTGCTGTCCGGTGGCCTGGACTCGGCCACGGTGGTGGCGATGGCCCGCGCCGAAGGCTATCGCTGCTACACCATGAGCTTCGATTACGGCCAGCGCTCTCACGCCGAACTGCACGCCGCCGCACGCGTCGCTCGCGATCTGGGCGTGGTCGAGCACAAGGTGATCGGTCTGAACCTGAACGGCATGGGCGGTTCGGCCCTGACCGACAGCAGCATCGATATCCCGGAGGAGCTGGGTGAAGGCATTCCGGTGACTTATGTGCCGGCGCGCAACACGGTGTTCCTGTCGCTTGCTCTGGGCTGGGCTGAAGTGCTCGGTGCTCGCGACATCTTTATCGGTGTGAACGCGGTGGATTATTCCGGTTACCCGGATTGCCGTCCCGAGTTCATCGAATCGTTCGAGCGCATGGCCAACCTGGCGACCAAGGCCGGTGTGGAAGGCAATGGTTTCCGCATCCAGGCCCCGTTGCAGAACCTGAGCAAGGCACAGATCGTTCAGGCTGGCGTAAAGCTTGGTGTTGATTACGGGCTGACGGTTTCCTGCTATCAGGCGGACGATAATGGCCGTGCCTGTGGCAAATGCGACAGCTGCCGACTGCGTGCAGAAGGCTTCGCAGCGGCCGGAATCAGCGACCCGACACCTTATTTTTGATTATTTTCAAATTAGGTGTTGAATAGTCCTTAAAAATCAGTATTATACGCGCCACCACACAGCGGGTCGTTAGCTCAGTTGGTAGAGCAGTTGGCTTTTAACCAATTGGTCGTAGGTTCGAATCCCACACGACCCACCATATTTGGCGGTTTAGAAAATCCGGAAGGCCCACGAAAGTGAGGATTTCCGGGTTTTTTTTTGCCTGCGATTCGGGCATGTCTCCTTTCGGCGCCGTTGCGCTGACACAGGTCAGAATCATCTTTTGCATCACCGGGATATTCTGTAGCCTTGCGCAGCTTCAACGCTGTCCGTGCCTGATAAAACTCACTCTCCCGGCGGTACCCTCAAGCGGTCCGGAGCCGGGTGTATACTCGACTTTCGCGCGAATGCGCCTGCAGGTCTTGCGAACATGACGCAGATTTCCGAACGCCTTCTGGTACAAGCCCACCTCGACGCCAAGCAGCCCAAGCCGCTGACGGCCGAGGAAGAGGCTTATTACCGTTCCGCCATCGCCGCCGAGCTCAAGGCTCAGGACGCGGTGCTGGTTGCCCACTTTTATTGCGACCCGATCATCCAGGCCCTCGCCGAAGAAACCGGCGGTTGTGTTTCCGACTCGCTGGAAATGGCGCGCTTCGGCAACGCCCACCCGGCCAAGACCGTGGTGGTCGCCGGCGTGAAGTTCATGGGCGAAACCGCGAAGATTCTCAACCCGGAAAAACGTGTACTGATGCCCACCCTGGAGGCGACCTGCTCGCTGGACCTGGGTTGCCCGGTGGACGAGTTCTCGGCGTTCTGTGATCAGCATCCGGAGCGCACGGTCGTGGTGTATGCCAACACGTCGGCGGCGGTCAAAGCCCGGGCCGACTGGGTGGTGACTTCCAGCTGCGCACTGGAGATCGTCGAAAGCCTGATGGACAACGGCGAAACCATCATCTGGGGCCCGGACAAGCACCTGGGGACCTATATTCAGCGTCAAACTGGCGCCGACATGCTGCTTTGGGATGGTGCGTGCATCGTCCATGAAGAGTTCAAGTCCAAACAGTTGGAAGACATGAAAGCGTTGTACCCGGACGCGGCCATTCTGGTGCACCCGGAGTCGCCGACGTCGGTGATCGAACTGGCGGATGCCGTCGGTTCCACCAGCCAGTTGATCGCTGCCGCACAAACGCTGCCGAACAAGACCCTGATCGTCGCTACTGACCGCGGCATCTTCTACAAGATGCAGCAGCTGTGCCCGGACAAGGTCTTCATCGAGGCGCCAACGGCCGGTAACGGCGCGGCGTGCCGCAGTTGCGCACATTGCCCGTGGATGGCCATGAACACCCTTGAGCGCACGCTGAAGTGCCTGAAGGAGGGCTCGAACGAGATCTTCGTCGACCCGGCGCTGATTCCGCAGGCGATTCGCCCACTCAAGCGCATGCTCGATTTCACTCAGGCTGCGCGGATGAAGCTGGCCGGCAACGCCTGACCTTGAGCCACAAACAAAAACGCCCCGATTTGATCGGGGCGTTTTTGCATCTGCAGGATTATTTTGCTTTCTTCGGGACCCGCACCAGTTGCGTGTCCGAATAGATGTCATGCCAGGTGCGCTTCTGCTTGTCGTACAGCGACCAGAAGAAGCCAAGACCTGCGCACAGCCACGACGCGATCGACACCATGAATCGCAGCAGCGCCTGCCACAGACTGATCGCGGTGCCATCGGCATTCTGTACGCGGATACCCCACACCTGCATGCCCAGTGTCTGGCCAGCGTGGGTCCAGAACTTGGCGAAGAAGCCAAACAGCACCAGCAGCAACACGGTGGAGTAGAGAGGGTCGCCGTCCAGCTTGCCGGCGTCGGTCAGCACTCGCAGGCGCTCTTCGCCGATGATCGCGGCCTGGATCATCTTGTAGATCCCGCCGGTGACGATCAGCAGGGCGGTACACAGCAGAAAGTCATAGAACATCGCTGCCAGACGACGACCCAGGCCAACGGCGGGAAAATCGCCCTGGGGGATGAGCAGGTGTTTCGACATGGCAGCCTCTGGACGGAAAGTGAAGCGCCATTTTACGGATTCGCGCGCACAAAAAAGCCCCTGATATCAATATCAGGGGCTTTTTCGTAACAGAAGATCAGCCTTCGGCTTGTACTTCGTCAGCCTGCATGCCTTTCTGGCCTTGCACAGCCACGAAAGTCACTTTCTGGCCTTCTTTCAGGCTCTTGAAGCCGTTGCCCTGAATAGCGCGGAAATGCACGAACAGATCCGGACCGCTTTCTGGAGTGATAAAACCAAAACCTTTCTCGTCGTTAAACCACTTGACGGTACCGCTCTGACGTTGGGACATTTCTTATTTCCTTTGACGCAAAAATTGATGACAGTCTCTTCCTCATGAAAGAGTACTGGGGCTGGTTGCAGGAGAGTAAGAAGACGTCGAACGGGATGTAGCTAACTTGTAGGCTACTGCCCAGGTCACGATTCCAAGCTGACCCATGCAAACACAGTGGACAAACTCTACGCCAACTACAGGAGGAAAAACAAGCCCCGTGAGGGCCCCGGTTTTCCTGTGCTTGCTGGCAGTTAGTCAGTCCATTAGTCGGGCTTATACGATTAGCTTGTTCAATTGTTTTCGAACGTTATAAGCCAAGTTCATATTCGAATCGAATGTAAAGAAAGTGCACTGTTTTATGGCGATTGCGTTACACATTAGTGCACGCATAACGCAATCGCGTTACTTATAGAAACAGTCAATCAACCACGATAGTAGCGTTGTGGAACGAATGGCATTTTGCTTACAAGCATTTGCACCTTTTTCCCACGAACGATGGCCCAGACTGGCGTGTCGAGTGCGACATAGGCGCTGTCGAGGTAACCCATCGCCAATGGGCCGCCCAAGGTCGGGCCGAAACCGCCGCTGCACACGCTGCCGATGATCTCGCCGGCTTCGTTGACGATTTCTGCCCCTTCACGGACCGGGGTGCGTTCCTGCGGTAGCAGGCCGACGCGTTTGCGCGCGACACCGTTCTGCTGCTGGCTGAAAACCTGTTCTGCACCCGGGAAGCCGCCAGCCCGTGCGCCATCAGCGCGGCGTGGCTTGGAGATGGCCCACAGCAGGCTCGCTTCGATTGGTGTGGTGTCGGTGTTCATGTCGTGGCCGTACAGGCACAGGCCGGCTTCCAGGCGCAACGAGTCACGGGCACCGAGGCCGATGGCGGCCACTTCCGGTTCAGCGAGCAGGGCGCGGGCGAGTTTTTCCGCATCGGCTGCCGGTACGGAGATTTCGAAACCGTCTTCACCGGTGTAGCCCGAACGGCTGACGAAGCAATCGACGCCCAGCAGTTTCACGCGGGCGAACTGCATGAAGGTCATCTTCGCCACTTCCGGTGCCAGGCGCGCCAGCACGGTTACGGCGGTCGGGCCTTGCAGGGCGAGCAGGGCGCGTTCTTCGAACAATGGCTCGATCTTGCATTGATCGCCGATGTGCTTCTGCAGATGGGCCAGGTCCTGGTCCTTGCACGCGGCGTTGACCACCAGGAACAGTTCGTCGTTGCCCAGATTGGCGACCATCAGGTCATCGAGGATGCCACCGGTTTCGTTGGTGAACATCGCGTAGCGCTGCATGCCCACCGGCAGGTCGATGATGTCCACCGGCACCAGGGTTTCCAGGGCTTTGGCGGCATTGGCGCCGGTCAGGCGGATCTGGCCCATGTGCGAGACATCGAACAGCCCGGCCTGCTCACGGGTGTGCTGGTGTTCTTTCATCACGCCTAGCGGGTATTGCACCGGCATGTCGTAGCCGGCGAACGGCACCATGCGGGCGCCGAGTTCGATGTGCAGAGCGTGCAGCGGGGTTTTCGACAGTTGTTCGGTGGACATGCGGGACTCCTTGATTCACACCAACCCTCTCCCGGAGGGAGAGGGGGCTAATTAACACTCGATAATGTTGACCGCCAGACCGCCGCGGGCGGTCTCCTTGTATTTGCTTTTCATGTCGGCGCCGGTCTGGCGCATGGTGCGGATGACCTTGTCGAGGGAGACGAAATGCTGCCCGTCGCCGCGCATGGCCATGCGCACGGCGTTGATTGCCTTGACCGAGCCCATGGCGTTGCGCTCGATGCACGGCACCTGCACCAGCCCGCCAATCGGGTCACAGGTCAGGCCGAGGTTGTGTTCCATGCCGATTTCAGCGGCGTTTTCCACTTGTTGCACACTGCCGCCGAGGACTTCGCACAACGCGCCGGCCGCCATCGAACAGGCCACGCCGACCTCGCCCTGACAGCCGACTTCGGCGCCGGAAATCGAGGCGTTTTCCTTGTACAGAATGCCGATGGCCGCCGCGGTGAGCAGGAAGCGCACCACGCCGTCATCGTTCGCGCCAGGAATGAAGCGCATGTAGTAATGCAATACGGCGGGAATAATCCCCGCCGCGCCGTTGGTCGGCGCCGTAACCACGCGCCCGCCATTGGCGTTTTCTTCGTTGACGGCGAGGGCGTAGAGGTTGACCCAGTCCAGCACCGACAACGGATCGCGCAGCGATGATTCCGGGTTCTTGCACAGTTGCCGGTGCAACGCCGCCGCCCGCCGCTTGACCTTCAGGCCACCCGGCAGAATGCCTTCGTTGCGGCAGCCGGCGGCCACGCAGTCCTGCATCACTTGCCAGATTTTCAGCAGGCCGGCGCGGGTTTCCGCTTCCGGGCGCCAGGCGCTTTCGTTGGTCAGCATCACCTGACTGATCGACAGACCATAGGTGGCGCAGTGACCGAGCAAGTCCTTGGCACTTTTGAACGGGAAGGTCAGCGGTGTGGCGTCTTCGACGATGCGGTCGGCTCCGGCCGCATCTTCGTCGACTACAAAACCGCCGCCGACCGAGTAGTACTCGCGGCTGCGGATCTGCAATCCCGCCGCATCGAAGGCACGGAAGATCATGCCGTTGGGGTGATAGGCCAAGGGCTTGCGGATCATTGCCAGATGTTCTTTCTCGTTGAACGCGATGCTGTGTTCACCGAGCAGGTTCAAACGCCCGCTGCCGCGAATCTGCGTGAGACGTGCAGCGACGGTTTCAGTATCCACGGTATCCGGGTGTTCACCTTCCAGGCCCAGCAGCACAGCCTTGTCGCTGCCGTGACCCTTGCCGGTGGCGCCGAGGGATCCATACAACTCGACCCTGACGCTGGTGGTGGCCGACAACAGGTTTTCCCGGCGCAGGCCTTCGACGAAGCGCGCGGCTGCGCGCATCGGGCCGACGGTGTGGGAACTGGAGGGGCCGATGCCAATCTTGAACAGGTCGAACACGCTTAACGACATGGTTGTTCTCCGGTTTCTTGTTATAGGCACATCAGGCACGCATGAAAGGGGCGGGCGAACCCGCCCCCTCACAGGTCAAGCGTAGCTTTCGATCGACGGGCAGGCGCAGACCAGGTTGCGGTCGCCGAACACGTTGTCGACGCGACCGACCGGCGGCCAGTACTTGCCTTCGATCAACGACGCCACCGGGTACACCGCTTGCTCGCGGCTGTACGGGTGAGTCCACTCGCCGACCAGCTCTGAGGCGGTGTGCGGAGCGTTCTTCAGCGGGTTGTCGTCCTTGTCCAGGGTGCCGTTCTCTACAGCGCGGATTTCTTCGCGGATGCGGATCATGGCGTCGCAGAAGCGGTCCAGCTCTTCCTTGGATTCACTTTCGGTCGGCTCGATCATCAGCGTGCCGGCCACCGGGAACGACATGGTCGGGGCGTGGAAGCCGAAGTCGATCAGACGCTTGGCCACGTCATCGACGCTGATGCCGCTGCTGTCTTTCAGCGGACGCAGGTCGAGGATGCACTCGTGCGCCACCAGACCGTTGCTGCCGGTGTACAGCACTGGATAGTGCTCTTCCAGGCGACGGGAAATGTAGTTGGCATTGAGGATCGCCAGTTGCGAAGCGCGCTTCAGACCTGCGCCACCCATCATACGAATGTACATCCAGGTGATCGGCAGAATGCTCGCGCTGCCGAACGGTGCTGCGCAGACCGCGCCTTCCTTGCGTTCCATATGGCCATGGCCCGGCAGGAACGGGGTCAGGTGCGATTTCACGCCGATCGGGCCGACGCCCGGGCCGCCACCGCCGTGGGGGATGCAGAAAGTCTTGTGCAGGTTCAGGTGCGAGACGTCGCCGCCGAACTTGCCCGGTGCGCAGAGGCCGACCATCGCGTTCATGTTGGCGCCGTCGATGTACACCTGACCGCCGTTGTCATGAATGATGCCGCAGATTTCGCGGATGCCTTCTTCGAACACGCCGTGGGTCGACGGGTAGGTGATCATCAGTGCGGCGAGGTGTTCGCGGTGCTCGATGGCCTTGGCGCGCAGGTCTTCGATGTCCACGTTGCCACGGGCGTCGCACGCGGTCACGACCACGCGCATGCCGGCCATGTTGGCGGTCGCCGGGTTGGTGCCGTGGGCGGACGACGGGATCAGGCAGATGTCGCGACGGTCTTCGCCACGGCTCTGGTGGTAGGCGCGAATTGCCAACAGACCGGCGTACTCACCTTGGGAACCGGCGTTCGGTTGCAGCGAGATCGCGTCGTAACCGGTGGCGGCGCAGAGCATCGCTTCCAGTTCATCGGTCAGTTGTTGGTAACCGGCGCTTTGTTCGGCCGGGGCGAACGGGTGCAGGGCGCCGAATTCAGCCCAGGTCACCGGGATCATTTCGCTGGCGGCGTTGAGTTTCATGGTGCACGAACCCAGCGGGATCATGGTGCGATCCAGTGCCAGGTCCTTGTCCGCCAGTTTGCGCAGGTAGCGCATCAGCTCGGTTTCCGAATGATAACGGTTGAACACCGGGTGGCTGAGGATCGGCGACTGACGTACCAGCGCGGCTGGAATGGTGCTTTGCGCGGCAGCGGCCAGAGCAGTGAAATCCGGCAGGGTCTTGCCGTCGGCGAACAGGGCCCACAGGGTTTCGATGTCGGCCTGGGTGGTGGTTTCGTCGACCGACAGGCCCAGACGCTGGGCATCGATCGCACGCAGGTTGATCTGTTGAGCGCGAGCCTTGTCATGCAACGCAGCAGTTTGCGCGCCGGTGGTCAGGGTCAGGGTGTCGAAGAAGCTGGCTTGCTCGACGGTCACGCCCAGTGTGCTCAGGCCCTTGGCCAGGATCGCGGTCAGGTGATGCACGCGGTTGGCGATCTGGGTCAGGCCTTTCGGGCCGTGGTACACGGCGTACATGCTGGCGATGTTGGCCAGCAGCACTTGCGCGGTGCAGATGTTCGACGTGGCCTTCTCGCGACGGATGTGTTGCTCGCGGGTCTGCATCGCCAGACGCAGGGCCGGTTTGCCGAAGCGGTCAACCGAGACACCGACCAGACGGCCCGGCATGTCGCGCTTGAACGCATCTTTGGTGGAGAAGTAAGCCGCGTGCGGGCCACCGAAGCCCAGCGGCACGCCGAAGCGTTGCGCGCTGCCGATGGCCACGTCGGCGCCGAATTCGCCCGGCGGGGTCAGCAGGGTCAGGGCCAGCAGGTCAGCGGCCACGGCCACCAGTGCGTTGGCCGCGTGGAAGCGTTCGGTCAGTTCGCGGTAGTCGAACACATCACCGTTGCTCGCCGGGTATTGCAGCAGTGCGCCGAAGAATGGCGTCACGTCGGTCAGTTCGCGCTCATCGCCCACGACCACGTCGATGCCCAGCGGCTCGGCACGGGTGCGCAGTACGTCGAGGGTTTGCGGGTGGCTGTGGATCGAGGCGAAGAACTGGTGGCTGCCCTTGTTCTTGCTCAGGCGTTTGCAGAAGGTCATGGCTTCGGCAGCGGCGGTGGCTTCGTCGAGCAAGGAAGCGTTGGCGATTGGCAGACCGGTGAGGTCGCTGATCAGGGTCTGGAAGTTCAGCAGCGCTTCGAGACGACCCTGGGAAATTTCCGGCTGGTACGGGGTGTAAGCGGTGTACCAGGCCGGGTTTTCCAGCAGGTTGCGCAGGATCGGCGACGGCGTGTGGCAGTTGTAGTAGCCCTGGCCGATGTAGGTCTTGAACAGTTGGTTCTTGCCGGCGATGCCTTTGATCATCGCCAGGGCATCGGCTTCGCTCAGGCCGTCATCGAGGCCGAGCACGCTGGTGCCCTTGATGCTTTCCGGGATGACACTGGCGCTCAGGGCTTCCAGCGAGTCGAAGCCGAGGCTGTTGAGCATGGCCTGCTCGTCACCGGCGCGCGGGCCGATGTGACGGGCGATGAATTCATTGGCGGTGCCGAGATTTACTTGGGTCATGTCAGGTTCCTCAGGCTTCGGCTTGGGCTTTGATCAGACGGTCGTAGGCGTCCTGATCCAGCAACTTGGCGACGGCCGAAGCGTCGGCCGGCTTGAAGCGGAAGAACCAGCCTTCGCCCAGCGGATCTTCGTTGACCAGCTCAGGGCTGTCTTCCAGGGCCGGGTTGGTGGCAAGGACTTCACCATCCAGCGGCATGTAAACGCCGCTGGCGGCTTTTACCGATTCCACGGTGGCGGCTTCGGCGCCTTTGTCGTAAGCCTGCAGTTCAGGCAGTTGCACGAACACCACGTCGCCCAAAGCGTTCTGCGCGAAAGCGGTGATGCCAACGGTGACAGAGCCATCGGCTTCGGCGCGCAGCCATTCGTGATCTTCAGTAAAACGCAACTCGCTCATGGAATCTCCTAGGGGCCAGACTCGTCTGGTGGACGCGGTGGAATACTCGGGCGGCAATGCCCTGATTTTATGAGCGGTTACTTAGCAAGAACGCGGCCAACGTAAAAATATCGTTGTAAATCAATTGCTTGAATGATTTGTTGGCGGTCGTGATCGAGCACGCTGTAGCGAAATCGCTACAGCTTGGAGCGAAGAAAAAAGCTGAAGCGGATCAAAGCCTTGCACGGCGGTGGTCGAAGGAGGGTGTAGCGATATCGTTCCGCTGTAGCGCTTTCAGTACAGATGGAGGTCGCTTTTGGCGGGATTCAGGCTTTTCCCGGAATCCCGTACTTGCGCAGCCGATGGGCAATCGCCGTGTGCGAGGTCTGCAGGCGACTGGCCAGTTGGCGGGTCGAGGGGTAGCTGACGTAGAGTTTTTCCAGCAGCGATTTTTCGAACGCCTCCACGGCTTCTTCCAGACTGTCGACGTCGGTGTCGGTCTGGCGCGCCACCGAGGTGCCGGCGATGTCGAGGTCGCCGATGTCCACCAGACTGCTTTCGCAGATGGCGGCGGCGCGGAAGATCACGTTCTGCAATTGCCGCACGTTGCCCGGCCAGCGGTTGCCGAGCAGCGCCGGGTAAGTGCCCGGGGCGAGGCGGCAGACCGGGCGCTGGATCTGCGCGCAGGCTTGCTGCATGAAGTAACGCGCCAACAACAGAATGTCCTGGCCACGTTCGCGCAACGGCGGCACTTCGACGTTGAGCACATTGAGGCGGTAGAACAGGTCTTCGCGGAACAGGCCTTCGCTGACCATTTTTTCCAGGTCGCGGTGGGTCGCGCTGAGGATGCGCACGTTGACCTTCACTTCCCGATCACCACCCACTCGACGGAAGCTGCCGTCGTTGAGAAAACGCAGCAGTTTTGCCTGCAAGTACGGCGACATTTCGCCGATCTCGTCGAGAAACACCGTGCCCTGGTTGGCCAGTTCCATCAGCCCCGGTTTGCCGCCCCGTTGTGCGCCGGTGAAGGCGCCGGGGGCGTAGCCGAACAGTTCGCTCTCGGCGAGGTTCTCTGGCAGGGCCGCGCAGTTCAGCGCCAGGAATGGCGCGCTGTGGCGGGTGCTGATGGCGTGGCAGGCGCGGGCCACCAATTCCTTGCCGGTGCCGGTTTCGCCCTGAATCAGCAGCGGCGCATCGAGGGCTGCCACCCGTTGCGCGCGGGCCTTGAGCGTGCGGATCGCCGGGGACTCGCCGAGCAGCGCGTCGAAACCTTCGGCATGGTCGTGGTGCAGCGCCGAGAGCTGCTCGCCGATGCGGTTCGGTTGATACAGGGTCAGCAGGGCGCCGGCGTCGGTGATCGGCGTGGCGTCCAGCAACAGGGTCTGGCCGTTGACGGTGATTTCCCGCAGCGGCAGGCGGAAACCCTGTTCCAGCAAGGTTTCGAGCAGACCGGGATCGTTGAACAGTTCCGAGACGCTTTCACCCGCCGGCTCGCGACCGTACAAGGCGATCAGCGCCGGGTTGGCCAGCAGCACCTTGCCGGCGCTGTCCAGTGCCAGTACCGGGTCGGTCATTGCCGCGAGCAACGCGTCGAGCTGCAAGTGCCGGCGCTGACCGGGCAGGATGTCGACCACCACCACGGCCTCCACACCGCGTACCCGAAACAGTGCGTCTTTCAGCTCTTCAAGCACTTGCGGGCTGAGGGTCGGGGCGTCGATGTAGACGTTTGGCGGGACCATTTCCACCGCATCCAGATTGAGGTTGCGCCCACCGAGTATCGCCAGGACTTCCTGGGTGATGCCGACGCGGTCGATGAAGCTGACGTGGATACGCATGGGGTGGTTCTGGGTTCTGGAGTGCGGAGGGGGGCAAGTATGCCTTGGGGCGGGGAAATGGTGAAATCTGCGCCCTGCGCTGATCGTTCCCACGCGGACGGTTCGACGCCTCGACGTGGGAACGATCAGTAGAAAAGGGTTACTCGAAATGCTCGGGATTGACCGGATCCCCGGATTTCATATTCAACTGCACACGGATGTCTTCAAACATCAAATCGTAATGTTTGTGAACCGAGCCGATTTGGCTGTGGCTCTTGGGGATGCCGTATTTTTCGGCAATCTGCGTCACGTTGCGCGCGAAGTTGTAGGCCTCTTCCTTGGGCAGAAAGAACGGTTCGTTGACCTCTTTGCCCTGGATGCTTCCAACCAGCCGGAACTGTATCCCTTTGCCTTTTTGCGGATCCTGGGAGACCTCGTATTCGAGGCGGATGTTGTAGTTGACGTCATCTTGGGTCAACGCGTGCCGCTCGATGTGCAAATGACCGGGTTCGAACTGGGCCATGGTGTTCTCTCCTTTCAAGGCATGGGAGAAGGGCAGACCCTGGGTCTGCCCCCGGTATTTCTGGTTATCGGTAGGTGATGCCTGGCGCGGCGGTGCTGACCCGCGTACCGGCGGTGCCCTGGACGATGGCTTCGATGTCCGCCAGCGAACCGATCACCGCAACCTTGCCAGTATGGCGCGCAAATTCACAGGCTGCCTGCACCTTCGGCCCCATGGAGCCGGCAGCGAAACCCAGGCGTTCGAGCTCGTCCGGGTGAGCCTGGGCGATGGCTTTCTGGGTTGGCTTGTTGAAGTCGATGTACGCCGCGTTGACGTCGGTGGCGATCACCAGCAAGTCGGCTTCCAGTTGTTCGGCGAGCAGCGACGAGCACAGGTCTTTGTCGATCACCGCCTCAATACCTTTGAGGTTGCGCTTCTCGTCATACATGGTCGGGATGCCGCCGCCGCCAGCGCAGATCACGATGCTGCCCTTGTCCAGCAGCCACTTGATCGGGCGGATTTCGAAAATGCGTTTCGGCCGTGGACTGGCCACCACACGGCGGAACTTGTCGCCGTCCGGGGCAATCGCCCAGCCTTTCTCGGCGGCGAGCTTTTCTGCTTCAGCCTTGTCGTAGACAGGGCCGATCGGTTTGGTCGGGTTTTTGAAGGCCGGGTCGTTGGCGTCGACTTCGACCTGGGTGAGCAGGGTGGCGAACGGGACTTCGAAGTCCAGCAGGTTGCCCAGTTCCTGTTCGATGATGTAGCCGATCATGCCTTCGGTTTCGGCACCGAGCACGTCCAGCGGGTAAGGGGTGACGGAGGTGTAGGCGGCTGCCTGCAACGACAGCAGGCCGACTTGCGGGCCATTGCCGTGGGCGATGACCAGTTGGTTGCCGGGATGGATCTTGGCGATTTGCTCGGTGGCGATGCGGATGTTGGCGCGCTGGTTGTCAGCGGTCATCGGCTCACCACGGCGGAGCAGGGCGTTACCGCCCAGAGCTACGACGATACGCATGGTGCATGTCCTTTTCGTGTTGATCGTTCCCACGCTCCGCGTGGGAATGCCGCCACGGACGCTCCGCGTCCGCTGTGACGCAGAGCGTCACGGGATGCATTCCCACGCAGGAGCGTGGGAACGATCATGTGGGGAACGATCAGCGCAAGAGGCCAGTTACAGATCAGCCAGGGTCGACACCAGAATCGCCTTGATCGTGTGCATGCGGTTTTCCGCTTGCTCGAAGGCGATGCAGGCAGGCGACTCGAACACGTCGTCGGTCACTTCGATGCCGTTGGCCAGGTGCGGATACTGTTCAGCGATCTGTTTGCCGACCTTGGTATCGCTGTTGTGGAACGCCGGCAGGCAGTGCATGAACTTGGTGCGCGGATTGCCGGTGGCTTTCATCAGCTCTTTGTTGACCTGATATGGCAGCAGTTGCTGGATACGCTCGGCCCAGGCTTCAACCGGTTCGCCCATCGATACCCAGACGTCGGTGTGGATGAAGTCCACACCTTTGACGGCGGCTTTCGGGTCGTCAGTCAGGGTGATGCGGGCACCGCTTTCCTCTGCGTATTTTTTGCAGCGATCGACCAGATCGTCGTGCGGCCACAGGGCTTTCGGCGCGCAGATGCGCACGTCCATGCCCAGTTTGGCGCCGACCAGCAGCAGTGAGTTGCCCATGTTGTTGCGGGCGTCACCCAGGTAGGCGTAGCTGATTTCATGGATCGGCTTGTCAGCGTGCTCACGCATGGTCAGCACGTCGGCGATCATTTGCGTTGGGTGATATTCATCGGTCAGGCCGTTGAACACCGGCACGCCGGCGAACTTGGCCAGCTCTTCGACGATTTCCTGCTTGAAGCCACGGTACTCGATGGCGTCGTACATGCGACCCAGCACGCGGGCTGTGTCCTTCATGCTTTCCTTGTGGCCGATCTGCGAGGAATTCGGGTCGATGTAGGTGACGTTGGCGCCCTGGTCATAAGCGGCGACTTCGAACGCGCAACGGGTGCGGGTCGAGGTTTTTTCGAAGATCAGGGCAATGTTGTTGCCCTTCAGGTGTTGTTGCTCGGTGCCGGTGTACTTGGCGCGCTTGAGGTCGCGGGACAGGTCGAGCAGGTAACGCAGCTCACGTGGGGTGTGGTGTTCCAGGCTGAGCAGGTTACGGTTGTGAATGTTGAAAGCCATGATGGATCTCCTTCGGTATCGGTTATCCCCCTGGCCGCGACTTTCTGTTGAAAGAAGTTGAGTAGCGGCCAGGGCTCAGAGGTTTAGTAGTCGATTGGGTCGCGGACGATCGGGCAAGTCATGCAGTGGCCGCCGCCACGGCCACGGCCCAGTTCGCCGGCGCTGATAGTGATGACCTCGACCCCGGCCTTGCGCAGCAGGGTGTTGGTGTAGGTGTTGCGGTCGTAGCCGATGACCACGCCCGGTTCCACGGCCACCACGTTGTTGCCGTCATCCCATTGCTCGCGTTCGGCGGCGAAGCTGTTGCCGCCGGTTTCCACGACGCGCAGTTCCTTGAGGCCGAGCACATCGGCCACCACCTGGATGAACGACTTGTTCTCCCGGCGCACGTCCAGCCCATAAGGCTTGCTGCTGTCGGGACGGATGATGAACGGCACGATTTCCTTGACCACTTCCGGGAAGACCGTGACCAGGTCGCGGTCGCAGAAGCTGAACACGGTGTCCAGGTGCATCGCCGCGCGGGATTTCGGCAGGCCGGCGACCACGACTTTTTCCACGGCGCCTTTGGCGAACAGCGATTGCGCCAGTTGGCCGATGGCCTGACGCGAAGTGCGCTCGCCCATACCGATCAACACCACGCCATTGCCGATCGGCATGACGTCACCGCCCTCGAGGGTGGCCTGGCCGTGATCCTTGTCCGGGTCGCCGTACCAGACTTCGAAGTCGGCGTTGGTGAACTCGGGGTGGAATTTGTAGATGGCGGTGGTCAGCAGGGTTTCCTGACGACGGGCCGGCCAGTACATCGGGTTGAGCGTCACACCGCCGTAGATCCAGCAGGTGGTGTCGCGGGTGAACTGAGTGTTGGGCAGCGGTGGCAGCAGGAAGCTGGAGTGGCCCAGGTAATCGCGGTACATCTTGATCACGCTGGAGCCTTCGCTTTCCGGCAGATCTTCACCGGCCACGCCGCCGATCAGGAACTCGGCGAGCTTGCGTGGCTCCAGGCCTTCGAGCCAGCTGCGCACTTCGTTGGTCAGGCCGACGCCGACGGTGTCGGGGGTGATCTTGCGGTCCAGAATCCATTTCAGCGCTTCGGGGTTGGAAACGATGTCGGTCAGCAGGTTGTGCATTTCCAGCACTTCGATCCCGCGTTCGCGCATCTTGGTCACGAAGTCGAAGTGGTCACGCTTGGCCTGGTTGACCCAGATGACGTCGTCGAACAGCAGTTCATCGCAGTTGTTCGGGGTCAGCCGCTGATGGGCCAGACCTGGGGAGCAAACCATGACTTTGCGCAGTTTGCCGGCTTCGGAATGGACGCCGTACTTAACTTTTTCCGTGGTCATTTCAGTGATCCTCCAGATAACAAATCAGTCAGGGGTTACAGAGTCAGGAAGCCGTCGTAGAGACCGTAGGCAGCCACCAGGGCACCCACGACCACCGCGGCGAAAATCAGCTTCTCGACGTTGGTGAAAACCGGTTGTTTGAGTTCCAGCTTGGCCTTGGCGAACAGGATCGCGCCGGGCGCATAGAGCAGGGCCGAGAGCAGCAGGTACTTCACGCCACCGGCGTAGAGCAGCCAGACCGCATAGATCAGGGCGATGCCGCCGATGATCAGGTCCTTGCGGCGTTCGGCCGCGAAGCCTTCGTAGCTTTCGCCACGCACCGCCAGCAGCAGGGCGTAGGCCGCCGACCACAGGTACGGCACCAGAATCATCGAAGTGGCGAGGTAGATCAGCGACAGGTAAGTGCTGGCCGAGAACAGGGTGATGATCAGGAAAATCTGCACCATCGCGTTGGTCAGCCACAGGGCGTTGACCGGCACGTGGTTGGCGTTCTCCTTGCGCAGGAACTCCGGCATGGTGTGGTCCTTGGCGGCGGCGAACATGATCTCCGCGCACAGCAGCACCCACGACAGCAGCGCCCCCAGCAGCGAGATGATCAGGCCGACGCTGATCAGCACCGCGCCCCAGTGACCGACCACGTGCTCCAGCACGGCGGCCATCGACGGGTTCTGCAGTTTGGCCAGTTCCGGCTGGGTCATGATGCCCAGTGACAGCACGTTCACCAGCACCAGGAACAGCAGCACGGTGATGAAACCGATCACGGTGGCCTTGCCGACGTCCGAACGTTTTTCCGCCCGGGCCGAGAAGATGCTCGCGCCTTCGATGCCGATGAACACCCACACGGTGACCAGCATCATGTTGCGCACCTGGTTCATCACGCTGCCCAGATCCGGGTTTTTAACGCCCCAGATGTCGGCGGTGAAGATGTCCAGTTTGAAGGCGAAGATCGCGATCAGGACGAACAGCAGCAACGGCACGACCTTGGCGACGGTGGTCACCAGGTTGATGAACGCCGCTTCCTTGATCCCGCGCAGCACCAGGAAGTGCACCGCCCACAGCAGCACCGAGGCGCCTATTACCGCCGCAACGGTGTTGCCTTCACCGAAAATCGGAAAGAAATACCCGAGGGTGCTGAACAGCAGAACGAAGTAACCGACGTTGCCCAGCCAGGCACTGATCCAGTAGCCCCAGGCCGAAGAAAAACCCATGTAGTCGCCGAAACCGGCCTTGGCGTAGGCGTAGACGCCGCCGTCCAGGTCAGGTTTGCGATTAGCCAAGGTTTGGAAGACAAAAGCGAGGGTGAGCATGCCGACAGCGGTGATGGCCCAACCGATCAACACGGCACCCACGTCGGCGCTGGCTGCCATGTTTTGTGGCAAAGAGAATATCCCGCCACCGATCATTGATCCGACTACCAAGGCAACCAGTGCACCTAGTCGTAGTTTTCCGGGAGCTTCAGACATTGCATGACTCCATTGCAGGAGAGAAGAGTTCACAGCGTAGTTCTGTTGGCTTTTCAAACAGCTGACTTAGATCAGTGCATGCTCACATTCCATTGTTAATGAATGACTTATGAAACCACTGCAGGCATAAAGCTATTGTCTGGAAGGCCCGTTCCAGAGGCCTTTGGTCGATATGGTTGGGAATGGATCCTATTACTTTCGAGTTATCACGCTAGTTGCTTTTCCACTTTTGGCAAATTTTTCACATCTGTTTTCAGTACAGAATTGATTTATTAGGATCAGCGCACAAAACTGTCTTAACGTGCTAGGCGTTAGCGTCATCGGCTATATATAACCGGGCGTTTGTTGGCATTACCTGATAAACGTCTGCAAGCTTTATCCGTTTAGTTAATAGTTGTTACAGATAAAACCTCACCCCATCTTTCAAGGAGATTTGAATGTCGCAACCGACGCAAAAGCTGCGCCTTGGCGCGCTGATCGCCCTGGTGGTGGGTTCGATGATCGGCGGGGGGATTTTCTCTTTGCCGCAGAACATGGCGGCTCGAGCCGACGCCGGGGCAATCCTGATCGGCTGGGGGATCACGGCCATCGGCATGCTCACGCTGGCGTTCGTGTTCCAGACCCTGGCCAACCGCAAGCCTGAGCTGGACTCGGGCGTCTACGCCTACGCCAAGGCCGGGTTTGGCGACTACATGGGTTTCTCTTCCGCGTGGGGCTACTGGATCAGCGCCTGGCTGGGCAACGTCGGGTATTTCGTGTTGCTGTTCAGCACCCTCGGCTACTTCTTTCCGGTGTTCGGTCAGGGCAACACGCCGATCGCAATTGGTTGCGCTTCGGTGTTGCTGTGGGCCGTGCATTTTCTGGTGATGCGCGGGATCAAGGAGGCGGCGTTCATCAACCAGCTGACGACCGTGGCCAAGATCGTGCCGCTGATCATGTTCATCGTCATCGCTGCCGTGGCGTTCAAGGCCGATATCTTTACCCGTGACATCTGGGGCCACAGCAACCCGAACTTCGGCGGGGTGATGGATCAGGTGCGCAACATGATGCTGGTGACGGTGTTCGTGTTCATCGGTATCGAAGGCGCCAGCGTGTATTCGGCGCGGGCCGAGAAACGGGCGGACGTCGGTCGGGCCACGGTCATTGGCTTCATTGGCGTGCTGGCGCTGCTGGTGCTGGTCAACGTGCTGTCGCTGGGGATCATGAGCCAGCCGGAACTGGCAACCCTGCAGAACCCTTCGCTGGCGGCGGTGCTGGAGCACATCGTCGGGCCGTGGGGCGCGCTGGCGATCAGCATCGGCCTGGCGATTTCGCTACTCGGTGCGTTGCTGTCATGGGCGTTGCTCTGCGCCGAAATCCTCTTCGCCACCGCCAAGGACAAGACCATGCCGGCGTTCCTGAAAAAGGAAAACGCCAACCATGTGCCGGTCAACGCGCTGTGGCTGACCAACGTGATGATCCAGATTTTCCTGCTGATCACGCTGTTTTCCGCCGGCACTTACACCAGCCTGATCTACCTCGCCTCGTCGATGATTCTGGTGCCGTACCTGTGGTCGGCGGCTTACGCGGTGCTGTTGAGCGGGCGGGGAGAAACCTATGAACATGCCTCGGCCGAACGCACCAAGGACCTGCTGATCGGCGGCATCGCCCTGTGCTACGCGGTGTGGTTGCTGTACGCCGGCGGAGTGAAATATTTGCTGCTGTCAGCGCTGTTGTATGCGCCGGGGGTGATTCTGTTCGCCAAGGCCAAGCATGAGCAGGGCGAGCCGCTGTTCACCATGATCGAGAAGGGCATTTTCACCTGCGTCATCGCCGGTGCCGGGCTCGCGGCCTACGGGTTGTACAGCGGCTTGCTGTCGCTGTGAGGCTGCGGCTCGAATACCGGGCGCCCTACGACTGGCCGGCGATGCTCGGGTTTCTCGCGGCGCGGGCGGTGGTCGGGATGGAGACCGTTGTCGATGGCGTGTATTCGCGCAGCATCGGTTTGAACGGTGTGCATGGCACGGTTTCGGTCTGGCCCGGTGACGGTGATGCGCTGGAGGTCGAGCTGGATTTTCCGGATGCGGCGGCGGTGCCCGAGATCATCACGCGCTTGCGTCGGCTGTTCGATCTGGATGCGGATCTGCCGACGATGCAGCGCCATCTGGCGGCGGATCCGCTGCTGGCGCCATTGATTGCCGAACGCCCGGGGTTGCGGGTGCCGGGCGCGTGGGACGGACTGGAGCTGGCGTTTCGGGCGGTGCTGGGGCAGCAGATTACGGTGGTCGGGGCGATCCGGCTGGCGGGGAAAATGGTGGCGCAGTATGGCGAGCCGCTGCGTTCAGCAGTGCCGGGGCTGACCCATGTGTTTCCCGAAGCGGTGGTCCTGGCGAACGCGGATCTGGCGACGCTGGGCATGCCGAAAAGTCGCGGACGCACCTTATCCGGTGTGGCGCAGGCGTTGCTAGATGATCCGTTGCTGTTTGCCTCCGGGACCGCACGGTTGCTGGCGCTGCACGGGATCGGCGACTGGACGGCGCAGTACATCGCGCTGAGACAGTTGCGGGACATGGACGGGTTTCCGACCGGGGATGTGGGGTTGCTGCGGGCGCTGGAGGTGCTGGAAGGGGCGCGGATGACGGCGCGGGAATTGTCTACCCGCGCCGAGGCCTGGCGACCGTTTCGGGGGTATGCGGCGCAGGTGTTGTGGACATCGTCGAGTCGTGCGGATTGATACCCGCACACACTTAAAACCATCGCGGTTGATGTGAACCCAACTCAGTGGCCGGCAATGCCCAGTGCAACGGCGTCCCGCTGATCTTCAGCGGCGCTTGTAGCCGATGCGCCGCCCCCCAAGGCGTGTGCTCCACCAGCAAGTTCCGATCCCGTTCATCTTCCGGACGCAACGCTTCGTCCGTCCCCGGCCCCTGCTCGATCAACAGCTTCGCCGTCCGCGCCAGCGACAATCGTGCGGACCCACCTCGACCACTGCGCAGCCTTTCAGCCAGTAACCTGATCGCACTCGCCGCCATCAGATACCCCGTCGCATGATCCAGTGCCTGCACCGGCAGCGGAGTCGGTTTGTCAGCCTGCTTCCAGCGCTGTCCGGCCTCGGCAATCCCACTGCTCATCTGCACCAGGCTGTCGAAGCCCCGGCGGTTCTGCCACGGGCCGCTCCAGCCGTAGGCATTGAGGCAGACGTCGATCAGCCCCGGTGCCAGTTGCCGGCGACGTTCGGCTCCGAAGCCCAGATGTTCAAGGGCGTCAGCGCGATAGCCGTGCAGCAGAATGTCAGCATCCTTGAGCAGGCTTTCAAACACCGCGCGATCTGCCGGCTCATGCAGATCGAGCCGCGCACAGCGTTTGCCGAGGGTCACTTCCGGCACTACGCCGGGCTCGTTCCAGGTCGGCGGGTCGATGCGCAGGACATTGGCGCCGAGCCCCGCGAGAAAGCGGCTGGCGGTCGGGCCGGCCAGTACGCGAGTCAAATCGAGCACCTTGAGTCCGGCCAATGGCTGCGCCACCGAGCCTTTCCAGGGTTGATGATCTACTTCTCCATCACTGAAATGCACTAAGGGTTCGGCATTCACCGCCAGCCCTTGCGGGTGCTTCTGCCACTGCGCCCAACTGCGCATTTCGGCGGCGCAGCCCTTGGCCTCGACCACCGCTTGCTCCAGATCGGCACTGGCCCATTGGGCGACTTCCGCCGCCATCGCCGCGCGGTCGACACAGGCACCGAGCACGCTTTCGGCGGCGGCGCGATGATGCGGGGCGTTGGTGTGCAGGCGAATCCAGCCATCCTTGGTCGCGTAGTCGCCGGCTACCGGATCCCACAGCGGCGGCACTTCCCAGCCGATCGGTCGCAGCGACGTAGCGAACCAGAACGAGGCGAGACGGCGGTCGACTTCAATACCAGGCAAGTCGCCGGTTTGCTGCTGAAGCAGTTCGGCGACTGCCTGTCCGGCAGCGGCAATGCTCGCGCAGGCAAGCTCGGTGACGGCAAACGCCGAAGGCAGGGCGCCTTCGGCGGTGAGCGGAATCGGCGTGCGGGACAAGCCGAGCGCGGCTTGAATGGACGTGAGCAGATCAGTCATCGAAGGCCCTCCGGAAGAGGGCCTGATCATAGAACAGATGACGATCGGTGGGAGGTCAGACGCGGAACTGATCCATCAATTTCATCTGCTGGCTGGCCAGGGCATTCAACTGGCTGCTGATCGCCGCCGATTCGGTGGCCTGTTCGGTCAGGGTCTCGGTGACGGTGCGGATCGCCGAGACGTTGCGGTTGACCTCTTCGGCCACGGCGCTTTGCTGTTCGGCGGCGCTGGCGATTTGCAGGTTCATGTCGCTGATCACGGTGACCGCGTCACTGATCTTGCCGAGAGCGTCCACGGCCTGACGGATCTGCCCGGCGTTGTTGTGGGCCTGGGTCTGGCTCGAATGCATGGTCGCGACCACGCCACGGGTGCCGGTCTGGATGCGTTCGATCACCACGCGGATTTCTTCCACCGAATCCTGAGTGCGCTTGGCCAGGTTACGCACTTCGTCGGCAACCACCGCGAAACCACGGCCGCTTTCACCGGCACGGGCCGCTTCGATTGCGGCGTTCAGCGCCAGCAGGTTGGTCTGTTCGGCGATGCTGCGGATCACTTCCAGCACGGAACCGATTTGCTCGCTGTTGACCGCCAACTCTTCAACTTCGGTCACCGCTTTGCTGACTTCATCGGCCAGTTGATTGATGTCGCGGGTGCTGCGTTCGATGATCGACATCCCGTCCTTGGCCGACTGATCGGCGCCCTTGGCGGCATTGGCCGCGTTCGAAGCACTGTTGGCCACGTCATGGGCGGTGGCGCTCATTTCGTTGGATGCGGTGGCCACCTGATCGATCTCGCGGAACTGCACCTGCATGCCTTCGCTGGTCTGGCGGGCGATTTCCGACGATTGATCGGCGGTGCCACGGGCTTCGGTGATGCTCTGTTTGATCTGGGCGATGGTCGGTTGCAGCTTGTCGAGGAAGCGGTTGAACCAGTTCACCAGTTCGCCCAGTTCATCCTTCTTGGTGTAGTTCAGGCGCTGGGTCAGGTCGCCTTCACCGCTGGCGATATTCTTCAGCATCTCGGCGACGCTGTTGATCGGACGGGTCACACCGGAGGCGGTGAGCCAGATCAGCAGCAGGCCGATCAGACCAGCGATCACGGCCACCGACAGCGCGGTAATCATGCCGGTTTGCTGAGCGTCGTCGAGCACCGTTTGCAGCTTGACCGAGTCGGCCAGCAGCACTTGTTTCGGCAGGTCGATGACCACGCCCCAGGCCCGGGAATTGCCGATCGGATCGACCGGGTACACGGCGCGGATCAGGTCGCCCTGTTCGAGAATCTTCGGTGTGCCGGCGCTCAGCAGTTGCAGGATGTCCTTGCCTTCGGCGCCGAGGGTTTCGGCGATGCCTTTGCCGACCTTGGTCGCGTCGGTGCTGTAGGCGCCGAGCACGCCGCTGCCGGAGACGATCAACATGTGCCCGGCACCGTTGAACAGTTCGCGCTGAGAACCCACGGCCGCCGCTTGCAGGGCGTCGAGGGCGATGTCGATGCCGACCACGCCAATGGCCTTGCCGTCCACCAGCAACGGCACGGAAATGGTGGTCATGAGCATTTCCTTGCCGCCCACGGTGTCGGCGTACGGGTCGAGCAGGCAAGTGCGCTTATTGTCGCGAGGGCAGGTGTACCAACTGTTGTAGGGCGTGCCGCTGACGCTGAGGGTGGTCTTGGTCATGTCTTCTTCGACCATGATCGTGTTCAGCGCAGAACCGGCGGCGCGGCTCCAGTAGGTGGCGAAGCGCCCGGCTTCGTTGGACTGGCGCGCCGCGTCATTGACGAACTCGCTGTCCTTGCCGTCCAGGCCGTTGGGTTCGAAGGCCAGCCAGATGCCGAGCACCTTGCTGTTGCGCTCGAACGCGGTTTTCAGGCTCAGGTTCAACTCTTCGCGCAAAGCGCCGGCGTCAAGCGAACGCTTGGCGGCCATGACGCGCATGTCCTTGATCTGGTCGGCCAGTGCTGTAATCACCAGCAGACTCTCACCGAAGGTTTTCTGCACTTGTACTGCCTGTTCGGCAGCCTTGGCCTGCAGCAGGTTCTGCACGCTGGCGGTGAGCATCTTGCTGCTCGACTCGCTGACCAGTTCGTCGTTCTGGTTGGTCTGGTAGATGTTGATGCCGACGATCAGCGCAACCACGCCGAGCAGGCACAGGCCGGACAGCAGGACGATTTTCAGGCGAATGGACAGAGAGTCGAACATGGGATGTTCTCGCGAATGAATGAACGGTTGGCTACGGGGCACGGAGTTGCCCGGTTCGCCAAATCCATTCAGCGCCATTCAATGCTCATCGGCGCGGGGCGAGGGTGCATGAGGCGCAAGCCGACGAACGGTCACGGCTAAACGTTTGCGCGGGCAAATGCCCTGAAAAGAAGGGAAAAATCAGGAAATCTTCGGCAACGCTTCCGGTCGAGACCAGATCCACAGATTGCCCAGCGTCATGCCGGCGATCGCCAGATAGACCGGCCAGCCGTGATCGAGCATCACCAGCATCAGGGTCGCGCACAGCAGCATGCTGACGGTGGCGCTGACCTTGGCCTTGCGGGCGATGATCTTGCCGTTGCGCCAGTTGCTCAGGATCGGGCCGAACAGCCGATGGTTTTCCAGCCAGGCACTCAGGCGCGGCGAACTGCGGGTGGCAGCCCAGGCGGCGAGCAGGATGAACTCGGTGGTCGGCAGGCCGGGCACGACGATGGCGATCAGGCCGATGCCGAGGCTGACATAGGCGAGCAGACCGAACAGCAGGCGGGCGAGTCTGGAAGAGGCGGGTTGGGGCATGGGCTCGAGGTGCGTGAGGCGAAACGGGGATTCTACAGGCTGGCGCCATTCCCATGTGGAAGCTGGTTGGCCAGCTCCCCCAGGGTTTTGTGTCGGGCTTGGGATCAGGCCAGCTCGGCTTCTGTGGCGTAAGCCTGTTCCAGCAGCACGGTGAAGCGGTTGAACGCGTCGATCGCGCCTTGCTCGACTTCGGCTTCTTCTTCGGCACTGAATTGCAGCGAATCGAGGGTGCGCACGAAGCTCTTCCAGCCTTCGGCACGACCGCCTTCAGGCTCGCCCAGGTGACGGGCGCCGAAGGTTTCGCTCAGCTCCAATGCGACGGCGCGTTTGATCAGGAACGCGGCGCCGAGCTTGGAGCCCTCGGAGACGAAGATCCAGCCCAGGGCGCGGGCCTTGCTCGGGTTTTTCACCGCGCCGGCGACCGGGGCAGGCACTTCGGTGTCGAGATCGGCGAGGTCGGCCTTGGCCGCTTCGGCGCGGCAGCGGGCCGGCAGATCAGGGACGATGGCGGTCAGTTCGGCATCGTTGTACAGCGAGACCAGTTCCGACTGGAACAGGTACTGCGCAACCACGAAGCGGGCGAAATTGGCACGGGTCTCGAACGGCGCGTGGGCCTTGACCAGCGCATCGAGCTTGCTGTGCGGCTCGTGGGTGATCTGGTTCAGGCGTTGCGAACGCAGGGCTTTTTCCGGGGTGCTCATGAGATGTCCTTGAAAAGAAGAGGCGCTTGATAACAAGACGAACGGGCAAGCGCCGGACAGTAAAAAAACCTCACGGCGCGGCAATGCACACGCGCCGTGAGGTGGGCCGGATCAGATATCCCAGACCAGGTTGATCGCGAAGTTGCGACCCGGCTGGGTCAGGCGATCAAGGTTGGCCGGTTGTGTCACCGAAGCTTCGCCGACGCTGTCGTAACCGCGCACGTCATCCCACAACCAGTACTTCTTGTCGGTCAGGTTGTAGATGCCGCCGCTGACGGTGACGTCGTCGGTGACCTTGTAATAACCGGCCAGATCGAGAATGCCGAAGCCCGGCGACTTGAACTGGCTGCTGACACCGTCCGGCGACTTGAAGTTGGTGTCGTCGACGCGATCCTTTTTCTTCACCACGGTCCAGCTCAGCAGGCCGCCGTAGTTGTCCTGGTCATAACCCAGACCGAATACGCCGGTCAGCGGATTGACGCTGTTCAACGGCTCGCCGTTGTCGTTGTTGCGTCCGTAGGCGTAGGAAATCGAACCCTGGGTGTACAGACCTTGCGGCGCGCCGAAGGAATCCAGGTTCAGGCGACCTTTGACTTCGGCACCCTTGATGGTGGCGTGCTTGATGTTGCTGGACTGGAAGGTCAGCTCGCTGTAGCCCGGAGTGACGGCGTCTTCGTTGATGAAGTCGCGGTACTTGTTATAGAACACCGCCACGTCGAACGAGCCTTGCTCGAAGTTGCCGCGCAGACCGGTTTCATAGCTTTTGCTTTTTTCCGGTTCCAGGTTCGGGTTCGGTGCCACGTTGTAGCCGGTGGTGCTGTTCTCGAAGCGGCCGTACAGCGCTTTCGCGGTCGGGGTGCGGAAGCCTTCGGCGTACTGACCGTACCAGGTGTAGTTTTCGGTCAGGGCGTAGGTCAGGCCGAATTTTGGCGAGACTTTATGCCAGGTCTTGTTCTCGTCGCTGACCGTGCCTTTGCCGTCGGCAGCCACGGTGTTGAGGAATTCCTGGGTGATGTGCGGCTTGAGCTGGGTGTAGTCGTAGCGCAGGCCTGGCAGGAAGGTCCACTTGTTCCAGCTGATCTGATCCTGGGCGAACAGGCTGTAGGTGTTGATGGTCGGGTCCGGGAAGTCGCTGGACTTCTTCAGCACGTCCGCCGCACTGGTGGCGCCGATGGCGGTGCAGCCGCGACCGACTGCCAGGCACTTGCCGTCACCGCTGCGCGAACCGGTGACTTTCTGCTGTTTGATCGTGGTGCCGTAGGTCAGCACGTGATCGGTGTCACCGATGGCGAATGCCTTGTCCAGTTGCGCATCGAACACCCATTGTTTTTCCTCGTAGATCGTGTCGCGGGTACGCAGCACTTTACGGGTCATCGGGTAGTAGAACTCTTCGGTGCTCTGGTCAGTCTTGGCGACCTGGTGGTTGAGACTCCACTTCACGTTATCGGCCAGCAGGCTGTCGAGGGCGAAGCTGTGCTCCAGGCCGAAACGCTCACGGGTGACGGTGTCGTTGCCGGTACGCCACTGATACATGCCGCCGGGCAGCATGCTGTTGGGGATCGTCGGAGCACCATTGAAGAACGGGCCGCCGTAGGCACTTTTCTGATCGGTGTCGCGATCATCCTTGTACTTTTCGTAGGTCAGGCCCAGGCGTGAACCTTCGCTGTAGTTCCAGCCGATCTTGGCCAGCACGTTGGTGGCTTTCACGTCCTCCGGGTTGGCGGCGGTGCGCTCGAGGCCGGTGCCGTTGTTGCTGCCGTAGGAATCGGTTTCATGACCGTCGCGCTGGCTGTAGTGCAACAGGCCGTCGAACTGGTCGGCGCGACCGGCGACGGTGGCGGATTTCAGCCAGCTGTCGTCGGCGGAGCTGTAGCCGGTTTTCAGGCGGGCGCCGACGTCTTTGCCGGGCTTGATGATGTCGTCCGGGTCGAGGGTGTAGTAGCTGACGGCGCCGCCGATGGCGTTGCTGCCATACAGCACCGAAGCCGGGCCGCGGAGGATTTCGACGCGTTTGACGATTTCCGGGTCGACGTAGTTGCGCTGGGTCTTGGCGTACGGGCCGTTGAAGAAACCGTCGGGTACTTCGACACCGTCGACCTGAGTCAGGATGCGGTCACCGTCGATACCGCGAATGTTGTAGCCGCTGATCCCGCCGCGCTGGCCGGCGCCGCCGACGGAGACGCCCGGCTCGTAACGCACCAGATCCTTGATGGTGTTGACGTTGTTGCGGTCCAGGTCCTGGCGGGTCTGCACGGTGACGGTGGCCGGCACGCTGCTCACCGACTGTTCCTGGCGGGTGGCGCTGATGGTCACCTGATCGAGGTTGAGCGCGCCGCTGTTGTTGCGCTTTTCCAGCACGACATTGTTGTTGCTGATTTTGCGGAAGCTCAGGTTGGTCCCCACCAACAGGCGCTCCAGGGCTTTTTCCGGTGGCAGCGAACCGCGCACGCCCGGCGACGACACGCCTTGACCCAGTTCCGCCGGCAAGCCGACCTGCCAGCCCGTGACGGCGGTGAAGGCATTGAGCGCCGACACCAGCGGTTGCTGGCCGATGGCGAACGAGTAATCGCCCATGTTGCGTGCCGGCTGCTCGGTGGCAGCCATCAGCGGCGCGGTGCCGGCCATCAGGATGGCGGCGGTCAACAGCGACAGCACGCGGGAAGGGGAAGAAGTCTGGCGGGTAAGGCGTGAGGACATCGATAGCGCTCCGTGTCGCACGAATCTTTATAGGTGCTGATTGGTATCGCGAGATGCGAATCAATTGCATTGGCTATAACGAGACGAACGAGCTTCGGCTATCGAGTAAAAATAATTCTCATTTAGTTCAAAATCACCAGCGCCGGGAATTCCTGAAGCTTGGCCGAGGTGATGTGAGCGAGCGAACGGACTACGTCCAGCGGTTGATCGAGACGGTAATTGCCGGTGACGGCGACGTCGGCCAACTGCTCGTTGGTGTTGATGATGAAACCTGGATAGTAGCGGCGCAGTTCCGCCAGCACCTGGTTCAGCGGGCAGTTTTCGAAGATCAGCCGACCCTGCACCCACGCCAGATCGGTGGCGGCGTCGACCTTGGCCGGGCGGTCGAAACCATTCGGACCGATACGGATGCTTTCCCCAGCGGACAGCCGCACACGGGCATCGTCACGGGTCGCGCGCAGATCGACATCGCCACGCTGCACCCGCACCTGCGCCACGCCGTCCAGGTAACGTACGGCGAACGCGGTGTCGCGCACGCTGGCTTTCACCGGCCCGGCGTCGATTTCCAGCGGCTGGCTACGGCTGGCCGGAATCTCGAAAAACGCTTCGCCCTGATACAGGCGCGCCACGCGCTGCCGGTCGTTGATCGTGCTGGAGAAGGCGGAATTGGTGTTGAGCAGGACTTTCGAACCGTCCTCAAGCTGCAGCCGTTGCCGCTCGCCGACCACGGTCAAGTGATCGGCCTGCAGACGCATCGGCAGGTTGCTGAAACTGAACAGGCCGAGCACCAGCACGGCGGCGGTGGCCAGCGGTTTCCAGTGCGGACGCAGACGTGTGAGGACGGTGACTTTCTTCGGTTGGGCCGCGAGGTTCTGCGCGCACTGGGCGATCTGCGGGCCGTCCCAGATCGCCTGGGCCTTGGCGAACGCCTGGGCGTTCAACGGATCGGCCGCCAGCCAGGCATGAAATTGCCGGGTCTGCTCCTCGTCCGGGCTACCGAGCACGATGAGCCAGTCCAGAGCCTGGTCCATTGCGTTGGCGGCGTCCTGCGCCTTATCGGGCGAAGGAGGGCGGTGGGTGTCCGTCACGGTGTTTCCTCGGCAGTGTCTGTGCACGGCTGTTTTTTTAGTGAAGCGTAAAAGTCGGGCAAGGGTAACAAAGCCCGATGTTCAGTGCAGTCGATCCTGGCACTTAGAGAAAAAACCTACAGCATCAGTCCCCATTCAAGCGCTCGGCGACACCGATGCAAATGGTCATGATCAGTTTGAGTTCTTTCTGCACCGTGCTCAGAGAGACACTCAGTTCTTCGGCGATTTCCTGATAGCTGTGCCCGTGCAGGCGGCTGAGGATGAAGATTTGCTGCTGACGGGGGCTGAGTTCACCGAGGCTCACGTTCAGGCGCTCCAGCAATTGTTCGGCGTGGGCGGCGTCTTCGGCGCTGCTGGCGGGGGCGGCGACGCTGTGCACCACGTCCTGCGGCACGTCGTCGACCATGGTGCGTGAATGAATCTTGCGCGCACGCAAATGGTCCAGCGCCAGGTTGCGCGCGGTCTGGAAGACAAAGGGTTCAAGGTGGTCGATGACCCGTTCGCTCAGCGCCCGGGTGACGCGCAGGTAGGTTTCCTGCAACAGGTCTTCGGCGGTGCTGTGGTTGTTGACCATTCGTTCCAGCGTTCGCAGCAGTGAAGTGCGCTGGGCGAGGAAAACGTGATTGAACTGCGACTGACTCACGGGAGGACCTGATCCATTTCGAGCGAATGATAATGCTTATCATCCGCCCGAGTGGTCAAGTGTTGATTTGTCAAAGGTTGGTAAAGCTATTGCCCGCTCTCAAATCGGCGGCAGCGGTTTTATTCCGCGTTGCACAGCGCCAGGCAGTTATCGAGCATGCGGTTGGAGAAGCCCCACTCGTTGTCGTACCAGGCCAGCACTTTCAGCAATTTGCCGCTGGATTTGGTGTGGTTGGCGTCGAAGATCGACGACAGCGGGTTGTGGTTGAAGTCACTCGATACCAGCGGAAGCGTGTTGTAGCCCAGGATCTTCGAATGCTGGCTCGCGGCTTTCATCAGTGCGTTCACTTCATCGGCCGAGGCTTCACGCTTCAACTGCACGGTCAGGTCAACCAGCGACACATTGATCACCGGCACGCGCACGGCCATGCCGGTCAGTTTGCCCGCCAGTTCCGGCAGCACCAGGCCCACGGCTTCGGCTGCGCCGGTCTTGCTCGGGATCATGTTCTGTGTGGCCGAACGGGCGCGGTACGGGTCGGTGTGATAGACGTCGGTCAGGTTCTGGTCGTTGGTGTAGGCGTGAATAGTGGTCATCAAGCCGCTTTCGATGCCCAGTTCGCGGTGCAGCACCTGGGCCACCGGGGCCAGGCAGTTGGTGGTGCACGATGCGTTGGAAATGATCTGGTGCGACTGGCGCAAAATGTCGTGGTTCACACCATAAACAACGGTGGCATCGGCGCCTTTGGCAGGGGCCGAGATGATGACTTTGCGCGCACCGGCAGTAATATGCGCGGCGGCCTTGGCACGGTCGGTGAACAGACCGGTGCATTCGAATACCACATCAATCTTTTCCGCAGCCCACGGCAACTCGGCCGGGTTACGGATGGCGCTGACCGCAATGCGGTCACCGTTGACGGTCAGACTCTCGTTGTCATGCGCAACTTCAGCATCGAACGTGCCGTGAACGGTATCGTATTTGAGCAAGTGCGCATTCATCGCGCTGTCGCCCAGATCGTTGATGGCGACGATCTGCAAATCCTGACGATAGCCTTGGGTATACAGTGCGCGCAGGACATTACGGCCGATGCGGCCAAAACCATTGATTGCGATTCGAAGAGTCATTGAACAGCGCCGCCGTCGTTTTGTTGTTGGAATTACAAGATTATTCGCATAAAAATAGAAAACAAGCCTTTTTAGTGGCAATATTTTGTTTTATCTACAACGAGTGACCTGAATCAACTGGTCCGAATGATCAAGAAAACCGCTCGTCATCCCACGCGAACGGGCTTTTGATCAGCATAGACAATCAGGTCGCCACATCCGTTAGCCTGGAGTTCTACACATGCATCCCCGCGTTCTTGAGGTCACCGAACGGCTTATCGCCCGCAGCCGCGCCACACGCCAGGCTTACCTTGCGCTGATTCGCGGCGCTGCAACCGATGGGCCGATGCGCGGCAAGCTGCAATGCGCCAACTTCGCCCACGGCGTGGCCGGGTGTGGCAGCGAAGACAAGCACAGCCTGCGGATGATGAACTCGGCGAACATCGCCATTGTTTCGTCGTATAACGACATGCTCTCGGCGCACCAGCCGTACGAAGTTTTCCCGGAACAGATCAAGAACGCCCTGCGCGAAATCGGCTCGGTCGGCCAGTTCGCCGGCGGTACGCCTGCGATGTGCGACGGCGTGACCCAGGGCGAGCCGGGCATGGAGTTGAGCCTGCCGAGCCGCGAAGTGATCGCGATGTCGACGGCGGTGGCGCTGTCCCACAACATGTTCGACGGCGCGCTGATGCTCGGCATCTGCGACAAGATCGTGCCGGGCCTGATGATGGGCTCCCTGCGTTTCGGTCACCTGCCGACGATTTTCGTGCCGGGCGGGCCGATGGTCTCGGGGATTTCCAACAAGGAAAAAGCCGACGTGCGGCAGAAGTACGCCGAAGGCAAGGCGACCCGCGAAGAGCTGCTGGAATCGGAAATGAAGTCCTACCACAGCCCGGGCACCTGCACCTTCTACGGCACCGCCAACACCAACCAGTTGCTGATGGAAGTCATGGGCCTGCACTTGCCGGGCGCATCCTTCGTCAATCCGAACACGCCGCTGCGTGATGCCCTGACCCGCGAAGCCGCGCATCAGGTCACGCGCCTGACCAAACAGAACGGCAACTTCATGCCGATCGGCGAAATCGTCGACGAGAAGGCGTTGGTCAACTCGATCGTCGCGCTGCACGCCACCGGCGGCTCGACCAACCACACCCTGCACATGCCGGCCATCGCCATGGCGGCGGGCATTCAATTGACCTGGCAGGACATGGCCGACCTCTCCGAAGTCGTGCCGACCCTGAGCCACGTCTACCCGAACGGCAAGGCCGACATCAACCACTTCCAGGCCGCGGGCGGCATGTCGTTCCTGATCCGCGAACTGCTCGAAGCCGGTCTGCTGCACGAAGACGTCAACACCGTGCTCGGCCACGGCTTGAGCCAGTACACCAAGGAGCCGTTCCTCGATAACGGCAAACTGGTGTGGCGTGAAGGCCCGACCGACAGCCTCGACGAAAACATCCTGCGCCCGGTAGCTCGTGCGTTCTCGGCAGAGGGCGGCTTGCGAGTGATGGAAGGCAATCTCGGTCGCGGCGTGATGAAGGTGTCCGCCGTTGCGCTGGAAAACCAGATCGTCGAAGCACCGGCCATGGTGTTCCAGGATCAACAGGATCTGGCGGACGCCTTCAAGGCCGGTTTGCTGGAGAAGGACTTTGTCGCGGTGATGCGCTTCCAGGGCCCGCGTTCCAATGGCATGCCAGAACTGCACAAGATGACGCCGTTCCTCGGTGTGCTGCAGGATCGCGGCTTCAAGGTGGCGCTGGTGACTGACGGGCGCATGTCCGGCGCGTCGGGGAAAATCCCGGCGGCGATCCACGTCAGCCCCGAAGCTTATGTCGGCGGCGCTTTGGCTCGCGTGCAAGAGGGCGATATCATCCGCGTCGATGGCGTCAAAGGCACCTTGGAACTCAAGGTGGACGCCGCCGAATTTGCAGCACGCGAACCCGCCAAAGGCCTGTTGGGCAACAACATCGGCAGCGGCCGCGAACTGTTTGGCTTCATGCGTTTGGCCTTCAGCTCGGCAGAGCAGGGCGCCAGCGCCTTCACTTCTGCCCTGGAGACGCTTAATTGAAACTGGCTTTGGTCGGTGACATCGGAGGCACCAACGCGCGGTTCGCGTTGTGGAAAGATCAGCAGCTCGAATCGGTGCAGGTGCTGGCCACGGCCGATCATGCCAGCCCGGAAGAGGCGATCAGCCTCTATCTGAGCGGACTCGGCCTGGCGCCGGGCGCCATCGGTTCGGTGTGCCTGTCGGTGGCAGGTCCTGTGAGCGGCGATGAATTCAAGTTCACCAACAACCACTGGCGCCTGAGCCGCAAGTTGTTCTGCCAGACGTTGCAGGTCGAGCAGTTGTTGCTGATCAACGACTTCTCCGCGATGGCGTTGGGCATGACCCGTTTGCAGCCCGGCGAATTTCGCGTGGTCTGCGAAGGCACGCCTGAGCCGTTGCGCCCGGCGGTGGTGATCGGCCCGGGCACCGGCCTGGGCGTCGGCACCTTGCTCGATCTGGGCGAAGGCCGGTTTGCCGCGTTGCCGGGGGAGGGTGGTCACGTCGATCTGCCGTTGAGCAGCCCGCGTGAAACCCAGCTCTGGCAGCACATCCACAACGAAATCGGCCACGTCAGCGCGGAAACCGCGTTGAGCGGCGGCGGCTTGCCTCGGGTGTACCGGGCGATCTGTGCGGTGGATGGTCATGAGCCCAAACTCGACACACCGGAAGCAATCACAGCGGCGGGCCTCGCAGGTGATCCGATTGCCCTGGAAGTGCTGGAGCAGTTCTGCTGCTGGCTCGGTCGCGTGGCCGGCAACAACGTGCTGACCACTGGCGGTCGCGGTGGGGTGTACATCGTTGGCGGCGTGATTCCGCGCTTTGCCGATTTCTTCCTGGAAAGCGGTTTCGCCCGTAGCTTCGCTGACAAGGGCTGCATGAGCGATTACTTCAAGGGGATTCCGGTGTGGCTGGTGACGGCGCCGTATTCGGGTCTCGTCGGTGCAGGAGTCGCGCTCGAACAATCCGGTCAATGATCATTCCCACGCCGAGCGTGGGAACCATCAGCACATCAGGCATAATCCGCCCAATTCCAACAACAAGGATGCCTTCGAAGTGAGTTCAGTCAACAAGTCGATTTTGTTGGTCGATGACGACCAGGAGATACGCGAGTTGCTGGAAACCTACCTGACCCGTGCGGGTTTTCAGGTACGGGCCACGGCCGACGGCGCCAGCTTCCGCCAGGCGCTGAACGAGGCGCCGAGCGATCTGGTGATTCTTGATGTGATGCTGCCCGATGAAGACGGCTTCAGCCTGTGCCGCTGGGTGCGCCAGCATCCGCGTCAGGCTCAGGTGCCGATCATCATGCTGACTGCCAGTTCCGACGAGGCCGATCGGGTGATCGGTCTGGAACTGGGCGCCGACGACTACCTCGGCAAACCTTTCAGCCCCCGCGAACTGCAAGCGCGAATCAAAGCCCTGTTGCGCCGCGCCCAGTTCGGTCAGGAACGCAGCGGCAGTGAAGTGTTGGCGTTCGATGAGTGGCGGCTGGACATGGTCAGTCATCGGCTGTTTCACACCGACGGCGAGGAAGTGATTCTGTCCGGCGCCGACTTCGCCTTGCTGAAACTGTTCCTCGATCACCCCCAGGAAATCCTCGACCGCGACACCATCGGCAACGCCACCCGTGGCCGTGACCTGATGCCCCTCGATCGCATCGTCGACATGGCCGTCAGCCGCTTGCGCCAGCGTCTGCGCGACACCGAAAAGCCGCCACGGCTGATTCGTACCGTGCGTGGCAGCGGCTACCAGCTGGCAGCCAATGTGGTTGCCGGCAATGGTCACTGAGTTCCTGCGCACCACCGCGCGCAAAGTGCCGATGCCGCGCTCGCTGCTTGGGCGGATGCTGCTGCTGACATTGTTGGCGGTGTTATTTGCCCAGACCCTGTCCAGTGTGATCTGGGTGTCCCAATTGCGCGCGACACAGCTCGAAGGCCTGGTCACCAGCGCTCGCAGCCTCGCCCATTCGATGACCGCCAGCGTCAGCTATTTCCGCTCGTTGCCGGTGGCCTACCGGCCGCTGGTGCTCGATCAATTGCGCAGCATGGGCGGCACGCGTTTTGTGGTGACGCTGAATGACAAACCACTGGGCATGGAAGTGCTGCCGGTGACACCGCGCAAGGCCGCGGTGTTGAAAGCGGTGGATGAAGTGCTGCGTCAGTCGCTGGGCCAGGACACTGACATTCTGGTGACCTTCGTCAGCCCAGATGACCTGCGGATCTTCAATGCCGGGTTGAAACTCGATGAGTTGCCGCGCTCCTGGGCGCATTACGCGCTGACCCTGGAACCGGTGAATCCGCCTGTGCTGGTGACCCAGATCCAGTTGGCGCCGGGTGAATGGCTGTACATCGCCTCGCTGCTGCCCGAGCCCTACACCAGTCTCGAAGAGCAGGGGCTGCCGACCCAGCAGGTGTGGTTCATCGTCTTCACCAGTGGTTTTCTGCTGTTGTTCATCGGCCTGCTGGTGCACTGGCAGAGCCGGCCGCTCAAGCGTCTGGCGCGGGCCGCGCGGGACCTGTCGCTGGGCGCCGACGTTGAGCCGGTGGCCGAGGGCGGCGGTAGCGAAGTGGTAGAAGTGGGTCGTGCGTTCAACACCATGCGCGAGCGCATCAGCCGTTACCTGACCGAGCGCAGCCAGTTGTTCAGCGCGATTTCCCATGACCTGCGCACGCCGATCACCCGTCTGCGTCTGCGGGTCGAACTGCTGGAAGACGAACAGCTGCAAACCAAGTTCGGCCGCGATCTGGATGAGCTGGAGCTGTTGGTCAAAGGCGCACTGCAATGCGTGAAAGACACCGACATCCACGAAAACATCGAGCCGGTGGATCTGAACCATGTGCTCGACTGCCTGGTGGAGCCGTATCTGGCGCCCAACGGCAATGGCCGCGTGACCCAGCAGGGGCGGGCGCTGGCGGCGTATCCGGGCAAGCCTTTGGCGCTCAAGCGCTGCATCGGCAACCTGATCGACAACGCGCTGAAGTACGGGCAGAACGCTCATCTGCATATCGATGACGATGAGAGCGCGTTCGTGCTGCATGTCGACGATGAAGGGCCAGGTGTGCCGGAGCAGCGGCTGGAACAGGTGTTCGAGCCGCACTTCCGGCTGGCGGGGCAGCAGCAAGGCTACGGTCTCGGTTTGGGGATCGCCCGCAACATTGCCCATAGCCATGGCGGGGAAGTGACGTTGCAGAACTTGCGTGAGGGGGGATTGCGCGTGACCCTGCAATTGCCGCGTTCGGCGGATTGATCTGAATGTCACCGATCAGTGACAAACCCCGCCCCCTTCGTTACAAGCCCGTCCCGGCCCGTTGTTTAGACTGCCCGCAGTCATAACAACAAAAAAGGCCTTCCATGGATCACTTCAATCCGGGCTTCAGCAGTTGGCTGAATGCCCCTGCCCACCAGCAATGGCTCGCCGACGAAGGCCTGCGCCTGCTGGCATTCGCCAAGGCTTCGCGACTGCCCGAAGGCTTCGGTAATCTCGATGAGCGCGGCCAGCTTCAGGCCGGTGCGCAAGCCGAAACCATGAACACCGCCCGCATGACCCACAGCTTCGCCATGGCCCATATTCAGGGCCTGCCGGGGTTTGCCGAGCTGGTCGATCACGGCATCCAGGCGTTGCGCGGCCCGTTGCGCGATGCGCTGCATGGCGGTTGGTTTGCGGTTGCCGAACACCGTGATGGCAACACCGGCAAGAACGCCTATCTGCATGCTTTCGTAGCCCTCGCGGCCAGTTCCGCTGTGGTCGCCCAGCGTCCTGGCGCACAGGCGTTGCTGGATGACGCCATCGACATCATCGACACGTATTTCTGGAGCGAGGAAGAGGGCGCCATGCGCGAATTCTTCAGTCGCGACTGGAGCGAAGAAGAAGCCTATCGCGGCGCCAACAGCAACATGCACGCCACCGAAGCGTTCCTCGCGCTGGCCGATGTCACCGCAGACCCGCGCTGGCTGGTGCGTGCGCAGCGTATCGTCGAGCGGGTGATCCACGGTCACGCCGCCGCCAACGATTATCTGGTGATCGAGCATTTCGACCGCCACTGGCAGCCGCTGCGTGAATACAACCACGACAATCCCGCCGACGGTTTCCGTCCCTACGGCACTACGCCGGGCCACGGTTTCGAATGGGCGCGACTGTTGCTGCACCTTGAAGCGGCGCGGGTCCAGGCCGGGATGCTCACGCCGGGCTGGCTGGCTACCGATGCGCAAAAGCTGTTCGAGAATAACTGCCTTCATGGCTGGGACGTCGATGGTGCGCCAGGCATCGTCTACACCCTCGACTGGAACAACAAAGCCGTCGTGCGCCATCGTCTGCACTGGACGCACGCCGAAGCCAGCGCTGCCGCCAGTGCCTTGCTCAAACGTACCGGCGATGCGCAGTACGAAGCCTGGTACCGACTGTTCTGGGAATTTTGCGAAGCGAATTTCATCGACCGCTGCGACGGCAGCTGGCATCACGAACTCGATCCGCAAAACCGTCCAAGTGCCGATATCTGGGCGGGTAAACCGGATCTGTATCACGCCTGGCAGGCCGTGCTGATCCCGCGTCTGCCGCTGGCGCCGAGCATGGCGACTGCGCTGGCACAGTTATCCCGGCCTGTTCCTGTGTAACCATGCGGTGACATTTGCGCGTCCCTTCGTTACCTGCGAAGGGAAACGCTCTGTTTAAACTCGTGTGCAGCGCAAGCACCAGACTTGCATGCATAACAACAAGAAAGGTACATCTCAGATGAATGCGATTTCTCGCCTCGCTACTGTCATTTCTGTCGCCTCCCTGTTCCCGCTCGCTGTGCTGCCCCTGAGTGTTTCCGCTGCCGAATCCAAAGGTTCGGTGGAAGTCGTGCATTGGTGGACGTCCGGTGGCGAAAAAGCCGCCGTCGATGTGCTCAAGGCACAAGTGGAAAAAGACGGTTTCACCTGGAAAGACGGCGCTGTCGCCGGTGGTGGCGGTGCGACTGCCATGACCGTGCTGAAAAGCCGTGCCGTCGCTGGCAACCCGCCGGGCGTGGCCCAGATCAAAGGCCCGGATATCCAGGAGTGGGCGTCCACCGGTCTGCTCGACACTGATGTCCTGAAGGACGTTTCCAAGTCCGAGAAGTGGGACAGCCTGCTCGACAAGAAAGTCTCCGACACCGTGAAGTTCGAAGGTGATTACGTGGCCGTGCCGGTGAACATTCACCGCGTGAACTGGCTGTGGATCAACCCGGAAGTCTTCAAGAAAGCCGGTATCGAAAAAGCCCCGACTACCCTCGCAGAATTCTACGCCGCCGGTGACAAGCTCAAGGCTGCGGGTTTCATCCCGCTGGCCCACGGTGGCCAGCCTTGGCAGGACAGCACCGTGTTCGAAGCGGTCGTGCTGTCGGTGATGGGTGTTGATGGCTACAAGAAAGCCCTGGTCGACCTCGACAACGCCACCCTGACCGGCCCGGAAATGGTCAAGGCCCTGACCGAGCTGAAGAAAGTCGCGACCTACATGGACCAGGACGGCAAAGGCCAGGACTGGAACCTGGAAGCGGCCAAGGTCATCAACGGCAAGGCCGGCATGCAGATCATGGGTGACTGGGCCAAGTCCGAATGGACCGCCGCCAAGAAAGTCGCCGGCAAGGACTACGAGTGCGTAGCCTTCCCGGGCACCGACAAGGCGTTCACCTACAACATCGATTCCCTGGCTGTGTTCAAGCAGAAGGACGCGGGCACCGCGGCCGGTCAGCAGGACATCGCCAAAGTCGTGCTGGGTGAAAACTTCCAGAAAGTCTTCAGCATCAACAAGGGCTCGATCCCGGTGCGTAACGACATGCTCGCCGACATGGGCAAGTACGGTTTCGACTCCTGCGCCCAGACCGCTGCCAAGGACTTCCTGGCTGACGCCAAGAATGGCGGCCTGCAGCCGAGCATGGCGCACAACATGGCGACCACGCTGGCCGTACAGGGTGCGTTCTTTGATGTCGTGACCAACTACATCAACGACCCGAAAGCCGACCCGGCCGACGCTGCGAAGAAACTCGGCACCGCCATCAAGGCTGCCAAGTAACACCAGCGTAGAGCAGCAGCCAGCTTCAAGTCGCGCATCGGCTTGAGGCTGGCAGCTTGCAGCGGTCCCTCATCTTCTTTACTGGATCTTCCCATGAGTTCTGTTGCTGTGTTCAGCAAGGCCTCGCCGTTCGACGCATTGCAGCGCTGGCTACCGAAACTGGTGCTGGCGCCGAGCATGTTCATCGTTCTGGTGGGCTTCTATGGCTATATCCTCTGGACGTTTGTCCTGTCGTTCACCACGTCGACTTTCCTGCCGAACTACAAGTGGGCAGGGCTGGCGCAATACGCTCGGCTGTTCGACAACGATCGCTGGTGGGTGGCGAGCAAGAACCTGGCCGTGTTCGGCGGCATGTTCATCGGCATCACTTTGGTGATCGGTGTGACGCTGGCGATTTTCCTCGACCAGAAAATCCGTCGTGAAGGCTTCATCCGCACCATTTACCTGTACCCGATGGCGCTCTCGATGATCGTCACCGGTACCGCGTGGAAATGGCTGCTCAACCCGGGCATGGGCCTGGACAAATTGCTGCGGGACTGGGGCTGGGAAGGCTTCCGTCTCGACTGGCTGATCGACCCTGATCGCGTGGTGTATTGCCTGGTGATCGCGGCGGTCTGGCAAGCTTCGGGCTTCATCATGGCGATGTTCCTCGCCGGTTTGCGTGGCGTTGATCAGTCGATCATCCGTGCCGCCCAGATCGACGGCGCGAGCATGCCGCGCATCTACTGGAAGGTTGTGCTGCCAAGCCTGCGTCCGGTGTTCTTCAGTGCGGTGATGATCCTGGCGCACATTGCGATCAAGAGCTTCGACCTGGTGGCGGCCATGACGGCCGGCGGCCCGGGTTATTCCTCCGACCTGCCGGCGATGTTCATGTACTCGTTCACGTTCAGCCGTGGGCAGATGGGCATGGGCTCGGCCAGTGCGATTCTTATGCTCGGTGCGATCCTCGCGATCATCGTGCCTTACCTGTACTCCGAGCTGAGGACCAAGCGTCATGACTAGTCTCGCTGCCAAACCTGCCATCAGCCTGAGCCGCATCGCGATCTACGCGGTGCTGATCCTCGCGGTCCTGCTGTATCTGGTACCGCTGGTGGTCATGCTGTTGACCAGTTTCAAGACTCCGGAAGACATCTCCACCGGCAACCTGCTGAGCTGGCCGACCGTGGTCAGCGGCATCGGCTGGGTGAAAGCCTGGGCGACCGTTGACGGTTACTTCTGGAACTCGATCAAGATCACCGTTCCGGCCGTGATCATCTCCACCGCCATCGGTGCGTTGAACGGCTACGTGCTGTCGTTCTGGCGCTTCCGCGGTTCGCAGCTGTTCTTCGGCCTGCTGTTGTTCGGCTGCTTCCTGCCGTTCCAGACCGTGCTGCTGCCGGCGTCGTTCACCCTCGGCAAGATGGGTCTGGCGAGCACCACCACGGGCCTGGTGTTCATCCATGTGGTCTACGGTCTGGCGTTCACCACGCTGTTTTTCCGTAACTACTACGTGAGCATTCCGGATGCGCTGATCAAGGCGGCACGCCTGGACGGTGCGGGGTTCTTCACCATCTTCCGCATGATCATCCTGCCGATGTCGACGCCGATCATCATGGTCTGCCTGATCTGGCAGTTCACCCAGATCTGGAACGATTTCCTGTTCGGTGTGGTGTTCTCCAGCGGTGATTCGCAACCGATCACGGTGGCGCTGAACAACCTGGTCAACACCAGCACCGGGGCCAAGGAATACAACGTGGACATGGCGGCGGCGATGATCGCCGGGCTGCCGACCCTGCTGGTCTATGTGGTCGCAGGCAAGTATTTCGTGCGCGGGCTGACGGCCGGCGCAGTCAAGGGGTAATCATGGCTACGCTCGAACTTCGCAATGTAAACAAGACCTACGGTGCCGGCCTGCCGGACACCCTGAAGAACATCGAACTGTCGATCAAGGACGGTGAGTTCCTGATCCTCGTCGGGCCTTCGGGCTGCGGCAAGTCGACCCTGATGAACTGCATTGCCGGCCTGGAAACCATCACCGGCGGCGCGATCATGATCGGCGACCAGGACGTCAGCGGCATGAGCCCGAAAGATCGCGACATCGCGATGGTGTTCCAGTCCTACGCGCTGTACCCGACCATGAGTGTGCGCGAGAACATCGAGTTCGGTCTGAAGATTCGCAAGATGAGCCAGTCGGCCATCGACGAAGAAGTCGCCCGCGTGGCCAAGCTGTTGCAGATCGAGCACCTGCTCAATCGCAAGCCGGGCCAGCTCTCCGGTGGCCAGCAACAGCGCGTGGCGATGGGCCGTGCACTGGCGCGCCGACCGAAGATCTATCTGTTCGACGAACCGCTGTCCAACCTCGACGCCAAGCTGCGCGTCGAGATGCGCACCGAAATGAAACTGATGCACCAGCGCCTGAAAACCACCACGGTCTACGTGACCCACGACCAGATCGAAGCGATGACCCTGGGCGACAAGGTGGCGGTGATGAAGGACGGCATCATCCAGCAGTTCGGTACGCCGAAAGAGATCTACAACGACCCGGCCAACCTGTTCGTGGCGAGCTTCATCGGTTCGCCGCCGATGAACTTCATCCCGCTGCGCCTGCAGCGCAAGGACGGCCGTCTGGTGGCGCTGCTCGACAGCGGCCAGGCCCGTTGCGAGCTGCCGATGGCGATGCAGGACGCCGGTCTCGAAGACCGCGAAGTGATCCTCGGCCTGCGTCCGGAGCAGATCGCTCTGGCGAACGGCGAGGGCAACGGCCTGCCGAGCATCAAGGCTGAAGTGCAGGTCACCGAGCCGACCGGTCCGGACACGCTGGTATTCGTCAACCTCAACGACACCAAGGTCTGCTGCCGTCTGGCCCCGGACGTGGCGCCGCAGGTGGGCGAGACCCTGACCCTGCAATTCGATCCGTCGAAAGTGCTGCTGTTCGACGCCAAGAGCGGCGAGCGCCTGGGCGTTGCCGGTCTGCCGAAGACTGAAGCGCACAGCGCCAACGTCGCTCAGTTCAAAGGTCGGTAAGAAATCAATGTGGGGGTGAGCCTGCAACAGGCTCATTTCTGCAGGGGATGTAAACCGCGTTGGAAAAAAACAGTTAATAACAATAAAGACGAGGATGTAGGGATGAAAAAGAAACACGTCAATGCCCGGTTGATCTGCCAAATGTCAGCTGCGGCCGCATTGGTTCTGGCCGGCAATGCCATGGCCGCCGATGCATTCAGCTCCGATTCCAAGTGGATGACGGGCGACTGGGGTGGTGAGCGGACCAAGCTGATCGAGCAAGGCATCGACATCAAGGCCGACTACGTTGGGGAAATGGGCGCCAACCTGCATGGCGGCTACAACGACGACAAGACCGGCCGCTACAGCGACCAGTTCGGTTTGGGCGTGGCACTGGACCTGCAAAAACTCTGGGGCTGGGACAACACTCAAGCCAAGATCCAGCTGACCAACCGTAACGGTCAGAACATCTCCAACGACCGCGTTGGCGATCCGCGTGCCGGCACCCTGTCTTCCTCGCAGGAAGTCTACGGTCGTGGCCACATGGTGCGTCTGACCCAACTGTGGATTCAGCACCAGTTCTTCGACAACAAACTCGACGTCAAGGCCGGTTACTTCGGTGAAGGCGAAGACTTCAACACCTTCCCGTGCGAATTCCAGAACCTGGCGTTCTGCGGCTCGCAAGTCGGTAACTGGGCGACCAACATCTGGTACAACTGGCCCGTCAGCCAGGCCGCGATCCGCGTGAAGTACAACATCAACGACGAGCTCTACGCGCAGATCGGCGCGTACAACCAGAACCCGTCGCAGCTGGAACACGGCAACGGCTTCAAGCTCAGCGGCAGCGGCACCGCCGGTACCGTGTTGCCGGTCGAGCTGGTCTGGTCGCCGAAGGTCAACAGCCTGCCGGGCGAATACCGCGTCGGTTACTACAAGAGCACGGCTGATGCCAACGACGTCCGTGAAGACATCAACGGCAACGACGCAGCAACCACCGGTAACGCCTACCGCACCCACAGCAGCAAACACGGCTACTGGTTCGTTGCGCAACAGCAACTCACCAGCCACAACGGCGACGCTTCCCGTGGTCTGAACATCGCGGCCAACGCCACGTTCCACGACAAGGACACCAACTTCATCGACAACTATCAGTCGGTGATGTTTGTCTACAAAGGCCCGTTCGACGCCCGTCCGAAGGATGACGTCGGTATCGGTGCCGCGCGTATCCATGTCAACGACGACGTGAAGAAAAACGCCGAGCTGCTGAACGCTTCCAACGGTGTTTCGGACTACGACAATCCGGTGTTCTCGCCGATTCGCGAGACCGAATACAACTACGAGATCAACTACGGCTTCCACGTCACCAACTGGCTGACCGTGCGTCCTAACCTGCAATACATCACTCACCCGGGTGGTGTGGATCAAGTGGACAACGCTTTGGTCGCTGGCCTGAAAATTCAGTCTACGTTCTAACGCGTCTGCGATAAGCTCCTCTCTATGTGCGCATATTTGCGGACAGCCCAGGCTGTCCGCTTTTTTTTGCAAAGGGGCGTCGCAGCCCATGAAAGTTGAATCTGGAACCGTGGCCCATGCATGAGCATCCGCTGCAACGCTTCTTCAAATCCTTGCGCGAACGACCGGTGTTCGCCTGGGAGCGCTATCAGATGCGCGATGTGCTGGTGATCGACCATCCGCTGTGTCAGGCGGTGTTCAGTCGTCAGGGCGCGCAATTGCTGCACTTTCAGCCGCGCGGGCAAAAACCGTGGCTGTGGTGCGCGGCAAAGTGGCCGCATGTCGGCGCGATCCGTGGCGGTGTGCCGGTTTGCTGGCCGTGGTATGGCCGTCATCCGAGCGAAAACGCGTGGCCGTCCCACGGCTGGGCGCGATTGCTGGACTGGAAGTTACTCGATAGCAGCACCGCCGATGACGGCGTGCGCCTGCATTGGCAATTGCAGCTGTGCGACTGGCAGGTGGACTTGCACGCGCACCTGGGTGAACGCATGGAATTGCGCCTGAGCACCGAGCATCAGGACGACATGCCGTGCCAGTTGAGCCAGGCTTTGCACGCTTACTGGCGTATTGGTGATGTGAGTGAGATAGCGCTGTCTGGGCTCGAAGGGGCGCAGGGTTACGATCAGTTGAACCGTGAGATTTGTCAGCAGGAAGGCGAGTTACGGGTCGATGGCGGCTGTCAGCGCGTGTTCCAGCATGACGGTGAATTGCAACTCAAGGATCACGCCTGGCAGCGCGAGTTGTGCATCGATACCGGTGAAAGTGCGGACACGGTTGTCTGGCATCCGGGGGCGCGGCCGTTGTTGGGCGTGACTTGGGATGAGATCTCGGAATTTGTCTGTGTTGAAGCGGCGGCGGGGGGCACCGACAGCTTGCATCTGGCGCCGGGGGAGAAGGCGCATTTGAGTTTGCAGGCTTGGGCTGCGGCCTAACGATGATCGTTCCCATGCTCTGCGTGGGAATGCCTCTAGGGACGCTCCGCGTCCGGTGACGCAGAGCGTGGGAACGATCAGGGTGAGGGGCTTTTGATCTTCAGTTGAACTCGTCACCCACCGGATACCGGCTCGCATTCAAGCTCTCTTTGATCTTGCGCAGATGCGGCTGGAAATCCACCCCGCGACGCAAGGTCATCCCCGTCGCCAGCACATCCAGCACCGTCAACTGAATGATCCGCGAGGTCATCGGCATGTAGATGTCGGTGTCTTCCGGCAGCGGAATGTTCAGGCTCAGGGTGCTGGCCTTGGCCAGTGGCGAGTTCTCGGCGGTCAGACCCAGTACCGAAGCGCCGTTCTCCCGGGCGATGCGTGCCACTTCCACCAGTTCGCGGGTGCGCCCGGTGTAGGAAATGATCACGAACAGCTCGCCAGTGTGCGCCACCGACGCAATCATCCGTTGCATCAGCACATCGGCGTGGGCGGTCACCGCCAGGTTGAAACGGAAGAATTTGTGCTGCGCATCCAAAGCCACCGGGGCCGAGGCGCCGAGGCCGAAGAAGTGGATCTGCCGGGCCTGGATCAACAGGTCGACGGCGCGGCTGATCAGGTTCGGGTCCAGTGCCTGGCAAGCGCTGTCGAGCGAGGCGATGGCGCTGCCGAAAATTTTCTGTGTGTAGGCTTCGGGATTGTCGTCGGCTTCCACTGCGCGGCTGACATACGCCGCACCGCTGGCCAGGCTCTGGGCCAGTTGCAGTTTGAGTTCGGGGTAGCCGCTGACGCCGAATGAACGGCAGAAACGGTTGACCGTCGGTTCACTGACCGACGCCGCCTGGGCGAGGGCGGCGATACTGAAGCGGGTGGCCTGCTGTGGGTTGAGCAGGATCACTTCGGCGACTTTGCGTTCGGCCTTGTTCAGCTCTTCAAGGCGACTCTGGATTTGTTCCAGTAAATTTCGCACGCGGTCCATAAGAATTCCTAGATTCACCGGCGCCGATAAGCGCGCGGCTATGCAAATTGGGCCTTTGATGTGGCCCGTGACGGTGGCCTATCCTACTGATGGCTCCGACCGACCACCACTCGGAATCTGTATTTTGCGAAAATGTTGTGGTTATTACTACATTTTCCCTTGAGTGATGCCTTGAAAAAAGGTATTTGTAGCTTAACTTGATAAAAGAACAAACATCATGCCTTCGATTACGGTTGAACCGTGCACCTTCGCCTTGTTCGGCGCCTTGGGCGATCTGGCCCTGCGCAAGCTGTTTCCTGCCCTTTATCACCTGGATGGCGCCGGCCTGCTGCACGAGGACACGCGTATTATCGCGCTGGCCCGTGAAGAAGGCACTGAACAGCAGCACATGGCATTCATTGCTGCCGAACTGCGCCGCTACGTGGGCAAGGAACTGGACGAGGCCGTGGCCGAGCGCTTTCTGGCGCGCCTGACCTATCTGCACGTCGACTTCCTGAAGGCTGAAGATTACGTGGCGCTGGCCGAACTGGCCGGCACCAAACAACGCATGATTGCTTACTTCGCCACTCCGGCAGCGGTGTACGGCGCGATCTGCGAGAACCTGGCGAAAGTCGGTATGGCCGAAAACACCCGCGTGGTGCTGGAAAAACCGATTGGCTCGGACCTCGAATCCTCGCGCAAGGTCAACGACGCCGTGGCGCAGTTCTTCCCGGAGAACCGTACCTACCGCATCGACCACTACCTGGGCAAGGAGACGGTGCAGAACCTGATCGCCCTGCGTTTTGCCAACAGCCTGTTCGAGACCCAGTGGAACCAGCATTACATCTCCCACGTGGAAATCACCGTGGCCGAGAAGGTCGGTATCGAAGGCCGCTGGGGCTATTTCGACAAGGCCGGCCAGCTGCGCGACATGATCCAGAACCACCTGTTGCAACTGCTTTGCCTGATCGCCATGGACCCGCCGGCCGACCTGTCCGCCGACAGCATCCGTGACGAAAAAGTAAAAGTGCTCAAGGCCCTGGCGCCGATCAGCCCGGAAGGCCTGACCACTCAAGTGGTGCGCGGCCAGTACATTGCCGGCCACAGCGAAGGCAAATCCGTACCGGGTTACCTCGAAGAACCGAATTCCAACACCCAGAGCGACACCGAAACCTTCGTCGCCCTGCGTGCCGACATCCGCAACTGGCGCTGGGCCGGCGTGCCGTTCTACCTGCGCACCGGCAAGCGCATGCCGCAGAAACTGTCGCAGATCGTCATCCACTTCAAGGAACCGTCGCACTACATCTTCGCCCCGGAGCAGCGCCTGCAGATCAGCAACAAACTGATCATCCGCCTGCAACCGGACGAAGGCATTTCCCTGCGTGTGATGACCAAGGATCAAGGCCTGGACAAGGGCATGCAGCTGCGCAGCGGCCCGTTGCAACTGAATTTCTCCGACACCTGGCGCAGCGCGCGGATCCCCGACGCCTACGAGCGGTTGTTGCTGGAAGTGATGAACGGCAATCAGAACCTGTTTGTCCGTAAAGATGAAATCGAAGCCGCGTGGAAGTGGTGTGACCAGTTGATCGCCGGGTGGAAAAAGTCCGGTGACGCGCCCAAGCCGTATGCGGCCGGGTCGTGGGGGCCGATGAGCTCCATTGCATTGATCACGCGGGACGGGAGGTCGTGGTATGGCGATATCTGATGTGAAACTGCCCGCGGGCGTAAATGCCCACGAATTCAAGAGCCCGGTGTTGCTCGCCGAAGGCCTGGCGCTGAATGTCGCCAAGCAGTTGAGCGACGCATTGGCAGCGCGCGGCAACGCTGTGCTGGTGGTATCCGGCGGTCGCAGCCCGGTGGCGTTTTTCCAGCACCTGGCCAAGCAGGAACTGGACTGGTCGAAGGTCGTCGTGACCCTGGCCGACGAACGCTGGGTGCCGGTCGAGCACGCCGACAGCAACGCCGGTCTGCTCAAGCAGTATCTGCTCAAGGGCCCGGCGGCCAAGGCGCAATTCCTCAGCCTTTACAGCGCGGCGGCCAACGTCGAGCAGGCTGCGGAGCAGGCCGATCGGTTGCTCGCCGAGTTGCCGCCCATCGACGTGCTGGTGTTGGGCATGGGCGATGACGGTCATACCGCGTCGCTGTTCCCGGACAGCCCGAACCTGACTGAAGCCCTGCAAGCCGATGGCACCCGTCGCTGCTGGCCGATGCTGGCGCCAAGCGTGCCGCGTCAACGCCTGACCATGAGCCGGGCACTGCTGGCTTCGGCGCGGCACAAGATTCTGTCGATTTCCGGTCAGTCGAAACTGACCACCCTGAATGCCGCACTGGCATCCAACGACGTCGCCGCCATGCCGGTTCGCGCGTTTCTGCAACCTACGTTAGAGATTTACTGGTGCCCATGAGCCAAGGAACAGCCGCTATGACAACCCCATCCCCGACCGTTTCCATGGCGGACAAAGTTGCCCTGATCGACAGCCTCTGCGCCAAGGCGCGGATCCTTCCGGTGATCACCATCGCCCGCGAACAGGACGTGCTGCCGCTGGCCGACGCCCTGGCCGCCGGTGGCCTGACCGCGCTGGAAGTGACCCTGCGTTCGCAGTTCGGCCTCAAGGCGATCCAGATCTTGCGCGAACAGCGTCCGGAGCTGGTGACCGGTGCCGGCACCGTGCTCGACCGCAACATGCTGGCCGCGGCCGAAGCCGCCGGTTCGCAATTCATCGTCACCCCGGGCATCACCCGTGACCTGCTGGAAGCCAGCGTCGAAAGCCCGATCCCGCTGCTGCCGGGCATCAGCAACGCCTCCGGCATCATGGAAGGCTATGGCCTGGGTTATCGCCGCTTCAAGCTGTTCCCGGCTGAAGTCAGCGGCGGTGTCGCAGCCATCAAGGCCCTCGGCGGCCCGTTCGGCGAAGTGAAATTCTGCCCGACTGGCGGCGTCGGCCCGGCCAACATCAAGAGCTACATGGCGCTGAAAAACGTCATGTGCGTGGGCGGTAGCTGGATGCTGGATCCTGAGTGGATCAAGAACGGCGACTGGGCCCGTATTCAGGAATGCACTGCCGAGGCTTTGGCGCTGCTGGACTGATGTTTTTGAATTGATGCTTTTGCAATAGTTGCAACCTGACACTTCGTTGTGTGTTCTACGGCTTTAACGGTGCGCTTGGTCGGTGCACCGTTTTTTTTTGCCCGCAAAAAGCCTTCGTTATCTCGAGATACGTTATCTGGAGATACATAGTTACCGCACCTGGCTTGGTGTGTGGCGTTAACCTGCGTTCATCTTATGGAAGAGAGAACGCGTCATGGATAACCAGCCTTCAGTTCCAACGGTTTATCAACTGGCCCCCGAGCAAGTCGCCGGGCCGTATTTTCGCAATCCCAAACTGCTGCGCCGCAACATCAGCGAAGGTGCCGAGGGCCTGCCTCTGCTGTTGCGCCTTACCATCGTCGATGCCATGACCGCCGAACCGGTCAGCGGGGCACTGGTGGATATCTGGCACTGCAACGCACGGGGCGCCTATTCCGGCTGGAGTCGGGTCAACCCGGACCAGGAAGTCGATGTCGAAGACATCGGTTCAATCCCGCGAACCGACGACGACACCTACCTGCGCGGTGGTCAGTTCAGCGATCACAAGGGCAGGGTGCGCTTCACCACGATCTATCCGGGGTTTTATGCCGGACGTGCCCTGCACATTCATGTGGCGGTGCGCATCGTCGCCGGCAACGAATACCTGGACGAGCGCAATGTGGCCTGGGTCGGGCAGCTGTATTTTCCCGAGGTGGTTTCTCGCGGGGTGCTCAACGCCAAGGCGTATCGCGGGCGCGGCTCGGAGCCTGTGTGCAATGCCAACGATGTCTATTACGCCAACATGGGTGGGGAAGCCTCGACCCTGAGCGTCTGGCCGATCGGCCGCGACTCTCACGAGGACGGTTACTTCGGTCACCTCACGATCGGCATCGACACCTTCGCGGTGTCGTCGCAGATCAAGCCCGAGGACTTCGACAAGTACACGGTTTAACGCAGTTCATTCAGCGCCAGAATCAGCGACTGAATCTCCGCCGCCGTGGTGGTCAACGACGGCGTGATGCGGATGCATGGTCCGCAGGCTGCACCGTTGCGCACGACGGTGAACAGGTTGTAGTCGTTGAGCAGGCGTTCGACCATCGCCTGCTGGTCGGCATGCCGGGTAAAACGCATCGAGGTGATGCCGCAATACAGACGCGGATCGTCCGGGGTCGTGACTTCGATGCCCGGCAGATTGCGCACGGCGCTGACCCACAGGTTGCGCAGGTAATTGACCCGTGCGCCCTTGGCCGCCGCGCCACCGAGCGAGCGGTGTTCCTCGAACACCAGCGGCAGGGTCATCAGCGCCGGAATGTTCGGCGTGCTGTGGGGTGTGCGTGAGCGGATGTCGTTGATCGGGAAATGCATCTCGCCCATGTCCGGGTCGATGTCGGCCAAGCGCTGCGGGGCGATATACAGAAAGCCCAGGGTCAGCGGCGAGCCGATCCATTTGTGCAGGTTGTACCCGGCGAAGGCGATGCCCAGCGCTTCCAGATCGAACTCGATCTGGCCGAGGGCATGGGCGCCATCGAGGATGATATCGACGCCATGCTCCTTGGCCAGCGAGGCGATGGCCTGCACCGGCATCACCAGTCCGGTGCGGTGGGTGACGTGAGTCAGCGCCATCAGCTTGAGCTTCGGATAGCGAATGAAGGCTTCGCGGTAAGTCGCCAGCAGGCTGTCGAAGCTGGCCGGGTGTGTGTGCTCGATCTCGATCACTTCGACCCCGCGATGGCGGGCCAGCCAGCGCATGGCGCCCTTGACCGTGTCGTACTCCAGATCGCAGATCAGCACCTGATCGCCAGGTTCGAGACGGTTGTAGTTGCGGATCAGCGACTGCAGGCCGGCGGTGGCGTTCTGGGTGAAGGCGATGCTTTGCGCACGCACGCCGATCAATTCGGCCAGCTGCGCGCGGATGTCGAGGCTGTCGTGCTGTTCAAAGCGTTGGCGCACGTAGATCGAGTTGCTGTTGTTGATCAGTTCGATGTGGCGCTGATAGTCCTCGACCACGGTGCGCGACATGCGCCCGAAGTAGCCGTTTTCCAGGTTCACGGGGCCAGGGTGGCGGTCGTAACGGTCGGCGAAGGTTTGCCAGAAGGCTTCGTCTCGGGCGCGGCGGGTGTTATCGGGCATGGTCGACTCGACTCGGATCAGGGTAACGCCTCAGTGGCGCGGGGCGGGTTTGCCATGTTTGGCGCGCAACGGTTCAAGCAGCTCCGACAGGCCGTTGTGATCGATTTCCTGCATCAGCGCCAGCAGGCCGCCGAGTTCGCCGTGGGGGAAACCTTCACGGGCGAACCAGTTCAGGTACGGGCCGGGAAGATCAGCGATGATCCGTCCCTTGTATTTGCCGAAGGGCATTTCGCGGGTGATCAGCAGTTCGAGTTTTTCAGGGTTCATCGTTGAAATCGTCTGGCGTTAAAAACACTTTGGAAAATACAGGCATTCTGCATGCAGGCCAAATGACAGATCATGCAAATAACAGGCATACAGATTTCTGATTTATTTATAACTTATTGAAAAATAACAATTAAATTCTTTATCAGAAGCTGGCACGACCACTGCAACACTCCTTGCATCTTTCACCAACGCAAGGAATTGAAAAAATGACTGACATGAATAAAGAAGCCATCTCCGTCCTCAACGACCTGATCGAAACCAGCAAGGACGGTCAGGAAGGGTTCAAGACCTGTGCAGAAGACATCAAGCACCCTGAACTGAAAACCCTGTTCGTGAAACGCTCCGCCGACTGCGCTACGGCTGCCGCCGAATTGCAGGCGACCGTGCGTTCAATGGGCGGCGATCCGGAAACTTCCACCAGCGTCAGCGGCGACTTGCATCGTCGCTGGGTCGACGTCAAAGCCGTATTCACCGGCAAGGACGAAGAGGCAGTGCTCAACGAAGCCGAGCGCGGTGAAGACCATGCCCTGAAGGCCTATCGTGAAGCGATCGAGAAGATCAACAAGCACAACCTGGTCGGCATCCGTGATCTGGTCGAACGCCAGTACCACGGCGTGCAACGCAATCACGATCAAGTGAAAGCCCTGCGTAACCAGGCTCGCGCACGCTCTTAAGCGTTCGGGGCCAACAAAAAACGCCAGCTAGTCTGGCGTTTTTTTGTGTCCGGATTTAACCGAGATTGATCAGCCGATGCTGATGGCCGGCAAGGTCGGCAGGGTAACGGTCTGCTGCTTGCGCGGAGCCAGGATTTCGGCCTCGCCGTCCACCACCAGCTCATCGCGCTGGTTGAACACGCGAGTGGCAATGCGCACGCGGAATTTCGGCAGCTTTTCGAGAATCTCCAGGCGTACGGTCAGGGTGTCGCCGATCTTCACCGGCTTCTGGAAGCTCATCTGCTGACCGATATAAATGGTGCCCGGCCCAGGCAGTTCACAAGCCACTGCGGCACTGATCAGCGCGCCGCTGAACATGCCGTGGGCGATGCGCTCCTTGAACATGCTGGCGGCGGCAAACTCGGCGTCCAGGTGCACCGGGTTGTGGTCGCCGGACATCGCGGCGAACAGCTGGATGTCGCGCTCTTCGACAGTCTTGCTGTAGCTGGCGGTCTGGCCGACTTCGAGGGCTTCGTAAGGGATGTTGGTAACCTGGGTCATCGGTCTTGATTCCTGTGACGGATTAAATGAATCCACAAAAAATTATTCGCTGCGGTGAGGGCGGCGATGGCTGAGCGCCTGGTCGATCCAGGCCAGCACATCGGCGGTCACTTCGTCGCGGTTGGTCTCGTTGAACAATTCGTGCCGCGCCTGCGGGTAGATCTTCAGTTGCAGGTTCTGGCTGCCGGCCGAGCGCAAGGCATTGGCCAGATCAGTCAGACGCTTGCCTTCGCTCACCGGATCACATTCGCCACCAATCACCAGCAGCGGCAGGCCCGGGTCGATCTGGGCGAGATTGGACGCTTTGCTGATTTGCTGCAACCCGCCGAGCAGGTCGATCCACAACTGATTGGTGCAGCGAAAGCCGCACAACGGATCGGTGGCGTACTTGTCGACTTCGGCCGGATCGCGACTCAGCCAGTCAAACGCGGTGCGCGCCGGTTTGAATTTATTGTTGAACGAACCGAACGACAGCCATTCGATCAGCGCGCTGCGGCCCTTGGCGCCCTGGCGCAGTTTTTCGAACCGGGCTATTTGCCGGGCCGCGCGGTACAGCGCCACCGGCTGGAAATTCGAGCCGCTGAGAATCGCGCCGTGCAGGCTGGCGCTGTGATGCAGTAAATAAGCCTGCGCTATGTAACTGCCCATGCTGTGCCCGAGCAGCACGATCGGCACGCCCGGATGACGCTGGCCGAGGAACTGGTTGAGGCTCGCGAGATCGCCGACCACCTTGCACCAGCCATCGTCGTCGGCGAAATGCCCGAGCGTCCCATGATCGGCGGTTTTGCCATGCCCGCGCTGATCGGGCGCGTACACACCGTAACCTTCGGCGCAGAACGACTCGGCCAGCCGCGCATACCGAGCGCTGTGTTCGGCCATGCCGTGAGCCAGCAGAATCAGCGCTTTCAGCGGCGCGTTCGGCAGCCACTGGTTGACGAAGAGGCGGCTGCGGTCACTCGCGTCCAGCCAGAAAGTGTCGTGGATCATGGCGATTCCTTTTGCTGCATGCTTTTGCTGCAGGGGCCAGCAGAGGTTGCATTGTATAGCGCGTCCGATCAGCTCACGCCACGGCTGGAAGATTCACACGATCAATGAGGACGTCGCCCATATTTGCCTGAATGACCATAGCTGCTAGTGTCCGTGAAGCCCCGCTTTTTGCTTTCGGCTTTTTCAAGGACAAGAGAAAAATGACAGCGAAGCGGCCCCGGATCGGCTCAGGTAAAGAGGACAAGAACAATGCAACCTGATTTCTGGAATGACAAACGCCCGGCGGGCGTACCCCTGGACATCGACGTGGGTGAATTCAAGTCGGTGATCGAGGTGTTCGAGCGTTCCTGCAAGAAATTCGCTGATCGCCCGGCGTTCAGCAACATGGGCGTGACCCTGACCTATGCCGAGCTGGAGCGCTACAGCGCCGCGTTCGCCGGTTACCTGCAAGCCCACACCGATCTGGTGCCGGGGGATCGCATCGCGGTGCAGATGCCCAACGTCCTGCATTATCCGATTGCCGTGTTCGGCGCGCTGCGCGCCGGGCTGATCGTGGTCAACACCAACCCGCTGTATACCGCGCGGGAGATGCGTCACCAGTTCAAGGACTCCGGTGCCCGGGCGCTGGTGTACCTGAACATGTTCGGCCAGAAGGTCCAGGAAGTGCTGCCGGACACCGACATCCAGTACCTGATCGAAGCGAAGATGGGCGACCTGATGCCCACCGCCAAGGGCTGGCTGGTCAACACCGTGGTCAGCAAAGTGAAGAAAATGGTCCCGGCGTACTCGCTGCCCCAGGCGATTTCCTTCAAGAGCGCCTTGCGCATGGGCCGGGGCCTGGGCATCAAGCCGCTGAAGGTCGGCCTGGACGACATCGCCGTCCTGCAATACACCGGCGGCACCACCGGCCTGGCCAAGGGCGCGATGCTGACCCACGGCAATCTGGTGGCCAACATGCAGCAGGTTCGCGCCTGTCTCGGCCAGTTCGGCAGCGACGGCCAACCGCTGTTGCGTGAAGGGCAGGAAGTGATGATCGCGCCGCTGCCGCTGTACCACATCTATGCCTTCACCGCGAATTGCATGTGCATGATGGTGTCCGGCAACCACAACGTGCTGATCACCAATCCGCGAGACATCGGCGGCTTCATCAAGGAACTGAAGAACTGGAAGTTCTCGGCGCTGCTGGGGCTCAACACGCTGTTCGTCGCGCTGATGGATCATCCGGACTTCAAGACCCTGGATTTCTCCACGCTCAAGCTCACCAACTCCGGCGGCACTGCGCTGGTCAAGGCCACCGCCGAGCGCTGGGAGCAGATCACCGGTTGCCGCATCACCGAAGGCTACGGCTTGACCGAAACCTCGCCTGTGGCCTGCACCAACCCTTACGGCGATCTTTCACGAATCGGCACGGTCGGGCTGCCGGTGCCGGGCACCCGGCTGAAAGTCATCAATGACGACGGTGTCGAACAGCCTTTGGGCGAGCGCGGCGAACTGTGCATCAAGGGCCCGCAGATCATGAAGGGCTATTGGCAGAAACCCGAGGCCACCGCCGAGGTGCTGGATGCCGAGGGCTGGTTCAAGTCCGGCGACATCGCGGTGATCGACCCGGACGGTTTCGTGCGCATCGTCGACCGCAAGAAGGACATGATCATCGTCTCCGGTTTCAACGTGTACCCGAACGAAATCGAAGACGTGGTGATGGCCCACCCGAAAGTCGCCAACTGCGCGGTGATCGGCGTACCTGACGAGCGTTCCGGAGAGGCGGTGAAGCTGTTTGTGGTAGCGCGGGAAACCGGCGTAAGCCTGGAAGAGCTGAAGGCTTACTGCAAAGAGAATTTCACCGCGTACAAGGTGCCCAAACACATCGTGCTGCGTGAGTCGTTGCCGATGACGCCTGTCGGGAAGATTCTGCGGCGAGAGTTGCGTGATATCGCCTGATCGCTGAATGACTGCGCCTGACGCATTCGCGTTGAGGCCCGAAGATCGCAGCCTCTGGTGGCTTCCTTGAAGCCGCTGAAGGCTGCGATCTTTTGCTTTTTGTCCCGGAATTCCGGGGCTTTTAGAGGGTTATAGGATTTTTGCTCTAAAATGACTGCCAGTAGTTCTTGAGTCATTAAAATGACTGTAGGGGCCGCTTTTGGCTCTAGTCGACCCTTGGCAAAGCTGCTACTCTCGGCGCGCTTTGTGACTTCTCGGCCTTGTAAAAAGCCAGACTCACCAATAAACAAACACCAATAATAATCGCATCAAATGCGGTGCTGAATTCGCGTTGCTGAGGAGTGGGCTTCCATGATCGAAGACTTTTGGAAGGATAAGTACCCCGCTGGAATTGCTGCCGACATCAATCCAGACGAGTACCCGAATATTCAGGCAGTGTTGAAGCAATCCTGCCAACGCTTCGCCGACAAACCGGCGTTCAGCAACCTGGGCAAGACCATCACCTACGGTGAACTGTACGAATTGTCCGGTGCGTTTGCCGCTTATCTGCAACAGCATACCGATTTGCAGCCCGGTGATCGAATCGCCGTGCAACTGCCCAACGTGTTGCAGTACCCGGTCGCCGTCTTCGGTGCCATCCGTGCCGGGCTGATCGTGGTCAACACCAACCCGCTGTACACCGCGCGGGAAATGGAACACCAGTTCAATGACTCCGGTGCCAAGGCGCTGGTGTGCCTGGCCAACATGGCGCACCTGGCCGAAGCCGTGGTGCCGAAAACCGGCGTCAAACACGTCATCGTCACCGAAGTCGCCGATCTGCTGCCGCCGATCAAGCGTCTGCTGATCAACAGCGTCATCAAGTACGTGAAGAAAATGGTGCCGGCCTATCACCTGCCAAAAGCCGTCAAGTTCAACGACGTGCTGAGCAAGGGCCAGGGTCAGCCGGTCGCCGAAGCCAACCCGGACAGCGGCGACGTCGCGGTGCTGCAATACACCGGCGGCACCACCGGTGTGGCCAAGGGCGCGATGCTCACCCATCGCAACCTCGTCGCCAACATGCTGCAGTGCAAGGCGCTGATGGGCTCCAATCTCAATGAAGGTTGCGAGATCCTGATCACCCCGCTGCCGCTGTACCACATCTATGCGTTCACCTTTCATTGCATGGCGATGATGCTGATCGGCAACCACAACATCCTGATCAGCAACCCGCGCGACCTGCCGGCGATGGTCAAGGAACTGTCGAAGTGGAAGTTCAGCGGTTTCGTCGGCCTCAACACGCTGTTCGTGGCCCTGTGCAACAACGAAGGGTTCCGCAAGCTGGATTTCTCGGCGCTGAAAGTCACCCTGTCCGGTGGCATGGCCCTGCAACTGGCCGCCGCCGAGCGCTGGAAAGCCGTCACCGGTTGCCCGATCTGCGAAGGTTACGGCATGACCGAAACCAGCCCGGTGGCCACGGTCAATCCGATCCAGAACATCCAGATCGGCACCATCGGCATTCCGGTGCCGTCGACCCTGTGCAAAGTCATCGACGACGCCGGTGTCGAGCAGCCGCTGGGCGAAATCGGCGAGCTGTGCGTCAAGGGCCCGCAAGTGATGAAGGGCTACTGGCAGCGTCAGGAAGCCACCGACGAGATGCTCGACAGCGAAGGCTGGCTGAAGACCGGTGACATCGCGCTGATTCAGCCGGATGGCTACATGCGCATTGTCGATCGCAAGAAAGACATGATCCTGGTCTCCGGTTTCAACGTGTACCCGAACGAGCTGGAAGACGTGCTGGCGACCCTGCCGGGCGTGCTGCAGTGCGCGGCCATCGGTATTCCGGACGAGAAGTCGGGCGAGGCGATCAAGATCTTCATCGTCGCCAAACCAGGCGTCACGCTGACCAAGGAAACGGTGATGGAGCACATGCGCGCCAACGTCACCGGCTACAAGGTGCCGCGTTCGGTGGAATTCCGCGATGCGCTGCCGACCACCAACGTCGGCAAGATCCTGCGCCGCGAGTTGCGCGACGAAGAGCTGAAGAAGATCAAGGCGAAGAACGCCGCATAAAATAAAAAGCCCCGCCGATGCGGGGCTTTTTGTTGGAGCAGTATCTGCTTACTGGCGGAACGGCGCGAAGTTCACGTTGGTGCCTGCCGGGCGCATGTCCTGCAGGTACGAGTCCTTGTCGGCGCTCAGTTCCAGGCTCAGGGCAGCCTTGCGCTTGCCTTCGTTGCGGATCACCAGGCCTTCGAGCTTCTCGCGCAGAAACACGGTCGGCACTTTCAGGTGCAGCAGTTCGTCGGTGGCCGGGGTGTGCATCAACAGGTGAATCCACTCGTACTGACCGATGGCCAGGCGCGACACCGGCAGATCGAACCACCAGATGTTGCGGTTGCGGTTCAGTTCGGCGAAGTGGCAGTTGTTGGTGCCGAGCACGGCACCGCCCAGTTCCTGGTTGCGACGGGCGATGGCCTGCTTTTTATCGAGTTTCATAACATTCCTGCGGGATCGGTTCTGTGGCGCCTGGCGCCCTTATGGTGGGCATTCTCGGGGCAATGCTCGCAAACATAAAGCGCAACCTGCACGCCGCGACGAAATGAAGCCCTGAAAATAAATGAAACTTGGCGCAAACCGGGCCAGTCAATCGTTACGTACTGACTTTTCCCCTTCAATGCACCAAGGAGAAACACCATGAGTAGCACAGGCGATAAAGTAAAAGGCATGGCCAACGAAGCGGTCGGCAACGTCAAGCAGGGCATCGGTAAAGCCACCGACAACACCAAACTGCAAGTCGAAGGCAAACTGCAAGAGAAGAAAGGCGAGGCCCAGCAAGCGGTGGGCAAAGCCAAGGACGCGATCAAGAAAGGCGTCGACAAGGCTTGATCCAGCCTTGAACGAAACAACGAAGCGGCCATCCAAGGATGGCCGTTTTCGTGTCCCGTTCACATACAGTCACGGATCACAGTGTTTCAAAGTCGCCAAGTAAGCTACTTTGATGAGAGAAAAACGGCCCCTGAGTCGCCACGACTTCAACCTGTTTTGCGGCGAAAGGAGACGCGAATGATTTTCCCCGACATGAAAGGCCTGCCCCTGCACCGGGTCATCGTGCGCACCGTCACCGAGTTCATGGATGACGAGATGTCGACCTATGCCTCGGCACTGGCCTACCAGATGCTGTTCTCGCTGTTCCCGTTCATTCTGTTCCTGATTGCCCTGATCGGTTTCCTGCACCTGCCGGACTTCTTCTCCTGGCTGCGCCTGCAATCGGAGCTGGTGTTGCCGCCCCAGGCGCTGGAGCAGGTCAACCCGGTGATCGACCAGTTGCAGCAATCCAAGGGTGGTCTGCTGTCCGTGGGTATCGTCGTCGCCCTGTATACCGCGTCCGCCGGTGTGCGCCTGATGATGAGCGCGATGAACGCCGCCTACGACGTGGTCGAGGGCCGGCCGATCTGGAAGCGCTTCCCGCTGTCGATCATTTACACCGTCGGCATTGCCGGCATGCTGCTGGCCGCCGCCGCGCTGATGGTGCTCGGGCCGCAGGTGATGGGCTGGATCGCCGGGCAGGTCGGGCTGGAAGACTTCATCGTCACCGTATGGACCATCGCTCGCTGGCCGGTGATCGTGATCCTGATGATGGTCGCCGTCGCGTTGATCTATTACGTGATGCCCGACGTCAAACAGGAATTCCGTTTCATCACCCCGGGCTCGGTGCTGGCGGTAGTGGTGTGGATCATCGCGTCCCTGGGGTTCGCGTTCTACGTCAAGACGTTCGCCAACTACAACGCCATGTATGGCAGCATCGGTGCGATCATCGTGCTGTTGCTGTATTTCTACATTTCCGCCGCCGTGCTGTTGCTGGGCGCGGAGATGAATGCGGTGATCGAACACATGTCCAGCGAGGGCAAGGACCCGGGCGAGAAAGTCCCCGGCGAACTCGATGAACATCCCAAACAACACGTTTCCGGGCTTGGGCGCGATCATTCGCTCAACCCGAACACAGACGAAGCCTGATCATGATCCGTGAAATCCTGAAGATGGGCGATGAACGCCTGCTGCGCATTGCCCCGCCGGTGCCCGCCGAGATGCTCGACAGCCCTGAGCTTTGGCAACTGATCGACGACATGTTCCAGACCATGGAAAGCGTCGGCGGTGTCGGCCTGGCCGCGCCGCAGATCGGCGTCGACCTGCAACTGGTGATCTTCGGTTTCGAGCACAGTGAACGCTACCCGGACGCCGAAGCCGTGCCGCAGACGATCCTGATCAATCCGCTGATCACGCCGTTGAGTCCCTTGATGGAAGAGGGCTTCGAAGGCTGCCTGTCGGTGCCCGGCCTGCGGGGCGCGGTAGATCGTTATCAGCAGATCCGCTACGAAGGTGTCGACCCCAAGGGCGAGCCGATCGTGCGCGTTGCATCGGGCTTCCATGCGCGGGTGGTGCAGCATGAATGCGATCACTTGATCGGTCGCCTGTACCCGTCGCGCATCACCGATTTCAGCAAGTTCGGTTACACCGAAGTGATGTTCCCGGATCTCGACCCCAACGCTGACGACTGATTAGTCCGCGCGCGGCGCCAGCTCCATGGCAATCATCGGCTTGCTCCGCGCATAACGGCTCAAGCGCTCGGCCATCGCCTGGGGCAGGGCGGGGTCGAAAGTGAAGCCGCGCCGCTCGTAGAATCCGCGCAGGTCCGGGTGGCAGAACAACCAGACAGGTGCCTCGACGTCCTTCACCGCTTCAGCAATCAATTGTGCGGCAATGCCCTGTTCGCGGCAGGTCGGGTCGACGAACAACCCGGTCAGCCAATACCCGCCTGACACCAGCCGCAGACATAACGCAGCCACGATTTCCTCGCGCCTTGCCACCCACAATTGCGCCTCGCGCACCGCTTTCATCGACGATTGATGTTGGCGGTAGAACTTGTTCATCAAGGGCCAGGACAGGTCGTCGAGCTGGCTGTAACGGATGTCGGTCATGAATCGGACTACCGGTGCAAAAGCCGCGGATTATAAAACAACGTGCTCGCCGGGATAGGTGTATACCTGAACTCACATCCCCTCTGAGTGGAGTACGCATCATGTCCAAAGGTATGGATTCGAAGAAAGCCGCGAAGAAGAAACCGGCCAAGACCGCCATCGAGAAACGCCACGAGAAAAGGGCGAAAAAAGTCGACATCTTCGGTCATTGATCACCTCCTTCAGGAGCCTGGTTCCCGGGCTCCTGTCTCGCCCGTAAAAACCTCGCAAAAATAATCTGCAAGATTTTCCGCTGGTGTTGCACAGAACGATCAGACCCTCGTTCCGAGCCACGCCATGCCCCATTATTTCGACGATGCCCATCGCCAACAGATCGAAGCCCTGCGCCAACGCTTCACCGCCCGCACCGACTGGCCGACCTGGCTGTTGCTGATTGGCGTGTACGGCGGCTGGTTTGCGATTGTGCTGGGCAGCGAATGGCTGGGCCTCTGGTGGAGCACGTTGTTGCTGATTCCGTTGCTGGTGCTGTGGCTGTCGGTGCAGCACGAGTTGCTCCACGGGCATCCGACGCGCTGGATCCTGGTGAACAAGGTCCTCGGCTATGCGCCGTTTGCGGTGTGGTATCCCTACACCCTCTATCGCGACAGCCATTTGCAGCACCATCGCGATGAAGACCTGACGATTCCCGGCGTCGACCCCGAAAGCCGTTACCTCAGCGCCGAGCGCTGGCAGGGCAGTTCGCTGTTCGAACGCAGCCTGCACTGGCTGAACAAGACCGTGCTCGGCCGATTCATCCTTGGCGCACCGCTGGCATTGCTGGCGCTGGCCAATGAGGAACTGCAACGCCTGAAAAACCGCGAGCGCCAGGCCTGGCTGATGTGGCTGACCCACGGAACCCTAACGTTGCTGATGCTGTTTTTCATCGCCCGCTACAGCGTATTGCCGGTGGGGCATTACCTGTTTTTGATCAGCGTGCCGGCGCTGTCGATTGCGATGGTTCGTTCCTACTATGAACACCGGCCACACGCACAACCGGAACAGCGCACGGTGCTCAACGAAGCCGGATGGCCGTGGCGCTGGTTGTTCCTGAACCTGAATTTTCATCTGGTGCACCACGATTTACCGAAGCTTGCGTGGTACGACTTGCCCAAGGCCTACCGCATGCGCCGGGAGCAATGGGTCGAACGCAGTGGCGGTTTTCTGGTGCAAGGTTATGGACAGTTGTGGCGCCGGCACGGCATCAAACCGATCGACAGTCCGCAGCATCCGTTTATTTGAGGCCACCATGACGTCAGGTTACGCAGAGCTGTTGATGTACATCGCACCCGAGCCGATCCGCGCGGCGAACGAACAGTGGCTGGCGCGGATTCTCGATCACCTGGGCCGCTCGCGACTCAAGGCCGAAGGCTTGTCGCTGCCCGACCTCTGGCTGTCGCCGCAGTTGCTGTTGACCCAGACCTGCGGCTATCCGCTGATGACCGCGCTGCGTGGCCAGGTCAGGATTGTCGGCCGTCCGCGCTATGAATTGCCGGATGCCACTGCCGGCAATCATTGCAGCCTGATCCTTGCCCGCGCCGATGATCCGCGCCGCAGTCTGGCGGAGTTCTTCGACAGTCGCGGGGTGATCAACAGCGAAGACTCCAACAGCGGCATGAACCTGTTGCGCCAGCGACTGGCGCCACTGCAGCGGGACGGTCGGTTTTTCGCTTCGGTCGGCCTCAGTGGCGGCCATCGCGAAAGCCTGCGCTGGTTGCGCGAAGATCGCGCCGATCTGGCGGCCATCGACAGCGTGACCTTTGCCTACCTGGCGCAGCACGCCGCCGAAGAGGTCAATGGCCTGCGGGTGGTGGCGCGCAGTGCGTTCAGCCCGACCTTGCCTTTCATCACCGTTGCCAGTGCTTCGGACACGCAGATCGAACAGCTGCGCCGGGCGATGAACCGCAGCCTGCAAGACTTGCCCGACGTTGCCCGCATCCTCGGCCTGCCCGAAGTCCTGCCTGCCAGCGAAAGCGATTACCTCGTCCTGCTGGACTATCAACGCGAGGCCGAAGAACTGGGATACGGCCGCTTGCGTTAGCGATTTCCACTAATTCACTAATGGAATATAAAAATTCTTTTTAAGTATTTTTAACGCATAAGGCACCTTGCTAGGATCGCGCCACCGGACGACCGGACATTCAGCGACCCTTGACCAAGGAGCCCCCATGTCCGGCGCCGACTCATCCCATCGCAATCATGTGAATACGTTGTTTCGCGACCATTACCAGTGGTTGTGTGCACGTCTGCGTCGGCAATCGAATGATGCAGCCAGCGCCGAAGACATCGCCGCCGAAACCTTCGCGCAACTGCTCGAAGCACCAGGCCTGACCGCCATCCGCGAACCCCGCGCGTTGCTCACCACCATCGCCCAGCGGCTGCTGTATGAGCGCTGGCGGCGGGGCGATCTGGAGCGTCGGCATCTGCATCAACTGCAACAGAGTGACCTCGATCACGCGCCGTCTCCCGAAGATCTGGCAGACCTGTCGCAGAGCCTCAAGCATCTGGACCGGACGCTCCAGCGCCTGCCGGGCAAGGTGCGCTCGACCTTTCTGCTGGCGCGCATCGACGGTCTGACCTACCCGCAAATCGCTGCCGAACTGGGCATCTCCCAGCGTTCGGTGAGCATGTACATGACCCGTTCCCAGGCCCTGTGCAACCGTCACAGCGCCAACCAAACCCTGATTTCCTCCCAGAACAAGAGGTCCGCATGAGATCGATCAAAACCCTGCTCGGCAGTTCGCTGCTGGCCCTGACCCTGACTGCCGGCCACGCCGTGGCCGCGGAAAAAACCGCGCCGATCCACTTCGGTGACATCACCTGGGAAAGCGGCAGTTTCATCACCGAAGTGCTGCGCCTGATCGTCGAGAAAGGCTACGGCTACCCGACCGATACGCTGCCGGGCAGTACCGTCAGCCTGGAAGCGGCGCTGGCGAAAAACGACATTCAAGTGATCGGTGAAGAGTGGGCCGGGCGCAGTCCGGCGTGGGTCAAGGCTGCCGCCGAGGGCAAGGTGTTCGGCCTCGGCGACACGGTGAAGGGCGCCACCGAAGGCTGGTGGGTGCCGGAATACGTGATCAAGGGCGACCCCGAGCGCGGGATCAAACCGTTGGCGCCGGAGCTGAAATCCGTGGCCGATTTGCCGCGCTACAAGGATGTGTTCAAGGACCCGGAAGACCCGAGTCGCGGGCGTTTCCTCAACAGCCCGACCGGCTGGACCTCGGAAATCGTCAACAGCCAGAAGCTCAAGGCCTATGCGCTGAACGACAGCTTCGTCAACTTCCGCACCGGTTCCGGCGCGGCGCTGGATGCCGAGGTGGCGTCGTCGATCAAACGCGGCAAACCGGTGCTGTTCTACTACTGGTCGCCGACACCGTTGCTCGGTCGGTTCAAACTGGTGAAGCTGGAAGAGCCGCCGTTCGACGCCGAAGCCTGGAAAACCCTGGCCGATGCCAACAACCCCCATCCGAAAGGCACCCGCTCGATGCCGGCGAGCCTGGCGATTGGCGTGTCGGCACCGTTCAAGGCGCAGTATCCGGAACTGGTGACGTTCTTTGAAAAGGTCGATTTGCCGATCGATCTGCTGAACCAGACCCTGGCCGGGATGAGCGAGAAACGTCAGCAGCCACGTCAGGTCGCCGAAGCCTTCCTGCGCGATCAACCGCAAGTCTGGAAGTCGTGGGTGCCGGGTGAAGTGGCAAATAAAGTCAGTGGGAGTCTGTAGTACTTTTCCGATAATTGTGTCGTTTCAAAAGTTGCCATTGCGAGTCTGTCGCAATGGCAACAAACATCCCGCCCGCTGAACCGATTCTTGTCCGTTTTTTGTCCAAACTCCCTGTGGTACTGGCCGACTAGTGGCCTTGCGCAAGGCTTTGCGCTGTCTATGCTCACACGTAACTAACTATGTCGACCGCCATCCAATGCGCCTCGACGGCATTCGGTTAGTCATGAACAAAGCTGCCAGAGTGCGCAATCCAAGGCACCGACACTGAACCGACAAGGAGCATGTTTTTAAATGGAAGTTCTTCTGCACGTTAGGAATGGCCCGCCCGCGGGCTATCAAGAGAAGGATGTCTTGATTAGAGCGTCGCTGCATGGACTCTTTGATTAATCATCGTTGATCACCTGACAACTTCCTCCTGTGGAGGAATGCGTGTGCCTGTTCTGTGGAACGTAGTGGTGGATTCTGAAAGACCTGAACTTTCATCAAATCAAAAGACCGCGCGGAAGGTGATAGAGACATGTTCAACCTACATCACAAGGCTGACCTGCAGGAAATCGAACGCTTCAGTTGTGCCCTGACCGAAGCCAACGCCAAGTTGGAGGCGATCAGCCGTTCGATGGCGATGATCGAATTCACCCCTGACGGCATCGTTCTGGATGCCAATGACAACTTCTGCAAGACCATGGGTTACAGCGCCGAAGAAGTGCGTGGCAAACATCACCGGGTCTTTTGTGAAGAGGCGTTTTATCGCAGCGAGGAGTACGCCAAGTTGTGGCGTGACCTGGCCCGTGGCGAACCGATCAGCGGGACTTTCCTGCGCTTGAACAAAAGTGGTCGGGAGATCTGGCTCGAGGCCAGTTACATGCCGGTGTATGGCCCGGACAAACAAGTCAGAAGCGTGATCAAAGTGGCATCGGACATCACGGCGCGCGTGAACAAGGAAAAAGAAGAGGAAAGCATGCTCGCCGCCATCAGCCGTTCGATGGCCGTGATCGAATTCACCCCGGAAGGCAATGTGATCTCGGCCAACGAAAACTTCCTCAAGACCATGCAGTATTCACTCAACGAAATTGTCGGCCATCACCACAGCCTGTTCTGCCATCGCGCCGAAGCCGAGTCCGCGCAATACAAGGCGTTCTGGGCCTCGCTCAATCGCGGCGAATATCACTCGCACCGCTTCGAACGCAAGAACAAGTCCGGGCAGACCGTTTACCTCGAAGCCTCGTATAACCCGTTGTTCGACGCCAAGGGCCGGTTGTACAAAGTGGTGAAGTTCGCCAGCGACATCACCCATCAGATGACCACGTTGCAGACCGCTGCGGAATCGGCCCACAGCACCTCGGTACAAAACGACGCCTGCGCGCAAAAAGGCTCACAGGTCGTGCAGCAGACGGTGCAGATCATTCAGGACATTTCCCGCGACCTCAACGAAGCGGCACTGAGCATCGATGCGGTGAGCAAACAGTCGGACATCATCGGCACCATCGTCCAGACCATTCGCGGGATTGCCGACCAGACTAACCTGCTGGCACTCAACGCGGCCATCGAAGCGGCGCGGGCGGGTGAGCACGGACGTGGTTTTGCGGTGGTGGCGGATGAAGTGCGCAGCCTCGCGGCGCGGACCAGTCAGGCAACCCTGGAGATCGTCGATGTGGTGCGCAAGAACCATGAGTTGTCACTGAGTGCGGTGTCGAGCATGCAGTCGAGCCTGAGCCGCACCGGGCTCGGGGTGGAACTGGCGAACGAGGCGGGGGACGCGATCCGGGAGATTCAACAGGGTTCGCGGCATGTGGTGGATGCGATCAGTCAGTTCAATGAGACGTTGCAGTTGAATTGACGAGTTAAGGTGAAAGGGATATTCAACTAGTCTGAATGTGGCACAGAAAAAAGGGCAGTATCGACTGCCCTTTTCTGCTTATGGACTTCGGAAGCCGTCAAACGGGCGTGTGAGTGGCAATAAATTTACCCTTAAATTCAACGACGTTACCTTGGGTGTCGTTGAATTGAAGCTCGAACTTTCCTTCCTGCTTCAGCCTGTTTGAGCTGATTGTCACTTGATAAGTACCGCTGAGGTCTAAGAAGGCTACTGAGTTACGGAAGGTCGCTGTCGCGCCATTTTCACCCACAACGATGTCGTGAGTGCCCGGACCAAGATCCTTCCCGTGGAAAAGCCTAAAGTTCTTTTCCCTTTCAATAGCGTCGAAGAGTGCTTGCGAAAAAATGACGCTCGTTGAGGTGAATTGTTCCCCGATTGGATCCCCCTCAATAGAGAATTTACCGTCGCAATTACCGTTGTATTGGTTAGCCATGATGAACTCCTGTTCATTGCTTTGGTGTCGACAAGCACGGGATGTGCTCTCAGCAATATGAACGCAGAGTCAGCGAAGCTTTGGTACTGTCAGATCTGACAGGTAGAAAGCCTTTTTCGATGGGCGGTCAAGGTGAAGGAGGCACGAAACCCATACGGAGTTTCGTGCCATCTCACTAGAGAGACGCGAGGAACTTGTCTGCCGACTCGTCGCTGATCTTCGTCGAGTTGGCGTCCTGTTTGTTCTGCTTCTCGGCTTCGGCCAGCTTCATCTTGTCCTGCAGGCGATCGGCGATCTCTTTGCCGATGGCCAGTTGTTTCTCTGGCGGCATGGCTTTGATGTCGTCTTCGGTCAAACCCATTTCCTTGAGGATGCTGTCGCGCAGACGCTGTTCCGGCGACTTGCTCATGTAGTCCTTGAACTCGTCGGTGGCGGAAGTGCCGGTGGCCTTGGTCTGCGAAGCGTCAGAAGTCTGCAGGCCGACGCGGGTCTTGGCGAACGCTTCATCGACGTTGTCGCTGATGCGCGTAGCTTCGCTGACCTGCTGGGTGGCGAGTTGCGTGGCCGAGCTTTGAATCTGGTTGGTGGCGTCAGTGGTTTGCGCCTGTGTCTGGTTTTGCAGCGATTGCAGCATCGCGCCGTGGAGCCCGCCTTGCAGACCGGCAGCCGCCGAAGCGGTGGCGTCTTCGGTGATGCGCTTGGGCAGATGAATCAAATTCGCCTGTTTCGAACTGACCAACATGATGAAGGACCTTGTGGTAATTGCTGTCGGCGGTAAAGCAGCAATTACCGTGCCGTCAGAATAAGTCCCATGAATTCAGCAGGATAAGGAATTTCCAGTTTTCGGAAGCGGTCATCCTTTGCCGTCTGGCGGCAGAAGATGACCGTTGCCCGTCAGCGATGGGCGATGTTTTCCAGCGCCAGGTTGCGGGTGCGGGGGCCGAAATAACCGATGGTCAGCATCACAATCAACATGCTGACGACAATGAACGCCAATACGCCCGGCGTGCCGAAGTGGTCGAGGAACAGACCGATCAACAGGCTGCTGAACACCGTCGACAAACGACTGAACGAGTAACAGAACCCCACCGCCCGGGCGCGGATGTTGGTGGGGAACAGTTCGCTCTGATAGGAGTGATAACTGAAGCTCAGCCAGGCATTGCAGAAGGTGATCATCACCCCGCAGAAGATCAGGCCGAAGGCGCTGGTCTGCAACGCGAACAAGGTGCCGAAGGTCATGGCGCCCAAGGCTGAGCCGACGATCTGCCACTTGTTCTCGAAGCGGTTGGCGAATTTGACGAACAGCAACGGCCCGAGCGGGTAGGCGAGGGTGATGATGAACGCGTACATCAGGCTGTGAGTGACGCTGACGCCCTGACCGGAAAGCAACGCTGGCAGCCAGTTGCCGAAGCCGAAGAAACCGATGGCCTGGAAGATGTGAAAGACGATCAGCATCAGTGCCCGGCGCCGGTACGGTGGCTGCCAGATATCGGCGAAACGGCCCTTGCCTTCGACGTCGACGGCCACGGCTTCCGGCGCATCCAGTGGTTGACGGTGATCTTTCTCGCAGCGCGCCTCGATGCCATCGAGAATCCGGTTCGCCTCATCGAAGCGGCCATGCTGGGCCAGCCAGCGCGGCGACTCTGGCAGGCGTTTGCGTAGCCACCAGATGAACAGCGCAAACACCGCACTGGCCAGCACCACCCAACGCCAGCCGGACACCCCGAACGGCGCCTGCGGCACCAGCCACCAGGACATCAGCGCCACCGCCGGCACCGACAGGAACTGCACGAAAAATGCGAAGGCGAACGCCGAACTGCGCATGCGTTTGGGCACCAGTTCCGAGAGGTAGGCGTCGATGGTCACCAGCTCGATGCCGAGGCCGATGCCCACCAGAAAACGCATGCAGATGATCCCCAGCGCCGAACTCTGCACGCCCATCAGCACCGTGGCCACGGTGTACCAGACCAGCGCGAAAGTGAAGATCGCCCGCCGCCCGAAGCGATCCGCCAACGGACTGAGCAGGCTGGCGCCGAGAAATAGGCCGAGGAATGTCGCCGAGGCGAAGGCGGCCTGATCGGAGAAACCGAACACGCCCTGATTGCCGGTGGCGAAGATGCCGTCGCGGATCAGGCCGGGGCTGATATAGGCGGTCTGGAACAGGTCGTAGAGTTCGAAGAAACCACCGATCGACAGCAGCGCCACCAGCCGCCAGATCGTGGCGACCGCCGGAAGACGGTCGATGCGGGCGGAAACCTGTGCGGCGCGTATCGGGTCGATGCCATCGCTTTGCGCGGCGGCGGGGGCGTGTGCAGTCATGGGCCGATCCATTTTTTTATGATGGAAAAGCTTAGCCTGCTATCGGAAATCAAGGATTGTTTATATCGGCGGTTGGCATGGGAAAACCGCCGATTTCTTGCAATATCCGCTTACCAATTAGCGATTCATGCTGCGGGCACTGGATCCGGCAGCGCCGAGGCCGGCAAGCCGAACACCTTATCGAACAGCCAGTTGAACGCGAAGGTGTAGCAAGGGATGAACACGATCAGCGCCAGATCCAGCAGGAAGGCTTGCACCAGACTGATGTTCATCCACCAGGCGATCAGCGGAATCAGGAACACGATCAGCGTCAGTTGAAAACCGACGGCGTGGGCGATGCGGCGTTTGACCGTGCGGGTGCGTGAGACCTGACGACTTTCCCAGTGCTCGAACAGCGAGGTGTAGATGAAGTTCCAGGTCACGGCGATGGTGGTGATGATCACCGCCAGCGGGCCGGTGCTGCCGGGCGAGGTGCCGGACAACAGGGCCAGGCCGAGCGCGGAGAAGGTCATGCCGATCACTTCATAGAGCGACACGTAGACCAGTTTGCGTTTGACGCCTTGCATGGGGAATTGCCTCTTTCTTGCGACTTGTGGCCAGTGGAGCTGGCGAAGGCGACGAAAGATAGCTTCAATGGTGATGACAGAAAAAGTCAGTAGCTTTCAGTTTTATTGATAGGTAGATGATGTGAATTTCAACAGCGAAAGCATCGAGCTGTTTCTCGCCGTGATCGAGCGCGGCTCGTTTTCCGCCGCAGCCAGGGCATTGGGCAAAGTCCCGTCGGCGGTGAGCATGGCCATCGGCAATCTGGAGGCCGAACTCGGCTACCCGCTGTTTGATCGCAGTCACCGCGAACCGCAACCCACGGCGATGGCGCTGTCGCTGGTGCCCCATGCGCGACTGATCGCCGATCAGCTCAAGCAATTGCAGGTGCATGCGGTGCAGTTGTCGCTGGGGCTGGAGAGCAAGTTGTCGATCGGCGTGGCGGCGGATATCGATCGTCGACGGTTGTTGGCGGCCATCAAGGTGATCAGCGAGCGTCATCCGCTGCTCGACATCGAAGTGCTGAGCGCGCCGCAGGATGACGTGCTGGCGATGCTTCACAGTGGCCGGGTCAGCGTGTGCCTGGCGTTCGCCGGGTTGAGCGTGAACGTGCTGGAGCGGTTTCAGTTTGTCGGCAGTGAGCGGATGATCGCCACACTAGCGGCGGACAGTCCGCTGTTGCAGGGGCAGGATCTGTTTCTCGAGGATCTGGTGCATGTGCGGCAGATCGTCGTCGGCAGTCGCGACTTGCCGATCAGCGAAACCCGGCCACTGGTGGCCGAATCCCACTGGCGCACCGACAGCCTGGAGATGGCGTTGGAGATGGTCGAGGCGGGGTTGGGCTGGGGCAATTTCCCGTTGTCGGTGGTGCAGCCGTGGCTCGATTCGGGGCGATTGAAACGGCTGAATTTCCGCAACATCGAGAACGGCCTGGTGCTGCCGGTGCACGCGGTGTGGCTCAAGAGCCAGCCGTTGCAGAAGGGGGCGGCGGCATTGGTTGAAATACTCGGCCGGTGATCATTCCCACGCTCTGCGTGGGAATGCAGCCCGGGACGCTCCGCGTCCCTTCCAGAGCCGAACGCGGAGGTCAGGTGCTTTCGCGCACCTTCAGTTCGAAGCCCATGTCCTCGACCGGTCGCGCCACGCTGTTGCCGGCCATCAGCGTCAGCATCTGCTCCGCCGCACGTCGGCCGATGGCCTCGCGCGGGGTGTTGATGCTGCTCAGGCGCGGCACCATGTGTTCCGACATCGGCAGGTCGTTGAAGCCTAGGATCGCCACTTGCTCGGGGATCTTGATCCCGTTGCGTAGCGCTTCGAGCAGGGCGCCCTGGGCCAGGTCGTCATTGCCGAAGAAGATTGCATCGACGTCCGGATGCGCCGCCAGCAGTTGCAGGAACAACTCGCCGCCCAAGCCGACGGACGAAGAACGCGGGGTCAGCACTTCCAGATCCGGGTCGTAGCGACCGGCCTTCTGTAGTGCTTTGCGAAAGCCTTCACCGCGCAGCAGGGTGCGTTGATCGAGCTGCGCGCCGATGTATGCCAGACGCTTGCGGCCACGGGACAGCAAATGTTCGGCGGCCGTTTCCCCGGCGCTGAGCTGGGAGAAGCCGACGCAGTTCACTCCGGCGGCGCTGTCCAGTTCCATCATGTACACGCAGGGAATGTTACTGGCCTCGATCATCCGCCGCGAACTTTCGGTGCGGTCGAAACCGGTCAGCAGCAAACCCCGTGGCTGATAGGCCATGTAGTTGCGCAGCAGGTTTTCCTCTTCATCGCGGGAATAGTGGAAGTTGCCGATCAGCACTTCGAAGCCCTTGGGCGTGAGCACCCGATGAATGGCTTCCAGGGTGTCGATGAACAACAGGTTGGCCAGCGAAGGCACCAGGACCACCACCGAATGGCTCTGGGCCGAGGCCAGGGCGCGGGCGGCGGGGTTGACCACGTAGTTGAGTTCCAGCGCGGCTTTCTGCACTTTTTCCACCAGTTCGGTGGCGACGGTGCTGACCCCGCGCAAGGCGCGCGAAGCCGTAATCGGACTGACGCCAGCCAGCCGGGCGACTTCATTGAGGGTGGGACGGCCGGTGGTGCGGGTGTTTTTATCGTTTTTAGGGGTGGTCATCGGGCGGCTTGCCAAACAAAAATCAAGGCACTAAGGTAGCGCTGTCCTTATGCAGCTGCAAATGCGTAAGCGAGGTCCTGCCTGATCCTCGCTTTTTGGCGTTGGGACCCAACCTGCTGCAACCCAAAAAAACGACAAGAAGGCGTCGGCAATTTCTGCCTGTGCACTAGAGTCATAGTTAGCAAAGGTAGCGCTGTCTGCGCGCTGAGGTGTTTCATGAATCATCCCATCACCGCCCTGGTCATCATGGGCGTTGCCGGTTGCGGCAAGACGTGCGTCAGCGAGGCCCTGTGCCAATTGAGCGGCGCCACTGCCATTGAAGGCGATACTTTCCATCCGGCCGCGAACATCGAAAAGATGAGCGCGGGGATCCCCCTGAACGACGAAGACCGTGCCGGCTGGCTCGACAGCCTGTGCGATGAACTGCGCCGCGTCGACGCCCTGGGCGAACGCCCGGTGCTGACCTGCTCGGCCCTCAAGCACATTTACCGCGAACGTCTGCGCAGCGCCTTGCCGGGCCTGGGCTTCGTGTTCCTCGAATTGACGCCTGAAGTCGCCGCCGAGCGTGTGTCCCATCGTCCGGGCCACTTCATGCCGGCCACCTTGATCGAAAGCCAGTTCGCCACCCTCGAATCGCCCAAGGGCGAGCCGTTGACCCTGGCCCTGAATGCTTCGATCCACAGCGTTGAAGAACTGGCGTCGCAAGCCCACGTCTGGTGGCAGGCCCATGGCCTGAAACAGGCGGTATGAGTGTGATTGCGAAGATAGCGCTGTCCTTTCGACTTCTGATTAACCCGCTTTAATAACAACAACAAACCAGGAGACACCCCCAATGTTTGGCATGTCCCATGACGCCTACCTGCTGCTTGATGCAGTGGTCACGGTGATCGGGCTTATCGTCCTGATCACCAAGTTCAAGCTCCATCCCTTCATTGCCCTGACCATCGCCGCCGCGTTCCTCGGCCTGACGTCCGGCATGCCGATCGGCACCATCATCAAGGCGTTCCAGGACGGTTTTGGTGGCGTGCTCGGTTTCGTCGGCATCATCCTCGCGCTGGGCACCATGCTCGGCAAAATGATGGCCGAATCCGGCGGTGCCGATCAGATCGCCCAGACCCTGATTCGCGCGTTCGGCAAAGAGCGCGTGCAGTGGGCAATGATGTTCGCCGCGTTCCTGGTGGGCATTCCGCTGTTCTTCGAAATTGGCTTCGTGCTGCTGATTCCGCTGGTGTTCATCGTCGCTCGCCGCACCGGCGTGTCGATCATCAAGATCGGTATCCCGCTGCTCGCCGGCCTGTCTGCCGTGCACGGTCTGGTGCCGCCGCACCCGGGCCCGCTGCTGGCCATCGGCGTGTTCGGTGCCGACATCGGCAAGACCATTCTCTACGGTCTGATCGTCGCGCTGCCGACCGCCATCATTGCCGGCCCGATCTTCGGTACGTTCATCGCCAAGCACATCCCGGGTCATCCGAACCAGGAACTGGTCGATCAACTGGCCCGTGAAACCGATTCGGCCAAACTGCCAAGTTTCGGCATCACCCTGGTCACCGTGCTGTTGCCGGTGTTCCTGATGCTGCTGAAAACCTTCGCCGACGTGGCGCTGCCGGACGGTCATTTCTTCCGCACCTGGATGGACATGATCGGTCACCCGATCTCGGCGCTGCTGCTGGCGTTGCTGCTGTCGCTGTACACCTTCGGCGCCAAGCAGGGCATCGGTTCTCAGCAGATGCTCAAATGGCTCGACGCCAGCCTGGCGCCAACCGCCGCGATCATCCTGATCATCGGTGCCGGTGGTGGCTTCAAGCAGATGCTGGTGACCAGCGGTGTGGGCGACGTGATCGGCCACATGGCGGTCAGCGCACAGATCTCGCCGATCCTGCTGGCGTGGCTGGTGGCAGCGGTGATCCGTATCGCGACCGGTTCGGCCACCGTGGCGACCATCACTGGCGCGGGCATTGTGGTGCCGGTAGTGGGGATGATCCCGGGCGTGAACCGTGAGCTGCTGGTGCTGGCCACCGGTGCCGGTTCCTTGATCCTGTCCCACGTCAACGACGCCGGTTTCTGGCTGGTGAAGCAGTACTTCAACATGACCGTGGCGGAAACCTTCAAGACCTGGACCGCAATGGAAACCATCCTGTCGGTGGTTGCGCTGGGCTTTATCCTGCTGCTGTCGCTGTTCGTTTAACCTCGAACGCGAGACACAAAAAAACCGCAGCGATGCGGTTTTTTTGTGGGCGACATTCGCGAGTTACTTGGTGACCAGGCCATCCGCCCGGAACATCCCGCGAATCCCGCGTACGGCCTGACGAATCCGGTCCTGGTTCTCGATCAGCGCGAAGCGCACGTGATCGTCGCCGTACTCACCAAAGCCGACGCCCGGCGAAACGCAGACCTTGGCTTCGGCCAGCAGCTTCTTGGCGAATTCCAGCGAGCCGAGGTGCGCGTAGGCGTCGGGAATCTTCGCCCAGACGTACATCGAGGCTTTCGGGTTTTCGACCATCCAGCCCAGTTCATGCAGGCCTTTGACCAGCACGTTGCGACGCTGGCGATATTGCTCGGCGATGTCGCGTACGCATTGCTGATCGCCTTCCAGCGCAGCAATCGCGGCCACCTGTAGCGGGGTGAAAGTGCCGTAGTCGTGGTAGCTCTTGATCCGCGCCAGGGCGTTGACCAGTTCCGGGTTGCCGACCATGAAACCGATGCGCCAGCCCGCCATGTTGTAGCTCTTGGACAGGGTGAAAAACTCCACCGCGATGTCCTTGGCGCCCGGCACCTGCATGATCGACGGGGCTTTCCAGCCGTCGTAGACGATGTCGGCGTAGGCCAGGTCGTGCACCACCAGCACGTCGTACTGTTTGGCGAGGGCGATCACCCGTTCGAAGAAATCCAGTTCCACGCACTGCGCGGTAGGGTTGGACGGGAAGCCCAGAATCATCATCTTCGGTTTCGGGATCGAGCCACGAATCGCCCGTTCCAGCTCATCGAAGAAGTCCACGCCCGGCACCAGTGGCACCGACCGTACCTGGGCGCCGGCAATCACGGCACCGTAGATGTGAATCGGGTAGCTCGGGTTCGGCACCAGCACGGTGTCGCCCTGATCCAGGGTCGCCAGCATCAGGTGCGCCAGGCCTTCCTTGGAACCGATGGTGACGATGGCTTCGCTTTCCGGGTCGATATCGACCTCGTAGCGTTCCTTGTACCAGTTGGAAATCGCCCGACGCAGGCGCGGAATGCCCTTGGACGTGGAGTAACCGTGGGTGTCTTCGCGTTGTGCAACCTGCACCAGTTTTTCAACGATGTGCGGCGGCGTGGCGCCGTCGGGGTTGCCCATGCTCAAGTCGATGATGTCTTCGCCACGACGTCGGGCGGCCATCTTCAGCTCGGCAGTGATGTTGAAAACGTAAGGGGGGAGTCGATCTATGCGCGCAAAGCGGCGCGGCGAACCTTGTTCAGCCATTGTTGCCTCGGATAACGTAAGCGCCCGGAACCGTCCGAGCGACGCTGGTCACTGCGGTGACCTGTGGCGGAAGATAAGGGCAGCGATGGCAGACTGTCCAGCGTGCACGACAACAATTTTTTCCCAAGGAAAACGGTTAATGGAATTCACCAGCGGCTTCTTGCTGAGCCTTTCGCTGTGCCTGGACATCGGCGTGGCCAACATCGCGATGATTACCCTGGCCATGCAGCGCGGCTATTTTCAGGGCTTCGCGCTGGGCCTCGGCACCTGCGTCGGCGACTTGATCTACGCCGTTCTTGCCCTGGCCGGAATGACCGTTTTGCTGCAATACGAAACCGTGCGCTGGGTGTTGTGGATCGGCGGTTCGGCGCTGTTGATCTACTTCGCGGCGAAGATGATCTATTCGGCGATCCACCACGAAGCGCTGCTGGCGGAGACGGCGGAGGTCGGCCAGAACTCCCATCGCAAGGAATTCTTCCGTGGGATTTTTCTCGCCATGTCGTCGCCGAGCGCCATCCTCTGGTTCGCGGCGGTGGGTGGCACGTTGATCGCCCGTTCCGGTGGCGGCGGTCCTCTGAGTTCGGCGCTGTTCCTCGGCGGCTTCCTGTGTGCCGGGCTGTTGTGGTCGGCGGGTCTGTGCTTTGCGGCGAGCCATGGCGGCAAACTGCTGGGTGACAAACTGCTGCGCTATTCCTACATGGCATCGGCGGCGATCTTCTGCTATTTCGCGGTCTACGTGATCGTATCCGGTTATAACGAATTCGTCGGTTCCGGTGCCGTCGAGGCCCTGCACACGCTGTAAATGTGCGAATCGGGTTTGGCTTCTATACTCCCAGCCGAACCCACTTTTTTCGTTCCAAGGAGTCGAGTCATGGATGAGCAAAAACGCGTCGAAGTGGCTGAACCTCGCTTCGAACATGGACACTTCCTGCTGATTGCAGGTTTTCGCGATCGTTTCACCAAAGAGACCGTCCAGGACATCCCCGCGCTGTGGGAAAAACTGATCCCGCACATCGGAAATATTCCGGGGCAGAAGGGCGAAGTGACCTACGGCGTCTGCAGCAATTTCGACGGCAACGGCGGTTTCGATTACATGGCCGGGGTCGAAATCCGCAAGCTGGATGACTTCCCGCAGGAAAAGTATCCGTGGATCGAAATCCTCCCGCGCCAGTACGCGGTATTCGAACACAAGGGTTCGCTGGATCTTCTGCCGCAGACCATCGAGTACATCTACAAAACCTGGCTGCCGGCATCTGAATACAAGGGCCTCAACGCCCCGGAGCTGGAACGCTACAGCGCCGATTTCAATCCGAAAACCAATACCGGCAAGCTGGAAATCTGCGTCCCGGTCGAAAAGAAAACCTGATTGGCAACCGGCAGCGCGAACCTGTTTCGCGCTGCCGATCAAGCCTTACTTGCCCTTGATCCGTCGTGCCCGCAACAGGTCGATGCCCAGGGTGATGAAGCCGAAAAAGCTGATACCCAACACCATCAACAAACCGATTTCCATGCTGCTCATAAACTGTTCCCCTTCGGGTGATCAGAGACAGTGTTCAGGAATAGACCGTCCCGAATCCGAAGAAAAGCGCTTATACGCAGGCTTTACGCCCCCCGTGCAGATCGATATGAACACCTTATTCCTTTATCCTTGGCGGCCCTGTTTCCACTGATTTCGAGCTGCCATGAACACCGTCATTCGCCACGTCACCGCCGCCGACCTCGACCGCTGCTACGCCATCGAAACCCTCGCCTACGAGGGCGACGAAGCCGCGACCCGCGAGAAGATCGCTACGCGCATTGCCACCTGGCCGGACGGTTTCATCGTCGCCGAAGTGGACGGGCAGGTGGCTGGGTTCATCAACTCCGGCGCGGCGTTCGAGGTGCAGATGTCCGACGAGGCGTTCAAGGAACTGATCGGCCACGATCCGGCGGGGCCGAACGTGGTGATCATGTCGGTGGTGGTGCATCCGGACTATCAAGGCCTGGGCCTGGCCAAGCGTCTGCTGGGCGAATTCATCGAGCGCATGCGCGCTCAGGGCAAAGCGACGATTCACCTGATGTGCAAGGATCGGCACATCCCGCTGTACGCCGGATTCGGTTTTACCTACATCAAGCCATCAGAGTCCGACCACGGCGGGATGGCGTGGCACGAGATGATCCTGACCCTCTAAAGACTTCAGTAGAGCGTTTCACGCACCCGCGCCGGGGCCTCACGGTCGTAGGCCTCGGCATCGAACTGACCTTCGTTCAGGCGCTTGTGAAACGCACCCGCCGTCGGCAGCGCCGAGCGCGGTAGATGAGTTTGCGGATTCCACGCATCCGAACGCACAAACGCTTTCGAGCAATGAAAGAACGCCGCCTCCACCGTCACCAGCAACACCGTGCGCGCCGGTTTGCCGTTGACCGCAAAGCTCTCCAGCAACTCCGGATCAGCACTGATGGTTGCCGTACCGTTGACCCGCAACGTTTCGCCAATCCCCGGAATGATGAACAGCAGCGACACCCGCGGATCGTGCAGCACGTTGCGCAGTGTATCGATGCGGTTGTTGCCCGGGCGATCCGGCAAAGCCAGGGTGCGCTCGTCGATAATCCGCACAAACCCCGGCGCATCGCCGCGCGGAGAACCGTCGATGCCGTCGGCACCGACCGAGCTGACGATCACCAGCGGCGAAACCCGGACCATCGCCTGATAGTCCTCGTTGAGAAAGCCGATCTGCTTGCGTACCGCTCGTTCGTGAGGCAATCCGTAAATAGCTTCCAGTGCTTCGATTGAATCGATCATCGTTGCTCCCTCGACGATTAAAAGAACAGGCCCATGCGCCGCTCGTAACCAATGCGCCCCTTGTACGCTTCGCCGCTGTCGACGAAACCGTACTTGGCATACAGCGCAATCGCAGCATCGTTGTCAGCGTCCACCGACAGTTCCAGCCCTTTGATTTCCGGCCAGGCCTGGCGCGCAACGTCCGGCAGCGCCAGCAGGCAAGCCTTGCCATAACCCTTGCCCTGGGCCCGGTGATCGACCTGCAACGCATGCAAGGTTGCGCTGTGCTCATCGGCCCATTCCGGCAACACCGGCGGGCGCTTGAGCAGCAGGAAGGCCACCGGCACTTCCTCGGCCAGCAACGCAAAACCTTTCACGCCGGGGCCGGGTTTCGACAGCAGGGTGTGCAGGGCGCCGTGGATGTCGCCGGAGAATTTGATCTGCTCGGCGTGGATTTCAATGGCCTCGACCTGTTGGCGTTGGGTGGCGTTCAGGCTTTCGTAAGGCACGAGTCGGGCTGACACGGGAATTTCCTTTTTCCTACAAAGATGAGCCTCGGATTCTAGCGATTTTGCGTTCTCTGGAATTTTTTTGTTTCAGCTGTCGATCCGGCCAGTCGCCGAACGACAAAGGGTGTCTTCACAACAAAAACCACGGAGAACCCCATGAGCACGCAAGCGCAGATTCAAGCCATCATCGACACCTATCGTCAGGCCGTCATGACCAAGGATGTGAAAAGGGTCATGACCCTGTACGCCGACGACATCCTCTCGTTCGATGCGATCAAGGCCCTGCAATTCAAGGGCAAGGAGGCCTACCGCGCCCACTGGGTGGCCTGCATGGAAATGTGCCCCGGCCCACACATCTTCGAATTCCACGAAATCACCATCGAGACCGGGGACAACATCGCCTTCGCCCACTGGGTGGCCAATTGCGGCGGCACCAATGAACAAGGCGAAACCCAGAGTTGCTGGATGCGCGCCACCGCCTGCTATCGGCTGGTCGGTGGGGCGTGGAAAATCGCCCACGAGCACTGGTCGGCGCCGTTCGATCCGATGACTGGCTCGACCCTGTTCGATGCGAAACCCTGATCTTCAGCCATAGTTGATCCGTCCGATTCAGGAGAACGCCATGAAGTATTTATGCCTGGTCTACAGCGATGAGCGCCTGCTGCATTCGTCGCCCGACAGCCCGGAAGACGCCGAATGCTGGGCCTACGCCGAGTCGATCCAGGGCAGCGGCCGGATGGTCGCCGCCGAAGCGCTGGAGTCGGTGCAAACCGCCACCACGGTGCGCATGCGCAACGGCAAGTTGTCGATCACCGATGGCCCGTTCGCCGAGACCAAGGAGCAATTGGCCGGTTTCTACCTGATCGACGCGCGGGACCTCAACGAAGCGATTCAGGTCGCCGGCAACATTCCGGCGGCCCGGGTCGGCAGTGTCGAAGTGCGTCCCGTGCGCCAGTTGAATGTCTGAGGTCGCGGCCCGGGTCGCGCAGGTCTACCGCGAAGACTCGCGGCGGATCCTCGCGACCCTGATCCGCCTGCTCGGTGATTTCGACCTCGCCGAAGAAGCCTTGCACGAGGCGTTCTTCATCGCGGTCGAGCGCTGGCAGCGCGACGGTGTGCCGGACAATCCACGGGCTTGGCTGGTATCCACCGGGCGTTTCAAGGCGATTGACGTGTTGCGTCGCCGCGCACGGTTCAAGGCGTCGCAGCCCTTGTTGCTGGCGCAACTGGAAGAGCTGGAACAGTCCGAATGGGACGTTGAAGACGTGGAAGACGATCGCTTGCGCCTGATCTTCACTTGCTGCCACCCGGCACTGGCGGCGGACGCGCAAGTGCCGCTGACCCTGCGCGAAGTCTGCGATCTCACCACCGAGGAAATCGCCCGCGCATTTCTCTCGGCCCCGGCGGCGATTGCCCAGCGCATCGTGCGCGCCAAGGCGAAGATTCGCGATGCAAAAATCCCTTATCAAGTCCCGAGCCTGAGCGAATTGCCCGAGCGCCTCGACAGTGTGTTGCGGGTGATTTATCTGGTGTTCAACGAAGGTTATTCGGCGTCCGGCGGCGCCCATGTGACTCGCGAAGACTTGACCCGCGAGGCGATTCGTTTGGGGCGTCTGCTGCTGGAGTTGTTGCCGGACCCGGAAGTCATGGGGTTGCTGGCGTTGATGCTGTTGCACGAATCGCGGCGGTCGGCGCGGTCGACGCCTGATGGTGAACTGATTCTGCTGGATGATCAGGATCGCGGATTGTGGAATACCGAGCTGATTGTCGAAGGCTGCGATCTGGTGGAGCGGGCGCTGACCACCGGACGCTTCGGGCCGTATTGCCTGCAAGCGGCGATTGCGGCGGTGCATGCCGAAGCGCCGACGGCGGGGGAGACGGACTGGGAACAGATTGTCGGGCTGTATGAGGTGTTGCTGCGGGCGGTGCCGTCGCCGGTGATCGAGTTGAATCGGGCGGTGGCAGTGGCCAAGCGTGATGGGGCGCTGGCGGGGTTGACCTTGATTGAAGGAATTCTGGACCGTGGGGAGTTGCAGGATTACCACCTGGCGCATTCGGCGCGGGCGGAGTTTTGTCGGCAGTTGGGGCGGGTTGAAGAGGCGCGGGCGGCTTATTTGCGGGCGCTGGAGTTGACGCGGCAGGAGCCGGAGCGGCGGTTTATCGAGGGACGATTGCGCGAGCTGACGCTGCGCAATCCCCTTTAGTAAACGCCGAGTCAGGCCTGTTGGCGGGTAGCAGCCATCACAATCTCGCGAATACAAACCCCCTGCGGCTGCCCATACGCATAAGCAATCGCCGTCGCCACATCCTCGGCACTCAACACTGTGCCACCCATATCTTGTTTCCACGCCTGATACCCGGTCTTGATCGCCTCATCCGTGGTGTGGCTCAGCAATTCGGTCTCCACCGCACCCGGCGCAATTGTGGTCACCCGCACGTTATGCGGCGACAGCTCTTCACGCAGGTTTTCCGACAACCCGTGCACCGCGAATTTGGTGCCGACATACGCCACATGGTTCGGGAACGTCTTGCGCCCGGCCACCGAGCTGACGTTGATGATGGTGCCGTGCTTGCGCTCGATCATCCCGGCGACCACCGCGTGCACGCCGTTGAGCAGGCCCTTCACGTTGACGTCGAGCATCTGGTCCCACTGCGCCGGGTCCTGTTTGCTCATCTCGCCCAGCAGCATCACCCCGGCGTTGTTGATCAGCGCATCGGCCGGGCCGAATTGGGCTTCGGCCTCGGCCACTGCGGCCAGCAAAGCAGCGCGGTCGGTGATGTCGACTCGGCGGCTGAGGGTGTTCGGCAGTGCCAGCGCTTCGAGGCGTTCGATACGGCGCGCCAGCAACAGCAGGGGGTGACCGGCAGCGCTCAAGCGCCGTGCGGTGGCTTCGCCGATGCCCGAGCTGGCGCCGGTGATGATGATCAATGGCTTGCCCATGGTTGAACTCCTGAGATAAGAAAAACAAATAACCAGATTCGTGACGCAGTATATTTAGCCCGCTGGAGGCTGAAAAATGCCTTATTCCTCTGTCTGCCATCGGAATCTCCTATGGATATCCGCCATCTCAAAGCCTTCCTCGCGGTGTTCGAGGAGCGCAACATCACCGCCGCCGCGCAACGGCTGTTCATCAGTCAGCCCACGTTGTCGGTGACCATCAAACAGCTGGAAGAAGAACTCGGCGCGACGCTGTTTTTGCGTCAGCCCCGTGGTGTGGAAGTCAGCGACGAAGCGCGGCTGCTGTATCCGCAGGCACGACGGATGGTGGCCGAGTCCGAGGCGCTGAGCCGGATGTTTCGCGGCCGCGAAAACCGTGCGCCGCTGACCCTCGGCATCGAGGGCGACATCGCCGCCAGCCATATCGAAGCCTTTGTGCGCATGGCCCATCAGGCGTTGCCCAATCTGCTGCTGACCCTGGAAGAAGGCTGTCATGGCGACGGTCGGCTGGCAGTCGAGGAAATGTGCTGTGAGGACGAACTGTTTCTGCCGCTGTGGGAAGAGTCTTACGTGATGGCGCTACCCCTCGATCACCCGATGGCCAGCGCGCAGGCAGGCTGGGCGCCGATCGAGGACTGGATCACCTGCCCGCAACATCCGTCGCATCAACGCTTGATGGCGCTTTACGGACGTTCGCCGGAAGCGGTGGCGGGGCACGCCGGTTCACTGCAACAGGCGTTGCACATGGTGGCGGCGGGTGTCGGTGTGGCGATGTTGCCGCAGTCGCTGGTGAGCGGGCATGAACGCATCGTCGTGCGAGCGCTGCACCTGCCGGCGCCGACCCGGCGGGTGGGGCTGTGTTATGCGGCACAGGCGCTGGAATTGCCGGCGATGCGCGGGTTGCATGAGTATTTCCAGCACAATCGGCCGCCGGCGATTGCCGCCTGAATTGTCACTCCAGCATCTTGCTCAGCAACCAACTCCCCGCCGGCCCCGGCGGGTACAGCCGCGACCACAGCGCATCGACGAACACCGGTTTCGGCCAGCCACGTACCTTCAGTTCAACCAGCAAATCATTGCCGAAACGCTCCACCAGCCAGCGCGGCAGCGGTGCCCAGCCGAAACCTTTTTCGGCCATTTCCAGCAGCATCAGATAACTCGGCGCCGACCACACCCGGCCTTTGCCGCGACTGTCATAGGGATTGACGATGGTGGCAAGGCGCAGCTCGCGATGCTGTTCAAGGACTGTTTGATCGATGGATTCCTGCGTCGCCAACGGATGATTACGGCCGACGAACAGGGCGATTTCAGTGCGCTCGGCGACGGTCGAGGTCGCCAGGTCCGGCGGGTAGTTGTCCTGCATCTCGGCGAATGCCAGGTGCGCCCGACCGCGTTGCACCAGTTCGATCAGGTCATCGCACTCGGCGATCAGGCATTCCAGCTCCAGATCCGGGTAGCGCTGCTCGAAGCCCACCAATGCGGCTTCGAAACGGTCGGACTGATAAGTATCGGAAATCGCCACCGTGAGTTTCGGCTCGACGCCCTGGGCCAATTGCCGGGCGGTCATTTCCAGGCGGCTGGTGGCCGACAGAATCGCCTCGGCCCGTTGCAGCATCACGTGACCGGCCGGAGTCAGGGCCGGTTTGCGGCTGCTGCGGTCGAACAAGATCAAGTCCAGATCGATCTCAAGACTGGCCACCGCCGCACTCACCGTCGACTGACTGCGCCCGAGTTTGCGCGCCGCTGCCGAAAAAGAGCCTTGAGTGGCGGCCTGGACAAACGCGAGCAACACTTCCTGAGAGGCCATGAACTATCGCCTTGATCGATGGTTATTGGTTATGAAGTATCGGTGTGGTGCTGGATCATGGCAACCATCTTCACAGAGGAACTCGGCCATGACTGCCAACAAATCCATCACTGAACGTATCTTCCAGGCCATCGGTTTCGAACTGCTGGCAATTCTGATCTGTACTCCATTGCTGGCGTGGATCATGGGCAAACCGCTGGTCGAAATGGGCGCCGTCACCATGGCCATCGCGTTGCTGGCCCTGGGCTGGAACGTGGTGTTCAACGGCTTCTTCGACCGCCTGCTCAAACGCTGGAACATCGCCCACAACGCCTGGGTACGGGTGGTGCACGCGCTGCTGTTCGAGGGCGGGTTGATCGTGATGGGTGTGCCGCTGATTGCCTGGTGGCTGTCGGTCAGCCTGTGGCAGGCGTTCCTGCTCGACATTGGCGTGCTGCTGTTCTTCCTGCCGTACACCTACGTGTATCACTGGGGTTATGACGTGGTGCGCGAGCGGCTGGTGATGCGCAGCGTCTGCCAGGGATAAACGCAGTTGTGGCGAGGGAGCTTGCTCCCGCTCGACGGCGAAGCCGTCGCAAAACCCGAGAATGTGGTCTGTCTACACTTCCCTGTTCTCGGGTTTGGGGGCGCTTCGCACCCCAGCGGGAGCAAGCTCCCTCGCCACTTTTTCAGGTTTAGAGAAACATCCCGCCCGACGCTTCAATCCGCTGACCGTTGATCCACTGCGCCCCCGGCGACAGCAGCAACGCCAACGCGCCGCCAATGTCATCCGGCTGCCCGGCACGGCCCAGGGCGGTGTTGCTGGCGACCATCGCGTTCAGCGCCGAATTGTCGCGCACCGCGCCGCCGCCGAAGTCGGTTTCGATGGCACCCGGTGCCAGGATATTCACGGCAATCTGCCGCGCACCCAGCTCCTTGGCCTGATAACGGGTCAGCACTTCCATCGCACCTTTCATCGCAGCGTAAGCGGCATAACCCGGCAGGGTGAAACGGGCCAGACCGCTGGAGATGTTGATGATCCGCCCGCCATCGTTGATCAGCGGCAGCAGTTGCTGCGTCAGGAAGAACGGCCCTTTCAACTGCACGTTCATCAGCAGGTCGAACTGCTCCGGCGTGGTCTCGGCGAAGGACGCATGCACACCAATTCCGGCGTTATTGATCAGGAAGTCGAAGCGCGGTTGCCCGAGCTGCTGCAGCGCTTGCCCGACCCGCACGGCGAACTCGGCAAAGCCTTCGCTGCGGCCGACATCCAGTTGCAGCATCACGGCGTTGGCGCCGAGTGTTTTCAATTCCTCGACCAACGATTGCGCTTCATCGGCGCGGCTGTTGTAGGTGCCGATGATGTCCACGCCTTGCGCAGCGAGGTGCAGGGCGGCGTTCTTGCCGAGGCCACGGCTGGCACCGGTGATCAATGCGATTTTGCGATTCATGGGTCTTCCTCGAGGGCAGTGACGGTTGATGGGGCCCAGTTTATTTATCCGCCGTGAGGTGATAAACAGACTGAAACCGGAATCACTGGTCGGTATGTCCGAACAATCAACAGGTGGCCCATGAACAAACTGGAACTGCTGCGCACCTTCGTCCGGGTCAGCGAATTGTCGAGTTTTACGATGGCGGGGGAGAGTCTGGGGCTGCCGCGCTCGACGGTGTCCGAGCAGGTGCAGGCGCTGGAAAGCCTGCTCGGCACGCGTCTGCTGCAACGCACCACGCGCAAGGTCCAGGCGACTCAGGACGGCCTTGCGTTGTATGAGCGCAGCAAGGATCTGCTGTCGCACATGGACGAAATCGAGAACCTGTTCCGTCAGGACGAAGCGTCGCTGACCGGGCGGATTCGGGTCGATATGCCGAACATTCTGTCGCGGCGGTTGATCATGCCGAAGTTGCCGGAATTCATGGCGCGCCATCCGAACCTGGAGCTGGAAATCAGCAGCACCGATCGCCGGGTCGACCTGCTTGCCGAAGGTTTCGATTGCGTGGTGCGCATCGGCGCGCAGCCCGATCAGTCGGTGGTGGCGCGACACCTTGGGGACTTCAGCATGATCAACTGCGCCAGCCCCGCGTATCTCGAGCGCTACGGCGTGCCGCAGACTCTTGAGGATCTGGCGCAGCATCGGCTGGTGCATTACGTCGGTGTGCTGGGTTCGCGTTCGGAAGGGTTTGTCTACGAGCAGGACGGGCAGGTCCACCGCGTGCCAATGGCCGGCAGCGTGACGGTCAACAGCACCGATGCCTACGAGTCGGCGTGCCTGGGTGGATTCGGTCTGATCCAGGTGCCGCGTACCGGCATGAACACCTATCTGGACACCGGAGAGGTGGTGACGGTGCTGCCGCAATACACCGCGCCGGCGATGGGCATTTCACTGCTGTACGCGAGGCAGCGGCATCTGCCGTTGCGGGTGCGGGTGTTCATGGATTGGCTGGGGGATTTGATTCGTTCGACGCTCTGATTCATACCCGAATCCCTGTGGGAGCAAAGGCTCTCACAGGGATTCGGCTGGATCAGAAGATCTGGGTGAACAGCCAGTACAGGCTGCCCGACAGCAGAATCGCTGCCGGCAAGGTCAGCACCCACGCCATCAGCAGATTGCGGATGGTCTTCATCTGCAAACCGCCACCGTTGGCGACCATGGTCCCGGCCACGCCCGAGGACAACACATGGGTGGTCGACACCGGCAGGCCGAACATGTCGGCGGCGCCGATGGTCAGCATCGCCACGGTTTCAGCCGAGGCGCCCTGGGCGTAGGTCAGGTGCGTCTTGCCGATCTTCTCGCCGACCGTGACCACTATCCGCTTCCAGCCGACCATGGTGCCCAGCCCCAACGCAATCGCCACGGCGATCTTCACCCACAGCGGGATGAACCGGGTGGCGTTGTCGATCTGCTGTTTGAACAATTGCAGTTTGTTGGTGGTGTCGGCGTCGAAGGTGCCGACCTTGTTCTTGTCCATCAGGCGAATGGTTTCGCTGGCCAGGTACATGTCGTTACGCACGTTGCCCATGGCTTCGGCCGGGACTTTCGACAGCGAACCGTAGCCTTTCACTTCTTCACCGATGTGCCCGGTCAGCGCGGCGAGGGCCGGGACCAGTTGCGGCGTGGCTTGCTTGCTGCGCACGTAATCCGAGAGCACCGGACGCGGATCGGCCGGGGCCGGCAGCGGTGCGCTTTTTACCAGCGCCTGTTGGGTGACTTCAGCCACGGCGGCGAACTGCAACGCCTGATCCGCCGGCATGGTGCGGTTCAGCGCATAAGCCATCGGCAGGGTGCCAACCAGAATCAGCATGATCAGGCCCATGCCTTTCTGGCCGTCGTTGGAACCGTGGGCGAACGACACGCCGGTGCAGGTCAGGATCAGCAGACCGCGAATCCACCACGGCGGCGGTGTGTTGCCTTCGGGCGCCTTGTACAGCGAACGGTTTTTCACGAACGCGCGCAGCGCCAGCAGTAACAGCGCCGCACAACCGAAACCCACCAGCGGCGACAGCAGCAGTGCGTAACCGATCTTGGTCGCCTGGGCCCAGTCCACACCGCTGGTGCCATCGCGACCGTGCATCAGGGCATTCGCCACGCCAACGCCGATGATCGAACCGATCAGCGTATGCGACGACGAGGCCGGCAGGCCCAGCCACCAGGTGCCGAGGTTCCACAGAATCGCGGCGATCAGCAGGGCGAAGATCATCGCGAAACCGGCGGACGAGCCGACTTGCAGAATCAGCTCGACCGGCAGCAGGGCGATGATGCCGAACGCCACCGCGCCGCTCGAAAGCAGTACCCCGAGGAAGTTGAAGAAACCCGACCACACCACGGCCACATTCGGCGGCAGCGAGTGGGTGTAGATCACCGTGGCCACGGCGTTGGCGGTGTCGTGGAAACCGTTGACGAACTCAAAGCCCAACGCAATCAACAGCGCCACGCCGAGCAGCAGGAACGGGGTCCAGGTGGTGACCACCGTGCCGAGCTCGTGCATGTCGTGCATCAGGCTGTAGGCGGTGAACAGCATCCCCATGGCCAGTACGGCGAAGAACACCACGTAAGTGAAGGGGCCGGTTTTTTTATCGAGCGCCGGCCTGCCGCTGGGGGCGGAGGCCGGGCTGGCGGTCAGGGAGGGAGTAGCCATGGGAGGACAATCCTGAGCGGGGAAGGAGTGTCGCCCATGATCGTTGCTAAATATTACAGAGAGACTGCGGCAGGTCAGTGTTTGGCGGATTAGCCCGACATTGATACGGATGCACTGTGGCGAGGGAGCTTGCTCCCGCTGGGGCGCGAAGCGCCCCCGAGCCGTTTATCGCAATCTTTAAGGCAACCCGCCCCCAAGAGCTCTGCGACTGCTGTGCAGCCGAGCGGGAGCAAGCTCCCTCACCACAGGTGGATCAGTAATCCCCGCGCTTGCGAAACGCCCAGCGCCCGGCGATCACGGTAAACGTCACCACCAGCGCCACCAGAATCCAGAACCCTTCCGGATCAGTCGCCAGCGGCACACCGCCGACGTTCATGCCGAAGAAACCGGCAATGATGTTGATCGGCAGCGCCAGCACCGTCACCACGGTCAGGGTGAACAGCGTGCGGTTGCTCTGCTCGTTGAGGTTGGCGGCGATCTCTTCCTGCAACAGCTTGATCCGCTCGCCGAGGGCCGTGAGGTCGTTGATGATCAGCGCGAACTCCTCGGTGGACTTGCGCAGCTCCTTCACGTCTTCTTTCTGCAACCAGGGCGGCGGCCTGTTGAGCAGGCGCAGCAGCGAACCCGGCTCCAGCGCCAGCAGCCGTTGCAGGCGCACCAGCACCCGACGGTTGGCACCGAGTTCGGCGCGGTTGGTCGACAGTCGCGAGGAGAGTAATTCGTCCTCGACCTGATCGACGCTCATGCTGGTCTTGCGCACGATCTGGGTCAGTACTTCGCCCTGGTCGCGCAGCAGGTGCACGAGCAGTTCCGACGGCGAGCGAAAGCACTCGCCGGCCTTCACCGACGAACGCAGCTTGTCCACCGAGTGCAGCGGTTGCAGGCGCGCACTGACGATCAGTTTGCTGCGCACGCAGACCCACAGCGTCGACACGTCCGACGACACCATGCTGCTGAGGTTGAACACCACGTCGTTGACCACCGCCAGCAACGCCGAATCGACATGCTCGATACGGGTCGAGCGCGAGCCTTCATGCAGCGCTTCGAAAAACTCTTCGGGTAATTGCAGATGACTTTTCATCCAGCGCTCGCAAGCGGCGTGCGCCAGGTTCAGGTGCAGCCAGAGAAACTCATCGCCATCGTTGTCGTCTTGCAGGCAGCGCAAAGCAGTCGCCGAGTCGACTTCGCGACCACGCTCGCCGGGACGAAAACGAAAACCGTAGAGCAAGCCGAACAGGTCTGGATCGCGATGGCTGATATCGAGGCTGTGGTTCATGAAGTCTCGCTGGGAGGAGGGCGTCTGTCGCGGGATTTGCAGATTCACCTGAGCCGCATCATTGCAATGCAGTATGACGTTTTGGTGACAGCTAAATGACGCCAGAATCAATGCCTTACCGGCGGTCGGATTTTTCTCAAGAAGCCCTCTGGCACGCCGATCACGCATGAGTTAGGTTGCGCGCCTTCGGCCAAGAGCCAAGGTTCGCCGACACGGATGTCCGGCCACAATTCACGTCTTACCGGACGTGCCTCATCCCTGTCATGAGTACCTGCGATGTTGCAAAAATCCCTGAGAGCGCAAATTCTCGCCCTGCTGAGCGGCAGTCTGTTGGCGATGCTGTTGATCGCGCTGGCCTGCTTTCATTTCCTGTCCAACGGCGTGCAGAACTACAGCCAGTTGATCGCCGGCCCCTTGCACACGTCGCAACTGATCGACGAAGCCAACCTGCAATTCAAGGTGCAGGTGCAGGAGTGGAAAAACGTCCTGCTGCGCGGCAAACAACCGGCAGACCTGGCCAAATACTGGGGCCAGTTCGAAGATCGCCAGCGCGATGTGCAGAACATCCTCGGTGAGCTGGCCAATCAGAAAGGCCTTGAGCCTTCGCTGAAAACCCGCATCGAACGTCTGCGTGAAGAACATCGTCTGCTCGGCAGCGCCTACCAGAAAGGTCGCGATGCCTACGTAGCTGCCGGTGCCGATCCGACTGCGGGCGACACCGCCGTCAAAGGCGTCGACCGCGCCGCCAGCGACCAGATGAGCGAACTGGTGGGCGAACTGCGCAAGCAGGGCACCGAACAGTCGGCGCTGATCAGTGCTGGCGCCGATCGCACTGTAATGCTGGGGATTCTGGTGATGCTCGCGTCCGGTCTGTTGATCGGTCTGCTGAGCCTGTGGCTGGTCAACCGCAACCTGGTCGAGCCGATCCGCAAACTCATCGACTACGTCACCCAACTGAGCAAGGGCCGTCTGGTCGAGCGTGTGTCCAGCGACCGTCAGGACGAGCTGGGCAACCTGGCCGCCGCGGCCAACACCCTGCGCGACTTCCTCGCCGAAACCTTCAACCATCTGCAGCGCAGCGCCAAGGATCTGGACAGCGCGAGCGGCGAGTTGAACGCCATCGCTACCGTGATGGCCGGCGGCACCAACGAGCAGTTCAACCGCACCGATCAGGTAGCCACGGCGATGAACGAAATGTCCGCCACCGCCCAGGAAGTCGCCCGTCATGCGGCCGACGCGGCACGTGCTGCCGACGATGCCGACCAGTCCGCCCAGCAGGGTGAAAAGGTCATGCAGAGCACCATCCACAGCATCACCCAGATGCGCGGTGAAATCGCCAACACCGCCACGGTCATCCGTCGTCTGGAAGCCGACAGCGGTCGCATCGGCAAGGTGCTGGAAGTGATTCGCGGGATCGCGGAACAGACCAACCTGCTGGCGCTCAACGCCGCCATCGAAGCGGCTCGTGCCGGTGAAGCGGGGCGTGGTTTTGCGGTGGTCGCCGATGAGGTGCGCAACCTCGCGCAGCGTACGGCGGAGTCGATCATCGAGATCAACCAGATCATCCAGAGCGTACAGACCGGCGCGGTGGATGCGGCCCACGCGATCGACAGCGGCCAGACCCGCAGCGATGAAAGCGTCGAGCAAGTGACCCAGGCCGGTGCCATGCTGGAGCGCATCACCCACGCGGTGGAAGCGATTCGCGACATGAACCGTCAGATCGCCACAGCGGCTGAAGAGCAGACCTCGGTGGCCGAAGACATCTCGCGCAACCTGACCGAGATCACCTCGATTGCCAGCACCAACCTCGACAACGTGCAGCGCACCGAAAGCGCCAGCCAGAACCTGCACGGCCTCTCCGGCCAACTGAACGACGTCACCGCTCGCCTGAGCGTCTGACCCGCCAGTGACTGTGTACCGGCCCGGTTACCGAGTCGGTACACAGTCGATCTCAATTCGTGCAGACCGCCGCCGATGGCCGGTTATTCATAACCGTCATTGGAGAATTCCCATGGTCAGCATCACGTCTGTTTCCATCAATCAGACCGTCACCACGCCTACCAGCAAAACATCGATTGCCGACACGGGCGATGACACCTCGACCACGGCGGCGGCCAGTACCGGTGTGAAGGCCGACACCAGCAAAGTGGCAGCGGGCGGCGGCGCTGCACCGTCGGGTGACAGCAGCTCCAGCAGCGATGAATCGGATACGGTGAAAGAGCTGCGCAAGCAGATCGCCGAGCTGCAAAAGCAATTGCAGGAACAGCAACAGGCGCTGCAAGCGGCTCAGGCGAAGCAGGAAAGTCAGGATGCCAAGGCGGCGGATGTTGCGGCTGCGCAATCGCAGATTGCTACGACTTCGGCTTCGTTGCAGACGGCGACGGCGGCGTTGTTGGCGGCGTTGCAGCAATCTGATTCGAGTACGTCGGGTTCGCTGGTCAGTACCTCGGCATAACTGTCGGACACAAAAAAGCCGCGCGATCCGAAAATCGTGCGGCTTTGTCGTGTGGGGCAATCAGTGATCTTGCTTGTTGCTCAGGACCTTGCCGGTCGCCGCATCCAGATCCACGTCCCATTCCTTGCCATCGGCAGTACGCAGCTCGACTTCGTACTCATAGCCATTGAAGTGGTTGTCCAGGTCGGTGTCGACGATGGTCGCGCCCGGGTGCAGGGCCAGGGCAATCTTGTTCAGCTCTTCCAGTGGCTTGATCTTGCCGGACTTGACCAGCTCAGGGATCTGATCGACGCGAACGTCAGCCTGGGCCAGGCCAGCGGTGAGGGTCAGGGCAGCAGCGGTAAACAGGGCAGTCAAGGTTTTCATCGGTTATTCCTTTGGGTGATTCGTTCAAGTGAGTTCAGGTTAGCCACCGCAACTTAATTCACCCTTAAAAAACGCCGTGGGTGTTTGCGCCGTTTGTTCAATCGCCGTTCGCGGGCAACTTTCATGCTCAGCCTTCGATTAATGGAGGTGGACATGAAACACATCTTTTCGTGGTTGTATGCGCCGTTGTTCTGGGGGGGATTTATTGGCGGCGGGATAGGCTTGGCGGGGCATTCGCTACTGTGGTTGGTGCCGCTGTTTGCTATGGCATTGGCGGTGTCGTTCGCGGCCGAATGGCTGCTGCCCTATGAAGTGAACTGGAACCGCCCGGCCGGCGATCGTCGTCGGGACATGCTCCACGCGTTGATCAACGAAGCGCTGAACGCCATCGGCCTGCTGGCGTTGCCGGGGCTAGTGGCTCTGCTGGCGATTGACGGGGCATGGCCGTTGAACTGGCCGCTGTGGCTGCAGGTCGGCCTGGCGATCTTTATCGCCGATGCCTGCGTGAGCCTGATGCATTACGCCAGCCATCGCGTGCCGTGGATGTGGCGGCTGCACGCGATTCATCACAGCGTCGAGCGGCTCTACGGTTTCAACGGTTTGATGAAACATCCGCTGCATCAACTGCTGGAGGCGACGGCAGGATTGTTGCCGCTGCTGGTACTGGGCATTCCGTCCGAGGTGGCGGTGTTGCTGGCGTTCGCCATTGCGATCCAACTGTTGCTGCAGCATTCGAACGTCGACATGCGCGTCGGCCCGTTGCGCTGGATCTTCGCCTGGGCGCCGCTGCACCGGTTTCACCACATGAAGTACGGGCGCGCCGGAGACGTCAATTTCGGACTGTTCTTCACGCTATGGGACTGGCTGCTGGGCACCGGTTTTTACACGGAGAATTACCGGATCGGCGCGGGCGATCTGGGCATCGGCAGTCGCCCGGATTTTCCACGGGACTATGTGGCGCAATTGCTCGATCCGTTCGAACCGGCAACGCTGGGCAAGGAACCGAAAGTGCCGGACGGCTTGAGACGTTGAGTCAGTCCAGCAGACGCAATTCGATGTGTTGCAATGCCTGGCGCGCGGTAACACCGAAGAGTTTTTTCAGGCTGCGGGAGAAGTGAGCGGAGTCAGCAAACCCGGCAGCGTGGGCGGCATCGGTCACCGGGCTGCCGGCGAGTATCAAAGCCATCGCCAGTCGCAATCGTCGCCACAAGACGAGTCGCCGCACGGGCAGGCCGACCTGGCTGACGAACAACCGTTGCAACTGGCTCATGGACACGTGGGCGGAATCGGCCACGGCGCTGGCGGCGACTTTGCTCGACAGCGAGGCATCGACGGTGGCGAGGGCGCGTTCGATTCGCGGATCGCTCAGCTCGCGGCGTGGGCATTGGCCAATGGCGTGATCCAGTGCGGTCAGCGACAACTCAACGTCGAACAGCGCATCGCGCAACGTCTGGGCCTCAAACCGCAACGGTTCGGCGTACACGGTGAACACGGGGTCCGGTGCTTCGACAATCGCATGGCGAGTCTGGGACGTAATCAGCAGTCGGGAAGTGGTGACGGGTGTGCCCTCGACCAGAACAGTCAACGGCCGGTCAGGCGCAAGAATCAGTTGGTGAGCGTAGTGGGAGTGGGGCGCGGTGCGCCCCGACATCCCGTGGATCAGGCCATAGTCGTGCCCCAGCCAGAGGCGGCCTGTCCACGGGGTGTCCGGTTGCATCAGAAACCGTTGTTCTTCAACACCTGATCCACACTGGCGGCGGCCGGGCGTTTGTAGAACTTCAGCAGTTCGCTGGCACGGTTGGTGAAGATGCCGTCGACGCCGGCAGCCATGACTTTCTCGTAGTCCACCGGCTCATCGACGGTGTAGACGTGCACCAGCATGCCTTTGTCGTGGGTGTATTTGTTCATCCATGGCTGCACGAGGTCCGAATAGCTCTGATCGCCGCCGTGGGTCAGCTTGGCCGAAGGACCGGTGCCGATGGCGCCCTGAGCCTTGGCGTAGTCGATCCATTGCTTGAATTCAGCTTCGGATTTCGGTTCTTGCTTGCCGTAGAAAACGTTCTTGTCCTTCTCGCCGGAGTCGGCAAACGACACGTTCGATTTCGGCTCGATGCTGCCTTCACCGACCCACAGCAACAGGATCTTCGGCACCTGCGGCATTTCCTTTTGCAGCAGTTCGAGGCTGTTTTTCTCGAAGGTCTGCAGGATCACTTTACCGTTGCCTGCGCCGACGCTGGTGGCGTCTTTAGGCTGCTTGGCACCGGCCGGGATCAGCAGGCCGCGAGCCTGGAGTTTTTCCTTCAGGTCGTGCTCGATGCCGGGGAACAGTTGCGGTTCCTTGGTCTCGATGTACAGGCCCGGTTTGTGCTGCGGGTTGGCCTGGGCGATGTCGATGATTTCGTCCAGGGTCAGAATCTTCAGGCCGGCGTAGGACGGACGCGCGCGATCCGGATAGGCCTTGTTGTACCAGCTGCCGGCATCCAGGGTTTTCAGTTCGGCCATGGTGAAGGCGTTGGCCGGGCTGTCCTTGCGATCCGGGAACTTGCTGGCGACGTCGGTGGTGCGTTGCAGGTTGTTGTCGTGCAGGGCGAACAGCACGCCGTCCTTGCTGCGCTGCAGGTCCATTTCCAGGTAATCGGCGCCGAGGTCCCGGGCCAGTTTGTACGAGGCTGCGGTGGATTCCGGTGCATCGAAGGAGGCGCCACGGTGGGCGATCACCGCCGGGTGCGGAATGCCGTGGCTGGCGGCCAATGCCGTGAGGTCCGGGCTGGCGGCCTGGGCCTGGCCGAGGCCGAGCATCAGGCTCAGCAGCAGAGCGCTTTTGGTAAACGTGGCGGGCATGTCGAGGTCCTTTCGCAGGTATTTTCGAAGATGTCCCTTTTAGCAACTCAAACGAAAACGTGCTATCGCAAGACCGACATAAACGTACTGAAAGCGAAAATTTCCGCACTTTTGTGCGTTTGTTTGCAGTACGCTTGGCCACGGCAACCACCCCGGCAGAGGGTGTGCCTCAATGCCCTGCGTGTAAACCTTCGATCACTCTTGTGAGGTTTACCATGCGCATCACATCCCAACACATCTGCCAGGCGGCCGACGACCTCAAGGGTTTTGTCGGCCTCAATCGCAAGACCGGCCAATACATCGTGCGTTTCAGCGAAGACTCGTTCGGCATGGACGTGGCCGATGACGGCATCATTCCCGCCAGCGAATTCGTCTGGGCACCGGCCACCGAACAGACCATGACCCTCAAGCGCGAGTTGATCCAGTTGCTGCTCGATCAGCACATCGATGACCGGATCAACATCACCGAACCGTTGCGGGTTTACATGAGCAAGCGGGAAGTGCCGGAGATTGTGGCGGTGCGCAGTCTGGTGAAGGGCTGACTATCCGAATCGATAATCGCGCTCCACTTTGCACACCCGCGTATGACATGCCGAGTACCAGGTCGAACGTCCGCGCTCGCGAATCGCCTGGTGCTCGGGATGGTGTTTCCACGCCAGAATCGCCGCTTCACTGTTCCAATAGGATGTCGTGATCCCGAGACCATCCGCCCCTCGGGCCGACTCCACGCCGAGAAATCCCGGTTGCTCGCGCGCCAGTACAACCATGCGCTCGGCAGCTTCGGCATATCCCTGATCACCTTCGGTACGGGTCGAGGTGAAGATCACCGCGTAGTACGGCGCTACTGGCGTTTCGGCGATCATGCCCGTTGCTCCGCGCAGGCTTCGACAAACGCCCGCACCAGCGGCGGCAATTGCCCTTTGAGCGCTGCACGTTCCGGCTGGAACAAGGTCGCGACAAAGAACACATGGTTTTTCAGTTCGATGGCGCGCAGATCGCCTGCCGAATCGTGGCCCACGGCGTGCAGGTCATGGGTCAGCAATTCGCGTTCGAACTGCGGATTCACACCAAAACGGCAGCGATAACCTTCGCGAATCTCGGACGTTTCGTACGCCTTGGCGATCAACGAACCGGGCACCAGATGGATGCTGTCCACCGCTTCCACCAGCGAGCAGGTCAGCGGCGTGAGCACCGCGCGGCTGGAATCGGGCGAGGTTTCGCCATGCTCCGCATCGTCCCAGCCCAGTACGTGGCGGGAAAACTCCAGCACGGCATGTTGAAAACCGCCGCAGGTGCCGAGGAACGGGCGCTGCTGTTCGCGGGCAAAACGAATGGCCCGCAGTGCACCAGCTTCACTCTTGTAAGGGCTGGCCGGGACGCACCAGAAACCGTCGAAACTGTCGAGCGGTGTATCGAGGTGAATCCGGTCCGTGGCCAGCCACTCGAAATTCACGGGATGACCGGTATGTTCCGCCGCCAGCCCGAGGGCGACGGGGATGGCTTGATGGGCGGTGACTTGCGGGTCGTAGTCACCGATCAGGGCAATGCGCAGGGCTCTGGATTCCATGAGTGTTCGCTGTGCTTGTTGAGGGATGACGCTCACTATAGATTGGCGTTCACGCACTCAATATGGGCGTTTCCCCAAGTGATTAATGCAGCGACGCACTATCGACTCGACTTCCCGGATCTGGCGCTGATTCTCGCCCTGGTGCGCGGCGGCTCTCTGGCCCGGGCCTCGCAGCTGCTGAAGGTCGACGTGTCGACGGTGTTTCGCGCCGTGCGCCGACTGGAAGCCGCGCTCGGTCAGCAACTGTTCGAAAAAAGCCGCGTCGGCTACCTGCCCACCAGCCTTGCGCAGACCCTGTCTGAGCAGGCCGAGCGCGCCGAGCAGGCTCTGGAAGCAGCGCGAATCGGCGTGGAACAGGGCGGCGAAGTGATCAGCGGCACGGTACGCCTGACCTGTACCGACTCGGTGCTGCAAGGTCTGCTGCTGCCGGCACTGGCGCAGTTCATGCCGAACTACCCGGCGCTGACCATCGAACTGAGCACCTCCAACGACTTTGCCAACCTCAGCCGTCGCGACGCCGACATCGCCTTGCGCCTGACGCGCACGCCACCGGAGCACCTGGTCGGACGGGAGCTGGCGAAGATTGCCTACCGGGTCTGTGCCAGTGAGCGTTATCTGCAAAACATCGATGCGTCCGATCTGGCCGCCATGACCTGGATCGCCCCGGACGATTTTCTGCCCGATCACCCGACCGTCGTCTGGCGTCGTCAGCATTTGCCGGGCGTGACGCCGGGCTATCGCTGCAACAGCATGCTGTCGGTGACAGAGCTGGTGCGTGCCGGGCTAGGCGTGGCGGCGTTACCGGACTTTCTGATCACCGAAGGTCTGCAAGCCTTGAGCGAACCGCTGTACGGTTACGACACCGCGCTCTGGCTGCTGACCCGCCCGGACTGCCGCGCGTTGCGGTCGGTGGTCACGCTGTTCGATGAGCTCGGGCGGGCGTTGAGTTTGCCGTGATCAGGCCTGCGGGTTCTGGCGCATGTGATCGTGCAGTTCACGGGTCAGGCCTTCGATGCGCTCGGTCAGGCTCTTGGTCATTTCGGTGAGCCGGGTGTTCTGCTCCAGCAGCTCAAGCAACTGCGCGGTGTTCTTTGCGGCCTGGACCTGACGCTCGGAATTGGCCACGGCCAGGGCTTCGCGATGCTGCGCGTCGGCGTCCGATTGCGCCTTGTCCCGTGCGGCCTGGCGGGTCTGGGCCAGCAGAATCAGCGGTGCGGCATAGGCCGATTGCAGGCTGAACGCCAGGTTCAACAGGATGAACGGATAGACGTCGAAGTTCGTGACGCCAAACATGTTGAGGCACACCCACAGCACCACGATCAGGGTTTGCGCGCCGAGGAAGGTCGGCGTACCGAAGAACCGCGCAAACGCCTCGGCCCGCAAGGCGAACTTGTCGTTGCCGAAGGTTGTGTTGAGGTGGGCGTGGGGGCGGTGGAAGCGCAGGTGATCGACAGGGGCAGCGGGGGATTCGGTTTTTTCGGTGGTCATGACGGACTCGGCAGGGCTTGGGACGTTGAGTCACTATAGCCCTGCGTCGCCCGTGTTGGCCTTATCCCGGCGCACGCTCGTTGGCAAACATGCTCACCGCGTCCACGGCTTCGCTGGCGCCATCGCGAATCTGCAGAATCACCGTCCCCGCCTGATCCGCCAGTTCGACGCCTTGCGCCGCGCGTCCACGGGTGCCGTCCATGCTCTTGATCGCCTGGCGGGTTTCGCTCTGGATCAGGCCGATCATGTTGGAAATCTCTGCCGTCGAGCCGCTGGTGCGTGCCGCCAGTTGCCGCACTTCGTCGGCTACCACGGCAAAACCGCGACCTTGCTCGCCGGCCCGTGCCGCTTCGATCGCGGCGTTCAGGGCCAGCAAATTGGTCTGATCGGCAATCGCACGGATGGTGTTGACGATGGTGGTGATCTGTTCGGAGCGCTCGCCGAGCTGTGCAATCAGGTTCGACGATTCGGCGATGTCATCGGCGATCTCGCGCATTTCGCTGGCCGTTTGCTGGATCACTTGCGTGCCTTGCTCGGCGACTTTTCGGGTGGCGACAGAAATGTGATAAGCGGCGCTGGCGCTGCGTGCATCCTGCTCGTGCTGCTCGACTCGGGCGGTGACGTCCGAAGCGAATTTCACCACTTTGCACAAGCGGCCGGCGGCGTCGTAGACCGGGTTGTAGTTGGCCTCTAGCCAGACGGTTTGCCCGCGTTTGTCGACGCGTTCGAACAGCCCGTGGAAAAACTCACCCTGATTGAGCCGACGCCAGAAGTCATCATAAGCGCTGCTGTTGACCAGCTCTGCGGTACAGAACAAACGGTGATGCTTACCTTTGAGCTCGGCGAGCGTGTAACCCATGCGCGTCAGAAAATTCTGATTGGCTGTAAGAACGTTGCCATTGAGGTCGAACTCAATCACCGCCATGGCCCGGTCGATGGCTTGCAGTTTGGCGTTGGCTTCACTTTCCTGCTGCACCTTGGCGGTGACGTCCATGGCGTACTTGACCACTTTCACCACGCGGCCCGAAGCATCCTTGATCGGGTTGTAACTGGCTTCGAGCCAGATCGGCCGGCCCTGGCTGTCAACGCGTTCGAAGGTACCGGACTGGAACTGACCATTTTTCAACTTCGACCAAAGCTCGGTGTACTGGCTGCTGCGGGCAAATTCCGGTGGGCAGAACTGGCGGTGGGACTGGCCGATCACCTGCTCGGCGGTGTAGCCCGTGGTCTTGAGAAAGTTGTCATTGGCGCGCAACACTACCGCGTCGAGATCGAACTCGATCACCGCCATGGAGCGGTCGATGGCTTCGAGCAGGCCGGTTTGCTGGGCGAGGGTGTGTTGCAGTTCGTCGATAACAGACTGCTGGCGATTGAAAAACATGCTGGGTGCGCTCCGGAAATAGGGCTAGAGGTGTTGTCCCTGTTCCCGCGGCGGCAGGCCGAAGATGCTGGCGACGTTCGGCGTTGACTTCATAGTGCCAGCATCCAGGCTGACAGCTCGATCTTATACAAAGTTTATAATGTTGTACAAGAAAGTGGTTTGTCCGAATCTTGTACAACGCGTGTCAGGCGCTGGAGCGGCTCAACGCTACGCTGATCGTGTTACGGCCCGTGTGCTTGGCGGTGTACAACGCTTTGTCGGCGTCATCCAGCCAGTCGAGGGCGTCCGGGCAGGTCAGTTGGAAACGCGCCAGTCCGATGCTCAGGCTGACCCGCAACTCGGGCACCTCGGGATGGCGGTACTGATGCAGGGCCTGGCGCAGTTGCTCCATCAGGGCTTCGGCTTTGCTCAGCGGCAGGTTGGGCAGGATCACGCAGAATTCGTCGCCGCCGTAACGACCGGCCAGCTCACTTTCATCCAGCAGGAATTTCAGTTCGCGACTCAGTTGTTGCAGCACCGCATCGCCGACGATGTGCCCGTAACTGTCATTGATCACCTTGAAATGATCGATGTCGATCAGTGCCAGAGTGGCCTGGCTGTTGTGGTCGCGGCACTGCTGGAACTTGAGGTGCAGCAGGTCTTTCCAGGCACCGTGGTTGAGCAGGCCGGTGAGGCTGTCGGTGCGACTGAGGGCGCTCAAGGTGCGTTTGTGTTCGGCGAGTTTGATCGCCAATTGGTAACAGACCATTCCCAGTGCAAGCGGATAAAGGGTCAGCATCGGCAGACACGCCCAGACCTGGGTTTGCGTGGTGGTCAGGTTGAACTTGACCCCGAACAGCGACCAGCCCAACAGCACGCCGATCAACTGGGCGAGGGCGCCGAGCAGGAACAGCCGCCGGCCACCGGCGGCCACATTGTTCATGGTCATCATCGACAGAATGGTCACGGCGGTCAGCGGATTGAACTGGAAACACGCAGTCCAGAAACCGCCGAACACCGAGTCATAGAGCAGGTTGCGACGCTCGGCGCGGTAGGGGAAGGCCGAGCGGGTCGACCATTGGTAGGCGACGTGGGGCCAGAGAAAACCGTTGAACAGCAACAGCGCCCAGAGCCAGGCCGGCATATTCAGTGGGTAGAGTGCGGCGCCGACACTGAAGAAGCCGACGCCCAAACCGATGGCGCGTGGCAGGTAAATGCGTCTGGCGAATGACAAGCCTTTGCCGCGTTGGTTATCCATGAGTTTCTTCGCCAGATTCATTCTGAAACACTTTGCAGTGTAATTCTTCAGAGCGACCGTTCATCGGTCAATGACAGACATTGTCATTTATTCCAGCGGGAAAATTCAGTGTCCTTGTGAGCCATTTAATCTTGGCGCAGGCACGATCTAGAGCTGATAGCAGGCCAGGAACATGTCCAGTGCCGATTCGACCACGGCATTTTGCGTTGCGTTGTCGAGCGCCGGTTGGCCCATGGAAATCTGCGGCCAGAAGGCGAAGGATTTGAGCAGGCCCTGCACCTGATGCGCGGCGAACTCCGGGTCGACCGGTTTCAGCCGACCGTCCGCCTGAGCGGCGCGAATCCACACGGTCACGCTTTCCTCACGTTCGCCCATGCGCGCCACCATGTTCTGTGCGCGTTCGGGAGAGTGGATCGCGGCGGCGATGGCGACACGGGCCAGATTCATGAAATTGTCGTCCGCCATCATCTGCAGTTTGGCCAGCAGCATCGTTCGCAGTTGATCACGCAAGGGCTGATCGGGCTGATACGAAACGGCTTGCTCGGTGCTGATCCGTGCCCACAACTGGTTGAGAATTTCGGCGAACAGCTCTTCCTTGCTCGGAAAATGGTTGTACACCGTGCGCTTCGACACCCCGGCGGTGGCCGCGATCTTGTCCATGCTGGTGACTTCGAAACCGTTGGCACGGAATTCGGTAATGGCCGCCAGGATGATGGCTTCGCGTTTGCGGTCGGTGAGGCGCGTTGGAGCTGTCATAAATTCGATTCGGCAGGAAATAGATGAAATTACACTCGGCAGTTTACTTGTCATCCAGTTTGATGCAACCTAGAAAGTACACCGATCAGTGTAATGTTGCGTTAATCGGTGCAACCTAAAACCAGATGTCCGGCTGATGCGTGCGTGCCTTGGCCATTTATCGTCCCACCGTGGAAAACCGTGAATTGCGCGGTTTTTCTGGAGTCATTCAGTCATGGCCAAATCAATTTCTTCCGCGGTCAGTCCTGTACCTGAAGCTTCGCGCCAGGCAGAAGGGACGTTCCGTAACCACGCTCCAGTGCAACGTGAAGGTGTGCGCAAGATGCTGCGCATCATGTGGAATATGATCTTCCACAAACCGCGCAACACCCGTCCGGCGTCGGCCATCCCTGTGCAGCCGCTGACCCGCGCCGACCTGATCGCCGCCCCCAACCACAGCGTCTATCGCCTCGGTCACTCGACCCTGCTGCTGAAGCTGCAAGACAAATTCTGGATCACCGACCCGGTGTTCGCCGAGCGCGCTTCACCGGTGCAATGGGCCGGACCGAAACGCTTTCACCAGCCACCGATCAGCATCGACGAATTGCCACCGATCGAAGCGGTGATCCTGTCGCACAACCATTACGACCACCTCGACTACGAAGCGGTGTTGAAACTGGCGGACAAGGTCAACGTGTTCCTGACCCCGCTGGGCGTCGGTGACACGCTGGTCAAATGGGGCATCGATGCCAGCAAGATCCGCCAGTTCGACTGGTGGAAGGGCACCGAAGTCGCCGGTATCCGCTTCATCGCCACCCCGTCGCAGCACTTCTCCGGTCGTGGCCTGTTTGACGGCAACCAGACCCTTTGGGCTTCGTGGGTCATCATCGATGGCGATACACGAATCTTCTTCAGCGGCGACAGCGGCTACTTCGATGGCTTCAAGCGCATCGGCGAACAATACGGCCCGTTCGACCTGACCCTGATGGAAACCGGCGCCTACAACGTCGAATGGCCCCACGTGCACATGCAACCGGAAGAAACCCTGCAAGCCCACATCGACCTCAAGGGTCGCTGGTTATTCCCGATCCACAACGGCACGTTCGACCTGGCGATGCATGCCTGGCATGAACCGTTCGATCGCATTCTTGCACTGGCCTGGGAGCGCAGCGTTTCCATTACTACTCCGCAAATGGGCGAGGCGTTCAACCTGGCACAACCGCAACGCGGGCATGCGTGGTGGTTGGCGGTTGAAGGGGAGAGTGGGGCGGTGGTGCAAGGGGCCTGACTCACGGATGCAGGTTCGCCTCCATGAGGCGAACCGAATCACTCCGCCATCGCATAGTCCCCACGCACCGATTCAACTGTCGAGCCACTGCTTGTCGAACGCCCCGGCGCAAAGCCCGGAAAGAACACCAACCCCTGCGCCTCGAACCGATAGGTCAACGCCAACCGCACCGCATCCGCCACGTCCTGCTGCGCTTCGAACCGCTGAATGTCGTCTACTGAAACCTTGGCCTCCCGCGACAACTGTTCGATGCTCCAACCCAACATCCCTCGGGCCTGGGCGCAGTGGGTCGGGGTGAACTGGAAAAGGGCGATACGTTCGAGGATGAGGTTCATCGCTGAAGAGGCCATGGTGTGCTCCGGGCTCGAGAGTGCTGATGGAAAATGTACTGTGTTTTTGTACAGTTGTTTTCGGCCGGGATCAAACGCATTTTTTGATTTGCCCTAGTTCGCCGCCTCCAACCAGACGGACGGTGCCTGACCGAGGATTCGACGGAACATCGTCGAGAACGCCGCCGGACTGTCATAACCGAAATCCAGGGCAATCCGCGTCACCGCCTCACCCGCCGCCAGTCGTGCCAGCGCCAATACCACGCAGGCGCGCTGGCGCCATTGACTGAAGCTCAGGCCGGTCTGCTGACGGAACAGTCTGTTGAAGGTGCGTAAGCTTACGTGCAGCTGATCGGCCCATTGCAGGGGCGACTGGTGGGCGTTCGGCTGATGCAGAAATTTCTGACACAGTTCGAGCAGTCTTCCGTCAGACGGCAGCGGTATATGCAACGGCAGCGGTGCACTGCGCACCAACTCATGCAGCAACAGATCGATCAGCACACCGTCGCGTCCAGTCAGGTCATACGTCAGCGGCATTTCCACCGCTTCCATCAGCAAGTGCCGCATCAACAGCGACACACTGATCACCTGACAACGCTCACCCAGATCCACCGCTCCCGGCTCGATATACAAACTGCGAGTACTGACCCCCAGCATCAACACCTCATGCGCCACCTCCGGCGGAATCCATACCGCCCGCTGCGGCGGCACCACCCAGTTGCCGTCATGCGTGCTGACCTGCATCACCCCGGTCGCGCCGTACAACAATTGCGCCCGCCGATGCGTATGACGTGGCAACAGATAGCCGTGGGAATAATCCGTACCGATCGCCACTACCCTGCGAGGCGTGTCATCCAGCAGATTGATCGAAACATTGCGCATCGAGCGGCACCCAGTAATTGGCGTAAGCGCAAACATTATTGGCTGACTTGCTGAAGCAGGCCAAGCAGCGTCGCTCTATCGTCGACCGCTCCCCCCCAACGGACGACGCGCCATGTTCTACCTCCTGCTGACACTCTTCGGCTGCCTGACCGGCGTCACCGCCGTGCTCTTTGGTTTCGGCGGCGGCTTCGTCGTCGTACCGCTGCTGTACCGCATGCTCACCGCGAGCCACGGCGCCGACGACCCGATCAGCCAGTCCGCCATGCACATCGCCGTCGCTACCTCGACCTGCGTGATGATCGTCAACGCCCTGGTCGCTACCGACAAACACCGCCGCGCCGGCAACCTGATCCGGGATTACCTGTGGCCGTTGGGCGGGTTTATCGGTTTGGGCGCGGTTGTCGGCGCAGTCGCAGCGGTGTGGGTCAGTGGCGAAGTCATTCGTTATGCCTTCATCGCCTACCTCGGTGTGACGATTATCGACTGCCTGCTGCGTCGCGGCTTTCTCACACAGTCCGAAGGCGCCGTCCCACGGCGACTGGGAACAGTGGAAACGTCTGGCGGCGGTGTAGGGATAGGCGCCATCGCGACCTTTCTCGGTGTAGGAGGAAGCGTCATGACCGTGCCGTTATTGCGGCGTTGCGGGTTGAGCATGTCCCAGGCGACGTCGATGGCCAATCCGCTGAGCGTGCCGGTGGCGCTGGCGGGGACGCTGACGTACATGGTGATGGCGGGATTCAGCGAGACAGACCTCGGGCCATGGTTTATCGGGTATGTGGATCTGCTGGCGTTTGCGGTGCTGACGTTGGGCTCGATGCTGGGGATTCGATTGGCTACGCCGTGGATCGGGCGGATACCGGATCGGGTGCATGCGTGGGTGTACATCGGTTTGCTGGTGATTGTGATGCTCAGCATGAGCGTGAGTTGATCTGGACGAAGCTCGATTCCCCGTTACAACATCGACATAATCCGCGGTCACTTTTTGCGGTATTTGCCCGCTTGCTCAAGGAAGAATTGATGTTTCACGGATTGTTGCGCCTTTCCGGCATTTTGGTACTCGCCGTTTTTTTCCATCCCCTGGCATGGGCGGAAAACGCTACGCAGGTTTACACGGGAACGCTGGGCAAGACGGCGATCGTTCTGGAGATGAATACCCGAACGGGAGAGGGGCGGTACTTCTACCAGAAGTACCGCAAGGATCTGGAACTCGAAGGTTCCAGGGATGGGGACACGCTCGAACTCAGCGAAGGTTCGATGATGGACGGGGACTCCCGTCCAACGCTTCGTTTACACGCGATCGGGAGCAATTGGTCCGGTGAGTGGAGTAATCCGGCCGGGAAAACCCTCAAGGTTGAGTTGCAGCCCGCAATGATTCCGCAAGCCCCCGTCGACTCATTGCCCTATATCGTCAGCCTGCGTGAGACGGCCCCTTACGAGTATCTGCGGCTGCAAGGAATGAAACTGCAAAAGGGCAAAACCGAAACTTTCATGGGCTACACACTGCAATGGTGGAGCGAGCCCAAATCACAAGCTTCGCTTTTTGAAGTGGTGTCCGGTTATTCCTCAGAAGTGCGTCAACGCATCAACCAACAATTGATGGGCCGATTGTGGGGGGAGGTGATCGCGTATTTCGGTTGCTCGGGTGATTACTCTCAATCCAGCCAACCTCTGTGGATGACGCCTTCGGTAATGAGTGTGCGGATTTCAACGGATTATTACTGCGGCGGAGCCTACCCGGACCAAAGCAACGACGCGCTCAACTTCGATGCCACAACCGGTCAGACACTTACGCTCGAGGACGTTTTGTGGGTAGGGCAAGGTCAGCCGTTGCACTATGAACAACACGATGATTTCAATGCAGGTTCACCCGGTTCTTCTGATGCCTGGTCGAAATACCGGACTACAGAGTTGGCACCCTGGCTGGTCGCACAGCTGCTGAAACTGTATCCCCAGCAAATGACCATCACCGCAGAGGGCGATAACGACTGTCACTACGACGAGAGCGATCCCTGGCAATTCATGGGTTGGTACTTCACGGAGCAGGGCATCAAGTTTGATCCGTCTTATCCCCACGTGGCGGCAGTGTGCGGATTCGTAGACTGGAGTGTTCTGCCGTACAACATCGTCAAACAACATCCGGGTGGTGTAGCGCTGCAACTGCCATGACGCGACGTTGCATCTCGAATTACATTTCTCGATTACCGGGCACAACCCCGCCATAATCCGCCGCGAATTTTCCAGCGCCGGCACCCACGTCCCGGCGCAACTTCCGACTCATTCAGGGACCGATCCATGCTCAAGGGACTGTTACGCCTGGCGCCATATGCCGTGGCGTTGTTCACACTGATTTCCACTGCCCATGCCGAAGATGGCCGGCGTGTTTTCACCGGCACATTGGGCAAGACGCCGATTGTGGTGGAACTCAACACTCAGCAGCCGGATGAAGTGACCGGTCGTTACTTCTACGAAAAATACCATCGGGACCTGCCCCTTAGCGGGTCATTGCAGGACAGCACCCTGACGCTGGTTGAAGGCAACAATCGCTACAGCGACGACAAGCCACTGCCAACTTTGAAACTGGAAGAAACGGCCACTGGCTGGCAGGGCGAGTGGCAAAGTCCGAAGGGCAAGAAGCTTACAGTGCAACTTTCCGAGGCCAGGCTTCCAGCGCCGACAACTTCTACGCTGCCCTTCATCGCCGCGCTGCCAAACGGCGAGCCGTATGAGTATTTGCGACTACAGGGACTCAAGCTCAAACCGCTGAAGAAACAAGACTTCATGGGTTACACCCTGCAATGGTGGACAGAGCCGGAGTCGAAGATTTCGCTGTTCAGCGTAGAGTCCGGTCTGCCAAAAGACGATCTGCAACGGGTTAACCAACAGTTGCTTGGGCGATTGTGGAATGAGGTCATCCGCTATCACGGTTGCCAACTGCAGGGCGGGGAAAACGTCGACTTCATGCAGGACGCGGAACCCAAAATGATTTCGCCAGCCGTGGTCAGCCTGAACATCTCGACCAGCTATTACTGCGGTGGCGCGCATCCGGACTTCGGTGATTCACCTCTCAATATTGATGTGAGCACTGGTCATCCGTTGTCGCTCGAAGATGTGTTGTGGGTAGGTGAGGGCAAGCCACTGCTGCATGCCGAACGAGACAGTCTGGGTGACAAGCCTTTGAGCCCGGCTGAAAGTGACGCGCGTTATCAGTATGAAAACAAAGAGCTGGTGCCTTGGCTGATCAAGCAACTCACTGCCCTATACCCCGCAGAAATGAAGAAGCCGACGCAAGACGATGATTGCGACTTCACGGAAGAAAGCGTTTGGGGTTCTTCGCCGTGGTACTTCACTGCGAAAGGTTTGTACCTGGGCGCCTACTTCGCCCGCGTACAACGTTCTTGCGATAGACCAGACTGGTCGATCCTGCCGTACTCCCTGATCAAGCAACACCCCGGCGCCGTCAAACTGCAACTGCCCCAGGGCTGACCATCACGCTAGACCCGGCGCTTCACGAATGATGAAGTGATCCAGGTTCTCGATATTGGCATTGAAGACCTCGAAAGGTTTTTCGGGGTTCTTCTTGCCCGGCACCTGCTTCAACTCCGGCGTCACACCATAGAAGAAGCAGAACAACTCCTTATCACTGTCGATCGCGTGCTTGATCTCTTCCAGAAACGCCTTGCGCTTGCGGTAGTTGTCGATCAGCTTTTTGTTGAGATAGACACTGACCGGATAAGGCTTCTTCTTGCTGTCATCCGGTTTCTTGAACCAGACCTTGTCCTCGAAATCGATCCGGAAACTGGCGCTGTGAAAGTCCTCGATCTTCTTGATCCGGCCCCAGTAAATCAGCCCCTTGTTGTCCATCAAGTACTCGATCTTCTTGAAGAACGAACTGTACGGCGCCGTATGCTCGCCAATCTTCAACGGCATACGCTTGAGCAAATCCTTGTCCGCGAAGTTCGACACAAAACACTCCACGGGGTGAGCGAAGACACTGGTCTTGTCCGGCGCCGTCTCACGACTCGGCGACTCTTTCGAGGTGGCGGCTGCCACCCGCACCGGATCATCCCGCAACACATCCGCCGCCCCCACCGGCGCGGCAGGCTTGCGCACATACTCACGGCGCGTCAGCAACAACTCCGACGGGAAATGCTCCTCCCGCCCGTCATCCGTTTCCCCATCCGCCGCCTCAACCCCCGACGCCGACGTCTTCAAACTCACATACGGACAACCCGCCACATGCTGCGTACCGGGCAGATTCTTGAAGTGCGGCGTACGCACGTAATTCACGTTCTTGGCGTTGAACGTACCCAACTCGTTGGACGCATCGAACGCCGAACGACAGGCGTCGTTGGGGCACTGGAAGTGTTCCTTCGCAGAATCGAACGCCACCGTCTCATCGAAATTGAGATCGCGAACGTCATAGATCGACAGTTTGTCGTCGAGGCTGAGGCAGTAGGCGAGATCGAATTTCATGGTGGGGCTCGGGTCCTTGAGTGGGGGAGGGGGTATTAATAGCGGGTGGGGGGATGGGTTGCACTGATTGTTTTCAGAATGATGCGAACCCAGTCTGCCGAGGACTGGGTGTCCCCGACACTTCGGGTCATAAAAAACCGCTGCTTGAGTTTTCAAGCAGCGGTTTTTTGATATCAGTAACTACGCAGCATTCGTGAAGCTTTACGCGACCAGGACTCCTGCCGATTGAACGGATCCTCCGCCAGCAAACACGGCATGTCCCGCAAGCGAATCCACGGCTCATCCTGCCAGTGCAGCGTGCTCAACGACATCTTGGGCCAGCTCAAAACACTCAGTATCGGACGCTCAACCGAGCGCGTCGGACGGGCATCTCGCAGCGCGGGCACAACCTGATGCGTCACCCACTCGCGAAGCTGCCGATACTCGGGGCAGTAGTGATAGATCAGCAACGCATACACACCTGACTCACTCACCATCAAGTGTTCTCCGGGTTCCCCGTAGGTTTCCACGCACATCATCTGCCGCTGATCTGCATCGAGTTTGCGCAGTTGTCGCTCATCCAGATATTTGCCCATCAGTCGCCCCAGTTCATGGACGCAGAACCAGGCTTGGTTCTCCACCAGAAGGGCGTGCAGGTGGGTTTTGTTGCGGGTAAAACGAGTCGGAAGAAGTGGTTCAGACATGGCGTGCCTCCCGAGTCGGGAGCACGGAATTCAAACGGCGGGTACAGCGAATCGCCTTCATCATGAAGGCTGAGTAGTCAGGCATTTCCATTTACCTCTGGCTGCTTTCTTAGGGCATTCGTTAAGGGTGTCGGGAGCTAAGAAACCCACCAGAGACGGGCCGGACATATTCCCCTTTCGGGTCTTGTATTCGCCCACTCCCGACATAACGGGACTTTTCGCAGGCGTAGAGAAACCGCAGACGAAAAAAAGCCGCATGAGTGTCGGGTGCGGAGGACCGCTCTGGTTTGTAGAGTTTCTTAGGCTCGGAGCTGAGGGTAGGGGGATCAGGGATGGTCGTCAACCAGCGACTTTTCCTACCGATCGTGAGGCAAAACGAAATCTGGACAATGGCGTGGAGTAAATTATGCTGTGTTTATATCCAGTATTTGGTCGCCACTGTTCTTCCAGTTCTCCCAGCCCGTGTCGCCATGTCTGATCTCACGGATTACGGGAAATTTCATTTACTTTGAAGTTTTCAGGGCTAGAATGGTGACCATTCGTCACAGCTTTGACCCAGAGGAATTTCCGGCTCATGAATCTTTTTGAAACAGCATCTTTTGAATCCTTGAGCGAAACGACTTCGGATTCTTATGAGCCTGATACCCATCCTGTTACCGACCTTGCGTTACTGCACAAGCTGCTGGAGATCTACGACCAAGGGCAGTTGGCCGAAATTCTCAACGATGTGAGCCCGAGCCACTGGTGCCGTGAAACCATCAATCGATGGATCAAGGGCAAGGCTTCGCCGAAGCTCTCCCACATTGAGTTCACCCGCCTCAAGGATTTGCTGCCCAAGCGTTTGAACCATAAACCTTCATTTACCTTTATCGATCTCTTTGCCGGTATCGGCGGTATCAGAAAAGGGTTCGAAGCCATCGGAGGCGAGTGCCTGTTCACGTCCGAATGGAACAAGTACGCGGTCAAGACCTACAAGGCCAACCACTTCTGTGATCCGGCTCGTCACCGGTTCAATCTCGACATCCGTTCGGTCACGCTTTCGGACAAGCCTGAAATCAGCGACGAAGAAGCGTACAAGAACATTGATCGCGAAATTCCTGATCACGACGTCCTGTTGGCAGGTTTTCCATGCCAGCCGTTCTCGCTTGCAGGTGTTTCCAAGAAGAACTCTCTGGGGCGCAAGCACGGTTTCGAGTGTGAGACCCAAGGCACCCTGTTCTTCGACGTGGCGCGGATTATTGCCGCGAAACGCCCGGCTGCATTCTTGCTTGAGAACGTCAAAAACCTGAAAAGCCATGACAAGGGCAATACGTTCCGGATCATTTGCGAAGCGTTGGATGAGCTGGGTTATGAGGTTGCAGACGTGAATGCACCGAAAGGCTCAGACCCGAAGGTCATCGATGCCAAGCACTTTGTCCCTCAGCATCGTGAGCGAATTGTGCTGGTCGGTTTCCGTCGTGACTTGAATGTTCACCAAGGATTCACTCTGAGCGACATCAGCAAGCTTATACCGAAGCAGCGACCTAGCTTCGGTGATCTGCTTGATAAGGACGTGGACGAAAAATACATCCTTACTCCGAAGCTCTGGGATTACCTCTACCGATATGCCGAGAAACATCGCGAAAAGGGCAATGGTTTTGGCTTTGGTTTGACTCGTCCAAACGACGTTGCTCGTACGCTCTCGGCGAGATATCACAAGGATGGTTCTGAAATCCTGGTTGATCGTGGGTTTGTGGACACCTTGGACTTCAACAGTGAGTTGAATCAGCTCAATCGCCCGCGCCGATTGACTCCGCATGAGTGCTCGCGCCTGATGGGTTTCGACAAGCCAGGGGAAAGCAAATTTGTGATTCCTGTGTCCGATACCCAAGCTTATCGTCAGTTTGGTAACTCCGTGGCGGTTCCAGTTTTTGAAGCTGTAGCTCGGTTGATGAAGGATCGAATACTGGCCGCGAAGGAGAAAAACGCGGAAGAGGAAAGACCTCAGCTGGAGTTCGCCCTTCCGGTGTAAGGGAAATCTCAGTTTGAAGTTGTTTTAGCGTGTCGGCTCCATTTCAAAATGAATTAGATAGCTCACAGGGAACCTTGAGTGTGCGGACTCCAAAGCTAAACACAGGACCTGAGCTATCGAATGCATGGAGGTGAGTTATGGTCGATATCGTGAATGCAGTAACTCGATCCCGGATGATGTCGGGAATCAAAGGTAAAAACACAAAACCAGAGATTTCAATCCGCAAGGCTTTGTATGCCCGTGGATTTCGCTATCGCATCCACGTAAATAACCTTCCTGGTAAACCTGATCTGGCGTTATCAAAATACAACGCAGTGGTATTCGTCCACGGCTGCTTCTGGCATGGACATACCTGCAGATACTTCAAAATACCGCAGACGCGCCGAGATTTCTGGATGGAGAAAATCGAAAAAAATCGAGCCAGAGATCGATCCCAAGAGCTTGCTCTCTTGAACCATGGTTGGCGAGTGCTCATCGTTTGGGAATGTGCAGTTAGGTCAATGGATAGAAAAAAATCTCTGGTATTGATTGACCAGATAGCAGGGTGGCTGATAAACGGTAATGAATATTTACAGATAGACGAAACCGTATGTTCACCGACCGCATAAGTGACTATTTCGAAGGCGTAGCTGCCAAGTATTTGAGCGCTGTGGATGCTGATCCAGGTTCCTCCAATCAACACGAAATAGGAGGTCTTCCCGCTGCCGGATTTAAACAATATTTAGGAGCGCCAGGCAAGAGCGAAGAGTTCCGATTCAACGCGAAACAAATCTACGTTACGGATGAGTCTATCGCACCAGAGTTCTGTGATGGATTTGTGACTTGGTATGATTGTCGAAGAAAACAACCACATCGCAGTTCTGAGTTTCGCCTTTATTACAACAAAAGTGTCGTAACTGATCTGATCGAAGAAGGGGATTTTCTGCTTGTGGGGAAAATGCGTGACGGGTCATTATTAATGATCTTCACTCCAGCAGGTACCTCAGTTGAAAATCAACTCAGGCTCCTCTTTGGCCTTCATGATGTTGACGAAAGGTTTACCGCAGGAACGTTAGATTCCGTACAGCTGCTTCTTCCACTCAGGCTAATGCTTGAGGATTTAGGTGTAGAAGTAAGTCAGGTTGAACGGGATGACGATGTCTGGCTTGACAGGTTAATAAACTCATTCGGCGATGCTAAGTTTCCTAGTACATCGGCATTCTCTAATTATGCTCGAAAAACTATTGAGCGAACGGTCGATCCTATACGTTATCCAGATAAAGCAATTATTTCTTGGATGGAGCATGAAGAAAAGCTTTTCCGGATCTACGAACGGTACCTCGTTCGAAAGAAGCTTGTTAGTGGTTTTGGCGAGTGTGGCGACGATGTCGAAGAGTTTATTAATTTTTCCTTGAGTGTTCAGAATCGGCGAAAATCTAGAGTGGGCCATGCATTCGAGGGACACTTGGAGGAGATATTTCTTCTAAATGGTTTACGCTTCCAGCAGGGGCGAGGTAAAGGATCAATAACGGAAAACAACTCAAGGCCAGACTTCATTTTTCCTAGCTTTTCCGAGTACCACGACTTTTCATTTCCCGCCGAAAAATTAGTTATGGTTGGAGCGAAAACAACTTGTAAAGACCGATGGAGGCAGGTGTTGAGCGAAGCCAATCGTGTCCCCGAAAAACACTTAATTACTTTGGAGGCTGCAATTAGCGATAGTCAAACGATGGAGATGAGGTCTCGTGGGTTACGACTTGTAGTCCCTCAGGAAATTCAGACGACCTACTCTGTTGCACAACGTGATTGGTTAATGTCGCTCAAGGATTTTATCGATTTTGTGAAAATGCAGAACCATTAGGGTAGAAGCTTTTTTAATTTTTAAAAAAATGGAGGCGAATGGTGAGTGCAAGGGAATCGATTAATGGACTAAAGGTTATTACTACTGTACCCATTCAGCCACATGCAGGGAAGGTCACCGATGCGTTGTCACGTATTGGTTATAAAATTGAAGAGGCAGTTGCAGATTTGGTCGATAATTCGATCGATGCAGGTGCAACAAATATACTTATTCGTTTTGTTCATGATGGGGCGGAGATTCAACAGATAGTACTTGCCGACAATGGCTTAGGGATGAATAGCGAAGAGCTCCTTTTAGCTATGCAGTTCGGTTCTAACCGTGAGCGCAGCCCTAAAGCGCTTGGGAAGTTTGGAATGGGATTGAAGACTGCGGCGCTAAGTCAAGGCAGGAGCTTAACTGTCATTTCAAAGCAGGCCGGCCAGGTCGTTTCGTGTCGCTGGACAACCAAATCGATAGCGGCTGGATGGAACTGTGAGTTGCTCGATTCTGAAGGGGCTGCAATGTGGTTGGCCGAAACTCAGTGGCCGTTCGCAATCGCTGATAGTGGCACTCTTGTAATTATTGACGAACTTGATCACGCACTAACCAAAAGTAAGTCGCTAGAAGTGGTCTTGCAGCGGTTACAAAAAAAACTAAGTAATCATCTTGGTTTGGTTTTTCATCGATTTATTGATGCTGGGATAACGTTGTACATTGATGCAGCTAATATGATTGACGGTGGTCAGGGTTTTGCCGTTACAGTTAGAAGTCTTAATCCATTCAGCTATCCCATCACAGGTGAAAAGAACTACCCTTTGCAGTTTTCGTTAAAGGTCGTCAAGTCCCACGTAATAAACTGCAAAGCGCATATATGGCCGCCGAACCAAACTAGTAGCGGATATTTATTGGGTGGGGCGAATGTCGCTGTTCGACAAGGTTTTTATTTTTACAGAAATGGTCGATTAATTCAGGCTGGAGGATGGAATGGCTGGAGGGAAAATAACGCAGATCATCATCTTTCCTTGGCCCGTGTCGAAGTTGAACTCTCGCAAGAGTTCGATGCGGAGTTTCGTCTGAATGTACAAAAGTCTGCACTAGATGTGCCTGATTATTTCAGAATGGCGCTTGCTTTAAAAGATGGTCCTATGGATCAATATTTGAAGTGTGCAGAGGATGTTTATAGGAAAACTGTCGATGTTGAAAGGGCTTTTATTCCTGTACCAGGTCGCGGATTCGGTGTTGCAGTTCGAAGGAAAGCGTCAACTTACCTTGCAGGTCAAAAAGCGCCAAGGACTGAGGTGAATGTTGTCTGGGCTAAGCTACCGGAAGATAGGTTTTTTAGAATTGATCGTTCGGCTTGCAATGTTGTACTCAATGCAATGTATCGGCAAGTTCTATTGAAAGGAACATCCGCTAGCTTAAATGACGCGCCTATTATAAAAATATTACTTTTTTTGCTGTTACGGGATGATCTATTAAGAGAGCGTGAAAGCAAACGTTTTACTGCGCGACTGGAAGAAATTAATGAGCTTTTGATGTTGGCGATGAACGAGGAAAGTTCGAGGGTGGTTGAATGAATTCGATAACTCAGCAAGGCTCACGTCACATGAGTTGGGAAGACTTGCGTGCGCGAATCCAAAATGGTGTTCCATTTGTTCACCGCATTCCTTCAAGCGATGGTGTTGCTCCCGCTGTAGATATTTGGGTTTCGGAGTTTGGGAAAGAGCTAGCGTTGAGAGTGCAGTGCTACGGTGTTGAAAGACCAAATGAATCGCCGCTAGAAGAAATAAAAATATCAATGGTGCATACAGCGGAAGGAGTTATGTTGGAGGTTCGCACAAGTACTATTTCGCTTTATCAGGAAATGTATAGTTTTTTCGTTTCTGTTGCGGATAAGATTCAGTTGAATGGGGTTTTGCCCATAACTGCCGTTGAGGAAACTCTTGACGGGTGGAGAGAACTAATGAAGGTTCGTGCAATTCTTAGTGATGAGGTGCAATTAGGGCTGCGCGGAGAGCTATATTTTCTTCGAATTCTTATTGAGCAATTTGGCGACGAAGCACTTAGCGCTTGGGTTGGCCCACAGAGGCAACCTCATGATTTTCGCTTTGGAAAGAAGGAGTTTGAAGTTAAGGCGACTAGTGGGCCAAGGCATGCTCATATCATTAACGGTTTTACACAGTTGCAACCATCCCTAGGTCATGAGTTGTTTGTATTCTCACTAAAGTTTGCACCATCTGGCCTAAACTTCGGCTCAACACTATCTGAGGATATATTAATAACTAGGAATCTTTTGAGTGGTGGTGCGAAGCTGGAGTTGGATAGGATTCTGCGAGAGTGCTTTGGCTATCGCTCAGAACATTCTTTGTTCTATCCCAGGCGGCTGACATTAGTAAGTTCCCCGTTGGTTGTTCCAGTAGATGAATGGTGTCCCAAGCTTAATGAGGAGATACTATGTGACGTACCCCACCGTGAAAGGATAAAGGATATTCGATACTTTGCGGATTTTGAAGGTCTTGGCTTTCATGTAGGGGAGGAGAACATTTCTCGCCTTTTTGAAGGGTAGTCTTAGCTTGTTCAGTTTTTATTAAGGAGAATAAAACTATGAATTTGATAGGTATAATAACTGATACTCTGGGTAGCATGGCTACGGCTCCAAAAAAATTGATCTTGACGCTCAATTTTAACTCTGGATCTGAAACATCAATTGAGTCGATTTTTAAAGAGTATATAAGCTCCGTTCCGCCATCTGCACCTGTATTTATCTTGCTCAGTCGAAAGCTTAGTCTTTGGGATTATGAATCTACCGCAGAATGGATAGCGACTACTCTTAAAAATACAAGAGAGCGACGCGCGCTTATTTATGATCTATTGAAGCTTGATGATCAACTAATTCAGATATTTAATGATAGATTCCCACCCAATCTTGCATATGAAGCTCCAATCGTTATCGCCCAAGAGCATAAAGCCTGGTACGATGCCGATAGGCAGCAGAGTCGCTCCTTCTATCGCGACGCTTACTCTAAGTATTTGAGGGAGCGCAAGGGCTGGAGTCAAGATCAAGTAAGTGATTTGGAGGAAAGTACTAGGTTAGTAACCGAGAGGCTATCTGACCCAGAGGCGAATGAGATTTTTCCTGTTAGGGGTTTAGTGGTTGGTTATGTGCAAAGCGGTAAAACTGCCAATTTCACTGGTGTTGTTGCTAGAGCAGCAGATGCAGGATATCGCCTAATAATTGTACTGGCGGGAACGATGAATATTTTACGGGCGCAAACACAGCGTCGAATTGATCGTGAACTAATTGGTAAGCCATTCATTACTGCGGAAGATGAGGTTGGTTACGCATCTGATCTTCATAGTTTTATTGATCATGGAGGTTTGCCCTCTGATTTTGGAGGGTTCGACTGGCACCGCCTTACAAATATAAGCGGAGATTATCAGCGTTTGAGGCAAGGCATACAGTCACTGGAATTTCGTAGGGCGGATAAAACTAAACCGTTCAATCATCCAGATAATCTTCATGTCGAAGATGTTAGGCTGCTAGTTGTAAAAAAGGTTCCGTCTGTACTGAAGAAAGTAGCAGATGATCTTGATTCGATCAAATCAAGACTTGCGGATATTCCAACTTTAATAATTGATGATGAGTCGGACCAGGCATCGGTCAATACTAAGAAGCCAACTAAGAAAGAGGTGGAAGAGCGCACTGCTACTAATTCTGCAATCGTTTCGCTTTTGCAGCAGTTACCTCGTGCGCAATACGTTGGTTATACTGCTACCCCCTTTGCTAATGTTTTTATTGATCCTAATAATGAAGAAAATCTTTTCCCGCGCGATTTTATTATTAGCCTTCCGCGACCTCAAAATTATATGGGCGTTGCCGATTTTCATGATCTGGATCGGATTGACAAAAGTGTCGCCGGGCCGAATGAAAAAACTTATGTTCGTGACGTTGTAGGTGGTGATGAGTCCGCTGAGAATTTGCCGCAAGCTATAGACTCTTTTATTCTTAGTGGCGCCATAAAGTTATTTCGACAAAGTGTCGATCCAACGCTTTCTAAGAACTACCGTCACCATACCATGCTTGTGCATGTATCACACTTAACATCGCATCATAATGCTATCGCGGGAGAGGTAGAGCGCTGTCTGAGTGCGGGCGGGTATATGTCAGGCAACGCTTGGGGTCGTCTTGAGTCATTGTGGGACTCTGACTATTCTAAGTTTTGCAAAGATGGCAGTGGTTACCCAGTGCCGAAAAGTTTTAGTCAGGTCAAACCATTTCTGGGAGAGTGTTGGAATAGATTGTCAGATGGTTCTAAAAAAGTACTTGTTGTAAATGGTGAGGCTAATGATAACCCAGATTTTGAAACAGATAGTATCTGGAAAATCGTAGTCGGTGGTGCCAAACTTTCTCGGGGATATACGATAGAGGGATTGACCATCAGTTACTACCGGCGTCGCGCAGCAGCGGCAGATGCTCTTATGCAGATGGGGCGTTGGTTTGGATTTCGCGATGGCTATCGTGATTTAGTTAGGCTTTATATTGGGCGTGAAGAGGTGGCAGGCAAAAGTACTATTGATCTTTATGAAGCGTTTGAAGCGGTTTGTCGTGATGAGATGGATTTTCGTTCTGAACTGAAGAGATACGCTAATCCCAAAAACGGAGTACCGGTACTTCCGATTCAAGTTCCTCCACTTGTACCGTCGCACCTACTACGCCCAACAGCGAGTAACAAAATGTATAATGCTGTTGTGACTTTTAAAAATTTCTCTGCGGAATGGAAGGAGTCCACGTTGGCACCAACTAATTCTGCTCATGTTAAACATAATCAAGTTTTGCTCGAGCGACTTCTCACAAAGGCTAAATTTGGCTTTAGGGAAGGGGTGCTATCTATATTAACCTCTGATGAAGAAATTAAAGATTATAAGTCCCGGTGGGCTACTCTTTCCTCAACTGACATGGTCAGTTTTTTGAAGTCGTATAAGTGGTCTGCCCAAGGGGTTTTGCAAAGGGAAATAGAGTTTCTCGAGGATAAAACTAACAAGACGAATGTTGAGCAGTGGCTTTTCCTTTATATCGAAGGGCCAAAAAATGGCGTTGCTTATAAGGTTTTGGGGCAGGATTTTAACTCATATAGACGCTCTCGGGTGGAGGGTGGTTCGGAAAGGTTTAATGCTTATTCTGAAAGCTGGCATCGATCTATCGCCAAATACCTATGTGGCCTTGACGAAGGAGAAGCGAATAATTCCGTCACTAAAAAATTACGTTCATCTAAGCAGGGAGTTTTTTTGTTCTATCCTACAATGGATAAAAATAACTCTGCTAGTGATATTACACCTGGCTTTGCGCTTCAGTTTCCACATAATGACATCGAGACAAAGATTCGTTTTGGCGTAAGAGTTGCGGAAAAGCCAAAAGACTTAACGGTTGAAATCAATAGGTAGTTTTATGTGTCTCGTGCAGTGTGCGTTTTTACACTGCTTGACACTTTTTTGGAAACTATTTTAGTTCTTGTGAGTTTCGTACAGGGAGATATTGTAGGCTCTAGTTAAAGTAGGCTTGTTGCCTGTCAGCGGAATATTAATTTGTGTTTTTGGTTTCGAGTAAGGGTTACGAAGTACAGTTTCATAAAAAAGCCCTGAATAGTTCAGGGCTCTTCTATGCTTGTTTTTGCGTATTGATTAATGACGGACTGCTTTAAAGATCAATCCCAGCTCAACGCACCACCAGTCTGATACTCAATAACTCTCGTCTCAAAGAAATTTTTCTCTTTCTTCAAGTCCATGATCTCGCTCATCCAAGGGAACGGGTTAGTCGTCCCTGGGTACTCTTCCTTCAAACCGATCTGCGACAGACGACGGTTAGCGATGAACTTCAGGTAGTCCTCCATCATCGCCGCGTTCATGCCCAGTACGCCGCGAGGCATGGTGTCGCGGGCGTATTCGATTTCCAGCTGAGTGCCTTGCAGAATCATCTGCGAGGCTTCTTCCTTCATTTCGGCGTCCCACAGGTGTGGGTTTTCGATTTTGATCTGGTTGATCACGTCGATGCCGAAGTTCAGGTGCATGGATTCGTCGCGCAGGATGTACTGGAACTGCTCGGCGACGCCGGTCATTTTGTTGCGGCGGCCCATGGAGAGGATCTGGGTGAAGCCGCAGTAGAAGAAGATGCCTTCCAGAACGCAGTAGTAGGCGATCAGGTTGCGCAGCAGTTCTTTGTCGGTCTCTACGGTGCCGGTGTTGAATTCCGGGTCGGAGATGGCGCGGGTGTATTTCAGGCCCCAGGCGGCTTTTTTCGCGACCGACGGGATCTCGTGGTACATGTTGAAGATTTCGCCTTCATCCATGCCCAGCGATTCGATGCAGTACTGGTAGGCGTGGGTGTGGATCGCCTCTTCGAATGCCTGGCGCAGGATGTACTGGCGGCATTCCGGGTTGGTGATCAGGCGGTACACGGCCAGGGCCAGGTTGTTGGCAACCAGGGAGTCGGCGGTGGAGAAGAAGCCGAGGTTGCGCATCACGATGCGGCGCTCGTCGTCGGTCAGGCCTTCCGGGTTTTTCCAGAGGGCGATGTCGGCGGTCATGTTGACTTCTTGCGGCATCCAGTGGTTTGCGCAGCCGTCCAGGTATTTCTGCCAGGCCCAGTCGTACTTGAATGGCACGAGCTGGTTGAGGTCGGCGCGGCAGTTGATCATGCGCTTTTCGTCAACGGCGACACGGGCGGCGGAGCCTTCGAGTTCGGCGAGGCCTTCGGCGACGTCGAGGGAATCCAGTGCAGCCTTGGCGCGGGCCACGGCGGCCGAGTCAGCGGCGGTCACGGCGCGGGCTTCGAGAGCAGCGGCACCGCCGGCGCTGTCGAGGCGGTCCATGTTGGCTTCGGTAGCGTGGCCGGCGTTGGCGCCTTTTACGGCTACTTCACTGTCTTCTTTGTCGAATTCGTCCCAGCTCAGCATGACGTGTCGTCTCCTGCGTGAGGGCCAGATGCCCGTGTGAAAACTGATGGTTGGTTTTTCACACGACCGTACTGGCCGCGTTGGATCTTAAGGAATCGTTTTTTGCAGCAGCTAAGGCAGGCAATAAAACAGAATTTTGTACGGGTTTCCGAGAGCCTCTGACGGGCGCAGGTCAGCGTTGTCGCTGCTGCGGGGCTTCAGAATGGCTTTGATCCCTGTAAGGGAATATTGCTGACCCGATTGGGCGGCATTATAGGGAAAAAAACACCGGCGTGGGGGAGGGCGAAACAGCGCAGGGCGGTTGAACGGGAAGGTGATTTCGATCGGAGCGAGGGTTTACAGGGCTTTCGCCGGGATTGGCCCCGGAGAAAATTTTTTCATTAATTTTTCTGCGTGTGATTGGTTGCTCAAAAAACGAGCAAAAAACCGCGTTTTTCACTATATCTTGTGTTTTGCAACCCTTTTACGTCACTTCAAACACAACTGAGCCCGACCGAAGCCGGGCTGGAATCGACCCTCGATGTTGCGCTGAGTGATCCGATTCGGTGCAGTCTCAAACCATCAATTGGTGCAGCCGTTACCCATCACGCTGTAACGCAGGATGTGGCGCTGGCCGGTGGAGTCGTCGTACTCCATTTTCATCGGTACAACTTCGCAGACATTCGGAACTTCGCTCATCGATACAACGTTGGCGATGTCCAGGTGAGTGGAGTAGGTGTATTCCTCGATGGCCGGTTGTTGCTGTGCGACATCAGTCGGGACCTCGTCTGCCATGGCGGTTGCGCACAGACTGCTGAGGGCCAGAACCAATAAAGCTTTCATCTGAAATTTACCTTCTTGAGGTCGAGTGGGGTCACGCAACCTTTTTGGGGTTGCGTGTGGAACTTCATCGTTTTGGTTTGTTACTTAAGAGCTGGATTAACGGCCTTCGTGGGGGCTGTAACGTTGTTAATCGCTTTGCCTTGTCGGCGAGGTGAATTCTAGGGAGGCGGGGAGGGGGTAAACAGACTCGGTTTTGATAAACACCTTTGGCAGATTTGGTAACAATCGGCGGATATCGTGATGTCAGTGATGCGGCTTTCCTGAGAAAACGAGTCGCCCGAATCGCTGGCAAGCCAGATCACACAGGGCTTGCGGAGCATTTCGCAAAGGTATTTGCGGCGCACCTCCGGGGTATCTGGATGTTTTGTAGGGGCTTGTTACTACCATCGTCGAATGGTTCTATACGGGCGCCCCGGCTACAACAGGGTCATACAAAAACAACTATTACACCGAGGTAGGAAAGATGAGTGCGGCTTCCCTGTATCCCGTTCGTCCCGAGGTTCTGGCCAATACGCTGACCGACGAGGCGACCTACAAAGCCATGTACCAACAGTCGGTCGTCAACCCTGACGGCTTCTGGCGCGAACAAGCCAAGCGCCTCGACTGGATCAAGCCTTTCACCACGGTGAAACAGACTTCGTTCGACGATCACCATGTCGACATCAAGTGGTTTGCCGACGGCACCCTGAACGTTTCCTATAACTGCCTCGACCGTCATCTGGCTGAGCGCGGCGATCAGGTCGCCATCATCTGGGAAGGCGACGATCCTTCCGAAAGCCGCAACATCACCTATCGCGAACTGCACGAACAAGTCTGCAAGTTCGCCAACGCCCTGCGTGGCCAGGACGTGCACCGCGGCGACGTAGTGACCATCTATATGCCGATGATCCCCGAAGCCGTGGTCGCCATGCTGGCCTGCACCCGGATCGGCGCGATTCACTCGGTGGTGTTCGGCGGTTTCTCGCCGGAAGCCCTGGCCGGTCGCATCATCGACTGCCGCTCGAAAGTGGTGATCACCGCTGACGAAGGCATCCGAGCCGGCAAGAAGATCTCCCTCAAGGCCAACGTCGACGACGCGCTGACCAACCCGGAAACCAGCAGCATCCAGAAAGTCATCGTGTGCAAGCGCACCGGTGGCGACATCAAGTGGAACCAGCATCGCGACATCTGGTACGAAGACCTGATGAAAGTGGCGGGCACTGTCTGCGCGCCGAAAGAGATGGGCGCCGAGGAAGCGCTGTTCATCCTTTATACCTCCGGCTCCACCGGCAAGCCGAAAGGCGTGCAGCACACCACTGGCGGCTACTTGTTGTACGCAGCGATGACCCATGAGCGCGTGTTCGACTACCGCCCGGGCGAAATCTACTGGTGCACCGCTGACGTTGGTTGGGTCACTGGTCACAGCTACATCGTCTACGGCCCGCTGGCCAATGGCGCGACCACACTGCTGTTCGAAGGCGTGCCGAACTATCCGGACATCACCCGGGTGGCGAAGATCGTCGACAAGCACAAGGTCAATATCCTCTACACCGCGCCGACCGCAATCCGCGCGATGATGGCCTCTGGCACCGCCGCTGTTGAAGGCGCGGATGGCAGCAGCCTGCGTCTGCTCGGTTCGGTCGGCGAACCGATCAACCCGGAAGCCTGGGACTGGTACTACAAGAACGTCGGCAAGTCCCGTTGCCCGATCGTCGATACCTGGTGGCAGACCGAAACCGGCGGCAACATGATGAGCCCGCTGCCGGGTGCTCATACCTTGAAGCCAGGTTCGGCCGCACGTCCGTTCTTCGGTGTGGTGCCGGCGCTGGTGGACAACCTCGGTAACATCATCGAGGGCGAAGCCGAAGGCAATCTGGTGATTCTCGATTCGTGGCCAGGTCAGGCGCGCACCCTGTACGGCGACCATGACCGTTTCGTCGACACCTACTTCAAGACCTTCCGTGGCATGTACTTCACCGGTGACGGTGCTCGTCGCGATGCCGACGGTTACTACTGGATCACCGGTCGTGTGGACGACGTGCTCAACGTGTCCGGCCACCGCATGGGCACCGCCGAGATCGAAAGCGCGATGGTCGCTCACCCGAAAGTCGCCGAAGCGGCGGTGGTCGGTGTGCCGCATGACATCAAGGGGCAGGGCATTTATGTCTACGTCACCCTGAAAAATGGCGAAGAACCGAGCGAGCAACTGCGCCTGGAGTTGAAGAACTGGGTGCGCAAGGAGATCGGGCCGATCGCTTCGCCGGACGTGATCCAGTGGGCGCCGGGGCTGCCGAAGACTCGTTCGGGCAAGATCATGCGTCGAATCCTGCGCAAGATTGCTACGGCCGAATACGACGGGTTGGGCGACATCTCCACCTTGGCCGACCCGGGTGTGGTGCAGCATCTGATCGATACGCACAAGACCATGAACGTCGCGTAAGCGACGGGTCTGAAGGCTGAAAAGCCCCGTCCGGCATCACGCCGGGCGGGGCTTTTTGTTTTCGATCGTTCCCACGCTCTGCGTGGGAATGCAGCCCGGGATGCTCTGCGTCCCAAGAGCGGACGCAGAGCGTCGAGGGAGGCGTTACCACGCGGAGCGTGGGAACGATCATGGAACACAAAACCCGCAGCCAATAATTATCGAATTGCTCCGTCAGCCTATTCCCACTGTTACCCGTCAGCCTTCAAGTAACTGAATGTGTAACCGCCTGCTCCGCAACGGGGCGATGGGAAACGCCGAGCCCTGTTTCGGGGCCTCAAAACGCCCGGTGAAAAATAAGACATAACCCCGCGCTTGCCGGATTAGAAGGGTTTGCGAATAATAGGCCCGCAATTTGCAGCATAGATCGGTTCACTGTCTTTCGCTCTTGCATGAAATTGCGGAGCTGTCAATGTGCTCAAGCGGGTTTCTCGGTGCATCTGTAATTAGTTGTCGCATTGAAGAAATATCGGCTTCGGGCCTGTCGTTAGAATGCCGATCACTCGCTCGTCGTGGCTCGTGTTGAAATCGCTGACGGTTTCAATGGGAAATTTCCCACGGATGCAGCACCGCTTTCCCGATTCACCCATTCGCATATTGGGCTGTCGCTCACTCTGCCGTTTTTGCCCTTTACCGATGGAGTCCCAAGATGAAGAAACTTGTGCTGCTTGGCGCCCTGGCACTGTCCGTGCTGTCCCTGCCGACATTCGCCGATGAAAAGCCTCTGAAGATCGGTATCGAAGCGGCTTACCCTCCATTCGCCTCCAAAGCGCCGGACGGCAGCATCGTCGGTTTCGACTACGACATCGGCAACGCGCTGTGCGAAGAAATGAAGGTCAAGTGCCAGTGGGTCGAGCAAGAATTCGACGGTCTGATCCCGGCACTGAAAGTGCGCAAGATCGACGCGATCCTGTCGTCCATGTCGATCACTGACGACCGCAAGAAGTCCGTGGACTTCACCAACAAGTACTACAACACCCCGGCCCGCCTCGTGATGAAGGAAGGCACTCAGGTCAGCGAAGGTCTGGCTGAACTGAAGGGCAAGAACATCGGCGTGCAACGTGGTTCGATCCACGAGCGTTTCGCCCGCGAAGTCCTGGCCCCGCTGGGTGCCGAGATCAAGCCTTACGGCTCACAGAACGAAATCTACCTCGACGTGGCCGCCGGTCGCCTCGACGGCACTGTGGCTGATGCTACTTTGCTGAACGACGGCTTCCTGAAAACCGACGCCGGCAAAGGCTTCGCGTTCGTCGGCCCGGCCTTCACCGACGTCAAATACTTCGGCGACGGCGTAGGTATCGCAGTGCGCAAGGGCGACGCCCTGAAAGACAAGATCAATACTGCCATCGCGGCCATTCGCGAAAACGGCAAGTACAAGCAAATCCAGGACAAGTACTTCGACTTCGATATTTACGGCAAGTAAAGACGTCGCTCGACCCGTCCGAAATGGCGCAAGCAACAGGATCTCTGCGGTTTGCGCCATTTTTTCATCCCAACTTTCGAGGACCTGAATCATGTTGAAAGGCTACGGGGCTGTCATCCTCGATGGCGCTTGGCTGACGCTTCAGCTCGCCTTGTCGTCCATGGCCCTGGCCATCGTTCTCGGGCTGATCGGTGTCGCATTGCGCCTGTCGCCAGTGCGCTGGCTGGCCTGGCTGGGCGATCTGTATTCCACGGTGATCCGCGGGATTCCCGATCTGGTGCTGATCCTGCTGATCTTCTACGGCGGCCAGGACTTGCTCAACCGCGTCGCACCGATGCTTGGCTATGACGACTACATCGACCTGAATCCGCTGGCCGCTGGTATCGGCACCCTCGGTTTCATCTTCGGTGCGTACCTGTCGGAAACCTTCCGCGGCGCGTTCATGGCGATCCCCAAAGGTCAGGCCGAAGCGGGCATGGCGTACGGCATGAGCAGCGTCCAGGTGTTCTTCCGCGTGCTGGTGCCGCAGATGATCCGTCTGGCGATTCCGGGCTTCACCAACAACTGGCTGGTGTTGACCAAGGCCACCGCGCTGATTTCCGTGGTCGGTCTGCAAGACATGATGTTCAAGGCCAAGCAGGCGGCCGATGCCACCCGCGAGCCTTTCACCTTCTTCCTCGCAGTGGCGGCGATGTACCTGGTGATCACCAGTGTCTCGTTGCTGGCGCTGCGTCACCTTGAGAAGCGCTACTCGGTAGGCGTAAGGGCGGCTGATCTATGATCTTCGACTACAACGTCATTTGGGAGGCCCTGCCGCTGTACCTCGGCGGTCTGGTCACCACCCTCAAGTTGCTCGCGCTGTCGCTGTTCTTCGGTCTGCTCGCGGCCCTGCCGCTGGGGCTGATGCGCGTCTCGAAGAATGCCGTCGTCAACATGACGGCGTGGCTCTTCACTTACGTGATTCGCGGCACGCCGATGCTGGTTCAGTTGTTCCTGATCTACTACGGTCTGGCCCAGTTCGAAACGGTGCGTGAAAGCTTCCTCTGGCCGTGGCTGTCCAGTGCAACGTTCTGTGCGTGCCTGGCGTTCGCGATCAACACCAGCGCCTACACCGCCGAAATCATCGCCGGCAGCCTGAAGGCCACGCCGAACGGTGAGATCGAAGCGGCCAAGGCCATGGGCATGTCGCGTTTCAAGATGTACCAGCGCATCCTGTTGCCATCGGCCCTGCGCCGGGCGCTGCCGCAGTACAGCAACGAAGTGATCATGATGCTGCAGACCACCAGTCTGGCGTCCATCGTGACCCTGATCGACATCACCGGCGCGGCCCGTACCGTCAACGCGCAGTTCTACCTGCCGTTCGAGGCGTACATCACCGCCGGCGTGTTCTACCTGTGCCTGACCTTCATTCTGGTGCGCCTGTTCAAGCTGGCCGAGCGTCGCTGGCTGAGCTATCTGGCCCCGAGGAAGCACTGATATGGAACGCATCGACCACGTTCTGCCGTGGAGCCACCTGGGCAGCGAGCGCCGGATTTCGGTATTTCGCTTCGGCAGCGGTGAGCGCAAGGCCTACATCCAGGCCAGCCTCCATGCTGACGAATTGCCCGGCATGCGTACTGCCTGGGAACTGAAAAAACGCCTCGGCGAACTCGAAGCCAAGGGCCTGCTCAACGGCGTCATCGAACTGGTGCCTGTGGCCAATCCGCTGGGTCTTGGCCAGTTGCTGCAAGGCAACCACCAGGGGCGTTTCGAAGCTGGTAGCGGCAAGAATTTCAACCGTGATTTCGTTGAGCTCAGCGCGCCCGTGGCCGCTAAGCTTCAAGGACAACTCGGTGATGATCCGCACGCCAACATTCGTCTGATCCGTCAGGCAATGGCCGACCACCTGGCCGCATTGCCCGAGGCCAGCAGCCAGTTGCAGGGCATGCAGCGCATCCTGCTGCAACATGCCGCCACCGCCGATGTGGTGCTGGATCTGCATTGCGACTGCGAAGCCGCGCTGCACATGTACGCCTTGCCGCAGCATTGGCCGCAGTGGCGTTCGCTCGCCGCGCACCTGGATGTGAAGGTCGGCCTGCTGGCGGAAGATTCCGGTGGCAGCTCGTTCGACGAAGCCTGTTCGCTGCCGTGGCTGCGTCTGTCGCGCCTGTTCCCGGACGCGCAGATTCCACTGGCATGCCTGGCGACTACCGTTGAACTGGGTGGTCAGGCTGACACCACGCCTGCGCAGGCCGAAGCCTGGGCAGACGGGATCCTGGCATTCCTCGCCGAACAAGGCCTGATCCGGGGCGAGTGGCCAAGCGCCGTGCGCGAACCGTGCGAAGGCATGCCGTTTGAAGGCACGGAACTGCTCCTGCCGCCGCATCCTGGCGTGGTGAGTTTTCTGCGCAAGCCCGGCGAGTGGGTTGAAGCCGGTGACAAGATTTTTGAAGTGATCGATCCGCTGTCGGATCGGGTCAGCACGGTGTGTGCTGGTACGTCCGGGGTGCTGTTTGCCATTGAGCGGCTGCGTTACGCCCAACCCGGTTTCTGGCTGGCCAAAGTGGCGGGGCGCGATGCGCTGCGCGACGGCCCTTTGCTCAACGACTGACTGTTTTTGTGAGAACCGACCGCATGTACAAACTTGAAGTCCAAGACCTGCATAAACGCTATGGCAGTCACGAAGTGCTCAAGGGCGTTTCCCTGAAAGCGGCCGCCGGCGATGTGATCAGCATCATCGGCTCCAGTGGCTCCGGCAAAAGTACTTTCCTGCGCTGCATCAACCTGCTGGAGCAGCCGCACGCGGGCAAGATCCTGCTCAACAACGAAGAGTTGAAGCTGGTGGCCAACAAGGACGGCGCGCTGAAAGCCGCTGATCCGAAACAGCTGCAACGCATGCGTTCGCGCCTGTCGATGGTGTTCCAGCACTTCAACCTGTGGTCGCACATGACCGCGCTGGAAAACATCATGGAAGCGCCGGTCCACGTGCTGGGCGTGTCCAAGGCCGAAGCCCGCGAGAAAGCCGAACACTACCTGAACAAGGTGGGTGTGGCTCATCGTAAAGACGCGTTCCCTGGGCACATGTCCGGTGGTGAGCAGCAGCGTGTGGCAATCGCCCGTGCGCTGGCCATGGAACCGGAAGTGATGCTGTTCGACGAGCCGACTTCGGCCCTCGACCCGGAACTGGTCGGCGACGTGCTGAAAGTCATGCAGGCCCTCGCTCAGGAAGGCCGCACCATGGTGGTGGTGACTCACGAAATGGGCTTCGCCCGTGAAGTGTCGAACCAGTTGGTGTTCCTGCATAAAGGCGTCGTGGAAGAAAGCGGCAACCCGCGTGAAGTGCTGGTCAATCCGCAATCGGAACGTTTGCAACAATTCCTCTCGGGCAGCCTCAAGTAATCGCTCCCGTTATGCACCAAATTAGGTCATGCTGCGCAGCGCGCCAGATGGTCTAATTTGGTTGCAGCCGATTTCGGTTTTTCCCTCTGTTTACGTTTCGGATCGCCCGCCATGACTGCCCATCGAATTGGTTTCCTGATTTGGCCCAGCACTAAAGCTCTGACTTTGGCGCTGGCAGAGGAGGCCTTGCGTGTTGCCCAGCGTGTGCATCCGGACGTGGTTTACGAGTTGTCGTTCCTGCAAGCCGAAGCACCGACCGAAGGTGAATGGCAACTGCCCGGCGAACCCTGGGCCGGCAAACTCGAAAACTTCCAGAAACTGTTCCTGCTCGCTGACGAGCCACCGACGACTTTGGCGCCGGCACTCAGCAGCGCGCTCAAGCAATTGGTGCGCGCCGGTTGTGTGATCGGCGGTCTGTCGGCTGGCGTGTATCCGCTGGCGCAACTCGGTCTGCTCGACGGTTATCGCGCCGCCGTGCACTGGCGCTGGCAGGACGATTTCGCCGAACGCTTCCCGAAGGTCATCGCCACCAGCCATCTGTTCGATTGGGATCGCGATCGCCTGACGGCGTGCGGTGGCATGTCGGTGCTCGATTTGCTGCTGGCGGTGCTGGCCCGTGATCACGGTGCGGAACTGGCCGGTGCGGTCTCCGAAGAGTTGGTGGTGGAGCGCATCCGTGAAGGTGGCGAGCGTCAGCGCATTCCATTGCAGAACCGTCTCGGCTCCAGCCATCCGAAGCTCACGCAAGCCGTGCTGCTGATGGAAGCCAATATCGAAGAGCCGCTGACCACCGACGAAATCGCCCAGCATGTGTGCGTGTCCCGTCGCCAGCTGGAGCGGATCTTCAAGCAATACCTCAACCGCGTGCCGAGCCAGTACTATCTGGAACTGCGCCTGAACAAGGCCCGGCAAATGTTGATGCAGACCAGCAAGTCGATCATTCAGATCGGCCTGTCGTGCGGTTTCTCCTCGGGGCCGCATTTCTCCAGCGCCTATCGCAACTTCTTCGGCGCCACGCCGCGGGAAGACCGCAACCAGCGGCGCAGCAGCAGCCCGTTCGAACTGTCGTCGGTGCCGCCAGAGCGCGGTTGATCCCTCGCCAGTCACGCCATGGCATCGGCTGCCATGGCGCTGTCTCGGTCAGTCTTCGATTTCCAGATCAGGCCTCATTTCCGGCGGTCGCGGCGTACCGTCGATGCCGGCGACGTTCAGGTTGTTACCCGTTTCCTGATAGTAGGCTCGAACCCGTGCCAGGCTTTGGGGTGACAGCGGGTTGTTGCGCAAGTCATAGCGGTCGCCGACTGACGCGGGCACATCCATGATTTCCTCCGGTATGTCAGTGATGGCATTGCCGGACAGGTCGAGCTCGTTCCAATGCAGATTCTCCAGCGTCCCTTTTGGTATCTCGGTGATCCCGGTATCGCTCAAGTCGAGGTCGGTCAGGCTGTGCAGGTTGCTGACGTCCGGCGTCAATCCTAGCGGGTTGTCGCGCAGATTGAGCACTTCGAGGTTGTCCATCCCCGCCAGTGCCGCGACTGACTCGGGCGTCAGGCGGATCTCGCAGTCCGGCAGGCTCAGCGCCGTCAGTCGGTTCATGGTGAAAATGTCCTTGGGAATATCGCCCAGATTGCATTCACGAAGGGCCAGGCTGTCCAGTCCGGGAAAGGCTTCGAGGAAGCGCCCGAGTCGTGATGAATGGCCGTCACCCACCAGGAACAGGTCCGGCACGTAGGGAAACGGGGCACCCAGTGTCGGTAATTCGCCGATGAAGTTCACTGTATGGCTGAACCCGTAACTGTCGAGGCTTGAATCCTCCATCGGGATCTTGCGCCAGCAGGTCAGCAGCGCTTCGGCGAACTGCGAACGCAGTTGTTCCTGACGCAACCGTGCGGTTTCCGGCAGTGGCTGGCCGTTGAGCGGATTCGCCGGAATGTCGTCGCTCCAGTGAGCGAGGCTGCGGGTGAGATCGCTTAGCGCCATTTCCCGGCGCGCCACTTCGTTGCGACCGTCGGCCAGCGTTCCGCTCAGGCGATAGAGGAAAGTGCTGGCCTGATCGTTGTCCATCGCGGGGTACAGCGTTTGCACCCGTGCGCGATCCGCTTCATCGGCAAGTACACCGAGATCACCGCCGGTGCGCCGGAAGTAGTCTTTGACCCGCTCGCGAGTCGCAGGGCTCAGGGGGTTGTTGCCAAAGTCGTAACCGTTACCGATTTCTGCCGGCAGGTTGAAAATTTCCTCGGGGATTTCGTTGAGGCGATTGTTGTTGAGGATGACGATTTCCAGCTCCGGATGATTGATCATCCCGATGGGTACCTCGGCAATCGCGGTACCGGTCAGATCGAGAAAATCCAGCGCCGGCAGGGAACGGATGTCCGGGGCCAATCCCAGCGGATTGTTGTAGAGATCGAGTTTCTTCAAGCGCGTCAGCGAAGCGAGAGTGGCGCGACCTTCGGTATCCAGCACCACCGCGCAGTTGCTCAGAACCAGACTTTCCAAGGCAGGCATGCGCCGGAATGAATCCGGCATATGCTGCAAACCGAGGTCACGCAGTTCCAGGGTTTTCAGTCCTGTGAAAGCACCGAAGAATCCATCGCCGGCACGCAACTGGGCATTGCCGGTGATTGACAGGGTTGCGACGTGGCTGAAGTCTGCGCTCAGCGTCGGCAGCTCACCGATGAAGGGAAGATTGAGGACCAGCCTGTCCGATCGCACCTCGGGTTGGGCTGTTGAGCGGGCGCGCCAGAATGCTTGCAGATCACGGCGATACTGATCGCGTCCTGAGCGCTCTACGATTTTGTCCTCTTCGCTGAGCGGGGTACCGGTTGACGGATGTTGATCGGGAATCTCCCCGATCCAGCGATAGAGCGTTACCTCCAGCTGTTGCCATTCCGTTTCCCAATGACCGAGCCGGAGTCGTCCGTGATCAATTGTCCCCGGCAGCAGATACAAGAGTCGATTCGCTTGCTCCGCATCCAGTAGGGGAAACAGTGCAAGCACGCGCTCGATGTCAGCCAAGGGCATCGACACCCCGAAGTTTTGCCGGTTGCGCTGGTAGCTGCTCTTGATTCGTTCGCGAGTGGCGGGGGACAGCGGGTTTTCGCCCAGTATGAATTGGTTGGGTGAAAGCACCGGCAGGTCGAACAAGCTGTCGGGCAGTTCGCTGATCCGGTTGTGATCGAAGTTGGCCATGATCAGAGTCGGGTGTTCGACCAGACCGTCCGGCAGGTGGTTGATCCCGGTATCGATCAAGCGCACGTGGGTCAGTGCCGGCATCGCCTTCAGTTCTGGTGTAGCGCCTAGCGGGTTGTGGCTCAGGTTGAGGAACTTTAAACGGGTCATTGATGACAGCCGGGCCTGGCTTGGCGGCGTCAGGGTCAGCTCGCAGTACTCCAGCACCAGACGTTCCAGCGAAGGCATGCGTTCGCAAGCCTCGGGCAGGTGCTCCAGTTTGAATTCGTGCAGCTCCAGGTGCCGAAGTCCGGTAAAGGATGAGAGGAAAGCATCGACGCCACTCAGGGTCGGATTGCCGTCGAGAGTCAGTTCGGCGATGTGGCTGAAGTCAGCCGACAACAAGGGAAGCTCGCCGATGAAGGGCAGTTCCGCGATCAGTACATTGCCTCGTTCTGTGGGTTTCTCGGCAAACCGGAAGCGCCACAGTTCTTCGATCCGCTGAGCGAACAGTCGTCTGTTCGCCTGCATCACGAATACCTGTCGAGGGTTGAGTAACTGCCCCGTGGTCGGGTGAATGCTCGGCCCTGCCGCAGCCCATCGCGCGAGGTCGGCGTTCAGTTGACGGATTTCTGCCTGCCAGTGCCGCAGTTGGCTACGACTGTGCTCCAGCGTGCCCGGCAAGTTGTAGAACACGTCGCTGGCGTCCTGCGCGTCGAGATCGGGGAACAGCTGCTGGGTGGTTTCGATATCGGCCGCGTCGGCGAGGACGGCGAAATCCTGGCCGGTTTCACGGCAGTACTGTTTGATTCTTTCTCGAGTGGCGAGGGTCAGCGGGTTGTTCGACAGGTCGTAGCCGTCACCGGCCTGGGCCGATAACTCAAACAGTGCCTCGGGCAATTCGGTGATCTGGTTTTCACTGAGGATCGCGGTCTTGATTTTCGGGTGATCAAGCAGACCTGGCGGGATTTCCAGCAGGCCTGTGCGCGACAGGTCAAGGTAGGTCAGAGAACTCAGGGGTTGCAGGTCGGGCACCAGGTCCAACGGATTTCGTGGCAGTTCCAGTGATTCGAGTCTGGGCATCGCGGCCAGCGCCGTCAGTGATTCGGCGGTGAAACTCACGCCGCAGTTGTCCAGTACCAATACCTCCAGCATCGGCAGCCCGGTGAGGGTTTGGGTCAATTGATCGAGCTCACCATTGCGTAGAAACAAGCGTTTGAGCCGGGGAAAACTTTTGAGGAAGGGCGCATTGCCGCGCAGGCCTTTGTTGCCGTTGAGGGTCAGTGCAGTGATGTGGTGGAAGTCAGCGCTCATTTCCGGCAGATCGCCGATAAACGTAGCTTCGGCCGTGAAGACATCGGCCCTGGCGTGAGGATGGATTTTCGAGCGGTGACGCCACAGGCGCAGCAGCTTGCCGGCGAAGGTTTCGCGCGCATCCTGCTCAGTGAAGCGCTCGTTAGCCTCCAGCGTTGCGCCGCTGTTCGGGTTGCGGTCGGGAATGTCCCTGGCCCAGCGAGTCAGATCACTGCTCAACGTGGTTATCTCGGTCTCCCACGCCGTCAGTTGCAAGCGGCCCTGAACCAGTGAGCCGGGCAAGCGATAAATAAGGCCGCTGGCCTGACCCTCGTCGATGTCCGGAAACAGCGTTCTGGTACGAACAATGTCGGCCTGTTCGGCGCGAACGCCGAAATTGACGCCCGTGCGAGTGAAATAGGTTTTAACCTGTTCGCGCGCGGCGGCGGAGAGTGGGTTGCCGGAAAAATCGTATCCTGCCCCGGCGGTGGGTGAGAACTCGAACAGCGCTGCGGGCAGCGTGGTGATCTGGTTGTCGGTCAGCCAGGCGCTCCTGATCTGCGGGTGATCGATCAGTCCGGCGGGCACTTCGGCAATCCCGGTGCGGGACAGGTTGAGATAGGTCAGCGAAGGCATGATGGTCACGTCGAAGCTTGGTCCCAGAGGGTTGTCCTTCAGGTCCAGCTCCACCAGCTCGTTGAGGGATGTCAGCAGCGTCTGGTTGTCCGGGGTCAGGGTGACTCCACATTTACGCAGCCGCAGTTGTCGCAGGGTGGGCAGGGTCGTGATGGTTTGCGGCAAGTTGTGCAGGTCGAAGTTCTGCAGGTCGAGACGGGACAATCGAGGGAAGCAGCCTATGAAAGTCTCGATGCCCGCGGATGTTCCGCTGCCGCTCAATTCCAGGCTGATGACATGGCTGAAGTCCGCCGTCAGCACCGGCAGGTCGCCCAGCAGAGGTTCGTTGAAGCGCATGCGGTAGCCAAAGCGTTCCGGAGTTTCCCGGCGCCAGCAACTGAGCAATGTGCGGGCGAACACTTGTCTATCACGTCCTGCGGCTGCCCGCCGGGCGAGGGATAGCTCCCGACCGGTCGCGGGATCGATCCGCACTTCCTGGAAGCGCCATTGATCAAGATCGTTTTCCAGGCGTGCATATTCGAGGCGCAGGCGCGACAGCTCGGCAATCGGATTCTCCAGATGGCTTTGCAGGTGCAGCACCATCGCCTGCAGGCCTTCTTGCGTGATGCCGGGAAAAACATCGCGCACCCGGGTTTCCAGGGTGGGCGGTGAATCGTCGGATGACAGATTGCGTGAGTAACCTTCAGTGCCCAGCAGACGCAAGGTGTCGACGTCGGTGGCGGGAGCGGTTTCGACTGCCAGTGTCAGTCGCAGGTTGGCGCGTGGCAGGGGATTGTCGCGTATGAGCTGCCTGAGTTTCTGCCCTTCGCCGATTTGCAGGTTCACTGCCTGGCGCTGTGTATCGGGCAAGGCTTGCAGCACGCTGGTGTAGAAATCCGTCGGGCCGTGCAGTTCCAGTCCGGCCTGGTCGAACGGCTGCCAGGTGCCGTCGGCCCGGCGCACCAGAACTTTTTCGATGGCCGCACCCACAGGGCCGATGGTGTCGAGCCTGTTCCCTGTAAACGACTGGTCGCGGACTTCGAGACTCACCGCGTCTGACCAGCCCGGCAGCAGCGGCAGGCTGTGCAGTGCCAGGGTTTCGGAATCCGGGTTGTGCACCGAGTCGATTTCCAGTCCTTCATAGGCGCGAGTGATCCGCAATTCGTGCAGGGCGGTTTCAGAGAGTCGCCGCTGACGCTCTGGAAGCGCGCCTTCGCCCAGTTGCAGCAGCTCGGTGCCGGTGGCGGTGCGAATGAGTTCTTCGGTGATCCTGACGGGCAGTCGCGGTACGTGCCGGGCTACCTGTTTCACCAGCGGAGCATCGCGATGCTGGAGTGATTGATAGCGTTGTTCGAACAGGGCAGGGCGCCGCAGTTCGGCGATCTGTGCGAGCCGGATCCTGAGCTGACGGCTGCGTACCTCGAGGGCGATTTTCAGCCCGAACTCTTCATTTAGGAGGGTGTTTATCTCGGTCTCGTCGAGGGTTTGCAGCAGGCTCTTGAGCAGGTCGCTGTCGATAAGCCGGTCAGGGTGAATATCTGTCAGCGGGAGCTGCGCATTGTCGGAGGACTGCCAGACCGTTTCGCCCCGGGCATTGATCAGGCGCAGCCGTTTGGTGTCCGGCCACAAGCCCTGCTCGTTGAGCAATTGAAGCTGGACCAACGGATCGGCCTTGCGATACATCGCTGGATCGTCGCTGGTCAGTTGCTCGATGAACGTCTGCAGATCCTGATCGATCCTGAAGCGCTCGATGGTGTCGGCCAGCAACGGTGGCACGCGCTCCTGATTCACGTGCATCTTGCGCAAACCGTCTTCGGTGTAGCCGCTGACTTGAAGCATTCGCTCGCGCCGGGCCGGGGCGAACGGTTCCATGCGCGGGCCAATACGTCGCAGCACGGTGGCGCCGTCCCATTGCAGCGGATTTTCCAGTTCGGTATGAAACGCGCCTTCGCCGTTATGCCGCACGATCGGTTCATAGGCATCGGTGCGCACAGGGTGTTCGATGCGCCACTTTCCAGGTAGCTCGTGATCGTTGACGACGAAGTGTGCCTGCTCCAGCGGGAGCAGTTTTTTACCCTGAAGCCTGTGCAAGCCTTGCGCGTCAGGCGTGGAGTCAACGGCCGGCACGGTGTCACGGGTGTAGCTTTGCAGTTCAGGCTTCCAGTACAGGGTTTTGCCGTTGCGCAGTTTCACCGGCTGAAAGCGATCCATGAACGCCACCACGTCGGCCGGCAACACCTTGGGCAGCTCGGTCATGGCGATGCCGGTGCCAATACCGAAAGCGCCGAGCTGGATCAGCGATTCGAGTGCTGCAAAGAAATGTTCGCTGGCTTCGGTCGTCTGACCTTCGGCCCAATCAATGACAGATTCGAAGACCTCATCGAGCAATTGGTAAGCGATGTACGCCATCATCATTTCGCCCAGAAACGGAACGAACGGCAGAACGACGAACGCAGCGATTTCCAGGATCGACGCCGCGACACTGACAAGAGCATCCCAGCGCCTCCAGCGGGCATTGCGATCGACCATCGCCGTCGGGACCGCAATCACCGCCGCATCGTTGAGGATCTTGTTCAATTTGCCCCGATAAAGATGTTCCCAGAGTTCACCAGTGATGGGGGTTGCCGCCAATTGCAGATCGGGCTTTTCGATGGACGTCTCGCGCCAGGGCGGCAATTGACTGTCGGACTGCGGTGGGTGCCACTTCACTTCGCTCAGGCGTTGCTTGAGCTGACCGAAGAATTGTCCACGCTGTTCGTGAGCGATGAAACGGCTGAAGAATCGCTGATAGTCGGTCCCGCGCAATTGCCGGATCAGCTCTTTTGCGAGGTCTGCGGTGGAGCGGTATTCCTTGATCGGATGCTCAGGGTCATCCGGTAAGTAAGCCACCGCACGAACTGCGGTATTCGCGCGTTCGAGGTCTGGCGCAAATATCACGATCCCGGTCAGGGCGACCGACATCATCGTCAAGTCGTGGCACCGCATTGGCTGGCCGTTCATCAATACGGTGGTTGCGTCATCCAGCAGGCTTTCAATCGACTGCAGATTGGCTTCACTGATATCGCCCTTCATCCGGGCCATCTTCAGTGCGACACGCAGTGCGGTTTTCTGGGCTGTGTTGACCTTGTGCCGCAGCACCGAGGCAGCCACCGGGCTGGCGAGCGCGAGGTTTTCCTCAAGATAAATCTTGTAGCGAGCGCCGATGTCCAGCTCCCGGCACAGACGGGCAAAGGCCTGGATACCGGGTTTCGCATTGAGCGACGCCAGCGTTTCGAATTGCCCCGTCGCCGACGGGCGGGTGATGAACGAGGAGCCGCTGGCATACGCACCGGCTTCTGTTTCGCCAACTTCGAAGTTATGCAGCGCCGCCTCCAGCAGAGACACCGTCCACGTCCGGGTGCCAGTAGTCATGCCGGCTGCTGTCACCGGGATATACAACTGCAAGAAGGTTTCCCTGACATTCAGATCCAGGTCGAAGCGCGACTTCAGCGCCTCGGTCAGCAGAGGCTCGGCAAAGGCACTGGCGTTTTGCACGCGGTCAAGCATTTGATCGACAGCATTTTGTGCCGTCATGTGTTGGGTGATGGCGCTTCTGAGGGCATCGTGCTGCGGTCGCGGGGCTGCCTTGAGCGAGTTGCCGAGTGGTCGACGGCTGTTCTTCAGTGCGGAGCGCCGGGCGGGTGAGGCCTTGCCCAGCCATTCGGGGATCGCTTTGGCCAGCGGTTCATAGTGAGAAGCGGGGTTGAGCGATTGCCCGGTGGTGGAAGACATCGTTGGCGTCCTTGAGCGTCGATAAGGAGCTCAAGCAGAGCAAAATGCGGTCACCGCCAGGTGGTACATATGTACGACAGGCATCGCCTTCGTAATTGATAAGCTCGCAGGACTGCTGCAATGGCCGGCGGCAGTTTAAACTGCGCCTTTGCGACGCTATATGTCGCATTGCCGTAAACCCGGGAAAAACCGGGGTTTGCGCTATAAGAAGTTGTCGCTTGGCGGCAAGGCCGGGCTGAAAACTGTCCTTACAATCCCCCCATCGCTCGCCAGTTTCAGGCGGGTGGCCCTCATCAGGAGACTCCGATGTCCGTTGAGCACGCTGCGGTACAACGCGCCGATTTCGACCAGGTTATGGTTCCCAACTACGCGCCTGCCGCTTTCATTCCGGTGCGTGGCGCCGGTTCCCGCGTCTGGGACCAGGCCGGCCGCGAGCTGATCGACTTCGCCGGCGGCATCGCCGTCAACGTATTGGGTCACGCGCATCCGGCGCTGGTCGGTGCCTTGACCGAGCAAGCGAACAAGCTGTGGCACGTTTCCAACGTGTTCACCAACGAACCGGCCCTGCGTCTGGCGCACAAGCTGATCGACGCCACGTTTGCCGAGCGCGTGTTCTTCTGCAACTCCGGCGCCGAAGCCAACGAGGCCGCTTTCAAGCTGGCCCGTCGCGTTGCGTTTGATCGTTTCGGCACCGAGAAGTACGAAATCATCGCCGCGCTCAACAGCTTCCACGGCCGCACCCTGTTCACCGTGAACGTCGGTGGCCAGTCGAAGTACTCCGACGGTTTCGGCCCGAAAATCACCGGCATCACCCACGTGCCGTACAACGATCTGGCGGCACTGAAAGCCGCTGTTTCGGACAAGACCTGCGCGGTCGTTCTGGAACCGATCCAGGGCGAGGGCGGCGTACTGCCGGCCGAGCTGGCTTACCTGCAAGGTGCCCGTGAACTGTGCGACGCGAACAACGCGCTGCTGGTGTTCGACGAAGTGCAGACCGGCATGGGCCGCACCGGCAACCTGTTCGCCTACCAGCATTACGGTGTGGTTCCGGACATCCTGACCAGCGCCAAGAGCCTGGGCGGCGGTTTCCCGATCGCCGCGATGCTGACCACTGAAGCGCTGGCCAAACATCTGGTTGTCGGCACTCACGGCACCACTTACGGCGGCAACCCGCTGGCATGCGCCGTAGCCGAAGCGGTGATCGACGTGATCAACACCCCTGAGGTGCTGAACGGCGTCAACGCCAAGCACGACAAGTTCAAGACCCGCCTGCAACAGATCGGCGAGAAGTACGGCCTGTTCACCCAGGTGCGTGGCCTCGGTCTGCTGATCGGTTGCGTGCTGAGCGATGCCTGGAAAGGCAAGGCCAAGGACATCTTCAACGCCGCTGAAAAAGAAGGCCTGATGATTCTGCAGGCGGGTCCGGACGTGATCCGTTTCGCCCCGAGCCTGGTGGTTGAGGACGCGGATATCGACGCTGGTCTGGATCGCTTCGAACGTGCTGCGGCGAAACTGACGCAAGCCTGATTCATGCAAGACCGCCCGGCGCCTGTCGTCATCGACAGGCGCCGGGACAAATTTCCTGTGCCGGGCCTGCCCGGCATTTTTTTCCCGAGTCGGCGCTTTCGCCGACCTGAAGTAGAGAAAGGAGTGACACCATGCTGGTGATGCGCCCCGCGCAAATGGCTGATCTGGGCGAGGTACAGCGTCTGGCTGCGGACAGCCCGATTGGTGTCACTTCCTTGCCGGATGACGTAGAACGCCTGAGCGACAAGATCGCCGCGAGCGAAGCCTCGTTTGCTGCCGAAGTGAGTTTCAACGGTGAAGAGAGTTACTTCTTCGTCCTCGAAGACACCGCCACCGGCAAACTGGTGGGCTGCTCGGCGATCGTCGCGTCGGCCGGTTATTCCGAGCCGTTCTATAGCTTTCGCAACGAGACCTTCGTGCACGCCTCCCGCGAGCTGAAGATCCACAACAAGATTCACGTGCTCTCGCAATGCCACGACCTGACCGGCAACAGCTTGCTGACCAGTTTCTACGTGCAGCGCGAGCTGGTGGGTTCGCCGTTCTCGGAGCTCAACTCCCGGGGCCGTCTGTTGTTCGTCGCCAGCCACCCGGAGCGTTTCGCCGATTCGGTGGTGACCGAGATCGTCGGTTACAGCGACGAAAACGGCGACTCGCCTTTCTGGGACGCTATCGGTCGCAACTTCTTCGACTTGAACTACGCCGAGGCCGAGCGTCTGTGTGGCCTGAAAAGCCGCACGTTCCTCGCCGAGCTGATGCCGCATTACCCGATCTACGTGCCGCTGCTGCCGGACTCCGCTCAGGAAGCGATGGGCCAGGTGCACCCGCGTGCGCAGATCACCTTCGACATCCTGATGCGCGAAGGCTTCGAGACCGATCACTACATCGACATTTTCGACGGTGGTCCGACCCTGCATGCGCGTGTTTCGGGGATCCGTTCGATCGCCCAGAGCCGTGTGGTGCCGGTGAAGATCGGTGAGCCGGTCAAAGGTGCCGGGCGCCAGTATCTGGTGGCCAATGCCCAGTTGCAGGATTACCGCGCGGTATTGCTGGAACTGGACTACGCGCCGGGCAAACCGGTGACCCTGGATCTGGAAGCGGCCGAAGCCCTGGGCGTCGGTGAAGGTGCCAGCGTGCGCCTGGTGGCGGTTTAACGCCTTAGCGAGTTTCACGGGTGGCCACGGCGGCCCGTTTGAGGAGATAGCATGATTGTTCGTCCCGTACGCAGCAGCGATTTATCCGCTCTGATCGACCTGGCCCGCAGCACCGGTACCGGCCTGACCACCTTGCCGGCCAACGAAGAGCGCCTGACCCACCGGGTCGGCTGGGCCGAGAAGACCTTTCGCGGTGAAGCCGGCCGTGGCGACGCGGACTACCTGTTCGTGCTCGAAGACGACAACGGTCGCGTGGTGGGGATCTCCGCCATCGCCGGCGCCGTCGGCCTGCGCGAGCCTTGGTACAACTTCCGCGTCGGCCTGACCGTCAGCGCCTCGCAGGAGCTGAACATCTATCGCGAGATCCCGACGCTGTTCCTGGCTAATGACCTGACCGGCAACTCCGAGCTGTGCTCGCTGTTCCTGCACGCCGACTACCGCACCGGTCTCAACGGTCGCATGCTGTCCAAGGCGCGGATGCTGTTCATCGCCGAGTTCCCGGAACTGTTCGGCAACAAGATCATCGCCGAGATGCGCGGTGTATCCGATGAAGCCGGTCGTTCGCCGTTCTGGGAGAGCCTGGGCCGTCACTTCTTCAAGATGGAATTCAGCCAGGCCGATTACCTGACCGGCGTCGGTAACAAGGCATTCATCGCCGAACTGATGCCGAAATTCCCGCTGTACACCTGCTTCCTGTCGCCGGACGCGCGCAACGTCATCGGTCAGGTGCACCCGGACACCGAGCCGGCGCTGGCGATGCTCAAGAGCGAAGGCTTCAGCTATCAGGGTTACGTCGACATCTTCGACGCCGGCCCGGCCATCGAGTGCGAGACCAGCAAGATCCGCGCAGTGCGTGACAGCGAGGCGCTGGTGCTGGCCATTGGCACGCCGGGCGACGACGCCACGCCGTTCATCATCCATAACCGCAAACGCGAAGACTGCCGCATCACGGCTGCACCGGCCCGTCTGGCCGCCGGCACCCTGGTGGTCGATCCGCTGACCGCCAAACGTCTTCAACTCAACGCTGGCGATCAGGTTCGCGCCGTGGCGTTGTCCGCTGCCCGGGAGTCGAAATAATGAATTCGCTATACATCGCAGGTGAGTGGCTGGCCGGTCAGGGCGAGGCCTTTCAATCGCTGAACCCGGTGACCCAGCAAGTGCTGTGGTCGGGGGAGGGCGCCACCGCCGCTCAGGTCGAATCCGCCGTGCAAGCTGCGCGTCAGGCGTTCCCGGGCTGGGCCCGTCGTACCCTGGAAGAGCGCATCAGTGTGCTCGAAGCTTTCGCCGCCGCGCTGAAAAACCACGCCGACGAGTTGGCCCGCACCATCGGTGAGGAAACCGGCAAACCGCTGTGGGAAGCTGCGACCGAAGTCACCAGCATGGTCAACAAGATCGCGATCTCGGTGCAAAGCTACCGTGAACGCACCGGCGAGAAGAGCGGCCCGCTGGGCGACGCCACCGCCGTATTGCGCCACAAGCCGCACGGCGTGGTGGCGGTGTTCGGCCCTTACAACTTCCCCGGCCATTTGCCGAACGGCCACATCGTGCCGGCGCTGCTGGCCGGTAACAGCGTGCTGTTCAAGCCAAGCGAGCTGACGCCGAAAGTCGCCGAGCTGACGGTCAAGTGCTGGATCGAAGCCGGCTTGCCGGCCGGTGTGCTGAATTTGCTGCAAGGCGCCCGTGAAACCGGTATCGCGCTGGCGGCGAACCCGGGCATCGACGGTCTGTTCTTCACCGGTTCCAGCCGTACCGGCAATCATCTGCATCAGCAGTTCGCCGGTCGTCCGGACAAGATCCTGGCGCTGGAAATGGGCGGCAACAACCCGCTGGTGGTCGATCAGGTCGCTGATCTTGATGCGGCGGTGTACACGATCATTCAGTCGGCGTTCATTTCTGCCGGTCAGCGTTGCACTTGCGCCCGTCGTCTGCTGGTGCCGCAAGGCGCGTGGGGCGACAGCCTGCTCAAGCGTCTGGTGGACGTCAGCTCGACCATCGAAGTCGGTGCGTTCGATCAGCAACCGGCCCCATTCATGGGTTCGGTGGTTTCCCTCGGCGCTGCGAAAGCGTTGATGGATGCCCAGGCGCATCTGCTGGCTAACGGCGCGGTGTCGCTGCTGGCAATGACTCAGCCACAGGCGCAGTCGGCGCTGCTGACCCCGGGCATCGTTGATGTGACGGCGGTTGCCGATCGCTCCGACGAAGAACTGTTCGGCCCGTTGCTGCAAGTGATCCGCTACGCCGATTTCGCGGCGGCGATTGCCGAAGCCAACGACACCGCGTTTGGTCTGGCCGCTGGCCTGCTGTCGGATTCCGAAGAGCGCTACCAGCAGTTCTGGCTGGAAAGCCGTGCCGGTATCGTCAACTGGAACAAACAGCTGACGGGTGCTGCGAGCAGCGCGCCGTTCGGCGGTGTCGGCGCTTCAGGCAACCACCGCGCCAGTGCCTACTACGCGGCGGATTACTGCGCGTACCCGGTGGCCTCGCTGGAAACCCCGAGCCTGGTGATGCCGGCGGCCCTGACGCCTGGCGTGAAGATGGCGTGAGGCGCGTCGCGCCTCGATTGCACTCGATTGTTATTTGATGCCTATAAAAACAGATTCTCGTGGAGCCTCGCTGATGAAATCCTATGAAGTCAATTTTGACGGTCTAGTGGGGCCGACCCATAACTACGGTGGTCTGTCCTACGGCAACGTTGCGTCCCAGAGCAACAGCCAGCAGTCCTCGAATCCGAAGGAGGCGGCGCTGCAAGGCCTGGCGAAAATGAAAGCGCTGATGGAAATGGGCTTTCAGCAGGGCGTTCTCGCACCGCAGGAGCGTCCGGACGTGGCTGCTCTGCGCCGTCTGGGTTTCAGCGGCACCGACGCCCAGGTCATCGAGCGCGCCGCGAAAGACGCGATGCCGCTGCTGGTCGCCAGTTGCTCGGCGTCGAGCATGTGGGTGGCCAACGCCGCCACGGTCAGCCCGAGTGCCGACACCGCTGACGGTCGCGTGCATTTCACCGCCGCCAACCTCAATTGCAAATATCACCGCAGCATCGAGCACCCGACCACCAGCCGTGTGCTGGGTGCGATGTTCGCCGATCAACAGCACTTCGCTCACCACGCGGCATTGCCGGCGGTCGCGCAGTTCGGTGACGAGGGCGCAGCGAACCACACGCGTTTCTGCCGTGAGTATGGCGAGGCTGGCGTCGAGTTCTTCGTGTTCGGTCGCAGTGCGTTCGACACCCGTTACCCGGCGCCGCAGAAATACCCTGCGCGCCAGACCCTCGAAGCGTCGCAAGCAGTCGCTCGTCTGCACGGCCTGCGTGACGACGGCGTGGTCTACGCGCAGCAGAATCCGGCGGTGATCGATCAGGGCGTGTTCCACAACGACGTGATCGCGGTGGGCAACGGCGAGGTGCTGTTCTATCACGAGGACGCGTTCCTCGACACCGAGCAGATGCTGGCCGAGTTGCAAACCAAGCTGGCCAAGGTCGGCGGCAAGTTCCAGTCGGTCTGCGTGCCACGCTCGGCGGTCACCGTGGACGACGCGGTGCGTTCCTACCTGTTCAACAGCCAGTTGCTGTCGCGCCCTGACGGTTCGATGCTGCTGATCGTGCCGGAAGAGTGCCGTGGCAACGAGCGCGTGTGGAACTACCTGCAAGGCCTGACCAGCTCCGGCGGCCTGATCCGCGAAGTGAAAGTCTTCGACCTCAAGCAAAGCATGCAGAACGGCGGTGGCCCGGCGTGCCTGCGACTGCGTGTCGCGCTCAACGAAACCGAGCTGGCGGCCGTCAACCCAGGGGTTATCATGACCGCCCCGTTGTACGGTTCGTTGACCGCATGGGTTGAAAAGCACTACCGCGACCGCCTGAGCGAAAGCGATCTGGCGGACCCGCAATTGCTGCTTGAATGCCGGACGGCACTGGATGAACTGACGCAAATCCTTAAACTGGGCGCGGTTTATCCATTCCAGATCAATTGATGGCCGGCGCGCCGCCTGAACGCGGCGCGCGGCTTGTCACCCCAACAGAGCGTAAAAAAGACATGAGCGATTCCCTGCGGCTGATCCTTGAAGACACCGACGGCAAGCAACTGGAAACTTCCTGCACCCGCGTCGCGGTCATGTGGCAAGGCAAAGAGCTGTGGATCCAGCAGGACGGCCGTGGCCAACTGTTGATCGGCGTGGACGTCGAAGAAGGCGATGCTGAATACGCCAACCTGCTGTTGCGCCCATTGGCGACTAATCTGGTAAGTCTGCAACTGGAGATGGAACCGGCTGACCTCGGCGACGATGACGGTCACGTGCACGGCCCGGATTGCAACCACGACCACTAAGGAAACCGCTCTATGCTCGCCCTCGGCAAACTGCTTGAACTGACCCTCGCCGGCCGCGAACCGGCGGAGAAGACTCAACTGACTGTCGAAGGCGTGCGCATGCGCTGGTTGAGCGAGGGTGCGCTGGAAGTCCGGCCACCCGAAGCACGCGACAATGGCCTGGATCTGCTGCTGTCGGCAGGGATCCACGGCAACGAAACGGCACCGATCGAATTGCTCGACCGGTTGCTGCATGACATCGCCCGCGGCGACTTGAAGCCGCGCGCACGCATTCTGTTCCTGTTCGGCAATCCGGAAGCGATTCGCAAGGGCGAGCGTTTCATCGAGCAGGACGTCAATCGGCTGTTCAACGGCCGTCACGAACAAAGCAGCGGATCCGAAGCCCTGCGCGCCTGCGAGCTGGAGCGCCTGGCGGCGAGCTTCTTCAGCGTGCCGGATCGCCAGCGTCTGCACTACGACCTGCACACGGCGATTCGCGGTTCGAAGATCGAGCAGTTCGCCCTGTATCCGTGGAAGGAAGGTCGCCAGCATTCCCGTCTTGAGCTGGCCCGTCTGCGCGCGGCCGGCATGGAGGCGGTGCTGTTGCAGAACAAGCCGTCGATCGTGTTCAGTTCCTATACCTACGACAAGCTCGATGCCGAGTCCTTCACACTGGAACTGGGCAAGGCGCGGCCGTTCGGGCAGAACGCCGGGGTCAATGTGTCGCTGCTGGAAACCCGTCTGAAGCAGATCATCGAAGGCACCGAGCCGGAGATGGCAACAGAAGGCCTGGACGGTCTGCAACTGTTCAGCGTGGCCCGGGAAATCATCAAGCACAGCGATGCGTTCCGCCTGAACCTGCCGGCGGACATCGAAAACTTTTCGGAACTGGATGTGGGTTATGTGCTGGCCGAAGACCTGGCCAATACCCGCTGGATCATCGAGGAGCAGGGCGCGCGGATCATCTTCCCCAATCCCAAGGTCAAGAACGGCCTGCGGGCGGGCATTTTGATTGTGCCGACCACTGACGCGCAGTTGGCCTGACACTGAATCTCCCCCGCGCGGCGCACGGGGGAGATCGTTATTGCATCAGACCGCTACGGCGCGCGGCTCGGTGCGGCGCAACGCACGCACTTTCTGCAGCGTATCCGCGCAAGTCTTCGCCGCTTCCTGACCCTTGTGCACGAAATGCTCGAAGAAGAACTTCTGGTGTTCTTCGCCGGCATGGAAGTGGTGCGGGGTCAGCGATACCGAGAACACCGGCACTTCGGTTTCCAGCTGAACCTGCATCAGGCCGCTGACGACCGACTGGGCGACGAATTCGTGACGGTAGATCCCGCCGTCCACCACCAGGGCGGCCGCGACGATACCGGCATAACGGCCGGTCTTGGCCAGCAGCTTGGCGTGCAGAGGCATTTCAAAGGCGCCGCCGACTTCGAAGAAATCGATGTCCGATTCCTGATAGCCCTGGGCGATCATTTCGGCGAGGAAGCCTTTACGGCTCTGGTCGACGATTTCCTTGTGCCAGCAGGCCTGGATGAACGCGACACGCTCGCCGTGAGTGTGTTTGCTTTTGCTGTCGATAGCGGTGGGTTGCATGTTCTGACTCCTGTTTGTGTGAAAAACAGGGCGTTATGAATCGAAAGGGATTCAAGGGTACGCACGCTCGCGCGAACACGGCGGACGGCCCTTTGGCGTCAATCCCGTTCTCTCTTCATCCGGACTATGACCGTCGGCCCCGGAATCACACCGGGTCTGCTGACCTTGCCGCCGCTCACGGTTTTTGCCGTGCTCGTCACCAAGCGCTCGCGGGCTATGCGCATTGCGCGCAATTACCGCCGGTGGGGAATTGCACCCCGCCCTGAGAACGTTTCGCCACCCTTTATCGGGCGGCGCAGCGTTTTTATCACAGATCGGTGGGCTGTGCATTGCGCCTTTGTGATGATTGCCATCGGATTTTTCGAAGCGTGGAAACGACTTTTCCTTGCGCGAGGGTTGATTAATCCGCGCCATGCCCGCAGTAATTCCTCTTCGAAAAGGGATTTCCCCTGCTGACCAGAGGCCAGGTTCATGAGCGTTATCGATCTTCGCAGCGACACCGTCACCCAACCGACTCCCGCCATGCTCGACGCGATGACCGCTGCGGCCACCGGTGACGATGTGTATGGCGAAGATCCGACGGTCAATCGTCTGGAAACCGAACTGGCAAAACGGCTGGGTTTTGCTGCGGCGCTGTTCGTCCCGACGGGCACCATGAGCAATCTGCTGGGCTTGATGGCGCATTGCGAACGCGGTGACGAGTACATCGTCGGTCAGCAGGCGCACACCTACAAGTACGAGGGCGGTGGCGCAGCGGTACTCGGTTCGATCCAGCCGCAGCCGCTGGAAGTGCAGGCCGATGGCTCGCTGGACCTGGATCAGGTGGCGGCGGCGATCAAGCCTGACGACTTCCACTTCGCCCGCACCCGTCTGCTGGCGCTGGAAAACACCATGCAAGGCAAAGTGCTGCCGCTGGAGTATCTGGCCCGGGCCCGTCAGTTCACCCAGGACAATGGTCTGCAACTGCATCTGGATGGTGCGCGGCTGTACAACGCGGCGGTCAAGCTAGGGGTCGATGCGCGGGAAATCACGCAACACTTCGATTCGGTGTCGGTGTGCCTGTCCAAAGGCCTCGGCGCACCGGTCGGCTCGGTGCTTTGCGGTTCGGTCGAGTTGATCGGCAAGGCGCGGCGCCTGCGCAAGATGGTCGGCGGCGGCATGCGTCAGGCCGGGTTATTGGCGGCGGCGGGGCTGTACGCGCTGGATCACAACGTCGAGCGCCTGGCGGATGACCATGCCAACGCGCAGTTTCTGGCCGAAGGCTTGCGTGCGGCCGGTTTCACCGTCGAGCCGGTGCAGACCAACATGGTTTACGTGCAGATGGGCGACCGTGCCGAGGCGATCAAGGCGTTTGCCGCCGAGCGCGGGATCAAATTGAGCGCTGCCGCCCGTCTGCGGATGGTCACGCACATGGACGTCAATCGTTCGCAAATCGAGCAAGTGATCGCGACATTCGTCGAGTTTTCGCGCAAGTGACAGCGTTAGCCCCTCAATTGACCGTTTCTATCGTATAAACACGCTGTACCCCGCGCGCAGGGCCGATATAATGCGGCCCTTTGCCGTCGTTTCGTCTGTTGACGTTTCGTACAGGCCTTTGGCCGCAGCCTCCGTGGAAGAACCTAATGAAAAGCGCAGAAATCCGTGAAGCCTTCCTTCGCTTCTTCGAAGAGCAAGGCCACACCCGTGTAGCCTCCAGCTCTTTGATTCCGGGCAACGACCCAACCCTGCTGTTCACCAACGCGGGGATGAACCAGTTCAAGGACTGCTTCCTGGGCCAGGAAAAGCGCGCGTACACCCGTGCGACCAGCAGCCAGAAATGCGTGCGTGCCGGTGGCAAGAACAGCGACCTGGAAAACGTCGGTTATACCGCCCGTCACCACACCTTCTTCGAAATGCTGGGCAACTTCAGCTTCGGTGACTATTTCAAGCACGACGCGATTACCTTCGCCTGGACGTTCCTGACCGGTGTCCTGAAACTGCCGAAGGAAAAACTCTGGGTCACCGTCTACGCCTCCGACGACGAAGCGTATGACATCTGGACCCAACAAGTCGGTGTGCCGGTCGAGCGCATGATCCGCATCGGCGACAACAAAGGCGCGCCTTACGCATCCGACAACTTCTGGACCATGGGCGATACCGGCCCGTGCGGCCCATGCACCGAGATTTTCTACGATCACGGCGACCACATCTGGGGCGGCCCACCGGGTTCGCCGGAAGAAGACGGCGACCGTTACATCGAGATCTGGAACAACGTGTTCATGCAGTTCAACCGCACCGCCGACGGCGTGTTGCATCCGTTGCCAGCGCCGTCGGTGGATACCGGCATGGGCCTGGAGCGGATCAGTGCGGTGATGCAGCACGTCAATTCCAACTACGACATCGACCTGTTCAAGAACCTGTTGAAAGCTTCGGCTGAGGCAATCGGTTGTGAAAATGGCGACCAGTCTTCGCTCAAGGTTGTTTCCGACCACATTCGTTCGTGCGGTTTCCTGATCGCCGACGGCGTGCTGCCGTCCAACGAAGGCCGTGGCTACGTGCTGCGCCGGATCATCCGTCGTGCCTGCCGTCACGGTAACAAGCTGGGCGCCACTGGCAGCTTCTTCTACAAGATCGTTGCAGCGCTGGTCGCCGAGATGGGCGAAGCGTTCCCGGAACTGAAGAAGCAGCAATCGAACATCGAACGCGTGCTCAAGGCCGAGGAAGAGCAGTTCTCGAAGACTCTGGATCACGGCTTGAAGATCCTCGAGCAGGATCTGCTGGAACTCAAAGGCACCGTGGTGCCGGGTGACGTGGTGTTCAAACTCTACGACACCTACGGTTTCCCGATGGACCTGACCGCGGACATCGCTCGCGAGCGCAGCCTGACCATCGACGAAGTCGGTTTCGAACGCGAGATGGAAGCCCAGCGTGTTCGTGCACGTTCGGCCAGTTCGTTCGGTCTGGACTACAACACGCTGGTCAAGGTTGATGTGGCCACCGAGTTCACCGGTTACACCGACACCAGCGGTTCGGCGAAAATTGTCGCTATCTATAAAGATGGCCAGTCGGTCGACGTCTTGAATGAAGGCGAAGAGGCGGTGATCGTTCTGAATCGGACGCCGTTCTACGCTGAATCCGGCGGCCAGGTGGGCGACTGCGGTTATCTGCAGGCCGGCAACAGCCGTTTCGACGTGCGCGACACCACCAAGACCGGCGGCGCGTTCCTGCACCACGGTGTGCTGGCGTCCGGCAGCCTGCTCATCGGCGCACCAGTGGAAGCCCACGTGGATGCCGAAGTACGTCATGCGACTTCGTTGAACCACTCGGCCACCCACTTGCTGCACGCTGCATTGCGTCAGGTGCTGGGTGAGCATGTTCAACAGAAAGGTTCGTTGGTTGATAGCCAGCGCCTGCGTTTCGACTTCAGCCACTTTGAAGCGATCAAGCCTGAGCAAATCAAAGCGCTGGAAGACATCGTCAACGCCGAGATCCGCAAGAACTCCGCCGTTGAAACCGAAGAAACCGACATCGAAACCGCCAAGCAGAAAGGCGCGATGGCGCTGTTCGGCGAGAAGTACGGCGACAACGTGCGCGTGCTGAGCATGGGCGGTGATTTCTCCGTCGAGCTGTGCGGCGGTATCCACGCCAACCGTACCGGCGACATCGGCCTGCTGAAAATCATCAGCGAAGGCGGTGTGGCATCGGGTGTGCGTCGTATCGAAGCGGTCACCGGCGCTGCGGCGCTGGCCTACTTGAACGCGGCGGAAGAACAACTCAAGGAAGCGGCCAGCCTGGTCAAGGGCAGCCGCGACAACCTGATCGACAAGCTGTCGGCTGTGCTGGAGCGCAACCGTGCGCTTGAAAAGCAGCTCGAGCAGTTGCAGGCCAAGGCAGCCGCCGCTGCCGGCGACGATCTGTCGGCCTCGGCCGTGGACGTCAAGGGCGTGAAGGTCCTGGCCGTGCGTCTGGATGGTCAGGACGGCAAGGCGCTGCTGGCGCTGGTCGATCAGCTGAAAAACAAACTCGGTCGCGCAGTGATCCTGCTCGGCAGTGTCCATGAGGAAAAGGTCGTACTGGTTGCAGGTGTGACCAAGGACCTGACTGGCCAACTCAAAGCCGGTGATTTGATGAAACAGGCTGCTGCGGCAGTGGGCGGGAAGGGCGGTGGTCGTCCGGACATGGCGCAGGGCGGCGGTGTCGACGCCGGCGCACTGGATGGCGCACTGGCGCTGACCGTTCCATTCGTCGAGCAGGGTTTATAAGACGGCCCGTCGGGCCCGCAGTCTAGTGGCGGGCCCGGCGGCTGTTTGAGTGATTATTGGGCGCCCTTCATGGGCAGAGGCGGCTTTGAAATGGCTTTGATCGTACAGAAATTTGGAGGCACCTCGGTCGGCACTGTCGAGAGAATCGAGCAGGTCGCCGACAAGGTTAAGAAATTCCGCGATGCCGGCGATGACCTGGTGGTTGTGCTGTCTGCAATGAGCGGCGAAACCAACCGTCTGATCGATCTGGCCAAGCAAATCAGTGGCGAAGATCAACCGGTTCCGCGTGAACTGGACGTGATCGTTTCCACCGGTGAGCAGGTGACGATTGCCCTGTTGGCCATGGCGCTGATCAAGCGTGGTGTGCCGGCGGTGTCGTACACCGGTAATCAGGTGCGGATCCTGACGGACAGTGCGCACAATAAAGCGCGTATCTTGCAGATTGATGACCAGAAGATTCGCGGCGACCTGAAGGCTGGCCGCGTGGTTGTGGTTGCAGGTTTCCAGGGCGTCGACGAGCACGGCAACATCACGACCCTGGGTCGTGGTGGTTCCGACACCACTGGTGTGGCGCTTGCCGCTGCGTTGAAGGCGGACGAATGCCAGATCTACACCGACGTCGATGGTGTCTACACCACCGATCCGCGTGTGGTATCGGTCGCTCAGCGTCTGGACAAGATCACCTTCGAAGAGATGCTGGAAATGGCCAGCCTCGGTTCCAAGGTGCTGCAGATCCGCGCGGTGGAGTTCGCCGGCAAGTACAACGTTCCGCTGCGCGTACTGCACAGCTTCAAGGAGGGTCCGGGCACCCTCATTACTATTGATGAAGAGGAAACCATGGAACAGCCGATCATTTCCGGCATCGCTTTCAACCGCGATGAAGCCAAGCTGACCATCCGTGGCGTGCCAGACACCCCGGGCGTGGCGTTCAAGATTCTCGGCCCGATCAGTGCCGCGAACATCGAAGTCGACATGATCGTGCAGAACGTCGCGCACGATAACACCACCGACTTCACCTTCACCGTGCACCGCAACGACTACCAGGCCGCACAGACCGTGCTGGAAAACACCGCTCGCGAGATCGGTGCCCGTGAAGTCGTCGGCGACACCAAGATTGCCAAGGTCTCGATCGTCGGCGTCGGCATGCGTTCCCACGCAGGTGTGGCCAGCCGCATGTTTGAATCCCTGGCTAAGGAAAGCATCAACATCCAGATGATCTCGACTTCGGAAATCAAGGTTTCCGTCGTGATCGAAGAGAAGTACCTGGAACTGGCCGTGCGCGCCCTGCACACGGCTTTCGAACTGGACGCTCCGGCCCGTCAGGGCGAGTAATCCTGGTCAATGAAGGGCGCGGTCTGACCGCGCCCTTTATTTTTTGAATGGCGCGAGCCCTGAACTGTTCTTTTGCTCGCGCTGGTCAATACTCAGGCATGTAGGGCTACGATCGCTCCGGTTGTAGGTCGGGTGCCTTTTTTTTGCAGACTGTTGTCCCTGAAATGATTCGCGTGAGGAGAAAGGTATGCTGATTCTGACTCGTCGGTGCGCAGAAAGCCTGATTATCGGTGATGGCGAAATCACCGTGACCGTGCTCGGCGTCAAAGGAAATCAAGTGCGTATCGGCGTCAACGCCCCGAAAGAGGTGGCCGTGCACCGTGAGGAAATCTATCTGCGTATAAAGAAAGAGAAGGACGAAGAACCAAGCCATTAATTTTTATCGATTTTTATGTTTGCAAACGGGGAAAAGGTTGGTTAAGATACGCCCCGTGTTGCGGAGAGCTGGCCGAGTGGCCGAAGGCGCTCCCCTGCTAAGGGAGTACACCTCACAAGGGTGTCGGGGGTTCGAATCCCCCGTTCTCCGCCATTATTTGCTTAGTACGTTGTAATCTGGCTTTTTCTGTAAGTTGTTGAAATTAATAGAAAAAGTGGTTGGAATAGAGATTAGACGGGCTATAATGCGGCGCAACAAATGCACTCGTAGCTCAGCTGGATAGAGTACTCGGCTACGAACCGAGCGGTCACAGGTTCGAATCCTGTCGAGT
>NZ_JBWKVT010000006.1:0-23818 GCF_059421845.1 Pseudomonas sp. GW821-FHT02C04 | reverse complement strand
GCTCAGCTGGATAGAGTACTCGGCTACGAACCGAGCGGTCACAGGTTCGAATCCTGTCGAGTGCACCATTTAAGAGTTAGTTGCAGCAATGTAAGTAACTTGGCTTCAGCCAGGTGTGATCTGGTCTAACAAACACAAAATGCACTCGTAGCTCAGCTGGATAGAGTACTCGGCTACGAACCGAGCGGTCACAGGTTCGAATCCTGTCGAGTGCACCATTTAAGAGTTAGTTGCAGCAATGTAAGTAACTTGGCTTCAGCCAGTTGTGGTCTGGTCTAAAAACACAAAATGCACTCGTAGCTCAGCTGGATAGAGTACTCGGCTACGAACCGAGCGGTCACAGGTTCGAATCCTGTCGAGTGCACCATATACCAGAAAGCCCGCGTTTAACGCGGGCTTTTTGCTGTCCGGGATTTGGCTTTTCCCGTCACGCATCCTTTTTCATCAAAATCGACTTGAGCACTGCGACCTCGCTTGAGGTCGTAACGATAGCTCGTTGCCGAATTGCGAATGCTCACCTTGTCGGGTTTGCCCAGGGCGCTTTCAACGTCCTGTTGGCTCATGCCGGCGATGATTCGTTGATTGATGATTGCTTCGCGCTTCTGTCGCGCGTCGATCAGATCTCCGCATTTGTCCTGAGTGCGCCCGACGACGGCCATTTCCCGTTTTCTGATATTCATACCGGATATTTCTTCGTGCCGGGCTTCGGGCATCAGTGCCACCGTCGAGCCAGGCGAGTAGGGGCGTACCTCCTGAAGTGAAAGATGTTCATCGTTCGCGCAGCTCAGTGTCGTGAAGGTGAGACTGCCGTCAGGGGCTTCACAGCGATGAAGTGTCGTTGCGTTCCCTATGGCTGGGAGGCAGAGCAGGGTGGTCAGCATGAGTCGGGATGTTTTCGATGGCATTCGGCGTCCTCCATGACGTTCCTCCTCAAGCGTAGCCGGCAGTTTTTTCACCGCTGGTGTGTTTTCTTTTCAGGATGAGTCGTCGCAGTCTGAAGAGTCAGGACAGCGCTCAGGTTTGTCTCGCAAGCGCTTGTTTCAGCCTAGATTTTTAACGTTTAAAACCGTCAGGCGGTGTATCATTGCGCCCGTCAGCCCCGCCGGGGCTTGTGGAAAACCTCCATGGACTTACCCAGTAGTTACTCAGTACCCCGTTTTACCAATCATGAATTGACTGATTGATCCTTCCGGCGTGCCCCGCTGCTGGGAGTGGAGTTCGCCTATGTCCGAAATCGAAGTAAAGAAAACACAGGAAAGCCTGCAGGATCGCCTGGCTCAGGTCGTTGAGCTGCTGCAGCGCCAACGGGTCGTCGAAGACCTGACTCATCGCCAGGAAGGCGCACATCATGACCGGGTCGAGAACCTGGTCCACCGGCAGAATCTCGTCGAGCTGCAACGCAAACTCGATGATCTGCACTCCGCTGACGTTGCCTACATTCTTGAAGCACTGCCGCTGGACGATCGTCTGACGCTCTGGCAGTTGGTCAAGGCTGATCGCGACGGCGACATTCTTCTCGAAGTATCCGACTCCGTCCGTGAAACGCTGATCGCCGACATGGACGATCACGAGCTCCTGGCTGCCGCCAAGGACATGGATGCCGACGAACTTGCTGACCTGGCCTCCGAGCTGCCGCGAGACGTCGTCCATGAGCTGATGGAGACCCTGGACCAGCAACAACGCGAGCGTGTGCGTTCGGCCCTTTCCTATGACGAGGAGCAGGTCGGTGCGCTGATGGACTTCGAGATGGTGACTATCCGTGAGGATGTCAGTCTCGAAGTGGTTCTGCGTTACCTGCGCCGCCTCAAAGAGCTGCCGGGTCATACCGACAAACTGTTCGTGGTCGATTACGACGGCGTGCTCAAGGGCGTGCTGCCGATCAAGCGTTTGCTGGTCAATGATCCGGAGAAACAGGTTTCCGAAGTAATGGCCAGCGATCCGGTGAGTTTTCACCCGGACGAAGACGCCTACGACGCTGCTCAGGCGTTCGAACGGTACGACTTGATCTCGGCCCCGGTGGTCGACAAGAACGGCAAGCTGATCGGCCGTCTGACCATCGACGAAATGGTCGACCTGATTCGTGAGGAGAGCGAAAGCGAAGTCCTCAACATGGCGGGTCTGCGTGAAGAGGAAGACATTTTCGCTTCGGTCTGGAAATCCCTGCGCAACCGTTGGGCGTGGCTGGCGATCAACCTGATCACGGCATTCGTCGCGTCGCGGGTGATCGGTCTGTTTGAAGGTTCGATCGAGAAGCTGGTGGCGTTGGCGGCCCTGATGCCGATTGTGGCGGGCATTGGCGGCAACTCCGGCAACCAGACGATCACCATGATCGTTCGCGCCATGGCGCTCGATCAGGTCAGCACCGGCAACACGTCGCGACTGATGCGCAAGGAGCTCGCCGTAGCCTTGATCAACGGCCTGGTCTGGGGTGGTGTGATCGGTGTGGTGGCTTACTTGCTCTATGGCAGTTGGTCGCTGGGCGTGGTGATGACCGCCGCCATGACGTTGAACCTGCTGCTGGCAGCGTTGATGGGGGTGTTGATCCCGATGACCCTGGCCAAGATGGGCCGCGATCCGGCGATGGGCGCCAGCGTGATGATCACGGCCATGACCGACAGTGGTGGCTTCTTCATCTTCCTGGGGTTGGCGACGATATTCCTGCTCTGATTGTCCGTATCGAAACAGCCCGCCGATTGGCGGGCTTTTTTTCGTCCTTGAAAAGCCAGAATGGCGGGCAAAAAAAAGCCAGCATTCATGCTGGCTTGAGATGTTCGGTTTGACTCAGGATGCGTCTGCGGCCATTTCGGCGTCGTGGGCGATCAGAGAAACCAGCGCGTTCTGCTGGCGATGGGAGAGTTGACGGAAGCGTTGCAACAACTCGCGTTCGTGCAGCGAAAGCTCCGGGCTGTCGAGGCGCATGCTCAGCTCTTCGCCCAGTGCACCTTCCTGAATAAGACTCTGCTCAAGGCGCGCAATGATCTCGGAGTTCATGCTGCGATGATGATTGCGAGCCACCTCGGCAATGCGTTCACGCATTCCGTCTGGCAGACGTACGACGAACTTGTCAGCCGTACGGCTGGAATAAATTGCCTGTTTCAATGGGCGCATATATTTAACCGGTTAGTTCAGGGGAGCGGTTCTCGGGATTGGCCGCAGGATGAGTCGTAGGACAAGCATCCGCGCCAAATGGTTCAACCTGAATTGTTAAGAGGCTCGCATCATGCCTCAAAATTGCCAGATCATTGGCGTCAATTCTGTGACAAATATTGATCCGGGTAAAGGCGTAATGCCAGCACCAATTATCAGAAATGCGGACTGGTTTGAAAAGAATGCGTCGGCCCGTATCGCTGACCGCGTCCTGAAGCGCACGAACAGATGCCCGAAGACGTCAGACCGTGCATGCTATGCGGCTAGAATCCTTGTTCCTTACCTTGTACAGGATAGTGGCAAATGGCCGATTTACTAGGGGCAAATGCCCGCCGGAGGGCGTTTTCAGGATGGATGGCACGCTGATTTATCTCATGGGGCCATCCGGTTCCGGCAAGGACAGTCTGATCGAGGCCGCTCGTGCCCCCTTGCGTGCATTGAACTGCGAAGTGATGCGTCGGGTGATCACGCGTTCGGCTGAATCGGTGGGCGAGGATGCGATCGGTGTGACGCCGCAAGAGTTCGAACGGCGTCAGCGTGCCGGTGATTTTTCTCTCGCGTGGCAAGCCAACGGCCTCTCCTACGGAATTCCGGTGGAAATGGACCAATGGTTGAAAGCCGGGAAGCATGTGCTGGTCAACGGCTCTCGGGCGAACCTTCGACAAGCGCTGGAAGGCTACCCGACACTGCTGCCAGTGTTGCTGACAGTTCGCGATGATGTGTTGCGTGAGCGCCTGCTCCGGCGTGGTCGGGAGACGCTTGAGCAGATCGATGCGAGGCTTGCCCGCAATGCACTGTTCAAGGAAAGGCGTTCAACTGACCTGACGGTGCATTTGATCGACAACTCGGGCGACCTGGCCGATGCCGTTGGTCACCTGTTGGATCTAATCAGGCTCAACGCAGTACCGGATCAAACTTGATCTTGCGCCCGGCAACCAGGGCCAGCGTAAACAGCACAGCGAAAACGCCGCAGCCAATCAGGGGCAAAGATATTTCCGTCTCTTCGAAGAGCGAGAAATGCAGAACACCGCTCAAGAAAGCGAGGATCAACAACCCCAGGGCGGATTTGGACATGCTGTACTCCGAAAATGATTCAAAACACCAGGCGTTCGGACATCGGTGTCGTCTGTGCCTGATCTGACTCGCTGACATCTTGCGCAACAACGCCGCGCTGATCGCTCAGCACCGCCCATTGCGGCGCCTTTTGTACTTGAAGGTAGTGAGGCATGCGCTGGGCCACTGCCTCAGTGTGCTGGGGAACGAATTGAAACCCCACCAGGACCATCAGGGCGATTGCGTTGGCGAGCAAGAGAACGCGGTTCATGAGGCGGGACTCCAGTTGTTCTTTTGTGAGAATCACTGAAGCAGCCGTCGTGCCACTAGTCTAACCGCTGCCAAGTCCTTTAAAAACAAGCATTTAGCAGGGTTTTTAGCATGACGTGGATTGCATTCTGCAATGATTGTTTATTGGATGGATGCAAATTGCACGATAAAACGTCCGACTGCATTGCAGGGCGCCTGCCTACACTTAAAAAGCCCTGCGGACGACATGACAAATCAGGGCCTGGCCGTTAACATGCACGCCGTCTGTTGCACCGACAGTCCTGTGTCTCAGTAGCTCAATTGGATAGAGCATCCCCCTCCTAAGGGGAAGGTTGGCAGTTCGAACCTGCCCTGGGACACCATATTTTTCAACGGCCCCAGTCATTTTCTCTTCTATCTTGTTACCAGTGTGGGTGCACGGTGGGTGCAAGTGACTGGCGACCCCGCCACCCGGCGCTATACTTTCTCCAGCTTCTTAAGGAGAGGCAAAGGAATGGGTGCGCGCGAAGAACATCCTGTTTGGGATGTGTATGACTTGCTCCGGTCGGCTCGCCTAAATGAGAAGTATTATGGGTGTAGGCTCGAACGCTTCGAGCTTATTAATACCTCCTGCGAAATCCTAATTGCCGTTACGGCTACGTCTTCTGCTGTTGCCTCTTTACCAATTTGGGGCGATGGGGTTGGGGCGCAGCTCTGGAAATACCTGATTTGTTTGTCGGCGGTCATCTCGGTTATCAAGCCATTTCTTCAGCTGACAAAAAAAATTAGAGCTTATGAGGAGCTGTATTCCGGATATCGGATGCTTTTCTACGACTTGAAGAGCCTCCGTATCGATATCAACCAAGCTCGAGAATTCACCAAGGCGCATCAAGCAAGATTCAATAGAATCAAGGAAAAACAACGCTATTTGGTAGGTAATTCCCCCGAGCGAACGGAGAATGAAAGGCTAAAAAATGCTTGTTTTTCAGCAGTTTTATTGGAGTTGCCAACAGAATCCTTTTACGTTCCGAGGGCTTCTTGATGGATATGGACACTACGCCTCCATATGTTCAGGTTTGGATAGTCAGAGACGAAAGACGAGCGCCGACACTGTTGAAAAGAAGGGGAGGAACCGCTCACTGCTCATCTGAACCTGGTCCTCACGACCACAGTGATGAAGCAGATGGTGTGCACTACTATCGAAGCACCGAAAAGGAAGAGATTGTTCCTGGTGCTGATACTGGAACTGGATCTGGAGCTGCTTCCAACCCCGACGTTCCCATTGTTCCTCGTTCGTCTGATCGTCTTGTCCGACCCCCCTCCTATGAAGACGGACCCGATTCTGAAATGAATCCTCGTCCACATATTGAACCGAAAGTACCTTGGCCTAGGTAGTAGTACTTTGAGAGAGGGACATGCTTTTGATCCGTAGGACAGTCGTTGTGGAACAGTCCGCGTGTCTCGCCGTTGCTCTAATCCCAAGCCCGGCGTTCAATAGCTCCTTAACGCGCTTGTGTAGGTCTTCGTCAACTGGCCGGCCCTGATATTTACCAGCTGCTTTAGCCTTCTCGATGCCCTGGGCCTGTCGCTCGCGACGCTGCTCGTAATCCTTGCGCGCGATCGCCGCCATCATCTCCACCAGCATCGAATTGATTGCGCCCAGCATCCTGCCGGTGAATTCGTCGCCCTTGGCGTCCTGCATCCCTTGGTGGCTTGTTGGCAGATCGAGCGCAACGATGCGCAAGCCTTTGGAGTCGATCGCGGCCTTGAGCTTCTGCCAATCCTCAACAGGAAGGCGCGAGAGGCGGTCTATCGACTCCACCAGCAAGACGTCACCCTTGCGCGCGTCTTTGAGCAGGCGCAGCAGCTCGGGCCGGTCTGTCGAGGCGCCGCTGGCGTTCTCCAGGTACACGCTCGCGATCACTTTGTTGTGGTCGGTGGCGAAGTGATCGAGCGATGCCCGGGCGCGGCCGGCGTCCTGCTCTTCGGTCGATGCTCGGAGGTATGCGCGGATGAACATAATGTGCTGTCCGTATCAGTAAAGGTGTTCCACTAATACTGTTGCACTATGAGTGTCACTTATCAAGCTGAAAGCGCAAATAAGCGTGAATTTGCGCGTATCAGCTCAGGCATACTCAAAAGGACGGACCAGCGGAAAAGGCGGTGGTAACCGCCCCTTCACAGCTCAAACCTTAAGCTACAACCTGAATTTTTGTTTTTGAATTTGTTTTGAATCTATTTCCAGAAATTGGAGATTGGTAGATATCTTCATCTAAGAAACGGAGGAGTTCCTTTAGCCTCCGCTTGTCTTCAGGAAACGTAAGTTTGTGCTGTTCCCCAAACTCTTCTATATCTACAGTTATTCCGAAGCCCGCTGCAGCGGTTCTAATGTCAATAGGCGTGCAGCGCTCAAGAATTCCCTCTTGATTTATGAAAGTTACTTTTTTGCGAATCCAATTGTCTAGGTTGGCATTAAGCCATTCCTCATTGAATCCGTGAAATTTTTCCGCATTAAAGAAGTTGTTAACCTCCTCCTGGGTGCTTTCGTGGTAGTAAGCATCCATGTCAAAGAGCCTACGTACGTTGTGAAGACTAACAAAACGCAACTCGGCTGGGTCGGTGGCAGCGCTATTTTGACTTAAAACAGCAGTAGGTTTGTTGTCTAGTGTCATACCTACGCCGGTCAAGCGACGAAATGTATTTTGATCGTAGAATAAAGAAAACCTGCCTGCGGTAATAGCTTGTCGTTTATCGAACGCCTGTAACATAACAGTAGTTTTTCCATCTATGGTCACGCCCGCAAAAAGCGCCTTTACCGTTGACAGCCCTTCCTCTGTTGGTTCCCAAATGCCTACGTCTTGGGGGCTGCGTACGGCTGATAAGACCCCGTCAATGTCATCGAAGTTTCGAATGATAAGTAACTCGTCATCGAGTGGTCTGTAACGTGCGTCAAAATCAATTTCTTCCTTGTCTTCCGTGAAGAAGTTGATTTGGCGGCGAACCTCAGTTTCTAGATCGTTTTGCAAAGGTGCGGTCGTTATAACGCGTAAAATTCTCGGCGTGGTTTGAAGTAGTACGAATAAATCCATTTCATTGCTCCTTGCTCGCATCAAGAACTGTATGAGAGGTTACATATCGCACGTGAGTTACTTCGGAGGGAACGTGTATTTTTGATCTCGTGATCAATAATAGATTTGCGCCGTTGCTCAATTGAATTTCAAAAAATTTGTAACCGCATAGCGCGAGTATGGGGTTTGCATAGGAAGCTTTTGAAACCCAGATGAAAATAAAAAATGTTGCTGCGAAAAAAGAAAATGTGGCGGCGTCTACGAAGTAAGATCCACCGCCAAGAATCGGTAGCATGTATGCGACGAAGTATCCTGAGATTTCTTTGTCTGCTGGCTTGGTAGAACTCACTGTTATTGTGGTTCGATTAAGCCGTTTTGAGCTAGCAACTATGATCTCTAAACAGATACCGCAAAGAACTAGCGAGACCGCGGCGATTAGTAGTGCTTTCAGGCAATCTTGTTGTACTTTGTAAACTAAGAAAGCCAGCGTCAAGCCAATCGGCGCAATAGTGGTCGCGACAAGTGCAAATTTCATCAAAAAACCTAGCATTCAGCGATCCTTGAGCTGTGGGATTTCCGTGCATTTGAAAATGCGCTAAGTCGTAATGATAGATCTTCGTCACTGGTTATATGTACAGTATTTTCTGCCGTTCGTCCGTATTCCGTAGGTTGACGGTAGGTTTCATTTGAGAGAAGTCAAATGCTGAACACCTATGTTTTGTCTTCTGCATGAATCGAGGCAGAGATGATGATTCCACCCCACCGGCGTTCACCGATGCAGATCGGGACCGGGTTGCCGCTGGCTGTGGTGTTCTTGGCGCTACCGAATGCATAGGACGGAGCGTTCTCAGGGGAGGTGCTTTGCTTCAGGCCAGTAGCTTGAGGGCTCAGCATCTGGATGACTCCGCCGGCTGCGAGTGCGATCCCTGGTGCTAAGGTCGCGCCGTTCGTTACTGAGCTCATGGCGATCAGAACCACTCCAAGTACAGTTTGAAACAGACCTGCACGCTTGCTCCCAGCGATTACCGGGACGATCCGGATCTCCTGAGCGCCACCCATCTTCAGCTCGCGCTCGCCGATGTTCTTGCGGTTCCGGAACACTGCGAATTCGAGACCTTTCCGTTTGGCATCTGCGAGGTACTTCGCAAACCCAGGGTGATTGACGTCGATCGCTTTCACAGCTTCCCGCGTGTCGCCGGTGGAGAGTTCGTAAATGTGTTCACGCCCGAAAAGCTTCCCGGCCGATCCACCTAGCAGGATTCGCGTTTTGGTGCCGTAGTTGGTGGCCATAGCCATGGTTTACTCCTTGGCGCCCTGAGCGCTGTTGTTGGGTACTTCAACACCTAGTCGGATGGCGAGCAGCGAGCGCGACATACGCGCTTGGTCGACGGTCACCTGCTCGTGTCGCGGGTCGTAGTTCCAGATCCGGTCGTAAATACCCTGGTACGCCCTGGCTCCCCGGAAGGTGCCGCTCAGCAGATCGGCCGACACCCGAGCTTCGTCCTCAGTGAAGAACGGCCCGTCAATGGTCACCTTCTGGCCGTCGCGGACGTGCTGGACATCCCACACTACGTAGCCGGAGTCAGGACCTTGTTTGAGTGGGTAGGAAGCAAAGCAAGTTGTCTTGCACGCCTCGGCGAAGCGCTGTTGGTAGGTGGTCAAGGTAGTTGCTCCTAGTTGGCGGCCGAACTGTGACGACCGCACGCCGGACCGCTTACGCGGCTTCGGATTCTTCCGCTGCTGCTTTAGGTTTTCCTCGGGCCGGGATCTTGTCCAGCCAGGCGCGCAAAGCTTCGGAGCCCTCACAACCGGATCGCCATTTTTCGAATCGGCCGGCATAGCCTGCGGAGTTGGCAATCATGCCGCTAAGTGACACGCCGACCTGCGAAGTGGTGGCGAGCACATCGTCGTAGACGGCCAGCATTTGACGGAGCGCGTCAATGTCATCTGCGCGAGAGGCGGCAATGCCCGCCCGGGAAAGGCTCGCTGCTGCTTCAGAGTTGAGGCCAGAGAGCATCGGATTTGCTCTTAGCACTGCTTCGACGATATCGGGGTGACCACCCTGGCGCGCTTCGGACATGAGGTTGCGGCGCTCTTCCGGACTGAGGCCTCGCACAAGGGCTCTCAGTTCTTGGTCTGCGAGAAAGCCTGCGATATCGCTACTCGCGCGCGGAGTGACAGGAGAGAAGCCTTGGGTGACGGTTTCGGCCAGGGTGAGCATATCCTTCGCGACTGACTGCATTGCGGGAAGGAGGGTGTCTGTCACACCTGCGATTTTCTCTTTGCTCAGACGCTCGATCGCAGACGAGTTGAAATCTTTGTTTTCCCGGATCGAGACGATCTCTTCGCCGAAGTCTTTGAAGGTCTCCAGCGCTAGTGTTTGAAGCTGGCGAGCGGACTTCATCAAACCACCGGCTTGCCATACACCTTTGGTCCCGTCCGGACGCTGGATAGAGAATGTATGAGCCTCAATACGAGAGTGCTCGTATTCGGAATAGTGAAGGTTGGCCAGGCCGACCTTGAGAACTGAACGTTTGCCGATTTTCATTGCGTTACCTTTGGATTGTTTGGGATAGGGGTAGGGCGGTCGGAGGACGTAGAGGCGTTGAAAATTTCGAGAAGAGAGGCTTCCCCACTGGCGGCGGCACCGCCGACGACTTCGGCGCTCAACTCGTCCATCAGCTGGCTGATCTGCCGCACGTCGTTGCTAAATTGGGAATCTCCGGCGGTCTGCTTCAGGCGAGCGATTTGGTTACGGATGTTCAATGCGCGCCTCCACGATCCGCTTGTATTGCTCTGCAGCGTGCTGCTCAACCGAGATACCTTCAGGAGGCCACGTAACGACCCAAGCCCCTTCCTCGGGCACTGCGCGCATATTGAGCACGCCGACTTGAGGTGTCCGGCCGGCCCGTTCTGTCTGCCGAGTGTGGAGAATGATGGCTTTCGCCATTTGCTCACCTTGGTCGCTATCCATTTCTGCGAAGGGGAAGAAAAGCGATACGTTTTGCCCCTGAATTCGATAGTCGACCTGGTGCCCAGCGGTTTTTGGAAAGTCCTCTTCCGCTTGGATCTCCCTGGTATTTGCTCGGATCACCGCAAGCACAATCAGCACCACCGTTTCATCTGCGGCGCCGATCTTCTGGGCGATTCTTTGCAGTTCTGCTTTCAATGACTTGATGCTCATTGCTGCATTCCCTCCATTTGCGTACGGAGCTCTTCAACGGCTTTCTGTAGCTCGGCGACCTCGATTACCCGGGCGACGGCGCCCAAGCCTTCGATGAGCGACTTGCCCTGGTCGGGTGCGAGTTGTCCGCCGGCAACGGCACGCATGATTGATTTGGCTGCGCTCGGAAGGTCCGTGTCGTCGAGTTCGAATTGCACCGGCTCAGAAGTCGGTTTGATCGGCGGGACAAGGCGCTCAAGGATTAATCGGCAGGCCTGCATATCGCCTTTCTTGGCAGCGGCGAGCACCTTCTTGGTAACTGCGTCAGCACCCTCGGCTAGTCGAGCGCGGAGCTCCTGTGTTTGCCCGGAGCGGCCACCTGGATTACCTGACTGCCCGGGCTTCCATTTCCCGCTCTTGTCGCGTTCAGTCATGCGGCGGGCGATTCCATGGCAATGACCGGTTTGTTTTCCGCAAGCGCGATGAGGAGGGCGGATGCCTGGATGCTTCCTTCGCTGGCAGCGTCGCGCAGGCGACCCCACGCGGCGGCCACCTCTGGGCGAGTCGGTTTGTGTTGTCGACCTCGAGCGGTCTTGGCTGTGTTCATGGGATGGCCTCGATTAGATTTGAGTTGGCTTCAAACCCACATTAGGCATGATCTGATCTTATATCCAGTGTTTTTAGGGTGCACCCAAGGTGCTACACACAACTGGATTAAACGGGACTGAAATAGTTGGTTTTGCCGGGCGAGAAGGGGGGATTTTTGTTGCAATAAGTCGGAGATAGGCAAAGTGATACACGGCTGAGGTTTCAGCCCAGTCATTCATCCGGCGGCGCAGGTTGGGGGATTACCCGAGGTCTTTTAATTTCCTCAATTTGAGGAAAACTCCCCACTGGGGGACGTTGAGCGATCCAACCCCCATTGGGGGCTGAACCTGACTTCCCATTCCGGTATGGCAGGTGTCGCGACACGTTTTGTTGGATATGAAAACGTGTCGCGTACTGATAGCTGGCTTCTTATCAGGCACGGGTAGGTTTACACCTTCAGTGGAAACCTAGCCTCAATCTGCGTGCTCCACCACTGGTGAAATACCTGGCTATGGAGGGCTTTTACGATTTGCTCGTAAAACCATCCGTGATGCGACTGGGGGGCAAAGTGAGGGAGTCCCTAATCGCTATGAATGGCTCAAATGTGAACTAGGATCAATAAATGCGCCTGCTCTATCCTGCTGTCAGGACGCGGCCTATTGGTCCTTGGATTGCTGCCAAGCTACCGACGACGATCTTCATAATTCGCAGTGAATAGGCAGGAGGCGGTGCAAGTGGAGGATAAAATGGCAATGCCCGTGGATGGAGCCAGGCTGATTCAAGATGTGTTAGCTGAGCTGAATTGGGACGCCGATGCCAATGCTATTGCTGAAAGGGTGCGTCGGCTCGATATCGGCTTACCTCTGGAAGACGAATTTTCAGTAGTTTGTGCGTGGCTAGGAAAATGCGAGCTAATACACAAGCTTGACCAACAGCAGGTTCCTGTTTCCTCAGTGCAAAAATACCAAGTGCCTGATCTGCTCGCTCGATTCACAACCCAGACCAACTCGACTCCTTTGCTCATTGAGGTGAAATCGAACAAGAAAAACGTCCTTTCTTTCACTCCGGACTACCTGGAGCGGTTACAGAACTATGCGAGCCTGGTGGGGATGCCTTTACTGGTTGCTTGGAAATTTCATAGCGTCTGGATGCTATTTGAAGTACGGCATATGAAGAAGGCGAACAGGAACTTCAATATCGCTTTAGAAACGGCAATGAAGCAAAACCTTCTAGGTGTATTAGCCGGCGATGTTGCTTACTCGATCGGCGAGGGGGTGGGGGTAAACTTACGCTTTCGCAAAGATAGGCTTGTCGATGTAAAGGAGACCGAAACTGGATGCACGCAGCAGTGGGAGATGACAGTTGACGAGGTTGACTTCACAGATCGCGACGGTAACCGGCGAAAAGACTTGGACCGAGAAATCCAGTCGCTACTGGCGGCTTGGGACTTGGAGGAGCAGGAAGAGCATACAGATACCCACATCTATCTGAGGTTCTTAGCGGGTAATGAGGGCATCCAGTTTGCACATAAGGCTTTAGTGCAGCTTCTGAATTGGGAATCTCCTAATAACGATAGACTCCACTGGCGAAGCCTGCTTCGCAGGGAGCAGATCACCTCAAATGTAGCGTGTTTCTCGACTGCTTTGAATACTGCAATGCAGGAAGGTTTTGTCACCCTTATCCTGAATCAACAACCTCATGATGTACCCGATTTTTTACATCCCCAATGAACAGAGCTATTCAGTTCCGGAGGCTCAACGTTCCCTACACCGATAACTAGTCCCAACGCATATGATCACCCATTGGATTTTCGTAATGTTCATCGGCGGCCAACCGGTCATGACGGAGCAGAAAGTTTCCGAGGCTGACTGCAATCGGACACTGGTGCGCATTGTCGCAGCGGCGCGAGCCCAGGGTAAGGACGCGATCGGTGCCTGCTATCTTCGTGCAACTTCAGATTAGGGAGCGGCTGTTTCACTGAGACCAGATACGCCTCTATCGCGAGATTTTCCCGAAAAAAACAAGGGGTAGAGGCGATTTTACTCGGGTAAAAGCACTCAAAGCGGACCTATTTCCCGACGTCTCCGCGTGCTGCCGAGTGCTTGGTCAAATGATAAAGTCTGTCTCAAGCTCCTCTAGCGGTGTATCTCTTAGAGAAATACATCCGTTCGATTCGGGCCGTCCTTGAACGATGGCGAATTTCACACCTCCCAGCTTAGCGAGTCTGAGCAATGCCTTCAGTTTATATTGAGGCATTCCGAAAACTGCCCAGTTTTCCCGATCTGCTACGTGTTTGAGATATGTCTCTGCATGTTTTTTTGAGATGAAAAACGGGATTGTAGGCTCACCTTCTATACGAGGGGCGTAATAACTTCCCGTACTGAGATTTTCTGCAGTATCACCCGTTTCAGCAATAACCCAGAAAGGCTCTCCAATTAAATCTGGCTCATGCAGTGCTGAACTTTTAATTTGAATGCGAACAAGATGTGGGAGGGATGGCAGGTCGTCACCTGTAAGTAATGAGATATTATGTCTGGCCGCTACCTTCTCGACACCTGCCTGGTAACCAGATCTAGAAACCACTACGCCAACAACATCATGTCCGATGTTTTTGATCTTCTGATGAAATTCGAGAATTTTTCCCTGATCAACCGGCCGTTTCCAATCTTTGCATTCGATCGCTACTCTGTGACGCACGCCTACTTTGGAGAACTCATAATACACATCAACTTCATAGCTATCGCCGGTGGCCAATTGGAATGTGGTGCGTCGAGATACTTGTGTTTTTTCTCCGCGTAGATTGAGTAACGTGCTGTATACGTACTGAACGTAGCTCTCAAAATCCTGCCCTGTATTTTTTGAGTCTGACACTTTGCACCGTTTAGAATTTTAAAGGGGTAAATGTATTAAAGGTTAAATGCATAGGTGAGGTGCGCGCAATTCTGCTCACACCTCCACAATGCATCACGAGAGAACTATAAATATAAGCCTTGGTCGATTAATTATTAAACATAGGCGCCAGTGAAGAGCGCGAATTTTTAATCAGTCTTGAACAACTCGAAGCCTATACATTAAAGCTTCTCCGCTTGGGGTGAGTTTCCAAAGTTTTTCTCGTGAGTGTTCATTCTCGGCGTTAATTGTGATTAATCCAAGTATCTGCATTTGTACTGATACGGTTTGGAAGTCTTGGTCGTTCAGTATGTTTTTGTATGTGTTGATTTGATACTTGGAAACGATGCCGCTTCGTAAGTGTTCTTTAACGGAGATTTCGGGAGTGCTGACCGTGAGATACGGCGAAATTAAATAAAATATTTCCCTCCAGTTTGTATTTGCGCTCCACCCCAGTCTTGTCATGTTTGCTAAATATGTACCATGCAAAGTGATTCTGGAGTCTAGAGCTGCGGGGCTCAACTCTTCGATTGCAGGAATGTTTTTCTGAAGCTCGTACTTTTTCTTTAGAGCTTGGTTTTCTTTTCTTAGATCGTTTATTTCGCGGAGTAAATCCTCACTTGCTACGTTGTTGCCCCGAATCCAACCGACCCTTGGGAAACGTGATATGGCTTGTGCTATGCTGATTGCCACTTGCCCTGGTAAATCACTTCCGTTGATCCAGTACTTAACTAGCCGACCAGTTGAGACGCGTGTTCTGAAGTTGTTGAGTTGTTCTCGCATCTCTGAAGATATTTCAGATTTTTCCATAGGGATTGAACTTGGACTTTGATGAAGTAGTGCTAGAACAGGGATGCTTTGCTCTACCGCATATTCATACTCTTTCTCTGTGTAGCTAATCCCTTCTTCAGTGGTAGATCCATAGCGGCCACCAATAATTAGCAGGTAGTAATCGCAGTCATCGATAACTTTTTTGATGAACTCAAATTGTTCTTCATCTGTAGCAGGAAAAAGCTCCATGCCGGCAGGTATGCAGTCCATTTGCATGAGAGTCTGCGTGACCAGGGCTCGCTCCTCTTTCAGGTCTGTGTAGGTCGAGCTGATAAATACCTGGTGCCTTTTCTGCATTTCTCTTTCCTTGAACGATCCATGGTGTGTTCGCTCAAGATATCTATCGCTTGGGGATGAGTCGAGACCTCCTTCAGTCGTGTTGCTCTGCGTTTTAGTACGGCGCGAAAAATTCCCCCCGGCGCCGATCCCCGCCATGTGATTCGGCAGATGCGCCTGTAACTCCCACCGATGGTGGAAGTCTGGGTGTTACACCAGCGGTGGGGTATCGAGGTTTCCACCAATGGAGTAAACCTCTGCTTTACGACCTTCTCGCGCAAGCGCCGGCGCCAGATAACGGCAAAGCGGGAATTCCCACTTTCAGATGTCTAATCCAGATGTGAGTAAAAGTCCGTGCATCTCCGGGGTGTAATTTTTTGCACCCTTCCTCTTGCGTGACTGCTAACGATGATCCATTATTGGTCTATCGTGACTGCTAACGGAGGTTGTTGTGAAGAAGGAGGAATCGAAAGGCCCGCTATCTGCGGCCGATCGCCAGAGGATCTACAAAGAGCGTCAGCGCGAAGCTGGTTTTAGGCAAACAACCGTATGGATTCACGGTGAAACAGAGGAGGAGGGCAGGCAGGCAGCCCGAGACGGCAAGCCACTCAAGCCGATGGAGTCGAAAGACCCTCTGAGCTGGGCAGCAGGTTGGATCAGCGAGAAGGGTAAGCAATAACCGGCGGAATATTTTGCCGATTGAATCGATGGCTCAGTTTTGAGCCATCACAGAAAAGGTGCCAAGCCGCTGCGTCAACAGCGGCCTGGCGATCACACGACGTAACTTAAAGGGACACGTCATGCAATTTGAACAGAATACCATCCAAATCCTCGATGCGCGTGGGGAAGTCATAGGCTCGATGAATTTGCCGGCCAGCATCAAGCTCACTGATTTGGCCTCGCTGAAAATGCTCGGCGCCGCCAGCGTGAAGGTGGTGCCTTGTATCGCCCCGTTCAGCGGGATCATCGCTGGAGGTGTGCAATGAGCCAGGCCAACGATCGCGTCGCCGACGAAGCTCTTGAGCTACTTCGTGCCACACACGAACGCATCAGCAATATGCGCGTGTTGTTCAACGCCATCGCGAAGGATTTGAAGCACGGCAAGTCGCACGACATCGAAGAGCTGGCCAGCCTCGGGAGTTTCCTTGGCTACGACTGGGCGAACTACGTCGACAGCGAAGTTGAGCAGATGCAGAAGGCGCTCGACGCGGCGGAGGTGGTCCAATGAGCGCCGCCATCAAATCTCGGGACGGTCTGAGTTTCACTATGCGAGATGTCGAGGGGCGGTTGATCAACTGGCCAAGGAACAATCCTGGCGTGGCGGCCGATTGGCAGAAGGGTATCGACTTCTTCGAGTGCGAGGTGCGAGACCTGGCGAACCATGACGAAACTGAAGCGTTCAACGCCATCCGGTTTGCCCTTGTCGGGATGGGCGGCCGTACCACCAATCTTGAACTCGGATTTATCGAGCGCGTAGCCCTGGCGGCGATGGTCGGGCTTTGTGCGCTGCGTGATGGTGCTCAGCCATTCACCCCCGCGGAGCTCGACTGAGCAACTACGAAACTTTCGTAGTATCGAAGGCACTACCCTGCAACGGGGTGGTGCCTTTTCATCGCCGGCTGGAATGCGGGTATTCCGAGTAGGGCGGAAAGTTGAGCGCGTAACGATCCGGCCTGGTCATGGTTCGGACAGTCAGGCCGCGCTCAATCAGGTCGATCAGAGCCCTGCGACACTTCAATTGTTCAGAAAAGGTGACGGCTCTGGATGGAAGGATCTCTCTCGGCCGGGCACTGCACGCTTGAGGCATCAGATCCCACAGGACCACTCTCGACACAAGCGGCATACCTCTCCACTGCTCACTATCCATCACCGACACTGGCAAGACGAGGTTGTCAGTCATGGCCGCACGCATCTGATTTCTATTCATTCTGATCCTTTCTGGTCTGCACTAAAAGCTCAGACAGCATGGTAGATATCTATAAGGGTGCGCACTTTCTGCGCACGTAAACGGGTAATTACGGCGCACTTTTTGCGCACGTAGACAGAGGTCACAAATACAACCGGACAGAGCCGTACAAACGGATCGTTCTACGTGCGCATTTATTGCGCCGGTATGTGCGCATTTTCTGCGCTGGAAGAATTCGAAATTGCGAGGCTGCGGATTGTTCGTGGAGGTGCGCGGGTTGGACCTATTTCAAGATCTTTGCCAGGACATTCGTCGATGGCAAACCAGCTCAGTGCGTAGAGCGCGCAACGCGCGCCATGGCGAGAAAAAATACTACTCCTGGTCTGGATGATCCAGCCGCCGGCCTCGAGTTCTGCCAGAGCCTTCCGAAGGGTATTGTCAGAGGCAATGCCCCACTCCTTTGCCATTGTCCGTGTCGCCGATAGATCGCCGTTGTTGTTGCCGCGGTACTGCATCATGAGTTCATTGAGGACGCACCGAGACCAGGGCCCCATAGCCCTGTAATTGGCAGACTGGCCCATGGCAAGAAACAGCATCGCAAAAGGAGGCGTTTTAGCTTTCTTGGTTCGGACTGTTCTTGAAGATGCCATTCAATGGCTCGCAGGCAGGCGCAAGCGCCTCCTATATGGAGGCGCCGGCTAGTCAATGGTTTACGAGGCTTCGCGCATCAAAATGTATTTGGCAACCCGGTGCGGCGGTCGACCCGGCTCGGTCGACTGGTGCGTCCAGTAGGTGCGGATTTCGTGCCCCTTTTTTCTTAGGCGACGAATAGTGCTCGGCGGCTGAACGATGTCGAGCGTTTGAGCTGCCTCGACGGAGGAAACCGGGCCGTTTCTAAGCGCCTCGATCATCTTGCGGTCTTGCTCGGTTGAAGAATGGCGTGTCATAGTTTGCCCTTCACGTTGGTGCTATCCAGTGTGTTTTTGCTAAGGCGGTGCTCGAACACCGCCTTAGCATCCTTCAGCGCGGTCCTGCGCATTCCTCGCTCCTTATTCTCTTCGCAATTCATCGTGAGCCGGCCTTTGCGGCGCGCTCAATGAATGCTTTCAGTTCCGATGCCAAGGCCAATCGTCGCCGGCCGATCTTAAATGTTTTGATTTCGCCCTGAGCAATCAGCTCGTAGGTGGCCGAACGCGATATGCCCAAAATACGGGCAGACTCTTCGACGCTCACCGATAACGGTGCCATCTGTTGTTGACCTTGTTCCATGGATATCTCCCTAAATTCCGACACCCAAAGGGGGGCCAGATGTTGCTAGGTTACAATGCATAATTCTAGCAATGCAAGCAAATGCTAAACGTGCACGTATTCGCACGGATTGACAGTGGTTTGCAGGTCGAGCAAGCTGTGCCCATCACGTCAGTTAAATTGACCTTCAGAGAGCAGATGGATTGGTATGGCGACGAAGACAAGTAAGCGGGCTGGTGAGACGAGTACAACCGTTAGCGTCGGTATCAGAATTGATCCGAAGATAAAATTCGCTCTCGACATAATGGGAAGAGTGCAGAAGCGATCACTGACGGCCGTTATCGAGTGGGCGATCGCTCAGGCGATGAGCCAAGCCCACGGGGACTTCGATGGGAATAGTCTCTCCAGCGTGATTGATAAAGTCTGGTCGACCGATGAGTCTGTGCGTTTGGTTAACCTTGCGCTCTACATGCCAGAGGCGCTCACGTACGATGAGCTTCGTATCTGGGAGACAATTAAGGCTAGTGCTTACTTTTGGCAGCACTATCCGGATATGACTTTCTCCACGGAGCCGGATAGGCTGGTAATGTTTCTCGTAACAGACAACTGGGACAAACTCTTAGATCATGTGAGTCTGCACAAATCTAGCCCGACCATCGTTCCTATCACGGATAAAGAGTTGATTCCCTTCTAAATCAGCTCTACTGCTGCGGCTTTCGTCCCAGGCGCCAAGTGGGCATACCTCAGTGTCATCTTTATATCGGCGTGCCCCAGCAGATCCCGTACCGTGTTGAGTGGTACGCCGGCCATCACTAGGCGTGACGCGAAATCGTGACGCATATCGTGCCAGCGGAACCCTTCGATATTGGCTCGCTCTAGCAGCTTGAGCCAGGCGCTTTTAACGTCCTCCAGACGTCCGCCTTCCTGACTCGGGAACACATATCGAGATTTGCCGGCCATCTTCTTCCAGTCTTCCAGCACGCGCACCGTTTCCTTGTTCATCGGGATGTGTCGTGTGTCGCTTGTTTTGGTGGTGGCGCCGGCGGCGGTGATCGTCTTCGTTTGGAAGTTCACTGCGGACCATTTCAAGTCGAACAGCTCGCCGCGTCTCATGCCTGTGTTCAGGGACACCAGCACCATAGGCTTCAAGTGGTCCGTAAATCGGACTTCAAGCAGGCTTGGCATCGGTTCCTTACCGCGATCCGCTCGCCACTTGTTCGCACTCTCGCGCTCCGTCCTCGCTTCGTCTTGGCGGGCGTCGAGTGCTTCCCGAAGTCGTTTGGTCTCTTCAGCATCTAAGTAGCGGACCAGTCCCATCGAGTCGACCTTTAAGGCTTTGAGCCTGTCCATCGGGTGGGCATCGATGTACTCCCATTCAACGGCTCTGCTGAATACGCCGCTGATCGAGCCCATTTTCCTGTTGACCGTCGACGGCTTATTGCCTGACTGCATCCATCCCGTACGGATCTGGTCCAGGTCGCGGCCAGTGATCGCATTGAGACGCTGGGGCATGATTGCTTCGAAGTTGTGGTCGAGCGTGTGCAGGGTTTTCTCATGCCCTTTGTGGTGCGTCTTGAACCAAGGCATGTATATGTCATCGATGAACTCGCGTAAGGAGGGGAGGGTAGCGCCTTTACGTCCTTGGGTAACGGCTAGCGGTTCCCCCAGGGTTCTTGCCTCTGCGAGATATTGAGTAGCCTCCGCTCGCGCTTGCTCCAACGTCAGTATGCCAATGCGACCCAATGTCTTCTTGCGGCCTCTGGCCCAGGTCACTACATAGGACTTGGCGCCGGCGGCAGTGACGCGCACGAACAGACCGCCGACGGTGGTATCGTGGACCTCATATTCCTGGCCGGTTATCTGCAGGGACGCCAGCAGCTTGGCGGTGAGCTTCTCTTTCAATTTGTTCCCATGGGTGCATGGTGGGTGCAAAAAGAACTATACGGCGTCGTTTTCACGGACACAACCGGACGAAAAACCCAATAAACAAGGGGTTTTACCGTTGTTTGCTGGGGTTTGGATAGCCCTCCTAAGGGGAAGGTTGGCAGTTCGAACCTGCCCTGGGACACCATATAATTCGGGCCTTACAAGTCATTCTCCTGACATGATTTTTTTCGTGACAGCAGGGTGATAGCAGGCCAAAAAAGAAGCCCCGCCGGGCAGTGCTCAGGCGGGTTTTTTTTGTTTGCGTCTTGGGCTAGCGGCTCCAGGGTTTCCTCAAGTTGAGAAAAAAGCCAAGTCCCTGATCCTCAGAGCGGTGGTGGTGGAGCAGTTGGCGTGACGAGCCGTTGCGCGGATGCTTGGGCCGGCGCCGCTGGCATTCTCCAGACCATCCCATTTTGGTAGCTCAGATGTCGCGACACGTTTTGCAAATCTTGAAAGCGGCCGATTTGTGATCGGAATTCCTTCTCTGAGGAATTGTGTAGGGATGCGTATGTAAATACCAACACTCATCATCGTTATGGATATCGTTGTTCTTGATATCCATTTGGGAATATATTAATGATTTTTATCATCTGTCCATCTAGATATTCGAATAAAATTTGATGGTTGGTGTAATCTTCTTGGTTGTGCTCTTTTTGTTTGACTGTGATCGATATAAATCGATCGCCTTCATATGAGTAGTTGTAAGTGCCCTCGCCGTATTTTCCATAATTAATATCCCGTACAATTCTTTCGGCATCAAGTGAGCTGAGCATTATGTTTCTTATGCTGGCTCCGGAACTGAAGTAGACGCTTTTGAGTTCGTTTGTGTTGTAAAAGTAGAATTCTCTGTTTATGATTTTTTCTGATTGTCCATAGATCTCGGTTAATATAATTCTGTCTTCTTTGTCGAAATGGTATATGTAGGTGTTTTTTATGTTTTTGGGTAGTGATTTAAGCTCTTTGCCTAGTTTAAAGCCAGATCTCTGGATTTCAAATGGCCTTAAGTTGTATAGGGCTCCTTTGCTTGTTGTAATTCGCGCCGTGCGTGTCGTGGCGCTAATCAAATAGTCGTTCAGAAAGATTTCAGGGTTTGATTGTATTTCGTGAAATTGCTCATTAAGCCAATGAAGTTTGCTTATGCTCTGTCATCCCTGTTGTTAAAAACCAAAGCGTCCACTCGAGATCTCTGAGGTGATCTTGCTTAATTCGTTTTCAAAGCCAGCTTTGTCAGTAATACCTTTCAAGCGATTAAAGATATTTCGCTTGTACGTTTCTGTATGGATTCTGGAATGCGCTGGCATACTAGTTCCAACCGCTTGCCTTACCTTGCTGCTTGAAGGCAGAAATACCCCATTGTTCGCTGAGTTTATATCTATTCCCAATCTGTTCATTCTCCTGCGAAGCCGGTCATTTCTGGGGGGGGCGATCTGGTCTGTGTGGAAGTAGTAGTGGCGGCCTCCTGTTAAGGGTGTTCGGGGTTGCTATCGATGCGAGCCAGTGGGGCGTAGCTGTCGGGTTCGTAAATGTAGAGCTTGCGGCGCCCGGCGCGTTGTTCCTGGAGCAGACGCAGGCCTTGCCAGAGGAAGCGGGTGTGTTGGGTTTGCTCGTTCTGGGTGGCTATTTTCCGTTGCCTTAGCCTTGAGTGTCGAAGTCAAGACTCCTGTAGGTATGAGTCGCACTAATAAGGGGCTGCCGAAATGTTTAGCTACTACAAACGCAACATTTCGGATAGGCCGCAGTGGTCCAGAGTTATTTTTTTGGAAAGATTTTATAGGTGCTTCCGTCCGACAGGATCTCGGTGATAATCACTCCGTCGCTGGTATGGTCTAATTGATATGTTCGGCTTGCGATGACTTCTTCTGTCACCCATGATCTTTGGTTTATTGAGGTGATTTTGTTGTTTTGGTAGTGGTAGTCTAGTTCAGTGTACTCGCCGCGGCGGTTCAAGAAATATGAATTCGTTATTGTGTTGTTTGCGAGCTTAGCCCACCTCACAAAATTCAGGTTGGCTTCTGTGTCATTCTCTCGAGCGCTGTTAAAGGTAAATTCAATTGCGTGATCTGCTTCGTAAATGAAGAATCGCTTGTAGACGAGCCAGTGTCCATCTCTTGAGTTGTATTCTGCGTATTCTGTTTCGCTGATTATTTTTCCATCCTTGTCTAGGTAGTAACGCTGTTTGTTGTTTCCCGGTTCTGACTCCTTTTTCAGCATTTTTCCTGCTTTGTGACCGAGCAGCTCTGCGTTGTATGGAAGTAAGTCATAGGCCGGCATTACTCCAGTGCCCCATTGGGTTGATATTGACTCTTGCTTCACCCATTCTAAAAAACTGGATATTTATTTTTGTTTTCTTCAAATAGCAACTGTAAAGTGTTCTTCATTTTGATTCCTTATCTCACGGTGGCGAAGGTTTTTCCGTTTTTAAGTTAGTCCTGAAGTTTGGCTAGCCCTGTTTCAGATTCAACTTTTGTTTTTGAACCCTTCAGGGTGTTCCAGACGTGCTGTTTATAAGCAATACCATGTACACCTTCGCCCGCATGTGCAGTTGCCTGGGAGCCTGGGAGCCTGGGAGCCGATTAATAGCCTTGTTTGGTAGCCAGATGCCATTTGCTTCGTCATTAATGCCGACCCCGAATTTTTTCATTCGCCGTCTTAGCCAGCGCGTGCGAACGTCTTTTGAGTTAGACATGACAATATGGTGAGCATTGTGCTTGGCGCCTGGTGCGCCACCTAGGTTTCTGGCAAGTTTTGATGCATCAGAACTACAACTCAACCCCTACGGATCAACCCACCCCATCGCATTCGGTGCGTACCGATAAAGGTTATCCCCCCCCCATCAACCCAATCGGGTCCTGAGTAGTGAACCTCCCTACCGCAGGATCGTAGTATCGGAATGTGTTGTAGTACAGCCCGGTTTCGCGGTCATGGTATTGCCCCTGAAAACGCAGGCTCTGTTCCACCAGGTTCGGTGATAACGCTTCCAAACCGCCCCACGCCTTGTAGTACGCGCGCCACACCACGTGGCCGTTGGCGTCGGTCATTTCTTGGGGGGTGCCGATCTGGTCGGTATGGAAGTAGTAGTGCCGGACATCCTGTTCGGGGTGTTCGGGGTTGCTGTCGACGCGAGCCAGGGGGGCGTAGCTGCCGGGTTCGTAAATGTAGAGGCTGCGGCGCTCGGCGTGTTGTTCCTGGAGCAGGCGCAGGCCTTGCCAGAGGAAGCGGGTGTGTTGGGTTTGCTCGTTCTGGGTGACCTGCTTGCCGATGCGTCGGCCGACGGCGTCGTACTGGTAGCGGGCCTCGCTGCTCAGGGTGGTGCCTTGCCAGGTCAGGGCATGGATGAGGCGGTTTTCACAGTCGTAGTGGAACCGTTGCACCGTGCCGCCCGCGCTGGTTTTTTCGCTGAGGTTGCCCCAAGTGTCGTAGCTGAAGCGCAGGTCTTTGAAGGCAAGGATGCGGTTGTCCGGGCGGTTGTCGAAC
>NZ_JBWKVT010000005.1:325043-462597 GCF_059421845.1 Pseudomonas sp. GW821-FHT02C04 | reverse complement strand
GGTGCAGCGAAGCAAACCGTAGGCGATGCCCCCGGATCGATCCCGGAGCGAAGGAACCCGAGCCACAGCGAGGGCCGAACGTCAGGGTAAAGCCTTTTGGGTTACCTTTTCGGCGTTTGGAAAAGGTGACCCGCCGTAAGGGCGGAACCCCAAGAAGCCGTTACCGCAGCAACGGATATTCACACCAAACAAACGGACAATAAAAAGGCGCCCGAAGGCGCCTTTTCACTTACCAGCCATCAAGCCATTTCTGCGGTGGTCTCGAAGTCAAACGTCAGCTCACCATCCTTGATGTCGATGTGAACCACACCGCCATGCTCGGCCAGTTCGCCAAACAGAATCTCCTCCGCCAGCGGACGCTTGATCTTGTCCTGGATCAGACGCGCCATCGGACGAGCGCCCATTGCCGAATCGTAACCACCGGCCGCCAGCCAACTACGCGCCGCGTCGGTAACCTCCAGAAGCACACGCTTGTCTTCCAGCTGCGCCTGAAGTTCGGTAAGGAACTTGTCCACCACGCTTTTGATGACCTCGTGACTGAGGCGACCAAACTGAATGATGGTATCCAGACGGTTGCGGAACTCCGGCGTGAAGCTCTTCTTGATCACTTCCATCGCATCGGACGAATGATCCTGATGGGTGAAACCGATCGAAGCACGCGCCGCTGTTTCAGCACCGGCGTTGGTGGTCATGATCACGATCACGTTGCGGAAGTCCGCCTTGCGCCCGTTGTTGTCGGTCAGCGTGCCGTGGTCCATCACCTGCAGCAGCAGGTTGAAGACTTCCGGATGCGCCTTCTCGATTTCGTCGAGCAGCAATACGCAGTGCGGCTGCTTGGTGATCGCTTCGGTCAACAGACCGCCCTGGTCGAAACCGACATAACCCGGAGGCGCACCGATCAAACGCGATACGGTATGACGCTCCATGTACTCGGACATGTCGAAGCGAACCAGTTCGATCCCCAATGCCTTGGCCAATTGGCGCGCAGCCTCGGTTTTACCGACACCGGTAGGTCCGGCGAACAGGAACGAACCGACCGGCTTATCCGGCGACTTGAGGCCTGCACGGGACAGTTTGATCGCAGTCGACAGTGAATCGATCGCCGCGTCCTGACCAAACACCGTCAGCTTCAGGTCGCGCTCGAGGTTACGCAGCAGTTCCTTGTCGGAACTGGTGACGTGCTTCGGCGGAATCCGCGCGATCTTCGCCACGATGTCCTCGACCTGCGGCACTTCGATGCGTTTCACACGTTTCTCGACCGGTTGCAGACGCTGATAGGCGCCCGCCTCGTCGATCACATCGATGGCCTTGTCCGGCATATGCCGGTCATTGATGTAGCGCGAAGCCAGTTCTGCAGCGGCGCGCAACGACTCATCGCTGTATTCGATGTTGTGGTGCTGCTCGAAGCGTCCTTTCAGACCGCGCAGGATACCGATGGTGTCTTCCACCGACGGCTCGACCACATCGACCTTCTGGAAGCGACGTGCCAGGGCACGGTCTTTCTCGAAGATGCCACGGAATTCCTGGAACGTGGTCGAGCCGATGCAGCGAATGTCGCCAGACGACAGCAGCGGCTTGAGCAGGTTCGAGGCATCCATGACGCCACCCGACGCGGCACCCGCACCGATAATGGTGTGGATCTCGTCGATGAACAGGATCGCCTGCGGACGTTTTTTCAGTTCGTTGAGCAACGCCTTGAAGCGCTTCTCGAAATCACCGCGATACTTGGTGCCTGCGAGCAAGGCGCCCAGATCAAGGGAGTAAACGACGCTGTTGGCCAGCAGGTCCGGCACCTGGTTGTCGACAATGCGCTTGGCCAGGCCTTCGGCAATCGCGGTTTTACCCACGCCCGCCTCGCCCACCAGCAGCGGATTGTTCTTGCGGCGGCGCGCGAGAATCTGCGCGACACGCTCGACTTCCGTTTCACGCCCGACCAGCGGATCGATCCGGCCCTGGCGTGCGAGTTCGTTGAGGTTGCTGGCATAAGCATCCAGCGGATTGCCTGAAGAAGAAGACTCACCGCCCTCGTCGTCCTGCATATCTTGTTCACCTTCAGAGTGATCGCCATGCCCCGGCACCTTGGAAATGCCATGGGCGATATAGTTGACGACATCAATGCGTGCAACGCTCTGCTGTTTCAGCAGGAACACCGCCTGACTCTCTTGCTCACTGAAGATTGCAACCAGCACGTTGGCGCCAGTCACTTCGCGTTTGCCCGAGCTCTGCACATGAAAGACAGCACGTTGCAGCACACGCTGGAAGCCCAGGGTTGGCTGGGTTTCGCGATCTTCGTCATGGACGGGGATCAGCGGCGTGGTGGAGTCGATGAACTCCTGCAGGTCGTGCTTGAGTTTGTCGAGGTTTGCGCCGCAGGCACGCAATACGGTGGCGGCAGCCTCATTGTCCAATAGGGCCAGCAGCAGGTGTTCGACGGTCATGAACTCATGACGCTTCGAACGTGCCTCCTTGAAGGCAAGATTGAGGGTGACTTCGAGCTCGCGGTTTAACATAGCTTCACCTCATACCCAAGTGGTCGGCGATTAACCGTCCTTCTCGATTTCACAGAGTAGCGGATGCTGGCTTTCCCTGGCGTACTGGTTGACCTGCATGGCCTTTGTCTCGGCGATGTCGCGGGTAAACACTCCACATACTGCCCGCCCTTCTGTATGGACGGCCAGCATGACCTTGGTCGCCAGCTCGCGATTCAGGTTAAAAAACACCTCGAGCACTTCGACGACGAAATCCATCGGTGTGTAGTCATCATTAAACAAAACCACCTTGTACATCGGCGGCGCCTGTAACGCAGGCTTTGCTTCCTGAACAGCAATACCCGCTGAATCGTCGTCGTGTAAATCAGGGCGATCCTGATTGAATGTTAGTCGAATCTGGCTGATTGCATGCATGGAAAGAAAGGTTCGTCAGTTGTGCAAATACAGTGGTGGGGGCGGCTTGACACGTTTTCAACTCCGACTGCCCGGTCACCTTGACTATCGGGAAAACGGTGTTACAACCAATAGAACCCACAGTGGGTAAAAAAGATCCGCGGAGTCAATCTTTTTAACGGATTCGACTGCGGATGAATTGGATGATACTCCAGCGATGGAGACTGTTGCAGAGGGATTTGAGCATGGCTGTCGGCAAGGTGAAATGGTTCAACAATGCCAAAGGGTTCGGCTTCATAAACACCGAGACCCACGAAGGGAAGGATGAAGACGGTCACCTGATCGATTTCTTTGCCCACTACTCCGCCATTGAAATGGACGGGTACAAAACCCTCAAGGCTGGGCAATTGGTTAAATTCACCATTGTGCAAGGCCCGAAAGGCCTGCACGCAGTCAACATTACTGCTGCCGCGATCGCGACAGATGCCGCCTCGGCCGCCGCCGCGCACCAAACAGTAACCAGCTGACGCGAAAAAACACCTGCCAGAAAAAACCGCCCGACTCGATCACTCGAGCCGGGCGGTTTCGTTGCAGCGGTCTTTCTTACATGTGTTTGATGATCGCCTCACCGAAGCCCGAAGAAGACACCAGCGTGGCGCCTTCCATCAGACGTTCGAAGTCGTAGGTCACGGTCTTGGCCTTGATCGCGCCATTGGTGCCCTTGATGATCAGGTCAGCCGCCTCGGTCCAGCCCAGGTGGCGCAACATCATCTCTGCCGACAGAATCACCGAACCCGGGTTGACCTGGTCCTTGCCGGCATATTTCGGCGCGGTACCGTGGGTCGCCTCGAACATGGCCACGGTGTCGGACAGGTTGGCACCCGGCGCGATACCGATACCGCCCACTTCCGCCGCCAGGGCGTCGGACAGGTAGTCACCGTTGAGGTTGAGGGTGGCGATCACATCGTATTCGGCCGGACGCAGCAGGATCTGCTGGAGCATGGCGTCGGCGATGGCATCCTTGACGATGACTTCACGGCCGGTTTTCGGGTTCTTGAATTTCATCCACGGGCCGCCATCGAGCAGCTCGGCGCCGAATTCTTCCTTCGCCACCTCGTAGCCCCAGTCCTTGAAGGCACCTTCGGTGAATTTCATGATGTTGCCCTTGTGCACGATGGTCAGCGACTTGCGGTCGTTGTCCACTACGTATTGCAGGGCCTTGCGCACCAGACGCTTGGTGCCTTCTTTCGAAACCGGCTTGATGCCGATGCCGCAATCCTGGTCGAAACGGATCTTGGTGACGCCCATTTCTTCTTTCAGGAACTTGATGACCTTGGTGGCTTCAGGAGAGCCGGCCTTCCATTCGATACCGGCATAGATGTCTTCGGAGTTCTCGCGAAAGATCACCATGTCGACGTCGCCTGGCTTTTTCACCGGGCTCGGTACGCCTTCAAACCACACCACAGGGCGCAGGCAGACATAGAGATCGAGCTGCTGACGCAGGGCAACGTTGAGCGAGCGAATGCCGCCACCGACCGGGGTGGTCAGCGGGCCTTTGATGGAAACGACGTAGTCCTTGACGGCGTCCAGGGTTTCCTGGGGCAGCCAGGTGTCCTGGTCATAGACTTGAGTTGCTTTTTCGCCAGCATAAACCTCCATCCAGGAAATCTTGCGCTTGCCCCCGTAGGCCTTGGCCACGGCAGCATCAACCACTTTGATCATCACAGGGCTGACGTCGACGCCAATGCCGTCACCTTCGATGAAGGGAATGATCGGGTTATCAGGGACATTGAGAGAATGGTCTGCGTTGACGGTGATTTTGTCGCCGACGGCTGGAACCTGAATCTTCTTGTAACCCATGCTGAACTCCATTGTTTGGATTGAACATCTGGCTTGGTTCGAGCGTAACCCAGTTGAATCAACACGCAAACCCTCTGTTCCGGGCGCGGCCATATCTCGTTTCGTACAAGCCTGAAAGCAAAGGGAAAAGCGCCAATCTCAAGCATTCACGGCGACTCTACGCCCCACCCCGGCCTGCGACCTTTAGACCAATGGACGAGAATCGTTGCATATGAACCATCGGCAGATTGCCAGCTACCTATGTATAATGCCGCCCGCTGACCAAAGGGTCACGACGGCTGGCCTCTCTAGCACGAGACTTTCCGCCTGATTGGTTGAACTGTTACCGCAGTCCGACTGCTTGACGCTCTACTGATGCACCCAACATCACCGCGAAGAATCTCGACATTCGGTTCATGGATGACTTTGAACGAACGCGCTTACCCGGCGCCCCTCGAGTTTCTGCGCACGCTTTAGCAAAGAAGAGAGAGTTAATCCGAATATGCCCACCCGCTCGAAGATCATCTATACCTTCACCGACGAAGCTCCAGCCCTCGCCACCTATTCCCTGCTGCCGATCATCGAGGCCTACACCGCCTCGGCCGATATCGCCGTGGAAACCCGCGATATCTCTCTTGCAGCACGTATTCTGGCCAGCTTCCCCGAGCAACTGGGCGACAAAGCCGTAGCCGACCACCTCGCCGAACTGGGCGACCTGGCCGTTACGCCTGAAGCCAACATCATCAAGCTGCCGAACATCAGCGCCTCGGCTCCGCAACTGCAAGCCGCGATCAAAGAGCTGCAAGCCCAGGGCTACAACCTGCCGGACTACCCGGAAACCGTGACCAGCGACGCCGACAAAGACACCAAGGCGCGTTACGACAAGGTCAAGGGCAGCGCCGTGAACCCGGTTCTGCGTGAAGGCAACTCCGACCGTCGCGCTCCGCTGTCGGTCAAGAACTACGCTCGCAAGCACCCGCACAAAATGGGCGCCTGGGCCAAAGACTCCAAGTCCCACGTCGCTCACATGAGCACCGGCGATTTCTACGGCAGCGAAAAAGCTGCCCTGATCGACGCCGCTGACGCCGTGAAGATCGAATTGATCGCCAAAGACGGCACCGCGACCGTCCTGAAAGAAAAAACCACCGTTCAGGCGGGCGAGATCCTCGACTGCTCCGTAATGAGCAAAAAGGCCCTGCGCGCGTTCATCGCCGCTGAAATCGACAGCGCCAAGCAACAAGGCGTGCTGCTGTCGGTTCACCTGAAAGCCACCATGATGAAGGTCTCCGACCCGATCATGTTCGGCCAGATCGTTGCCGAGTTCTACAAAGACGCCCTGACCAAGCACGCCGACGTGCTGGCCGAGATCGGCTTCAACCTGAACAACGGCATCGGCGACCTGTACGCCCGCATCAAAGCGCTGCCGGCCGAGCAACAAGCTCAGATCGAAGCTGACATTCAAGCGGTCTACGCCGTTCGTCCGTCGCTGGCGATGGTCAACTCCGACAAAGGCATCACCAACCTGCACGTGCCGAGCGACGTTATCGTCGACGCCTCGATGCCGGCCATGATCCGTGACTCCGGCAAGATGTGGGGCACCGACGGCCAGCTGCACGACACCAAGGCTGTGATCCCGGATCGTTGCTACGCCACCATCTACCAGGCCGTGATCGAAGATTGCAAAGCCAATGGCGCTTTCGATCCAACCACCATGGGCAGCGTGCCAAACGTTGGCCTGATGGCTAAAAAGGCTGAAGAGTACGGCTCCCACGACAAGACCTTCCAGATCAAGGCCGATGGCGTGGTTCGCGTGACCGACAGCAAAGGCACCCTGCTGATGGAACAGGCTGTTGAAGCCGGCGACATCTTCCGCATGTGCCAGACCAAAGACGCGCCGATCCAGGACTGGGTCAAACTGGCCGTCAACCGTGCTCGCGCAAGCGCAACCCCAGCCATTTTCTGGCTGGACCCGATGCGCGCCCACGATGGCGTGGTGATCGAGAAGGTTCAGGCTTACCTGAAGAATCACGACACCGCCGGTCTGGACATCCAGATCATGGCACCGGTCGACGCAATGAAGTACACCCTGCAGCGCACCCGCGACGGCAAGGACACCATTTCGGTGACCGGCAACGTACTGCGCGACTACCTGACCGACCTGTTCCCGATCATGGAACTGGGCACCAGCGCCAAGATGCTGTCGATCGTGCCGCTGATGAACGGCGGTGGCCTGTTCGAAACCGGCGCCGGCGGTTCGGCTCCGAAGCACGTGCAGCAACTGGTCGAAGAGAACTTCCTGCGCTGGGATTCGCTGGGTGAATTCCTGGCCCTGGCCGCTTCTCTCGAGCACCTGGGTGTGAACTACAACAACCCGAAAGCGCTGGTTCTGTCCAAGACCCTGGACCAGGCCACTGGCCAGTTCCTGGACAACAACAAGTCGCCATCGCGCAAAGTCGGCAACATCGACAACCGCGGCAGCCACTTCTACCTGGCAATGTACTGGGCACAAGCCCTGGCCGCCCAGACCGATGACGCTGCACTGCAAGCGCAGTTCGCGACCCTGGCCAAGACCCTGACCGAGAACGAGGCGACCATCGTTGCCGAACTCAACGCCGTTCAAGGCAAGCCAGTGGACATCGGCGGTTACTACCACGCCAATGCCGAGCTGATCAGCAAGGCCATGCGCCCAAGCGCAACCCTCAACGCGGCCATCGCTGCGCTGGTATAAGGTTGTAAAGGGAACATCACAAACCCCGGCCATGCGCCGGGGTTTGTGTTTCTGCCTTCCGCCCAGGAGATTCAATTCATGCAATGGCTCCCCCACATCACCGTCGCCACCATCGTCGAGGACAACGGTCGTTTTCTGATGGTCGAGGAACACAAGGCTGGCCGTAACGTGCTCAATCAGCCCGCCGGCCATCTGGACCCGGACGAAACCCTGATCGAAGCCGCCGTGCGCGAAACCCTCGAAGAAACCGGCTGGGACGTCGAACCCACCAGCGTGATCGGCATTTATCTGTACACCGCACCCAGCAACGGCGTGACTTACCAGCGCGTGTGCTTCAGCGCCAAAGCCGTGAAACACCACCCGGATTATCAGCTGGACGACGGTATCGTCGGCGCCAAGTGGCTGACCCGCGACGAATTATTGGCCCAGCGCGATCACTGGCGCAGCGAGCTGATTCTCCGCTGCATCGATGATTATCTGGCCGGCAATCGCTTCGGCCTCGAACTGATCCGCCCTTCCCTTTAGCCTTGAGGCCGTGAGCCTGATAGAATCGCGTCCTTTTTCAAGACACTCATTGAATCCCTATGCGTGATCCAGCCCCTTCTGACACATCCAAGAAGCGCGTCATTGTCGGCATGTCCGGCGGCGTGGACTCTTCCGTTTCCGCTCTCCTGCTGATCGAGCAGGGTTATGAGGTGGAAGGCCTGTTCATGAAGAACTGGGAAGAAGACGACGGAACGGAATACTGCACCGCCATGGACGACCTGGCGGATGCTCAGGCCGTGTGCGACAAGATCGGTATCAAGCTGCACACCGCCAACTTCGCCGCCGAGTACTGGGACAACGTGTTCGAGCATTTCCTGGCCGAATACAAGGCCGGACGCACGCCGAACCCGGACATCCTGTGCAACCGCGAGATCAAGTTCAAGGCGTTCCTCGACTACGCCATGATGCTCGGCGCCGACCTGATTGCCACCGGCCACTATGTGCGCCGCCGCGACATCGATGGCCGCACCGAACTGCTCAAGGGCCTGGACCCGAACAAGGATCAGAGCTACTTCCTGCACGCCGTCGGCGGCGAACAGATCGCCAAGACCCTGTTCCCGGTCGGCGAGCTGGAAAAACCGGAAGTCCGTGCAATCGCCGAGAAATACGAACTGGCGACCGCCAAGAAGAAGGATTCCACCGGGATCTGCTTCATCGGTGAGCGTCGTTTCAGCGACTTCCTCAAGCAATACCTGCCGGCGCAACCGGGCGAGATCAAGACCACCGAAGGCGAAGTCATCGGCCGTCACCATGGCTTGATGTACCACACCATCGGCCAGCGTCAGGGCTTGGGCATCGGCGGCTTGAAAGACGCCGGCGACGAACCGTGGTACGTGCTGCGCAAGGATCTGGACACCAACGAGTTGATCGTTGGCCAGGGCAACAACCATCCGTGGCTGTTCTCCAGCGCCCTGCTCGCTTCGGAAATCTATTGGGTCAACCCGATCGATTTGAGCCAGCCGCTGCGCCTGACCGCCAAGGTTCGTTATCGCCAGAGCGATCAGGCCTGCACGCTGGAAAAAACTGAATCCGGCTACCGCGCCGTGTTCGACGAGCCGCAACGCGCGGTCACGCCGGGCCAGTCGGTGGTGTTCTATGACGGAGAAATCTGCCTCGGTGGCGGCGTGATCGAAGTCGCCGAGCCGTGGAGCGGCCAGGCATGAGCCCGACTCAGGAGCAACTGACGGCTCTGGGCGGCGTGTTTCTCGCCGCCGTGCTGGTCGACCGGATCGCCAAGACCGGCCAGACCAACGAGGCCGGCCTGAGCTGCATGCTCGGCAGCCTGCTGGTCCGCGACCCGAAGGATACGCTGGACGTGTACGGCGGCGACGACATCAACCTGCGCGACGGTTACCGCGCACTGATCGGCGCCCTCGAACGCGACCCGAGCACCTTGCAGCGCGAGCCGTTGCGCTACGCTTTGTCGATGCTCGGCCTTGAGCGACAACTGGCCAAGCGCAACGACATGCTCGACGTGATCGGCAAGCGTCTGCCGCAGATCCAGTCGCAGGTCGAGCACTTCGGCCCGGCCCACGAAAACGTGATCGCCGCGTGCGGCGCGTTGTACCAGGACACCCTGAGCACGTTGCGCCAGCGCATCCAGGTGCACGGCGACATGCGCAACCTGCAGCAGCCGAGCAACGCCTCGAAGATTCGCGCCTTGTTGCTCGCTGGTATCCGTTCGGCACGTCTGTGGCGCCAGTTGGGCGGCCATCGCTGGCAGTTGGTGATCAGTCGTCGCAAGTTGCTCAAAGAGCTTTACCCGCTGATGCGCAGCAGCTGAACCGCGCCCGCAACACCGTTTTGAGTCAGTAACGCGTAATACGCCGGTCAGTTGGCGACGGACCGGCGGATTTTTTCATGTATGATACGCGCCCCATTTCGTTGCCCGACTGTCCGAGAACACCCCATGCAGCTCTCTTCGCTCACTGCGGTTTCCCCTGTTGACGGCCGCTACGCCGGCAAAACCCAGGCCCTGCGCCCAATTTTCAGCGAGTACGGCCTGATCCGTGCCCGCGTTCTGGTTGAAGTGCGCTGGCTCCAGCGCCTGGCCGCTCACGCCGGTATCCCGGAAGTGCCAGTCTTCTCCGCCGAAGCCAACGCCGTTCTGAATGAACTGGCCGAGAACTTCTCGCTGGAGCACGCCGAGCGCGTGAAAGAGATCGAGCGCACCACCAACCACGACGTAAAAGCGATCGAATACCTGCTCAAGGAGCAGGCGGCCAAGTTGCCGGAACTGGCCAAGGTCAGCGAATTCATCCACTTTGCCTGCACCAGCGAGGACATCAACAACCTGTCCCACGCCCTGATGCTGCGCGAAGGCCGTGATGATGTGATGCTGCCGCTGATGCGCCAGACCGCCGAAGCCATCCGCGAACTGGCGATCCGTTTCGCCGACGTGCCTATGCTGTCGCGCACCCACGGTCAGCCGGCTTCGCCGACCACGCTGGGTAAAGAGCTGGCGAACGTGGTTTACCGTCTTGAGCGCCAGATCGCTCAGGTCGCTGCCGTTCCGCTGCTGGGCAAGATCAACGGCGCTGTCGGCAACTACAACGCTCACCTGTCGGCCTACCCACAGATCGACTGGGAAGCCAACGCCCGCGCCTTCATCGAAGACGAACTGGGTCTGGGCTTCAACCCGTACACCACGCAAATCGAGCCGCACGACTACATCGCCGAGCTGTTCGACGCCATTGCGCGCTTCAACACCATTCTGATCGACTTCGACCGTGACATCTGGGGCTACATCTCCCTGGGTTACTTCAAGCAGCGCACCATCGCAGGCGAAATCGGTTCGTCGACCATGCCGCACAAGGTCAACCCGATCGACTTCGAAAACTCCGAAGGCAACCTGGGCATCGCCAACGCGCTGTTCCAGCACCTGGCGAGCAAACTGCCAATCTCCCGCTGGCAGCGCGACCTGACCGACTCCACCGTGCTGCGTAACCTCGGTGTCGGCTTCGCCCACAGCGTGATCGCGTACGAAGCGAGCCTCAAAGGCATCAGCAAGCTCGAGCTGAACGCTGACAAGATCGCTGCCGATCTGGACGCGTGCTGGGAAGTTCTGGCCGAGCCGATCCAGACCGTGATGCGCCGCTACAACATCGAAAACCCGTACGAGAAGCTGAAAGAACTGACACGCGGCAAGGGCATCAGCCCTGAAGCGCTGCAGACTTTCATCGATGGCCTGGACATGCCGGCCGCTGCGAAAGCCGAGCTCAAGCAACTGACCCCGGCCAACTACATCGGCAACGCTGTAGCGCAAGCCAAACGCATCTGATCGACTGCTTGACCCGTTTGAGACGCCCGGCCGCGCCGGGCGTTTTTATTCCCGTCTGAAAAATGCTTTTTTTCAATAGGTTACATATGAATCCCGATATTCCTCTTCAACTTCTGGGTGGTCTCACGGCGCGCGAGTTCATGCGCGATTACTGGCAGAAAAAACCACTGCTGATCCGTCAGGCGATTCCTGATTTCGAAAGCCCGATCGACGCCGACGAACTCGCCGGCCTGGCCCTGGAAGAAGAAGTCGAATCGCGCCTGGTGATCGAACATGGCGAGCGCCCTTGGGAACTGCGCCGCGGCCCGTTCGCCGAAGACGAATTCAGCAAACTGCCGGAGCGCGAGTGGACCCTGCTGGTGCAGGCCGTCGATCAGTTCGTGCCGGAAGTCAGCGAACTGCTGGAAAACTTCCGTTTCCTGCCGAGCTGGCGCGTCGACGACGTGATGATCAGCTTCGCCGCCCCGGGTGGCAGCGTCGGCCCGCACTTCGACAACTACGACGTATTCCTGCTGCAAGGCCACGGCAAGCGCAACTGGAAAATCGGCCAGATGTGCGACTCCGAAAGCCCATTGCTGCAACACGCAGACCTGCGCATCCTCGCCGAATTCCACGAGACCGAAGAGTGGGTCCTGGAACCGGGCGACATGCTCTACCTGCCGCCGCGCCTGGCTCACTGCGGCGTTGCCGTTGATGACTGCATGACCTACTCGGTCGGCTTCCGCGCACCGAGCGCCGCTGAAGTGCTGACCCACTTCACCGACTTCCTCAGCCAGTTCCTGACTGACGAAGAGCGCTACACCGACGCCGATGCGAAGCCGGTCAGCGATCCACACCAGATCCAGCACGATGCACTCGGCCGCCTGAAAGCGTTGCTCGCCGAGCACATGAGCGACGAACGCCTGCTGCTGACCTGGTTCGGCCAGTACATGACCGAGCCGCGCTATCCAGAGCTGGTGGTGGGCCCTGAAGAAGTCGAAGAAGAAGACTTCCTCAGTGCGCTCGAAGACGGCGCCATCCTGATCCGCAACCCGAGCGCGCGCCTGGCATGGTCGGAAGTCGATGACGATCTGCTGCTGTTCGCCAGCGGCCAGAGCCGTTACCTGCCGGGCAAGTTGCGCGAACTGCTGAAGCTGATCTGCTCCGCTGACGCCCTGCACACCGACAACCTCGGTGACTGGCTGAGCGACGAAGACGGTCGCGGCCTGCTGTGCGAACTGGTCAAGCAAGGGAGCCTGGGGTTCGCCGACGATGAATAAGATTCGCGTACGTGTTGCAGACTGGCAAAAGGACAACGCCGAGATCCGCCGCATTCGCGAAACGGTGTTCATTGCCGAACAATCGGTTCCGCCCGAGCTTGAGTGGGACGCCGATGACGCCACGGCGGTGCATTTCCTGGCTTTCGAAGGCGACTTTCCGATCGGCACCGCCCGCCTGCTGCCCGACGGGCACATCGGTCGGGTTTCGGTGCTCAAGGACTGGCGCGGGCTGAAGGTCGGTGATGCGCTGATGCAAGCGGTCATCGCCGAAGCCGAAGCTCGTGGACTGAAGCAACAGATGCTTAGCGCGCAGGTGCAGGCCACGGCGTTCTACGAGCGTCTGGGTTTCAACCTGGTCAGTGAGGAGTTCCTGGAAGCCGGGATTCCGCATGTCGACATGGTTCGTCATTCGGCATAACGCTTGATGCACACCTCAAAACGCCCCGCCATCTCATGATGCCGGGGCGTTTTGCTGTCTACGATTCAACTTGCCCCACCCCGGGCCGACAAACTGGCAATATCAAGCCTTTCGAAAGCGGAGATAACGGACATGTCCCTACGCACCCTGCTCACCACCCTGCTGCTCGGTTGCAGTTTTTCGGTGCTGGCAGCCACAGAAATCGTGCCCCTCAAGTACCACACCAGCGCCGACATGCTGCCGGTCGCCCAGGACTTCATCGGCAAGGACGGCCAGGTCAGCGCCTATGGCAACCAACTGATCGTCAAGGCCGAACCGGACAAGATTCAGGCGCTCAAGGCCCTGCTGACCCAACTGGATACCGAGCCCAAACGCCTGCTGATCACCGTCGACACCAACGAAAACAACCAACAGAACACTGGCGACCAGCAAACCAGGATCATCAACTACAGCACGTCCAGCCGCGACGGCGGCATTCAGCAGATTCAGGCCAGCGAAGGCGCGCCCGCCCTGATCCAGGTCGGCCAGAGCGTGCCGATCACCAGCAGCCAGACCAATTCCTACGGCGATTACAGCAGCCAGACCCAATATCGCAACGTCACCCAGGGCTTCTACGTCACCGCCAGCGTCACCGGCGACACCGTTCACCTGGCCATCAGTACCAACCGTGACCGCATGAGCCAGGAACGTCCCGATGTAGTGAACGTGCAGAGCACCGACACAACCGTCACCGGACGCCTGGGCGAGTGGATCACCCTCGCCGGCGTGAACCGCGAGACTCAGGCCGACAAACAGGGCCTGGCCCGCAGCTACTCGACTCAAGGCCGGGATGACATGACGTTGCGGGTGAAAGTCGACACGTTGGACTAAAGCACCAAAAACTGACTGATTAGTCGTATTAGACGAAAGATGTAGTGCTTTAAAAAAAGCACTACAAAACGTTTGACGAGCCAAAAAAGCGAAGGCATGATGGCCTCGCTCCCGCTAATCAGAGGCCCTGGCAAGGGCCTTCGAAGCGATGCTCGCACCCATCCTCGCGAGCCGTTTCGTGTCTGTACCGCCCACAAGGTGTGTTTGACGAGGTTGCCGACTGGAACGAAGTTGTCCCGAGGGACGGAAGCGTAATTAGGTAACCCGGCTTTACACTGTAGTTCGTATAAAGGCCCACGACGCCCGAATGCGCCCGCCAGTTCGCCTTTACCTGCTCACTTCCCCTCGAGCCCATCGTTCATCCCGTCGCCTGCCCCGCCGAACCCGACCTGACCACCTAAGCTTCTGGTCAGCGAGCGCAAGGAATTTTCCACCGCAGAACAACTTTTCATAAAGACGCGACGAGGTTTATCTCCATGGCACTGACACGCGAACAGCAAATTGCAGCCCTTGAAAAAGACTGGGCTGAAAACCCGCGCTGGAAAGGCGTGACTCGCAATTACTCCGCTGCTGACGTCGTCCGTCTGCGTGGCTCGGTTCAACCAGAGCACACCTTTGCAAAAATGGGCGCCGAAAAACTGTGGAACCTGGTTACCCAGGGTGCCAAGCCGTCCTTCCGCCCAGAGAAAGATTTCGTCAACTGCATGGGCGCCCTGACGGGCGGCCAGGCTGTTCAGCAGGTTAAAGCCGGTATCCAGGCGATCTACCTGTCGGGCTGGCAAGTCGCCGCGGACAACAACTCCGCCGAATCGATGTACCCGGATCAGTCGCTGTACCCGGTGGACTCGGTTCCAACCGTGGTCAAGCGCATCAACAACTCATTCCGTCGTGCCGACCAGATCCAGTGGAAAGCCGGCAAGAACCCGGGCGACGAAGGCTACATCGACTACTTCGCGCCAATCGTGGCTGACGCTGAAGCCGGTTTCGGCGGCGTACTGAACGCCTACGAGCTGATGAAGAGCATGATCGAAGCAGGCGCCGCCGGCGTTCACTTCGAAGACCAACTGGCTTCCGTGAAGAAATGCGGCCACATGGGCGGCAAGGTTCTGGTTCCAACCCAGGAAGCCGTGCAGAAGCTGACCGCTGCTCGTCTGGCTGCCGACGTTGCCGGCGTACCGACCATCATCCTGGCCCGTACCGACGCCAACGCTGCCGACCTGCTGACGTCCGACTGCGACCCGTACGACCAACCGTTCGTAACCGGCACCCGCACTCAGGAAGGCTTCTACAAGGTTCGTGCAGGCCTGGACCAGGCAATCGCCCGTGGCCTGGCTTACGCGCCGTACGCCGACCTGATCTGGTGCGAAACCGCCAAGCCGGATCTGGACGAAGCCCGTCGCTTCGCTGAAGCGATCAAGAAGGAATACCCGGACCAGCTGCTGTCGTACAACTGCTCGCCTTCCTTCAACTGGAAGAAAAACCTGGACGACGCGACCATCGCCAAATTCCAGCGCGAACTGTCCGCCATGGGTTACAAGCACCAGTTCATCACCCTGGCCGGCATTCACAACATGTGGCACAGCATGTTCAACCTGGCGCACGACTACGCCCGCAACGACATGACTGCCTACGTGAAGCTGCAAGAGCAGGAATTCGCTGACGCCGCCAAGGGTTACACCTTCGTGGCTCACCAGCAGGAAGTGGGCACTGGCTACTTCGACGACATGACAACCGTGATCCAGGGCGGTTCGTCCTCGGTGACCGCGCTGACCGGCTCGACTGAAGAAGAACAGTTCCACTGATCGACTTCGCCTGAGTAAACGGCCTTTGCGGACCGTGTAGAAAGCTAACCGCATTGCCGAAAAACTGACGCCCCGACTGGTTCGGGGCGTTTTTTTTGCCTGTGACTTCCTGAACCTCTCAGGGTCGGCACAATCTGTCAGGCAAAACATTGATCCAGAGCGCTATCCGCGTCACAAAAATCGGTTAAAACGTGCGCCGCCGCTACTTGCAGTAACGCGGATATAAGACAACTTCCCAACTGCCCAATCGCTAAACAGTTACAAAACCACCACAAACGATATTAATTATCATTTAGCGGCAACTATGTTCGTTACATTTCCTACAAAACATAATTCGCGAAATCCCGGCTAATGCCCGCAACGCATGGGCTGCGGGGCCATCGAGGTGCGCTATGTCCTTATTCCAATAAATAATTTCGCTATAGGAATTTTACTTGCAGGGTGTTTAGCCATAAAATCAGCGCGATTGATTGCTGCGACATATCGTCACTGCCTTATTTCTTTATCAAGCTCAGAGACCTTTGCTCTCTGTTAAGGATTACCAGCATGCCCGAAGCGACAGGACTCATGGCCCACAACTGGGGCTTTGCCATTTTCCTTCTGGGTGTAGTCGGCCTGTGTGCCTTCATGCTCGGCGTCTCCAGCCTCCTCGGGTCAAAAGCCTGGGGCCGCAGCAAAAACGAACCGTTCGAGTCCGGCATGCTACCTACCGGTGGCGCCCGCTTGCGGCTCTCAGCCAAATTCTATCTGGTCGCGATGCTGTTCGTGATCTTCGATATCGAAGCCCTCTTTCTCTTTGCATGGTCTGTGTCCGTCCGCGAAAGCGGCTGGACCGGATTCGTCGAAGCTCTCGTTTTCATAGCAATTCTGTTGGCAGGTCTTGTCTACCTGTTCCGAGTGGGCGCCCTTGACTGGGCTCCGGAAGCTCGTCGCAAGCGGCAGGCGAAGCTGAAACAATGAGGCTTTGGCAATGCAATACAATCTCACCAGAATCGACCCCGATGCTCCTAACGAGCAGTATCCGATTGGCGAACGGGAAACCGTTTCCGATCCGTTAGAAGATCAAGTCCACAAAAACATTTTCATGGGCAAGCTGGAAGACGTGCTGAGTGGCGCGGTCAACTGGGGACGTAAGAACTCCCTGTGGCCGTACAACTTCGGTCTTTCGTGCTGCTACGTGGAAATGACCACGGCCTTCACGGCGCCCCACGACATCGCGCGCTTCGGCGCCGAAGTTATCCGGGCATCACCGCGTCAGGCCGACTTCATGGTTATCGCCGGTACGTGCTTCATCAAGATGGCGCCGATCATTCAGCGTCTGTACGAGCAGATGCTCGAGCCCAAATGGGTGATCTCGATGGGTTCGTGCGCCAACTCCGGTGGCATGTACGACATCTACTCCGTGGTTCAAGGGGTGGACAAGTTCCTGCCCGTGGACGTCTACGTACCTGGCTGCCCGCCCCGTCCGGAAGCATTTCTACAAGGCTTGATGCTGTTGCAGGAATCCATTGGACAGGAGCGTCGCCCACTTTCCTGGGTCGTTGGCGATCAAGGCGTTTATCGCGCCGACATGCCTTCGCAGAAGGAACAGCGCCGCGAACAGCGAATCGCAGTCACCAACCTGCGCAGCCCTGACGAAGTCTGATCCAGATCTGTTTCAAAGAAACGAGAAGCTGGCTTCATTCTTTACGTTGACCGAAAGCGAAAAAATAACCATGACTACAGGCAGTGCTCTGTACATCCCGCCTTATAAGGCAGACGACCAGGATGTGGTCGTCGAACTGAACAATCGTTTTGGCCCCGAGGCGTTCACCGCCCAGCCGACCCGCACCGGCATGCCGGTGCTGTGGGTGGCGCGTGCCAAACTCGTCGAAGTCCTGACCTTCCTGCGCAACCTGCCCAAGCCGTACGTCATGCTCTATGACCTGCACGGCGTGGACGAGCGTCTGCGCACCAAGCGTCAAGGCCTGCCGAGCGACGCCGAGTTCACCGTGTTCTATCACCTCATGTCGCTGGAACGTAATAGTGACGTGATGATCAAGGTCGCCTTGTCCGAGAGCGACCTCAGCTTGCCGACCGTCACCAGCATCTGGCCGAACGCCAACTGGTACGAGCGTGAAGTCTGGGACATGTTCGGTATCGACTTCAAAGGTCACCCTCACCTGTCGCGCATCATGATGCCGCCGACCTGGGAAGGTCACCCGCTGCGCAAGGACTTCCCGGCGCGCGCCACCGAATTCGATCCGTACAGCCTGAACCTGGCCAAGCAACAGCTTGAGGAAGAAGCCGCGCGTTTCCGTCCTGAAGACTGGGGCATGAAGCGTTCCGGCCCGAACGAGGACTACATGTTCCTCAACCTGGGTCCGAACCACCCTTCGGCTCACGGTGCCTTCCGCATCATCCTGCAGCTGGATGGCGAAGAGATCGTCGACTGCGTTCCGGACATCGGTTACCACCACCGTGGCGCCGAGAAGATGGCCGAGCGTCAGTCCTGGCACAGCTTCATTCCGTACACCGACCGTATCGACTACCTCGGCGGCGTGATGAACAACCTGCCGTACGTGCTCTCGGTCGAGAAGCTGGCCGGCATCAAGGTGCCCGAGAAGGTCGACGTCATCCGCATCATGATGGCCGAGTTCTTCCGGATCACCAGCCACCTGCTGTTCCTGGGTACCTACATCCAGGACGTCGGCGCCATGACTCCGGTGTTCTTCACCTTCACCGACCGCCAGAAGGCGTACACGGTGATCGAAGCCATCACCGGTTTCCGTCTGCACCCGGCCTGGTACCGCATCGGTGGTGTTGCCCACGACCTGCCGCGCGGCTGGGAAAAACTGGTGAAAGACTTCGTTGAATGGCTGCCAAAGCGCCTCGACGAATACACCAAGGCTGCCCTGCAGAACAGCATCCTCAAGGGTCGTACCATCGGCGTTGCCCAGTACAACACCAAAGAAGCCCTGGAATGGGGCGTCACCGGTGCTGGCCTGCGTTCCACCGGTTGCGACTTCGACCTGCGTAAAGCGCGTCCATACTCCGGCTACGAGAACTTCGAGTTCGAAGTACCGCTGGCCGCCAACGGCGATGCCTACGACCGCTGCATGGTTCGCGTCGAAGAGATGCGCCAGAGCATCAAGATCATCGACCAGTGCATGCGCAACATGCCGGAAGGCCCGTACAAGGCGGATCACCCGCTGACCACGCCGCCGCCGAAAGAGCGCACGCTGCAACACATCGAAACCTTGATCACGCACTTCCTGCAGGTTTCGTGGGGCCCGGTCATGCCGGCCAACGAATCCTTCCAGATGATCGAAGCGACCAAGGGCATCAACAGTTATTACCTGACGAGCGACGGCGGCACCATGAGCTACCGTACCCGGATCCGCACTCCAAGCTTCCCGCATCTGCAACAGATCCCTTCGGTGATCAAAGGCAGCATGGTCGCGGACATGATTGCGTACCTGGGTAGTATCGATTTCGTTATGGCCGACGTGGACCGCTAAGCATGAACAGCACGCTTATCCAGACAGACCGTTTCACCCTGAGTGAAACCGAGCGCTCGGCCATCGAGCACGAGCTGCATCACTACGAAGACCCGCGCGCGGCGTCGATCGAAGCCCTGAAGATCGTTCAGAAAGAACGCGGCTGGGTGCCGGACGGCGCCCTGTACGCCATTGGCGAGATCCTCGGCATCCCGGCCAGCGACGTTGAAGGCGTGGCCACGTTCTACAGCCAGATCTTCCGTCAGCCGGTCGGCCGTCACATCATTCGCGTCTGCGACAGCATGGTCTGCTACATCGGCGGCCACGAGTCGGTCGTCAGCGAAATCCAGAACAACCTGGGTATCGGCCTGGGACAGACCACCGCCGACGGTCGTTTCACCCTGCTGCCGGTCTGCTGCCTCGGTAACTGCGACAAGGCACCGGCGCTGATGATCGATGACGACACCTTTGGCGATGTCCAGCCTGCCGGCGTCGCCAAACTGCTCGAGGGCTACGTATGACCCTGACCTCTTTCGGTCCTGCCAACCGCATCCAGCGTTCGGCCGAGACTCACCCGCTGACCTGGCGCCTGCGTGACGACGGCGAAGCCGTATGGCTCGACGAGTACCAGGCCAAGAACGGTTACGCGGCGGCACGCAAAGCCTTTGCCGACATGGATCAGGACGCCATCGTCCAGACCGTGAAAGACGCTGGCCTCAAGGGTCGCGGCGGTGCAGGCTTCCCCACTGGCGTGAAGTGGGGCCTGATGCCAAAAGACGAATCCATCAACATCCGTTACCTGCTGTGCAACGCGGATGAAATGGAGCCGAACACCTGGAAAGACCGCATGCTGATGGAGCAACTGCCCCATCTGCTGATCGAAGGCATGCTGATCAGCGCCCGCGCGCTGAAAACCTACCGTGGCTACATCTTCCTGCGTGGCGAGTACACCACCGCCGCCAAGCACCTGAACCGTGCCGTGGAAGAAGCCAAGGCAGCGGGCCTGCTGGGCAAGAACATCCTGGGCAGCGGCTTCGATTTCGAGCTGTTCGTCCACACCGGTGCCGGGCGTTACATCTGCGGTGAAGAAACCGCACTGATCAACTCCCTCGAAGGCCGCCGCGCCAACCCACGCTCCAAGCCGCCCTTCCCTGCCGCCGTTGGCGTGTGGGGCAAGCCGACCTGCGTGAACAACGTTGAAACCCTGTGCAACGTGCCGGCGATCATCGCCGACGGCGTGGACTGGTACAAATCGTTGGCCCGCGACGGCAGCGAAGACATGGGCACCAAGCTCATGGGCTTCTCCGGCAAGGTCAAGAACCCTGGCCTGTGGGAACTGCCATTCGGCGTGACCGGTCGCGAGCTGTTCGAAGACTACGCCGGCGGCATGCGCGACGGTTACAAGCTCAAGGCCTGGCAGCCAGGCGGCGCCGGTACCGGTTTCCTGTTGCCGGAACACCTCGACGCACAAATGTACGCCGGCGGCATCGCCAAGGTAGGCACCCGTATGGGTACCGGCCTGGCCATGGCGGTGGACGACAGCGTCAACATGGTGTCCCTGCTGCGCAACATGGAGCAGTTCTTCGCTCGCGAATCCTGTGGCTTCTGCACCCCTTGCCGTGATGGCCTGCCATGGAGCGTCAAGCTGCTGATGGCCATCGAACAAGGCCGCGGCCAGCCAGGCGACATCGAGACCCTGCTGGGTCTGGTCAACTTCCTCGGCCCGGGCAAGACCTTCTGTGCTCACGCACCGGGTGCCGTGGAACCGTTGGGCAGTGCCATCAAATACTTCCGTCCAGAGTTCGAAGCCGGTATCGCGCCCGCAAGCGCCGCCGTCCCGCCTCTGGCGAAGCCGATCGTAGTCGGCGCGTAAACGCTTAAAAAGGCGAAGGGTCCGTGCCCTTCGTCTTTCGTCCGATGACGCCTTTCGGGGCTGACTGGATTCGGACGGATAACAAGATTCCATTAGCCACGCCCGCTGACACCGGGCCAACGAAGACCTTTGAACCATGGCCACTATCCACGTAGACGGCAAAGCGCTCGAAGTCGACGGGGCAGACAACCTGTTACAGGCATGTCTGTCGCTGGGCCTCGACATCCCTTATTTCTGCTGGCACCCCGCGCTTGGTAGCGTCGGGGCCTGCCGCCAGTGCGCGGTCAAGCAGTACACCGACGAGAACGACACCCGTGGTCGCATCGTCATGTCCTGCATGACCCCTGCCACCGACAACACCTGGATCTCCATCGACGATGAAGAATCCAAGGCGTTCCGCGCCAGTGTTGTTGAATGGCTGATGACCAACCACCCGCACGACTGCCCTGTGTGCGAGGAAGGCGGTCACTGCCACCTGCAAGACATGACCGTGATGACCGGCCACAACGAGCGCCGTTATCGCTTCACCAAGCGCACCCACCAGAACCAGCAACTGGGCCCATTCATTTCCCACGAAATGAACCGCTGCATCGCCTGCTACCGCTGCGTGCGTTTCTACAAGGACTACGCCGGCGGCACCGACCTCGGTGTATTCGGCGCCCACGACAACGTGTACTTCGGTCGCGTTGAAGACGGCACCCTCGAAAGCGAGTTCTCCGGCAACCTCACCGAGGTCTGCCCGACCGGTGTGTTCACCGACAAGACTCACTCCGAGCGCTACAACCGTAAATGGGACATGCAGTTCTCGCCGAGCATCTGCCATGGCTGCTCCAGCGGTTGCAACATTTCCCCGGGTGAGCGTTACGGTGAACTGCGTCGCATCGAAAACCGTTACAACGGTTCGGTGAACCAGTACTTCCTGTGCGACCGTGGCCGTTTCGGCTATGGCTACGTCAACCGCACCGACCGTCCACGTCAGCCGCTGCTGGCCGACGGCACCAAGCTAAGCCTGGATGCTGCGCTGGACAAAGCCGCCGACCTGCTGCGCGGTCGCAACATCGTCGGTATCGGTTCGCCGCGTGCCAGCCTGGAAAGCAACTACGCGTTGCGTGAACTGGTCGGCGCCGAGCACTTCTACTCCGGTATCGAAGCCTCCGAACTGGAACGCATCCGTCTGGTCCTCCAAGTGCTGAAGGACAGCCCGCTGCCAGTCCCGAACATGCGCGACATCGAAGACCACGACGCCGTGTTCGTCCTCGGTGAAGACCTGACCCAGACCGCTGCCCGTATGGCCCTGGCCCTGCGTCAGTCGGTAAAAGGCAAGGCCGAAGACATGGCCGAAGCCATGCGCGTTCAGCCTTGGCTCGACGCCGCCGTGAAGAACATCGGTCAGCACGAGCTGAACCCGCTGTTCATCGCCAGCCTGGCTGAAACCAAGCTCGACGACATCGCCGAAGAGTGTGTACACGCCGCTCCCGACGATCTGGCCCGCATCGGTTTCGCCGTGGCTCACGCCCTGGACGCCAGCGCACCGGCCGTCGAAGGTCTGGACGCCGAAGCCCAGGAACTGGCCAAGCGCATCGCTGATGCCCTGCTCGCGGCCAAGCGTCCGCTGATCATCGCCGGTACTTCGCTGGGCTCCAAAGCCTTGATCGAAGCCGCTGCGAACATCGCCAAAGCCCTGAAGCTGCGCGAGAAGAACGGTTCGATCAGCCTGATCGTGCCGGAAGCCAACAGCCTCGGTCTGGCCATGCTCGGTGGCGAATCGGTTGATGCCGCGCTGCAAGCGGTCATCGACGGCAAGGCCGACGCCATCGTCGTGCTTGAAAACGATCTGTACACCCGCACCGCCAAAGCCAAGGTCGATGCGGCACTGAACGCTGCGAAAGTAGTGATCGTTGCCGACCACCAGAAGACTGCGACCAGCGACCGCGCGCATCTGGTTCTGCCAGCCGCCAGCTTCGCTGAAGGCGACGGTACGCTGGTCAGCCAGGAAGGCCGCGCCCAGCGCTTCTTCCAGGTTTTCGATCCGCAATACATGGACTCGAGCATTCTGGTCCACGAAGGCTGGCGCTGGCTGCACGCCCTGCGCGCCACCCTGCTGAACCAGCCGATCGACTGGACGCAACTCGACCACGTCACCGCTGCCGTTGCTTCGAGCACCACGCAACTGGCGCGTATCGTCGACGCCGCACCGTCCGCCTCGTTCCGCATCAAGGGTCTGAAACTGGCCCGTGAGCCGCTGCGTTATTCCGGTCGCACCGCGATGCGCGCCGATATCAGTGTTCACGAACCACGCACCCCGCAAGACAAGGACACCGCGTTCGCCTTCTCGATGGAAGGTTACTCGGGCTCCGTCGAACCGCGTCAGCAGGTTCCTTTCGCCTGGTCGCCGGGCTGGAACTCGCCGCAAGCCTGGAACAAGTTCCAGGACGAAGTCGGTGGTCACCTGCGTGCTGGCGATCCGGGCACCCGCCTGATCGAAAGCACCGGTGATTCGCTGAACTGGTTCGCCAGTGTTCCGCGCGCGTTCAACCCGGCCCAGGGCACCTGGCAAGCCGTGCCGTTCTACCACTTGTTCGGCAGCGACGAGAACTCGTCGAAAGCCGCTCCGGTCCAGGAACGCATCCCGGCCGCCTACGTTGGCCTGGCGAAATCCGAAGCGGATCGCCTGGGCGTCAACGACGGTGCTCTGCTGAGCCTCAATGTTGCCGGCCAGACCCTGCGTCTGCCGCTGCGCATCAATGAAGAGCTGGGCGCTGGCCTGGTTGCACTGCCGGCCGGTCTGGCAGGCATTCCGCCGGCGATTTTCGGCCAAACCGTTGATGGTCTGCAGGAGGCAGCGCAATGACCTGGTTCACCCCTGAAGTGATCGATGTGATCCTGACGGTCATCAAAGCCATCGTCATCCTGCTGGCCGTGGTGGTCGCGGGTGCGTTGCTCAGCTTTGTCGAACGTCGCCTGCTGGGCTGGTGGCAGGACCGTTACGGTCCGAACCGCGTTGGCCCGTTCGGCATGTTCCAGATCGCTGCCGACATGCTGAAGATGTTCTTCAAGGAAGACTGGACCCCGCCGTTTGCCGACAAGGTGATCTTCACCCTGGCACCGGTGGTGGCCATGTCCGCCCTGCTGATCGCCTTCGCGATCATCCCGATCACCCCGACCTGGGGCGTGGCGGATCTGAACATCGGCCTGCTGTTCTTCTTCGCCATGGCCGGTCTGTCGGTCTACGCGGTGCTGTTCGCCGGCTGGTCGAGTAACAACAAGTTCGCCCTCCTCGGCAGCTTGCGTGCCTCGGCGCAGACCGTGTCCTACGAAGTGTTCATGGGCCTGGCCCTGATGGGCATCGTGGTGCAGGTCGGCTCGTTCAACATGCGCGATATCGTCGAGTACCAGGCGCAGAACCTGTGGTTCATCATTCCGCAGTTCTTCGGCTTCTGTACCTTCTTCATCGCTGGCGTGGCCGTGACTCACCGTCACCCGTTCGACCAGCCGGAAGCGGAACAGGAACTGGCCGACGGTTACCACATTGAATACGCCGGTATGAAATGGGGCATGTTCTTCGTCGGTGAGTACATCGGCATCATCCTGATCTCGGCGCTGTTGGTCACCCTGTTCTTCGGTGGCTGGCACGGTCCGTTCGGCATCCTGCCGCAACTGTCCTTCGTCTGGTTCGCACTGAAGACCGCGTTCTTCATCATGCTGTTCATCCTGCTGCGCGCTTCGATCCCGCGTCCGCGTTATGACCAGGTGATGGACTTCAGCTGGAAATTCTGCCTGCCACTGACCCTGATCAATTTGCTGGTGACCGCTGCAATCGTGTTGTGGAACACGCCTGCAGTTGCGGTTCAGTGAGGATTTGACCCATGTTCAAATATATTGGCGACATCATTAAGGGTACCGGTACCCAGTTGCGCAGCCTGGTCATGATCTTCGGTCATGGCTTTCGCAAGCGCGACACCCTGCAATACCCGGAAGAGCCGGTCTACCTGCCGCCACGCTACCGTGGCCGCATCGTCCTGACCCGCGACCCCGATGGCGAAGAACGCTGCGTAGCCTGCAACCTGTGCGCCGTGGCTTGCCCGGTGGGTTGCATCTCGCTGCAGAAAGCTGAAACCGAAGACGGTCGCTGGTACCCGGACTTCTTCCGTATCAACTTCTCGCGCTGCATTTTCTGCGGTCTCTGCGAGGAAGCCTGCCCGACCACCGCGATCCAGCTGACCCCGGATTTCGAGATGGCCGAGTTCAAACGTCAGGACCTGGTGTACGAGAAAGAAGATCTTTTGATCTCCGGCCCCGGCAAAAACCCTGATTACAACTTCTATCGTGTTGCAGGTATGGCCGTTGCCGGTAAGCCGAAAGGCGCCGCACAAAACGAAGCCGAGCCGATCAACGTGAAGAGCTTGCTGCCTTAAGGAAGAACGATGGAATTCGCTTTCTATTTCGCATCGGGTATCGCTGTTGTGTCCACATTGCGTGTGGTCACCAACACCAATCCTGTGCACGCCCTGCTCTACCTGATCATTTCGCTGATCGCCGTGGCCATGACCTTCTTCGCACTCGGCGCTCCATTCGCCGGCGTGCTGGAAGTGATCGCCTACGCTGGCGCCATCATGGTGCTGTTCGTGTTCGTGGTGATGATGCTGAACCTGGGCCCCGCCTCGGTTCAGCAGGAACGCACATGGCTAAGGCCCGGCATCTGGGCAGGTCCGGTGATTCTCGCCGCCCTGCTGCTGGCCGAACTGCTGTATGTGCTGTTCGCTCACCAGAGCGGTCAGGCCATCGGCCACACCACCGTGGACGCAAAAGCCGTGGGCATCAGCCTGTTCGGTCCGTATCTGCTGGTGGTCGAACTCGCCTCGATGCTGCTGCTCGCTGCAGCCGTCACGGCGTTCCATTTGGGCCGTAACGAGGCGAAGGAGTAAGACATGCCTGCTATCCCTCTCGAACATGGTTTAGCCGTTGCCGGCATCCTGTTCTGCCTTGGTCTGGTCGGCCTGATGGTCCGCCGCAACATTTTGTTCGTGTTGATGAGTCTGGAAGTGATGATGAACGCCTCTGCACTGGCCTTCATCGTTGCGGGCGCCCGCTGGGCGCAACCGGATGGACAAATCATGTTCATCCTGGTGATCAGCCTTGCAGCCGCCGAAGCCAGTATTGGCCTGGCGATCCTGCTGCAACTGTATCGCCGCTTCCACACGCTCGATATCGACGCTGCCAGTGAGATGCGCGGATGAACCTGATCTTTCTGACTTTCGTATTCCCTCTGATCGGTTTCCTGCTGCTGTCGTTCTCCCGTGGACGCTGGTCGGAAAACCTCTCTGCGCTGATCGGCGTGGGTTCCATTGGCTTGTCGGCGATTGTCGCCGCCTACGTCATCTGGCAATTCAACGTCGCGCCCCCCGAAGGCGGTCACTACACCCTGGTGCTTTGGCAGTGGATGGCGGTGGAAGGCTTCAAGCCGAACTTCGCCCTCTACGTCGACGGCCTGTCGATCACCATGCTCGGCGTGGTGGTGGGCGTGGGCTTCCTGATCCACCTGTTCGCGTCCTGGTACATGCGCGGCGAAGCGGGTTACTCGCGCTTCTTCTCGTACACCAACCTGTTTATCGCCAGCATGCTGTTTCTGGTGCTCGGCGATAACCTGTTGTTCCTGTACTTCGGCTGGGAAGGCGTGGGTCTGTGCTCGTACCTGTTGATCGGTTTCTACTACAGCAACCGCAACAACGGTAACGCCGCACTCAAGGCTTTCATCGTGACCCGGATCGGCGACGTGTTCATGGCCATCGGCCTGTTCATCCTGTTCCAGCAAGTGGGCACGTTGAACATCCAGGAACTGCTGGTGCTGGCACCGCAGAAATTCCAGGTCGGCGACTTCTGGATCACCCTGGCAACCCTGATGCTGCTGGGTGGTGCGGTCGGTAAATCGGCTCAACTGCCGCTGCAAACCTGGCTGGCGGACGCGATGGCCGGCCCTACCCCGGTTTCGGCACTGATCCACGCCGCGACCATGGTCACCGCCGGTGTCTACCTGATCGCCCGTACCCACGGCCTGTTCACCCTGGCGCCGGAAATCCTGCACCTGGTCGGCATCGTTGGTGGTGTGACCCTGGTACTGGCCGGTTTCGCCGCGCTGGTGCAAACCGACATCAAACGTATCCTCGCCTACTCGACCATGAGCCAGATCGGCTACATGTTCCTGGCGCTGGGCGTTGGCGCCTGGGATGGCGCGATTTTCCACCTGATGACCCACGCCTTCTTCAAGGCCCTGCTGTTCCTTGCTTCCGGTGCGGTGATCGTTGCCTGCCACCACGAGCAGAACATCTTCAAGATGGGCGGTCTGTGGAAAAAGCTGCCACTGGCCTACGCCAGCTTCATCGTCGGTGGTGCCGCCCTGGCTGCTCTGCCACTGGTCACCGCAGGCTTCTACTCCAAGGACGAAATCCTCTGGGAAGCGTTCGCCAGCGGCAACCACGGTCTGCTCTACGCAGGTCTGGTCGGCGCATTCATGACTTCGCTGTACACCTTCCGCCTGATCTTCATCACGTTCCACGGCGAAGCCAAGACCGAAGCTCACGCCGGTCACGGCATCGCTCACTGGCTGCCACTGTCGGTGCTGATCGTGCTGTCGACCTTCGTCGGCGCCATGATCGTTCCACCGCTGCACGGCGTACTGCCTGAGAGCGTTGGCCATGCCGGTGGCGAAGCCAAGCACAGTCTGGAAATCGCGTCGGGCGCCATCGCCCTGGCCGGTATCCTGCTGGCGGCCCTGCTGTTCCTCGGCAAGCGTCGCTTCGTGACTGCGGTCGCCAACAGCGGCATCGGCCGTTTCCTTTCGGCCTGGTGGTTCGCTGCCTGGGGCTTCGACTGGATCTACGACAAACTGTTCGTGAAGCCGTACCTTGCGATCAGCCACATGCTGCGCAAAGACCCGCTCGACCAGACCATCGGTCTGATCCCGCGTATGGCCAAGGGTGGTCACACTGCCCTGAGCCGTACCGAAACCGGTCAACTGCGTTGGTACGCTGCGTCGATGGCTGCTGGTGCCGTGTTGGTAATCGGCGCTGTCGTGCTGGTAGCGGTCTGATATGAACCTTGCGAATTTGCGAAAGGAAACGAGCCCGTCATGATTCTGCCTTGGCTAATCCTGATCCCCTTCATCGGCGGCCTGCTGTGCTGGATGGGTGAGCGCTTCGGCGCTACCCTCCCCCGCTGGATTGCGCTGTTGACCATGACCCTGGAACTCGCCCTCGGCCTCTGGCTGTGGGCCCACGGTGACTATTCATTTGCTCCGGCGCCTGGCGCCGATCCGACCTGGGCGCTTGAGTTCAAGCACGTCTGGATCCAGCGCTTCGGCATCAACGTGCACCTGGCCCTCGATGGCCTGTCGCTGCTGATGATCCTGCTGACCGGTCTGCTGGGTATCCTGTCGGTACTCTGCTCATGGAAAGAGATTCAACGTCACGTTGGCTTCTTCCACCTGAACCTGATGTGGATCCTGGGCGGCGTTGTCGGCGTGTTCCTCGCCCTCGACCTGTTCATGTTCTTCTTCTTCTGGGAAATGATGCTGGTGCCGATGTACTTCCTCATCGCGCTCTGGGGTCACAGTTCTTCGGACGGCAAGAAAACCCGTATCTACGCGGCGACCAAGTTCTTCATCTTCACTCAGGCTTCCGGCCTGATCATGCTGGTGGCGATCCTGGGTCTGGTACTGGTCAACTACAACAGCACCGGCGTGATCACCTTCAACTACGCCGATCTGTTGAAGACCAAGATGTCGATGACCACCGAGTACATCCTGATGCTCGGCTTCTTCATCGCCTTCGCGGTCAAGCTGCCAGTGGTTCCGTTCCACTCCTGGCTGCCTGACGCTCACGCCCAGGCGCCGACTGCAGGTTCCGTCGACCTCGCCGGTATCTTGCTGAAAACCGCGGCCTACGGTCTGCTGCGTTTCGCCCTGCCGCTGTTCCCGAACGCGTCGGCCGAGTTCGCGCCGTTCGCCATGGCCCTGGGCCTGGTCGGGATCTTCTACGGTGCGTTCCTGGCGTTCGCCCAAACCGACATCAAGCGTCTGATCGCCTTCTCGTCCGTTTCCCACATGGGTTTCGTACTGATCGGCATCTACTCCGGCAGCCAACTGGCGCTGCAAGGTGCAGTGATCCAGATGCTGGCACACGGTCTGTCGGCAGCGGCACTGTTTATCCTCAGCGGTCAGTTGTACGAGCGCCTGCACACTCGTGACATGCGTGAGATGGGCGGTCTGTGGTCGCGTATCGCTTACCTGCCGGCGATCAGCCTGTTCTTCGCAGCCGCCTCCCTGGGTCTGCCGGGCACCGGTAACTTCGTCGGCGAGTTCCTGATCCTGATCGGTACCTTCGCCAGTGCTCCTTGGATCACCGCGATTGCCACGTCCGGTCTGGTGTTCGGTTCGGTCTACTCGCTGATCATGATCCACCGCGCTTACTTCGGTCCGGCCAAATCGGATTCGATCCTGCACGGCATGGACGGTCGCGAACTGATCATGGTGCTTGGCCTTGCGGCACTGCTGATTTACCTCGGCGTCTACCCGCAACCGTTCCTCGACACCTCTGCCGCCACGATGCATGGCGTGCAGCAGTGGCTCGGCACCGCCTTCACTCAACTCGCTTCGGCCCGGTAAGAGCGCTATGGAATTCACGATTCAACACTTTATTGCGCTTGCGCCACTGTTGATCACCAGCCTCACCATTATCGTGGTGATGCTGGCAATCGCCTGGCGCCGCAACCACTCGCAGACCTTCCTGATTTCGGTGGCAGGTCTGAACCTGGCCTTGCTGTCGATCCTGCCGGCACTGAAAGTCGCGCCTCTGGCCGTGACCCCATTGCTGCAGATCGACACCTTTGCCTGCCTGTACATGGCGCTGATCCTGGTCGCCACCCTCGCCTGCGTAACCCTCGCCCACGCCTACCTCGGCGATGGCGGTTCGGGTTACCCGGGCAACCGTGAAGAACTGTACCTGCTGATCCTGATGGCCGCCGCCGGTGGTCTGGTTCTGGTCAGCGCGCAGCACCTGGCCGGGTTGTTCATCGGTCTGGAACTGCTGTCGGTGCCGGTCTACGGTCTGGTGGCCTACGCCTTCTTCAACAAGCGTTCGCTGGAAGCCGGCATCAAGTACATGGTGCTATCGGCCGCCGGTTCGGCGTTCCTGCTGTTCGGTATGGCACTGCTGTACGCAGACTCGGGCTCTCTGAGCTTCGTCGGTATCGGTCAGGCACTGGCCGCAACCGGCCTGCCTAGCTCGCTGGCACAACTGGGCCTGGGCATGATGCTGATCGGCCTGGCGTTCAAACTGTCGCTGGTACCGTTCCACCTGTGGACGCCGGACGTGTACGAAGGTGCTCCGGCACCGGTGGCCGCGTTCCTCGCCACCGCTTCGAAAGTGGCTGTGTTCGCGGTAATGGTTCGTCTGTTCCAGATCTCCCCTGCCGCAAGCAGTGGCGTACTGAGCAACGTACTGACCATCATCGCCATCGCCTCGATCCTGTTCGGTAACCTGCTGGCCCTGACTCAGAGCAACCTCAAGCGTCTGCTCGGTTACTCCTCCATCGCGCACTTCGGCTACCTGCTGATCGCACTGGTGGCGAGCAAGGGTCTGGCGGTGGAAGCCATCGGCGTGTACCTGGTCACCTACGTGATCACCAGCCTCGGTGCGTTTGGCGTGATCACCCTGATGTCCTCGCCGTACAACGGTCGCGACGCAGATGCGCTGTACGAATACCGCGGCCTGTTCTGGCGCCGTCCGTACCTGACCGCCGTACTGACCGTGATGATGCTGTCCCTGGCCGGTATCCCGCTGACCGCAGGCTTCATCGGCAAGTTCTACATCATCGCTACCGGTGTCGAATCGCACCAATGGTGGCTGGTCGGTTCGCTGGTTCTGGGCAGCGCCATCGGCGTGTTCTACTACCTGCGCGTGATGGTCACCCTGTACCTGATCGAACCGAACCTGCGCCGCCATGACGCCCAACTGCACTGGGAACAGAAAGCAGGCGGCGTGATGCTGCTGGCAATCGCCCTGGTTGCGTTCTTCCTCGGCGTCTACCCACAACCGTTGCTGACCCTGGTTCAGCAGGCGGGTCTGGCGGGCTGATTGCTCTGCTGGAATGGGCTACAAACAGAAACGGCACCTTCGGGTGCCGTTTTTGTTTTTGTGGGATTTGTTACCGCTGCTTTGTTCTCTTGCTGAATTTCCCGAAAACTCGCGCAAGACTGTCAGGTCCGTCCTACAGCCAGAATTGAGGGTGTGCCTCTATCCTGAGTGCCTGCGGAAAACATCAATCGAGGCAAAACAGATAATGAAACGCGAGACCTTTTACGAGTTGGTCGATGGTTATGGCGCTTTTGCGGGTGGATGCCAGAACGAAGTCCCGCCTGCGCGCTACAACGAAAAACCTCCCCTTGCGTCATTCATCTGCACTGAAGCTTCGTTCAACTTTGCAGCCCCACGGAGTTCTGGCTATATTTGTCCAGAATACGAGGGACGAACCATGATCATTGTTCCGTTGGCCGAAGCCAAAAACAATTTATCCAAACTGGTCGATGACGCAGCCGCCGGGCAAATCATCACTATCGCCAAGCATGGCCGGCCACTTGCTCGTCTGGTTCCAGTGGAACGGCCACGCGGACAGCGAATTGGCGCGATGAAGGGCAAACTTGTCGTGACCGACGACTTCGATGCAGCCCTGCCGGACGATCTGCTGGAGGCCTTTGAAGGCCAGAAAGCATGAGGGTGTTACTCGATACCCATGTGTTGCTCTGGGTACTCGCCGATGATCAGAAGCTATCCGGTAAAGCCAGACAACTCATCAATAATGCAGCTGAAATCTACGTCAGTGCCGCGACGTTCTGGGAAATGGCGATCAAGGTCGGCTTGGGAAAACTGAGCGTTGATCTGGAGGAGATTCGGCGATATTGCGTCGAAAGCGGGTTCATTGAGTTACCTGTTTCATCAGAACACGCGATTGCGGTGAAGGATCTGGAGTCTCACCACCGAGACCCGTTCGACCGCCTTATTGTGGCAACTGCCATGACTGAGCCCATGAAGCTTCTCACTGCAGATCCCATCGTTGCCAAATACACTTCATTGGCCATTTTGATCTAGCCCTCGCGACAGTCGCGTTGAAGCGTTGCTAGCGCAATAAAAAACGGCACCTTCGGGTGCCGTTTTTGCGTTTATGCCATCACAATTTCTTCACCATAGGCACGCAAGCCAGTTGAAGACCTGAAGGCGATTGATAAACCGCACTCCCCTCCCCGACGTAACCGCAGCGCCTGTAGAAACCGGCGGCATTCAAGGTCGCATCCAGACAAACCTCTGCCAGCCCCAGATCCCGTGCCAGCGCTTCAAGAAAGTGCAGCACTCGCTTGCCCAGACCGCGCTGCATGAAATCCGGATGGATGAAGATTGCGCCGATTTCGCGGTGCTCAAAATCGAGCATGCCGGTTGCCACGGGCTCACCCTCAAAGTAACCCAGATAGAAATGCTTTTGCATGAGCGTGTCGTAACCGTCTGCCGCCGAGCCCTTTGTCCAGTCGAGCATTTGCTGCTCGCTGTAGACACCGATGCATTGATGCCGGATCGCCAGTCGCCGAATCTCGAACGCTATCCCGGCATCGTTCGGGGTGGCTCTTTTCATTTCGAACATTTCTCTCTCCTTGAGCCATGTGCGGACGGGCAATGAAAAAGCCCCGTCCATTTCTGGCGGGGCTTTGGGTAACACGTCATCTACCAGACATGCATGACCTTATGGCCCGCCGGAAGCGGTCATAGAGGAGCACATCATGGTCATTCGATGTTGGGCAGTCATGGCTGGATAGTGCTGCGGATTGTTCGGTCACGTCAATTGCAAGGTTCCTCCCTATTCAGTCGAATGCTCCCACCACACTGGTCGATTCGTCCTACAGGCGTTTTTACGATCGGTGACTACCGCTGAAAAGGGGGCGAAAAGGATGGCCTGGAGGCCTTGACCAATTCGATCATCGGGACAAAACTATACGCAGGTAACGTACAGAACATGGATGCTCTTTTTATCGAATTACCCGCGTTCCAGAAGCACCGGGACGATTACCTGGATGATGATCTGTTCCGCAGCTTTCAGTTGGAGCTGCTGAAAAATCCTGAAGCGGGCGATCTTATCGAAGGCACGGGCGGGCTGCGTAAAATTCGCTTCTGCGACCAACGACGCGGTAAAGGCAAGCGCAGCGGATTGCGAGTGATTTATTACTGGTGGTCTGGTTTTGACCAATTCTGGCTGTTCACCGTGTACAGCAAAAACGAGCAAGACGATCTGTTGCCTTCCCAGAAAAGAGTCTTCAAACAGGCGCTGGATACAGAAATCAACACGAGAACCCAAATATGAAACGTGACATTTTTTCCGAATTGATGGAGGGCCTTGAGGCTTTGGCCGACGAGCGCCAAGGCAAGGTCACCCTTCGCACCCACAAAGTCCAGTTACCAAAGCTGTTGCCTATCACTGCCGAGGAAGTTGTTGCGATCCGCCAACAACTCAACCTCTCCCGGTCAGTGTTCGCCATGTACCTGCGAACCAACACTCGAACCCTCGAAAACTGGGAACAAGGGCGAGCAACGCCAAATGCCCAAGCGACGACACTCATTCGACTGGTCGAGCGTTTTCCACAAACGATCGACCACCTTGCAGCTCTGACCTGACTTCCGGGACCTAACGAAATTGTAATTCCCCGATCACCTTGGCGTTATCCGCAGCCTGCAACGATGTCACCCGGCGACTCTCCCGGCGGGCCCTTGCCCGTCGAACAATAAAACCCACGCCGACGCACGTTCCCGTTCTGCCGAACCCAAGGAGTGATTGATGGTTAACCATACAAAAATGTCGATGGCCGCTTTAGCAGTGGTTGTCGGCGCCGGGCCGTCCACCGTATTTGCAGAAGAAAAACCCGAAGGGTTTATCGAAGGCAGCAGCCTGACGGTGCTCAACCGCAACTTCTATTTCAATCGTGATCACCGCAACGGCCAGTCCAGTCCTACCGGCAATGGCTATTCCGAAGCCTGGGCCCATGCGGTCATCAGCAAGTTCGAATCCGGCTTCACCCAAGGCACCGTTGGGGTCGGTGTCGATGCGTTTGCCATGATTGGTCTGAAACTCGACACCGGTGATGGGCGCAACGGTGGCCGCAGTTCGTTCGATGTATTGCCGGTCGACAGCGAAGGCAAAGCGCGGGACGAATACACCAAGGTCGGCGGTGCCGCCAAAGTGCGGGCCTTCGATACGGTGGTGAAAGTCGGCGATGTGTTCCCGGCCAACCCAGTGGTTGCAGCAGGTGATTCGCGACTGCTGCCGGAAAGCTTTCGCGGCGTGACGGCGACCAACACCAGCATCGAAGGTTTGTCGATTCAGGGCGGCCGGCTGCATGCGATGAGTCAGCCGGTGTCCAGCGACATGCGCGAAAACTTCGCGACATTCTATGCCGGCCCGGTCAACTCACCGTGGATCGCCTACGGTGGCGGCGATTATGCGCTGAACAAAAACCTGAGTTTCAGCCTGTACTCCAGTCGCCTGAAAGATGCCTGGAACCAGTACTACGCCGGCACCGCCTGGACGTATCCGCTGTCCGATGACCTGTCGCTGTTCGGCGGCCTGAACTATTACAAGGCCGTCGACGAAGGCAAACAGTTACTCGGCAAATTCGACAACAACATATGGAGCGGCCGGGTCGGCGTGAAACTCGGCGCGCATTCCGTCGCCCTCTCCCACCAGCGCAACAACGGCAACGACGACTTCGATTACCTGCGTCAGTCCGACTCAATCTTCCTCGACAACTCCATCCAGTACAGCGACTTCAACTCGCCGAAAGAGCGTTCATGGATGGTGCGCTACGACCTCGACATGACCAATTACGGCGTGCCGGGCCTGTCGTTCATGACCCGTTATGCCCGCGGCACCGACGCCGATTACTCCAACGCCAACGCCGTGTACATGCGCCGCGATGCCGACGGCAATCCGCTGACCGACCAGAAGCGCTGGGAGCGTGACATCGAAGTCAAATACGTGGTGCAAAGCGGTTCGATGAAAGATCTGTCGCTGCGTCTGCGCCAGGCCACCACCCGTGCCACGGCATTCGAGTCCGATCTGGATGAAGTACGTGTGATTGTCGAATACCCGCTGGCGATTCTCTGAGTTTCACGAGCAATGCCCATTCACCTTTAGAAGCTCCTTGCTCCTTTGGTAAGAGGTGAATCTTTGGCGTCCTTCGGGACGCCTTTTTTATGCCTGAAAAAAAGCCCGACTCACTGAACATGAACCGGGCGTTTGAGCCGCTATCGGCGCTATCCACCCTGCTGACGGCAGGTGCCCATTACGCTGTACGTGACCGTGTTGAGCTGCCCTTTGGAATCTTCATAAGTCATCGCGGCTGGTACAACTGCACATTCATTCTTCGGTCGGACAACGCTCACCACTTTCTTCACGTCCAGCTTCATCCCGTACTCGTATTCCTTGATCACTGGTGCCGCTTTGCCCTGGGCGGCCGCGTACTGCTCCATGGCTTGGGCATTGGCGCTGAGCGCCCGGTCGAACGTCTTGTCTCCGCCCCCTTCGGCCAACGCATTCAAAGACATTGCCATGACACTGGTGAACGCCAACAGCTTCAGAATTTTCATATTCATCTCCTTCAAAACACGACTCATAAAAAAGCCCACCATCGATGCGCGATGACGGGCTCATTCAATGGCAGCACGCTTACAGGTCTTGGGTCTTGTCGTCCTTTTTGTCATTTACGACGACAGGGTCGCGGGCCTTTTCCTTGGCCACAAACAGCTCCACGGAGCGGTCGTTGGCGGTCATCATTCGGTCGAAAGTGCGGTCACCGCCACCTTCGGCCAACACCAGCGAAGACATCATCAGGGCCACGGCAAACGCGCCAATCTGTGCAACTTTCATCTTTGATTCCTCATTTAAGTAACTGACGGGATCAAGGTAACAATCCGAACCTTTCGTGACGGTGGCGCCGAAATTACATATCCGTTATGTAGAAAGGCCCGCAATGGCGGGCCTGTTGTTAAGCCAGGAAGTGACTAGGCCGCAGCGGGCGATTCCTCATCCCGGCGATGCGCAAGCTGATACAGCGCCGGCAATATCAACAACGTGAGGATGGTCGAGGACAGGATCCCGCCAATCACCACCGTCGCCAGCGGTCGCTGCACCTCGGCCCCGGTGCCGGTCGCAAGAGCCATCGGAATGAAGCCCAGGGACGCCACCAGCGCGGTCATCAGCACCGGCCGCAATCGCGTCAGCGCGCCTTCGTGAATCGCCTCGGAAAGCGAACGCCCCTCCTCGCGCAAATTGCGTATGAACGCGATCATCACCAGTCCGTTGAGCACCGCCACACCGGACAACGCGATAAAACCGACGCCCACCGAAATCGACAACGGAATGTCCCGCAACCACAACGCCATGACCCCGCCGGTCAACGCAAACGGAATCCCGGTGAACACCAGCAAGCCGTCCTTGAGGTTGTTGAACATCATGAACAGCAGCCCGAACACCAGCAGCAACGCCACCGGCACCACGATCTGCAAGCGTTTGGCCGCCGATTGCAGTTGCTCGAACTGACCGCCCCAGGTGGTCCAGTAACCCGCCGGCACCTGCACGTCGCGCTCGATCACCTCGCCCGCCTCGGCGACGAAAGAGCCGATATCCCGCCCACGCACGTTGGCGCTGACGATCACCAGGCGTTTGCCGTTCTCGCGGCTGACCTGATTCGGCCCCAGCACCAGATCGAGGCTGGCGACGTCCTTCAGCGCAATGAAACCGATCTGACTGGCCGCCTCACCGCCAGCCGCCGGCACCGGAATCAACAGCGCCGACAACCCGTCGATGTCCTTGCGCATGGCGTCGGACAACCGCACCACCATGTCGAATCGACGGTCGCCTTCATACAGCGTCCCGGCCTTTTGCCCACCGACGGCCACCGCAATGGTGTCCTGCACATCGCCGACGTTGAGCCCGTAACGCGCAGCCTTGTCGCGATCGATGTTGATGGTCAGCACCGGCAGGCCGGTGGTTTGCTCGACCTTGACCTCGGACGCGCCATTCACCTTCTGCATCGCGGCGGCAATCTTCGCCGCCGTGGCGTTGAGCACGTCCATGTCATCCCCAAATACCTTGACCGCCACGTCGCTGCGCACACCGGAAATCAGCTCGTTGAAGCGCAACTGGATCGGCTGCGACAGTTCATAGTTGCTGCCCGGCAACGTCGCGGCAGCTTGTTGCAGTTCGGCCATCAGGGTTTCGCGGGACTTGCCCGGGTCCGGCCTCTGGTCTTTCGGTTTGAGCATCACGTAGCTGTCGGAAATGTTCGGCGGCATCGGGTCGGAAGCGATTTCCGCGGTGCCGGTACGGGCGAACACGCGCTCGACTTCCGGCACTTTATTGAGAATCAACGTTTCCAGTCGCTGCTGCATGTCCACCGATTGCGTCAGGCTGGTGCCCGGTACGCGCAACGCCTGCAAGGCAAAATCGCCTTCACTGAGACTCGGCACAAACTCGCTGCCCATGCGGCTGGTGACCACGCCACTGAGCACGATCACGCCCAACGCCGCACCGACCGCCATCGCCCGATGGGACATGACCCAGGCCAGCGCCGGTGCATAGACGCGACGCGCACCGCGCATCACCACACCCTCTTCTTCCTTGACCTTGCCGGTCACGAACAGCGCAATCGCCGCCGGCACAAAGGTCACGGACAAGAGCATCGCACCGAGCAACGCGATGACCACAGTAAACGCCATCGGGTGGAACATTTTCCCCTCGACGCCGCTCAGGGCGAAGATCGGCAGGTACACGACCATGATGATCAACTGGCCGAAAATCAGCGGTCGCCGCGCCTCTTTCGCTGCCGCAAACACTTCATGGAAACGCTCGGATCGCGTCAGCAGTCGTCCGTGATGCAGCTGCGCATGAGCCAGCCGTCGCAGCGTATTTTCGACGATCACCACCGCGCCATCGACGATGATGCCGAAGTCGAGCGCGCCGAGACTCATCAGGTTGGCGCTGACCTTGTTGCTGAACATGCCGGTGAAGGTGAAAAGCATCGACAGTGGAATCACCATCGCCGTGATCAGCGCAGCGCGGATGTTGCCGAGGAACAGAAACAGAATCGCGATGACCAGAATCGCGCCTTCGACGAGGTTCTTCTTCACCGTGGCGATCGCTTTATCGACCAGATGCGTGCGGTCATAAACCGGCACCGCGACCACGCCGTCGGGCAAGGATTTGTTGATCTGATCGAGCTTGGCGGCGACTGCCTGAGAGACCGTGCGACTGTTTTCGCCGATCAACATGAACACCGTACCCAGCACCACTTCGCGGCCATTTTCCGTGGCGGCGCCGCTACGCAGTTCGCGGCCGATATCTACGGTGGCGACGTTCTTGATGCGGATCGGCGTGCCGTCGACATTGGCCATGACGATGTTGGCGATGTCTTCGGTGCTCGCCACTTGCCCGGGTGCGCGAATCAGCAATTGCTCGCCGCTGCGCTCGATGTACCCGGCGCCGACGTTGGCGTTGTTGCGCTCCAGCGCCGTCACCAGATCGGTGAGGGTCAGTTTGTAGGCCGCGAGTTTTTTCGGATCGGGGGCGATCTGGTACTCCTTGGCAAAGCCGCCGATGGTGTTGATCTCGGCCACGCCGGGGACGTTGCGCAATTGCGGTTTGATGATCCAGTCCTGGATAACACGCAGATCGGTCGGCGTGTAAGGCGTGCCGTCGTCCTTCAGCGCGCCTTCCTTGGTCTCGACCGTCCACAGAAATATCTCGCCAAGCCCGGTGGAGATCGGCCCCATCACCGCCTCCACGCCCTCGGGCAACTGCTCCTTGGCCGACTGCAATCGCTCGTTGACCAATTGCCGGGCGAAGAACAGATCGGTGCCGTCCTTGAAGATCACCGTGACCTGGGACAACCCCGAACGCGACAGCGAACGGGTCTGCTCCAGCGCCGGCAGGCCGGCCATCGCGGTTTCAATCGGGAACGTAATGCGCTGTTCGGTTTCCAGCGGCGAGAACCCGGCCGCACCGGTGTTGATCTGCACCTGGACGTTGGTGATATCGGGCACAGCATCGATCGGCAGTTTCTGGTAACTGGCGATGCCGAGGCCGGCCATGAGCAGAACGGCGAGCAGCACGATGATGCGCTGCTCGATGGCAAACTGGATCAGGCGTTCAAACATGGGAGTCTTCCGCGATTAATGACTGTGCTCGGCCGAGGCTTTGCCCAGCTCCGATTTGAGGACGAAGCTGCCGGCGCTGGCGACTTGCACGCCCGGTTCCAGCCCGGCGGTGACTTCCACCTGACCCGCCGCGCGACTGCCTAGCTCCACCGCTTGGGCCTTGAAGCCGTCGTCGGTGCGGATGAACACCGTGGGTTTGTCCTCGACGGTCTGGATCGCGGTTTCCGGTACGGCGACCTTGGCCTGGCGGCTGTCCGTGGCGACCAGCGCGGTGACAAACAGGCCGGGACGCCATGAGCCTTGCGGGTTTTCCAGGGTAACGCGCACGGTCGCGGTACGGGTCTGTTCGCCGAGCAGGCTGCCAACGTAAGCCACGGTGCCGGTCACTTCAGCGTTCAATTCCGCCGCGCTGACGGTGACGGGTTTGCCCACTTGCACCTTGTTCAGGTCCTTCGGTGACACGCCGAACGTGACCCACACCCGCGACAGATCCGAAAGCGTGAACGCTGCCGTGGTTTCATCGACCACCTCCCCAGGCGTCAGGTGTTTTTCCACCACCACACCATCGAACGGCGCACGCAGTTCATAGCGATTGCCGCCGGTGGCGACCACGCTGCCACTGAGCACACTGATCTTTTGCCGGGCGTTGTTCAGGGCGATTTCGGCTTCTTCCAGAGCTTGACGCGCCTGGAGGAAATCCTGCTCGGCGGAGATCTTGTCCTGCCACAGTTTCTTCTCGCGTTCGAACGTCGTCCGGGCCAAGGCCAGACGGCGTTGCGCGGCCGCCTGTTCGCTGCGCTGATCGGAAATCTGCTGACTGGCGATCACGGCCAGCAACTGACCTTTCTTCACCGACTGCCCGAGATTGACCGACACCGACTCGACCACCCCCGGTACGCGCGGTACCACATGCGCGGTGCGGTCCTCGTCGAAGCGCACTTCACCGGGGAACGGCAGGCCGAGACTGATGCGCTGCGCTCGCACTTCGGCCAGTTGAATCCCCGCCGCCGTGATCTGTTCGGCCGTCAGTTCGATGTGCCCTTCTTCGCCATGTTCGCCTTCAGCGGCGGCGCCTTCTTCGGCGTGATCCGCATGTTCAGAGGCTTCATCGGCATGCGCGTCGATGCCTGAGTTGCCCGCCCACATCGAGCCGATACCAATGCCCAACGCCAAGGTCGCCGCAGCGACCACGATCAGTTTTTTATCCATGGAAACTCCTCTGCGCCGTGCCGTCGCGCAGTGATCAGAAAATTGAAATTCAAGGGCTGACGCTGAGGTCGCCGAAGATGCGTTCGATGCGGACCCGGGCGTCGGTTGCCTCGCTCACCGCCTGGATGTATTGGGTGCGAGCGCTGATCAGCGTGCGCTGGGCGTCAAGCACGTCGAGGAAGCCGAACTTGCCCATTTCGAAACCGCGAGTGGCGCTGTCCACCGCACTTTGCGCGGCGGGCAGGATGGTCTGGTCGAACGCCTTGATTTCGCCGTTGGCGGTCTGCCACTGCTCCAGCGTGGTCTGGATTTCCGTGCGCAATCGCAACTCGGTGGCGTTGCGTAGATCCCGTGCCTGATCGGTACGCCGCGCCGCCGCCAGCACATTGCCCTGATTGCGGTTGAACAACGGAATCGGCATCGACAGCCCGACCACATTGACCCGCTCGCGCTCGGTTTCGCTGTACTGGCTGCCGATGCTGACGGTGAGATCGGGTATCCGCTGGGACTTTTCCAGCCCCAGCGACGCCTCGCGCTGGTCAATCTGCAACCTGGCCAGGCGCAGCTCCGCTGTTTCGTTCAGGCGCTCAAGCAAACGGGTGGGTGGAGGGACGTTGGGCAGGCTTTGATTCGCGGCTTGCACCGTGGTCGAGGTCGGCAACGGTGCGCCCATGACCTGCGCCAATTGCTGATACGCATTGGCCTGATCGCGCTCGGCACGGCTCAGCTCCAGGCGCACTTCCGAGAGCTGCACCTGGGCGCGCGTGCCTTCCACCGGCGACGACTTGCCCGCCTCGATCCTCCCCTGCGCCACACGCAAACCGTGCTCGGCGAGTTGCTGCGACTGCCGGGCCAGTTGCAAACGTTGCTGCGCGGTCTGCGCACCGTTGAACGCTTGAAGCACGTCGGCACGCAGTGCGTTGCGCTTGCGCTCCAGTTCGATGCCGGCGGCATCCTGCGCACGACTCGCCACATCAATCCGCGCGCCACGCTTGCCGCCCAGCTCGATCGGCTGGCTGAGCATCACCGTGGTGGTGCGCGACTGGCGCCGGGTGTCCTCGGCCTCCCACGAAACCTCGGGGTTGGGAATCAGCCCGGCCTGCTTGCGGTCACCTTCGGCAATGCCGATTTCCCACTGTGCAGCGGCCAGATCCGGGTTGCCGGCGAAGGCGGTTTGCAGGGCCTGATCCAGGGTCAGGGTCGAAGCACCGGCAAGGCTTGTACAGGCCAACAACAAGAGGCCGCTGGCGGTTTTTCTCAGGCGTGATCGCGCCGTCCGTTCTATTAAACCGGGCAATGGAAGGCTTCCTTCAATAAAGAATCGTTGATGACGCCACGGTAGAGTTTTGAACTTATCGACAAGGTGACGTGAACATTACAAATCCGTTATCCAGGGTTTATCGAAGTTTTTTTGCTCTAGGATTTGAAGTTCGAATGGCTTTGTTGCAATACACGGAAACAAATGAACGTTAGTTATCCGCCGAACAGCACTTGCCGAAATCGAAGTCATGAGAAATTCGCTTTTCTGCTGCGACAGGCTGTCGCGGATGGCCGACTTAAAGGCCTCAGGCGTTGACTCTGTAGCCACTACAGCCTTTACCGTGCACGCCATTGAGTTATTGAAAGCGTCCGGAAGCCCCTACAAAAACAACAACTTTCCCGGCCACCTTAATTAATTATCCATTGAATAAAAGTGGTGATAAATCATGCGAATCCTTGTCGTCGAGGACGAGCTTAAAGCTGCCGAATACTTGCATCAGGGCCTGACCGAAAGTGGATATATCGTTGACCACGCTGTTAACGGCGCTGATGGTTTGCACCTGGCGCAACAACAGGTTTATGACCTGATCATTCTGGATGTGAACCTGCCGGAACTCGACGGCTGGGGCGTACTGGAACAACTGCGCCGCACCCACTCCACCCGGGTGATGATGCTCACCGCGCGCGGGCGGCTGGCGGACAAGATCCGGGGGCTGGACCTGGGCGCCGACGACTATCTGGTCAAGCCGTTCGAGTTTCCGGAACTGCTGGCCCGGGTGCGCACCCTGATGCGCCGCAGCGAAAACATCCCGGTGCCGCAGGTGCTCAAGGTCGCCGATCTGGAGCTCGATCCGGGCCGTCACCGGGCGTTTCGTGGCCAGCAACGCATCGACCTGACCACCAAGGAGTTTGCCCTGCTGCATCTACTGATGCGCCAGTCTGGTGAAGTGCTGACCCGCACCCAGATCATCTCACTGGTGTGGGACATGAATTTTGACTGCGACACCAACGTGGTCGAGGTCTCGATCCGCCGCTTGCGGGCGAAGATCGACGACCCGTTCGACAGCAAACTGATCCATACCCTGCGCGGTGTCGGCTATGTGCTGGAGGCACGGGAATGAAGCCGGTCAGCCTGTCGCTGCGGCTGGGTCTGACAGTCAGTACTCTCGGTGCGCTGCTGGTGGTGTTCCTGGCGATCCTCGCGTATTTCGCCCTGACCCATGAACTGAACGCGTTGTCCCGTGACAGCCTGGAAAAGAAGATGGCGCAGGTGGAGCACAGCCTGTCGCTGTACGTCGATGCCAATGAAGTCAGTGGCAAGCCGCACATTCTGCTCGATCAGGTCATGGGCCATGACAACCTGACGCTGACGATCTATGACCGAGGCAATTTGCGCTCGCCGCTGCTCAAGTCCGGCTCGGGGTTGACGGATCCACGGATTGAATTGAAAGCAGTACGCGCGACGACCGATCAGTTGACCTACACCGACAGCGTCGATGCTGAAGGCGCGAAGTTTCTCACCGCCTCGAAACTGATTCGCCTGAAGGACGGCAGCAACGTGCCGGTGCTGTTGTCGATGGACAATGCCCACGACCAGGCCTTGCTCAGCGCCTACCTGCGCTCGACGCTGATTGCCTTGCCGTTGCTGCTGGTGTTCATCGGCCTGACCGCCTGGGGCGCGGTGCAGCGCGGACTGGCGCCGCTGCGCGAGTTTCGCAAAGTGGCGGCCAGGGTGACCACCCAGGACCTCGACCATCGGCTTTCAGTGGTGAACATGCCTCAGGAGCTGAGTGAACTGGCGCAAGGCATCAACGTGATGCTCGATCGACTGGACAGCGGCGTGCAGCAGTTGTCGCAGTTCTCCGATGATCTGGCCCACGAACTGCGCACGCCGATCAACAACCTGATGGGCAAGGCTCAGGTCACGCTGTCGCGGGAACGCTCGGTCGAGGAATACACCGACGTCCTGGTGTCGAGCACCGAAGAACTGGAACGCATCGCGCGGATTGTCTCGGACATGTTGTTTCTGGCCCAGGCCAGCCAGCCGATGGCCCACGCATCGTTCGAACCGATAGCGCTGGAAGACGAAGCGCTCAGGGTGGCCGAGCTGTTTTCCCTGTCGGCGCAGGACAAGCAGATCCATCTGAAAGTGGTCGGCAGCGCGCAGGTCTCGGGCGACCGGCTGATGATCCAGCGGGCGATATCGAACCTGCTGTCCAATGCCCTGCGCCACTGCCCCGCCGGCAAAACCGTTTCACTGTTCATCGAGCAGGCGCCAACGCAGGTGGCACTGAGGGTGAGCAATCCCGGCACCGGCATCGAAGCGCAGCACTTGCCGCATCTGTTCGACCGTTTTTACCGGGTCGACAGCAGCCGCACTCGCTCGCAGGGCAGCACCGGTCTGGGGCTGGCCATCGTGCGCTCGATCATGAGCCTGCATTCGGGCACCGCGCAGGTGCAGAGCCGTCCGGGAGCGATGACGGTTTTCAGTCTGGTGTTCCCCGTGTTCGCAGAAAAGCATTAAGACCCTCAAACAGATTTGTGCGGTGTTTTCTCAATCTCCATCGGAAGAATCACCGCACACATCCGCCATAAGTCTTCGCAAACCTTTCAGTGCGAATTTTCGTCGACCTAGCGATGAAACGTCTGACAAAGGCATGAAACAAAACGTTGTCGAGGGCTAATGCATCGTCGCTTCGCTCGTCTCCAACCACCCCGTCCACCCCCTCTAAAACAAGCCTTTACGTCGATCGTGGCGTGTCTACTCACAATTTGTCAGTAGGTACTTCGGCGCTCCCAAAAAACGCGATTGGAAACCTCTGGTCATCTTTGACCTCATCGTCGCTGTGCTTCTAGATTCGGCTCTCGCTTGAAACCGTTCACTCAACAGACAACCAGGAAGCACACACCATGAGCGCCATTGGATGCATGAACACAAACCCGATCCATAAACCCGATATCGCCTGACGGCCAACTCAACATGACCTTTTCCCTGCAAGGCAGAGGCTATTACCCGACCGGCGATGGCCATCAACTCTACTGGGAACGCCATGGCATTTCGGGGGGCGAACCGGTGTTTTTCCTGCATGGTGGACCCGGCGGGCGCTGCAGCCGTCATCATCTGGATTTCTTCGACCTGCACCGTTTCGACATCATCCTGTTCGACCAACGCGGGTGCGGGCGCTCGACGCCTTACGGCGAACTGCGCGACAACACAACGGGACTGTGTGTCGAAGACATCGACACCCTGCGCCAGCACTTCGGGTTCGAGAAAATCAGCCTGCTGGGCGTTTCGTGGGGTAGCTGGCTGGCAATCCAGTACCAGCAGCGCTATCCGCAACATCTGCTTAAAACCACACTGGTCTCGGTGTTCGTACCTTTCGCCGCCAATGTCCGGGCGTACGATCAGGCACTCAATGACGGGTTGGCACAATCGCCTCAAGCGACGTCAGGCCATCGCGCCAGGGACATCTACCGGATACTCGGTGAAGGCTGCCCATTGCAACAGCGTGTCGCCGCCATTGAATGGTTGAACGGGGTTTTGCGCCGCACGGGGCAGACGGTTTGCCCCGGCACGCTGGAGCGTTTCGTCGATCAGGAAGCAGTGCTCGCGATCCGTCTGGAGCTGCATTACCACCTGCAAGGCTATTTCTTCCAGCCAGGGGACCAGGATCTGTCCCTCGACGACAACACCCTGCTGATCCAGGGCATTCGGGATACCTTCGGCATGGCCAGCGTGCGCTGGCTCAGGCAACGCATGAACATTCACTGTCGTTTGCTGCACGCCGGGCACAACGCCTTTGAAGGCGCCATCCTCAAAGCCGTACGCCGGGCGGTGAAACGTGAAATCGAGGGCTGAAAAAAACGGCACCCGAAGGTGCCGTTCTGTTCCCCAAAAACGCTTACTTGCGTGCAGCCTCCCACGACTTGAGCAGTTCGTTGTAGCTCACGGTTTCGCCTTTCGGTTTCTCGTTGGCCAGTTTTGGTTTTGGTGCGCCGGGTTGGTCGAACCAGTATTGCGCGTCGCGCTCGGGGTTCATTTTCGGGGCGCAAGTGGCTTGGGCCTTGGAGCGTTCCAGACGGGTCATGATGGCGTCCTGATCCTTGGCCAGACCGTCGAGCGCCTGTTGCGGGGTCTTGTCGCCGCTGGCCGCTTCGGCGATGTGGCTCCACCACAGTTGTGCCAGACGTGGATAGTCCGGCACGTTGGTGCCGGTCGGCGTCCATTGCACGCGGGCCGGGCTGCGGTAGAACTCGACCAGACCACCGAGTTTCGGTGCCAGGTCGGTCATGGCTTGCGAGTTGATGTCCGACTCGCGGATTGGCGTCAGGCCGACGATGGTTTTCTTCAGCGACACGGTTTTCGAGGTCACGAACTGCGCGTACAGCCAGGCCGCGAGTTTCTGTTTCTCAGGCGTGGACTTCATGAAGGTCCAGGAACCCACGTCCTGATAACCCAGCTTCATGCCCTCTTCCCAATAAGGACCGCGTGGCGACGGCGCCATCCGCCATTTCGGTGTGCCGTCGGCGTTGACCACCGGCAGGCCCGGTTTGGTCATGTCGGCAGTGAACGCGGTGTACCAGAAAATCTGCTGAGCGATGTTGCCCTGGGACGGTACGGGGCCAGACTCGGAGAAGGTCATGCCCGCCGCTTCCGGTGGCGCGTAAGCCTTGAGCCAGTCCACATACTTGGTCGTGGCGAACACCGCCGCCGGGCCGTTGGTGTCGCCGCCGCGGGTCACGCTGGAGCCCACCGGATGGCAGTCCTCGACGCGAATGCCCCACTCGTCCACCGGCAAGCCGTTGGGCAGGCCCTTGTCGCCACCACCGGCCATGGAGAACCAGGCATCGGTGAAACGCCAGCCCAGCGACGGGTCCTTCTTGCCGTAGTCCATATGCCCGTAGATGCGTTTGCCGTCGATTTCCTTGACGTCTTCGCTGAAGAACTTGGCGATGTCTTCATAGGCGGACCAGTTCACCGGCACGCCCAGTTCATAGCCGTACTTTTCCTTGAACTTGGCCTTCAGGTCGGCGCGTTCGAACCAGTCGGCACGGAACCAGTACAGGTTGGCAAACTGCTGGTCGGGCAATTGATAGATCTTGCCATCCGGCGCAGTGGTGAAAGAGATGCCGATGAAGTCCTTGATGTCGAGGGTCGGCGAGGTGAAGTTCTTGCCTTCGTTGGCCATCAGGTCGGTGATCGACTCGGTCTTGCCGTAGCGAAAGTGCGTACCGATCAGGTCCGAGTCGTTGACCCAGCCGTCGTAGATGTTCTTGTCCGACTGCATCACGGTCTGCATTTTTTCCACGACGTCGCCTTCTTGCAGCAGGTCGTGGGTCAGCTTGATCCCGGTGATTTCGGTGAAGGCCTTGGCCAGCACCTTCGATTCATATTCGTGGGTGGTCAGGGTTTCGGAAACGACCTTGATTTCCATCCCGCGAAACGGCTCGGCGGCCTTGATGAACCACTTCAGTTCTTCGAGCTGCTGATCGGCCGTCAGGGTCGACGGCTTGAACTCGCTGCCGATCCATTTTTTTGCCGCGTCTTCGTACGCATCAGCCCAGGCGGTTGCGCTCAAACCGCTGAGTGCCAGCATGGCTGCCAATGAAATGCTATGTCGCAGCTTATTGTTTTTGTCGAACATAGAGACCTCCTGTTTAAGTTCTGGAGCACGATTGCCGAGCGATTCGACTAGCCCCAACGCATCACAGCCAACAGCCACACCAGGGACAACGCGGACGCTACCCAGATGCTCCAGTCGGTCACGCCGATTACCAGCAGGTGCAGGTAGGCGCTGCCGAGAAGACCGATGAACAAGCGATCGCCACGGGTGGTGGCAATCGGCAGAAACCCTCGCCGCAGGATGCTCGGCGAGCGCAGTTCCCAGGTGGTCATGCCCACCAGGATCAAGCCAATCACGATGAAAAATGCCGCCGTCGGGACGGTCCAGCTCATCCATTCCATCATCAGCTCCTCAGACCCGGCCCAGGGCAAAGCCCTTGGCCACGTGGTTGCGAACAAACCAGATCACCAGCATGCCCGGCAGGATGGTGAGCACCCCCGCCGCCGCCAGCACGCCCCAGTCGATACCGGACGCCGACACCGTGCGCGTCATCACCGCTGCGATCGGCTTGGCGTTCACCGAGGTCAGCGTGCGCGCCAGCAGCAGTTCGACCCAGGAAAACATGAAGCAGAAAAACGCCGTCACCCCGATCCCGGAGCCGATCAGCGGGATGAAGATCTTCACGAAGAACTTGGGAAAGCTATAGCCATCGATGTAGGCGGTTTCGTCGATTTCCTTGGGCACGCCGGACATGAACCCTTCGAGAATCCACACCGCCAACGGCACGTTGAACAGGCAGTGCGCCAGTGCCACCGCGATGTGAGTGTCGAACAGACCAATCGACGAATACAGCTGGAAAAACGGCAGCAGAAACACCGCCGGCGGCGCCATGCGGTTGGTCAGCAGCCAGAAGAACAGGTGCTTGTCGCCGAGAAAGCGATACCGGGAAAACGCATAAGCCGCTGGCAACGCCACGCTCAGGGAAATCACCGTGTTCAGGCTCACGTAGTACAGCGAGTTGAGGTAACCGGTGTACCAGCTCGGATCGGTGAAGATCACCTTGTAGTTGTGGAAGGTGAAATCCTGGGGAAACAGCGTCAGGCCGCCGAGGATTTCGGTGTTGCTCTTGAACGACATGTTCAGCAGCCAGTAGATCGGCACCAGCAGGAACAGGATGTAGAGCAGCAGTGGAATAAGCTTTCTTTTGCTCATGGCCGGGCCTCAGCGGTTGGCGTCGCTGTGGGTCATGGCGGTATAGAACAGCCAGGACACCAGCAGGATGATCAGGAAGTACACCAGCGAAAAGGCTGCCGCTGGCCCCAGGTCGAATTGGCCTACAGCCATCTGGGTCAACGTCTGACTCAAGAAGGTCGTGGCATTGCCCGGCCCGCCGCCGGTGAGCACGAACGGCTCGGTGTAGATCATGAAGCTGTCCATGAAACGCAGCATCACCGCGATCAGCAGCACGCTCTTCAACTTGGGCAACTGGATGTGGCGGAACACCGCCCAGGCCGAAGCCCGGTCGATCCGCGCCGCCTGGTAATACACATCAGGAATCGCCCGCAGCCCGGAGAAACACAGCAGCGCCACCAGCGAGGTCCAGTGCCACACGTCCATCACCAACACCGTGACCCAGGCGTCCATGGTGTTGGCCGCGTAGTTGTAGCTGATACCCATGGCGTTGAGGCTCGAACCCAACAGGCCGATGTCCGCACGACCGAAGATCTGCCAGATGGTGCCGACCACGTTCCATGGAATCAGCAACGGAATCGCCAGCACGATCAGCACCACCGACGACCAGCGGCCCTTGGTCGGCATCGTCAGGGCGATGGCGATTCCGAGGGGGATTTCGATCAGCAGCACGCACGCCGAGTAGATGAACTGGCGCAGCAACGAGTCGTGCAGACGCGGATCAAGCAGCACTTGCTTGTACCAGTCAGCGCCGACGAAGTAGCGGCTGGACTGGTCGAAGATGTCCTGCACCGAGTAATTGACCACGGTCATCATCGGGATCACCGCACTGAAGGCCACCAGCAGGAACACCGGCAGCACCAGCCACCAGGCCTTGTTGTTCTGCACCTTGTTCATGGCTGTACCTCTTCGCTGGCTTCGAGCAGGAACTCATCGGCATAGACCATCAGCCACTGCGCCGGGAAACTGATATACGCCGTGCCCTGCGGCACCGGTTTGTCTTCGGCCAGACGCACTTTCAGCGGTGCACCGTCCAGATCCAGGGTCATGATCTTGTAGGTGCCGAGGTCTTCGACGTGTACGACCCGTGCCTGCATTGCGTCATCGAATGGCTCGTCCCACACATGGATGAACTCGGGACGGATGCCGACCTTCAGATTTTTCCATTGGCCGTGTTCGATATGCCGTTGCAGCGCGTCGGACAGCGGCAGATGGGTCGAGTTGAAACCGACGCCCCCCGGTTGCGGCTGCACCTCGATCAGGTTCATCCCGGGGCTGCCGATGAAGTAGCCGACAAAGGTGTGGCTCGGCCGCTCGAACAATTCCCGGGGTGTGCCGAACTGGACGATCTGGCCGCCGTACATCACCGCGATCTTGTCGGCGAAGGTCGAGGCCTCCAGTTGGTCGTGGGTGACGTAGACCATGGTGATGTTGAACTGCTCGTGGATCTGCTTGAGCTTGCGCCGCAGTTTCCATTTCAGGTGCGGGTCGATCACCGTCAGCGGTTCATCGAAGAGGATCGCCGAGACGTCGTCGCGCACCAGACCACGGCCCATGGAGACTTTCTGTTTTTCGTCGGCGGTGAGGTTGCGCGCCTTTTTGCTCAGCAGGTTCTGCAGGTCGAGAACTTCGGCGATTTCCTGCACCTTGCTGTGGACTTTGGCCTCGGCCATGCCCTGGTTGCGCAGCGGGAAGGCCAGGTTGTCGAACACGGTCATGGTGTCGTAGACCACCGGAAACTGGAAAACCTGCGCGATGTTGCGCTTCTCCGGGGTCAGGTCGTTGACCGCTTTGCCGTCGAACAGCACGTGGCCCTGAGACGGGCTGAGCAGGCCGGAAATGATGTTGAGCAACGTCGACTTGCCGCAACCCGACGGCCCGAGCAAGGCATAGGCGCCGCCCTGCTCCCAGATGTGATCCATCTCGCGGATCGCATAGTCCTCTGGCCCGGCGGGAGTACTGGTGTAACTGTGGGCGAGGTGTTGCAAACGGATTTCGGCCATCAGGCAACCCTCGCGACGCGCCGGCCCGGTGCCTGCACCAGACGGCCCTGCGCATCGAACACAAACAGTTTATGGGTCGGGATATAGATGCGGATCGGCGCATCGACGTCGTATTCGTGAACGCCCGGCAAGTGCAGCACCAGCAGGAAATGCTCGTTGCGCACGTGCAGGAAGGTTTCCGAACCGCTGATTTCCGCTACCTCGACGGTCACCGCCAGTTCCAGGTCGTCGTCGTTGCTCGGCACCAGCGAGATATGGCTCGGGCGTACGCCGAAACGAAACTCGCCTTCGCCCACCGGGCGCAGATCGACGTTCAACGGGAAGTGCACGAAGTTGGCGAAACTCACTTCGTTGCCGGCGATGCGCCCCGGCATCAGGTTGATCGGCGGTTCGGAAAACAATTCGGCGGCCAGCACCGTTTGTGGCTGGTGATAGACCTCGGTCGACGGGCCGCTCTGGATCACCCGGCCTTCGTGAAGAATGGTGGTGGTGCCGCCCAGCGCCAGCGCTTCGTTGGGCTCGGTGGTGGCGTAGATGGCGATGGTGTGGCGCGCCTTGAACAGCTCGCGCATTTCCTGGCGCAGTTCTTCGCGCAGTTTGTAGTCGAGGTTGACCAGCGGTTCATCGAACAGAATCAGCTCGGCATCCTTGACCAGCGCCCGGGCCATGGCCGTGCGCTGTTGCTGGCCGCCGGAGAGCTCCAGCGGATAGCGCTTCAGGAACTTCTCGATGCGCAGCATCTTCGCGGTTTCCTGCACCTTGCTCTGGATCTGCTCATTGGAGATCCCGGCCTGGCGCAGCGGCGACGCGATGTTCTCGAACACCGTCATGGTCGGGTAGTTGATGAACTGCTGATAGACCATCGACACGTTGCGCAGACGCACCGGACGCTGGGTAACGTCGACGCCGTTCATCAGGATGCGACCGCTGTCGGGCTTGTCCAGACCGGCCATCAGCCGCATCAGGCTGGTCTTGCCGGACAGCGTGCGTCCGAGCAGGACATTGAAGGATCCAGGTTCGAATTTCAGGCTCGCATCGTCGATCCAGGTCTGGCCCTCGACGGTGCGGCTGACGTGCTCCAGGGTGAGTGACATGGCTCGGCCTTTTTATTATTGGAGTCAAGCGACGTGTGCAGTAGAGCGACATTCGTGCCAGAAATCCCAAGCCGTTGATTCGCCGCGAAAATCGCCGAAAACGCGGGCAAACCACCTTCATTGCTGAACACATTTGAACAGTTCAACGATTGACAATGAACAATAGTGAACAACACTCTATCGATGCTTTTCAGGTCCCAAGGGGCCTCATAACAATAATAAAAACGCTGCTTTCAGAGGCTGACTGTCATGGCCGCACCTGTCCCGCCGCTTTCCCACGAGGCCATCGTTCAGGACTCCTGGTCCCGTTGCCGCGCCTTCGGCCTCAAGCATCAAAGCGTCCCGGCGTTCGATCAGTTGCCCTCCACCAGCATCGCCCGGTTGCTCGACAGTCACCATTCGCTGGTGCAGACCACCCACCAGGAAGTGCTGCCGTACTACGAGAACATCCTGAGCAATTCCAACTGCCTGATCATGCTGGCCGACAATCAGGGCCAGGTCCTGACGTCCTGGGGCACCCAGCGCTTTATCGAGCCGAACCTGGCGCGAGGGTTTCAGGCCGGCGCGAGCTGGATGGAGCGCTCAAGCGGCACCAATGCGATCGGCACGGCGCTGGCCTGCGAGCAGGCGGTGCACATCGAGCACGACGAGCACTTCCTCAAGGCCAACCGCTTCATGACCGGTTCCGCCGCGCCGATCTTCAATGCCGAGCGCAAAGTCATCGCCGTGCTCGATGTGTCCAGCGACAGCTACCTGCCGCCCTCGCACACCCTCGGCATGGTCAAGATGATGAGCCAGACCGTGGAGAACCGGCTGATCCTCAACCTGTTCCACGGCCAGCACTTTCAACTGACCTTCAACACCGGGTTGAACAACCTCGACAGCCAATGGGCGGGTCTGCTGATTTTCGATGAAAGTGGTCAGGTGTTGTCGGCCAACCGCCGGGCCGACAATCTGTTGGGTGTGCGCTTGTCGCGGGTGAGTGTCGAGAGCCTGTTCAAGGTGTCGTTGCTGGAATTGCTCAATCAGCCTGACGGCTTGCCGTTTTCCTTGCAGACGTCGGGCCGCAACCGATTCCAGTGCCTGTTGAAACGGCCTAAACAGGCACCGATTCAGGCGCGGGTGTTCGCTGAAGCCAAAGCCACCGAACCGACAGTCGCCGCCCCCACGGCCATCAGCCTGAGCACCCTGCACTTCGGCGACAGCCGTGTGGAGAAAGCCGTGCGTCAGGCCGAACGCCTGCTGGAGAAAGATATTCCGCTGTTGATTCACGGTGAAACCGGGGTCGGCAAGGAAGTGTTCGTCAAAGCCCTGCACCAGGCCAGTTCTCGCAGCAAACAGGCATTCATCGCCGTGAACTGCGCAGCGATTCCCGCCGAACTGGTGGAGTCCGAGCTGTTCGGCTACGAGAAAGGCGCCTTCACCGGTGCCAACCAGAAAGGCAGCATCGGCCTGATCCGCAAGGCTGACAAAGGCACGCTGTTCCTCGACGAAATCGGCGACATGCCGCTGCCAACCCAGGCCCGCCTGCTGCGGGTGTTGCAGGAGCGTTGCGTGCAACCGGTGGGCAGCAGCGAATTGTTCCCGGTGGATCTGCGGATCATTTCCGCCACCAACCGCTCGTTGCGCGAGCAGGTGCAACTGGGGCGGTTTCGCGAAGATTTGTACTACCGCATCGGCGGCCTGACCCTGGAACTGCCGCCGCTGCGCGAACGCAGTGACAAGCAGGCGCTGTTCAAACGTTTGTGGGAACAGCATCGCGAGCCGACGCAATGGGCTGGATTGAGCCGAGAGGTGCTGGAGCTGTTCGACCGTCACCCGTGGCCGGGCAACCTGCGTCAAGTCAGCAGCGTGATGCAGGTGGCGCTGGCCATGGCCGAAGAGCAACCGGTAAGGCCTGAGCATTTGCCGGATGATTTTTTTGTCGATCTGGAGATGGAGCCGCTGGATACGCCAGAGCCCTTGGGGATCGATCTGAATGACAGCGAGGCGTTGAGTCGGGAGTTGCAGGCGGCCGGGGGCAATATTTCCCATCTGGCGCGGCGGTTGGGGGTCAGTCGTAATACGCTCTACAAGCGCTTGCGTCAGGCTGAGTGATCGTGGGCCGAGGCACGTCAAATCGTCGCTCCCACATTAAATTTTCGTCATCTGCGGTTTCGTCCACGACACGAATCCCCCGTGAGAGTGAGCCTGCCCGCGTTGACGCCAGTGCGGCCATCAAAAACCATCCAGCCCACCCATTGACCACACCGACTAGACTGTGACGAAATGTTTCAGCTTATCGCTGCATACCTTTGATCCAGACACCTCCCTCCTCCTGCCCCTCACAGGACAAGCTCTTTGACCAACATCTGCACCACCGGCCTTGATACCGGCTTTGCCTCTCTCGATTACCTGCAAATCGGCATCCTCGGCATCATTCAAGGCATCACCGAGTTATTGCCCGTTTCCTCCACCGCCCACATGCGCATCGTCCCGGCCCTGCTTGGCTGGCCGGATCCCGGTTCTGCCTTTTCCGCCGCCATGCAGATGGCTGCACTGGCGGCAGTCATCAGTTACTTCTGGCGTGACGTGAGCCAGGTGGTCACCGGCAGTGTCGAGGCTGTGCGGCAGCGCGATTTCAACAATCAGTGGTTCATCCTGGCGGTGGCTATCGTACTGGCGACCATTCCCATCGGCATCGCGGGCCTGGCCTTGTCCTCGACGCTCAACGCCTGCAACTCGCCGTTGCGCGGTTTGATGGTGATCGGGATTTCCTGCGTGGTGATGGCGGTGTTGCTGGCCATCGCCGAGCTCACGTGCCGCCATCGCCGCACCGTTGGCGAAATGCGTTTACGTGATGCGCTGATCGTTGGCATTGCGCAAATCGGTGCGCTGATTCCTGGGGTTTCGCGCTCCGGGTCGACGCTGACGGCGGCGTTGTTCCTCAATTTCAAACGTGAAGAAGCCGCGCGCTTCTCCTTCCTGCTCGGGCTGCCGGCCATCGCGCTGGCGGGTTTGAAGGAGTTGTGGGTGCTGTTCCATGCGCAACTGCCGGCGCAAGCCTGGGCGCATCTGATTTTCGGTCTGGTGGTTGCCAGTATCTCGGCGTTCTTCGCGATCTGGGGCCTGATGCGCTTTCTGGAGAAGTTCTCCACCTGGCCATTCGTGATTTACCGCGCAGTGCTCGGGATTTTCCTGATCGTTGCGGTCAGCACCGGGCTGTTGAGCTAAGGCCCGCCACAAAAAACAAAACCCGCCTGGTGCGGGTTTTGTTTTTTGTACCTTCGTACAACACACGTTACCGGCAGGTCGGTTCAGCACTCGTGGTTGATACGGCACCCAATGTTCGCAACCCGAGCAGCACCACGATCAGCATCGCCAGCCCCGCGAAAATGGCGACGCCGAAACCGGCCCGAGCGCCATAAGCATCAATGATCAGCCCCGAGAGCAAGCCACCCAGAGCGACGCCGATGCTGATGCCGGTGGTCATCCATGTCAGCCCTTCGGTGATCCTCGACGGCGGGATGATGATCGTCCCCAGCTTCATGACCACGACCATCGTTGGCGCAAACGATATGCCGGCGATAAACAGCATCGCCGAGAGGACATAAACGTCCGGTGCAAACAAAGGCAATACGCCCGTGATTGCCGTGACCAATATCCCGATAAAGAACTGCTTTTCTATCGGCAGGGAAACCCTCAAGGCACCGAACGTCAGGCCCGCCACTAGCGAACCGAACGCATAGGCGGCGAGGATGAAGGTCGCAGAGGCAGGCCAGCCTTGCGCATTGGCAAAGGCGACAACAGCGACATCGATCGAGCCCCCGATTGCGCCCATCGCCAACAGCGCCAGCACGATGGTGGGAACGCCGGGAATCAGCAGGGTCGACCCCGTATGCCGCGTATGGCCCACAACAACCTTGGGTTCGGTCTGACGCTGCAGGAGAAACGCCGTCACCCCGACGGCCAGCAGCCCGACCGCGACAAGCGGCCCGGCTTCGGCAAACAAGCTCACGCTCAAACCGATCGCCAAGGGTGGGCCGACGATGTAAGCGAGTTCAGTCAGCACCGTATCCAGAGAGAACGCCGTGTGCAGCTGCGGCTTGCCCCGGAACAATTGCGTCCAGCGTGCCCTGATCATTGACGGCATGCTCGGCATGGTGCCCGCCAATGCAGCCAGAACAAAAAACAATGCCGCCGGCGCCCTCATGTAGACGGCGAAGATCAGGGCCAGCAACATGCCGATGCTGAAAGTCGTCACGACAGGCAGCACACGGCTTTGGCCACGCTGATCGACGAGTTTCGAGATGTACGGGCCGATCAGTGCATTGGCGAGGGTAAACGTACCGGCGACAGCACCGGCCAGCCAGTAGACACCGGTTTGCTCCACCAGCATGGTAATGATGCCAATGCCGATCATCGCCTGCGGCAATCGTGCAATAGAGCTCGCGAGCACCAACCCCGTTGCGCCGGGGGTTGTCAGGAGTTCGCGATAGTGGTTTGCCATGATGTCTCCATTCCATAAACGTCGCCGACCAGCATCCCGCTGCAAGGGCTGCAGCCCATGTTGGCCGCGTCAGACATCAAGACCTACGCGCAGAGCAAAAGCAACCACCGCCTGAACAGCAGAAAAACAAAAACCCGCACAAGGCGGGTTTTGTTTGTAGCAATTACAGCGATCAGTCAGCCAGACGCCAGGTCGTGCCGCCCTTGCCGTCTTCCAGCACCACGCCCATGGCGGTGAGCTGGTCGCGGATGCGGTCGGATTCGGCCCAGTCTTTACCGGCCCGAGCCGCCAGACGTGCAGCGATCAGCGCGTCGACTTCAGCCGCATCCACGCGCCCTTCGGCGCCGGCCTGCAGGAAGTCATCGGCTTCGAGCTGCAACACACCCAGCACGCTGGCCAGTTCTTTCAGGCGCGCCGCCAGACCGGCCGCCGCATCGAGATCGCTCTCGCGCAGACGGTTGATCTCACGCACCATCTCGAACAGCACCGCGCAGGCTTCCGGCGTGCCGAAGTCGTCGTTCATCACCGTGGTGAAACGCTCGACGAACGCTTCGCCGCCAGCCGGAGCAACGCTCGGCAGGCCTTTCAACGCGTGGTAGAAACGCTCCAGTGCGCCCTTGGCGTCCTTGAGGTTGTCTTCCGAGTAGTTGATCGCGCTGCGGTAGTGGCTCGACACCAGCAGGTAACGCACGACTTCCGGGTGGTACTTGTCGAGCACGTCGCGAATGGTGAAGAAGTTGTTCAAGGACTTGGACATCTTCTCGCCATTGATACGGATCATGCCGCAATGCATCCACGCGTTGGCGTAGGTCTTGCCGGTGGCCGCTTCGCTCTGGGCGATTTCGTTTTCGTGGTGCGGGAACTCGAGATCGCTGCCGCCGCCATGAATGTCGAAGGTCTCGCCCAGGCAGCAGGTGGACATCACCGAGCACTCGATGTGCCAGCCCGGACGCCCGGCGCCCCACGGCGATTCCCAGCTCGGCTCGCCCGGCTTGACGCCTTTCCACAGCACGAAGTCCAGCGGATCTTCCTTCGCTTCGTCGACCTCGATCCGCGCACCGATGCGCAGGTCTTCGATCTTCTTGCGCGAGAGCTTGCCATAGCCCATGAACTTGCCGACGCGGTAGTACACGTCGCCATTGCCCGGGGCGTAGGCGTAACCCTTGTCGATCAGGGTCTGGATCATCGCGTGCATGCCAGGGATGTGATCCGTGGCGCGCGGCTCCATGTCCGGCTTCTTGATGTTCAGGCGCGCTTCGTCTTCGTGCATCGCCGCGATCATGCGCTCGGTCAAAGCTTCGAACGACTCGCCGTTCTCGTTGGCCCGGTTGATGATCTTGTCGTCGATGTCGGTGATGTTGCGCACGTAGGTCAGGTCATAACCGCTGAACCGCAACCAGCGGGTCACCAGGTCGAACGCGACCATGCTGCGGCCATGGCCCAGGTGGCAGTAGTCGTACACGGTCATCCCGCAGACGTACATGCGCACCTTGTTGCCATCCAGCGGCTTGAAGACTTCTTTGCTCTTGGTGAGCGTGTTGTAGATCGAAAGCACGATGGTTCCTTAAGACTTGATCACTGGCCCCACGAATCACGCAGGGTCACGGTACGGTTGAATACCGGCTGACCTGGTTTCGAGTCCTTGATATCCGCGACGAAGTAGCCTTCGCGCTCGAACTGAAAACGGTCTTCCGGCTGTGCGTTGCCCAGCGAAGGCTCGGCACGACAACCGGTCAGCACTTGCAGTGAATCAGGGTTGATGTTGTCCAGGAAACTCGCGCTGTCCTCGGCCTTCTCCGGGTTCGGAGAACGGAACAGGCGATCGTACAGACGCACTTCGCACTCGATGCTGGCAGCGGCCGGCACCCAGTGGATCACGCCCTTGACCTTGCGGCCTTCAGGGTTCTTGCCCAGGGTGTCCGGATCGTACGAGCAACGCAGTTCGACGATGTTGCCGTCGGCGTCCTTGATCGCTTCGTCGGCACGGATCACGTAGCTGCCGCGCAGACGCACTTCGCCGTTCGGCTCCAGACGCTTGTAGCCCTTTGGCGGCTCTTCCATGAAGTCATCGCGGTCGATGTAGATTTCACGGGCGAACGGCAGCTTGCGCACGCCGAGTTCTTCTTTCTGCGGATGACGCGGCAGTTCGAGGTTGTCGACCTGGTCTTCCGGGTAGTTGGTGATCACGACTTTCAACGGACGCAGCACGCACATGGCACGCGGGGCGTTTGCGTCCAGGTCCTGACGGATGCTGAATTCGAGCATGCCGAAGTCGACCACACCGTCGGAACGGTTGGTGCCGATCATGTCGCAGAAGCTGCGGATCGACGCCGGGGTGTAGCCACGGCGGCGGAAGCCCGACAGCGTCGACATGCGCGGATCGTCCCAGCCGTTGACGTGCTTTTCATCGACCAGTTGCTTGAGCTTGCGCTTGCTGGTGATGGTGTAGTTCAGGTTCAGACGGCTGAATTCGTACTGACGCGGGTGCGCCGGCACTGGCAGTGCGTCGAGGAACCACTCGTACAGCGGACGATGGCTTTCGAACTCCAGGGTGCAGATCGAGTGGGTGATGCCTTCGATGGCGTCCGACTGACCGTGGGTGAAGTCGTAGTTCGGGTAGATGCACCACTTGTCACCGGTCTGATGGTGATGAGCGTGGCGGATGCGGTACATGATCGGGTCGCGCAGGTTCATGTTCGGCGAGGCCATGTCGATCTTGGCGCGCAGTACGCGGGCACCGTCCGGGAACTCACCGGCGCGCATGCGGGCGAACCAGTCCAGGTTCTCTTCCACCGAACGGTCGCGGAACGGGCTGTTCTTGCCCGGCTCGGTCAGGCTGCCGCGGTATTCCTTGGCCTGTTCAGGCGTCAGGTCGTCGACGTAGGCCTTGCCGGCCTTGATCAGTTCAACGGCCCAGTCGTGCAACTGGTCGAAGTATTGCGAGGCGTAGCGCACTTCGCCGGACCATTCGAAGCCCAGCCATTTGACGTCGCTTTCGATCGCGTCGATGTATTCCTGGTCTTCCTTGGCCGGGTTGGTGTCGTCGAAACGCAGGTGCGTGACGCCGCCGAACTCCTGGGCCAGGCCGAAGTTCACGCAGATCGACTTGGCGTGGCCGATGTGCAGGTAGCCGTTGGGCTCAGGCGGAAAACGGGTAACGATCTGCGTGTGCTTGCCCGAGTCCAGGTCTGCCTGGATGATCGGCCGCAGGAAGTTGACCGGCACGGCAGGGCCGGACTTGGCATTCGAGGTAGGGTCGACAGTGGGCTTGCTCATTAGGATCCTTGACTTACATGTGCGCGGCCGCAAAGAGGGGCCAGACAAAACAAAGCCGCTATCATAGCCGATGCTGTCAAGGGGCTGACAGAGCAGGCCTTATAAAGGAGCGCATTTAATCGCAGGGATTTGAAAAACAGCCTCGAAATTCGCGCCTGTCACGCTAAACTGCGCACCTTGGCCGAAGCAGGCTGAACCGGTTGCGGGGCCTGAGGCTCCAAAACCACGAATTCCTTATAAAGAGTACTGACCATGACTCAAGTCAAACTGACCACCAACCACGGTGACATCGTCATCGAACTGAACGCTGAAAAAGCCCCGATCACCGTGGCCAACTTCATCGAGTACGTCAAAGCCGGTCACTACGAAAACACCGTTTTCCACCGTGTCATCGGTAACTTCATGATCCAGGGCGGCGGTTTCGAGCCAGGCATGAAGGAAAAGAAAGACAAGCGTCCAAGCATCCAGAACGAAGCCGACAACGGTCTTTCCAACGACAAGTACACCATCGCCATGGCCCGCACCATGGAGCCGCATTCGGCCTCCGCGCAGTTCTTCATCAACGTGGCCGATAACAGCTTCCTGAACCACAGCGGCAAGAACGTTCAAGGCTGGGGCTACGCGGTGTTCGGTAAAGTGACCGCCGGTACTGATGTTGTCGACAGCATCAAGAAAGTCTCGACCGGTTCCAAAGCTGGCCACCAGGACGTACCAAGCGACGACGTGATCATCGAGAAAGCCGAGATCATCGAAGCGTGATATTGCTGATTTCAGACTTGCATCTGGAAGAGGAGCGCCCGGACATTACCCGGGCGTTTCTGGATTTGCTCGTCGGACGCGCCCGCTCGGCGAGTGCGCTGTACATTCTGGGCGACTTTTTCGAGGCGTGGATTGGCGACGATGCCATGACACCCTTCCAGCGCTCCATCTGCCAGGCCCTGCGCGAACTCAGCGACAGCGGCACGGCCATTTTTCTGATGCACGGCAATCGCGACTTCATGCTCGGCAAGGCCTTCTGCAAACAGGCCGGCTGTACGCTGTTGAAGGATCCAAGTGTCGTGCAGTTTTACGGCGAGCCGGTGCTGCTGATGCACGGCGACAGCCTGTGCACCCGCGACGAAGCCTATATGAAGCTGCGCCGCTACCTGCGCAATCCGCTGAGCCTGTTCATCCTGCGCAACCTGCCCTTGCGCACCCGCCACAAACTGGCGCGCAAGCTGCGCAGTGAAAGCCGGGCGCAAACGCGGATGAAGGCTAACGACATCGTCGATGTCACGCCGGAGGAAATTCCGCGGATCATGCAGGAATACGGGGTGAAAACCCTGATTCACGGGCATACCCACCGACCGGCCATCCACAAGTTGCAGATCGGCGATCAAGCGGCGAAACGGATTGTGCTGGGGGATTGGGATCGACAGGGCTGGGCGTTACAGGTGGATGAGAACGGGTTTGCGTTGGCGCCGTTTGATTTTGCACCGCCGCCTTCACTGCCCGCCCCTGCCACCGTTTGATGATCGTTCCCACGCTCTGCGTGGGAATGCCTCAATGGACGCTCCGCGTCCGCTTCGGCATGGGACGCGGAGCGTCCCGGGCTGCATTCCCACGCAGAGCGTGGGAACGATCTCGCCGACTCAGTGACCGCTGGCGGCAGGGCCTGCTTTTGCGGCAAACGGCGGCTTAGCCAGCCACACAATCAGAATCAACCCCATGAACCCCCACCCCAGCAGCGTGAAGTAATCCACGGTGGAGAGCATGTACGCCTGACTAGTCAGCACATGATCAAGCTGCGCATACGCCGGATTACCCGCCCCACCCAGATTGTTCAGTGCTTCACGGGTCGCCGGCTCATAAGTGCTGATGCTCTCACTCATGTACGCATGATGCTGATCCGCCCGGCGAATCCAGATCCACGTAGTCAAGGACGCCGCAAAGCTGCCGCCCAATGTCCGCAGGAATGTCGCCAGACCGGCGCCGTCGGCAATCTGGCTCGGCGGCAGGTCCGACATCAGGATGCTCAGGGTCGGCATGAAGAACAGCGCCACGCCGATACCCATGAACAACTGCACCAAGGCGATGTGCTGGAAGTCCACCTCGTTGGTGAACCCGGCACGCATGAAGCAGCTCAGGCCGATCGCCAGGAACGCCAGCCCGGCCAACAGTCGCAGGTCGAACTTGTGCGCGTACTTGCCGACAAACGGTGACAACACCACCGGCAGAATACCGATCGGCGCCACCGCCAGACCGGCCCAGGTCGCGGTGTAGCCCATCTGGGTCTGCAACCATTGCGGCAGGATCAGGTTGATGCCGAAGAACCCGGCGTAACCCAACACCAGCACCAGTGTGCCGATGCGGAAGTTGCGGTGGGCGAACAGACGCAGATTGACCACCGGATGCTGGTCGGTCATTTCCCAGATCACGAACACCGCCAGGGCAATCACCGAAATGGCCGCGCCGATGATGATGAAGTTCGATTCGAACCAGTCCAGGTCGTTGCCCTTATCGAGGATCACCTGCAAGGCACCCACGCCGATGATCAGCGTGATCAGCCCGACGTAGTCCATCGGTTGACGGCTGGTGACCACGGGGCGTTTCGCCAATTGCGAACGCACCACCATCACCGCGAACACGCCAATCGGCACGTTGATGAAGAAGATCCACGGCCAGCTGTAACTGTCAGTGATCCAGCCGCCGAGAATCGGACCGGCAATCGGCGCCACTACCGTGACCATCGCCAGTAACGCCAGGGCCATGCCGCGCCTGGCGGGTGGATACACCGCGATCAGCAGCGTCTGGGTCATCGGATAAAGCGGCCCGGCCACCAGCCCTTGCAGGACACGGAAGCCAATCAGTTCGGGCATCGAGGTGGAAATACCGCAGAGAAACGAGGCCAGCACGAACAGCATGGTGGCCCAGAGAAACAGCTTCACCTCGCCGAAACGCCGGCTCAGCCAGCCGGTAAGCGGCAGCGCGATGGCGTTGCTCACGGCAAACGAGGTGATGACCCAGGTGCCCTGCTCCGAACTCACGCCGAGGTTGCCGGAAATGGTCGGCAGCGCCACGTTGGCGATGGTGGTGTCGAGCACTTGCATGAAGGTCGCCAGCGACAGGCCGATGGTGCTGAGCAACAGGCTGGGCGGCGAAAAAGAGGCGTTATTGCTCATCGCGAATCCTTTGGAGCCGAATTTTTTGGAGCGGGGACGGGCGCCGCGCCCGTTACGGGGCGCGGCGAAGGGATTGGCGAATCAGCGTTGCGCGGTCTTGCTGACCGCAGCGCTGTTGTCGTGGATCAGTTGGGCGATCATCGCGTCGGCTTCACCCAGTTGGCGGTCGTAGACGCTGGTGCTGAACGAGGCCTGTTGCGGCGGCTGCTGGGCCAGTACCGGGCCGCTCTGGTCGTGCAGGTTGACCTCGACATTGGTCGACAGACCGACGCGCAGCGGGTGCTTGGCCAGTTCTTCGGCATTGACGTGAATCCGCACCGGTACACGTTGCACGATCTTGATCCAGTTACCGGTGGCGTTCTGCGCCGGCAACAGTGCGAAGGCGCTGCCGGTGCCCGCACCGAGGCTGTCGACGGTGCCGCTGAATTTCACGTCGCTACCGTAGATGTCGGATTCAATGTCCACCGGCTGGCCGATGCGCATGTCACGCAGCTGGGTTTCCTTGAAGTTGGCGTCGATCCACAGCTGATCCAGCGGAATCACTGCCATCAGCGCGGTGCCCGGCTGCACGCGCTGGCCGAGTTGCACGGTGCGTTTGGCAACGTAACCGGTAACCGGCGCGATCAGGGTGCTGCGAGCGTTGGTCAGGTAGGCCTGACGCAGATCGGCCGCGGCCGACATCACGTCCGGATGCGACGAGACCACAGTGTCATCGACCAGCGCGCTGGTGGTTTTCAGTTGCTGCTGAGCGTTGGCCAGGGCGTTTTGCGCCGAGGTCAGGTCGTCGCGAGCGTGGGACAGCTCTTCCTGGGAAATCGCGCCGCCAGCGGCGAGGTTTTTCCGGCGATTGAAGTTGTCCTGGGCTTTCTGCACGTTAGCCTGTTGCGCATTGACCTGGGCTTTCATGCCGTCAACGTTGCTGTACAGACCGCGAACCTGACGCACGGTACGCGCCAGTTTGGCCTGGGCACTTTGCAGACCGACTTCGGCGTCGTTCGGGTCGAAATTGACCAGCACCTGACCTTCGTGAACCAGATCGCCATCGTCGGCGCCGATGCTGACCACGGTGCCGGTGACCAGCGGGGTGATTTCCACGACGTTGCCGTTGACGTAGGCGTCATCGGTGCTTTCGTTCCAGCGCCCGACGAATTCGTGATACGCCCAGACGCCGGCACCGGCGAGGGCAACCACAACGGCCAGCACCACCAGCATCACTTTGCGTTTGCGCGGATTGCCGGTGTCGGGGGTGTTGTCTTGAGCTTGAGTGTTTTCGGCAGTGGCCATGACAAATACCTTGAATTAGTTGTGCGTGGTGGCTGGGCTGGCGTTGGCAGTGGTCAGGGTTTGCCCCTGAAAGCCGCCACCCAGCGCTTGCATCAGTTGAATCGACAGGTCGATCTGCTCGGCATTCAGGTTGGCCAGCTGACGCTGGGCCTGCAGCAATTGCTGCTCGATGCTGAGCACGTCCAGGTAGTTGCCGATGCCGGAACCGTAACGCTGGACCACGGTGTTGTAAGAATCCTGGGCAATGTCGGTCGCGTGCTGCTGGGCGCCGATCTGCCGGCCGATGTCACGCAACTGATTGATCGTGTCGCTGACATCGCCCAAGGCTTTCACCAGGCTTTTGTTGTACTGCGCCACGGCCAGGTCGTAGTCGGCGTCGCGTGCATCGAGGTTGGCGCGCAAGCGTCCACCGTCGAAGATCGGCAGCGAAATGGTCGGGGCGATGTTGAAGAAACGGCTGGCGGACCCGAACATCGCGTCACCCAATAACGATTCGGCACCGGCGGACGCCGTAAGGTTCAGGTTGGGATAGAAGCGGGTCTTGGCCGAGTCGATGTCCTTGCTCGCGGCCTCGACACGCCAGCGTGCGGCGACCAGATCCGGGCGACGGCCCAGCAGTTCCGCCGGCAGAACAGACGGCAGCGCTACGGCGCTGGCCTGCAGGACTTTCGGTCGGGCGATTTCGTTGCCGCGATCCGGGCCTTTGCCGAGCAATACGGCCAGGGCGATTTTCGCGCTGTTCAGGCGCTTTTCGGCGTCGATCAGGCTGGCTTCTGAGCTGGCTTCCAGGCTTTGGGTCTGCTGGAACTGGTACTGACTGTCGATCCCGGAACTCAGGCGACGCTGGCTCAGGTCGAGCATCTGCTTGGTGCGCTTGAGATCTTCGGTCGCCAGGTCATAAACGATGTGCGCCTGCCCCAGATCGCTGTAGGCCCGGGCCACGTCGGCGGCCAGGGTCAATTGCGCGGCCTGACGGTCGACTTCAGCGGCGCGGGCCTGGCCAAGTGCGGCTTCCCAGGCGTCACGCTGACCGCCCCAGAGGTCGAAGTTGTAATTGAAGCCGGCGCTGATATTGCGCGTAGTGGCGTAGGCATCGCCCTGCCCTCGCGGATCCTGATCCTTGGCCAGGCGCGAGCGCGTAATGCCGGCGCTGGCGTCGAGGGTCGGGTAACGCTCGGCATCGGCGGCATACGCGGCGGCGCTGGCCTGATGGGCGCGGGCGTCGGCGATCTGCATGTCCGGGCTGTCGTGCAGGGCTTCGCGAATCAGACCGTCAAGCTGCGAATCGCCGAGGCTGGTCCACCAGTCGCTCTTCGGCCAAGCGGCCTGGGACAGAGTGACGCCATTGAGCGATTGCCCGGTCTTCAGGGTTTTCGCGTCGAGGCTGGCGCCTTGGGTATCGAGGCCACTGTAGTTGGCGCAACCGGCGAGGATCATCGCCGACAACACCAGTGTCAGGCTGCTGCGCAAGGTTTTACCGCTCATTGTGTTCACCTAACCGCTGGATGGTGATCGGGTCACCGGCCGCCAGCAAAATTTTCTTGAGGATGTATTCCAGGGTTTTCAACTCGTCCGGGGTCACGGCGCCGGCCAGTTCGTTCATGGCGTCGGCACCGATGTGCGGCAGGCGATCGGCCAGTTGCTGGCCTTGTTCGGTGAGTTTCAGTTGCACCTGACGGCGATCGCCTTCGCTGCGTTGGCGAATCAGGAAACCTTTCTGCTCCAGGCGGTCGAGCATTCGGGTCATCGAACCGCTGTCCAGCGACAGGTGCCGGCACAGCTCGGCCGGGGTATCGACGCCGAACTGAGCCATGATGATCAACACCTTGAACTGCGCGGCAGTGATGCCGTGGGGTTCCATGTGGGTGTCGATGATCTTGTCCTTGAGCAAGGCCGCACGGCCGAGCAACAGGCCGAGATGGCAATGCTTGAATTCGTCGGGGGTGAAATGCTTCATGTGCTCACCTAATAACTGCCTAGGCAGTGAATGTATGTCGAGATATTACTGCCTAGGCAGCGAATGTCAACGTAATAGTTAGGTTGCTTTGTAATTGGCGGATAAATGGCTGGGCTAGCGTGGCTGAACAAGGGCGCATTGCGCGCGGATCACGCTCAGGATTTGTCAGAGGGATGATTCATCGATGGCGGGTGAAGGGGATGGACTTCCCGCCCACGCAAAGCAGTTGCCGCATAACCACAGGCGCGTTTGGCTACCGCATAAATGCTGTGCCAGCCCGGCGGCGTCGGCTCGATGGCGGCATGCAGCGCCCACACATAATCGAGCAGCAACCCCGGCGTCCAGGCCATGGCCTCGGCGCGCTTGCGCACCTGTGCCGCGACCCAGAATTCAGGACTGATGATGACCCGGGCAAAATCCAGCATGCTCGAATGGCCCCGGTTCATCGCGCCTTCCAGCGCCGCTTCCAGGCTATGCGCGACGGCACTCGAACAGTTGCGGCTGGTGAGGTTGTAGGTGGTGTTCTGCCGATAATCCGCCCAGAACGCATGAAGCCGTGCGGCATCGTAATGCACGAAACTGACCTGAACCGACGACGGGCACCAGTCGGCCACTTCGCTCGCGTAGTCCGGCAGAAACCGCCCGGCCACGTCATTGTTCGGCGTGGCCCGCAGCAACCGCACGAAATCCCCCGCCGAACGATCGATGTCGTCCAGCGGGTAATGGCTGATGTAGAGGTCCGGCCCACACTCCAGTGCCGCGTGGCCGGCGGAGATGACGCCGTTGATGTCGACTGCGGCGATATAACGGTTGAGCAGCCGGTTGCGCACCAGGGTGTCGTCAACGGTGCCGCTGGGGGTCCAGACATGGATGACCAACGCGTCACCGTAGGTCGGTTTGCACACCGGGGACGGCGTCACCGGCGTATGCCCGTTCTTGAACCGCAATGCCTGCTGCAACAAGGCACAACCCGAGAGAAAGATGCTCATGCCAATGCAGAACGGCACTGTCCCCTTGTAAAGCGTCGGGTACGGTTCGAGGAGGAACAACGCGAAGCCAATCTCGAACAGCGCCACCAGCAGTGACACCTGCCAACCGACAAAGCGCACCACCACCGCAGCCGCCAGGCGAAAACCGCCGTCGAGCAGGAAAGCCACACCGAACAGCACCGCGAGAATCACCCCGGCGACATGTTGCCGGTCGACGATCAGCAGCCCCAGCAGCAGAAAAGCCAGGCCCCGCGCCCTGCGCAAAACCGCCGCGGTGCCAGCTTGCGGGGCCGGCACCAGCAGAATGATCAGGGCTTCGAGCAACAACAGATAGCCGAACACATGCAGCGGGAAATACAGAACGCCGTCCAGCGCATCGATGAAAATGGCCACGCCGGCCGCGCCCCAGACAACGCCGGTCAGCGCCAGTGCTGACCAGCGCCGGCGGACAAAGTCGTTACCGAGCAAGACCATACTCAAACGGACCATAGGCGCCCCCGGGGCGTTTCGGGCAGCCGCACTTTGCAGCCATCAAGCTGAGATCAGTCTAATACATCAAAAAAGAGCCGGATCGTGGTGACACGAACCGGCTCTGTAGGAATGCGGTCTAGAAGTCCCGCTTGTAGAAGATATCCAGCGAACTGGCCACGCCGCTGGCGGCTTCCAGGTAGACCTTTTTGCTCAGCTTGTAGCGCAAGGCGATGGTGTTGGCCGGTTCGAACACGCCGACGCCGTAACGCAAGCTGAGCTTCTCGGAGATATTGCCGCTGGCCACCACGCTGGTGGTGTTGCCGCTGCCCTGGGTGTCGAGCTGGAAATCCTGAATCCCCAGGTCCTTGGCCAGACCGCTGGTGACCCCGGAACTGCCCATCAGGCCCAGACCGAGCGCCGCTTGCGCGAGCATGTTGTTGTCCTCGCCGGTGGTACTCAGCGGGCGCCCCAGCACCAGATAGGACAACGCCTGCTCCTGGCTCATCGCCGGCTCGGAGAAGATCTGCGTGGTCGGCTGCTCGGCGCTGCCGCTCAGGCGAATACCGGCGATCACGTCGTCGGTCTGGCGGATCGCTTCGATGTCCAGATACGGCTGATCGATCGGCCCGGCAAACAGCAGACGCGCGCGGCGCACTGTCAGGCGCTGGCCGTAGGCGCGGTATTTACCGTCGTTGAGCCACAGCTCGCCACGGGTGTCCAGGTTGTCGCCGATGTGCACATGACCTTGCAGGTTGGCGGTCAGGCCGAATCCGGCAAAGCTCAGCTTGTCCTCACCGACCACCACGTCGATGTCCATCTTCATGGCCAGCGGCGGTTTGCCCTCTTCGGTCTGCGCGCCAACGATGATCGTGTCATCGGAGACTTTCACCGTCGATGGCGGCAATTCGCGCACGGTGATTTCGCCTCTGGGCACCAGCACCTTGCCGGCAATCGCCAGCTCATCGCCAGCCATGGAAATCTTCAAGTCCGGCGCCACTTCAAGCTTGGCGTAGGGCTCGACGGTGACCGGCAATTGTGTGCCCTTGAGCGCCAGATCCACCACCAGCGCCTGACCCCAGGCGACGTTGCCGCTGAGGCTGCCCTGCCCGGCCTTGCCGCTTTTCCAGCCGCCGTTCAATTGCACGGTTTCCCCGGCGATCACCGCTTGCAGTTGCAGTGCCTGCAATTCCAGCGGCAGTTCCGGGCCGGACACTTCGCCGTCACTGAGTTGCACAGTGCCGTTGACCAGCGGCGCAAGCAATCCGCCGGAAATCGTGCCGCTGCCGTTCAGGCGTCCGGTGAGTTTCTCGACCATCGGCACAAACGGCCGCGCCACCGACAGGTCCAGCCCGCTGAGGCGGAACGAGCCATTCAGCGGTTTGTTCTTCGGCAGCGGATTGAGCTGCGCCTGCACCATCAGTTCACCGAGCTTGCCGCCGACGAAGTTGAGGTCGGTGTCGATGCGTTTCGGCGTGAGTTTGCTGGTGAGCTTGAGGGTCTGGTACGGGAAGTCCAGCCACTGATCCTTTTCCTTCATGCGCAAGGTGCCGCCGCTGGCATCGACGCTGATCTGGCCGTTCGGACCGCTGGCCGGCAGGTCCAGTTGCAGGTCGGCATTGAGCTTGCCCTGCCAGGCGAAATCCTTGGGCAGCCACTGCGCCAGGCTTTCGATCGGGAACTGCTTGAGGTGGTAACGCAGCTTCGGCTCCGGCATCAACCGCTGGTCTTCGCCGCACAGGCTGGCATTGCCGGACATCCAGCAATGGGCGCCGAAGTTGATCTTGCCGTCGGCCAGACGTTCGAGTTTGGCCGGGTTTTGCAGCTTCCAGTCCTGACCGCCGGCCTGAATGTCGCCGCTGGCCAGACGCCCGCGCCAGTTGCCTTTGTCCAGATTGCCGTCCAGGCCCAGCGCGAGTTTCAGCTTCGGTCCGAGCAGGTCGAGAGTGAGCTTCTGATTTTTGATATCGCCCTGAGCGCTGGCGGTCAGGGTGCCCAGCGACGTGTCGCCGGCCTGAATGCCGCTGCCCTTGAGATCGATTTTCGCCCGTTGCGCGCTGTCGAGCGTGGCGTCGAGGTTGAGGCTTTGCAGGCGATTGTCCTGGAACACCAGTTGCGAGCCTTGCAAATCGAGCTTGCCTTGCGGTGCTTTCAACGTGCCGGCGACATCGACCCGACCGTTGATCTGCCCGCGCAGCTGCGGCCAGAGCTGGGCCAGACGCGGCAGCTTGATGTCGATCTGCCCGGTGAGCTTCTGTTGCAGGCTGCCCTTGCCATTGATGCTGTTGTCGCCGAGGCGGATTTGCAGGGCATTCAGATTCCACTGCTCGCCCGCGCCGTCAGCCTTGGCTTGCAGCACCGCCGGTTGCCCACGCAGTTTGCCTTTGAGGTCGAGGTCAGCGTTGAGGCTCAGGCGCTCGTTCTTCATTTCGCCTGTGCTTTTCAATGGCCCCGCCAATGTGCCCGGCAATTCCGCCATCCAGTACGCCGGGTTGAGCGCGGACAGTTCCAGCGCCGTATCCCACGCAACACCGTCGGCGAACTGCACGTTCACATGCCCTTCGGCCTTGCCCTGCCCCGCTTCGAGTTTGAATTGCGGCAGGAAGATCTGCTTGAGGTTGCCGCTGAACGGACTGCTCAGGCTGAACGCCCCCGCCGGGCCATCCAGCGCGGCGGCGAAATTGCCGAGGTATTGGCCGTCGGTGTAGGAGACTTCGCCGTTGAACGTGCGCAGAGCGACTTGCGGCTCGTCGATCTCGGAATAGAGCCGATGCCACGGAAAATCCTGCCAGTTGATGTTGGCCTGGGCGCTGAGGCCTTTGCTCCAGTCGACATTACCGGTGAGTTTGAGGCTTTGTTTGTCATTGGCCGTCAGGTCGAGGCCGGCAATCTGTGCGCCCTTGGCGTCGACCTTGCCCTTGAGCAGCAGCGCCACCGGGCCTTTATCGGCAGGCAGCGTCGCATTGCCGAGCAATTGGTAACCATTTTTCAGGTCGCCTTCGCCGGTCAATACCAGTTGATTGAGTTGCAGGGTGTCCGGCAGGTCGGCGCTCGGTTTGAACGCCTCCGAAGTGATACGCACCTTGGCCGGCAGGTTTTCTGCCAGCGGTTGCAACTCGCCGCTCAACTGGCCGTCGAGGTAGCCACGGCTGTCGGCGTGCAGATTCAGGGTCTTGAGCAGATCGCCGTCGACTTTGAGTGCCAGCGTCCATGGGCCGGTGCCCGGAGACGGCAGGGTCAGATCGCCGGCGATGTTCAGCGGCCAGTTGCCGGTGGGTTGCAACAGGCCGGAGAGGTTCAGGCTCAGGTCGTCACGTTGCAGTTTAACGCTGTCGATCTGCAGGCCTTTGGCGGTCCAGTGCGCCGCGAGTTGCAGGCCTTTGAGCTGTTCGCTGCCGTTGAACAACAGGCTGCCGACTTGCACGTCGCCCAGTTCGATGGCCACGGGCAATTGCAGATCCGGCAACTTGATCGGGCCGCTGTCGCTGGTTTCTTCGCCGGGCGGGAATTGCAGGCTGACCTGATCGGCCTTGAGCTGTTCGATGCACAGCGTCATGCGTGTCAGGCACAGCGGCGACCATTCGAAGATCGGCTTGCTCAGCTCGACGCGGCTGCCGTCCTGCTGCCAGAGCAAATGATCGGCGCTCCACCGCCCTCCCAGGCGACCCTGAAAGTTGTCGACACTCAAACCCGGAACCAGCCCCAGCACCCAACGGCTGCCGGCCTGCGTTCCGAGCACAGCGGTAACGCTCAATACAATCAGCAGCACCAGCGACAACAGCGCCAACGCCGAAATTTTCAAACCACGCTTCACAGCTCAGGCCCCATGGAAAAGTGCAGCCGGATGCCGCCATCGTCGTCCAGCGCGTGGGCCAGGTCGAGGCGGATCGGCCCCACCGGCGAAACCCAGCGCACACCGATACCGACCCCGGTCTTGAGGTTCGGCAGTTCGAGTTTGTTGAAGGAGTTGCCCTGGTCGACGAAGGTCGCGATCCGCCATTTTTCAGCGATCGAGTATTGGTACTCGACGCTGCCGGCAATCATGTAGCGCCCGCCGATGCGGTCGCCCTCGGCGTTTTCCGGGGACAGGCTCTGATAGTCGTAACCGCGCACGCTCTGATCGCCACCGGCGAAGAAGCGCAGCGACGGCGGCACCGATTTGTAACCGTTGGTGGCGCTGCCGCCGACCTGCACCCGACCGAGGAAACGGTGATTGTCGAATACCGTGGTCAGGCCTTTGATCAATGCGGTGCCATATAAGAGGTTGGTGTCCGAAGCCAGACCTTCCTTGGCCACCTTGGATTCAAACGTCAGGCGATAACCATTGTGCGGGTCGATGCGGTTGTCGCTCTTGAGGTAGGAATAGCTGACGCCGGGCATCAACAGGTTGCTGAGACCGGAGTCGTCGCCCAGTTGATATTCCTCACGCTGCCATTTCAGCGAAATCACCCGCTGCCAGCCACTGGGCAATTTGCTGTGCCACTCAGGGCCGAAGGTCAGCAGTTTGCTCAGGGTGTCGGAGCCGTCGATATTTTCGTACTGATAACCACCGGCCCAGCGCAGTTTGTCGGTCAGCGGCGGGTCCAGCGGAATGTCATAGAACAGGCCGACGTTCTGCCGTGGCGCCGAGAGTTCGGCTTCCCAGCCGTAGCTGTCGCCTTGCGGGTTGACCCAATGGCGGGTCCAGTTGGCCTTGATTCGCGGGCCGACGTCGGTGGAATAACCGAGGCCGAGGCCCATGGTGCGCGGCTTGCGAGTTTCGAGTTTGACGTCCACCGGGATCACATCGTTTTTCGCGGCGGTCGGTGCGGCATCGACCCGCACGCCTTCGAAATAACCGCTCGATTGCAGGTCACGATTGAGTTCGGCGATCAGCTCGGAGTCATACGGTTCGCCGGCCTTGAACGGCACCATGCGTTGCAGCAGGTCTTCGTCGAACGGCGTATCGCCTTCGAAACTGACTTTGCCCAGCGCATAACGCGGGCCGCTTTCGTAGATCAATTCAACATCGGCGACCCCGGCGCGGGGATCGACCATCAATTTCTGGCTGGTGAAACGACCGCTGAAGAAGCCGTAGCGCGAGGCCTGATTCTGGATCAAGCGCTTGGCGTCCTCATAGCGACCATGGTTGAGCACGGCGCCGGGCTTGAGCACGTCGCTTTTCGGTACGCGAAAGGCTTTGAGGGCGGCAGCGGGTCCGTCGACCCGCACGGTGACATTGCGCAGGCGAATCGGCTCGCCGGGATCGATGTTCAGCACCAGGCGCGGTTTTTCGCCGCCCTTCACGTCACTCTCGATGTGCGGCTGGTAGTAGCCCAAGGCCTGGGCGGCCTTGCGCGCCTGCTCTTCGGCGCCGCGACTGAAGCGCTGCAAGGCTTCTTCGTCACGATCGCCGAGGCTGCCGATATAGCCTTCTATATTGGCCTTGAGTTCATCGTTGGACGGTTTGATCCGCACATCCAATTCACTTTGCGCCAGCGCTGCGCAGCTGGTTAACAGCATGAGCACGCCACTGGTAAATCTTCCTGGAAAGTTCATAGGCGCGGATGCTATCACGGGCTTGGGAGCGTGATAGAACAGGAAATTTCCCAAAAAGTTCGACGGTTATCCCGTTGCAGTTTGTAACACCTGCGGGTTGGCGTGAAAAAAAACGTGCTCGCGCACCGGTCCGACGGCGACTTCGCCGATTTCCTCATAGCCTTGACGCTTGTAAAACTCCAGGTAGCGCGGGTTGCCGGTGTCGAGGATCACCCCTTGGGAGCTCTCATCCACCGCGCACCAGTTGTGCACCGCTTGCAACAATTGTTCGCCGAAGTGTTTGCCCTGAAATTGCGGATGCACACCCAGCAGCGGCAGCATGTGCACCGAGTCGGTCGGCACGCAGGCTTCAACGGCGGCGTGATATTCCAGATAACGCCGGGTGCAGCGAAAACCGGTGCTCAGCACCATGCGCAGACGCCAGGCCCAACTCTCGGTGACACCCAGACGTCGTTGCGGCGGTGCGATCAGGGCGATGCCGATCAAGCGATCATTGACCAACAGGCCGATGGCCGGCAAATCCTGCAGGAAATGCTGTTTGACCAGTTCCCGCACCGTGGCACGCACCCGTTGTTCGTAGCCCGGGCGTTCGGCCTCGAACAGATAAGCGAAGGTCGGCTCGTGACGATAGGCCTGATATAGAAGGGATCGCGCTTCACGGGAATAGCCGCGGTCGAGCATGTGGATGTCGGCGATGGCGGTCGAGGTTTCAGGCATGACGGTGATTCTCCCTGGACGGGACTCAACAGGCCCCGTTCTTGTTATACGAGCCTTGGGCTGAAGGGATCGTTCCCACACCCGAAAGACATTAGCAGCGCATATGGACTACCGCCACGCTGGCCCAGATCCTACATGTCAGCTAGCATCGCCTTTTTGCCAGGACTGCCGACCATGAAGATCGTTTCCTTCAACATCAACGGACTGCGGGCCCGCCCGCATCAGCTGGCGGCGCTGATCGAAAAGCATCAGCCGGACGTCATCGGCCTGCAGGAAACCAAGGTCCACGACGACCAGTTCCCGCTGGAAGAAGTGCGGGCCCTGGGTTATCACGTGTATTTCCACGGCCAGAAAGGCCATTACGGCGTTGCCCTGCTCTCGCGCCAGGAGCCGATTGCCGTGCACAAAGGCTTCGCCACCGATGAAGAAGACGCTCAGCGACGCTTTATCTGGGGCACTTTCGCCGACGCCAACGGCGTGCCGGTGACGATCATGAACGGCTATTTCCCACAGGGTGAAAGCCGCGACCATCCGACCAAATTCCCCGCCAAGCAGCGTTTCTACAGCGATCTGCAAGCGCTGCTGGAAAGCCAGTTCAACAATGAGCAACCGCTGGTGGTGATGGGCGACGTGAACATTTCCCCGGAAGACTGCGACATCGGCATCGGCCCGGACAACATGAAGCGCTGGCTGAAAACCGGCAAATGCAGCTTCCTGCCGGAAGAGCGCGAGTGGATGGCCCGCCTGAAAAACTGGGGCCTGACCGACAGTTTCCGTCACCTGAACCCAGACGTGGCCGACACGTTCAGCTGGTTCGACTACCGCAGCCGTGGCTTTGAAGACGAGCCGAAGCGTGGTCTGCGCATCGATGTGATTCTGGCGTCCCATGGCTTGCTGCCACGGGTGAAAGCGGCCGGTGTCGACTATGAACTGCGCGGGATGGAAAAACCTTCGGACCATGCGCCGATCTGGCTTGAATTGAGCTGACCAGCCTGAAGCAGAAGATCACAGCCAGCGGTTGTGATCTTCTGCCTTGTCATCTTTCAGAAACCTCACTGACTTAATCTCCCCGGCAATCCCCTTGGCTGCATTCGGTGCCGGCATGACCCTGCGCGTTCTGTTCGTCTTTCTCCTGAGTGCCTGGCTGCAGGTTTCGGCCGCTGCATTGCCCATTCCCGAGAACGGCCCGGTCCTGCGCATCCAGGGTTCCAACACCATTGGCGCGGCCCTCGGCCCGGCACTGGTGGAAGGCCTGCTCAAAGAACAGGGACTGTCGAAAGTCCACAGCGAAACCCCGGACACCGCCAACGAACAACGGGTCGTCGGTCTGACGGCCCAAGGTAAACGCGTGGTGGTGGAAATCGCCGCCCATGGCTCCAGCACCGGTTTCACGGCACTCAAAAGCAACAGCGCCGATCTGGCCGCGTCTTCTCGTCCGATCAAGGACAGCGAACTCGCCAGCCTGCAACCCCTCGGCGACCTGAAAAGCCCCGGCGCCGAGCAAGTCATTGCCATCGATGGCCTGGCGATCATCCTTCACCCCGTCAATCCGCTGAACCAATTGAACACCGAACAACTGGCGCGGATCTTCAGCGGCGAGGCGAAGACGTGGGAAGAACTCGGCGGCAAGGGTGGGACGATTCATCTGTATGCGCGGGATGATCAGTCCGGCACCTACGACACCTTCAAGGAACTTGTCCTCAGCCGTCGTGGGAAAACCCTGAATAATTCGGCGAAACGTTTCGAGTCGAGCGAGCAATTGTCCGATGCAGTCAGCGCCGATCCGCAGGGCATTGGTTTCATCGGCCTGCCCTATGTGCGCCAGGCCAAAGCCGTGGCGATTGTCGACGGGCAATCCCTGGCGATGTTGCCGCTGGCCAGCCTGATCGCCACCGAAGACTATCCACTGTCCCGGCGTTTGTTTTTCTATTTGCCGCCCGATAGCCAGAATCCTTGGGCCCGGGCGCTGGTGGACTTTGCGCAGAGCCGTCAGGGCCAGGCGATTGTCGCGGCCAACGGTTTTATCGCCCAGACCGTGCACGCCATCTCGGTCACGCCGAATGCGCTGATGCCCGAGGGTTATCAATCCCTCAGCCGGCACGCCCAGCGTCTGACCGTGAACTTCCGTTTTGAAGAAGGCAGCGCCAGCCTCGACAACAAGGCCCGCCAGGATCTGGCCCGGGTGTTCGACTATATAAAGCACCACGAGAAGACTGACCGTGCGGTAACACTGGTGGGATTCGGCGATGCCAAGGACGATCCGGCGCGGGCGGATTTGCTGTCGAAGCTGCGGGCGATGGCGGTACGGCGGGAGCTGGTGAAGAACGGCGTGGTGTTGCGCGAGGTGCGCGGGTTTGGCGCGCTGATGCCGGTGGCGACCAACAGCGGGGATGAGGGCAGGATCAAGAATCGGCGGGTTGAGGTTTGGGTTTACTGAACCTCCTCGATCGTTCCCACGCAAACACGCCGAAACGGTGATCGTTCCCACGCTCTGCGTGGTAACGCAGCCATGGACGCTCTGCGTCCACTGTGACGCGGAGCGTCACGGTATGCATTCCCACGCAGAGCGTGGGAACGATCAGGGGGACTAATGCTGATCAGCGCTCGCTACGCAGCATTTCCTTCGGCACGTACTTGCCGATCTCGAACTTGCCGATCGCCGCGCGGTGCACTTCGTCCGGGCCGTCGGCCAGGCGCAGGGTGCGTTGCATGGCGTACATGTAGGCCAGCGGGAAGTCGTTCGACACCCCTGCCCCGCCATGGATCTGGATCGCCCGGTCGATCACCCGCAACGCGACGTTCGGTGCGACGACCTTGATCTGCGCGATCTCGCTCTTGGCGACCTTGTTACCGACGGTGTCCATCATGTACGCCGCTTTCAGGGTCAGCAGGCGCGCCATGTCGATTTCCATCCGCGAGTCGGCGATCTTGTCGACGTTACCGCCCAGACGCGCCAGCGGTTTGCCGAATGCAGTACGGCTCACCGAACGTTTGCACATCAGTTCCAGTGCGCGCTCGGCCATGCCGATCGAACGCATGCAGTGGTGAATCCGGCCTGGGCCAAGGCGACCTTGAGCGATTTCAAAGCCGCGTCCTTCACCGAGCAGGACGTTTTCGTACGGCACTCGTACGTTGTCGAACAGCACTTCGGCGTGACCGTGCGGTGCATCGTCGTAACCGAACACCGGCAGCGGACGGACGATCTTCACGCCGGGGGTGTCGACCGGCACCAGAATCATCGAGTGCTGGGCGTGGCGCGGGGCGTCGGGGTTGCTCAGGCCCATGAAGATCAGGATCTTGCAGCGCGGATCGCAGGCGCCGGAGGTCCACCATTTCTTGCCGTTGATCACCCACTCATCGCCATCACGCACGGCACGAGCAGCCATGTTGGTGGCGTCGGAGGATGCGACGTCCGGTTCGGTCATCGCAAACGCCGAGCGAATCTCGCCGCGCAGCAGCGGTTCGAGCCAGCGCTGTTTCTGCTCTTCGTTGGCGTAACGCACCAGCACTTCCATGTTGCCGGTGTCCGGTGCCGAGCAGTTGAACGGCTCGGGGCCCAGCAGCGAACGGCCCATGATTTCCGCCAAGGGCGCGTATTCGAGGTTGGTCAGGCCGGCGCCGAGCTCCGACTCAGGCAGAAACAAATTCCACAGTCCTTCAGCCTTGGCCTTGAGTTTGAGTTCTTCCATGATCGCGGTCGGCTGCCAGCGGTCGCCCTCGGCAACCTGCCGTTCGAACACGGCTTCGGCCGGGTAAACGTAAGTGTCCATGAACGCGGTCACGCGCTCACGCAGTTCTTGCACCTTGGGCGAATAAGCGAAATCCATGAGCAATTACCTTTTTTCGGCAGGTTGTTTAAGTCATGCAATCGATGCTAGAACAGCGTTGATAATTTACCTAGCCTATTCTCGGCGTGTATAAACATTCATCACCGATATATGATCCACTGATCGTCAGCCGCCCTATCCACCCCCATAACAAGAGAAGTGCGTCATGAATCTGAGCAAGGTCGACCTCAACCTCTTCATCGTCTTTGACGCGATCTATACCGAAGCCAACCTGACCCGCGCCGGGCAGATTGTCGGTATCACTCAGCCGGCGGTGTCCAACGCCCTGGCGCGGTTGCGCGAGACCTTCAACGACCCGCTCTTCGTACGCACGGCCCAGGGCATGGTGCCAACGCCCATGGCGCAGAACATCATCGGCCCGGTGCGCAATGCGCTGTCGCTGCTGCGGGTATCGGTTCAGGAAAGCCGGATTTTCAACCCATCGCAAGCGGTCAAGACTTACCGCATCAGCATGACCGACCTGACCGAAGCGGTGATTCTGCCGCCACTGTTCCAGCGTCTGCGTCGCCTGGCGCCGACGGTGATCATCGAAAGCTTCCTGTCCAAACGCCGGGAAACCACCAAGGAACTGGCCGCCGGGCGTCTCGACTTCGCGGTCGACGCGCCGCTCAACACCGACCCGCAGGTGCGCCACGTCAAGCTGATGGAAGACCGCTATGTCTGCGCGATGCGCAAGGGCCATCCGCTGGCGACCAAGGAAAAATTCACCCTCGACGATTACCTGTCGCTGACCCACATTCATATTTCCAGCCGCCGCAGTGGCCTGGGCCACGTCGATCTGGCGCTGGGCAAAATGGGCATCCAGCGCAAGATCGCCCTGCGCTCGCAGCACTATCTGATGGCGTCCCAGGTGTTGCAGCAGACCGACATGGTAATGACCGTGCCGGAGCGTTTCGCCCGTCGCCATGACCTGCATGCGTTCAATCTGCCGGTTAACGATGTACCTCCGGTGGAAACCCATTTGTACTGGCACGAAAGCACCGATCAGGATCCGGCCAACCGCTGGATGCGCGAGCAGATGATCGAGCTGTGCCAGCAAGTGACAGCGCACGAGAAGAAGCTCGACAAGCTGCAGGCGCCCGCCACTTGACGTAAACGTCAACCTGCCATTAGCTTAGCGCCAAGACCTTATTTCGAGCGCTTTCATGAGCAGCCAGACCTACAGCATTTCCGACCTCGCCCGCGAGCTGGACATCACCACCCGGGCGATCCGCTTCTATGAAGAACAAGGCCTGCTCAGCCCCGAGCGCCGAGGCCAGGAACGCATCTATTCGCCGCGCGACAAGGTCAGCCTGAAGCTGATCCTGCGGGGCAAGCGCATCGGTTTTTCCCTGGCCGAGTGCCGCGAGCTGATCGAGCTCTACGACCCTTCCAGCGGTAACACCAAACAACTCAACAGCATGCTGGCGAAAATCAGCGAGCGCCGGGAACAGCTCGAGCAGCAATTGCTGGACATCGAACAGATGAAGCTGGAACTCGACACCGCCGAAGAACGCTGCGTGCAGGCGCTGGAGCAGACGCTCAAGAGTCAGCAAGTCGCGCAGTAGCCTCCCGACAATTACAACAGGTCAACGCCATGTCCCTCCCCTCCCAAGTACGCCTGATCGAAGTCGGCCCGCGTGACGGCCTGCAGAACGAAGCCCAGCCCATCAGCGTTGCCGACAAGGTGCAACTGGTCGACGCGTTGAGCGCTGCCGGCCTCGGCTATATAGAAGTCGGCAGTTTCGTTTCGCCCAAGTGGGTGCCACAGATGGCCGGTTCCGCCGAGGTGTTCGCGCAGATCCAGCGCAAGCCCGGCGTGACCTATGGCGCACTGGCGCCGAACCTGCGCGGCTTCGAAGATGCACTGGCGGCAGGGGTCAAGGAAGTCGCGGTGTTTGCCGCAGCGTCCGAAGCCTTTTCGCAGCGCAACATCAATTGCTCGATCAGCGAAAGCCTGGCGCGGTTCGCGCCGATCATGGAGTCGGCGAAACAGCACGGCGTTACCGTGCGCGGTTACGTTTCCTGCGTGCTGGGTTGCCCTTATGAAGGCGAGGTCGCCCCGGAACAAGTGGCGATGGTGTCCCGCGAGCTGTACGCGATGGGCTGCTACGAAGTCTCGCTGGGTGACACCATCGGCACCGGCACCGCGGGCGCCACTCGCCGGCTGTTCGAAGTGGTCTCGAAACAGGTGCCCCGCGAGAAACTCGCCGGCCACTTCCACGACACCTACGGCCAGGCCATGGCCAACATCTACGCCAGCCTGCTGGAAGGCATCGCGGTGTTCGACAGCTCGATCGCCGGCCTCGGCGGCTGCCCGTATGCCAAAGGCGCCAGCGGTAACGTCGCCACCGAAGACGTGGTGTACCTGCTCAACGGCCTGGGCATCGAGACCGGTATCGACCTCGACGCCTTGATTGCCGCCGGCCAGCAGATCAGTGCCGTGCTGGGTCGCCCGACCGGTTCGCGCGTGGCCAAGGCTCGCAGCGCACAGTGAGGGCGAAGGTGTTACCGCTGTGTCCGAAACGTGGGCATAGGCGAGTAACACGGAAACAAATTGTCTGGTTTTGACTGAAGGAAAAATCCTTCAAAAAACTCAAACCCTTGATTTACAAGGGTTTTTAAAAGTTGGCACGGCTTCTGCTATCTCTATGGCATAACAAGAATAAAAAGCAGCAAACCAATAAAAATAAGACGTACCGACTCTGACATAACAAAAACAACACGGCAGAGACGCAGCTAACAGATTTTTTTGGAGAAGGTGTGCTTTTCAGGGTATTCCTCGGAATGACCCGCAACCGGGCAGAGAACAATAAAACTACCTTCAGGTAGCTCCCGAATCGGTTGGATCGCCTAGCGAGAAAGCAGATCAGCGCTCAAAAAAATACGTTTGCTCTTGACCCCGGATGGGGGTCGCCAAAAACAGCGGTAAAGGGCCACGGTTGCCAAAAACAACAACAGACCGCCCCTCAATAATAAAAAAGAGCACGCGACGACAAAATTAAAGGGGAGCTTCGGCTCCCCTTTGTGCTGTCTGGCGTTCTGAAATTGTCCGCGACGAATCTCCTCGCCCATCTCGATCTTCCTACAAGCGCTCACTCGGTAAGATCTCAGTGGGGCAATTGATCTTGTGCCTCAACATCCAGCCCCCCACATACAAGTAATCCCAACAAAAACACGGAGGGTTCACGGCTTTCGCCGTGTGTAAACACGACGCCGCATCGGCGTTTAAAGTACACGAACCGTTACGCCATAAGGGCTACAACACCTTGCGTCGTTGCCTACGCGTACGCCAGAATCCGCCGGCTTACGCGGCTATGGGGTGGGCTATATCGTTTCCCTGTCACTGAAAAACAGTGATCGGGTTTGGTAGCCCGTCTGTAATAGCTGTATGGCAACACCGTATGCAGTCCCTTTTTTGGGGTTCTGCTTTATGGTGGTCATGCGTGGGGCTCATTCGTGAGCGCCGGGTTCCTATTGCAGCCGGTCTACCAACCCGCGTATGGCCGCCACCCATCGTTTGGTAGCGTGGGTGATGGCTCCTTGAAGTCTGCGATAGGAGTTACACGTATGTTCAAAGCCACGCCAAACCCACCAGAAACCGACTCAATCCCCTACGACGCCGCACTCGAAGCCGAAAACATAAAAACGGCCACCGAGCGGGCGATCAATCATTACCTCGATCCTGGGGCGCAGAAGACGTCCAAGCCATCACGCAAGCCGGGCAGGATCTATCTGGTCAATCCAACGGTGGATGACGAAACGCTGCTGGTCGAAGCGTGCGAAACGCTGTCGTCGGCCAGTGACATGGCCCGGGATATTGGCGACACCGTCGACCCGTCGCAGCGCAAGGCGATGCAGATTCTGCAGCAGGTCATCATGCTGAGTGAGCTGCTGGTCAATCGTGTGCTGGATAACCATCACGTCTCGCGGTAGTTGCCGCCTCGGTGAGGGGCTTGTCCCCTCGCTGCCTGGCAGCCGTCTACACAAATCCTCAAGCGACTCTTGTGCGGAGTTTTAGCTGATGTCCACGACCGTCATTCCACCGTTAGAAGATCCGGTGTCCCCGTACGAATTTCCCGATTCAAGAAAACTCCACGACGCGGCCGAACGCGCCCTCGACTATTACCTGACCCCGGCAGCCCGGATCATGGCCACGCCTTACACCCCAAACGACATGTTCATGGTCAACCCGCAAACCGACACGGAGTCCTTGCTGGCCAACGCCTGCGAATCCCTCGCGTCAGCCACGGTCATGCTCGGTGACTTCGCCGGCCTGCTGGAAGGGCCGAACCGCAAGACCCTGCTGGGCATTGCGCAAGTGGTGATGTTGGGGGAATTGGCGGTGAATCAGGCGTTGGAAAATGTAGAAGTAAAGCAATAAGCGCCGCTTTCGAAGCCAGGGTCCGCGCCTTGGCTTCGAAGGCTCTGATCGATATAGAAAGTTGAAACTGTGTCAGCCCTCGTTACTGCGCAACTCCTCGATACTGATCTCGCGCATCCGGAATTTCTGGATCTTGCCCGTCACCGTCATCGGAAACTCCTCCACAAACTTGAAATGACGCGGCGTCTTGAAGTGGGCGATGCGTTCCTTGCACCACGCTTGCAGCTCTTGTTCGGTGGCACTGTGGCCGGGGTGGAATTTGATCCAGGCGACGATTTCCTCGCCGTAACGCGAGCAGGGAATGCCGATCACCTGCACGTCCGCCACCGCCGGGTGGGTGAAGAAGAACTCTTCCAGTTCACGCGGGTAAATGTTTTCGCCGCCACGGATGATCATGTCCTTGTTGCGGCCGGCGATGCACACGTAACCCTCGTCGTTCATGCTCGCCAGGTCGCCGGTGTGCATCCAGCCCGCTGCATCGATGGCTTCGGCGGTGGCATTCGGGTTGTTCCAGTAGCCGAGCATCACGCTGTAGCCACGGGTGCACAGTTCGCCGATCGTGCCACGCGGAACCGGATTGCCGGCCTCGTCGATGATTTTGCTTTCGAGTTGCGGCTGGGTGCGGCCGACAGTGGTGACGCGCAGTTCCAGTTCGTCGGATGGGCCGGTCTGCAGCGATACGGGGCTGGTTTCGGTCATGCCGTAGGCGATCTGCACTTCGCACATGTGCATTTCGCTGATGACCCGGCGCATCACCTCGATCGGGCAAGTGGCGCCGGCCATGATCCCGGTGCGCAGGGTCGACAGGTCGAACTCGGCGCGTTGCGGCTGATCGAGCATGGCGATGAACATGGTCGGCACGCCGTAAAGCGCGGTGGCCTTTTCTTCGGCGACGGTGCTCAGGGTCAGCAGCGGATCGAAAGCATCGTTGGGGTAAATCATCGTGCTGCCGTGGGTGATACAGCCGAGGTTGCCCATGACCATGCCGAAGCAGTGATACAGCGGCACCGGGATCACCAGGCGATCAACAGCCGTCAGGCCAAGGCTTTCGCCGACCATGTAACCATTGTTGAGGATGTTGTAGTGACTGAGGGTCGCGCCCTTGGGGAAACCGGTGGTGCCGGAGGTGTACTGAATGTTGACGGGCTGATCGAAGTGCACGCTGTCGCTGCGCTCACGCAATTGTTCTGGAGAGACACTGGCGGCCAGATCTGCCAGTTGCGACCACGGGAGAAAACCCGAAGGCGGCTGTGAATCAAGGCTGATCAACCCGCGCAATTCCGGCAGGCGCTCGCTGCGCAGTTCGCCGATGAATTGCTCGGCCAGCTCCGGCAGCAAGCCTTGCAACATGCCGTGATAGTTCGAAGATTTGAAGGCGCCGGCGCAGACCAGCCATTGGCAACCGGATTGCTTGAGCACGTACTCCAATTCGGAGCTGCGGTAGGCCGGGTTGATGTTGACCAGAATCACGCCGATTTTCGCGGTAGCGAATTGAGTGATGCACCACTGCGCGCAGTTCGGCGCCCAGATGCCGAGCCGGTCACCGGCCTGCAAACCCAACGCCAGCAGCGCTCTGGCATGCACGTCCACTGCGTCGGCCAGTTGCCGCCAGGTGTAACGCAGCTGCTGATGGCGCACCACCAGCGCCTCGCCGTCCGGGTACTGCGCGACGGTCTCGTCGAACTTCTGCCCGATGGTCATCGCCAGCAAGGCTTTGTCCTGGGAACCACGGGTGTAGCTGCGCTGCGGGTTTGCACTGGGTTGATCCATGACGACCCCTATTGTCTTTATTAGTGGGTGTTGGACCGGAGCCATATGAGCTCCGACCGTTCAGAACTGGCTCTACTCTCGCTCAAGTTGACGTTAACGTAAAGGGTGATTGACAGCCATTCGTCACAGGCTTACGTTAACGTAAAGGTGAGAACTGAAACGCCCTTCTCCCCGCCCTACAAAAAAGCCAAAAGGTGACCCATGAGCTACCCATCCCTGAACTTTGCCCTCGGTGAAACCATCGACATGCTGCGCGATCAGGTTCAGTCCTTTGTCGCCAAAGAGGTCGCTCCGCGCGCCGCGCAGATCGACAGCGACAACCTGTTCCCCGCCGATCTGTGGCGCAAGTTCGGCGACATGGGCCTGCTCGGCATCACCGTGCCGGAAGAATACGGCGGCGCTGGTCTGGGTTACCTGGCGCACGTCGTGGCGATGGAAGAAATCAGCCGCGGTTCCGCTTCGGTGGCTTTGTCCTACGGCGCCCACTCCAACCTCTGCGTGAACCAAATCAACCGCAACGGCAACCACGAACAGAAAACCAAATACCTGCCGAAGCTGATCAGCGGCGAACACGTCGGCGCCCTCGCGATGAGTGAGCCTAACGCCGGTTCCGACGTGGTCTCGATGAAACTGCGCGCCGAAAAACGCGGTGACCGCTACGTCCTCAACGGCAGCAAGACCTGGATCACCAACGGTCCCGACGCCAACACCTACGTGATCTACGCCAAGACCGACCTGGAAAAAGGCCCGTACGGCATCACCGCATTCATCGTCGAGCGTGACTGGAAAGGCTTCAGCCGCAGCAACAAGTTCGACAAGCTCGGCATGCGCGGCTCCAACACCTGCGAGCTGTTCTTCGATGACGTCGAAGTGCCGGAAGAAAACATCCTCGGCGTGCTCAACGGCGGCGTGAAAGTGCTGATGAGCGGCCTCGATTACGAACGCGTCGTGCTGTCCGGTGGCCCGACCGGGATCATGCAGTCGTGCATGGACCTGATCGTGCCGTACATCCATGACCGCAAGCAGTTCGGCCAGAGCATCGGCGAATTCCAGCTGATCCAGGGCAAAGTCGCCGACATGTACACCCAGCTCAACGCCAGCCGCGCTTACCTCTACGCCGTGGCCCAGGCCTGCGAGCGCAACGAAACCACGCGCAAGGATGCCGCCGGCGTGATCCTCTACACCGCCGAACGCGCCACGCAAATGGCTCTGGACGCGATCCAGATTCTCGGCGGCAACGGTTACATCAACGAATTCCCGGCCGGCCGTCTGCTGCGTGACGCCAAGCTGTACGAAATCGGCGCCGGCACCAGTGAGATCCGTCGCATGCTGATCGGTCGCGAACTGTTCAACGAAACCCGCTAAACGGAGCTGTCCATGGCTATCCTGCATACCCAGCTCAACCCCCGTTCAGCGGAGTTCGCCGCCAACAGCGCGGCGATGCTCGAACAGGTCGACGCCCTGCATACCCTGCTCGCCCAAGTGGCACAGGGCGGTGGCGCGAAAGCTCAGGAACGTCACACCTCACGCGGCAAACTGCTGCCGCGTGAGCGGATCAACCGCTTGCTCGATCCGGGCTCGCCGTTTCTAGAAATCAGCCAGTTGGCCGCCCACGCCGTTTATGGCGAAGACGTGCCGGCCGCTGGCGTGATTGCCGGGATCGGCCGGGTGGAAGGCGTCGAGTGCATGATCGTCGCCAACGACGCAACGGTGAAAGGTGGTTCGTACTACCCGCTGACCGTGAAGAAACACCTGCGCGCCCAGACGATCGCCCAGCAAAATCGCCTGCCATGCATTTATCTGGTGGACTCGGGTGGCGCCAACCTGCCGCGTCAGGACGAAGTGTTCCCGGATCGCGAGCACTTCGGGCGGATCTTCTTTAACCAGGCCAACATGAGCGCCATGGGCATTCCGCAGATTGCCGTGGTCATGGGCTCGTGCACCGCCGGCGGCGCTTATGTGCCGGCCATGGCTGACGAAGCGATCATGGTGCGCAATCAGGCGACAATTTTCCTCGCCGGCCCGCCATTGGTGAAAGCCGCGACCGGCGAAGTGGTCAGCGCCGAAGACCTCGGCGGGGCCGACGTGCATTGCAAGATCTCCGGGGTCGCCGACCATTACGCCGAAAGCGATGAGCACGCCCTCGCCCTCGCCCGCCGCAGCGTCGCCAACCTCAACTGGCGCAAGCTCGGCGAAGTGCAGCAGCGCGCGCCGATTGCGCCGCTGTACGCCAGCGACGAGTTGTACGGTGTGGTGTCGGCGGACGCCAAACAGCCGTTCGATGTGCGCGAAGTGATTGCGCGACTGGTCGACGGTTCGGTGTTCGATGAATTCAAAGCCTTGTTCGGCACCACGCTGGTATGCGGTTTCGCCCATCTGCACGGCTACCCGATCGCGATCCTCGCCAACAACGGCATCCTGTTCGCCGAAGCCGCGCAAAAAGGCGCGCACTTCATCGAACTCGCCTGTCAGCGCGGCATCCCGCTGTTGTTCCTGCAGAACATCACAGGCTTCATGGTCGGCCAGAAATACGAGGCCGGCGGCATCGCCAAACACGGCGCGAAACTGGTGACCGCCGTGGCGTGCGCCAAGGTGCCGAAATTCACCGTGATCATCGGCGGCAGCTTCGGCGCCGGTAACTACGGCATGTGCGGGCGAGCCTACGATCCGCGGTTCCTGTGGATGTGGCCGAACGCGCGGATCGGCGTGATGGGCGCCGAACAGGCGGCCGGCGTGCTGGTTCAGGTCAAGCGCGAGCAGGCCGAACGCAGCGGCCAGGCGTTCAGCGCCGAGCAGGAAAGCGAGATCAAGCAACCGATTCTCGACCAGTACGAAGAGCAGGGTCACCCCTACTACTCCAGCGCACGACTGTGGGACGACGGCGTCATCGACCCGGCACAAACCCGCGATGTACTGGCCCTGGCCTTGTCCGCGTCGTTGAACGCGCCTATCGAACCGAGCCGCTTCGGCGTGTTCCGGATGTGATCGGGAGAACCTCATGAGCGACTTCAACACCCTCGAATTGCAGAGCAATCCACGGGGTTTCGCGACCCTGTGGCTGAGCCGCGAAGAAAAGAACAACGCATTCAACGCCGAGATGATCCGCGAACTGATCCTGGCTTTGGACAAGGTCGCCAGCGACGCCAGCCTGCGTTTTCTGCTGGTGCGCGGACGCGGCAAACACTTCAGCGCCGGCGCGGATCTGGCCTGGATGCAGCAATCGGCCGAACTCGATTACCACACCAACCTCGACGACGCCCGGGAACTGGCGGAGCTGATGTACAACCTCGCCAAGCTGAAAATCCCGACCGTGGCCGTGGTGCAAGGCGCGGCGTTCGGTGGCGCGCTGGGCCTGATCAGCTGCTGCGACATGGCGATTGGCGCCGACGACGCGCAGTTCTGTCTGTCGGAAGTGCGCATTGGCCTGGCGCCAGCTGTGATCAGTCCGTTCGTGGTGCAAGCCATCGGCGAGCGCGCGGCGCGGCGCTATGCGCTGACGGCCGAGCGTTTCGGTGGGCAGCGGGCGCGGGAAATCGGTTTGTTGTCCGAGAGCTATCCAGCGACCGAGCTTGAGCAGAAAGTCGAACAATGGATCGACAACCTCCTGCTCAACAGCCCCGCCGCCATGCGTGCCAGCAAGGATCTGCTGCGTGAAGTCGGCAACGGCGCGCTGACCCCAGCCCTGCGCCGTTACACCGAAAACGCCATCGCCCGCATCCGTGTCAGCCCGGAAGGCCAGGAGGGTCTGCGGGCCTTTCTGCAGAAACGTCCACCGAGCTGGCAAGCCGCAACCACCACCAAGGAGCCGCGTTGATGAGCTCACCTGTTCTCACCACCCTGCTGGTGGCCAACCGTGGCGAAATCGCTTGCCGGGTCATGCGCACCGCCAAGTCGCTGGGCCTGACCACCGTCGCCGTGCATAGCGCGACCGACCGGGAAGCGCGGCACAGCCGTGAAGCGGATATCCGCGTCGATCTGGGCGGCAGCAAAGCGGCCGACAGCTACCTGCAAATCGACAAACTGATCGCAGCGGCCAAGGCCAGCGGCGCTCAGGCAATTCATCCGGGTTATGGCTTTCTTTCCGAAAACGCTGGTTTTGCCCGCGCCATCGAAGCGGCCGGCCTGATTTTCCTCGGCCCGCCCGCTTCGGCCATCGACGCGATGGGCAGCAAATCCGCCGCCAAGGCCCTGATGGAAACTGCTGGTGTGCCGCTGGTGCCGGGTTATCACGGCGAAGCTCAGGATCTGGATACCTTCCGTGATGCTTGCGAACGCATCGGTTATCCGGTGCTGCTCAAGGCCACCGCTGGCGGTGGCGGTAAAGGCATGAAGGTCGTTGAGGACGTCAGCCAATTGGCTGAGGCACTGGCCTCGGCTCAGCGTGAAGCGCAGTCGTCGTTCGGCGATTCGCGGATGCTGGTGGAGAAGTACCTGCTCAAGCCGCGTCACGTGGAAATCCAGGTGTTTGCCGATCAGCATGGCAATTGCCTGTATCTGAATGAACGTGACTGCTCAATTCAGCGCCGGCACCAGAAGGTCGTCGAAGAGGCACCGGCACCGGGCCTTAGTCCGGAACTGCGTCGAGCGATGGGCGAAGCGGCAGTGCGTTCGGCACAGGCCATCGGCTATGTCGGCGCCGGCACAGTGGAGTTTCTGCTGGACGCTCGCGGCGAGTTCTTCTTCATGGAGATGAACACGCGGTTGCAGGTCGAACACCCCGTCACCGAGGCCATTACCGGCCTTGATCTGGTGGCCTGGCAGATTCGCGTCGCCCGTGGCGAAACGTTGCCGATCACTCAGGATCAGGTGCCGCTGAACGGGCATGCAATTGAAGTTCGGTTGTATGCGGAAGATCCATCGAATGATTTCCTGCCAGCTACCGGTCGCCTCGATCTGTATCGCGAATCCATTGCAGGGCCAGGGCGTCGCGTTGACGCGGGCGTTGAGGAAGGCGATGAGATTTCGCCGTTCTATGACCCGATGCTCGGCAAGCTGATCGCCTGGGGCGAAGATCGTGAACAGGCGCGGTTGCGGCTGCTGAGCATGCTTGATGAGTTCGCGATTGGTGGGTTGAAGACCAACATCAACTTCCTGCGGCGGATTATCGGTCATCCAGCATTTGCATCCGCCGAGCTGGATACCGGGTTCATTCCTCGCTATCAGGAACAGCTACTGCCAGCGCCTGTCGCGCTGAGCGATGAGTTCTGGGATGCGGCGGCGCAGGCTTATGCGCAGAGTTTGCCAGGGGCGGCTCGATCGGATGATCCGGCTTCGCCTTGGGCGCTGCACAGCGGTTTGCGTGCCGGGTTGCCACGCGAAATCACTCTGCATTTGAGCTGCGAGGGGCAGGACCAAGCGCTGACCCTCGGTGCTGGCGGCAATGCAAAACTGATCGGCGAGCAACTGGTGATCGAGCGTGATGGTTTGCGTCGTCAGCTGCGTGCGATTCGTCGTGGAGAGGTTCTGTATCTGCAATGGGATGGCGAATTGCGGCGCGTTGAAACGTACGACCCGATCAGCGCTGTCGAAGCCAGCCACAGTCATCAGGGCGGTCTGACTGCGCCTATGAACGGCAGCATCGTGCGAGTTCTAGTGGAGGCCGGGCAATCGGTTGAAGCCGGCGCTCAATTGGTGGTGCTGGAAGCAATGAAGATGGAACACAGCATCCGCGCACCCCATGCCGGCGTGATCAAGGCGCTGTATTGCCAGGAAGGCGAAATGGTCAGCGAAGGCAGCGCACTGGTCGAGCTGGAAGAGGCTTGAGAGGTGGATCGATCCTACGCCTGGCGAGGATCGATCTGACTAGTATTTGGCCGATGCCTGAACCACGACACCGATGATTCGGCACTCGTCGGTAAACAAGGCTTTCGGCCAGGTCGGATTGAGCGGCATCAGGTAGCGCTGGCCGCCCTCTTCGATCAGCTTGCGGAAAATCGCCTCGTCACTGTCCGGCCACTGGGCGATCACCAGTTTGCCGGGCTCGGCTTCCAGTGCCGGGTCCACCAGGATCAGCATCCCCTCGCCGATGCTCTGCCCGGTGGGCGCGGTCATCGCATTCCCCATCACCGTGAGCCAGAACGCCGGGCCACGGGCGTGATAATCCGTCAGCTCAAAACGCCGCTTGTCCTTGGCACTCGAATACGCTGGCTGGCTTTCACGGGCCTCGACCGGCGCATTCCACTCGCTGACCGGATAGCGAAAGTAAGGGTTGTACTTCTGCGCCAGGGGCATTTCGTCGTCCTTGTCGACTTGCGGTTCGCGGATCACTACCGCGACTTCGAGAAACTCCATGCCCAGCGCTTTCAGCACGCGGTTCATCTGCGTGATGCCGGGCTCACGGCGCTTGTTCAGCCAATGGCCGATACCGCCCTGAGACATGCCGACGCGCTCGCCGAGCTCGACTTGAGTGACGTTGAGTTCACTCATTTTGGCCTTGACCAACTCAATCCATTTATCCATGTGCGGCACCATACGTGCCCGTCCCGGGCCATCAAAACACATATTGTAGTATTTAAATTCTGGTCACAAATACTCTAGGTACTATTCTTGGATCACGGATTTGAATCGACCAAGGAGTGACCTTTCACCATGAACATCACCAGCAAAGACCTGCCCGACCTGCAAATGGACACCACCTTCACGTCTGCGCAAGGTTGCGCCGCTGCGCAACGGGCACTGGACTATTACTTGAAACCGGCTGTGTCAGAACCGGAAGTGGATGAGCGCTTTTTCGGTGTGAACAGCAACTTGAGTGGCGAAGAATCCCTGGTCCACGCCTCGGATTTGCTGCGATGTGCAGCAGCCACAGCATTCAAGGCAGCAGACGGCTTGCAGGGCGTCAGTCGGGATCTGGCTTTTTCGGTAGTGCACATGGTGGACATGGCACGAGCGATGGTCGATCACTCGCTCGATGGCGGTGCTCGCTGAAGACGGACGGGAAAGAATTTTCCAATCGCGCAGATAAAAACGTTTGACTTGCAAATGATAATGATTATTATTGCAAGCAGCTGGTCGCGAGATCAGTCGATGGACCAGAGACCTTAGGTCGGTCTTCTGGACTATCTCCTCATCAGGCTAATCACGGTTTTTGACCCGGCTTTTTGCCGGGTCTTTTTTTTGCCAGTTTTCTGGCTTGTGGCTTCAGGCTAATGAAGTCTTTGGGTGCTGCAAATTCGATGGCGCGGATAATATCAAAAGAATATCGCTTGGCAAGCGAACCCCGGCCGCGTTAGGGAAAAGTAATGCCAATTAGCACTTGAGAATCAATCGCACAGCTACTAAGCTGCATCCGCGTCATGGAGGACGCCCCCCGCCACACCCCGCAATTTCCCTCGGTTTCACCCCTGTCTTGCGTGTAAAGTAGCCGCCATAAAAATCATATTCAGGAACCGATTATGACCGTGGCCAAATCTTCGTTCGACATCAGCGCCAACTTCGACAGCGGCAACATCCAAGTCATCGACATCAGCAACCCGCTCAGCCCGGTTCTGGCGATTCGGCCAGATACCCGCAGCGCCCACTTCCAGTGGTTCCACTTCAAGGCCAGCGGTCTGCATGTTCATCAGGAACACTGGTTTCGCCTGGTCAACGCCAGCCAGTCCTCCTACAACAAAGCCTGGACCGGCTATCAGGCCGTCGCTTCCTACGACCACGTCAACTGGTTCCGCATTCCAACCCAATTCGAAGGCGACAGCCTGCGTTTCTGCCTTGAAGCCGAGCAGACTCACGCCTGGTTCGCCTACTTCGAACCCTACAGCCGTGGCCGTCATGAATGGTTGATCGAGCAAGCGCTGACCAAGGCCGGTACCGAACTGTTGGCCACCGGCAAAAGCGTCGAAGGCCGTGACATTCAACTGCTGCGCAAAGGCACTGGCGCTGAAGGCCGACGCAAGATCTGGATCATCGCCCAGCAGCATCCGGGCGAACACATGGCCGAGTGGTTCATGGAAGGCGTGATCGAACGTCTTGAGCATCACAACGATCCAGTGCTGAACAAGTTGCTGGAAAGTGCCGATCTGTACCTGGTGCCGAACATGAATCCGGACGGCGCCTTCCACGGCCACCTGCGCACCAACGCCATGGGCCAGGATCTGAACCGCGCCTGGCAGAACGCTAGTCAGGAAGTCAGCCCGGAAGTCCTTTTCGTACAGCAGCAGATGGAAAAATACGGCGTCGATCTGTTCCTCGACGTACACGGCGATGAAGAAATCCCCCACGTATTCACCGCCGGCTGCGAAGGCAACCCAGGCTACACTCCGCGGATCGAGAAACTCGAAGAGCACTTCCGCAGCCATCTGAAACACACCACCAAAGACTTCCAGACCAAGTACGGCTACACCCGCGACGAACCGGGCCAGGCCAACATGACCCTGGCCTGCAACAGCGTCGGGCAGAAGTTCGATTGTCTGTCGCTGACCCTGGAAATGCCGTTCAAGGATCACGATGACGCGCCAAATCCGCTCACCGGTTGGTCGGGCCAACGCTCGAAACAATTGGGCAAAGACGTGCTGACCACCATCGCCGACATGGTCGACACCCTGCGCTGATCCCCCCCTGTTTTTCGCCGCATGAAAGATCGCAGCTTGTCTGCGATCTTTTTTTTGCGCTGCACTTTTTCCTAATCAGGTTGCAAAACAAAACCGGATTACTTACCGTCAATCTAGTTTTAATTTAAAACCTGAAAAGGAATCGGGACATGAAAGCTCAAACACTCGGCAGTAGCGTGGTGTTGCTGTTCGCCATCGCTTGCGGCCTGGCAGTCGGAAACGTGTATTACGCTCAACCGCTGCTGGATGCCATGGCTGAAGCGTTCAACCTGTCGCCCGCCAGTATCGGCATCGTCATCACGCTGACCCAGGTCGGCTACGGCGTCGGGCTGATACTGCTCGTGCCGCTCGGCGATCTGCTCAACCGGCGGCGCTTGATTGTCACGCAAACCCTGTTGTCCGCCGCGGCATTGCTGATGATCGCGCTGGCAACCAGCAGCACCTGGCTGCTGATCGGCATGACCCTGACCGGTCTGCTCGCCGTCGTCACTCAAGTGCTGGTGGCCTATGCCGCAACCCTGGCCATCCCGGCGCAACGCGGACACGTCGTCGGCGTCATCACCAGCGGCATCGTGGTCGGCATTTTGCTCGCGCGCACCGTGGCGGGCGGGATGGCGGATCTGGCCGGTTGGCGGGCGATTTATCTGTTGTCGGCGGGGCTGACACTGGTCATGGCATTGCTGCTGTTCCGCGTACTGCCCAAGGATGAAAACCCACAACCGGCAACGTCCTATACAGCGCTGATCGCCTCGGTGTTCCGGTTATTCCAAGAGGAACCAGTGCTGCGGCAGCGGGCGATTCTGGCGTTGCTGACTTTCGCCAGTGCCATGGTCCTGTGGACGCCAATGGTTCTACCACTCGCCGCCCCGCCACTGTCGCTTTCCCACAGCGAAATCGGATTGTTCGGACTGGCCGGCGCGGCTGGCGCACTGGCGGCTGCGAGAGCCGGACACCTGGCGGATCGAGGTCTCGGGCAATGGGTCAGCGGCCTGTCCTTGCTGCTGATGCTCGGCTCGTGGCTGCCGATTGCCTTCACCCAATCCTCGTTATGGGCACTGTTGCTCGGCGTGATCACCCTGGACCTGGGCTTGCAGGCCGTGCACGTCACCAGCCAGAGCATGATTTACAGCGTCCGCCCGCAGGCACAGAGCCGACTGACCGCCGGCTACATGCTGTTTTACTCGATTGGCAGCGCCGTGGGCTCAATCGCCTCGACCGCGATGTACGCCTGGGCAGGATGGCCGGGTGTCTGCTGGTTGGGTGCCGGAATCAACATGGTGGCATTGCTGTACTGGTGGCGAACGCTGGCACCGCAAAAACGTGGCGAGCAGAGCTGCTCGCTCGCCACGTCGGATTAGCGTCCGGGCTCAGTCGCGACTCCGTCCCCGCAGCATGCTGTCGAGCACCTCGTCACGGCGCACCCAACCGTGAAACAACGCCGCTGCCAGGTGCAACAACACGGTCAGGAACAACAGATACGCCAGATAACCGTGCGCCTTGCGCAACAATGCAAACACCTGGGCATCTGCCGGCAGGATCGACGGCAATTGCAACGAATGGCCAAGCATCACCGGATCCCCCGCCGCACTGATCATCGCCCAACCCAGCAGCGGCAACACCAGCATCAGCGCGTACAACAAGAGGTGCGACGCCTTGGCCGCGATTACCTGCCAGCCCGGAAGATCCGTCGGCAATGGCGGCTGACGAGTACCCAGTCGTACCAGAATGCGCACGATCACCAGCAACAGAATCGCGATACCCAGCGGTTTGTGCAGGTTGATCAGCCATTCATGCCGCGCCGACACCGAAGTGACCATGCCGGCCCCGATAAACAGCATGGCAATGATCATCAGCGCCATCAGCCAGTGCAGCAGCCGCGCCAGCGGATTGAAATGCGTCGGTGGCGTTCTCATGGGCGTGCCTCCTGTTTGCCAGTGGGCAATTGACTGACTTCGCTGGTGCGACGCAGGTAGGAATCGGCGTAACCGGCTGAACGAGCGGCGAGCAAAGGGTCGTCGGAACCTTCAATCCCGGCAGGAAGGACCAGTGGGTCATAGTTGATGTCGCGGCATTCGCCACTGAGTTGTGGCTGCGTCTTTTCCAGCACCAAGGTGCCGGCGTTCAGCACTTTGCGACCGGCAGGCCAGGCCTTGCTCGCGTCGTTCACCGGATCGTCGGCGTTGGCCAGGGTGATGTTCAACTGAAAACGCAGCGGTCCTTCGGCCAGGTGTTGCACCAGATCCTTCTCCAGAAAGTCGCTGCCCTCCGGCGCCGTGGCCCCGGCGGGATCCTGCGCCAATGGCGTCATGCTCCAGCGCACGGCTTGCTTCTTGCCGCTGGCATCGACCAGATAGAACGCGTTGACACTGTTGTAGGTTTCCGTGACATAGCTGGCCGAAGGCTTGGCGCCCTTTATCCAGGTCAGGAACGGTACGGCTTCCGGGTGCGAGGCAAAGAACGCCGGGACCTTGGTCGGGTCCGGTTTGCCGGTCGCCGGATCCGGCGATTGCGCCTGCTGCAATTGATAGAACGCCTCGGGCGTGCCGACCGGGAACACCGGCATGCTGTTCATCCCGGTGCGCCACTGCTGGCCGTTGGCCTGAGTGAAACGCAACGCCAGGCTGCGAATCGGCACGGCGCTGTCCGGCGCATAAGGACTGCCCGCCGGCAACGCAAATCGCCCGACCACCGGTGTGCGTGGCTCGTTGAACACCTGCGCAACGGAGAACGGCCGCGCTTCACCGCTGCTCTCAAAATGTCCGATCACACACACGCCCTTGGCGTGATTGCGGCGAAACCCTGGATGCACGCCGTTGTTCTTTTCCAGCACATCGACCAACGCTTTTGGCGTCAGGCGTTGTGGGTCAAACGAGCCATGAACGTAGGCAAACGCCCCGGCCACGGCTGCGACCACCACGGCGATACCGCCGAGACGCAACACCAGGCTCGCGGCACTCAATGGCGGGCGTTGTGGCCCGCCGGGCGGTGAGCTGCGATCAACCATGAAAGACTCCAGGGCCATCGGCCATAGGGAAAGGTGCTATGAGACGCACGCCTCGTAGGTTTATTCCCTTTGAACTGTAGTTTCTTTCACGCGGTGACGCGCGAGCCCACTTGCGGGCCGTTTAAATCAGATCAAACCGTGGCTCGCGTTTTTCCAGAAATGCCTGCATGCCTTCCTTTTGGCCGGGCGTCGCAAACAAACCGTGAAACGAACGTCGCTCGAACAGAAGGCCTTCGCGCATCCCCGTTTCATCGGCCCGGTCCACCGCCTCCCGCGCAGCCCGTGTCGCGGTGCGAGGGAAACCGCCAATTCGCCGAGCAACCGACAATGCCTCTTCGAGCAAATGCTCGGCGGCGATCACCCGCGATACCAGACCCGACTGCTCCGCCTCACGAGCGGACATCGAGCGGCCCGTGAGAATCATGTCCATGGCTTTTGCGCGACCGATCAAACGAGTCAGACGCTGCGTGCCACCCATGCCCGGCATCACTCCCAGGGTGATTTCAGGCAGACCGAATTGTGCGGAATCGGCCGCCACGATCACGTCGCACATCATTGCCAGCTCGCACCCTCCGCCGTAGGCAAATCCCGCCACTGCCGCAACCTTCGGCGTGCGCAGCGCGGCAAACGCGTCCCATCCGGCAAAGTAATCTTCCTGAATCATGTCCATACAAGACTTTTCGTACATCTCCTTGATGTCGGCGCCTGCCGCGAAGTAATCCTTCGTACCGGTGATCAGGAAACACCCGACATCAGGATCACCATCCAGGGCTTGCAGGGTTTCCAGCAGCTCGCGCATCAATTGTGCGCTGAGCGCATTACGGGCCTGGGGCCGGTTGAGGCGAATCAACACCACGCGCCCCAGTCTTTCGATCAATAAATTCATCGCAGTCTCTTTCTATGCAAGGGGAAGGAAAACGGGAATACACCCGTCAGGAATCCCAGATCGCGCCGTAGGCCGGAATGCCCCGCCCCTCCATTTCCTTGACCACACGCTCCGTCAACGTCTGGTTGGAAATGCAAATCACCGCCTCCGCGCCGTGGTTTTGAACAGCTGAGTAAGCCAGCATCACCAGGTCTGGCTTACCCAGCAGATCGGTGTCCCAGATATGTGCTTGGGGTTGGGCTTGAAGAATTTCATCAACCAACGCGTCGCCGTAGGTCTTTCGCGGACTGCGGGTCGACCAGATCAGATGAATGGGCACCTGCCCCGCCAACAGATGCGGCAGCACCGGGCCGATCCCGCTGCCAGTGGCGACATAAACCACCGACTTGAACAGGGTTTCGATACGGGCGACCCCGGCGGTGGTGATGCCCTTGACCCAGACATGGGTCGGCGGCTGCTCGATCAACTCGCCTGTCCAGTCACCTGCCCGGGAAATGATCAAGCGAAAACCGCGCTCGCCCGGTGCAGGGATATTGGCAAAGGAATGCCATTCCCACAGCGGATTACGACTGATTGCGGTGGAGGATCCAGCGAACGGGGTGTGGTGATCGAATCGGGCAATGACTGCGTGTGACGAGGGCTTGACCATCGACACCGGTACCCTGCGAAGGCGCAGCCAGGGCAACGCAATGCTGAGCGTCAGCACCGGCAACATCCAGAACGACACAGACGTCAGCAACACCTGCGCCAGATCCGTCGTCGGATTGCGGTCCCGGGCAAATATCAGAGTCATGGCCCAGAACAACAGCAGAGCAGCCCAACCGGCAAAACGGTGCGTGCGTTCAAAACCGTTATGAAAACGCGAGCGAATTCCCGGCAACGCCATGATCACCATCAGCAACAACAGCACCAGCAACATGCCGCTGATCGCCAACAGCATCAGCGAAACCCCACCCACACCTTCGATCCGCTCCCAAACCAGCGAGCCGAACAACGCGATAAACCAGGCAATCGCCGCCATCGCCCCGCCACTGTGCAAGCCACCAAAGTGATAAACCTTGGCCAGTGACCGACGAACCGCCAAAGGCCAGGTCGTGGGCGCACGAGTGGCCAGCCAGAACAACACATTGATCAGGTATTGCTGACGAACCAGGATCGCCATCGACAGATTGATCAGCACCAGTTGCGACAACGCCTCCAGATCGTTTCCCGACGCTGACCACCACTGTCCGGCAGTCAATCCATGCCCAAGCGCAACGAAATTGCAGATCAACACCAGTACGACCAGCCGGTTGTAATGAGAAAACAGCGGCAACGTTCCCAGACGTCGCCATAACGTACGCTGCGCAGGCAAAGTGATGCCTGTGTCCAATCCACTCATTGCCCCGCCTCCTGTTCGGCGGCGGCACGCTGTGTGTTGTGCGCCTGCGCTCGCTCGAGCAACAGGCGTTTGTCGACCTTGCCCCGGGAGGTCAGCGGAATGTCATCCACCGGCAGAATCATCGAAGGAACGCAGTAATAAGCCAGGCGCTCTTCGCAATGTCGTCGTGCCGCATCGATGTCCGTGGAAACGGGATAGACAAAAGCCACCAGGTTGCGGTTATCGAACTTCAATGTGACGGCGCGCTCACAACCCGGTGTCGACTCCAGCGCGGCCGACACCGAATCCAGCTCGACCCGAAAGCCCCTGACTTTCACCTGATCATCCACACGCCCGAGGTGTTCCAGCTCGCCCTCATCGGTCCAACGCCCCAGGTCGCGAGTGCGAAACATCATGCGCCCCTGCCCCAGAAACGGATCGAGACGATAGCGTTCGGCAGTCAGCCCGGGGTTGCCCAGATAGCCGGCCGTCACGCAGTCGCCACCGGCCCACATCTCGCCCTGTTCGCCCGGCCCGCACAATTGCCCCGTTTCATCCAGCACATACACCGTGTTGTTCGGCGTCGGTTTGCCGATCGTCAACCGTCCCGTACCCTTGTAATGCTGCAGGGTGTTGATGATGGTGGTTTCGGTGGGGCCACAGGCGTTGTAAAAGGTGCAAAAGGACGCCCAGCGATCTGCCAATGGCTGCGGGCAGGGTTCGCCTGCAAGGGCTACCACCTTCACCTGACTGCAGCGCGCGGGATCCAGCGTGGCGAGAATCGACGGTGTTGCGATCAGCACATCGCATTGTTCGGCAGTCTCGGCAATGTCCTTGCCGCGAATCATCAGCGTTGCACCGTGAGCCAGACAACCCAGAATCTCCCAGGCCGCCATGTCGAAAGCGATGTTGAGGATCTGCCCGACTTTCAACCCGGGCCGCATACCAAGATTGCCCGGAGCGGTTAGCAGAATATTGCAGAGATTGCGTTGGGTAACCCTGACGCCATTGGGTTGCCCGGTCGTGCCGGAAGTGAACAACACAAAGCACAGCGCATCCCCGGACGATGCAGCATTCCCCACGTTCAAGTCATCGGCGATCGAGCCTGGCGAATCGATGAACGCGTCCAGATGGATGCAGTGCTGCCCCACCGTCAGGGGAATGGCATGCGCCAGCGTTGAAAGCGTCAGCACCACCCGCGTCGAAGCGACTTCCATGATGTGGCGCAATTGAGTCGCAGGCGTTATGCCAACATGTTGTGGAATATAGGCGGCCCCTACCTTCAACGCGGCAAGCATGCCCACCAGCATCGGGATAGAACGCTCGACAAACAGGGCGACATGATCACCAGGCACCACGCCCTGAGCCTTCAGCACTGTGGCCAGCCGGTTGGCCTGTCGGTTCAGTTCACCGTACGTCAGGGTTTGCCCCTGAAAACACGCGGCCAGACTCTGCGGATGAGCCGCCGCCTGCACTTCGATTGCGCGATGGATCAACGAGAATCCAGGCTCGACCACCGGACCGCAACCGAACTGACGCCACGCGTCTGGTTCAACACACGATCTGAACTGGGTATCCATTGCGATTGCATGCATCTCTAACATCCCTATTGCTCAAGTTATCGTTCCAGCCAAATCAGCCACCGGCGGCCTTCAGGTTGCTTCGGTGACTGTTTGCGCTTGTCGGACGGGTTGAGCCGGGAAATTTGAATCCATTACATGGACTTCAAGATGCGGTGAGTTTTCCTACGCAGTGGGTAATGAAATCTTTCAACGCACGGGATGGAATAAGCTGTATCGAGAGGCGTCTTTCTTACTACTAACGCGCTTCTGACCCTGAGCATGCCCTTGCCATGAACACACTCGACGAACAACTTCGCGAAGTGATCCCCCGATTGCGGCGCTTTGCCGTGTCGTTGACGCGCAACGGCAGCAGCGCCGATGACCTGGTGCAGGCCAGCCTGGAACGAGCCCTGTCCAGTTGGGGTGACAAACGCGCCGAGGGCGATCTGCGCGCGTGGCTGTTTTCGATCCTGTATCGCCAGTTCCTTGATGCGCACCGACGCTCTCGGCGCTACGCGCGGATGCTCGAATTCTTCACCGGCCGCGATGACGCCGAACCCTCGGTGGAGCGCACCGTGATTGCCCAATCGACCCTGCAAGCCTTCGATCGCCTGCCCACCGAGCAACGCGCCCTGCTGTTGATGGTGTCGGTGGAAGGCTTGACCTATAAGGAGGTCGCCGAGATCCTCGACGTCCCCACCGGCACCGTGATGTCGCGCCTGTCCCGCGCCCGCCAGGCTTTGCGCCAGCTCAGCGACGGCGAAATCAGCAGCCCTTCCTTGCGGATACTCAAATGATCAGCCTGCCCCCCAGCGAGCGTGATTTGCACGCCTACATCGACCACCAGCTCAGCGACGCCGACCGGCGTGTGCTGGAAAACTGGCTGGCCAGCCACCCCGACGACGCCACATTGATCCGCGCCTGGCAACAGGACGCCCAGCACCTGCGCGCCGCCCTCGGTGGCGCCCTGCAACAGCCGGCGAATCCAGACCTCGATCCGGCGCTGATCCGCCAGCGGCTCAAGCATCGATCACGCCGCCAATGGGCCAGCGCAGCCGTGCTGCTGATAGCGGTCAGCATCGGCGGTGTCAGTGGCTGGCAAGCCCGGGAAATGACCTTTTTACGCACGGTTGCGCCCATGACCGATGCCTTGCAGGCGTACCGTTTGACCGCCCAGCAAGGGATTCTGCCGGCGGACTACAAGGTCGGAGATGAGGGTGACATGCAGCGCTGGCTCGACCGTTACTTCACCCAGGCCAACCGCCTGCCGGACCTGACGGCGGCCGGTTTTTGGCCAGTCAGCGGACGCCTGCTGAGCACCGAAGAAGGCCCGGCGGCGATGGTGATGTATGAGGATCACGCCGGGCACAAGGTGAGTTTCTACGTGCGCCCGCCGGGGCCGAAAAACACCTTCCTGCCACGCGGTAGCCGTCTCGACGGGGATCTGCGAGCCGAGTACTGGTCCGGCGAGGGTTACAACTACGCCATGGTCAGCCCAACCGACACCCCGGCAGCGCAGTTGCTCAAGCAGACCGTGCGCTTCTGATCGGATCAGAAGCCGACATCCAGCACCACGTTGTCCAGATAGGTGCCGGCGGGCGGCGTGGTCTGGTCGGTGTAGATTTTCGCGTTGTAGTTGAAGATCTGGCTGCCGGTACCCAGTCCATTGCCCGGATTGACCTCGGCATCGCTGCTGGCCCGACGCGCCGCCCCGACGCTGCCCCAACGGGTGGTGCCGGCGCTTTTGAAAATGTCGTAGGCCAGGTAATTGCTGCCGGAAATCATTCGTCGTCGACCGCCGACACTGACCGCGTTCTGCCCGTCGTTCAAACCCACGGTATAGGCGCTGCCCTTGGTGCAGGCCAGGTTGATGGTCTGCCCGGTCACCGGGGTAAACGCGCTGATCACCGGGGCGCTGCCGAACGCGATGTTGGGCGCAGTGATGGTGCAATCGTTGGCCACGGTCAGGTTTACCGTCAGTGTCGTGGTGCCGCTACCGATATCGCGCCCCAGACACACCGAGCCGATACCAATCCCGGAGCAGTAGTTCCAGTTCCAGAAAATGCTCAGGGTTTCGGTGTAGACACCGGCCGCTACGTTGCTGCCGATGGTGGTGCCGAGGTACAGCGGCACGGTTTTCGGCACCGTGCCGCCCAGCAGTCCGAGTGCATCGATGATGCCGTTACGGGCGAAGTCATAGGCGGTGCCCCGGGTCAGCGGGTAGCTGGTGCTGTTGTTGGCGTAGATCGTGTAGCCGATGACGTCGCCGGTCGGCCCGAGCAAACCACTCTGGGTCGAAGTCACCGTGGCCCAGAAGTGGTCGCTGGTGCTCAACAAGGACAGTAGCGAGCCCGTACAGCTCAAACCTCCGTTCAGCGTGGAACTGGGTTGCGAGGTCGTGCGGACGGCAATCGAACTGATCGTGCCGAACGCGGCCGGAGTGGTCGTGACCACCGAACACAGTGCCTGCGCCGCCCCCGGCAACGTCAGCACCAGCCACAGGCAGAGCCGAACCCACGTCATTGGCACACCAGCGGCCCGATCAGTGGGATCTGATCCTGTTGCAGGTCAACATTGAACTGCGCCTGGCAGGTCTTGCCATCTGCCAGGGTCACCTTTAATGAGTTCTGTGCTTGCAGGTTTTCCAGATAGACCAGCCCGTCCCAGCCCACCACCGTGCGCGTGCCACTCTCCTCATGCAGAACGCCGCTGCCCAGCGGCAGTTCTTGCTGCTGCGCATCCACCAGCACGATGCTCGCGGCAATCACCCGGCTCAGCGGAAATTCCAGCAGATAGCCGCTGCCACGTCGCACGGCAATGCGCTGTTCGACATTCGGACTGCGCACGTTGGCCGGCAGGTTCAACGGATCGATTTCGTATTTGCCGCGGTAGTAGGCACTGCTCCACGGCACCAGCAAGTGGCCATTGCGATCGGTCTGGCCGACCTGCTGGTTCTCGTAACGCACCGGCACATCCGCGTAACCATCGGTGCTGACCACTACGAAGGCATCGTCGATGCGGTTGGCCGCGAACACTTGGTGATCCATCCACACCAGCGAACCACTGGCATCGGCCCAGCGGGTTTCGGCATCCGAAGTGCCGTAGACTCCGGCCTGCAATTGCACCGATTGCAGACGCCAGGTCACATCGGCCTGACGGTAATCAGGCCCGTCGCCGTTGGCATAACCGAGATTGAAGCCCACCCCGCCCTGGGATGGCACGGCACGACTGTAGTTGACGCGTTGTTGAGTCTGCCCGGTCTTGCTGCGCTCGCTGCTGATAGCCAGGCTGCCGCGCAGGTCGAACGGAATCACCAGTTGCGCCTGCACCGCCCAGTTGGCATCGCCGATTTCGCGGTTGGCCGACAGGTAGAAACTGCTGTTGTGCCATAACGGCTTGCTCCAGCTCAGGTTGAGCAACCGCGTGCGGGTTTCGTCCGCCGCCCGAATATCGAAGTAGCCGACACCCAGACTGCCCCAGCGCTCAAGGTTCAGGCTCAGGGTCGCCTGCTCGCTACGCTTGCTGAGGCTGGTGTAAGGACTGTCGACCACCGTGAGGTCGGCGTACTGGTCGCGGCGTTGCAACCGTTGCCAGGAAAAGCTGAAACGTTGAGCGCTGTACTGATAACCGAGACTGAGTTGCTGACCACCGTCACCGTCGAAACGGCTCTGGCTGATCGCACTGTTGAGGACCCCGAAATTGCCCAGCCGCAGATTGCCGCCGAGCCCGCCAAGGGTCAGTGAGTCGGCCGCTTCGGCGTGGCTTTCCAGCGTGAAGCTGTCACTGATGCCATAACGCAGGCTGCCCGACGTCACGCCCGGCCCGTAGCTGAAATCCTTCAGCCCGTAATCACGGCGCAGCGTACCGGCGCTGACCGAGAAATCGCTCAAGCCCTTTTGCAACAGGCTGCTGGTGACATAGAACGGCACGGTGGTCGATACCTGTCGACCCAGCGCATCGGTGGTCACCACCACGGCTTCGCCCGCGCCGTTGATGAACGGAATGTTGGTCAGCGTGTACGGTCCCGGCTGCAAATCGGTGCTGCTGGACTTGTAGCCGTTGATGAACAGGTCCACCGAGGACGGCACCGCCGCTTCACCGGCGAACTGCGGCAGCGGATAAGTCACCAGGTCCGGGCGCACCGCAAAATCCCGGGAGAACTGCACGCCGCCCAGACGCACCGAACTGCTCCACGGCAAAGCGCCGCTGACCACGTCCCCCGCCTCGTAGGTCAGCATCCGTTCATCATCGGAGAAGCGCCATGTGGTGTCGTAGCGCAGATAGCCGTTGCTCAGCGTGCTGACCGAATCCCCCGACAAGGTGCGCCGGTACTGCCCGGTGTTGGACAGCGTGCCCCAACTGTCGAACACCCGCACCTCGTTCCATGCCGCCAGATAAGTCCCGGCGTCATCGGTGTCGTTGAGGTAAAGGTCATAGTTGAACAACGCGCCGAAACTGCTTAGCGCCGGGGTGCGCGGGTAGACCTGACGGTTACCGATGAATTGCTCCGGCAGCCAGTCCGGCGGCACGTCGAGCAGCAGTCGCTGGCTGACGCTGTCGTAGTCGCTGTGCAGCCCCGGCAGACCGTCGAGATCGACTTCGGCCCCCGCACTCTCGGGCAGTTTCATACCGGTGTCACGCAACACACTGGCCGGCAGGAACAACCGCCCGCCGCGCTGTTCCACCGCCACCACCCGACCGGTATTCATCTGGTTGACCACCAGTTCCAGAAACAACTGAGCATCGCTGACGGCCTCCATGCCGCTGGGAGGCGGCGGCAGTTCGCCGGCCCCGGATGGATGAATGAACATCAGGCAACACGCGCCGGTGACAAGCCACAACGGACGCTGAATACGGCGAGCCCATCCCGGACTCATTAGCGTGTTTCGTCCGTCAATGGACTGGTTCCTCCTGAAACCGCTGTTGCCCGCCAGCCAATCGCTTGCCCGGCGGCCCCGCACTACCCGGCCCGCAGACCGCCATCGCTACTTCGCCGGAGCGATGCTCTGCACCTGTGCGGCGCCATTGATCCGTCCCGCCAGCTCCCCCGCCACAGGTCCCGGCGCCGGCCAGCGCATCACCGCGCCGGGCAACACATAACCCAACAGGCCTTCCGCCAGCGGTTTGCTCTGCCCGCCCTGCTTGAGCGCAACATCGGTCAAGCGCGCATGCACCGCGCCCTGATTGCGCACTTCCACATAAGGCCGGCCATCCACCGCCACCGTGCGCCAGCTCAATTGCGGCAGGCCGATGCCTTTGGGGTCACGCTGACGGGTCGTGTCTTCCTTGCTCCACAGCCCCGCACCGTAAGCAAACAGGGGGACCGAATAGCGCATCTGGAAGCGGATCGCGGCGGCGGTTTTTCCGGCGTCGGCAGCGGGAGGCTGGGCCGAGGGAATTTCGTCGATGATGATCCGGTAGGCCAGTTCCTGGCCAGGCGGGACTTCTCTGGTCCGGGTCAGGCGCACCAGTTGCTTCTGCCCCGGCTCGATCTTCGCTACCGGTGGACTGCCGATCACGTCACGCTGGTTCTGGTATTGCTCCTGGAAACCGTTCTGGCTCCAGCCGAACACCCTGATCTGCAGATTGGCGGTTTCGCTGCCACGATTCTCGAGCCACAGCGCACTGGCCTGCTGATCGGCTTCGAGCACCGGGTCGATCGGCCAGATCAGCACCGAACTGGCCGCGTGCGCCTTGACCGCAGCGAGCAGAGCCCACATCAACATCGCGCAACGCACGAGCCATGGCCGTGACGTGATAAACCCCATAAACCCGCTCCTTGTGCCTTGCATCACCACGACAGCTGCACCTGCAACACGTCGCTGTACGTCCCCCCAGGCTGATTGCCCGGCAATTGCACCTGACCGTAGATCGGCAGGCTGATGTTATTGGCGTCGCTATAGGCCACCGCCACACTCTGCCCGATACCCAGACTCTGGCTGTAGGCCGCATCGCGAAACAGCGCATACGCCACCTTCGCACTGCCGCCACTGATCTGCATTCGTCGCCCGCCGCTGTTGTACTGGCCACCATCCACCGTCATGTTCAGCGTCACCCCCGGCGTGCATTGCAACTGCACGCCACCGGTCAATGCCACTTGCACCGTGCCGGTGGCCAGGGCGGAACTCGAGCCGAAATTCAGCCCGCCATAGTTCGAAACGCCCCCCACCACCAGGCAGCCCGGTGTGATCGTCGCGCTGACCTGAAAGCTCTGGCTGGTCACCGCCGCCAACGGCAACGGCACAGCCCCCGCGCACAGCACCAGCAGCGCCGCACAGCCATGCCGGCCCATGGCACTAGAACGTCAGTTCGACGGAAATGGTGTCGGTGTAAGTGCCCGCCGGCAGGCCGGCCTTGCCCACCGCCTGACCGTAGATGTTCACGGTCTGCGCCACACCGGTGCTGGCGGCGAGGTTGATCACGCCGTCGATGGCCAGCAATTGCGAGTGCCCGGCATCGGTGTACAAGTCGTAAGGCACATAGTTGGCGACACCGTCGTACAGCGCGCGCGTACCGCCGGGCGACAACCCGTCATGGGCACCGGCCCGCACCTTGACCGTCGGCGTGGTGCCGGCAGAGCAAAGAATCGACAACGCCCCGCCACCGCCGCCCAACACTTGCCCGGTGGCCGTGGTGAACAGGCTGTTGGCGGTGCCGAAGTTCAAGGCACCGAAGTTCAAACCTGTAGAACCGCCGGAACCGTTGACCTGGCAACTGCTGGTCAGGATCAGGCTGGAGGTGATCTGCCCGGTGACCGTGGTAGCGGCATTGACGCTGGAGGCCAGCGTCAGGCCGAGCAACGACAAACCTATCCTTGATGCAATCGTACGCATGGTGTCCTTCCTCTACGGTTTACCAATCGAGCGTCACCGTCAGGGTGTCGGTATAGACACCCACCGGTACCGCACGGGTGTTCGCCACCACCGAGCCAAATACCGGGATGGGTATCTGCGCGCCGCTGGTGACAGCGAAATTGTGTTGTTGGCCGATGCTGTAGCTCTGGCTGCCCGAAGCATCGAGAAACAGCTGATAGGGGATGGTCTGACGACCGTTGCTCAAGCGTCGGGTGCTACCGTCGCCATGGGCACCACCGTCGATGGTCACGGTGAAGCCGGTCACCGAAGGATTGCAGGCCACGTTGAGGCGGCCGCTGCTGTCATTGGCCAGACTGGCCTTGATGGGGGCATTCCAGGTCGGGCCCTGCTGGCCGAAATCGAGTTTGCCGAAATCGCCCACCGGGCTGGCGATGCTGGACGAATTGGTCACCTCGCAACCGGCGATCAGAATCAGCCGCGCATGAATCTGCCCGTTGATCGCGGCTTGCGCGTCCTCGGTGAGCAACAGCAATGCGCCTGTGGCGACTACCAGCCAGTGCTTGCCTGTCATTGCGTCCCTACTCCTTCTGATCCTTCAGCATCACTCGACCTCTGCGTTCGTCATTGAACGTCGATTTCCTGTTGCATCCCGCTCGATCACCAGGTGACCGTTACCTTGACGAGATCCGAATACCGGCTGACACGCGGGACTTCGGCCATCCGCTCGATCCGCCCGTAAAGCGGCAACTCAACCGAACCGCTGTCCGGCACCCTCCCGGTGACCGGCACGTCCACCACCAGCGGCACTCGCCGCGCGGCGTCCTGATACAAACGGTAAGGAATGGCTTTACCACCCGCCTCGCCTGCCATGTAGCGCACTTCGCCCGTCCCGCCGTGCAGGCCTCCATCGACGCGCAACTGATACGGCGTGTCCGGGTTGCATTCCAGGCGCGGCAATCGCGAATTGATCAGCGCCGCCCCGAGCGGCCCGGCCGGATCGTCGAGGCGCGCCGTGCTGCCGAAGTCGAGCACACCCAGTTGCTCGATACCGGCTTCGCGCTGCTGGCCGATCAACTGGCAACCGCGCTGCACATCGACGCGCACCTCAACCTGCAGGTCGGCGGCCTGCACCGTTGTTGCGAACCCGCCCAGCAATGCCCAGACCATCCCTGCATTCACTGCCCGTTCCTTGATGGCGACAGCGTCTGTGTCGTTACAGTGTTTCAGGTTAGCAACGGACGCCGATTGCGCCAGTCGATTGGATCCATTGATCGGGCGTGATTTGTTTCGAAAGATTGGCGATCCGGCATGCCAGGACGCTGAAAAAACCTGTACGTGCCGCAGAATGCTGTCCAGAAAAGTCGCCGGCCGATAAAGCGCAGTGGAAGGAAAACTATCCGTCTGGTTACACTACGCCGCCGCGCTCGGGGGGAGCCGGCCTGACGATGACGGAGTGACCACACCGTGCCCGCCCGACCGCCCGAACGTTCGCGTCTGTCACAACGCCTTTCAGGATTACGCCGCTTGTTCGGCAAGCGAAACCTGGCCAGTGCTGGCCATTGCGCCAGCGCCCAGTCAATCCGCGATTACTTCCGGCTCAAGGCCCATGGCCAGGGTTACACCCTCAGTCACAGCCAGCAGCGGGTGATCGACTGCATGGCTCAGCAAGCCGGCCTGTTGTTCGGCCCTTCGGCGCAAACCCCGCCCAGTCTTTACCTGCACGGTGCCGTCGGGCGTGGCAAGAGCTGGTTGCTCGACGGTTTTTTCCAGGCGTTGCCGATCCAGCAGAAACAGCGCCTGCACTTCCATGAGTTCTTCGCCCGCCTGCACCAGGGCATGTTCCGTCATCGCGAGCAGGACGACGCCCTCGGCGCCACCCTCGACGAGTTGCTACAGGACTGCCGGGTGCTGTGTTTCGACGAGTTCCATGTGCATGACATCGGTGACGCGATGCTCATCACCCGCTTGTACAAAGCTCTGTTCCAGCGCGGCATCCTGCTGTTGGTCACCTCCAACTATCCGCCGGAAGGACTGTTGCCCAACCCGCTGTACCACGCGCGGTTCAAACCGGTGATCGATCTGATCAATGCCCGCATGCAGGTCATGGAAGTCGGCGGCCCCCACGACTACCGCAGCCAGGCGCGCAACCACGCGCATCAGCTGTTCACCCAGGGCCATTACGTTTGGCCAGCCACGCCGGCACAACGCCTGGCGCTGGACTTGCCGCCACGCGATACCGCGCCGCAGCCGTTAGCGGTCGGCAACCGGGTTTTACAGGCGCGTCTGTGCACAGGCCGCCGCGTCGCCTTTACCTTCAATGACCTTTGCGAGCAGCCCACGGCCGTGATGGATTATCTGGAGCTGTGCCGGCGCTTCGACCAGTGGATCATCGATGAACTGCCGGAACTGGACGAATGCTCGATTGCCGTCCAGCAGCGCTTCATCAACCTGATCGACGTGCTCTACGATCAGGACAAACACCTGACGCTGCTCGGGCAGTTGCCTCTGCACGAAAGCCTGGCCGGCAACGCCATTGACCTGGCCCGCACCCGCAGCCGACTGGGGCAATTACCGGAAGTGCGTGAACCGGCCTGATTTGCCGTTATCATGCCGCCCATTCCCGGCGTCACTGCGCCCTCTTTGATAGCGACCCATTACATGCACACCCTTGCTCAATTGCGCGCCGGCGAACTGTCGGGCATCACCCGGCTGGACCTGGTCGAAGGCTTGACCGAGTTCCCACCCGAGATCTTCGACCTGGCCGACACGCTGGAGGTGCTCAACCTCAGCGGCAACGCGCTGAGCAGCCTGCCGGACGACTTGCATCGCCTGCGCCATCTGCGCGTGCTGTTCTGCTCCGATAACCAGTTCACCGAACTGCCTGAATGCATGGGCCAATGTCAGGCACTGACAATGATCGGTTTCAAGGCCAACCGGATTGTCCGGGTCTCCGGCACCGCCCTGCCACCGCGTTTGCGCTGGCTGATCCTGACCGACAACCTCATCGAAACCCTGCCCGCCGAACTGGGCGAGCGCCCGTTCCTGCAAAAACTCATGCTCGCCGGTAACCGTCTGCGCGCGCTGCCGCCATCGTTGAGCCAGTGCCATCGACTGGAGCTGATCCGCATCGCCGCCAACCAGCTGACAGAATTGCCGCAATGGCTGTTGACCCTGCCGAGCCTGACCTGGCTGGCCTACGCCGGCAACCCGCTGGAAACCGAGGCCGACGCCGCCGCACTGGAAGCCACGCCGCTGATCGACTGGTCTACCTTGCGTCTGGAGCAACGGCTGGGCGAAGGCGCGTCCGGGGTCATTTCCCGTGCGATGTGGCAGCCGGTCGGCCAGCCTGAGCGTTCGGTGGCGGTAAAACTCTACAAGGGCGAGATGACCAGCGACGGCTCACCGTTGCACGAAATGAACGCCTGCATCACGGCCGGGCTGCACCCGAACCTGATCCGGGTCGAGGGCCGCATCGGCAATCACCCCGATGGCCAGCAAGGACTGGTGATGCAACTGATCGATCCGAGCTATCGCAACCTCGCCGCGTTGCCGAGCCTGGCGTCCTGTTCGCGGGATATCTACACCGATGACTGCCGGTTCAGTGCCGATGTCGCCTTGCGCATCGGCCGGGGCATCGCTTCGGTCGCCGAGCATCTGCATGAACAAGGCATCACCCATGGCGATCTCTATGGGCACAACATCTTGTTGAACGATCAGGGCGACTGTCTGTTGGGGGACTTTGGCGCGGCGTCGTTCCATGCCACCACGGACAACCCGGAAACCCGCGCACTGCAACGCATCGAAGTGCGCGCGTTCGGGATTTTGCTGGGGGAATTGCTGGCGCGCATCGACTCGGGTCTGAGTGCGGATCGGCGTGAGGTGCTGGAGGCGCTGGAACAGCGCTGCTGTCAGCCGGATGTTCTGGCGCGGCCGGGGTTCAGCGAGGTTGTGCAGCAGCTGGAAGCGTTGTAAACGCTACACCGCCATCGCGAGCGAACTCGCGATGGCGGCATCATTGACGCAGCGGATCAGCCGGCCAGGCCGACAAACATGTCCTGCACGTCGTCGTGGTTGTCGAGGCCTTCGAGGAACGCTTCGACTTCAGCCATCTGCTCGTCGCTCAGGCCGCTGACCGGGTTCTTCGGCTGGTAGCCCAGCTTGGCCGACAGCACGGTGAAACCTTGCTCAGGCAGGGCTTTCTGCACCGAGTCCAGGTCGGTCGGGTCGGTCAGGAACAGGGTCGCGCCCTCTTCGCCCGGCTCGAAGTCCTGGGCACCGGCTTCGATCGCGGCCATTTCCGGATCGGCGTCCGGGGTGTCCGGCGAGGCTTCGATCATGCCGACGTGGTTGAAGTCCCACGCTACCGAGCCGGAAGCGCCCAGTTGGCCCTTGCGGAACGCCACGCGGATTTCCGCCACGGTGCGGTTGATGTTGTCGGTGACGCACTCGACGATCAACGGAACCTGGTGCGGAGCGAAACCTTCGTAAGTCACGCGATGGTACTGAACGGTCTCACCCAGCAGGCCCGCGCCTTTCTTGATGGCGCGATCCAGGGTTTCCTTGGGCATCGAGGCTTTCTTGGCCTGTTCGACCACCAGACGCAGGTGTGCGTTGGTGGCGGTATCGGCACCGTTGCGGGCAGCGATGGTGATTTCTTTCACCAGTTTGCCGAAGATCTTGCCCTTGGCGTTGGCTGCCGCTTCTTTGTGTTTAACCTTCCACTGTGCGCCCATTACTCACTCTCTTGATCTGTGGCGCCGTGACATCTATTGGCCGACGCGTGGCGGCAAGTTTATACGGCCTAAAGTCGGCAATCGACCAAAAATTCCGTCGCGCGTCGACATCTTCTACAGACCTTGTAGGGCGATTCTGAAAAACCGGTTTGTCATGACCATTTCACACTGCGGTTTCGTACCCTCTGTGGCCCGTATGACCCGACAGAGCCCGTCCGAATGCTCAATGACAAGGAAAGTCCCTTCACGCTGACCCTCATCGAGGGTGGCCTGTGCCTGCCGGTACTGTGCTTCAGCGGCCACGAAGGCCTGAACCGGCCCTATCGTTTCGAGATAGAAGTCGTTGGCCTGGCCCCGGCCCTCGCCCCCGCCACCCTGTTGCATCGGTCGGCCTTCCTGCAGTTGAGTGAAGGTCATGGCCTTCACGGCACCCTTCACAGTGCCAGTTGCGAACATCGCGGTGCCCATCGGATCGGTTACCAAGTGGTGCTGGTGCCGCACCTGCAGAGGTTGGAGCAGCAGCCCAGGCGCCGGGTGTTCACCCGTTTGAGCGTGCCGGACATTCTCGAACGACTGCTCACCGAACATCGCCTGCCCGCACACGGTTACCGGCTCGACCTGACGGTGGGACACTATCCGCCGCGTCCGTTTTGCATCCAGTACGACGAGTCCGACCTGGCGCTGTTGCATCGACTGTGCGAGGAAGAAGGCATTCACTATCACTTCGAACACCGGCCGGATGGCCATGTCATGGTGTTCGCCGACGACAGCCTGAACCTGCCGCAGCCCCCGATACCTGTGCCCTTCAATCCAGAGAACGATGCTCGATCCCCCGCCCTCAGCACGCTGTTCCTGCGTCACGACGCCGTCACGGCGCAGGTGTCACCCACCGTCCGTGAGCGTGGGCAACCGAGCAACGACGATGAAGCGGCCAATCACGCGGTGACAGGCGTCAACCCCCTGCGAGGATTCCCGCCCTCCGGGCAACGCCACGCCGATCAACGCAGCCGTCGACAACTGGAACGCCAGCGCTGCCAATACCGTTGCATTCAGGGTCGCAGCGATTGCACGCAATTGCTCAGTGGCCATCTGTTGCAGGTCACGGATCATCCGGTGAGTGCGTTCAACGAACAGTGGTTGATCACCGAATTGCGCCATCAGGGGCAACAGCCGTCGATTCTCGACCCGATGTCCACGCCCCGCCGTTATCACAACGACTTCACCGCACAGCCCTGGTCGACGGAGTATCGCCCGCCGCTGCGGCAACCACGCCCGAGCATTCCGGGCTATCACCCGGCGCAAGTGCTGGGCTCGCCCGGGCAACCGCCGCAGCTGGACGACGTGGGCCGAATCGCCGTCCGGTTATGGCCCGGGTTGGTACAAAACGCCGATGGTGAGGGGTTATGGCTGGCGATTGCCATGATCTGTGCAGGCGGCCGGATCGCCAGGGAAGCGCTGCCGCGTGCCGGCAGCGAAGTGTGGGTGAGTTTTCTCGACAGCGATCCGGATCGACCGATCCTGTGCCTGGACGTCAGCCAACCCCGCCCAGCGCGCAAAAAACCGGAACTGCCCGACAACGGCCTGCTGCTCGACTGGCTGCTCAACCGCACCCCGCCTTCGCCCTGATATTCAACCCTTGTCAGCCTTGCCGGCAGCGGCGGCGAATTTCGCCAGGCGTACATCGAGGTGCCGAGGTCGCCGACCGTGATCTTCGGCGCGCTCCTTGCGGCGAATGGCGTTGCGCACCATCAGTGAACCGAGATAGCGGATCGGTTCCGGCGGAAAGTAACCCAGTGGCCCGTTGACCAGCGGCGAGCGTGTCCAAGGGTTGTCGAGGCCTTGCACCAGCGAGGCGAGAATCTGCCCGCCCATGTGGCACGGCCCGACGCCGCTGCCGGAGTATCCGAACCCGTAGAACGCATTGCCGCTGGCACTCATCTGGCCGAAAAACGGCAGGCCGGTGACCGAGCGATCCGACGGGCCATTCCACGTTGCATCGACCTTTACATCGGCGAAGGCCGGGAAAAAATCGTCGAGGCTGCGCTTGAGCAACCCGGCGTAAGGCGAAGGCTGGTCGAACACCGGCAGCATCCGCCCGCCGTAAGCGAAGGTATTGCCGCCCTTGCCGAGCATGATCCGGCCGTCCGGGGTGTTGTGGTAGTAGTGCACGAAAATCCGCGAATCCAGCACGGTCACGCCGCTGGTCAAGCCGATTTCCTGCAACAGCTCCGGGCGCGGCTCGGTGATCAGCATGTCACTGGAGACAATCGCCACGCTGCGTTCGAACTGCGGAAAAGCCCGCGCCATCCAGGCATTCATCGCCAGCACCACGCGGTCAGCGACCACGCTGCCGCTGGCCGTCTGGATACGAGCCGGACAGCCCTCCTCCAGCCCGGTCATCGCGGTGTTTTCGTGGATGTTCACCCCCAGTTGCAACGCGACCCGACGCAACCCACGCACCAGTTTGCCCGGCTGCACACTGGCGGCGGCCGGCGAAAACCAGCCTTCCAGATGCTTGTCGGAACCAGCCATACGCTGAACATCGGCGACGGGACGCTGGGTGAACGAGTTGATGCCGTTGCGCTCAAGCGCCGCAATCACCGCATCGGTCGAACCGCATTGCGCACGATTGGTGGCGGTGTAAAGCGTGCCGTCCAACCGGTAATCGGCATCGACGCCGTACTGCTCGCAGAACTCGCCGATGGCGTGAATGCTGCGTTCGGATTCCTTGACCAGCCGCACCGCTTCCTCGACGCCGAACAGCCGCTCAAGGGTGAAATACTTCGCCGACCACGACAACGCACACCCGCCATTGCGCCCACTGGCACCGGCACCGCAGATGTCGGCCTCGATCAGCAGCACATCGAGTTCGGGGTTCTGTTGCTTGAGCATGATCGCTGTCCACAACCCGGTGTAACCGCCACCGACGATGCACACGTCGGTGCGCACTTCGCCTTGCAGCGGCGGGCACGGTTCGGACGATTCGAGTTGCAAAGCCTGCTCCAGCCAAAACGGTCTCATGAAAATTCTCCAGTCAGTCGGCCACGGCACAGCCTGCCGCGAATGCCGCAGCAGGCCGCGTGGCAAAGGTTTTCAGTTACGCAGGGGTTTGATGGTCAGGGCGCGATTGGGCACAGAGGCACGAGGTTCCATGACGCCGACAGGGCGACTGTTCCAGTGTGGAATCAGCACCAGCGCCGAGAACAGCGCACAACCGGCGAACACGATGAACACCGTCACCGAGTCGAAGTAGCCCGGCAGCAAACCACCGAGCACCGCACCGACCGAGCCGCAGCCGTTGACGAATCCGGCCGCCGTGGCGCCGGCCTTGGCCTTGCCGAAGTCGATGGCGGCCGCACCGCTGATCATCGAGTCCGGGCCGTACAGGGTCAGGCCCATCACGAACAGCAGCGCCACCACCAGCATCACGCTGCCGGTGTGCAAGGCGCCCATGAACAGCGCCAAGGTTACGGTCAGCGCCAGCAGACTCAGTACGCAGGCCGGCATGCGTCGGGCGCCGAACAGTTTGTCCGACGCCATGCCGATCATGATCGGGCCTAAAAGACCTGCCAGTTCAAACGAGGTCGGAATGATCGCCGCACCGACCTTGCCCACGGTGGGCATCTGCTCGAAGACGATCACCGGGCCCCACAACAGAATCGCGTAGCGCGCGGGTTTCAGCAGAAAGTACGCCAGCCCCAGCACCAGCACCGTGCGGTTACGGAGGATTTCCTTGAGCGGTTCCCAGACGCTGAGTTTGCTGTTGGCTTCGGCTTCCTCGGCACTGATGACCGGCTCCGGTTCCACCGCCGGCAGGCCGACATCCTCCGGTTTGTTGCGCTGAAAGATGAAGAACAACACCGCCACCGCCGCGACCACCGCCGCACTGGAAATGAACGCCGCGTGCCAGGTGCCGACCAGCGTGTACGCCCACCAACCCGCGAACGGTGATGCCACCAATCCGCCGAAGGCGTAGCAGGAACTCCATAACCCGAGCACTCGCCCGCGCTGTTCGGAGGGGAAGAAACTGCCGAGGTTCTTGCACAACCCCGACCATCCGGTGGACTGCGCCAGCCCCTGAATCAGCATGCAGGTGGCGAAGATCGGCAGGGTCGCGAAACTGCCCATCACCAATGCCGCAGCGGCGGAAATCAACAAGCCGCCGAGGACCACGACCCTTGGGCCGAAGCGGTCGGCGAGCATGCCCCAGGTGAACTGGCCGATGGCGTAGGCCGCCAGATAAATCGCGTCGAGGTTGGCCATGGCCATTTTGTCGAGCATGAAGGTGGGGTCTTCGGCGATGCCCAGTTTGGCCACCGAAAAGGCTTTGCGGGTGAAATAGAACGCGGCGTAAGCGAGCCAGGTGACAGCGAAGATCTGCATGCGCCAACGCGCAATGGTGCCGATGTGCTTGTTCATTGTGGTTCTGACCTCAGGGTGTGAGTGTGCCGGCAGAATCGATGAGTAAACGCCTGTGTTTTTTATTGTTGAGCACTGCGATATCACCCCGTCCCTATGGTGATATCGGTCAGATGAGTCCTGGTGTTGCACGCACAGGCTCATGGCCAGCGTCGCTGCCCGACCGGGCAGTCAGCGTTGGCGTGAGCGGATCAAAGCAATTACTGTTTAATAAATAAAATCGATTTATCGTATTTCACACATAAGCTCAGCTTGTTACTAAACTCCGCCTGTAAATAAGGAGCCAGCGATGTCTGTTTCCCACGCACAGCTCAAAGCCTTTCACGCCGTGGCCGTACACGGAAGCTTCACCAGAGCCGCCGAGCGGCTTTATCTGACGCAACCGGCGATTTCCGATCAGGTGCGCAAACTCGAAGAACGCTTCGGCGTGTTGCTGTTCCATCGCAACAAGCGCTCGGTGCGTTTGACGGATCTGGGCGAACGCTTGCTGGCGATCACTCAGCGCCTGTTCGTGGTCGAGGCTGAAGCCCAGGAGTTGCTGCAGGAATCCCAGGCCTTGCAGACCGGCAGCCTGATTCTCGCGGTGGATGCGCCCGTGCACGTGCTGCCGCAGATTGCCCGGTTTTGTGAGCGCTATCCGGGGATCAGCGTGAAGATCGAAACCGGCAACACCGATGAATCGCTGTTTCGCCTGTTCAACTATCAAGCCGATCTGGCGTTGCTCGGGCGCGATGTCAGCGATGAACGCCTGTTGTGCGTGCCGCTGCGCAACGATCCGATGGTGGCGTTCGTCTCGCGCCATCATCCGTGGGCCGAGCGCGAGTCGATCTGCCTGGAAGATCTCGACGACACGCCGCTGGTGCTGCGCGAACACGGCTCGGTGACCCGCCAGACCCTGGAAGAAGAAATGGCCCGCGCCGGTTTCCGCATCCGCCCGGCGATTCAAGTCGAAGGCCGGGAAGCCGCGCGGGAAGCGGTGGTCGTGGGAATTGGCGTGGGGGTGGTGTCGGCGGCGGAGTTTGGTGCGGACTCACGGGTCTGCGCGCTGCCGATCACTGATTGCACCCGCCGTTTGACCGAGACATTGGTGTGCCTGCGGGAGCAGAGTTCGCGTCGGGTGGTGGCGACGTTTCTCGAGATGGTGCGCGAAAGCCTCGCCTAGATCGTTCCCACGCTCCGCGTGGGACGCGGAGCGTCCCGGGCTGCATTCCCACGCAGAGCGCGGGAACGATCATTGGGGGAGCGATCAGGTGGGGGCCAATCCGAAAAACGCCTGAATCAAGCGCAACTCCCGCCGCCGCTCCACACAGCCGATCATGTGCCGGTTCACCAGCCCGTCTCCGGCAATGGGAATCGCGACGACACGGGGGTCATGGCTGACCTCCACCGATGACACCACCCCAACCCCCAACTCAGCCGCCACCGCTTCCGTCACCGCCTCACGGCTGTCCAGTTCCAGCAACACCCGTGGACTGACCGACGCCTGTGCACAGGCCTGATCGAAGGTGCGCCGGGTAATCGAACTCGGCTCTCGCAAGACCATGATCACCTGGTCCAGCTCCTTGAGCCTGACTTCGCCGCTGCGAGTCGCCCACGGATGCGCGGCCGGCACCAGTGCGCAGATCCGCGATTCGCTCAGCGCTTGCAGGTGCAGGCCCTTGCGCGGCTCGACTTCGGTCAGCACCGCCACGTCGGCATGCTCGGACAACAACGCCGCCAGAGTCTCTTGGGCATTGCCCAACCGCAAATTCACCGTGATCCCCGGATACCTCGCCCGCAAGCTCGCAAGCATCGGCATGACCATGTGCGGGCCGTCCGCCGCCACCTCAAGACGTCCGGTCAGCAACTGCCGATTGGCTTCGAGCAGCGCCTGGGCCTCTTCGGCCATGCCGAACATCGCCCGGGTGATCGCCGCCAGTTTGGTGCCCTCCTCCGTCAGCTCGACTCTGCGCGCCGTCCGTCGCAACAGCGTGATCTGGTAATGCTCCTCCAGCGCCTTGATGTGCCCGGTGACCGCTGGCTGGCTGATGAACAGGCGTGCGGCGGCACGGGTGAAGCTGCCTTCCCGGGCCACGGCGTCGAAGGCGCGGAGCTGGAACAGGTTCATGAATAACCCTCACTGATGGCTGGCATAACAACAAACAATTTGATTGATGATCCGCCGAATTGCAACGTATGCCCCGTAGCTTCATCCCACAGCGCTATCGCGAGGACACACGAATGAGTACTGCCGCCCCCATCCTGCTCACTCCCGGCCCGTTGACCACCTCGGCCCGCACCCGCCAGGCGATGATGGTCGACTGGGGTTCATGGGATGACCGCTTCAATCAATTGACCGCCAGCCTGTGCGAGCAACTGCTGGCCATCCTCAACGGCGCCGACAGCCACCACTGCGTACCTTTGCAGGGCAGCGGCACCTTCGCTGTCGAAGCCGCCATCGGCACCCTCGTCCCCCGCGACGGCAAGGTGCTGGTGCTGATCAACGGCGCCTACGGCAAGCGTCTGGCGAAAATCTGCGAAGTGCTGGGCCGCTCGTTCAGCACCTTTGAAACCGCTGAAGATGAACCCACCACCGCCGCCGACGTCGACCGCCTGCTGCGCGCCGACAGCGGCATTACCCACGTCGCGCTGATCCACTGCGAAACCAGCACCGGCATCCTCAATCCACTGCCGGAAATCGCCCAGGTCGTCGAGCAACACGGCAAACGCCTGATCATCGATGCCATGAGCTCTTTCGGCGCGCTCCCGGTGGATGCGCAAAAAGTCCCGTTCGATGCCCTGATCGCCGCCTCCGGCAAATGCCTGGAAGGCGTGCCGGGCATGGGCTTCGTGTTTGCCCGCAAGGAATCCCTGGCCGCAGCCGCCGGCAACTCCCATTCACTGGCGATGGACCTGTTCGACCAGCACAGCTACATGCAGAAGACCGGCCAATGGCGCTTCACCCCGCCGACCCACGTGGTCGCGGCGCTGCACGAAGCCCTGCTGCAATACAACGAGGAAGGTGGCTTGCCGGCACGGCACGCGCGTTACGCCGCCAACTGCCAGGCACTGATGGAAGAGATGGGCAAACTCGGCCTGCGCAGCTTCCTGCCCGCCGCCATCCAGGCACCGATCATCGCAACCTTCCACGCACCGAAAGATCCGCGCTACCAGTTCAAGGACTTCTATGAACGGGTCAAGGCCAAGGGTTACATCCTCTACCCCGGCAAGCTGACCCAGGTCGAAACCTTCCGCGTTGGCTGTATCGGCCACGTCACCCCGGCGCAGATGCGCGAAGCCGTCGCGGCGGTGGGCGAAGTGCTACGCGAGATGGAAGTGCTCGACATCTGATTCACCCGGCCCGCTCCCTCATTTGAATTGCATTGCCAACACAGGATTCTGACCAGCATGAACTACAACAACCCAAGCAAGCTGCAAGCCGCCATCCTCGACTGGGCCGGTACCGTCGTCGACTTCGGTTCTTTCGCCCCGACCCAGATCTTTGTCGAAGCCTTCGCCGAATTCGATGTCCAGGTTTCCATTGAAGAAGCCCGGGGCCCGATGGGCATGGGCAAGTGGGATCACATCCGCACCCTGTGCGACCAGCCGCAGGTTGCCGAGCGCTATCGCAAGGCGTTCGGCCGCACCCCGACCGATGACGACGTCACCGCGATCTACAATCGTTTCATGCCGCTGCAGATCGAGAAAATCGCCGAGCACTCGGCGCTGATTCCCGGCGCACTGGAGACCATCGCCAACCTGCGTCAGCAAGGGATCAAGATCGGTTCCTGCTCCGGTTATCCGAAGCAAGTGATGGACAAGGTCGTGGAGCTGGCCGCCATCAACGGCTACATCGCCGACCACGTCGTGGCCACCGACGAAGTGCCGAACGGCCGCCCATGGCCGGCCCAGGCCCTGGCCAACGTGATTGCGCTGGGCATCGACGATGTCGCCGCCTGCGTGAAAATCGACGACACCGTGCCGGGGATTCTTGAAGGTCGTCGCGCCGGGATGTGGACCGTGGCGCTGATCTGCTCCGGCAACGCTTTGGGCCTGGATTACGAAGGTTACCGCGCACTGGGCAGCGACGCGCTGGCCAGCGAACGCAAGCGCATTCACGCGCTGTTCGAAGGTTCGCGTCCGCACTACATGATCGACACCATCACCGATCTGCCGGAAGTGATCGCCGACATCAACAAGCGTCTGGCCAACGGTGAAATGCCGCAAAGCAGCTGATAACGCAGCCTGCGGCAAACAGAAACGCCAGTGTCTGCGCGACACTGGCGTTTTTTTATGGGCAAACCCCTGATTTCGCGCAATGAAAGAGTTTTTAGACACGCGCAAATCGGCCAAAGCGGATTACAGTTAAAGCATGCCGTCGCTCAAGAACGGCACGTTTCGACCCTGATCCGTGAGGAAATACCGTATGCCGTGGACAAGTTCCGAATCACGCTACAGCACCGTGTCAGTCCTGTTGCACTGGTTGATGCTGGTGTTGTTGGTGCTGGTGTATGCCAGCATGGAATTGCGAGGCATCTTTCCCAAGGGCAGTGGTGGCCGCTCGCTGATCCGTGAAGCGCATTACATGCTCGGCCTGACCGTGTTCGTGCTGGTGTGGTTTCGCCTGCTGGCCCGCAGCATCGGCCCGGCACCGAAGATCTTCCCGGCTTCACCGCAATGGCAGACCGCACTGGCCCGACTGATGCACTGGGCGCTGTACCTGTTCATGATCAGCATGCCGATCCTCGGCTGGCTGATCACCAGCGCCGAAGGTCATCAAGTGATGTTCTACGGTTTCGACCTGCCGTTGCTGGTGCAAGAGGACAAAGCCTTCGCCAAGCAGGTTGAACACTGGCACGTGTTGATCGGCAACATCGGCTACTGGCTGATCGGCCTGCACGCGCTGGCAGGGCTGTATCACCATTACGTGGTGGGCGACAACACACTGCTGCGGATGATGCCCAAGCGCAACCAGGTTTAGCCGTCGAATCCACGCCGGCCCTGCAAGCCGCCGGTGTGGACGAAGATCAGTCGCGTTCCACGGGCAAAGCGGCCCGCCTCGATCTGCTGTTTGAGCGCCAGCAAGGCCTTGCCGGTGTACAGCGGTTCGAGGGGAATGCCGCTGGCCTGTTCAGCCTGTGCGATGAACTCAAGCAACGTCGCATCGACTTTGGCGAAACCGCCACGGCTGGCGTCGATCAGCTCGTAGCCTGCGATGTCACCGACAATCGCTTCGACGTTGGCCGCGACGCCGTGATCGTCGGGCACGGCCATCGCGCCATACACCAGATGTTCACCGGCCTCCGCCAACACCAATCCCGCGAGCGTGGTGCCAGTGCCGCACGCCAGCCACCAACCGTCATGGTCGTCCCAGCCGAACTTGCCCAGTTGCGAACTGACCTGATCCTTGAGTGATGCGCAACCCTGTGCGCCCGGTAATCCCCCGCCACCTTCGGGCACCGGATGCAGCGTCGGATATTGCGCCAGCCACGGCTGCCAGAACCCCGGCTCATGCCGCGCCCGGTAGCCACCAAAACCGAGCCAGTGCAGTTGCATGCCGAAGTCCTGCAGATCCCTGACCGTCGGCGTGTCCTGCGGATGCCCGCGCAGCAGGCCGACCGTTGTGAATCCCAGGCGTTTGCCCGCAGCAGCCAGTGCATGCAGATGATTGGAGTGCGCACCGCCCAGGCTGATGATGCCTTCGGCACCCGCACGGTCGGCGGCTTTGAGATGTTCGACGAGTTTGAACCACTTGTTGCCGCTGATCAGCGGATCGATCCGGTCGAGACGCAGAATCGCGACTTCAATGCCGGCGGCAGTGAGCCAGTCCAGATGAAGGGGGTCGAGGGGGGCTGGGGCCAGCCAGTCGGTGGGAGGCAGAAACATGAAGGCCGGCTCTGTGCAAAGAGCCGGCATTCTAGGGTGGATCAGAGCTCGGCGGCCAGACGCGAACCCTGATTGATCGCGCGTTTGGCATCCAGCTCGGCCGCCACATCGGCGCCGCCGATCAGGTGCACGTTCTGCCCGGCTGCCACCAGCCCTTCTTGCAGCTCACGCAGCGGATCCTGGCCGGCGCAGATGACGATGTTGTCCACCGGCAGCACTTGCGGTTCGCCGGTTTCGCCGATGCGGATGTGCAGGCCTTCGTCGTCGATCTTCAGGTACTCGACGCTGTTGAGCATCTGCACCTGCTTGTTCTTCAGACCGGTGCGGTGAATCCAGCCGGTGGTCTTGCCCAGACCGTCGCCGACCTTGGACTTCTTGCGTTGCAGCAGGAACACGTCACGGGCCGGCGCATGCGGCGCAGCCTTGATCCCGGCCACGCCACCACGGGCTTCAAGGTTTGTGTCGATGCCCCACTCTTTCCAGAATGCAGCGCGATCCTGACTGGTGGCCACACCTTCATGGACGAGGAATTCCGAGACGTCGAAACCGATACCGCCCGCGCCGATCACCGCCACCCGCTTGCCGACCGGTTTGCGCTCGAGCAGCACATCCAGATAGCTCAGCACTTTGGCATTCTCGACACCCGGAATCGCCGGCAGACGCGGTGCAATACCGGTCGCCAGGATGACTTCGTCGTAACCGCCTTCTACCAGTTTCGCCACGTCGACACGGGTGTTCAAGCACACCTCGACGTTGGTGGTCTGCAATTTGCGTTTGAAGTAGCGCAGGGTTTCGTAGAACTCTTCCTTGCCCGGCACACGTTTGGCGACGTTGAACTGGCCACCGATTTCGCTGGCCGAATCGAACAGCGTCACCTGATGTCCGCGCTCAGCGGCAACAGTGGCGGCGGACAGACCGGCAGGGCCGGCACCGACCACGGCGATCTTCTTGATCTGCTTGACCGGCAGGTAGTTGAGCTCGGTCTCGTGGCAGGCACGCGGGTTGACCAGGCAACTGGTGAGCTTGCCGCCGAAGGTATGATCGAGGCAGGCCTGGTTGCAGCCGATGCAGGTGTTGATTTCGTCGGCGCGGCCTTCAGCGGCCTTGTTGACGAAATCCGGGTCGGCGAGGAACGGCCGCGCCATCGACACCATGTCAGCATCGCCTTCGGCGAGGATCTGCTCGGCGACTTCCGGGGTGTTGATGCGGTTGGTGGTGATCAGCGGAATATTAACCGAGCCACGCAGCTTGGCCGTGACCTTGCTGAACGCCGCACGCGGCACTTTGGTGGCGATGGTCGGGATCCGCGCTTCGTGCCAGCCGATGCCGGTGTTGATGATGGTCGCGCCGGCCTGCTCGATGGCTTTGGCCAGGGTGACGATTTCTTCCCAGGTGCTGCCGCCTTCCACCAGGTCGAGCATCGACAGGCGGAAGATGATGATGAAGTTTGGACCCACCGCTTCACGCACCCGGCGAACGATTTCCACCGGCAGGCGCATGCGGTTTTCGTAGCTGCCGCCCCAGCGGTCGGTACGGTGGTTGGTGTGGGCCGCGAGGAACTGGTTGATGAAGTAGCCTTCGGAACCCATGATTTCCACGCCGTCGTATTCGGCGGTCTGGGCCAGTACCGAGCAGGTGACGAAATCGCTGATCTGTTTCTCGATGCCTTCCTCGTCCAGTTCTTTGGGCTTGAACGGGTTGATCGGTGCCTGGATTGCACTCGGTGCGACCTGTTTCGGGCTGTAGGCATAACGGCCGGCGTGGAGGATCTGCATGCAAATCTTGCCGCCCGCTTCGTGCACGGCACGCGTCACGATGCGGTGCTTGAGCGCTTCTTCTTCGGTGGTCAGCTTGGCCGCGCCGGAATACACGCCGCCCTCGTCGTTCGGACCGATACCGCCGGTCACCATCAGGCCAACGCCGCCACGGGCGCGTTCGGCGAAGTACGCCGCCATCCGCTCGAAGCCACCTGGCTTCTCTTCAAGACCGGTGTGCATCGAACCCATCAGGGTGCGGTTGCGCAACGTGGTGAATCCCAGGTCCAGCGGGGCCAGCAGGTGCGGGTAAGTGGCGGTCATCGGTAACTCCACAGCGAGCGATCACGGAAAATGCGGGAGCTCTGCGTCCCCCGTCAGTCATGTTCGACAGACTAAGAGTCGCATCGCTGTCACTCAATGACCGTAACTGACAAGTTATTGATCCAAATGCGCAGTGCCCCTTGGCAAGCGCAGGCATGGGCCCTACCCTAGTCGCACACCCTGTACCCGGCTGTTGTTGGATTTCATGCGCAAACTTCTGTACCTGACCTTTTCCATGGCGCTGGTCGCCGCGCTCACCTTTTACGCCATGTGGGCGGCTGACCGCCCGGCCGGTCATTACCTGTCGGACCTGCGGATCAAACTGGCGGTCGATCAAGGCACCCGAGCCGACCGTGGCAACCTGCTGGGGATTCAGCCGGAACTGTTCCCCACCGACTACCAAAGCTCCGAACGCCTGCACCGCAAGCTCGCCGCTTATTTGCAGCAGGCGCAGGATCAGGGTTTGCTCAATGAAAAAACCATCGTGGTGTTGCCCGAGCATGTCGGCACGTGGCTGATGATCAGCGGCGAGAAAGACGAGCTGTACCAGGCCCCCACCCTCGCCGAAGCGATGAACTGGCTGGCCGCCAGCAACCCGTTGCAATTCGCCCGCGCCTGGCTCACCGCCAAGGGCAGCAGCCGTCTGGATGACGCCCACTTGCGGATGAAATCCCGAGACATGGCCAAGGACTATCAGTTGCTGTTCGGCGGTCTGGCCAGGGAATTCCACATCACCCTGGTCGCCGGCTCAATCGTGCTGCCGGAACCGAACATCATCGACGGTCGGCTCAAGGTCGGCAGTGGCGCGCTGTACAACACCAGCGTGGTGTTCGGTCGTGACGGCGCCCCGCTCGGTCAGCCACAGCGGCAGATGCGCCCGATCTTCGATCAGGATGACACGACGCCATCCAACGATGTCTCCCGGATCAATGTGATCGAAACCCCGGCCGGGCGCCTCGGCGTGCTGATCGGCAACGACAGCTGGTATCCGGACAACTATCGCAGACTCGACGAGCAAGGCGCGCAACTGATTGCGGTGCCCGCGTTCGTCATCGGTCATGGCGTGTGGGATCTGCCTTGGCAGGGCTACAGAGGTTTGAACGTGCCAGATTCGGTCAGCCTCAAACCGGGAGAGGTCAGCGAAGGCCAGGCCTGGCACCGCTTGACCCTGACGGCACAACCACCGGGCAGCCGGGCGATTGCCGGCATGAGCGTGTTCCTGCGCGGGCAGTTCTGGGACAAGCCGAGCTCCGGGCAGAGCTTCCTCAGCAGCAACGGCCAGCAGTTCGCCGACGGTGAAGCCCGTGGCGCGCGCTTGCTGAACCTCTGGTTGTAAACCATGAAGCCGCTGCCGATGCGCCTCGGGGATCTGTCAGTAGGCTTCGTCCATAGCCTCGCCGATGCCGTGCGCAGCCATGACGCCGATCCGCAGCCGTTGCTCGAACAATATGGACTCGACAATGCGCGTCTGGCCGAGGCCGGGGCACGCCTGTCGATCCCGCGCTACATGCGCCTGGGTCACGGCGCAATTCAATTGACCGGCGATCCGGCACTCGGTTTGCGCATGGGCCAGCTCAGTCGTCTGAGCCAGGCGGGATTGGCCGGCGTCACCGCCGCCCAAGCGCCGACCGTGCGCGAAGCCGCCCGCTGCCTGACTCGCTTCGAACCCTTGTACGGTTCCAATTATCGCGGCCAGTCGAGTTTCCACGAGGACGCCAGCGGAGCCTGGCTGCGCTTCTATTCAATCAGCCCGTACAACGCCTACAACCGCTTTGTGGTGGATTCGATCATCGCTGGCTGGCTGCATCAGTTGTCCAGCGTCAGCCCCGAACCGCTGCGCGCCGAACGGATCGAGATCGAATTCGACACCCCGGATTATCGCGACGCCTACGCCGTACTCGGCGACTGCCCGATCCAGTTTGGCGCCGAACACAATCAACTGCGCCTGAGCCTCACCAGCCTGGCAGCACGCAACCCGGAGCATTGCCCCAGCACCTGGAAGCATCTGCTGCAACTGTGTGAACGGGAGCTGGAACAATTGACGCGAACCCGCAGCCTGCGTGAACGCATCACGCAATTGCTCGGGCCGTTGCTCAATGGTGGTCGCGAACCCGACCTTGAAGAAGTGGCGGCGCGCCTGAAGCTGCCGACCTGGACGTTGCGGCGAAAACTGGCCGAAGAAGGCACACAGTTTCGCGCAATCCTCAACGACACTCGCCGTGATCTGGCGATGACCTACATCCGCGACACTGAACTGGCGTTCGGTGAAATCGCCTACCTGCTGGGTTTTGCCTCGGCCGAAGCTTTCCAGCGTGCCTTTAAGCGCTGGAATGGCCAGACACCGGGCGAGTTCCGCCGCAGTCACCGCAAGACCGGCTGAGGTTGCAGCAGAAGCCTCAGAGCTCGGTGGCGTCTTCCGCAGGCTCCGGTGAATCCAGTTCGTAGGCCTGGAATTCGAGCAGTTCTTCTTGATAGTCATCCATCGTGCAATCCCCCTACCTGCTTTGCTGAAATGGCCTGGAGCAAATGACCAGTGCCTCGAGCATAAAGTGCCCGTATGAAGGAAAAATGAAACGCGGCCTTCATGAAATAAACGTAGCAGGCGGTCGGGGATTTATCGCGGGGATATTTTCAGAATGTGTGAAGCGACATTTCAGTTCACACAGAAATCGAAGCGGGAGCGACGTTGCGTCGCTCCCGCAACCGGTCAATGCCCGGTTGGCATTGCCGGGATCGGCTCGGACGGAGGCGGCAGATCCGTCGGATTGGCCGGTGGCGTGATGACTTCCGTTCCCGGCGCTGCTGCTGGAACCAGCTCCGAACCTGGTGCCGGGGTGATCGGTGCTGCTTCAGCCGGTGGAACGACCGGCTCTGAACTGACCGGAGCCGGCTCTGCGGGGGCCGGGGTTGCAGCAGGTGCAGCGGCTGGAGCTGGAGCCGGGGTCGGCGCAGGTTCAGCCGCTGGCGTCGGCGCCAATGGGGCCGGCGCGGCCTTGGGTTCCGGCACGCCCAGATCGGCTTTCGGCTTCTCGGTGATGTGCGCAGCCTTCTTCGCATCCGCCGGCAGGAACAGCTCCACCAGGGTGAAGAAGCGCTCGTAGAACTTCTGCGAGGACACGGTTTCGCTGGCCACCTTGACCATCGAGTCGTCAGAGGAGCCGATCGGCATCGACACCGAGCCCAACACGCCAACCCCAAGGCTGGCCGAGTTGTTGGTCTTCTTCAGCGCGTAGCGGTCCTGCAAGGCGTTGGCGAATACCGTGGCGTGGTGGCCAGCGCTACCGTCATCGGCACACACGACGTTGAAGCTGATCTCCAGGTGGGTTTCACCGGTCTGCTGGAAACTCTTGTGTCCGCTGACCAGTTTCGGGTCGCTGCTGGTGATGATGTAGCCCTGGCTGAGCAACGCCCGGCGAGCCGCTTCGCAACTGGCGGTGTCGGTGACCGGGTAATTGCGCGAAAAGGTGCCGGAGTCGTCGAAGTTCTCATGCTCGTAGATAGGCTTGTCCTTGGAGCAGCCGGCAGCGGCGGTCAGCAACAACGCCAACCCGATGAAACGCACGGGAATAGAATTCAACATTAAACATCCTGAGGGAAAACGGTCCGGGGCGTATTGTGCAACATATCGCTGCCCCGCGGCGTACGGATTAGTGTCTTAAAACAGTTACAACTCTACTGACCATCGGCGACAGGAAAAAGTCGCGTCGACAAATGATCGACGAACACCCGCAATTTGGCGGTTGCATGGCGACTTGATGGCCACAGCACCCAGAATTGCCCGACATGCTCCAGATGTTCATCCAGCACCCGTTGCAGGCACCCCTGCCTTTGCGCCTCATGGGTCATGAAGTCTGGCAGGCAAGCGATGCCCATGCCGGCCAGTGCTGCATGGCTCACGGCTTCTATCGACGTGCTGACCAGCCGGGTCGGCAAGGTCGGCTCGGGAACCCCCTCCTCGCGCTTAAGCGGCCAGGGCTCCAGTTTGCCCGTGGCGTGAAACGTATGGCGCAAACAGGCGTGCTCCGTCAGATCGGCAGGGATCAGCGGCACACCTCGCTCGCGCAGATACGCGGGGCTCGCCACCAGCACCATGTGAAACTCCCCCAGCGGCCGGGCCATGAGTCGGGAGTCCCGAGGTTTGCCCGTGCGGATGACGGCATCGAAACCTTCTTCAACCACGTCGACCATGCGATCGGTCAGATCCAGATCCAACTCGATCTGCGGGTACAGCGCCATGAATTCGTTCATGACCGGCATCACCAGTTCATGAACCTGGGGCAAGCTGACCCTCAGCTTGCCATGAGGCGCCGCAGCGGCGTCGCACAACTCGAACTCAGCCGCTTCGACCTCGGCGAGAATCTTGCGACAACGGTCGAGAAACAGCGCTCCTTCGCTGGTCAGCGTGATGCTGCGGGTCGTGCGATGGAACAACCTCACCCCTAGCCGTGCTTCCAGACGCGCGATGCTCTTGCCCACCGCCGACGATGACACGCCCTGCAAGCGGCCCGCCTCGGTAAAGCTGCGGGTTTCCGCCACCTGCACGAACATCGAAATACTGCCCAGGCTGTCCATTCCCCCCCCCGATTCACGACATTCTTGTCCGAGATGTTCGGAACCCTAACCTGTTTTTCCCGAATGCGCAGCGCCCTACCCTGTGGTCTTCATCTCTCTCGGCAAAATGGATGCAGGCTCATGAACGATGCGCAACTCACTTCTGCAACGCTTGCCAATGCAGAAGAACCCGCAGAACGATTACCCTTGGGTGCCTTGCTCGCACTGGCCACCGCCGGGTTCATTACCGTACTGACCGAAGCCATGCCCGCCGGTTTGTTACCGCAGATGAGCGCAGGTCTGGACGTCTCTCAAGCACTGATCGGGCAATTGGTCACGCTGTACGCCGTAGGATCGATGCTGGCGGCCATTCCGCTCACCATCGCCACCCGAGGCTGGCGTCGCCGACCGCTGCTGTTATCGGCGATTGGCGGCTTTGCCATCGCCAACAGCATCACCGCGTTGTCAGAGTTGTACTGGCTGACCTTGATTGCACGTTTTATTGCCGGCGTGTTTGCCGGGCTGCTCTGGGCGTTGCTGGCGGGGTATGCGAGCCGCATGGTCGCACCGCATCTGCAGGGCCGCGCCATTACCGTGGCCATGCTCGGCGCCCCTCTCGCGTTGTCGCTCGGCATACCGGCCGGCACGCTGCTGGGCACGGTGGTCGGCTGGCGGCTTAGCTTCGCAATCATGACCGCAATGACCTTGCTGCTGGTGATCTGGGTACGCTGGCAGGTGCCGGACTTTGCCGGTGAACGCGCCGGAAAACGCCTGCCACTGCGTCAGGTGTTTACCTTGCCTGGCGTGCGATCGGTGCTGTTCGTGACGCTGTCCTACGTGGTCGCTCACAACCTTCTGTACACCTACATCGCACCGTTTCTGGAGCCGTCCGGACTGGGCGGCGAGATCGATCGGGTATTGCTGGTGTTCGGTCTTGCCTCCGTCGTGAGCCTGTGGATCGTCGGCAGTCTGATCGATCGCTGGTTGCGTCAGCTGGTGTTGATCAGCACTGCATTGTTCATGCTTTCAGCAATCACCCTGGCCCTGTGGCGCGAGTCGCCGGGCGTGGTCTACGCCGCCACTGCCGTGTGGGGCCTCGCTTTCGGGGCAATGCCGTCACTGTTACAGACGGCCTCGGCGAAAACCGCGAAGGACGCTGCCGACACTGCGCAATCGATGCTGGTGACCTTATGGAATGTCGGCATTGCCGGTGGCGGGCTGGCGGGTGGCCTGTTGTTGGCGAATCCGGGCGTCAGTGCCTTTCCCTGGATCGTGGCGGGCTTGTTGATTATGACCTTCTGGGCGACCGTGAACGCCCGGCACCACGGCTTTCCACGCACTGAATAGCGGGCAAAAAAAAGCCCCGGACTTTCATCCGGGGCTCGTTTTTATCGCTCAGTCAAACATCAGAAACGCTTGATGTCCGCTTCGCTTTCCAGCTGCTTGCGGTACGCCGCGAAGTCCTGCTGGCCTTCACGCGAGGCGAGGAAGCGACGGTATTGCGCTTTCTCTTCGTCGGTCGGCGCAGCGGCTTCGTTCACAGCGTTCAGGCGCACGATGGTCAGGCTGCCATCAGGCAGTGTCACGCTGCTGAAAGTCGGCTTGTCCTTGCCTGCCGGTTTCGGCATGCGGAACAGAGCTTGCAGCACGGCTGGATCAACACCTTCCTGGGCGCGGGTGGCCGCCTGGGTGGCTTTCCAGTTCTGACCGTCGATGGCTTTGTCCAGCGGAGTCTTGCCATCACGCAGGCTGGCGATCAGTTGCTCGGCCTTGGTCTTGGCAGCAGCGCTGGCGTGCTCTTTGGCCAACTGAGTGCGAATGGCGGTGGCCACGGCTTCCAGCGGCAGTTGCGCAGGCTTCAGGTGCTCCTTGGCGCGCAGCACGATCACGGTTTCCGGATCCAGCTCGATGGCGGTGCTGTTGGCACCCTCTTCCAGCACTTCGGTGCTGAACGCGGCAGTCACCACGGCGCGGTTGGCTGCAACACCTTCGCCACCTTCACGGCCGAACGGCTTGGAGGTGTGCACGGTCAGTTTCAGATCCTGCGCCGGCTGAGCCAGGTCAGACGATTCGAAAGAAGAGTCTTCCAGTTGCTTGGTCGCCTCGACGAAACGCTGCTCGACCTGCTGGGTTTTCAGCTCGCGGGTCAGCTTGTCTTTCAGGCTGGCGAAGGTCGGAACTTCCGGTGCTTCGACGCCCAGCAGCTTGATCAGGTGGAAACCGAAGTCGGTGCGAACCGGCTCGGACACTTGATCCTTGTTCAACGAGTACAGGGCCTTCTCGAAGGCTGGGTCGTAGACGCCAGGACCGGCATAACCCAGGTCGCCGCCATTGTTGGCCGAACCCGGATCCTGCGAGAACTCCTTGGCCAGCGCTTCGAACTTCTCGCCCTTGGCCAGACGGGCCTGAACGTCTTCGATCTTCGCCTTGGCCTGGGCCTCGGTGGTCTTGTCGTTCACTTCGATCAGAATGTGCGCCGCACGACGCTGTTCCGACAGGTTGGCAATCTCTTTCTGATACGCCGCCTGCAGGTCTTCGTCCTTGACGGCGACCTGATCGAAGAACGAAGCCTTCTTCAGCTCGAGGTAATCGATAACCACCTGATCCGGGGTCATGAATTCCTTGGCGTGCTCGTCGTAGTAAGCCTTGACCTCATCGTCGGTCAGCTTCACGGCGGCCGGGTCAGCCTTGATGCTCAGCGAGGCGAAGTCACGGGTCTGTTTTTCCAGACGGGCGAAGGCCAGCACTTGAGCGTCAGTCACGAAACCGCTGCCCGCCACACCGGCGCGCAGTTGGCCGATCAGCATTTCCTGAGCCAGCATCTGGCGGAATTGCATGCGGCTGTAGCCCAGTTGACGGATCACTTGGTCGAAACGGTCGGAACTGAACTTGCCGTCAACCTGGAATTCAGGTGTTTGCAGGATCACTTGGTCCAGCGCCGCTTCGGAGAAAGCGAACTTCGATTTTTCTGCGCCTTGCAGCAGCAGCTTGCGATCGATCAGACCCTTGAGGGCCGATTCGCGCAGCATTTTTTCGTCGAGCAAGGAAGCATCGAAGTCCTTGCCCAGCTGTTGCATCACCTGACGGCGTTGCATATCAACGGCCTGGCTCAGCTCGTTCTGGCTGATTTCTTCACCATTGACCTTGGCCGCCTCGTTGGTATGAGTCGTGGCCTTGAAAATGGCGTCGAAACCGGTCAGAGCCATCAGTGCAACGATGACCCCGATAATGGTCTTGGCAATCCAGCCTTGTGAATTGTCCCTGATATTCTGCAGCATGCGTCCCCCAGAAACGGTTGAACTTCAAAAATTAGGCAACCGTGGAGCGTGGGTAGAATCCGGATAGAAGAAAGGCGCATCCGAGGATGCGCCTTCTCGTAACTGGCGGAGCGGACAGGGCTCGAACCCTCGATCCCGGTGTAGCAGGCAATTATTCCAAACCGCCTGCTCTACCGCTCCGCTGCCAGGTCAGGCATGACCCCGACCCGGATGGGTAAAAACCTGAATCAAACTTAGTTGACGGCTTCTTTCAGGGCTTTACCGGCTTTGAAACCTGGCTTTTTGGCAGCAGCGATTTCCAGAGTCTTACCGGTCTGTGGGTTACGACCAACGCGAGCTGGACGATCAGTTACGGAGAAAGTACCGAAACCAACCAGAACTACGGAGTCGCCAGCCTTGAGAGCGCCAGTGACGGATTCGATTACAGCGTCCAGCGCACGGCCAGCAGCAGCTTTCGGGATATCAGCGGATGCAGCGATAGCATCAATCAGTTCCGACTTGTTCACTCTAAGTCCCCTTATATCTATTTGAGTATGATTCTAAGTTTTTTGGTGAAAGCAAAAACGAGTGCTGAATGGCCTACAGACACTTAAGAGCCGCTTTATAACAAGGGCTCTAAAAAGCTGTCAAGGAAGCCCCCCAGGCAAAAGCGTATTAATGCGTGCTAATTCTTTCCTTAGAGTCAGACTCACGTTTTTCGTCCTTGGCAACTATCTCCGGAGCCACATCCGGCAAGGGCTCCGGCGCGTATTGCAGCGCAATTTGCAGGACCTCGTCAATCCATTTAACCGGTTTGATCTGCAGATCCTGCTTGATATTGTCAGGAATCTCCTTCAGATCGCGCACGTTCTCTTCCGGAATAATCACTGTCTTGATTCCGCCACGGTGAGCGGCCAGCAGTTTTTCCTTCAGACCGCCAATGGCGAGGACTTGACCACGCAGGGTGATCTCGCCGGTCATGGCGACATCGGCACGCACAGGAATACCCGTCAAAGCCGACACCAGCGCAGTACACATGCCTACACCGGCGCTTGGGCCGTCTTTCGGCGTAGCACCTTCCGGCATGTGGATGTGGGTGTCGCGCTTCTCGTGGAAGTCCAGGGGAATGCCCAGGCTCTTGGCACGGCTGCGCACCACGGTCAGGGCCGCAGTGATCGATTCGACCATTACGTCACCCAGCGAACCGGTCTTGATCAGTTGCCCTTTGCCCGGCACTACAGCCGCTTCGATGGTGAGCAATTCACCGCCGACCTGAGTCCACGCCAGGCCGGTCACCTGACCGATCTGATCCTGTTGCTCGGCCAGACCGTAGCGGAATTTGCGGACACCGAGGAAGTGTTCCAGCAGATCAGCTGTCACTTTCACCGAGAAGCGTTTTTCCAGTGCATGCTCTTTGACCGCCTTGCGGCAGACCTTGGCAATCTGCCGCTCGAGGCCACGCACACCGGCTTCACGGGTGTAGTAACGGATGATGTCGCGGATCGCTTCTTCGTCGAATTCCAGCTCGCCTTTCTTCAGGCCGTTGGCGGCAATCTGCTTTGGCGACAGGTATTTGACGGCGATGTTGATCTTTTCGTCTTCGGTGTAGCCCGGCAGACGGATCACTTCCATCCGGTCGAGCAGCGCCGGCGGAATGTTCATCGAGTTCGAGGTGCACAGGAACATCACATCCGACAGGTCGTAATCGACTTCCAGATAGTGATCGTTGAAGTTGTGGTTCTGCTCCGGATCGAGCACTTCCAGCAACGCCGACGCCGGATCGCCACGCATGTCGCTGCCCATTTTGTCGATTTCATCGAGCAGGAACAGCGGGTTGCGGACGCCCACCTTTGTCATCTTTTGAATCAATCTTCCTGGCATCGAACCGATGTAAGTCCGACGGTGACCACGGATCTCCGCTTCGTCACGCACGCCGCCGAGGGCCATGCGCACGAATTTACGGTTGGTGGCGTGGGCAATCGACTCCGCCAGCGAGGTTTTACCCACGCCCGGAGGACCGACCAGGCACAACACCGGGCCACGAATCTTCTTCACGCGCTTCTGCACGGCGAGGTATTCAAGGATGCGTTCCTTGACCTCTTCGAGGCCGTAGTGATCGGCGTCGAGAATGTCTTCGGCACGGGCCAGGTCCAGACGCACCTTGCTCTGAGCCTTCCAAGGCACCTGCACCAGCCAGTCGATGTAGGAACGCACGACGGTGGCTTCAGCCGACATCGGCGACATCTGCTTGAGTTTGTTCAGCTCGGCAGTGGCTTTGGCCAGGGCGTCTTTCGGCAGGCCAGCGGCATCGATTCGCTTTTTCAGGTCTTCGATTTCGTTGTGGCCTTCGTCGCTGTCGCCGAGCTCTTTCTGAATGGCCTTCATCTGCTCATTCAGGTAGTACTCGCGCTGACTGCGCTCCATTTGCTTCTTGACGCGACCACGGATGCGTTTTTCGACCTGCAGCAGATCGATTTCAGCGTCCAGCAACGCCAGGACGTGCTCGACGCGGGCCGGCAAGTCGATGATTTCGAGGATTTCCTGCTTCTGCTCGATTTTCAGCGCCATGTGCGCGGCCATGGTGTCTACCAGACGGCCAGGCTCATCAATGCTGTTGAGCGACGACAGGACTTCAGCCGGGACTTTCTTGCCCAACTGAACATATTGTTCGAACTGCGACAGCAGCGTGCGCACGAAGACTTCGGACTCGCGCTCGGCAGCGTCGACTTCATCGATCAACGACACTTCGGCACGGCAGTGGCCGTCGACTTCGCTGAAACGCTCGACAGCGCCACGCTGCTCGCCCTCAACCAGAACCTTGACGGTGCCGTCAGGCAGCTTGAGCAGCTGCAGAACGGTGGCAATGGTACCAACGCGATACAGAGCGTCTTCTCCGGGATCGTCGTCAGCCGGGTTTCTTTGGGCCAGCAGCAGGATCTGCTTGTCGCCCGTCATCGCGGCCTCGAGGGCTTCGATGGATTTCTCGCGCCCCACGAACAGCGGGATAACCATGTGCGGATACACAACGACATCACGCAATGGCAGGAGAGGCAATTCGATGGTGGTCTTCATGATTTCGCCTCTACGGCGGCCATATGGCCGTAATCAGATGGAATTAAGCTTGAAACCAAGATGGGGGCTGCTTCCAAAAAAAACAAGCGCTATGAGGACGTTAAAATTTCTTAAAAAAAAAGAGGCCCGAAGGCCCCTTCTTTATTCCAGCAGACTGGACGCTTAGGCGTCCGGCGCTGCCTTGGCAGCCGGCTCACTGTTTTCGTAGATATACAGTGGCTTGGACTTGCCTTCGATCACGCTTTCATCGATCACGACTTTGCTCACCTCGGACTGCGAGGGGATTTCATACATCGTGTCGAGCAGCACACCTTCGAGAATCGAACGCAGGCCACGGGCACCGGTTTTACGTTCCAGGGCACGTTTGGCGACCGATTTCAGTGCGTCGGAACGGAATTCCAGATCCACGCCTTCCATCTCGAACAGCTTGGCGTACTGTTTGGTCAGGGCATTTTTCGGCTCGGTGAGAATCTGCATCAAAGCAGCCTCATCCAGCTCGTCCAGCGTCGCGAGGACCGGCAGACGACCGACGAATTCCGGGATCAGACCGAACTTGACCAGATCGTCAGGCTCGACTTCACGCAGGGATTCACCGACTTTCTTGCCTTCTTCCTTGCTGCGCACTTCTGCGTTGAAACCGATGCCACCTTTGGTGGAACGGTTTTGAATCACTTTCTCCAGACCGGAGAACGCACCACCGCAGATGAACAGGATGTTACGGGTGTCGACCTGCAGGAATTCCTGCTGCGGATGCTTGCGACCACCTTGCGGCGGAACGGAAGCGACCGTGCCTTCGATCAACTTGAGCAAGGCCTGCTGCACGCCTTCACCGGAAACGTCCCGGGTGATCGACGGGTTGTCGGACTTGCGCGAAATCTTGTCGATTTCATCGATGTAGACAATGCCCATCTGGGCCTTTTCCACGTCGTAATCACACTTCTGCAGCAGCTTCTGAATGATGTTCTCGACGTCTTCACCCACATAACCCGCCTCGGTGAGGGTGGTTGCGTCGGCGATGGTGAACGGAACGTTCAGCAAGCGGGCCAAAGTTTCGGCCAGCAGGGTTTTACCGGAGCCTGTCGGGCCGATCAGCAGGATGTTGCTCTTGCCGAGTTCGACGTCGTCAGCCTTTTTGTCACGTTGATTCAGACGCTTGTAGTGGTTGTACACCGCTACCGCCAGAACCTTCTTTGCACGCTCCTGACCGATTACGTACTGGTCAAGGATGCCGCTGATTTCTTTAGGCGAAGGCAATTTATGCGCGCTGCTTTCGGCCTGTGCTTCCTGCACCTCCTCACGGATGATGTCATTGCACAGGTCGACGCACTCGTCGCAGATAAAGACCGAGGGGCCGGCAATCAATTTGCGCACTTCATGCTGGCTTTTGCCACAGAAGGAGCAATAGAGCAGCTTGCCGTTGTCCTCGCCGTTGCGGGTGTCAGTCATTCGTTCGATCCAAATCCGATAGGCTTGCAACACAAGATGAAGGCTATTGCGGGCTTTTTCAAGCCCGCCGCTGATCGGACCAGCCGACCAGGCCTATTTCGAGCTGCTTATTTTAAGCTGGACGCTGGTTGATCACTTCGTCGATCAAGCCATATTCCTTCGCAGCTTCTGCACTCATGAAGTTGTCGCGGTTGGTATCGCGCTCGATTTCTTCCAGAGTGCGACCGCTGTGCTTGGCCATCAGCGTGTTGAGGCGCTCGCGGATGAAGAGGATTTCCTTGGCGTGGATTTCGATATCCGACGCCTGGCCCTGGAAACCGCCCAGTGGCTGGTGAATCATCACACGCGAGTTCGGCAGGCAGAAGCGCTTGCCTGGAGCACCTGCGGTCAGCAGGAATGCGCCCATGCTGCACGCCTGACCGATGCAGGTGGTCGACACGTTTGGCTTGATGAACTGCATGGTGTCGTAGATCGACATGCCCGCTGTCACCGAACCGCCCGGGGAGTTGATATAAAGATGGATGTCCTTGTCCGGGTTTTCCGCTTCAAGGAACAGCAATTGCGCACAGATCAGGTTGGCCATGTAGTCCTCTACCGGACCTACCAGAAAGATCACTCGCTCCTTCAGAAGACGCGAGTAGATGTCATAGGCGCGCTCGCCACGAGCGGACTGCTCGACAACCATCGGGACCAGGCCGCCGGCGGCCTGGATATCAGAGTTCTGCTGAATATACGAATTTCGGAACATGCTCTGCAGTCACTCCCAAATAGTTATGTCTTGAATACGCATAAGCCAGCTCGAAAGCTGGCTTATGGTGTGTGCTTCTAACGCAAAAACAATCAGTCGGCTTTTGGAGCTTCTACCGGCTTGACTGCTTCTTCGTAAGAGACCGATTTGTCGGTCACACTGGCTTTCTGCAGAACAGTATCCACAACTTGTTCTTCCAGCACAACCGAACGGACTTCGTTCAGTTGCTGCTCGTTCTTGTAGTACCAGGACACAACCTGCTCAGGCTCTTGGTAAGCCGAAGCCATTTCCTGAATCATTTCACGAACGCGGGCTTCGTCTGGCTTCAGGTCGAATTGCTTGACCACTTCAGCCACGATCAGACCCAGGACAACGCGGCGTTTGGCTTGTTCTTCGAACAGCTCGGCCGGCAGTTGGTCAGGCTTGATGTTGCCGCCGAACTGCTGAACAGCCTGCACGCGCAGACGATCAACTTCGTTGGACAGCAGAGCCTTTGGCACTTCGATCGGGTTGGTGGCCAGCAGACCGTCCATTACCTGATTCTTGACCTTGGATTTGATCGCCTGACGCAGCTCACGCTCCATGTTCTTGCGAACTTCGGTGCGGAAGCCGTCGATGCCGCTTTCCTTGATACCGAACTGGGCGAAGAACTCTTCGTTCAGCTCTGGCAGTTTTGGCTCGGAAACGGTGTTGACGGTCACGGTGAACTCGGCGGTTTTGCCAGCCAGGTCCAGGTTCTGATAGTCCTCTGGGAAGGTCAGGTTCAGAACGCGCTCTTCGCCGGCTTTAGCGCCGACCAGGCCTTCTTCGAAGCCTGGGATCATGCGGCCGGAGCCCAGCACCAGCTGAGTGCCCTTGGCGGAACCGCCAGCGAACACTTCGCCGTCAACCTTGCCAACGAAATCGATGTTCAGTTGGTCTTCGTTCTGGGCAGCGCGATCGGCCACTTCGAAACGGGTATTCTGCTTGCGCAGGATGTCCAGCATCTTGTCCAGATCGGCGTCAGCCACGTCAGCGCTCAGACGCTCAACGGCGATGCCTTCGAAGCCGGCAACGGTGAACTCTGGGAACACTTCGAATACGGCTACGTATTCCAGGTCCTTGCCAGCTTCGAGCGACTTAGGCTCGATCGACGGCGAACCGGCCGGGTTCAGCTTCTGCTCAACCACAGCTTCATAGAAGGAGGACTGGATCACGTCGCCGATCGCTTCCTGGCGCGCATCAGCACCGAAACGGCGCTTGATTTCGCTCATTGGCACTTTGCCTGGACGGAAGCCAGCAATCTTGGCCTTTTGGGCAGTCTGCTGCAGACGCTTGTTGACCTGAGTCTCGATGCGCTCAGCCGGCACGGTGATGCTCATGCGGCGCTCAAGAGCAGTAGTATTTTCAACAGAAACTTGCATGGATATTCCTCGTTGCACAGACGTTAGCCGGCCGTTTCCGACCCAAGAATCAAGGGCATGCATTCTAGTGGGTCAAACTCAAGAAGTCACCCTACTGAAAACGGGTAAAAAAACAGCAGGCAATTTGAAGGCGGGGACAAACGGTTGCGCCTCGCCCTGTTAGCAAATACAGCCAATCAAGCCAGGGCTCTGCGCCAACCTCTTCTATATATAGAGGCGGTTGAATCATCTCCCTGACAGCCAACCTCGCAAGCAAGGTCGGCGGGCAGCGCAGCATCATCGAGCAACATTAATACGACGAAGCCCCCTGCCCTGCGACCCGAAACCGGCAGTCGCCAGAAACTCGAATTCCTAAAACAAAAAAGGCGCCAGACTGTTAAATCTGGCGCCTTTCGAAATATGGGGTG
>NZ_JBWKVT010000005.1:0-324947 GCF_059421845.1 Pseudomonas sp. GW821-FHT02C04 | reverse complement strand
GGTGGACGATGGGGATCGAACCCACGACAACGGGAGTCACAATCCCGTGCTCTACCAACTGAGCTACGCCCACCATATTGCGTGCCAAAGAAGCCAAACAACTTCTTTGTAGAACTTCACCCTACCAACGGCATGAATGAAGCTTTGACTGGTGCGGATGAAGAGACTCGAACTCTTACGCCTCGCGGCGCTGGAACCTAAATCCAGTGTGTCTACCAATTCCACCACATCCGCGGATGAAGCTTTTTAAAGCAAAGGCGCCAGACTGTTACATCTGGCGCCTTTCGAAATATGGGGTGGACGATGGGGATCGAACCCACGACAACGGGAGTCACAATCCCGTGCTCTACCAACTGAGCTACGCCCACCATATCGCGTTACTTGTGCCAAAGCTGCCTAATGGCGCACCCGGCAGGACTCGAACCTGCGACCATCCGCTTAGAAGGCGGATGCTCTATCCAGCTGAGCTACGGGCGCCTTGTTAGCTGTACCCTTGGAGGACTACAAACTAAGTGCTTTCCAGTCTCGCAGAACCTTGATTCCGCTCAACCTTCTTAACCAGTGCTAGGCTGTGCCCGACAAGTGCGACGAATAGTATAGAGCGACCTGCAGGTCGTCAAATCCTTTTTAAAAAAAATTCATTTAATTAAAGGGCTTAGGGGAATTTGCTGACCAAGCGCCTTTGCCCTCACCGTCTGACATGCGAGAATGCGTTCTCTTTTTTTCCCCTCTCGATGGTTAATCACGCGCAATGACTGCACAACTAATCGACGGCAAATCAATCGCCGCCAGCCTGCGCCAGCAGATCGCCCAACGGGTAGCCGAACGTCGCGAGCAAGGCTTGCGCACTCCCGGCCTCGCGGTGATCCTGGTCGGCAGCGATCCTGCCTCTCAGGTTTATGTCTCGCACAAGCGTAAAGACTGTGAAGAGGTCGGCTTCCTCTCTCAAGCCTACGACCTGCCTTCCGAAACCACTCAAGAAGCGCTGACCGATCTGATCGATCGACTGAACGACGACCCGGCAATCGACGGCGTTCTGCTTCAACTTCCACTGCCTGAGCACCTGGACGCCTCCAAACTGCTGGAACGCATCCGCCCGGACAAGGACGTAGATGGTTTCCATCCTTATAACGTCGGCCGCCTGGCCCAGCGCATTCCGCTGCTGCGCCCCTGCACCCCGAAAGGCATCATGACCTTGCTGGAAAGCACCGGTGTCGATCTGTACGGGATGGACGCCGTGGTTGTCGGCGCTTCCAACATCGTCGGTCGCCCGATGGCCATGGAACTGCTGCTGGCCGGTTGCACCGTGACCGTGACCCACCGCTTCACCAAGGACCTGGCAGGCCACGTCGGCCGCGCCGATCTGGTCGTGGTGGCCGCCGGCAAGCCGGGTCTGGTCAAGGGCGAGTGGATCAAGGAAGGCGCGATCGTGATCGACGTCGGCATCAACCGTCAGGACGACGGCAAACTGGTCGGTGACGTCGTGTACGAAACCGCCCTGCCTCGCGCCGGCTGGATCACTCCAGTACCGGGTGGCGTCGGCCCGATGACCCGCGCCTGCCTGCTGGAAAACACGCTGTACGCGGCAGAAACCCTGCACGCCTGAGGCGCTTTTCCCGCGCTCCCGAAACCCCGCCTCGTGCGGGGTTTTTCATGTCCTCGAAAAAACCTTTACCGTTCGCCGGAAACCCCTATTTTTACAGGGCTTTTCACGACTTTTTCATGCCCCACAAACAACCATCGACAGATCTTCAGCCATACTCCTAGAATGCGTCGTTTTACGACACAGTCCGTTACAAATAACGGCATTTCCAACCTTCATGAGTTCGCCCGCGTGAATATTCGTCTGTCCATCCTGAGCCTGGTTTTTGCATTTTCAGGCACGCTCCTCACGCCAACGGTCAACGCCGCCGAAACCACCGCTGCCCCCCGAGACGCCTCGCAACTGAAAATCGCCTCTGGCAGCGCCCTGCTGATGGATCTGCAGACCAATAAAGTCATCTACTCCAGCAATCCGGACGTGATCGTGCCGATCGCTTCCGTCAGCAAGTTGATGACCGGTCTAGTCGTGGTTGAAGCACACCAGAACATGGACGAATGGATTGACGTCGACATCAGCCATACCCCGGAAATGAAAGGCGTGTTTTCCCGGGTCAAACTGCGTAGCGAATTGCCGCGCCGAGAGATGCTGCTGATTGCCCTGATGTCCTCGGAAAACCGCGCGGCAGCCAGCCTGGCCCACCACTACCCAGGCGGCTACGTGGCATTCATCGCGGCGATGAACGCCAAGGCCAAGGCGCTGGGCATGACCAGCACCCACTTCGTCGAACCGACCGGCCTGTCGGAACGCAACGTTTCCACCGCCCGTGACCTGAGCAAGTTGCTGATGGCCGCGCAGAAACATCCGATCCTCAGCGAGCTCACCACTACCAAGGAAAAAACCGTTTCGTTCCGCAAACCCAACTACACCCTGGGTTTCCGCAACACCGACCACCTGGTCAACAAAGCCGACTGGGACATCAAGATCACTAAAACCGGCTTCACCAATCCGGCTGGCCATTGCCTGGTGCTTGTGACCAAGATGAGCAACCGTCCGGTCGCCCTGGTGATTCTCGACGCATTCGGCAAGTACACCCACTTTGCCGATGCGAGCCGCATCCGCAGCTGGATGGAAACCGGCAGAAGCACCAACGTTCCGGCGGTGGCTCAGCAATACAAGGCCGAGAAGAACCTCAAGGGTCGTCACAGCGGCGTCGTCGAAGCGTCCAAGTAATCCGCGACACAAGAAAAAGCCCCGAACATTCGGGGCTTTTTTTCGTCTGCTGAATCAGTCGTTGGGCAGCGGCATCTGGTCATCATCGGGAATGCCGTCACCGGCACTTGGATCGCGCCGATGTTCCGGCGTCACGACGACAGGGCGGGCCAGCGGATCACGCAGCGGGCTGTCCGGGTCCAGCACCGGATCCACGTCCGGTTCCGGCGTAGTCGGCACACTGTCCGGTTTATGGTCGTCGAAGCTCGAATCGGTACTCATACGCACCTCTCATTCGGGTCATCACCCGAAAAATCGGGCGTTACCTTTAAGAGCTTAGCCCCGCGCCATCGTGCCCGTCAGAAGACGGACGGAACCTCATTTCGCTTCCAGCGCCTTGCGGGCCTGTGCCGCCTCGCGCTCCTGACCGGCCTGTGCCAGTTCATCAGCCGCTTTCAACCAACGCTGGCGATCGACCCCAGCGGGAATCTGCGAAGGTTTTTGAATCAGTACCGCCCAACCACCCGACTTCTCGAACGCCGATTCGAAAGAACTGAAACTCATCAATTCGCGACGGTTCATCCCGGCGCGCAGCAGCACCTTCTGCTTTTTCCGGTCATAACCGGAGAGGATCGCGTAGCGCGGTCCCGCCCAGAACGCCGAACCCTCGCTGAAACGCACCATCACCGGATAACCGGCCGCCACTTGGGTCAGCAGTGCGGGCAACTGACTATCCAGTGGATAGACCACCATGCCGTACTCACGGGCCAGGTTCTGCATGTTCTGCTGCAACTTGTCCTCGGCGCCCGGCAGGTGCAGCGGCTTTTCCAACAGGCCCGGCGTGATCATGACGCCCTGTTGCGACAGCAGACTGGCCAGCACTTGCGGCCCGCTCTGATTGGCTTCACCGCGATAGAAAGTGCCGCTGAGTTCGACGCGCTCCGGCAGGCGCTGGACCTCGGGCGCCACACTGCCCGCACAACCCACCAATGCTGTCACGCAACCGGCCACCAGCAACGCCATGCGAATCCGGGAAAATAGCTGCACCATCGTCACTCTCTTGATCAGTTACCGGTCATCGTGTTCCGGCTTGGTCGAGGATCATAGGACGGCGTAACGCTGCGGTATAGCCCAAAGGGGCAGATGCATCGCCTGCATAGAGCGAAGTGATTGGTCACCACCGACCTTTGGTCAATAGCCTGAAACACGCCAGCGACTAGACTGTCATCCAGACAAGCGCAAAAGAGCGAGCGCCCGACGCAGGGCAAAGAGGAGGCACAGATGAGCCTGACCATGACCATCGTAATGCTGATTGCCGGCTGGCTGGCCGTCGCCGCCGCCATGCTGTGGGGCGTGTTGCGGATTTCCCGGCGCCATCATCACCCCGTACAACCCGCACCGATCAAGAAAATCGAGAAACACAGCGCCCGTCACGCCACCGCGCACTGACCTCCTGTAACCGACTCAAACAAAAAAGGCCGCCTGGACTCTCGCGAGTTCAGGCGGCCTTTGGTTTTCCAGCGATTACGCTTCGGCAGTCAGTTTCTTCTGCCTGGCGCGGCGGGACATCATGTTCAGCACTTCAATCGAAGCCGAGAACGCCATGGCGGCATACACATAACCTTTCGGTACGTGGGCGCCGAAGCCTTCGGCGATCAGCGTCATGCCGATCATGATGAGGAAGCCCAGGGCCAGCATCACCACCGTCGGGTTGTCGTTGATGAACTTGGCCAGCGGATCAGCTGCAAACAGCATCACCAGCACCGAGACCACTACCGCAATCACCATGATCGGCAAGTGTTCAGTCATGCCGACCGCGGTAATGATGCTGTCGATCGAGAACACCATGTCCAGCATCAGGATCTGCCCGATGGCGGCGGCAAAGCCCAGGGTCACTGTCGACGTCGCGGACTTCGGATCTTCCGGCGCCGGGTCCATGCTGTGATGGATCTCGGTCGTCGCTTTCCACACCAGGAACAGGCCACCGGCGATCAGGATCATGTCCTTCCAGGAGAACGCCTGGCCGAGGATCTCGATGACCGGCGCGGTCAACTGAACGATGAACGCGATGGTGCTCAACAGCGCCAGACGCATGATCAGCGCCATGCCGATGCCCAGGCGACGGGCCTTCTGCCGGTACTGCTCGGGCAGTTTGTTGGTCAGGATCGAGATGAAGATCAGGTTATCGATGCCCAGCACGATTTCCATCACCACCAGTGTGGCCAAGGCAATCCAGGCGGTCGGGCTGGAAGCGAGTTCTAACAGATATTCCATGGGTCAGTCCTGACTCTTGTAAGACGATTTAGATGGTCTTGGAGGAAGATTCGGATTTTTCCTCATCTTTTTCCGGTGCTTCTTTTTTCTCGATCAGGCCGCCGGTGGCGTCGCTGAGCGCTTGTTCAGCGGCTTTGTGCGTGTCGTCGATCGCCTGTTTGGCGCTCTCGGCCGCCTTGCCCATCAACTGCTGGGCGCTTTTTTCCGCCTGATCGCAACCAGTCATAAGCAGTAAAGACGTAAACATCAGTGCCGGGATCGTGTATTTCATGAGGTTTCCTTCCAATGAACAGACAGGGTCGCAAACCACCCGTCGATGGCTGGGCATTCTAGGGAGACAAACACTTCAGGAAAATTCGTATTTTTAGCGGCTATACTTCGATTTATACGAACTGTATTTGACGGACCGAACCCCATGCTCAATTACCGACAACTGCACTACTTCTGGGTGGTCGCCAAGACCGGCAGCATCGTGCGCGCGTGCGAGCAACTGAACCTGACGCCACAAACCATCAGCGGGCAGATCTCCCTGCTCGAACAGACTTACGGCATCGAATTGTTTCAACGGGTCGGCCGGCAACTTGAGCTCACCGAGGCCGGGCGCCAGGCCCTGCCCTACGCCGAGCAGATGTTCCAGCTCGGCGGCGAACTGGAACTGATGCTGCGCGCCCAGCCCAATGAACAGCAGATCCTGTTTCGCGTCGGCGTGGCGGACGTCGTGCCCAAATCCATCGTCTATCGTCTGATCGCGCCGACCATGGAGTTGAGCGAACCGCTGCGCATCACCTGCCGCGAGGACAAACTCGAGCGGTTACTGGCGGATCTGGCGATCCAGCGCCTGGACCTGGTGATCTCCGACAGCCCGATGCCCTCGCACCTGGACATCAAGGGCTACAGCCAGAAACTCGGGGAATGCGGGATCAGCTTCTTCGCCACCGCCGAGTTGGCAGCACAATACGGTCAGGACTTCCCGCGCAGCCTGCACGGTGCGCCGCTGTTGATCCCCGGCGCAGAAACCGTAGTGCGCAGCCGTTTGCAGCGCTGGTTCGCCGAGCAACAGATTCAGCCAAGAATTGTCGGGGAGTTCGATGACAGCGCCTTGATGCAGGCGTTCGGCCAATCCGGCAGCGGAATTTTCATTGGCCCGAGCGTGATTGCCGATGAGGTGATGCGCCAGTACGGCGTCGAGTTGATCGGTCAGACCGATGCGGTGAGCGAGTCGTTCTACGCGATCTCGGTGGAACGCAAGGTCAAGCACCCCGGCATCAAAGCGATTACCGAAGGTGCCCGACGAGAGCTGTTTACAGAGTTTTAAGCCGGCGCGCAGACGTCGCGCGGCTTGAGCACCATCAATACCATGGCGAGGAAGATCGACAGCAGAATGAACCCGGCTGCGGCGAAACCGACGAAGCCCAGACCGGCGCTGTCGATCACTCGACCGCCAATGATCGCGCCCAGACCAATCCCGAGGTTGGCCCCGGCAATGTTCAGCGACGCGGCGAAGGCCGGCGCCTCAGGTGCGGCTTTCATCAAGCGCACGTGGCTGACCAGAAACAGCGCCGCCTGCGTCACGCCCCAGATCCCCATCGCCGCCGCCAGACCCAGCGACGAATTGATGTTCGGCACCAGCGCCACCATCCCGGGGATCATGAACGCACAGAACATCACCGACGCCATCAACGGATGACGATCCACCGCGCGACCGCCCAGCGAGTTGCCGATCAGGCCGACCGCGCCAAAGCCCATCAGGCACCAGCCGACCACGGTGCCATTGAAGCCGGCCAGACGTTCGAGGATATCCGCCAGATAGGTGTAGGCGGTGAACATGCCGCTGAACACCAGGATCGACAGCAGCACATGACCAAGCATCAGCGGGCTGCGCAGGATCTTGAACTGCGAAGCGAAGCTGACCTGATGCTGGTGCAGGCTGGTTTTCGGCAGATAGACAAACAGCAGCAACGCCTTGGCAAACGCGATCACCGCCAGAATACCGAACGCACTGCGCCAGCCGAACGCGTCGGAAATCAGCGTGCCGACCGGAATGCCGAATACCGTGGCGCAGACGATGCCGAAGCCGATCTTGGCGATCGCGCGACCGGCGAAGTCCGGGCCGACGATATCCACGGCGGTTTCACTGGCCAGCGCCCAGAACACCGGCAGCCCCAGCGCTGGAATCAGCCGGGCAATGGCCATGACCCAGATGTTCGGTGCGAATGCCGCCACGGTATTGGCCAGTCCGAACATGATCAGAATGGTGATGAACAGTTTGCGCCGTTCGAAACGGGCGAAATATGCCGTCAAGAATGGGCCGAACATGGCCACGGTGAAAGCGAATAGAGTCACCAGCAACCCGGCTTGCGGGATGGTGACGGCCAGGTCGCGGGCAATCGCCGGCAACAGGCCGACGATGACGAACTCTGTGGTCAGCACCGTGAACCCGGCGGCAGACAACAGAAGGATGGGCAACAGCATGAGGAACTCCAGCAAAACGACGACACCAGCGCTGACCCGAAGGCCCGCCGGCAGAACTTGAAAATAAGGATGCGCAATCTTAACAGAGTGTTTCCAGAGTGACTTGCACAAACCTGTCGAAGTTGCCGAACAATCCGGTGGCAGATCGTCACAGGTCTGAAGGATCCGGACGACGCTGTGATAAAGTCCGCGCCCTGCAAAACGTACACCCTGTTCAGCCGCCCGTTTAACGGCGTGGCTGTCGCGTCATTCCTTTCGGTTCGTGTCTGTGGCCTGCCCCCGATTCATCGCCCGGATCACGCAACCTTGCACCCTATAAAAAAGCAGAGATGCCGTTATGACCGCTTCATCCCCTTCTCTATTGCAACGCCTTAAAAGCCTCAGCCTGGTCACGCAGATCCTGATCGGCCTGATTGCCGGCATCGCCCTCGCGCTGTTCGCGCCGGAAGCGGCCAAAGGCACCGCATTCATCGGCAAGGTATTCGTCTCGGCGTTGAAAGCCGTGGCGCCGATCCTGGTGTTCGTGCTGGTCATGGCGTCGATCGCCAACCACAAGCACGGCCAGGAAACCCACATCCGGCCGATTCTGTTCCTGTATCTGCTGGGCACCTTCGCCGCCGCCGTGGTCGCGGTGATCGCCAGCACGATGTTCCCGTCGCATCTGGTGCTGTCCACCGACAACATCGCCGTGAGCGCGCCGGGCGGCATCGGTGAAGTGCTGCAAAGCCTGCTGCTGAGCGTGGTGGAAAACCCGATCACTGCGCTGATGAACGCCAACTTCATCGGCATTCTGGCCTGGGCCATCGGCATGGGCGTAGCCATCCGCCACGCAGGCGACACCACCCGGGAAGTGGTCAGCGACCTGTCCAACGGCGTGACCCTGATCGTGCGCGTGGTGATCCGCTTCGCACCGCTGGGGATTTTCGGTCTGGTGGCCTCGACTTTGGCCACTTCGGGTTTTGGTGCACTGGTCGGTTACGCGCATCTGCTGGCGGTGCTGCTCGGCTGCATGCTGTTCGTCGCACTGGTGATGAACCCACTGATCGTGTTCTGGAAGCTGCGTCGCAACCCGTACCCGCTGACACTGAAATGCCTGCGTGAAAGCGGCATCACCGCGTTCTTCACCCGCAGCTCGGCAGCGAACATTCCGGTCAACCTGGAACTGAGCAAGCGTCTGGGCCTGCACGAAGACACCTACTCGGTGTCGATTCCGCTCGGCGCCACCATCAACATGGCCGGCGCGTCGATCACCATCACCGTGCTGACCCTCGCGGCCGTGCACACTTTGGGCATCGCGGTGGACATCCCGACCGCCATCCTGCTCAGCGTCGTCGCGGCAATCTGCGCCTGCGGTGCATCGGGTGTGGCCGGTGGTTCGCTGCTGCTGATTCCGCTGGCGTGCAGCCTGTTCGGCATCCCGAGCGAAATCGCCATGCAAGTGGTCGCAGTCGGTTTCATCATCGGCGTGTTGCAGGATTCGGCCGAGACGGCGCTCAACTCCTCCACCGACGTGCTGTTCACCGCCGCCGCTTGCCTGGGCGAAGAGCAGAAAACCCAGCGTCCGGCGTAAACACCGAGCGCAATAAAAAGCCCGCCAAGGTTTGCGCCTTGGCGGGCTTTTTCGTTGCAAGGCGGTTTAGAACGCGCCCATGTAATCGCGCTTGCCCACTTCAACACCGTTGTGACGCAGCAGGTCGTAAGCGGTGGTGACGTGGAAGAAGAACTGCGGCAGACCGTAGCTCAGCAGGTAAGTCTGGCCGGAGAAGCGCTTCTCTTTCGGTGTGCCCGGACGGGTCACGATCTCGATGCCTTCCTTGCCATTGATCTGCTCAGGCTTGATTTCACCGATGAAGGCCAGAACCTTGGTGATCAGCGCTTGCAGCTCGGCGAAGGTGGTTTCTGTGTCGTCGTATTTCGGGATTTCGACTTCAGCCAGACGCGAAGAAACGCCTTTGGCGAAGTCCACGGCGATCTGCACCTGACGCACCAGCGGGAACATGTCCGGGTACAGACGCGCCTGCAGGAAGGCGTTCGGGTCGATGTTTTTCTCGGCGGCGTGGGCCTCAGCCTTTTTCAACACACCGCTCAAGGCGTAGAGCATTTGTTGGAAAACCGGGACGGATGCGGCGTACAGGGGAATGGTCATGGCAGTCTCACGTGGTGGCTGGGTGAATCGTGGGGCGATTATAGCCATGCTCGCGCGCCGCGCGGCTTGTCTTTTATCCAGCAAGGATTAGGCTAGGCGCCTTCGACTGCAGAGGGAACGCGCGATGACCACCGAACTTGAAACCACCGCCAACGAACCACGGCTCAACGCCACGGAAATCCGCATTCTGGGTTCGCTGATCGAGAAACAGGCCACCAGCCCGGAAACCTATCCGCTGACCCTCAACGCCCTGGTGCTGGCCTGCAATCAGAAAACCAGCCGGGAACCGGTGATGAACCTGACTCAGGGCCAGGTCGGCCAGAGCCTGCGCGCCCTCGAAGGTCGCGGTTTCGCCAAACTGGTCATGGGCAGTCGCGCCGACCGCTGGGAGCACAAGGTCGACAAGGCGCTGGAGCTGGTGCCGGCGCAATTGATTCTGACCGGACTGATGTTCCTGCGCGGCCCGCAGACCGTCAACGAACTGCTGACCCGCAGCGGTCGCATGCATGAATTCGAAGACGCCGAACAAGTGGTGCATCAGCTGGAACGCCTGATCGCTCGAGATCTGGCGGTGCTGATTCCCCGTCAGGCCGGCCAGCGTGAAGATCGCTACACCCATGCACTGGGTGATCCGGCGGACATCGAGGCGATCATCGCCGCGCGGCAGAATCCGAGTGACCGCGGTGCAGCGAGCGGTATTTCAGTCGAACGCATCGAAGAACTGGAAGCGCGGATTGCAGCGCTGGAAGAGCGTCTGGCCCGACTCGAATAAGTGCAATGGGGCGGCGTTATTCGCCGTCCCAGTAATCCACCCCGTCCGCCTGCCGCGCCACCGCCACGAAGCCCGAGGCATTGCCTTCGGCATCGACGCTGAAATTATCCATCACCGCATATTTGTTCGAATCCGGGTACTCGCAGATTTCCGGTTGCTGCTGGGTGCTGACCGCCAGATAGCGCAGTTCTTCGGAGCTGGTGTTGATGATCTGATGCGCGGCTTCCGGGCCACCCGGCGGGCAAGCGATCACGTCGCCGGCGCGGATCGGGAACCGCTCGGCGCCGAGGCGCACCTCCCCTTCCCCAGCCACCACGTAAAACATCTCTTCATTGACCCGATGGCTGTGAAACGGGCTGCCGCGCATGCCCGGTGGCAGCGCATACAACCGATAACCGAGCTTTTGCGCGCCCAATTGCTGGCCGACCCGGGCGAATCGTTGCTGATAACGCCCGGCCGTTTCGCCTTCGGGGGCCAGGGCTTCGGGGAGTGATTCGAGTTCGACGTCATTCAGGTTGAGAATGGGCGGATGCATGCAGACCTCGGTTCTTGTGATGGGCAAGTCTTGGCTTGCTGGTCAGACAGTATAGGCAGCGGTAAATCCGGGCGGATTTGCCGTTGCTCAGGATGATCCATCAACTACGGGCAAACGCCACTGCTGCGTCAAACTGCTCGACCGTCGGCCGCACGCCGGTGTACAGCACGAACTGCTCCAGCGCCTGGATCGCGATCACTTCCAGCCCGGTGATCACTTTTTTACCTTCGACGCGGCCACGCACGATCAGCGGGGTTTCCGAGGGGATCGCCACCACATCGAACACAGTCTCGGCAGACTTGATCACATCCACGTCAAAAGAAAGCTGACCCGCTTCCGGACCACCGTCCATGCCGACTGGCGTCACGTTGATCAGCATCTGCGGGCGTTCATCGCCCAACTCCGCCTGCCAGCGATAGCCCAGGGAATCCGCCAACGCACGGCCGGCGCGTTCGTTGCGCGCCACGATCAAACCATTCTTGTAACCGCCATCACGCAAGGCACTGGCCACAGCCTTGGCCATGCCGCCGCTGCCGCGCAGGGCGAAGGTCGAGTCCTTCGGCACCGCGTGGGTTTCCAGCAATTGGGCGATGGCGATGTAATCGGTGTTGTAGGCCTTGAGATGGCCGTTGGTGTTGACGATGGTGTTGATCGACTGGATTGCTGCCGCCGACGCATCCAGCTCATCGACCAGCGCAATGCTGGCCTCCTTGAACGGCATCGACACTCCGCAACCGCGAATACCCAGCGCGCGTATCCCGCCGACCGCACCGGTCAGGTCCTGGCTGCTGAACGCCTTGTAGTAGAAATTCAGGCCCAGTTGCTCGTACAAATGGTTATGAAAACGCAGACCGAAATTCCCGGGACGCCCAGACAGGGACATGCACAGTTGGGTGTCTTTGTTGGGGCTCATCTGCATGGGAGTCTCCTTCTAATGCACTTTCGGATGGACGGGATTAGCCAGACCATCGGGTTCTGAACGATCATAAGGCGGTCTGTTCCGGGCATCACAGCCATGGCATGAAACCCGGTAAGCAAGCCGGTACAGACCTTACACAAAATTTACCCAGCCGCCGTGCTGTTTTTCCAAATGTTGCTGTCTTAGAAGTATCCCCGCGCCATCCCGAGCCTGTTGCAGGCCTGGACGCCGGGTCGAAGAACCGAGGATTTATCATGATTCGTAAACTCCCCATCGTGGCCTTGTTGATCGGTGCATGCGCTATCACAGGTCAGGCAGAAGCCCATGGCGGTGGCTGGCAGGGCCCGGCGGTATTTGGTGCGATCGTCGGCTCGGCCATCATCGGCTCGGCGCTCATCAACCAGGATCGTCCGGTGTATGTTCAACAGCCTGTTTACGCTCAACCGGCACCGGTGTACGTGCAACAGCCGCCACCACCGGTCTACTACCAGCCGGCCCCGGTTTACGTACAGCAACCGGTCTACGTGCAACCGGCCCCGGTGTATTACGGCCCTCCGCACGGCTATTACGGTCGTCCGCACTACTACGGCGGCCCGCGCTGGTAACCAAAACACAAAGCCCCGCTGTTTAGCGGGGCTTTTTCTTGCCCTGGATAAAGGGCGCCGTCTGTCGGACAAAGTCTGAAAAAATCTCGCCAAGGTCGCTGTGGGGACAGTTTGAACCGTTAAAGTCGGCATGATGGACTCGACCGCCGGGGCAAAACACAAAACGGTCATCTATTTGTCATGACGGAACCGCAATCTGAATCCGTCCGCATACAACAGGTTGATAACAACAAGGACGACTTGAATGCCTACACAGAATCCGCACCGCATCGTCGGTTTATGCACCTCGAGCAAGGTGTACAACGCACTGACCGAGCTCAAACACCTGGAAGGCCATCGCACGGCGAAGTTTGTGTCGCTGCTGGCGGAAAACCTGGTGCGCAAGGGCTTGCTCAATGAGCACGAGATCGTGCACATGCTCGATCAAGTGGTGGATTGAGCCAGCCCTCACTGGCATCAATGTCCACTATCGAAAGCGTTGATTGTCCCTGAAACGGACGAGTCCTTAAGGTAGCTCCATAGATTGATGGAGGTACTTCTCATGGCTCAGGTTCAAATCATGTCCGTTATCGGCAGCGCGGTTCCCGCATCGCTCAGAGAAATGGGACTGCTCGCCTGCTGGTATCTGGTGCGCGACGGCGAGCCGGTCAGCGGCCCGCTCACTTCACTGCCAGCCGCTCAGGCATTGTCTCAACGGCTGATCAACGGCCCGTTCAAGGCTTAAGGCAACTGCACCTTCGGCCTGGTTTCGATGAACAGCGCCCAGCTCGACATGAACAATGCAGCGATCAGCGGCCCGATCACGAAACCATTGAGGCCGAACACGGCCATCCCGCCCAGCGTCGAAATCAAAATCATATAGTCGGGCATGCGGGTGTCCTTGCCGACCAGCACCGGACGCAGCACGTTGTCCACCAGGCCAATCACGAATATCCCGAACAACCCCAGCACCACGCCCTGCCAGATCATCCCGCTGAGCAGGAAATAAACCGCCACCGGCGCCCAGACAATCCCCGCGCCCACCGCTGGCAACAGCGACAGAAACGCCATCAACACCGCCCAGAGCAACGCACTGGGAATGTCGAGAAACCAGAAAATCGCCCCGCCCAATGCGCCTTGAGTGATAGCCACCAGCAGGTTGCCTTTGACCGTGGCGCGTACTACCCGGTTGAACTTCAGTTGCAGCCGACGCTTGTGATGTTCCTCCAGCGGCACCGCCGTGCGCACCTTGCGCGCCAGTTCGGCGCCATCGCGCAGAAAGAAAAACAGCAAGTACAACATGATGAAAAAACTCACCACGAAATCGAACGTGCCCTGGCCGAAACTGAACGCCTGGGTCGCCAGCACCTGACTGCCCTGCATCGCAGCCTTGACGATTTTCTCGCGCAAGGCATTGAGTTCACCCACGCCAAAACGGTCTAGCAAATGCTGAAAGTACGGCGGCAGGCTGTGCTTGAACTGCGCCAGATACGCGCCGATGTCGAGCTTGCCGCTTTCGATGTTGTCGTAGAGCACCGCCCCTTCCTGCACCAGCAACACGCTGATGACGATCACCGGCAGGATCGCGATTACCACGCAGACACTCAGGGTAAACAGTGACGTCAGATTGCGTTGCCAGCCGAATTTCTGCTGCAACCGGCGCTGCATCGGCGCGAACAGAATGCCGAGGATCACCGCCCAGAACACCGCACCGTAGAACGGCAGCAGGATCCAGATGAAGGCCACCGTCACCAGAAACAGCAGCACGGTGAGGGATTTGAATTGCAGACTCTTTTGGTTCATGTCCGGTCCATGTCAGTCAGGCGCCACGCGCACCCGCCCAACTTAGTCAGCCCACGCCCGCGCGAGTGCCATCTTTGTTCATGGAGCATAGATCCAGATCGATCAGGTCTCGATGGGGGGCAAACATTGCCCATTTGGAATAGGGTTGCCGGTCAGTTTGGCTCGTTTATCCATGACTGTTTTCAAACGGGGTCCCCAGAGGCTGTACCGATGATTCTGGCAACGGAGAATCAAATAGCCACCACTCAGATTGACAGTCTGCTCAATTCCCTTTCATCATAAAAAAAGGATTTTATAGATGGATAACACGGAATGTTTGCCCCAGCCATCCAGGCCTTCCATAGCCCGGCGATTCACTCATGCCTGCCTGCCTTTCAGGCTCTGACCGCTAATAGCCCTCAAGCGCTGGCCGCGTCTGTTTCGTTACCACTCAAGTGGAGCAACGAAAGCTCACCGGACTTCGAATACCTGTCCGTGAAAGCCCATCTGTCTCCAGGCCAAGTGGCCGCCGAGGTGCTTTCATGAGCGCGCAAAAAGCCATTAAGCCACAACGCGAACCGCAAGTTGCGCTAACACCGCTGAGCGAGGTGTATCTCGAAGACGTGGGGCTGGGTGCCGAGCATTTCGATGCCTGGCTGCGAGACATCAGTGATGACTGGATCAACCTGGAGCGAATCAAAACCGTGGCGGGCGCCCTGCCGGCAGTGGGCAACGTCATTGCCTTGATGGATGCCCTGGGAGACATCGTCACACTGGCCACCAGTGACGAGCCTGATCCCTTCGTCTGGGTCAGCCTGGGCATCAACCTGATCGGTGTCATTCCGATTCCGCCGACGATGGCGGCAGCACGCATGAGTCTGCGGCCGATGCTGTTTCTGGTGCGTCAGGAGGGCAAAAAAGCGCTTGGCGATGCCCTGATCAATATCCTGATCGGGCACTTGAACACCGATATCGTCGGTACACTCGAAGACTTTGTCGGCGACAAGGCCAAGACAAAACTCAAGGATTTGCTGGACGCCGTCGGCTTGTACGGCGAAGAAATGGTCAACGATCTCGCCCGGGGTCTGGACGAGCTGGCAACCGGCACCTTCAAAACCCGGGCGGACATCGACGCCCTCGCCAAACATACGGACGCGTTACTGCACAATCCTCGGGAGATCATCGAAAACTCCTACGGAGCTGCCGCAAGCATCCTCAAGCTCACTTACAAGAGCGCTGCCAACGCCGCAGCGCAGTGGGTTATTCCGTCAGAGATCAGCGCGCTCATACAGCAAAACACACCCAAGTTACGTGCTCTTGCACCCAAGCTACGTCGCGAACTCAACAAGCTGTCTGACCCACAGAACCCGGACTCCCTCGAACGCCTGCGCCAAACCCTGGCCGACAGCGTGAAAGAATGGACGCTGCGCAACGAAAATGGCCAGGGTGCCAGCGTCAAACCCGATGCCGTCAGCCAGGCAATGTTCCTGGCGAGTGCCAATGCGCTGGAAGTAATCCGACGCCAGAAGCGTGGAAAAAAGCGGCCGAAAGAACAGAAAAACGGCGTTTGCCCCGGTACATGTAAAAGCATCAGTTTTGCCATGGGTTCAGAATCCATGGAGCACACCGACTTCAGCTTGCCAGGACCGTTCCCGGTGGCATGGACACGCACTTACAGCTCCGCGCTGAGCGCCTACGACCAGGATGTCTTGGGCGCGCGCTGGGTCAGCGAGTTCACCACACGCTTCGATTGCATCGACGACAGTCTGGTGTTTCATGATGCCGATGGGCGCAGCCATGACTATGCATTGCCCAAGGTAGGCCTCTTCCATTACGACCCGATCGAAGACTTCACGCTGATACGTGCCAGCGAGCAGCAACTGGTGCTGTGCCGGGGGTACGACCGCAAGGAAACCTACGTCCGCCATGGCCACCGCTACCTGCTGAGCGGCGTGGTCCTGCGCAACGGTGCGGGGGTGATGTTGCATCACGAGCATCGGCATGACGATCTGCCAGTACTGTCCGACCTGATGACCTATCAGGACGATTTAACTCAGGTACACCTGCACCTGGGCACGATGCTCGACGAGCAGGGTCGCTTGAGCGGCCTGTGGGAAATCAGTGACGGTACTCCCCTGCGCCAGCTCTGCGGGTATCACTACGACAGCAGCGGCGATCTGGTCCTGGCACAAGATGAGCACGGTGCAACGTGGAATTATCAGTATCAGCATCACTTGCTTACCCGCTACACCGATCGCACCGGACGCGGGATGAATCTGCAATGGGAAGGGCTGGGCGCCGACGCCAGAGCCGTGCGCGAGTGGGCCGACGATGGCAGTTTCGATACTCGCCTGGAATGGGACAAAAATATCCGCCTGACTTACGTCACCGATGCCCATGGCTACGAAACCTGGCACTACTACGATCTCCTTGGTTACACCTATCGCATTCGCCATGCCGATGGCAGTTCCGAGTGGTTGTTCCGTGACCAGGCCAAGAACGTGGTGCGCCACGTTCACGCCGACGGCACTACCGACCGCTTCAGCTACGATAACCGTGGCAATCTCTTGGAACACATTCGCGCCGATCACAGTGTCGTGCACTACGCCTACGATGATCACAGCCAACTGATCAAGATCAGCGATGGCGAAGGCGGCCAGTGGCAACGGGCCTATGACGACCGCGGCAATCCGATCGAAGCCATCGACCCTCTCGGCAACATTACCGAGTACGCCTACAACGCGGCGGGCCAGCCTACAGCGATCAAAGACGCCCACGGCAATGAAAAAACCCTGGCTTACAACGATGCCGGGCAGTTGATTGAGTACGTCGACTGCTCGGGCAAGACCAGCGCATGGGAGTACGATGATCGCGGCCAAATGGTCGGCTTCACCGACGCGGCCGGCTTGACTACCGAGTACCAGTACCTGGCTGGTCAAATGGTACTGATCAAGTACCCGGACAACACCGAAGACCGCTTCGAGCGTGATGCCGAGGGGCGTCTGTTGGTGCATGTCGATGCAATGGATCGCCGCACCACCTGGAGTTATACCGTCGCCGGGCAGATCGCCGAGCGCGTCGATGCCGCCGAACAGACCCTGCGCTACCGCTGGGATCGCCTTGGGCGCTTGCAGAGCCTGGAAAACGAAAACGAGCGGCGCGCCCATTTCCACTATGACCCGATGGGTCGACTGCTGGAAGAAAGCGGTTTCGACGGTCATACCACGTGCTACCAATATGATCCGAACACCGGTCGCTTGCAGAGCACGGTCAATGGCGCACGCGTGATCTCGGTCAAATTCGACCCGTTGGGCCGTCTCACCGAACGCCACGCCAGTCTAGGCGAGCAAACACAACAGGAAACCTTTGCTTACGACAACAATGGCAACCTGGTCATGGCCTGCAACGAGCAGAGTCGTTTGCAGTGGTTCCATGATCCTGCCGGCAACCTGGTGCGCGAACATCAGCACTATCTGGGCCTGGACAAACCTCAGGTTGCGGTCTGGCAGCACGAATACGACGTGCTCAACCAGCGTATCGCCACCGTGCGTCCGGACGGCCATCGCGTCAGTTGGCTGACCTATGGCAGCGGGCACTTGCTCGGCATGCGCCTGGATGAGCATGATCTGATCGGCTACGAACGGGACGACCTGCACCGGGAAGTCGCCCGCCATCAAGGCAATCGCCTGCTGCAAACGCAAACATGGAGCCCCACCGGGCGTCTGCAAGAGCAGTTGCTGACCCGTGCCGACGACAAATCTACCCTGTTGAAACGCGAATACCAGTACGACGCCGTCGGCCAACTGACTGACATCAATGACAGCCGCCGCGGCCCTCTCGCCTATCAATATGACCCGGTAGGCCGACTGCTCAGCGCCACCACTCGCCAGGGCGTGGAAACCTTCGCCTTCGACCCGGCCGGTAACTTGCTTGACGAAAGCGTCCGGCAGATTCGTAGACCACTGGATCAAGACCCGCCACGCAGCAAGCTGGTCGACAACCTGCTGCGCGAATACGCCGGTACCCACTATGACTACGACGAACGCGGTAACCAGATTCAGCGCTGGCACAACGGTCAACGCTGCGACCTGCGCTGGGACTTGTTTGATCGGCTGGTGCAATACGAAGATTCACGACTATCCGCCGATTTCGCCTACGACGCACTTGGACGACGCCTACACAAAAACTCTACGGCGCACTACAAACATCGCCCCGAAGCCGGTTCCCAATGGAATCGCAATGAGCATGCGCGCAAACAACGCGAGCTGGGTTGCGGTTTCACGCTGTACGGCTGGGACGGTGACCAACTGGCGTGGGAAAGCAGCCCGGCCCAACACGAAAGCGGCACCGGTCGCACCGTGCACTACATTTTCGAACCGGGCAGTTTCGTACCGGTGGCACAGGCACTGCGGCATCAACCGATTCACCTGAGTGGTCAACCCGACTACAGCGACAGCTACAGCCTCGATGACGACCCTCTGTGGAATCACAAACCGGCCGCTCTACCCTTCGAGATGCTGGCCTGGTATCAATGTGATCACCTTGGCACTCCGCAGGAACTGACCGACCAGCAAGGTAATACCGCGTGGAGCGCGCAATACAAGGCGTGGGGGGAAATACGCGAACAGCGCTCGGAATGGGCGCAACAGCAAGGGCTGACGAACCCGATTCGGTTCCAAGGTCAGTACCACGATCATGAGACGGGGCTGCATTACAACCGGCACCGCTACTATGATCCGGGGGTTGGGCGGTTTATTTCGAAGGACCCTATTGGATTCGTAGGTGGCATCAACCTATATCAATATGCTCCTAACCCGGTAGGGTGGGTTGATCCGTCAGGACTAACGCCCAAGAAGGCTGCCTGCTATGCGAAGCTAGCAAAAGTACAGACAAAATCAGAACTTCTTCACAACGAGTTCCGTAAATATGATCCAGACGAAGATGCCAAAGGTGGTCATACTCATAAACATGGGGTTACTGTACCCGGAGGACATTACAAGGAAATTCGAGATCTCCAGAGAGGGATAAAGAACTCATTGAAAGACTATTCAGATAATGAATGCAGTTGCCAATGCCTCGGCATCAAGGCAAAGCCAATCATTGATAAAGCTGAAGGCCTTGCAAATAGACACGTTGAAACTCCACCAGGAGTTGCATACATTCCTGTAGGTAGCAATCGATGATCGATGATGAACTTTTAGTGGATCTGTATGAAGCCGGCGAATTGCTCGCTCACGGTGATAAGAGCGGGATGGAGCGTTTACTGCCGCATATAAAAAATGGCGAGCTGTATGACGACATACCCTTATTGTTCTATGTGGCTGACAATACAGAAACACTGGACTTCCTTGAGGAAAACGGAGTCGACTTCTTACAAAAAAGCTGTTTGGGAGGGGGAAATCTTCTTCATCGAACCTCATCGGAAAGTGATGACCATGTATTCGAATGGGTGTTGAGCTGGTATAAAAACAAGAACATTATTGACACCCCTGACGACAACGGAATTACAGTGCTTTCGTCACTTTTGAAAATCGGCCCGATTGAACGTGCAAAACGATTGATTGACAGTGGAGCGAGTATTTATTCTGTCGCAGATAACGGTCTGACCCCGGCACGACAAGCGGTTTACCACATAGGAGAAGAGAAACATGCTATTGAAGGTCTTGAGACGCTTCGGCAGCATGGATTAACTTTGAGTGAAGATGAATCACAATATCTGGTGAACATGGCGAAGCGTATAAACCGACCCAATCTTGCGCAATGGATTGAGACACACCTGAGAAGTTAAAGTAAACACGCAGTTAAGCCGCAAGAAAGACGGGTATATTTGGCGTCTTTAATTTTGTCCAATCAGCTAGGCGGCCGGGTGAATTCATACTCTATCATCGAGGCTTACACCTACTTCACCGGCCAAAAATACATAACTGAAGAAAAAGGGTGGTGCGCATGAAAACGACGATCTGGAACCGACGCTTTTGATTTACTGCCTGCCGATGAAGACGCTTTGGTTAGAATTGCCGTTGCAGCCAACCAAAAGACTTCACACGAGACCTTGACAAAGTTATGTTACGACATTGACGAACGTGCACACGATGTCGCCGTATATAACATAAAGCATAGAAAATGGCCAAAAACAGATGAACAACTACACCTCTGACCTCCAACAAGATCCTAACAAACCCACTCACACCTGCATGAATATCTGCATTTTATAACAACAACTCACCACTTGATAAACCTGCCATGCTCCTATTTACAAGCTGATGAACGTTTTGAAGAGAATAAAGACTGCACTCCATGCAGCGACCGGCAAAGGAGCACGCAAGGTCATTGCAGCGCAAGCCGACATTTATGAGAACGCCACTCTGGCCCATGAATACTTATCGGATGAATGCCTGGATTTCATCATCCACCTACTCTCTGCGCAAGATTTGTTCAACAAACCTGGAATGCATATATTCATAGTCAAAATACACACCGACATGGATATCATTTCAGACACCCAGAAAACAGCGCTTCTGCATACGATATCTACAAACTATCATCAGTACACTGAAACCGATCTATGTTGGCACCTGGGTGATCTAATAGCCCGATGCTACACCCCCTTCCTGGCCATGAATTTCTTTCAGCATCAATTCGCCTCCGCAACACTTCAGGGGAAAGAGGGCATTGCACTCGGACTGGACATCATCGCCAGACATTCGAAGAGAGACCCGGGCATCATGAAAAGCATTGATCGAATCATGTGCCAGAGCGACCTGCGCTATTCCCTCCCCGTTCATAAAACATAGATCCAGATCAATAAACCCTCGTCGCACCTCGTTTACCCTCCCGCGCTTTTGCGACCGACACCGCCATGACGCCCTCCTTCACCCCGGAACTGCTCGCCCCCGCCGGCACCCTGAAGAACATGCGCTACGCCTTCGCTTACGGCGCCGATGCGGTCTACGCCGGCCAGCCGCGCTACAGCCTGCGGGTGCGCAACAACGAGTTCGATCACGCCAACCTCGCCCTCGGGATTCGTGAAGCCCAGTCCCAGGGCAAGCGTTTCTACGTGGTGGTCAACATCGCGCCGCACAACGCCAAACTGAAGACCTTCCTCAAGGATCTGGCGCCGGTGATCGAGATGGCGCCGGACGCGCTGATCATGTCCGACCCCGGTCTGATCATGCTCGTACGCCGGCACTTCCCGCAGATGCCGATTCACCTGTCGGTGCAGGCCAACACGGTGAACTGGGCGAGTGTCGAGTTCTGGCAGCAACAGGGTCTGAGCCGGATCATCCTGTCCCGGGAGCTGTCGCTGGAAGAGATCGGCGAAATACGCGAACAGGTGCCGGGCATGGAACTGGAAGTGTTCGTCCACGGCGCACTGTGCATGGCCTATTCCGGCCGCTGCCTGCTCTCGGGCTACATGAACAAGCGTGACGCCAATCAGGGCACCTGCACCAACGCCTGCCGCTGGAAATACTCGGCGCAGGAAGCCACCGAAAACCAGCTCGGCGAAATCGTGCAGACCTTCGAACCGCAGCCGACCCTAGGCCTCGGCGCCCCCACCGATCAGGTGTTCCTGCTACAGGAAGCCAATCGCCCCGGCGAACTGATGCCGGCATTCGAAGACGAGCACGGCACCTACATCATGAATGCCAAGGACCTGCGCGCGGTGCAGCACGTCGAACGCCTGACCCGCATGGGCGTGCACTCACTGAAGATCGAAGGCCGGACCAAATCGCACTTCTATTGCGCCCGTACCACCCAGGTCTACCGGCGGGCCATCGACGATGCGGTGGCCGGTCGCGAATTCGACCGCAGCCTGATGACCGATCTGGAGTCCCTCGCACAGCGCGGCTACACCGAAGGCTTCCTGCGCCGTCACGTGCATGACGAATACCAGAACTACCAGAACGGCAGCTCGGTGTCGGAACGTCAGCAGTTTGTAGGTGAACTGACCGGCGAACGCCGGGACCGGCTGGCCGAGGTGAAAGTGAAGAACCGCTTTGCACTGGGCGATCATCTGGAACTGATGACGCCCAAGGGCAACTTCCATTTTGATCTGCATGAACTGCAGAACCTCAAGGGCGACGCCATCGACGTGGCGCCGGGGGACGGGCACACGGTGTACTTGCCGATTCCGGATGCGGTGGATTTACGCTTCGGCTTGTTGATGCGCGACGTGAGCGGAGCCTGATCCAGCTCAGACAAACTCCTCGCGCAACATCGCCACAAACGCCTCACGCGCCGGGTGCACCCCGGCGTTTTCATGCCAGTAGAACAAGTTGTCGATGGCCGTCAGTTCCGGGAACTCGTAACCCGCACACCCCGCGCCTTTGGCGTACTGCTCGAACACGCCTTTAGGCACCAGGGCCACGCCAGCGCCGGCACTCACACAACCAACAATCGCCCCGTAACTGGCCAGGCTGACAATCGGCAGCGCCAGGCCCTGACGCAACAGCCAGTGCTCAAGCGCGGCGCGATACGGACAGCCCTGCGGCCACATGAACACGGTCTTGTCCTGCAAATCATCGAGGTCGCGCACCGGCCCGAATGAGGTCGACGCGATCAGCAGCAATTCTTCGCGATACATCGGGGTGCGTTTGAGCTGGGAGCGCTCGACATCCACCGCGACGATGGCGCCGTCCAGACGATGGCTGGCGGTATCGTCGAGCAGTTGCCCCCAGGTGCCGGTGGTCAACTCCAGCGCCACGTTCGGATAGCGCTTGTGAAATTTCGCCAGCAAGCGCGGCAAACGCCCGGTCGCCGAGGATTCGATGGCGCCGATGCGCAGCGGCCCGGACGGCTCGGCGGCAGGATCGACCGCGCGCTTGGCCTCGGCTGTCAGCGCCAGAATCTTCTCTGCATAAGCGAGAAAGGTCTGCCCGGCAGGACTGATCCGCAGCCCGCGTCCTTCGCGCTGAAACAGCGCCACACCCAGCTCCGCTTCCAGGGATTTGATCCGCGCCGTGATATTCGACGGCACGCAAAACAGCTTTTCAGCCGCTTTGGCGATGCTGCCGACCTCGGCCACGGTCTTGAACATGCGGATCTGCGCCAGCTCCATGACTCGTCACTCATAGTGAATGGTTTACGCAGTATAAGTCAGTTGTGGCGAATAATTAGCCGCCCGGATACTCGGCGCATCAACCCTCTTGGTGCCTCGCTCATGCCTTCCACTTCGCCTTTGAAAATCCTGTTGGCCATGGCCTTCGTCGTCGGCTGCTGGGCCTATTCGCCAACCGGTATCCACATCGGCCTGCAAGCCTACGAGCCCGGTCATCTGGCGTTGCTGCGCTTTCTGCTGGCGTCGTTGTTCATGGCGGTGATTGCGAGTTTCAAGGGTATTCACCTGCCGCGCCTGCAGGATTTGCCGCTGTTGTTTGCGTTGGGCTTTTTTGCCGTCAGCCTGCATCACGTCGTGCTGAACATCGGCCAGCAAAGCGTCAGTGCCGGCGCGTCGAGTGTGCTGGCGCAATCGACGCCGCTGTTCAGCACGCTGCTGGCGCGGTTTCTGTTCAAGGATCGGGTCAGCGTCTGGCGTTGGGGTTGTGTGTTGCTGGGATTCGTCGGCGTGGTGATTGTGGTCAGCGGCGATCGCGGCCTCGGCAGCATCGACGCCCACGGTTTGCTGATCCTGCTGGCCGCCGTGTCGTGGAGCGTTTACTTCGCCCTGCAAAAACACCACGCCCGGCGCTACGACGGGCTGACGCTGGTTTGCTACACGGTGTGGTCCGGCACGTTGTTGCTGTTGATCTACTTGCCGGGGCTGGCCGACAGCGTGGCCAGTGCGCCGCTGCGGGTGCAATGGGCAGTGCTTGGTCTGAGCGTGTTTCCCAGCGCCCTCGCCTATCTGGCGTGGGCATTCGTGCTCAAGCATGTGGACCTGAGCCGGGCGACGATGACGCTGTACCTGATTCCGCCGACCGCGATGGGGATTGCTTCGGTGGGCTTGGGTGAGCGACCGACCCTGTTGGTGCTGGTGGGTTCGGCGGTGGTGTTGATCAGTGTCCTGGCGTTGAATCTGGAACGGCCGGCGGCGGTGCGGGCCATTGAGACTTGAGTTGCGACACCGTTATGCGCCGCCCGCCGAAAACCGGTCGCGACTGTTGGTCAGGTGCAGCCACATCGCCGCACGCGCCGCGTCCGGGTCTTGACGCCTGATCGCGTTGAGGATCGCCTCATGCTCAAGATTCGCCAGTTGCCCGAGCTTGCTCAAATCCACCGCCCCGCGCTCGGCGGCATTGACCCGGGTACGCGGGATCATCGCGTTGCCCAGGTGCTGCATGATCTCGGTGAAGCAGACGTTGCCGGTGGCTTCGGCAATCAACAGGTGAAAGCGCCGGTCGGCCTCGACGCAACTGTCGTTGTTGGCCAATAGACGCTGATAGTCGTCCAGCGCCTGCCGCATCTGCACCAGTTGTTGTTCGGTGCGGCGCTGCGCGGCCAGTGCTGCCGCTTGCGTCTCCAGGCCCATGCGCAATTCGAGAATGCTGCGTACCCCCAGCGCGGTGTCGACATTCAGCCGCAACCCCTGCTCCGGCGCACGCTCGATCACGAATGTGCCGATGCCGTGTCGCGTTTCCACCAGCCCCGACGCCTGCAACTTGGAAATCGCCTCACGCACCACGGTGCGGCTGACGCCGTGTTCCTGAACGATCGAGTTTTCTGACGGCAACTTGTCACCGGGCAACATCTGGCCGAGCAGGATGCTCTGGGTGAGTTTTTCCACCAGGTCATGGGCCAGGTTGTGCGCGCGTTTACGGGCGGGAGCGTCGAGGTCTTCTTGCATGGTCGGTTCCGGTGATCGGGGCAAACCGATCGTAGCACTGCGGGGGATGACTTGTATGAGCTCCTATGATTTCCGGCTCTCAACTTGTATGACAACAATCGATTTTAGCTAGAAAAACTTCCATTTCGCCGGACAATCAACCAACGATCACTGACACAGAACTCTGTATCACGCTTGATAAAATCTCTCAAACCCCAACAAATACGGCACTTAAAATCCGAAAAGCATAAAAACCGCTCCCCGTAGACAAATTTGATTGAGCCCTCCCGCTTGTAGGACAAAAAAATCTAGTTGTATGATGTCTATCAACAACGCAGCATTCAGCCACACCCCGCATAAAAATAACGAGTGGGAGAAAACCAAGTGAAATCATCCATTGCCGGGATGAACGAGGGCGCCGATTCGGTGCTGTCCTCCGCCATTGCCAAAGTCAAACACCACGTCCTGCCGCTGTTCGTGATCATGTTCATCGTCAATTACATTGACCGGGTGAACATCGGTTTCGTCCGCACCCACATGGAACATGACCTCGGTATCGGTGCCGCTGCCTATGGGTTCGGTGCCGGGCTGTTCTTCATCGGTTACGCGCTGTTCGAAGTCCCTTCCAACATGCTGCTGCAAAAGGTCGGCGCGCGAATCTGGCTGACCCGCATCATGCTCACCTGGGGCCTGGTGGCCGCCGGCATGGCGTTCATCCAGAACGAAACCCACTTCTACATCCTGCGTTTTCTGCTCGGCGTGGCCGAGGCCGGGTTCTTCCCCGGGGTGATCTACTACTTCACTCGCTGGTTGCCAGGGGCCGAGCGCGGCAAAGCGATTGCGATCTTCCTCAGCGGTTCGGCCGTGGCCTCGCTGATTTCCGGCCCGTTGTCCGGCCTGCTGTTGCAGATCGAAGGCCTGGGCCTGCATGGCTGGCAGTGGATGTATTTCATTGAAGGGATGTTCTCGGTCGGCCTCTGCGTATTCGTGTGGTTCTGGCTCGACGCCAAACCCCACGACGCCAAGTGGCTGACCCGCGCCGAGCAGGATGCGCTGGTCAAGGCCATCGACGATGAACAGAAGGCTCGCGAAGCCGCGACCCCGATCAAGCCGTCGCTGGGCAAACTGCTCAAGGATCGCCAGATCATCCTGTTCTGCCTGATCTACTTCTTCATTCAACTGACGATCTACGCTGCAACGTTCTGGCTGCCGAGCATCATCAAGAAGATGGGCGAGATGAGCGACTTCCAGGTCGGCCTGTTCAACTCGATTCCGTGGTTGCTGTCGATCATCGGCATGTATGCGTTCGCCTCGTTCTCGGCGAAGTGGAAACACCAGCAGGCGTGGGTCGCCACGGCGCTGTTGATCGCCGCCGCGGGGATGTTCATGTCCACTACTGGCGGGCCGATTTTTGCCTTCGTCGCAATCTGCTTTGCCGCGCTGGGTTTCAAATCCGCCTCGTCACTGTTCTGGCCGATTCCGCAGGCCTACCTCGATGCGCGGATCGCCGCTGCCGTGATCGCGCTGATCAACTCGGTGGGCAACCTCGGCGGCTTCGTTGCCCCGACCACCTTCGGCCTGCTGGAACAACACACCGGTTCGATCCAGGGCGGCCTCTATGGCCTGGCCGCGACCTCGATCATCGCCGCGATCATCGTGTTCGCCGCTCGCATGACACCCAAATCCGCACCTGACGTCGCCGTGGCCGATGCCGCGCCGAAACACGCTTGAAAGGACAACGCCAAATGACCGCACACGACATCGCCAAAGCCCCGCTCATCACCGAGATGCAAGTCATCCCGGTGGCCGGCCACGACGGCATGCTGCTCAACCTGAGCGGCGCCCACGGGCCGTTTTTCACCCGCAACATCGTCATCCTCAAGGACAACGCCGGGCACACCGGCGTCGGTGAAGTGCCCGGCGGCGAACGCATCCGCCAGACCCTCGAAGACGCCCGCAGCCTGGTGGTCGGCAGCCCGATCGGCACGTATCAGAAGATCCTCAACCAGGTGCGCCAGACCTTCGCCGACCGCGACGCCGGCGGCCGTGGCCTGCAAACCTTCGACCTGCGCATCACCATTCACGCCGTCACCGGGCTGGAAGCCGCGCTGCTCGACCTGCTCGGCCAACACCTCGACGTGCCGGTGGCCGCATTGCTCGGCGAAGGCCAGCAGCGTGATGAAGTGAAGATGCTCGGTTATCTGTTCTACGTGGGCGATCGCCGGGAAACCGACCTCGCCTACCGCAGCGAACCGGATGCCGACAACGACTGGTTCCGCGTGCGTCACGAGAAAGCCATGACCGCCGACGCCGTGGTGCGTCTGGCGGAGGCTGCCCATGCGCGTTACGGCTTCAAGGACTTCAAGCTCAAGGGCGGCGTGCTCAGCGGCGATGCGGAAATCGAAGCGGTGACCGCACTGGCCGAACGCTTCCCCGACGCCCGCATTACCCTTGATCCGAACGGCGCGTGGTCACTGAAAGAAGCAATCCGTCTGTGCCGCGACCAGCATCATGTGCTGGCCTACGCCGAAGACCCGTGCGGTGCGGAAAACGGCTATTCGGGCCGCGAAGTGATGGCCGAATTCCGTCGCGCCACCGGCCTGAAAACCGCCACCAATATGATTGCCACCGACTGGCGCGAGATGGGTCACGCGATCCAGTTGCAGTCAGTCGACATCCCGCTGGCCGACCCGCATTTCTGGACCATGCAGGGTTCGGTGCGCGTGGCGCAGATGTGCCATGAATGGGGCCTGACCTGGGGCTCGCACTCCAACAACCACTTCGATATTTCCCTGGCGATGTTCACCCACGTGGCGGCCGCCGCACCGGGCGACATCACCGCGATCGACACCCACTGGATCTGGCAGGACGGCCAGCGCCTGACCAAGGCGCCGCTACAAATCGTCGACGGCTGCGTGCAGGTGCCGAAGAAGCCAGGGCTGGGCGTGGAACTGGACATGGATCAGGTGGCCAAGGCCCACGAACTCTATAAAGGCATGGGACTCGGCGCGCGGGATGACAGCGTGGCGATGCAGTTTCTGATTCCGGGCTGGACGTTCGATAACAAGAAGCCGTGCCTGGTGCGCTAAGCCTGCGCAGCCTCCAGCAGCCAGTGCCTGAACGCCGCCATCGCCGAGGTCTCCGGCCGTGACTGCAACCGCGTCAGCCAATAGCTGCCGGTGGTGATTTCGATGGCAAAGGGTTGGCGGATCAGGTCCGCCGCCAGTTGCCGGGCAAACATCAACGGCGGCGCCAGCGCCACCCCACCGCCCTGCAACGCCGCCTCCATCATCGCCAGCGACGAGTCGAACACGATGCTCTGGGGTGGCGCGGCATGGGTCGCCAGACCCGCCGCGTGAAACCATTCCGGCCACTCATCGGTGCGATAGGAACGCAGCAAGCGCTGCTGCAGAAGATCCCCCGGCGCGTGCAGTTGCCGGGCGATTTCCGGCACGCAGAGCACCGACAACGGAGCCTCCAGCAAACGGGTCGCCTCGATACCGTGCCACGCCCCGGCGCCAAACCGGATCGCGTAATCCAGCCCTTCAGCGGCGACGTCCACCCGATTGTTGTTGGTCGACAGTCGCAAATCTATGAGCGGATGTTTCGCCTGGAAGTCCGCCAGCCTCGGCAACAACCAGCCCACGGCGAAAGTGCCCACCGCGCCGACCGTGAGCATTTCCCGATATTGCCCACCCGCCAGACGCTCGAGCATCTGCGCGATATGATCGAACGATGTGGTCAGCACCGGCAGCAAAGTTTCGCCCTCGCCGGTCAGCATCAGCCCACGGGGCAAGCGTTTGAACAGGATCACACCGAGTTGCGCCTCCAGGCTTTTGACCTGATGGCTGACGGCCGCCTGGGTTACGCACAACTCCACGGCAGCGCGAGTGAAGCTCAAATGACGCGCAGAAGCTTCAAAAGCGCGTAATGCATTCAAGGGCAATTGAGGTCGAATCATGCCAAGTCCCAAATTTTTCTAATGGCTCGTCCGAGTTTTCATCGTTTGTCGAAAGACGCCGGACTGCCTAGATTTGGCGGCGCCGATCAGCCGGCCCGACGAAAAACGCTCGCAGTGTAGCGGGATAACACCATCAACACTCATGGAGAGTGGTTCAAGCATGCTTTCGATCAACCTGAACAAACTCAAGTCCCTCTGCGCTTTCGGACTTTTCTTCAGCGCCACCACCTGCCTGGCCGCCCCGCAAACCGACGATCAGTTGCAGGCGCTGGTCAAGGCCACCGTGACACCGGTCATGCAGCAACAGGACATCGCGGGTCTGGCCGTGGCCGTGACCGTCGATGGCAAGGCGCATTACTTTAACTACGGTGTTGCCGACAAAAGCACCGGGCAAACGGTGAGTGAAAACACCCTGTTCGAAATCGGCTCGGTCAGCAAAACCTTCACCGCGACCCTCGGCGCCTACGCCCAGGCCAGCGGCAAACTGGCGTTTTCCGACAAGGCCAGCCAGCACTGGCCCGAGCTGAAAGGCAGCGCGTTCGACCGTATCAGCCTGCTGCAACTGGGCACCTACAGCGCCGGCGGTCTGCCGCTGCAATTCCCGGATGCTGCGGACTCTTCCGACAAAATGCTCGGCTATTACCAACAGTGGAAACCGACGTATCCCGCCGGCAGCCATCGCCTGTACTCCAACCCGAGCATCGGCCTGTTCGGTTATCTGGCGGCGAAAAGCCTCGGCCAGCCGTTCGATCAGGTCATGACCGAAACCCTGCTGCCGAAGCTTGGACTCAAGCACACCTTCTTGTCAGTGCCAGCCTCTGAAGAGAAGCTCTACGCCCAGGGCTATGACAAGAACAACCAACCGGTGCGAGTCAGCCCCGGCGCACTCGATTCCGAAGCCTACGGCGTGAAAACCAGCGCTGCGGACCTGCTGCAATTCGTCGAAGCCAACCTCGACACCGCCAAACTCGAAACACCGCTGCAAAAAGCCATCGCCCTCACCCACACCGGTTACTACACCGTTGGCGACATGACCCAGGGCCTGGGCTGGGAACGCTACGCCTACCCGATCAGCCTCGACCGCCTGCTGGACGGCAACTCCACGCCAATGGCCATGGAAGCGCACAAGGTCAAATGGCTCAACCCGCCACAGCCGGAACCGGCGAACGTGCTGCTCAACAAGACCGGCGCTACGGGTGGCTTCGGCGCGTATGTCGCGTTCGTGCCATCGAAGAAAGTCGGGATTGTGATTCTGGCGAACCGCAACTACCCGAATGGAGAGCGGGTGAAGATTGCGCACAAGATTCTGGGGGAATTGACCCGGTAATCACGCACTGAAAAATGGGCGACCTGAGAGGGTCGCCCGTTTTTTAAGGATTTGAAAAGCACTCCCTCACCCACTCCTGACAAAAAGATACACCCCAGCGCCAAAAATACCTCTGCGCGACACATCCCATTGCTTCCCCTCGCAAACCTTGTAGGATCCGCCTCTTTTTTTCATCGCCTCCCACCACGCATCCGATCCGCCGGGTTCATCAGCCCCCGCGGACTATGCTGAAACTGGGCCTGAGGATTGATCCATGAAAGTGCTGTTGGTCGATGATCACGCGGTTGTACGCATGGCGATAGGGATGATTCTGGTCCGCGAGGGCCATGAAATTGTCGGTGAGTGTGACAACGGCGTAGATGCGTTGAGCAAGGCGTTCGAACTCAAGCCCGATGCGATTGTGCTCGACCTCGATATTCCGCAGCTCGACGGCATGGCGGTGATCGACCGCTTGCGCATCGGCGGCAGCAAGGCTCATGTGCTAGTGCACACGGGTTTGAAAAGTCAGGCCTATGCGGCGCAATGCCTGCGAGCCGGGGTGTCGGCGTTTTTGTCCAAGGTCGATGATCCGGTGGAGATCATCACCGCGCTCAAAGCGGTGGCCAGTGGCAAGACGTGGTTTCCGGTCAATGCGCTGAACTCGGTGCGGTCCAGCGATTTTGCCCGGGACGATGCGCAACTGCTCGATGGCGTGTCGCGACGTGAGCTCAAGGTGTTGCACGGTCTGGCCCAGGGCAAAAGCAACAAGGAGATCGCCGATGACATGCTGCTGAGCAACAAGACCGTCAGCACTTACAAGACGCGTCTGATGCAGAAACTCAACGCAGGCACGTTGCTTGAGCTGATCGATTTCGCCAAACGCAATCACCTGGTCTGAACTATGAGGTTCGGGCGACTGCTGAGCGCGTTGACCCTGACATGGCTGGCACTGGCAGCGAATGCCGGGCCACTGACCCTGCTCAGCCGCGCTGGCGACGATCAGGTCGCATTGTCCCTCACCAGTGCCCAACTCCAATGGCTGGCCAGCAAAAACGTGCTGCGTGCCGGGGTGTATGCGCCGGATCGACCACCGCTGGACAGCACCGCCAATCAAAAGGATTACGAAGGGCTGTCGGCGGATTACCTCGACCTGCTGGCGCGCAGCCTTGGCTTGCGGGTCGAGATCGAGCCATATGCCAACCAGGCGGATGCCCTCGCCGCACTGCAACGGGGCGAAGTCGATTTGGTGCCACGGATCAATCACCTCGAGGCGAACTACAGCGATCTGCGCCTGAGCGCGCCTTACGCTTACGATCAGGCCGTGCTGATCAGCCACTTCGGCACCCACTGGCCCAATGATCGGTTGCCCGCCGGCACCACCGTGCTGTTCGATCAGGACTGGATCACCGAAGAACGGGTGGCATCGTTGTTTCAGGGTCATCCGCTGCGAGCCGTCGATTCGACTCAGCAAGGTCTGGGTCTGGTGGCCTACGGTGAAGGCACGGTGCTGCTGACCGATGCGATCACCGCGCAGTACCTGCTCGAACGCAGCTACCAGCAGAGCCTGAAACAAACCATCCAACGGGACTCCGAGGGGTTGGGTTTCAGCTTCGCCGTGCAACAGGATGATGCGCGATTGTTGAGCCTGCTCAATGCCGCGATGGCGAAGATCACGCCTCAGGAGCGCACCGTCATCGCCCGACGCTGGGGCATCGGCGCCAACCCGAAACTCGGTTACAACCGCCTGCAACTGACGGCCGCCGAACAGCAATGGATCAAGGATCATCCTCAGATCGAGGTATTGGCCAACGATCGCTATTCACCGTTCAGTTTCTTCGACAACGCAGGCCAGTTGCGCGGCATGGCGGCCGACCTGCTGGAGACGATCAACGACCGCACCGGCCTGACGTTCCGGCCGAGCAAGATGTCCTCCGTCGACGCCATGACCGGCCGCGCGCAACGGGACCCGCCCAGCCTGATCGGTGCGATGACCTACAGCGCCCGGCGCGACGAGCGCCTGACGTTCTCCCGGCCTTACGTGATCAACCCGTTCGTGCTGGTCACCCGCACGCAACCGGAACGATCGGGCCTGGCCGGTCTCAAGGGGCAACGGGTCGCGATCATCAAGGATTCGGCCGCCGCCAATTGGCTGGAGCGTGAATGGCCGGACATCCGCACCGTGCAGGTCGACACACCGATCGAGACCTACGAACTGCTCGCCGAAGGCCAGGTCGATGGCGTGATACAGCCGCAGATGGGCGCGGCGTATCTGATCGATCGCTTCTTCCGCGGCCGCCTGCAAATCGACTCGGTACTCGGTGCGCAACCGGCGCTGATCGGTTTTTCCAGCGGCAAACAGAACGCCATGTTGATCTCGATCCTCGACAAGGCACTGCTCGATATCGCGCCGGATGAGTTAAGCGACCTGGCCAATCGCTGGCAGAATTCGCAAGACAGCCAGGACGACTGGAGCACGTACAAGAACTGGATTTTGCGCGCGGTGCTCGCGCTGTTGACGGTGCTGTTGGCCATTCTGGCGTGGAACCACGGCCTGCGCCGGCAGATCGCCGAGCGGCAAAAAGCGCAAAAAGCCTTGAGTGATCAATTGCTGTTCATGCAGGTGCTGGTCGACGGCACGCCGCATCCGATCTACGTGCGCGACCGCAAAGGTCTGCTGCTGAGCTGCAACCGCGCGTATCTGCAGGTGATGGAAGTCGAGCCGCAGCAGGTGCTGAACAAGGGGCTGATCGAGGCAAACATACTGCCGCTGGACACTGCCCACCAGTACAAACGCATCCACCGCGCGACACTGGAAAGCGGCGAACCGTCGTTCGACAACTTCACCATGTCGGTCAAGGACAAGACTTATCACATCTACCATTGGGCCCTGCCCTACCGCGATTCCGACGGGACCATGACCGGAGTGATCGGCGGCTGGATCGACTTCACCGAACAGCAACATCTGCAACACGCCTTGCTCGCGGCCAAGCATCAGGCCGAGGCCGCAAACCGGGGCAAGAGCCACTTCCTGGCGGTGATGAGCCACGAAATCCGCACACCGATGAGCGCGCTGATCGGCGTGCTTGAACTGCTGCGCCACCAGCACGCCCCGCGCCCGGACGACACCGAACTGATCGACATCGCCCGGCAATCCGCCGGCGGCATGATGGAGTTGATCGGCGAGATTCTTGACCTGACCAAGATCGAAGCCGGGCAGTTCGAACTGCGCAACAGCCGCTGCCATCCCGAACGGCTGGCGCGCACAGTGCTGCAAGGATTCGCCAGCCTGGCCCGACAGAAAAACCTCGAACTGAACTTCATCAGCGACAACGCCGACAGCGCCGTGGAGCTGGACTCTCTGCGCTTTCGGCAGATTCTTTCGAACCTGCTGAGCAATGCGATCAAGTTCACCGCCAAGGGCACAGTCACGGTCGAACTGAGCCTTGTGCCCGACGGCGACCTTGCCCGACTGCACCTGACGGTGCGCGATACCGGTATCGGCCTGGACGAACAGCAGCGCGAACGCCTGTTCCAGCCTTACACCCAGTTCGAGGCCGACGATGGGCAAGTCGGCAGCGGTCTCGGGTTGTCGATATGCCGGCAATTGACCGAATTGATGGGTGGCCGTCTGACCTGCGACAGCCAGCCCGGACAGGGCGCGTGTTTCACCCTGGACCTGCAGCTCAAGCGATTGCCGGATGACGAGTTGCAACCGGCAATCGACAACGAAAACCTGCCACCGCTGCCCGCACGCCACGTGTTGATCGTCGAGGATCACGAGTTCAACCGCGTGGTGCTGCAGCGTCAGCTGGAATCACTGGGGATGCGTGTCACCTGCGCCGAAAACGGCATCGAAGGCCTGCGCCTGTGGCGCGAAGACACGTTCGATTACCTGATCACCGACTGCAACATGCCGCTGCTCAACGGCGACAGGATGACCCGCCAGTTACGCGCCATCGAAGCCGCCGAGGGGCGCGCTCCCACCCATGTACTGGGGCTGACCGCCAATGCCCAATCTGAGGAAGTCCAGCGCTGCCTCGATGCCGGGATGAACGATTGCCTGTTCAAGCCGCTGACTCGTGATGCGCTGGAACGTTATCTGCGCGATGCCGAACAAACCCGGCAGGCAAGCGCGCCGTGTTTCGAATTGTCGAAAGTCACCGCTATCACGGCGGGAGACATGAGCCTTACCCGGCAACTGCTCGCGACGGTATTACGCACCAATCAGGAAGATTTCGAGGCGATGCAGGCGTTGTTTCAGGCCGGCGATTTACCGGGGATGAAACGTTGCTGCCACAAGATCCTCGGCAGCGCGCGGATCATTCACGCCGCGCCGTTGATCGCTGCGTGCGAACAACTGGAGTCGACCTGTGAAGTCAGCACCACGCGCCAGGAAGTGCATCGGTTGTTTGAAGCTTTCGGGCAGCAGATGAAGCGTTTGCAGTCACACCTGCAAATGGCCTTGCACAGCGCCTCTGTGTAGGACGCTTCCTACAAAAACTTGGGAAGTGCCTGCGTTACCCCGCCCCCTCGCCTGCGCAGAATTCGCCGCCTCTTCTCCCTGTTGTCGGCGGATCATCATGTTTGTGTCGGGTATGCGGTTTTCTCGGGTTTCGATATCGGGTGCAATGTTGGCGCTGGGTGCGTTACCCATGGTCGCGCAGGCGGCCAGTTGCGACAGCGTGCCTTGCCTGACCTCGCCACAGGCCAACCTGTTGGTCGATAACGGCTCGACGGTTTATGCCGGCACCGACGCAATGCTGAGCGACAGCACCGTAAGCCTCGGGGAGATTCGGTTGCTGGATGCCGGCGTGGCCAGCGGCACCACGATCAAGGACAGCGGCAGGCTGCACGCCCAGGACAGCGCGAAGCTCGCCGACACCGTGATGGATAACGGCATACTGTTATTGACCGGTTCCGCCACGGCGCTGACGACCCGGGTCAACGACGGTTTTTTTGAAGTGACGCAAAATGCGGCGGTCAGCGACACCCGGCTCGACGGTGGCCAGATGTATGTCTACGGCGATGCATTGGCCAAAAACACCCGCGTCGCCAACAGCTTGATGACGGTCTATCAGAGCGGCCATGCGCAGCAGACCACGGTCAATGCCGGAGGCGAACTGGCGATCAACGACGCCGCATCGGCTGACGAAACCGAGATCAATCAGGGCGGCACGATGACCAGTGTGGCTGGCACATCGGTTTCCAGCACTACGGTCAATCAGGGCGGTTTGATGGTACTGGGCGCCGGAGCCGCTGCGAGCGACACCACCCTGAACGACGGTGCGATGCTGCGCCTCAAAGGCGATGCAACCTTGAGCGGCGCCAACCGCGTCGACGGCCGCGTCGAGTTTGCCGACCCCGCCATCAGCGGAGCATTCCACACCCTGACCATCAACGGTCCGCTGAACGGCGCCGGGACGTTCGCGATGAACACCGATCTGGCCTCATTGCGTGGTGACCTGCTCAAGGTACAAGGCTCGATCAGCGATCTGCACACCTTGGTGGTGGCCGACTCCGGTAACGCGCCGAGTGGCACACAGCAGTCTCTGAAACTGGTCGAGGGCAACGGCGGCAGCGGAGACTTCCAGCTGTTCGGTGGCACGGTCGATGCCGGAGCCTACCGTTATTCGCTGCAAAAACAGGGGAATGACTGGTACCTGGGCAAACCGGCGATCAGTACGCCGGATGAAAATATTCAGGAGCCGCAGATTCCCCCCGTCGACGGCCAGCCCGAAACCGTGGTGCAACCGCTGGTGATTCAGCCGCCAGCAACACCGCAGCCACAACCGCAAACGCTCAGTAAAGGCGCGAACGCCGCTATCGCCAGTCAGGCCGCCACCGCCGCATTGCTCGACGCACAGAACGGCAGCACCCGACAGCACTTTTCGGATTTGCGTTCGGGCAAGGATCAGGGCGGCATCTGGGCTCGCGGTTACGGCGCCGAACAACGTCTGGACACTCGCACCAGTCGCGCCTTCCGGCAGCAGGCCAACGGCATGGAAATCGGTGCTGACCAGGCGCTGCCAATGGCCAATGGCACGCTGTACGTCGGAGCCCTGTTCGGCCAGGGTCAGGGCCGCCAGGATTTCGGTGAGCGCAGCAAGGGCACGATCGACAGCACCACACTCGGTGCCTACGCCAGCTATCAGGATCAGGGCGGGTTGTATGTCGACGGTGCCCTGAAATATTCGCGGCTGGACAACGAGATCAAGATCATCAGCAACCTCGGTGAACCGGTCAAGGCCCGTTACAACAACCACGCCCTGAGTGCCGAGGCGCAGATCGGCAAGGTCATCGATCTGGGGCGGGACTGGTTCGTCGAACCTCAGATCGGCATGCAAGTGACGCGCATCAGCGGCGCGGGTTACACCGCCAGCAACGGACTGGAGGTGCAACAGGATGCAATGACCTCGGTGCAGAGCCGGGTCGGCGGTCTGTTCGGGCGCGAACTGCAACTGGACAAGGGCCTGCGGATCAAGCCGTACGTCAAAGCCGCCTGGGTGACTGAACATGCCGGCGACAGCGCCGTGAAGGTCAACGGCGCACGGCTGGACAGCCAGCTGCCGGGCTCACGGGCGGAGCTGGGGGGCGGATTGATGCTGACGGCCGCGCAAAACCATCAGGTGTATGTCGAGGGGCAGTACGTCAAAGGCAACGATATCGAACAGCCCTGGGCGGTGAATGTCGGGTATCGCTTCAACTGGTAATGGCCGGGCAATAAAAATGGCGAACGGATAAAACCGTTCGCCATTTTTTGTTCAGGTCATTCGACTCACGCCATCAATCATCCGGCATTTCCGCAGGTTTGGCTGGCTTCGCGGGTTTCGCCGGTTTGCCGCCCTTCGTCCCTTTGGTGGGTGCCGCTTCAGCGGCCACCGGTGCTGGAGGCGGCGCTGCGAGTTCTTTCTCGGCGGCAGGCAGTGCATCGATGGTGTCGAAGACTTTCTTCAGGTCGACCGATTTCGCCTCGTCACCTGAAACGGAAAGCTTGGTCTCCCCGTCCTTGCCCACCAGGAAAATTTTCGGGTAAGCCCCGGCACCCAGCTTCAACGAGCGCAACAGCCCCATGGTGTCCTGCTGGCCGAGGTCCTTGCCGTCGAGCTGGCCGAACATGTTGAGGATGGTGTAGACCTTGAGCTTGCGGTCGGCGATGCCTTGCTTGTTGGCCGGATCTTCCAGCGACTTTTTCAGGCCTAGCCAGACAGGGTCGACCGTACTGCTGGCGATCACGATCAAGGGACGGTAGTTGCCTTTGTCGACGTCCAGCGGGGAATCGTTGTCGCCAGCGAACAGGGGGCCGGCAATCGCCAGCAAGAGTGTCAGGGTCAGTGACCTGATGAGCATGCGCATCTCCTTTTGATATCCACGCTCTAATGATTGCGCATCGTGGCGATTGTTCCGGGGTTACCCGGCAAATATGTTTCGCCTTGTTCAAAGCGTAGGTCAGCAACGATTTTGCGCAACCGGATGCGCTCGATCATGTCGTGCATTTGATTACCTTTCATGACCGCATTAGGGTGTTTGTCCTGCTGATGAAACGGAGTTCAAGCCCCATGCACATAGACTACCTGTGCGATCACCCCGAACTGATTGAAGAACTGGCCGAGCTCAACTTCAAGGAGTGGGGTGAGTACAAACCCGAAGACACCCTCGCCAGCCGCACCGAACGTATGCGCGCCGCCTGCGGCAAAGGTGCGATCCCCAGCGTGGTGGTGGCGATCGAAGACGGAAAACTGCTCGGCGGTGCGCTGCTGATCGACAGCGACATGGACTCGCGTCCGCAACTGACGCCGTGGCTGGCCGGGGTCTACGTGAAGGCCGAACAGCGTGGCCGCGGGATCGCCTCGCAACTGGTCAACCGCATCGTCGAGGAAGCCGCCGCGCTGGGCCTGCCACAGTTGTACCTGTACACCGATGCGGCGCAGTCGCTGTATGCGCGACTGGGTTGGGAGGTGGTGGAAGAAATGGAATACGACGGCTTGCCGGTGACGGTGATGAAACGTTCTATCAGCCAGTGATCGCTTGGTTCAGCGCCGCTTCCAGCCCGGATGAATCAACGCATCGGCCGTCAAGCCGAATTATTCCGTCATCGAGGCTGAGGCTCAACGTCACCGCAGGCTTGTCGCCCGGATACTTGCGCAACAACAACTCGATGCCGTGGTCGCTTTCTTTACTGGTGGACATCAGATCCCACTGGCTGTCGCTCAAGTCCAGCAGCGTCTGCTGGCGCTGCCGATCGACGACGAGTGGCGCGTAGAGCCAGTGGCTCATGCGTATTTCCCGGGGCTCGACCGTGATGGCGAGGCGGCCATTGCAATGGAATGTGGTTTCGCTCATGGCTGCCTGCCGATCAGAAGGCCAGTTTGTAGCCGATCAGCACCAGCATGGTCGCCAGGCACGGGCGCAGCAGTTCATCGGAGACGCGCCCGGTCAGGTGGCTGCCGAGCCAGATGCCCGGCAACGAGCCGATCAACAAAAAGCCCAGCACGCCCCAATCCATGTTGCCCATGCTCGCGTGACCAAGGCCGGCGACCAGGGTCAGCGGTACGGCGTGGGCGATTTCGGTGCCGACCAGACGGCGGGTCGGCAGCAGCGGATAAAGGATGAACAATGCGACGGTGCCGAGGGCGCCGGCGCCGATGGAGGTCAGGGCGACCATGGTGCCGAGGATCAGACCGGTGATGACGGTCATGACATTCAGGCGTGCACCGCTGGGGTTGTAGTTGCCGCCGGCACGTTTGTGAGCGAATTCCAGCAGGCGTTTCTTGAACAGAATCGCCAGCGCCGTGGCGAACAGCACAAAACCCAGCGCCTGCTTGATGATCGCGTTCATCGCGTCCGGCGCGGTGTGCAGGGTGCTGAGGAACCACAAGGTCATCGCCACCGCTGGGACACTGCCCAGGGTCAGCCAGCCAGTGATGGCCCAGTCGATGTTCTTGTTCTTCCTGTGCACCAGCACACCGCTGGATTTGGTGATGGCAGCGTACAGCAGATCCGTGCCCACGGCCGTGGCCGGATTGATGCCGAACCACAGCAGGATCGGCGTCATCAACGAACCGCCGCCGACACCGGTCATGCCGACGATGAACCCCACGACCAGCCCGGCAATCACCAGGCCGAAATTTGCCAATTCCATTAAGACGTCCAGACGAACCACAGGAAAATCCGGCCCGCAGCATAACCAGTTTTCTTATAACGCCCTATATCGATAGGATCTATCGTTATTCTTTTTCATTCATCAACTTTTCATGGGCAACGGCAACCGATCAGGCAACCGATGGACCATGGATCGTCCTGATACCTTCGGATAGTGGTTTGTAGAGAAAGTCCTGTGACATGCTCGGCAACGCCATCATTCAGCCACTAGTCACAGGCACACCATTCAGTATGTGAAGGCTGTCACCCACTGAAACATTCCAAGGAAGAAGAAATGCAAGCGAGCACCACTGAAGAGACGTGTTATTGCTGTGACAAACCGAGTGAAGGACGGGAGCATGTCCCCCCACGCTGCCTGTTCCCCAAAGGCGAAGATGCAGGGTTGGCAGATCTGATCACTGTGCCTTCCTGCGCCGAACACAACCCTGATCAATCTCACATTGATGAGCAACTCATGCAAATGCTGGTCGGGACCTCAGCTGGCGTACACCCGGAAGTACTCCAGCGGACTGTGCGAGGGATTATTCGCCACGTTAAGAAGGACAGTCAGATCATTGGCCGTTTCGGCATAGAAAAAGTCGCGCCAAAACAGTACATCCAGCATCCGACCGGGCCAGTTAATTTCGAGGTAATCGAACAGGCACTCGAAAAAATTGCCAAGGGTGTCTATCACCATCACACGAAAGAGGAACAGAAAATTGACTCGGTGCTTGCAGTTCACCCTCTCTTTCTGGGCATCGACGAAAGTGCGACACCTGAGGCACGCGAAAAAATTCTCGACCTGATTGCCTTGGCGCACTGCGATTTTGAAGAGTTTCCAAGCCATGGCCTGAACCCGCAGTATTTCGCCTATCAAATCATCGACTACCCAGGCCATGTTTTCATCAACCTGAAATTCTACGATCAAAAAATCGCGAGTGTCGTCTGCCGTCTCCCCAACCAATAAAAGAGAGTCGGTCCGACACTTTTACTGCACTGGTAAAAAATTCAAAAACAGCAGGCTCTGGGCGTAATTCAAACCGATGCGCCGGTAGCGCTCGTCGAGCATCTGGGTCAGCAAGTCCAGACGCGCCACGACTTTGCCGAACTCCGTGGCGAAGCTCAGATTGCTGCCCTCCTCGGAAATCTCGTTGGAGAACAGCAGCGGCTGACCTTCCTTGTTCTGCCGCTGGGCGAGGATCCACGTGGCTTTCTCGATGTTGCGCGCGGCGTTGTTGACGAAGGTCGGGTTGATCTCGTCGGTCATGTAGAACTCGGTGCGGTTGCCGTGGGCGGTGACCAGCATGCTGCCGATCGCATAGATAAACGCACCGACCCGGTCACCGAGAAACTCCGGGCTCATCGCATAGCTCAACGCTGCGAGATCTTTTTTGCCGCCCAGCGTCGGCAAAGGCTGCTGCTGTTCGATCGCCAGCCGCACCTGCTTGACCGCGGTGCGAATGTCGAGGAAGCCGGATTTGCGCAGCTCGTCCGGGTTGCGCAAGTACAACTTGCCCATCAAGCGATAGAGGCTGTCGAGGTTGTCTCGCATCGCCAGCGTGGCCATGCGATCGACGCTGGACTGGAGAAACTCCTGAGGCCTGCCCTCGCGCATCTGGTTGATGAAATTGTTGCCGTCCTGATGGCTGCAGCCGCCGAGCAACAGCGTCGACAGGCAGGCCAGCAACAGGCACGGGCGATGAATAAATGCAGCGATTGGGCGAAAAACTCTCGACATGAATTCTTTGAAGGACACATTCCTGTGCGGCGGGAGTCACCGCAACCTGGCCATGGATAGAGCCGGGGATTTCGCAAAAGTGCAGTGCCGCAGCGATTTCCCGACCTTCGGCGCGGGTTGCCTCTTCAATTTAGTCGGACTTTATTTTTGCAATAAACGTTTAATCCGCTATAAATTTCCATTCACACGATAATTAGCATGACTATTTAACGATTTTCAAAACAACAACAAAATGGAAGGTCAACCATGCTTCAATCCCGACACTCACTCTGCGGCCTCGGACTGTCCCTGATGATCGCCACCCTCTCCGCCCAGGCCGCCGGCCTGACCAGCGAACACAAAGCCTTCGGCAAAACCAATGACGGCACGCTCGTCGAACAATACATCCTGCGCAACAGCCACGGCATGCAGGCCACGGTCATCACCTACGGCGCGACCTTGCAGGCGCTGCAGGTGCCGGACAAACACGGCAAATTCGACGACATCGTCCTCGGCTTCGACGATGTGCAGGGTTACCAGAAAGGCACCGCGTACTTCGGCGCGACCATCGGCCGCTTCGGCAATCGCCTGGCCGATGGCGCCTTCGAACTCGACGGCAAACGCTATCAAGTGCCGCAGAACGACAAGACCAATGCCTTGCACGGCGGCACTCAGGGCTTCGACAAAAAAGTCTGGAAGGCGAAGGAAACCAAGGACCAGGATTCGGTCGGCGTGACCCTGACCTACCTGTCGGCGGATGGCGAAATGGGTTTCCCCGGCAACCTCACCACCGAAGTCACCTACCGCCTCACCGACAACAACGAGCTGCGCATTGACTACAAGGCCAGCACCGACAAACCGACGGTGCTCAACCTGACCAACCACAGTTACTTCAACCTCGCCGGCGCCGGCAATGGCGACATCCTCAAGCAAGTCGCCACCCTGCACGCCAGCCATTACACCCCGGTCACCGCCAAACTGATCCCGACCGGCGAACTGGCCCCCGTGGCCGGCACGCCAATGGACTTCACCCAACCCACCGCCATCGGCCAGCACATCAAGGCCGATCACCCGCAGTTGAAATTCGCCGAACCGAAACACGGCGGCTTCGACTTCAACTGGGCGCTGGACACCAAAGGGGACGCAAGCAAACTCGCCGCCGAAGTCAGCGACCCGCAATCCGGTCGCCACTTGCAGCTGTTCACCAATGAACCGGGCGTGCAGTTCTACACCAGCAACTTTCTCGACGGCACGGTCAAGGGCAAGGGAGGCAAGGTTTATCCGCACTGGGGCGCGTTCACCCTGGAGACCCAGCACTATCCGGACTCGCCGAATCAGCCGAACTTTCCGAGCACCCGACTGGATCCCGGTCAGGCCTACACCCAGAACGTGGTGTTGAAGTTCTCCGCGAAGTAAAAGCAAAAGATCGCAGGCTGCGATCTTTTTATTTTTTGAACCCCTGGACTAGCTGCTGCCCACTCTGAATATCGACCGGGGCAAACAGGGGTAAAAGAAACTCAGAGACTCAGCTGATTACGGCACCTTTCGGGCCACTGGCAATCAGCGCCGCCCCACAGGCGGTTTTCATACCGTCCAGCTCGATGGGGGTGCCGTCCACGGTGTAAGTGCTGCTGCCCTCGGCAATCGGGAAAACCCCTTTGCACAGCGGGCAACTGACCTTGTGACCGACTCCGGCAATCGGCTTGCCGTTGAGGTCGGTCCGGGAGAACGCTTCGAGGACCTTGCCACCGTGAGTGGTGGAGTCGCCCAAGCGAATGGCGTCTTTCATGTTGTCACTCCTTTGACGGATGAGGTGGCTCAGACCACCAGCACGTCCGGCGAGCCAAGCACCTGCGATCGGAAGCCCTGGCGAAAGTTCTCGTCAGACTCTGCGCAATAACTCCAGCTCGCCCCAATCAGACGCAAGATTGCGCTCTGCCAGAAAGTCGGATACGTCCAGAACGGTTTCGCCGAGATGCTCTGCCTCAACTGTTTTCCACAGTGAATCGCATTCGGTACAGACGAGGACTTCTTCGCTTGTTTTTTTTACTTTAACGATGGCCAGATCACCGTACTCGCCACAAGTCGGGCATTGCATATCAGTTCCTGTTTCACTGGAAAAGCATTGATGTAAGCGATGGCCTTGCTTGATATAGCAGAGGCTGCAGATGAGTCATTCAACATCAGCCGACGGGGTCAAAATCGTATCAGCACCAACAGACAGACGAACTCTTTACACTCACCAAGTCATGGGGACTCGCACCACTCAAGGGCCTTGCGCCCGAATATCAGGGTTTCCATGGCCTGAATGAAGTCACGTCCCTGCATCCAAAGTGCGTCATGGATAAGGCTCAAGACGTAGCAGCGACCGCGCTCGTCCATCAACAGCGCGCCGTGGCCGTGCTGGACTTCGGCGATGCTCACCAAGGTACTGCCCAGGCGTTGCTGCCACTCAAGGAACTCTTCGCTCCCATGCAGATGTTCAAAGGTGCCGAATTCGACATCACTGGTAGCGCATTCCTCACCTGCGCCGCAGGTGCCCACCCGCAACCCGGCAAGTTGCTCGATCAAGGCCGCGGCCGGGTGTTCAGGTGGGACGAAAACCGGCAGTGGTTCGGTGCTGGTAGTGGGCCAGCCTGCGGCGAGAAACAGTGGACGCAGGCTTTCGGTAAGTTCGATCAGCGGGGGCATGTTCAGCATCCGGTCACAATCAGTGTTGGTAACAACAACGTACGATTTAAAAAGGCGCCGTCTGGCTATTTCAACGCTTCGGCCCTCTTGAGTTCGACTCTCCATCAAGAGCTGCTTTTGTGGCTAGCTGTTCGAACGCCCGACTGAAATCGCCAATCCTGTTGATCATCTCGAAAAACCACTCAAAAGACTCCTGCACAAAATCTTCATCGGAAACTCTGTCAGGATACATGACGCAAAATAAGGCTCTTATGGCAGCGTCCTCGTTATCTTCAATATCGACATCGCGCCCCTTCGTCTCCAGAAAATCCCAACATTTGACCCTGGCAGCATTCACCTCTTTTTTATTTTCTCCCCCCTCAAACCAGTATCTGTGCGCAGCTGTAAACGCACCGTTGACAACAGGGGACACTTCTTCGTCCTGAAGAACCATACCGACGCCCGCGCACATGAACTTCATTATGTTCCGAGTTGCATCGGCTTCAGCTTTACCTTTACTCAACAGATCTGAAAAATTAACAATTTTCTCATGACTAATCATGGTGGACTCCAAGTGTTTCGAAATCATTAACTCCACGACTCTCTTGATTCGCCACCTTCAGCCCCTCAGCCTACCAATGTCAAATATCATTTAAATTCAAAGTATTCAATCATCATCTTAATAGGTGTTTTCATGTCCACCTTCAAAAAACCCAACACTTCAAAAAACCACGAAAGATTATCTCCCATTACAGAAATATCATCTTCATCATTTGACAGCAGGCAAATAGCTAGTCTCGCCAGCAATATTTCCCTATCTTGCACGTTTCGTATTGCTCCGTCCTCATCGATTTTGTCCCACCAAACAGAAGCTTCGATCTTACAGCTTTCGATTGGGATCCTCCCGTCCACATAGTCTTTAGCAAGAAGCAGAGGATCATTCTCACAGTCAGAAAATGTAATACCCAATGCATCCAAAACCTTTATCAAAAATCCAACCTGCTGCTTAAGCGCCTCGGAATTGTCAGCCGGCCGAACAATCGCGCCAACATTATATCTCTTAAAATCAATTTGATTCATGCGAAGCCGACCTTAAATTCATCACTCTTTTGGCTAGAGAACTTACCGTCGTTAAAGTTGACAACTTTACGACTGACTCTCACACTTATACAACTTTCACCAAACAGCTATTCAGTGCTATGAAGTCCACATTCGCTTCATGGTCGAAGTCTTTGACCACATCTTGAAGGTGCATATGTTCAAGGCCATTCGCAGACATTTCATATGACGCATTAATTAGAAAAACACCAAGCTCTCTAATCGTTTGTGGATCCGCATGAATCGAAACCTCATCAAGCTGGATACTTTCACCACTCCCGATATCGGTTCCGTACACAGTGAATTTAGTTAATTTTTCCATAGATTTAATCTTGATCCCGAAGGCAGTCCTTTTCTTTCCGCGTGAGTTCAGAGACGCTACCCCGCGCACTATCACTCTGAGCCCCTTCCCTTGTTAACTAATATTTCAGTCTTCCTTGTCTTGAAGTGACCGTGAGCATGAACCTCTGGATTCGTATTTTCCACAGAGTATTCAGCCCTTAAATACAGTCTCCTATTCCGTTGTTTGAACAGTTGAGAATCTTTACTGACGGAGTAGCCCATATTCATAATCCAGCCACCCCTTTTCCTCACCATCGGCCAATTTTTCTATCATTTCATCAAGGGGAACGTCAGCCGGAATATTCACAGAAAAGAAGTATTTGCTCATTCCTTCCCAGGTGCATCCAATGTTGACCAGTGAACCCAAGACAGCGGATACGTGTGCTTTTCCCGCATCAAAAAAAACGATCCTGATTGTGCTGTTACCACTGTTCGTGATAACCCGTTCAAAATAATGCTCACCGTCGGTACCGGGCTTGACTAGCACCTCGTCATCAAGACAAGCATCCTTCGAGTAGAACGGAATGTTCCTCACAATGAATGCACCGGAAGCCAATCGCTCTGCCCAGACACTTTCGCTAGAGACAGGTGGATAGTCATCCGTTACCGCCAATCTAAAAAAAACCTTTTCCACTTAAGATCCTTGATGCATGTCGTCGCATTCGCAATCCATTAGTTCATGTTCGTTAAGGCGCAATGCTAAAAGATGACCGCTGTCATAAGCCAAGCACCGGACCCGAAGATCATCTGAATGCGCTCTGGAAACTACCAAAAATACTTCTGTAGAATTTTAACCAAACGAAGATAAGCACTTGGCTTATCACCGGCCTCGACTTCTACTTTCATAACACTCTGGCTGACTGATTCCAAGGAATCTTTAACTGCATTTTTGGCTATAGCCCCAAACAGCTCACTCCCAACAAAATCACACTCAAATGTCGAAACCGTATAAGCGTTTCGCGCTCCCCACTGATCAAAACGCACGACCAGCCGATCATCAAAGATGACAGCTCCCTCACGTCTGTCGTCCGAAAAAAAGAAACTCAACTGTAAATCGTCTAAGTTTTGTCGGCTTACAGCCATCAGTAGCTTTTTCAGAAGCGCTGTAAGCCTCACTCCGTCGCCTACAGAAAGGCCTGCCCCAAGGCTCACTTCACCGCTGAAATAATACTTAAATACAATTATCACTTTACGATTATGATATGGCACATCGTATGCCTTTTCATAAAAATGAAAATCTGATGCATCACCCACTAGCTCGTAGCTATTTCCCACAAGTTCTGATCTGGAAAAGCTGTCCACACCCATTTTTTTGGGATGAAGATCTCGCGCTCCCCCCATGAAAGAATCAAATAACTCGTAAAACGTCGTAGAAATCATAAAATCTTTGCTCAATGCACCGCTGCTGGCAACGTCCTTGATGTCAATGGCATTCAACAGGACGATAGCAATCCGGGTTCACGTTTACCATCCATACGCTTTAGCACTATCAAAAAACTATCAAGTCAGAAGCTTTCTCAACCGCTACCCACTCCGCTGCGTCACCTGCAAACAAGCGAAACTCATCAAAAAAGAACTCTAAATCTTCTGAGAAAACATCAAACGCACCAAATCCATATTCACCTGAGATCTTGGCGACCGCCACATAATGACACGCGCCGACCAAGAACTCATATACTTCTTTATCCATTGACAGTTCGCCATCAAAAAGAAACTTAGTCAGGATTGTTGGGACAGGCCTTTCGACCTCTCGATGCCTTGATAACACTTTGTATTTTTTATAATTCTTTTCATACTCACCATGAGCACTCACTGCCTTCTCGAACTGTTTATCTTTATCTCTAAAGATAAACAGCGGCATATAACCCAACTTCCTACTCGATGGCGGCTGCAGTCTCCCATCAATATCAATAAAATAACAATTGGAAATCAGAGCATTGATCGCGACACGCCCCTGGGGAGCTCTATCAAATCCAACAGCGCCTTCTCTATCAACAGAACTCACCAACGCAAAGTCATCATTTTTTTTGGCAGGAATTCCGTTGACGCGCTGACTGGAGGACTTTCTAAAATCACAAAACCGCTCTCTCCAATATAAAATCCTGTAATTCACCACGTTATATTCCTCCCCGGCATGTGAACACTTTCTTCTCTCCATTTTTGTTCTTCGCATGAATAGGGGGAGAGTTATGATCTTTAAAAACAGCAAAGACTCTTACGACATCCTCACCGCAAACCGCGTCATAAAACCTACTCTCATAAAAGTCAAAAGCAGCTTCTAATCCGCAGTTAGAAAAATGTCTTTTAACTTTTTTAATCTCCTGCGACGCAAGTCCGCTATGGCTTTCTCTTATCTTTTCCAAAAAACCTACCGAGGCTGGTTTTGGATAAATAAATATATTAGGCACGAGGACACCCTGCTCCTCGCCCCCTTCAAAATCTGTAAAAGTAATTGCAAAAAAAACACCATTGCCTCTTGACGCATCCAACAATCTCAAAGTACTCAAAAGAAACGCAGCAAACCCAGTTAGAAAATCAGAAACCCCGTCGCTGCTCATCTCCTCTTCCAAGCATTTTAAGCGGCTATATCTGGATACAAGCGGAATCTCTTCAAAATTCTCATAGTTCGCAAAGAAAATATCCATATCATTATACGGTTCCTTGCTAATTATTTTACTGTAAAGATCTTTAAATCTCATTCTAAACGCCGTTAAAGATGATCGTAAAAGGTGACAACGTAAAAGGTGACAGATTTATAAAATGCAAAAAAATGAAAAATGCCCCCAATTATTCCACCGAGAGATTCTCTTGGCCTATCATTTCGCCAGTTGGAAATTCTTTTTAGAGTCTTTTTTTTGCGGCCTCGGCGATCATTTCATTTTCATCTTCAGCAAGTAGAATCAGTAAATCTTCTGGCACCTTCGGGTTGCATGCAATTCTATGTCTAACCACTACAGACTTATCAGTTGCCAGTCTCTCGAAAGTGCTTCTATTGATACGCCTCTTCATTGCAACATCCCAGCGAACATCAACGTCGTCGCTTAGTGAGAGCCTCTCGAGCACATCAGTAGAAATCGATCCATTCGCAACAACCAGGCGTGAAAGCTCGGGGTACTTCGAGACAACCTCTAGCCATACTTCCTCTGTCGCAGCCTCATTTATTCTTGCATTCTCTATCTCATTTTTGCTTTCCGCATAACACTTAAAATCATCAGCACTGTTAATCATCAGCTCCAACCTCAAGACTTTCGGCACGTCATGTTTTTCATTGGTATTACTTTACCTGGCGGACCTTTGTATTTCCCTGTCATACCCCCCCCATAAACGTCAGCATCATGCTTACGCACTAGGTCCGTACTTTGCTGTGCAATTACCCCATTATTCTAAAATATCGAAGTGCGTCTTCTCAGCTGACGACAGCAAGCAATTCCGACTCCCGAAAAGCTATTGAGCGCTGATCCAAGCGGAAATTTTTTTCTTTATTTCTTCCAGCAGGGCTAGATTGCCGATTATAACTAGCTCACACCCTGCTTCCTTATCACGATATGAACAAAGCTCATGAACATTCTCAGCCAATACAACTCTGAGGACCTGTCCATTGACTTCATTTTTCGCCGAGAAAATTGGATTACCGTCCATAAACGGCAAGCCATTTGAAAAATAAGAATTGTAATAAGGCACTTTAAATGCCTCTGCACCAACTTGGCTCATCTGAAGCTTCAATCGAAAATAATCATAAAGACTCCGCTCCAACTCGAGATAGCAATCTTTATTATCCAGATAATCATTGAACATTTTGCTACTCCACAAAAGCGTTGCCAGTTATCACTTCGATATCAACACGCTTACTTTTTGTGTCTTTTACCATGAACGTCTGACTGATGTGCGCATCTGGTACCACGCCAATGCATCGAACGGCCTGAAACCGTGGAGTCTGGTATGCACAGACTCCGCTTAAACAATTTTTAAAAATGTAGCCAGCCCCAGATGAATTTGTATTTTTAATGTCGACTAGCTCTTTAAAATTGCTGATATGTTTTTACACAGCATTCAAAAACTTTCTCGCCGCAAATCTCACTGTAATCAATAGAGATTAGCGTGGAAAGGTCAGTACTAATCAATCTAATCTCGTCGCTTGTGGCTTCGTCAAAATCGAAACTCGCGCATAGAGAAGCACCGCTTTCGACCATGTATGCCCCACAGCATTTCCAATCTTCATCTATCAGCAAGTAGTATTTTCGGTCCTCGATTACCGACAGGACAAAATTAAACGCTTCAGTAGATAATGAACACTCTTTGCGCGCGCAAGAAATTTCGCGCATCGTCATCAGCTCTGCAATTATATTATCTGTTTCCGCCAAACTTAAAAGCAGCAACTCATCAAAAGGCAGCTTTAAAAGAGACTCTATCTTTACTTGATATTGGCTCAGCATTCTTTTCCCCTGAGACTTTCTATAAAGAATTTCTCTTCTATAAGAATCCATATTCATTTGCAGCACCCTTCTTTGTAAAAAGACTTCTCTTTACCGTTGCGCAACTGAGGACGACCATGCTTACTCATTCTTAATTTCAAAGGGGACAGACTACTTTTTACTCCACTTTCATAGATCAATCGAGCGTCATAATCAGCGCTGCTGTTGAGCGACTGATCTTTCAGGTAAAGGTCACCAGGCTGTTGCACGCGAACGCATGCGCCGCTGCCCTCTACTTCCTTCATTACTTTGCTGGCGGAGGTGGTGTCGTCGTCGTCGTCGTCGTCGAACACCAGCTTGCATTCATAACTCATTGCAAAAAATAAATCCGTCCCAATTATTAATTTTTATCTGAGCCCGGCAAAACAACAGAGGGCGAATTAGCTGCGCCCCTCAAGGAATCGATTAAAACTACTAATAAAATCTTTCCTCAGCCCTGGCAATATTTTTTTCAGAATCAAAAAGTAAAGATAGATAGGGGTTGGACCATCCCCCTCCTCTTCCCAAACTTCCTCTGTCCCATAGCAATAGAGCACACCTCGGATGAAATTTGCGAAATCTTCATCTTCCTTACAACTTCGCTGCTCCATTCTCCAAAGATCGACCGTGAGCTTCTTTCGAAGTACCTCATCACTTTCGATACGCTCGCGCAAGATAGCCTCTTCCAGGAACGGCACCAACTTTTCCAACTTGCTGGCAGCAATGGTTTTTAATTCACCACTTTGGATAAGGCCCATTAGATAACTAGCGTACTCACACGTCATCTCCCCATAAGAAACATTCGCATCAAGCAACTGTTCTTCCAGATCATCAAACTCTTTAACTTCTATACTATCAATCATTGTATGGCTCCATCTTCCATTCCTAGCCTACCCATGGCTCTTTTACATGACTTACAGAATCATGTTAAAGGTGACATATTTATATAGTGCAAAAATTATGCAAAAACAAATCCGCCCCAACAAGTCTCGCTAACTTTTGGCACAGTAACGGCTGCCCCCCGTCATGGCTGCTTTAAAGAACCGTTCGACTAACCTAGCTGGAGAAAAAAACTACCGCACCCGGTTCCTTTTTTTCCTGAAAATTCATCATCCAGGAAAAGATAGCCCATACCATCAGATAGTATACCTTTGTTATTGGGGAGAGAAATATCTAAGTCCCCACCATAAATAGACAGCCGTCTGCGCCCTATACTTGATGATATAGGTGCCTGCAACCAAGCATCTACACCATCGAGTTTAGACGCCAAATTTTCATCATCATCAGAATCGGGATTCGACAAAAGCAGGATTCTTCCGCAATCCAGTATTTTATTAGACGCTTCATTCCGCTCTTCGCTTGATCGGAAATACCCTATAACAACGGCTTTGGACACCCCATTGATGACTCTTAGTTTTCTGTAATGCCCAACCTCTCCCGATAGGTACGGTATAAATACCGAGACCCAATAAGTTTCATCTACTAGCGCATCGGAAAACCATGCACCGGGAAAAGAGATAAAATGTGTAAGTGGCTGTCCATTTGTCGATTGAGGCCAAACCACATCACTCGGCAGATAGACTCCTCCACCTGCATAGGCATCAGCTGTCGTAGGCGACTCTTGGGTAAAAGCCAATTCATTAAACATCTATATCTCTCCGCTAACTTATTGATCACAGCAGCAGTTAAGCGAGTTTATATATTGACCAGCGCGCTTGCGCAGACGTCTGGCCTGCGAAGCTTCAGCTATCAGGAACCTATGTATTTATAATAAACCATTAATTGTCCATTGCCTTCGGAAACCTCAAGATAAAGAATCGCTTCGCTGGGTTCGCCATTGGCAAAAAGGACACATTCTAATCCGAGAGCTTTGCCGTTAGTTTCATATGTATCAATGAAAGTACGGTGCTGTGCGCTTGCATCAAAAGCTTTTCCTTGAGGTGCAATGGATATATTGGTTCCTTTGTCGAAGTAATCATCGATAGATTCGTAAATCTCAACAGCAACCACGTTGGATATTCCAAAATCACTTTCTAGGGTCGACTGGTCACGCCGTTCAATAGCCTCTACGAGCAACTTGGTCTTGGCATAGGCTTGCTGCTTAGTGGGTATACTCATTTATCGAATCCGTCTCTTGGAAGGTGTTGCGGTGTTGGCCGGCAATCGGCTTGCCGTTGAGGTCGGTCCGGGAGAACGCTTCGAGGACCTTGCCACCGTGAGTGGTGGAGTCGCCCAAGCGAATGACGTCTTTCATGTTGTCACTCCTTTAACCATGGCCTGTCTATTTGCTCTGACGCACGATGCAAAACGCTTCCTTGAGCGGCACCTCTTCATCGTCATCACCATCCTCAAGACATCTATAGTCGCTGTCGCCCAACGCCGAGAGCATGGCTTGGTACAGGCTCAATGACTTGAAATTGACCTGAAGCCACAGAACGCTCTCACTTTCATAGATCAATCGAGCGTCATAGTCAGCGCTGCTGTTGAGCGACTGATCTTTCAGGTAGAGGTCGCCAGGCTGTTGCACGCGAACGCATGCGCCGCTGCACTCTACTTTCTTTAAAGGTGATGGATTTATATAGCACACCAGACAATGCAAGAACCACAACCTTTACAGACTACCCCTCAAGTTCGTAAACCTCAATATTACGACCAATAATATATAGATCCCCATCCTGACGTATTTCATCAATTGAAGATGGATCAGCATTCAAAGCGTAGTTCCCATCAATATCGACACACCAATAATCGCCAAACTTTAACAACCGAACCCCTGAGCAAATTGAGTTAAATTGATGCCCCATGACTTTCGCGCTTAACTCCTCAACACCACTAACAGTTACTTTAACCCTCGTCCATACATTGCCCTCAGCCCGATGATCTCTGGCATGAAATAAAACCTGCGCCGCGAGTCGTTCGCCTGGCGCATAATTAAATTCAAATGACAATAACAACCCATCTTCGAAACGATGAAAAGCTTGCAATATCTCACTTATTTTTTCTGCAGATTCTGACATTTTCATTTACCTATAGGTGTCGACGGTTGAATGCCGTCTGGTATCTTCGCCCAACCTTCGGAAACCTTACTTGAGCACAAAGGTGATAGGTTTATATATTGCAAAAGCTATACAAAAAATACCCCCCATTACTCTATTAATCACAACTGAGGAATATCGATGTGTTTTTTTCGAAGAATTGAAGTTATTTTTTCTATGAGTTTGACCGGCAGCTCGCTTGGAGCTCCATAGACATCTACTATGCCGACTTCAACCGCGCTATCCACAATATGGCAAAAGTCGTCAATATCTTGAGATGGAATCGATTGGCTAAGGTCTTGGGGCATATCATCCCCCCTTCCATTGAGTGGCAATAGTGCACCCTTTCTCTCCCACTCAGCCAAGTCACGACCTTCAGGAAAACTATTAAGGTGGGCTATCAACTCATCGACTGCCACGTGCTGAATAGACTTTGCTACGCAATAAGCATGTAATAGCTTTGATGCGTAGAGTTGTAAATCCCTCGGAGAAAGATTGAAAAGCTTGCTTGAAAGCTCTGACATCATGATTTTCCTCCGCACCCACCGACAACATTCAAGTTAAATTTCTTCACCAACCTTCAAGGGGGAGACAGACTACTTTTACTCGCTGGGCAGGGAAGCGTACTCAGAAGGCCAGCTCGCTGGTGTGATCGTGGTTAAGGATCTCACACGTAAAATACGCGACATTGAAGTATGCCGAATCGAAATTCAGAGACTTAGCTGCTCACGGCGCCTTTCGGGCCGCTGGCAATCAGCGCCGCCCCGCAGGCGGTTTTCATACCGTCCAGTGCGATGGGTGTGCCGTCCACGGTGTAAATGCTGCTGCCCTCGGCAATCGGGAAAATCCCCTTGCACAGCGGGCAACTGACCTTGTGACCGACCCCGGCAATCGGCTTGCCGTTGAGGTCGGTCCGGGAGAACGCTTCAAGGACCTTGCCACCGTGAGTGGTGGAGTCGCCCAAGCGAATGGCGTCTTTCATGTTGTCACTCCTTTGAGCATGGCCTGTCTATTTGCACTGACGCACGATGCAGACCTTCAACCGCTCTTCAAACATTGCCCTTGATGCGAAATGCTTCCTTGAGCGGCACCTTTTTATCGTCATCACCATCCTCAAGACATCTATAGTCGCTGCCGCCCAACGCCGAGAGCATGGTTTGGTAAAGGCTCAATGACTTGAAATTGACCTGAAGCCACAGAACGCTTTCACTTTCATACATCAATCGAGCGTCATAATCAGCGCTGCTGTTGAGCGACTGATCTTTCAGGTAGAAGTCACCAGGCTGTTGCACGCGAACGCATGCGCCGCTGCCCTCTACTTTCTTCATTACTTTGCTGGCTGAAGTGGTGTCGTCGAACACCAGCTTGCATTCATAACTCATTGCAAAAAATAAATCCGTCCCAATTATTGGAACCAAACATGCATTGACTTCATTCGTTGAGAAACCTCAAAAGTTCTGCAAGTACTGAGGCCTCTGAACGCTCCAAAGTTTTCCTGATTTCGTCACAACCGCCTTTTGCAGACACCACCTTGCCCTTCAACATTTCCCCTTCAGGAGTACATATATCCAGACTCACAACATAACTCCCGCCCTCTACTTGCTCACCTTCAAAAACAAGCTCAATTTCCTCGGGGAAAACCGTAACATATACAGAGAACTTGTCACCCGCATAATCGTAATGACCACAGTTTCTACTTAATACACCGCTCTGTTCTCTCGACGCCTGTCCATAAATCCTGTCTAAAAATTCCTGAAGTAGATCAACGCATTTTTGTTTTTCAGTCATTACTTCACCCCTTTGCGGCTTATTGATTTCAACACACCGTCAGTCAGGGCGTGATTGAAGTATTAAAGGTGACAGATTTATATAATGCAAAAATGATGCAAAAACAAATCCGCCCCCCTTTACCAGTCCAATCAACCAATAACGACAACAATAAATCCGATGTCATTTAAAGTTAATAAAAACCTTCCTCTCATGAGACTTGAATTACAAGCTCTCCCGCCAACAAATCTTCATCGACAATATTTCTCTTCAATAACAGATACCCCATACCACCCACAAAAATACTCTTATGGCTAGGCGCCGCTTTGTTAAGCCGAGAGTTGTTGATCTGAAGAACATAAGTCAAGTCATCTCGACTCTCATCATCTTGAATCCATGCAGGAATGCCAGCAATCTTAGCGACTCCATTTTCATCGCTATCTTCACCTGTATTTTCGATTGCAGTAATTAATAGCGAGGGAAAAATTGGTTTTCCATAACCGTCCACTTGCCGATCGGAAGGTCTGTACGCTAGAACTCTGCCCCCTTCGTTCATCGCCGTGTTGATGTAGGAGTCGGAGGATACCGAGTAAGGTGTAAAAAGCGAGATCATGATATCTTCGCTTATTTTCACTTGCGGAATGTAGCGATTGATGAACGCTGCCGGAAGACTCGCTAAATGTAACAAAGGTGCGCCAGTCGAGTCGGTCGGCCAAGCGATCGACTCAGGCAGGTAAGGGTTACCGCCAAGAAATGGATACATCTTGTCAGGGTTACCATTCGAAAAAACCAGTTCATTGAACATCGATTATTCCTCTTTAATTGCATGGGCAGGGACAGCCTGCCAAGAAACCTTTAGCCTGTTTTCTGAGCTGCCTAGCTCGAGAAGCTGGAAGACCCGAAGTTCTTAAAGCTCCTTGCCAAACATCCATTTGGCGCTTAGAAGGTAGCCCATCTGCTCCAAGCTGAAACTCGTCGCGCCCTACATTCAAATGCTGAGCGGCCAGTACATTCTCATTGATGTGTACCTGCGTATGCATACTCCGAGGAAGCGCAATAGAGGGGTTAGCTTTATTTCGAACCCCCTCTGGAGTCAGTCCCATCTGCTCCAAAGCTTCATTGCGAACGAATTCATGAGCATCTAGTTCATCTCCTCTGTTAGCCTTCCCGGTCAGACTACCGTAGGTTCCTAATTGACACTTACGCGCCAGACCTAGCGGGTCAATCCAACCAGTATTGTTAGGTGCATATTGATAGAGGTTTATACCCCCCGCATAACTAATCGGGTCCTTACTAATAAACCGCCCAACCCCCGGATCATAGTACCGATACCGGTTGTAATGCAGCCCCGTCTCATGATCGTGATACTGCCCCTGGAACCGTATCGGGTTCGTCACGCCATGCTGTTGCGCCCATTCTGAACGCTGCTCCGTCACCTGCCCCCACGCCTTGTACTGCGCGGTCCAAGCCAGGTTGCCTTGGGAATCTGTCAGTTCCTGCGGCGTACCGAGGTGATCACACTGATACCAGGCCAACGCATCGAACGCTAACGCCGTTGCCTTGTGATTCCACACCGGGTCTTCATCGAGGCTGTATTCACCACTGTAATCCGGCAGCCCCATCAGATTGATCGGCGCATGCCGTACAGCCTGTGCAACAGGTACAAAAGTCCCCGGCTCGAAGACGTAGTGCACCGTGCGACCCGGCTCGCCATCGCCCTGCGCCAGACTGCTTTCCCACGCGAGGTTGTCGCCGTCCCATCCGTAAAGCGTAAAACCGCAGCCCAGTTCACGCTGTTTGCGGGCGTGCTCGCTTCTATTCCAGAGGGAACCGGCTTCCGGACGCTGTTTATAGTGCGCGCGGGAGTTTTTGTGCAGGCGGCGTCCCAGTGCGTCGTAAGCGAAATCTACGCTCAGGCGCGGATCTTCGAAATGCACCAGTCGATCAAACAGGTCCCAACGCATATCGCTACGCTGACCGTTGTGCCAGCGCTGGATCTGATTACCGCGTTCGTCGTAGTCGTAGTGGGTGCCGGCGTATTCGCGCAGCAGGTTGTCGACCAGTTTGCTGCGCGGCGGCGTCAGATCCAGTGGACGGCGGATTTCGGCAGTCTTGTCATCCAGCAGGTTACCGGCCGGGTCGAAGGCGAACGTTTCAACGCCTTGGCGCGTCACGGCGCTGAGCAGTCGACCGACGGGATCGTAACGATAGGCGAGCGGGCCGCGACGACTGTCGTTGATGTCAGTCAGTTGGCCGGCAGCGTCGTATTTGTATTCGCGCTTGAGCAGAGTGCTTTTGTCATCGCTGCGCCCCAGCAGTTGCTCCTGCAAGCGTCCGGCCGGGTCCCAGCTTTGGGTTTGCAGCAAATGGTTACCTTGATGACGGGCAACTTCGCGGTGCAGGTCGTCGCGTTCATAGCCGACCAGTTCGTGTTCGTCCAGACGCAGGGCCAACAAATGGCCGCTGCCGTAAGTGAGCCAACTGACGCGATGGCCGTCGGGGCGAACGGTGGCAACTCGTTGGTTAAGTACGTCGTACTCGTGCTGCCAGATCGCGACGGTGGGTTTTTCCAGTCCGAGGTAATGTTGGTGTTCGCGCAGCAGATTGCCGGCCGGGTCGTGGAACCATTGCAGGCGGCTGTCGGCGTTGTCGGCCAGCACCATGTTGCCGTCGCCGTCATAGGCAAAGGTTTCGCTTTGCGATTGGTCACCCAGAGTGGCGCGACGCTCGGTCAAGCGGCCCATCGGGTCGAAGCTCACCGAGATGACGCGTTTGCCATTGATCGATTGGGCAAGGCGACCCGTTTGAGCATCGTATTGATAGCGCGTGGTGCGGCCGTCGAAGCCGCGTTCTTCAAGCAGGCGTCCGACGGGGTCGTAGTGGAAGTGCGCGCGTTGTTCGTTTTCGTTTTCCAGGGCCGTTAGCCGGCCGAGACGGTCCCAGCGATAGCGCAGGGTTTGCTCGGCGGCATCGACACGTTCGGCGATCAAACCAGCCGCGCTGTAGCTCCAGGTGGTGCAGCGATCGAGACCGTCGACATGCGTCAACAGCCGGCCTTCGGCGTCACGCTCAAAGCGTTCTTCAGTCTTGTCCGGGTGCTTGATAAGCACCAGTTGGCCAGCCTTGTATTCGTATTCGGTGGCGTTTCCAGCGGCGTCGGTGAAGCAGATCATCTGCCCCAGTTCGTTGTATTCCCAGGCGCCGGTCTTGCCTGAGCAGTCGACGTACTCGACCAGTTGCCCGGCGTCGTTGTAGTCCAACGTCTTTTCGTTGCCGTTGGCATCCTTGATCGCGGTGGGCTGACCGGATTTGTTGTAGGCGTATTCAGTTTTGTTGCCCAGCGGATCGAGCGCTTCGACCAGGTTGCCTTGGTCGTCATAGGCGCGTTGCCACTGACCACCCTCGGCGTCGCTGATCTTGATCAGCATGTCCTGATCATCGTAGGCGTAATGCATCACCGTGTGATCGGCGCGGATGTGTTCGAGCAGGTTGCTACGTTCATCGTAGCTGTAGCGATCGGTGCTGCCGTCGGCATTGACGCGGCGCACGATGTTCTTGGCCTCGTCGCGGAAGAACCATTCCGAACGCTCGTCCGCATAGCGAATGCGGTAGGTGTAGCCAAGGATGTCGTAGTAGTGCCAGGTCTCGTTGCCGAGCGCATCGGTGACGTAGGTCAGACGGATGTTTTCGTCCCACTCCAGGCGCGTGTCGAAGCTGCCGTCATCGGCCCATTCGCGGATGGCTTTGGCCTTGGCGCCGGGGCCGTCCCACTGCAGGTTCATGCCGCGCCCGGTGCGGTCGGTGTAGCGGGTGATCAGGTGATGCTGGAACTGATACGACCAGACTGCGCCGTTCTCGTCCTGTGCTTGAATCAGGTCGCCATAGGCGTCGTATTGGTAGGCACAAAGTTGTCGCAACGGTTCGCCGTCAACGATCTGCCAGAGGCCGATAAACCGGCCGTGGTCGTCGATCATTGTGCCGAGGTGCAAGTGCACCTTGCTGGTGTCGTTTTCCTGATAGGTGATCAGGTCAGAGAGCACCGAGTGTTCGCCGTAGCGATGCTCGTAATGCAGCATGATTCCGGCGCCGTTACGCAGCGAAATGTTGCTCAGCACAAAACGCTGGCCACGGCGGACGTAGGTTTCCTTGCGTTCGAAACCACGACACAACAGCAACTGCTCCTCGCCACTGCGAACCAGGGTGATGTTTTCAATGGCGTCGTAGTGAAACAGACCGACTTTGGGCAACGGATAGCTATGGTCGCGGCCATCGGCGTCGTAGAACGTCAGGCCATCGTCCACGCAGTCGAAACGTGTGGTGAACTCGCTGACCCAGCGAGCGCCGATTTCGCTCTGATCGTAGGCGTCGAGGCGAGAGTTGTAAGTGCGTGTCCATTCGATCGGGAATGGGCCGGGCAAGCTGAAATCGGTATGGCTGAGGCTTTCCGAACCCAAGGCGAAATTGATGCTGAAGTCCGTGGCACATTTGCAAGGGCCTTTCTTTGGATTGGGCGCGCCTTTCGCCGGTGCCTGTTGGCCGTGGGCGGCCAACTGCCCCTCAGATGCCGTACGCTTCGCCTGTCCGGTCTTCTCCGGATGGACGGCGGCGTTCTGGCCATGGGCATTGCGCTTGCGCCACAACGTCACGGCGCTGGAAAGAATCAGCAGCAACCAACCGATGGAGTTCTGAACGGACTCGTCGTCCAGCTTGCTCAACTGGGTGCGCAGCTCCGGACCCATCGCCCGCAGTTTCGCGGTTTCCGTGGCAACCCGCTTCTTCACCTCATCGGGCAGCAGGTGATCGGCCGCACTGTTGGCCAAGCCTTTGCCTGCGGCCTTATAAGCGCTGCACGCGGCGCCGAAGATGTTTCCGAACGATGCAAGGGGATCATTCTTGAATTGATCGACCGCCGCACTCGCTTGTGCGCCAGCCGCGTTTAGGTCGCCCTTGGCATCAAGCTTGCCATTGGCCACCGTCTCGAGGCCTTTGGCAATCTCGTTGACGACGTCTTCGCCCAGCTTGCCAGCGTCCGCCAAAATGCCCGGCAGCTTGCCTTTGGCCTGTTCAACAAAATCATCCAGCGTGCCGATAATCGAGGCGTTCAGGTGACCTACCAGCACCTCGATCACGGAGGTGCTGAGCAACAACTTGCTGCTGGCCCTCATCTCCTGACGCACCAGAAACAGCGTCGGGCGCAGGGTCATTCGGGCTGCCGCCATCGCCGGTGGCAACGGCAAAACACCGATCAGGTTGATGCCCAGACTGGCCCAGGCGAGCAGATCACGCTTCTGCGCATTCGACAACGTGACGATGTCACCCAGCGCATCGACCAGTGCCATGATGTTGCCCACCACGGGTAAGGCGCCGGCGACGTTCTTGATCCGATCTAGGGTGACCACGCCGCCACTGGCCGATTGCAGCCAGGCATCGAAAGTCGCCGCACCGCTGGCGACGTCCTGAATGTCGATGGCATTCAGGGGAACAATAGCAACCTGAGGTTCACGTTTTACAACAGCATTTTCAGTCGTCATGACAGCATCTCACCCGCCAGCAGGCCCGGGGTTTTCAAGGAAGTTTTTGGAAGTGACGGCGCCGGCAGACTCGGCAACTTGCCCGCCTTGCTCGCTGCGCCGAGGATTCCCGACGCACTCGGCATCGCCGCACTCGCCAGTTTCGGCAGCCCGGCCACCCCGCCCTGCACAACGCCCTTCACCTGCTGCGCCGTTTGCATCGCGCCTTGTGCGGTCTGCATTGCACCCATCCCTGTCTGTGCCAATTCCTTGCCCTTCTCCAGCATGTCCCAGTTCTTGCTCGGCAGCGCCTGCGCGACCATGGCCTGCACCTGGCTCGGAATGTCTTCCGCACCCGGCGGATTCAACGGCCATTCCGGTTTGCCGATGTAGCTGCCATCGCTCCAGGTGTCCGCTGGATCCTTGCCGAACAGCACGCGCGCCGGGCCCGGTGCCGCGCCGGCGACGCTGGCGAAGCCCTTGCCGTCGAGCTTGCCCTTGATGCTTTTGCCCAGCGCATCGATGACTTCGTAGTCGCCTTCCTTGATGCCCTGTCGCCCGGCGTACTGGTTGAACAGTTCCAGATTGCCCTTGCCCGGTTTCGGCGGTTCCGGGAACACGCCCGCCAGGGATTTCGCCCCGGTGTAGGCGAAGTTCGCCGCATGCGCGGTGTACGGGCCGCTGGTGGCGTGGGTGATGCCGCCGGCGTTGTAGGTCGTGGCGCTGCCGCCGCCCTGGATCACCAGTTCGGTCTTGGCGGTGATGGTGATGCGGTCGGCGTTGGCGGTGATGTTGAGTTTGGCCAGCAGGTTGATGCTGTCCTTCAGTGCCTTGACGTCGATGTCGCCGGACGCCGCCACCAGCCGCCAGCCCATGCTCTGCACGAACAGGCGCATGCCGCGACTGGCACTGGCCAGCAGGCGTTTGCCGACGGAAAAACTGGTGTGCCCGGTGCTGCTCAGCGCCAGGTGTTCGCCGGTGGCGATGTGGCTGGAGCGCGGTGTGGTCAGGGCGATGCCGGCCGGACTGGCGAGCACCAGATGCGGCTCGGTGAACTCGGGGAATTCGTTGGCGGTGAGGTTTGCCGGACCCGAGCCGAGCACGCCTTGGTGCTGGGCGTGCAACGCCTTGGCCACGTCGTCCTGGTCGCCGGCCTCTTGAGCTTGCAGTTCTTTGGCCTGCGTGGCGAAACCGTCCTGTTGATCGCTGGCCGTGGCCAGGCGTTCGGCGGTTTCCGGCAGGTCCTTGTGGTGCTTGGATTCGTTCGGGCGCGGCTCGGTGGTGATCAGCAGGCCGGCACCGGCACGCACGGCGCCGTGGCGGTCGGTGCGCAGTTCAAAACCTTCGCCGCGCGGCTGGCCGCCGCTTGGGCGCGGGTGGGTCAGGTAACCGAGGTTGATCGCACTCGCGCCATGGTCACTGCGCAGCGCGATGCTGATTTCGCTGGTGGTGTCGTCGATGCGCAGTTCGTTGGCGCGGCTGCCCTTGTATTCCTTGCTCTTGACCGTGGCGAGGGTCTTGAAGTCCGGCAGTTTGTACGGCGGCAGGTTGGCGCCGTGGTACAGGCAACCGGTGATCAGCGGCTGGTCGGGATCGCCTTCGAGGAAGGTGATCAGCACTTCCATGCCGACCCGCGGAATGTTGATCGAGCCAAAGGTTTCTGCCGCCCAACTGGAGGCCACACGCATCCAGCAGGTGGTCTTGTCGTCGTGCTGACCTTCGCGGTCCCAGAAGAACTGCACCTTCACGCGGCCGTACTGGTCGCAAAAGATTTCTTCACCTTCGGGACCTGTGACCACAGCGCTTTGCGAACCGAGGATCTTGGGTTTCGGGTGATCCAGTGGCGGGCGGTACGGCACGTCCCACGGGATCGCGTTGAAGCGGTTGCGGTAGCCCTGATGGAAATCGTCTTTGTTGTCGGTGGTGTCGCTGGTCACCGACTCTTCCAGCACTTGCGGCTGCTTGCCTTCGTGGAAGATCTCGGTGAGCAGCCAGAGGTCGTTCCACCTCGGGTTGGCGTGGTCGGTCAGGGCCAGAAAATGCCCGGTGACCAGAATCGGCTGGTCGCTGTTGCCCTCGGCCAGGCGATAGTCGCTGCGGTGGCGTTCGAGGTTGCGGTTGGCCAGGTGCTTGCCGCGCTCGCGATCCACGAAGCGCCCCGGGTAATCGTAATCTTCCAGGTCCGGCTGGGCGCTGCTCTTGGCGTCGCTTTCCAGCTCGATCTTCGGTTTGACGAAGTCGTAATCGCGCCGCGTGGTGCGGCTGGTGCGGGTCGCCAGGCGCAGGCCGAAACGCTTGACCACCGGCTTGTCCGCCACCAGCCCGGAGTCCTGCTGATAGGCCACGGGCGCCAGTTTCGGGAACACCGTCTGGTCATCGCCGAAGGTCAGTTTGTGGCCGCTGGACGTGTGCTGGAAGTGGTAGTGAATCCCCTCCTCTTCGCACAGGCGCTGGACAAAATGCAGGTCACTCTCGTCGTACTGCGTGCAGTAGATGCGCTCGGGATAGATCGCGCTGAGCTGGAAGTGGTAATCGCTGGCGAGGATGCCGTGTTCTTCCAGCACCTGGCTGATGATCTGCTGCACGGTCATCTGCTGGAAAATGCGCTGGTTGAAACGGTGCGCGAGGTACGAAAGCTGCGGGCGCAGCGAGATCTTGTAGCGGGTCAGGCGCTTGCCCGCCTCGCCCTGGGCGATGCTGTAGATCAGCCCGTGAATCCCGGTGCCGCTCGGCGACAGCTGAAGAAACGCCAGTTTGTGCAGCAGGCTTCGAGGTTGATCGAGGCCTTTTCGCTGACCAGTTCCAGCTCGAATTCGAAGGGCGTGTTGAGGGCCTCCCGACCGGTGAACGACAGCACCTGGAAATCGCTGTCCGCGCCATCGATGGTCAGATTGAAATGAGCCTGGTTGGCCGGTGAGAACATTCCCTTGTCCCTCGCACAGTGCTGCGACGCCGCCAGATCGCTAAGGATCGGGCAGCAAAAATTCTTTGAGTCGTAAAGGTGCCTCGACCGGCGAAACCGGCCGAGGCGGTACAACCATCAGCCGTAATTAAACGACTGGAGCACGCCAGTCATCAGAACCCGAAGTACCGGATACTTCGTGGGTCCAGGTGATTTTGCGGTAGGTGAACTGCACTTCTTCCAGGTGGGTGAAGTGCGAATTGCCTGGGTCCTGGCAGTTGTGCATTTTGTTGTTGATGGCGACGATGATCGCGTCTTCCAGTTTGGTGGTGTAGTAGTGCTCTTGGGTGCCTTGCGCCGAAGTGCGATACCACTGGATAACGATTTCGCTCATGCGCTCGCCGGAGGTCAGAGCCGCTTGCAGCAGTGGCGAAGCCTTGTCGTAGACCTTGGTGATCACAACTGGCTTGTGAACGCGCTGACCGGTTGGCTGACCGGATTGTGGGTCACGCGGGATGATCACGTCGTGGGTGAAAGCCTGAACCATGACCTGGTCTTCGTGGCCTTCCTGGTAGGTGTTGCCAACGGAGTCGGCGGTGAAGGCGCCGGCAGTGATCAGGCCTTGTTTTTCGCCGGTAACCGACATGTACGCTGGTGTTGCCATGGGGTGTGCTCCTTGCTGAATCATTGGGTGCGCCGATAGGTGATATCACCCAAGAGGCGGCCAATGGCCATCAATTAGCATGCCAACTTTTTCAAACCCTTATAAACCTGGGGCTTGGTATGTTTTCTTCGCAGATACGGCGAAACTTCCCACTGAATTCGTCTAAAAGTGCGCAAGAAGTTGCGCAGTACTGCGCAACTTCTTGCGCACTTGACTGCAGGCCTTTACAGACAAGGCCTCCAGCGGTTTTGAGTAGGGTTTTATTACGGACAACTGCGCAACTTCTTGCACACTTGCGAAACGCCCGTTCGAAACATCGGAACAACAGAACCTCGCCATAAACGCCTCAACGGGCCGACACCCTCATATGGAACCCATGGGCTATCCTGCTGCCCACTTAAAGGTATCGACCGTTTCAGATAGGAGGTTTGAATGCGTACCCTCGAATTGGCTGGCATGCAGGTTCCGGTGATTGGCCAGGGCACCTGGCGCATGGGCGAAGACCGCTCGGCGCACAAGCGTGAAGTGGCGGCCCTGCGCAGTGGCATCGAACTGGGCATGACCCTGATCGACACCGCCGAAATGTACGCCGAGGGCGGTGCCGAAACCGTGGTCAGCGAAGCCATTTCCGGCCTGCGCGATCAAGTGTTTCTGGTGAGCAAGGTCTACCCGCACAACGCCAGCCGCAAAGGCATTCCCCAGGCCTGCGAACGCAGCCTGCGCCGGCTCGACACCGATTACATCGATCTCTATCTGCTGCATTGGCGCGGCCAGTATCCGCTGGAAGAAACCGTCGAGGCCTTCGAGCGTCTGCGCGAGGACGGCAAGATCGGCCGCTGGGGCGTGTCGAACTTCGACATCGACGATCTTGAGGAACTGTCGAATTCGGCCTGCGCGACCAATCAGGTGCTGTACAACCTGGAAGAGCGCGGCATCGAATTCGATCTTTTGCCGTGGTGCCAGCAACAGCGCATGCCATTGATGGCGTACTGCCCGATCGGCCAGGGCGGCGCGATGCTCGCGGAAACCGTGCTGAAACAGATTGCCGTTCGTCACGGCGTGACCCCGGCACAGGTTTCGCTGGCGTGGATTCTGCGTCAGGATGGGGTGATTGCGATTCCCAAGGCAGTGCGTCCGGAACATGTGCAGCTCAATGCACAAGCGGCGCAGCTACAGCTCGATGCCGGGGATCTGGCGGCGCTGGACCAGGCGTTTCACGCGCCACAACGCAAGCAGCGGCTGGCCATGGTCTGAGCCACCGCCGACGGGCAGAGGGCTTCGCCATGAGAAGCACTGATCAGTACGACCCGTTCAACCTGCAACGATTTGTCCTGGCCCAGGACCCGGTGTTCGAACGGGTGCAACGCGAACTCGACGAGGGCCGCAAGCGCAGCCACTGGATGTGGTTTGTGTTTCCGCAGTTCGCCGGGCTCGGGGGCAGCGAGATGTCCCGGCGCTTTGCCATCGGCTCGGCCGGGGAAGCCAAGGCTTATCTGGCCCATGAGCTGCTCGGCGCCCGGCTGCGCACCTGCGCGCAACTGGTGCTGAACGTGCAGCAGCGTTCGATTGCCGAGATTTTCGGCCATCCGGACGACCTGAAATTCCACTCATCAATGACCCTGTTCGCCCAGTTCGCCGACGACAACAGCCTTTGGCATCAAGCGCTGGAGCGTTACTTCCACGGCATTCAGGACGAATGGACCCTGCAACTGCTGGACTCAAAACAAGCCCAGTTGCCCCCCGATCAGGGTTGAGAAATCGTCGTCGACAAACGGCAGGATCGCATCCGCCACCGGTTGCAGCTGGCGGGTGATGTAGTGGTCGTAGTCGATGGCCGCGCGGCGCACTTCCAGCGGCTCGGGGCCGGCCAGGGTGATGACGTAGCTGATCCAGCCGCCGTTCTGGTACTGGCGCGGGCGACCGTGTTGCGCGTTGTAATCGTCGGCCAGCCGTGCGGCGCGCACGTGGGGCGGCACGTTGCGTTCGTAATCGTCGAGGGTTCGGCGAAGGCGCTTGCGGTAGACCAGTCGCTCGTCGAACTCGCCGACCAGGGTCTTGCGCACGTATTCACGCACGTAATCCTGATACGGCTTGCGCTGGAAGATCCGCTCGTACAACTCCTGCTGGAATTGCCGGGCCAGCAGCGACCAGTCGGTGCGCACGGTTTCCAGGCCTTTGTAGACCATTTCCTCGCTGCCGTCGGCGCGGGTCACCAGACCGGCATAACGTTTCTTGCTGCCCTCCTCGGCGCCGCGAATGGTCGGCATCAAAAAGCGTTTGTAGTGGGTTTCGAACTGCAATTCGAGAGCGCTTTCCAGCCCGTATTGCTCACGCACATGCTCACGCCACCAGTCGTTGACGTGCTGCACCAGCGCCCGGCCGATGGTCGCCGCTTCTTCCTGACCGTGGGGGCGACGCAGCCAGACGAACGTCGAGTCGGTGTCGCCATAGATCACCGCATGCCCCTGAGCCTCGATCAATTGCCGGGTGCGCAGCATGATTTCGTGGCCGCGCAGAGTGATCGATGACGCCAGCCGCGTATCGAAAAACCGGCAACCGCTGGAACCCAGCACGCCGTAAAAGGCGTTCATGATGATCTTCAGCGCCTGGGACAGCGGCGCGTTGTGTTCACGCTTGGCGGTCTCGCGGCCCTCGGCGACCCGGGCGACGATGGACGGCAGGCAATGCCGGGTGCGGGAGAAACGAGCGCCGCGAAAACCCGGCACCGAGTCTTTGTCGTCAGGATGCTGCAAGCCTTCGATCAACCCCACCGGATCGATCAGGAACGTACGGATGATCGACGGATAAAGACTCTTGTAGTCGAGCACCAGCACCGATTCGTACAGCCCCGGTTGCGAGTCCATGACAAATCCGCCGGGGCTCGCCTGCGGTGGATTGGTGCCAAGGTTCGGCGCCACAAAACCCTGGCGGTGCATCAACGGCATGTACAAATGCGTGAATGCCGCCACCGAGCCTCCGCTGCGATCCGCCGGCAGGCCGGTGACGCTGGCGCGCTCCAGCAAAAACTTCAGCAGCTCGGTCTTGGCGAAGATCCGCGTGACCAGTTCGCAGTCCTTGAGGTTGTACTTGGCCAGCGCCGGTTTGTCCTCGGCGAACATGCGGTTGATTTCGTCCATGCGCTGGTACGGGTTGTCGATCGACTTGCCCTCGCCGAGCAAGGTCTGGGCGACGTTCTCCAGACTGAACGAGGGGAAGCTCCAGGTCGCCGAACGCAGGGATTCGATGCCGTCGATGATCAGCCGCCCTGCCGCTGCCGCGAAGTAATGATTGCGGCTGCCGTGTTCGCGCCACTGCATTTCTTCACCGCCGCGCCCGAGCTTGAGCGGCACGCCAAGGCGTCGGGCGTGTTCGTGGAGGATGCGCAGGTCGAACTGCACGAGGTTCCAGCCGATGATCGCGTCGGGGTCGTGGCGGGCGAACCAGTCGTTGAGCTTCTTGAGGATCAGGGTCCGCGATTCGCAGTACTCGAGATCGAAGTCGACGAAGCTGTGATCGCCGTTCGGCGCGCCGAGCATGTACACCTGACGTTCGCCACAGCCTTCCAGCGCGATGGAGTACAACTCGCCCTGCTCGGTGGTTTCGATGTCCAGCGAAACAAGCCGCAGTGTCGGGCGATAGTCGGGCGCAGGCTTGAGGTGGGCGTCGAGCAGCACACCGTCGGCATCGGGCGTACCGCTGAACCACACCGGCGCGGTGATGAAACGCTCCATCAGGTAACGCTCGGGCGGTCGCACATCGGCTTCAAAGACGTCGACACTGTGACGGTTGAGCGCCGTTTCCAGGCGCATCAACTGGCCGTGTTGCTGGCAATACAGCCCGAGCACCGGGCGATGTTCGAAATCCTGCAGGGCCAACGGGCGCAGTTCGACGTTCTTTTCGCCCACCAGCACACGCTCGGCCTGCTCGCGCTGCGCCGCCGGGATGAACGCCACCGACGGCTGATGCGGCAGGCGCACACGGCGCGGCCCGGCGTCGGTCGCCAGCCAGAACTCGACTTCGGTGCCGGCCGGGGTGTCGCGCCAATGCCGGGTCAGGACGAAGCCCTGCTGTAAATCCACCACTGCGACCTCAAGAATTGATTCAGTTGGGCATTCTACGCGGCATTGCAGCAACGGGTGACAAAGGCCTCGCCATGAAAAAAACCGTCAGATGACGTTTTTTGCGTGTTATCTGCCGTTTTGCGGCCTTGCTCTGCGCGCCACGGTCTACGATGCTTGGAGAACAACGACAACACCTGAGTAACCACCATGAAAACCGTCGCCCAGCTGCTCAAGCTCAAAGATCAGAAAAATCAGGAAGTGCACCAGATCAAGCCCGATCACATGGTGCTCGAAGCGCTGATGAAGATGGCCGAGAAAAACGTCGGCGCCTTGCTCGTGGTGGAGGACGATAAAGTGGTGGGCATCATCAGCGAACGCGATTACGCGCGCAAACTGGTGCTGCACGGGCGCTCCTCGGTAGGCACGCCGGTACGCGACATCATGGTGGCGAACGTGATCACGGTGGACACCCACCAGACCGTCGACACCTGCCTGAGCATCATGTCCGACAAACGTCTGCGCCACTTGCCCGTGGTGGAAAACGGCAAGCTGCTGGGCCTGCTGTCGATCGGCGACCTGGTCAAGGAAGCGATTGCCGAACAGGCCGAGCTGATCAAACAGCTGGAGCAGTACATTCGCGGGGAGTGATCGGCCGAAGTCTCAAGCAGGCCAATGTCGCGCAAAGACCGGCGCCAGCACCGGGTGCCGGTCGATGCGTTGCAACCACGCATGGAAACCGGGCCGGGCCTGGCGCAGGTGTTCGCGGGTGCCGGCCCAGCGCGTCACCACCGCCGCCAATACATCCAGCGCTCCCGGTGTTTCATCGTCCAGGTACAACTCGGCGGAAAACTGGTCGGCGAATACTTCCCACATCCAGTGCAATCGCTCCCGCGCTCCCGCCATCAGGTTCTGCCGCGATGCTTCATCCGGCATCACCAGCCAGCGTTCGGGGTAGTCAAGGACACCGATGGCCACGTAGCAATTGTTGACGATGTACACCAGACCGCGAATCGCCTGATCACGATCCGCCGCGTTGGCCGGCAACAGGCCAGACGCGGGAAAGCTCAACCCCAGGTGAATCAGGATCGCCGCGCTTTCAGTGAGCGCACTGCCATCGGGTAGTTGCAAAGTCGGAATCTGCTTGAGCGGATTGAGCCTGGCCAGTTCCTGCGCCGCTTCGGCGCTGGCTTCGATGTCGATGAAGCGATAAGCGATCTGGCACAGCTCGAGCGCCGCCTCGATGGCCGCTGCCCCTGAATTGCGATGTCCGTAGAGCTGATACATATCCCCTCCTCCACTGCGAAAGGCATCCTGCCTGGCCCTATTTATAGCTGTTGTATCGAATTTGGCACGGATTGCGCATTCATCGGCAGCTTGCGAATCCCTGATCTCGCAAAACAGCGCTGGCGGTGCCCATCCCGCACCAAGAGCAATCAGCGAACGCTATCCGCGTTCTTGTAAGGTGCGATACCGAACCAAAAGTTCGCGTATCCGAGCTGGCAACAAGGAGTTCACCGCGTGAATCTTCATCTGCTGCGCCATTCTCTTCTCTCCGTGCCCCTGTACCTGCGCGGTGTTCGTCCTCCGAACAGTCCGTGCATTCATTTTATTACCTGAACGCTTGCACTATTTATTTTTTAAATAGCTCGCAAAAAGTCATTGCGTGCGCGCTGCATTAATGAACGCAACAACACATTGTTCGACAATAACTTCCAGACAGCACACTGCTACAACTTTTGCTGTTCGGCGTTAATGTTCGGAACGCACCAAAACTGCACTTGCAGTCAATACACCGCTCACGCGGAAAAACCGACTTTACTTAAACAAGAACAAGGAACATCGCCTGTGACCCGCTAAAACACTGACCCGCACCAAATCAGTCCGCCACGCACCATCACGCGCCCTGGCTGACACGAGAACAGCCGCTCTATCTCGCTGATCAGCGCGATACCGCGCCCGGCCTGTCTCGCCTTGAAAAAAGCCCTGCAAACAGGGCCTTCGGGAGGTTATGTGCCCATGAAAACCGGCGTGCTTGATGAAACTTATATAAATGCGACATACGTATCAGTCGAGAAATAAACACTACACAATGGGTCACTCTTTGGCACAGCGGTTGCTATTGCATCAATCATGAGGGCAAGAATGAGACAAGCCACTCAATTGCACACTCACTCATAAAAAAACAGCCACGGACCGGGTCAATGAACAATCGAAGTCGATGTTACTGAAACAATAAGCTGCACAAGCCCTGTTCAATAGATAGTTCAACTATCGGCTTCTGCACACCTGTATGAAAGTTGCGACCACTCACTCGAACAACGCTTTGTTGTTCGAACGGCACCTTATTGCCCTTCATCCACCCGAGGGAGCTTTAATGAACGATGCGGTAAAGCACAGAACGCCGCCGGGGCCATTACGGAACGCACCACTTGCGTCGGTGGCGGGTCGGCCCGTCTATAAGGCCAACACTTCGCAGCCCGGCGGCCTTAACAAACAGCAGATGCTGTTGCTGGTGGCGGTGTCGGCGTTGATACACGGCGGCGCCTGGTGGTTTTTCCAGCAGGCCAGGGCCGAGCCGTTGCCCACGCCACCGGAAATTCCGGAAATGACCGTCGAGCTCACCAGCCCGACACCTCCGGCCCCGCCGACACCGGAGCCGCCGCCCCCACCGCCCGAACCGGAACAACCGGTGGAAGACGAGGACGCGGTCAAGCCACCGCCCAAACCGGTGGAAAAACCCAAGCCGATCGAAAAACCGAAACCGGTCGAGAAACCCAAACCGGTGAAAAAGGTCGAGCCGCCGAAAGCGCCACCCGCCCCTGCGCAACCGGCAGCGCCTGCCGCTCCGGCCACCCCGAGCGCGCCGCCGGCACCTGCGGCGGCTCCGAGCCCGGTGAAAGAGTCGGCGGCGATTTCCGGCCTCGCCAGCCTCGGCAACCCGCCACCGGAATACCCGTCGCTGGCCCTGCGGCGCAACTGGGAAGGCAGCGTGGTGCTGCGGATTCAGGTGCTGGCCAACGGTCGTGCAGGCTCGGTGACGGTGACCAAATCCAGCGGCAAGCCGCAACTGGATGACGCAGCGGTCGCGGCGGTGAAGGCCTGGAAGTTTATTCCGGCCAAGCGCGGCGACACGCCGATCGACGGCTTCGCCACCCAGACCATCGATTTCAAATTGCCGCAATGACGGCGCGACAACCGAACTCACAACCGATTAACGCAAGCGAGGTGTAGCCATGAACGATTCTTTGTCTTCGATGATTGTCCCCGGCGTGCTCTGGGGGCTGGTGCTGTTTTCCGTGGTCAGTTGGGCAATCCTGCTGGTCAAGTCGGCGCAATACCTGCGCCAGAAAACCCAGAACAGACAGTTCAGCAAAGCCTTCTGGGGCGCGCCGGATCTGCTGACCGCCGCCGAGCACGCCAGCCAATATCCGGGCTCGCTGGCGCGGATCGCCAGCAGCGGTTTCGAAGCCCTGCTGGTGGAAGAATCCCCCCGCACCACCCAGCAACTGGCGCACACCATCAACCGCTCCGACCGACTGGAGCGCAACCTGCGCCAGCAGATCCAGAAGGAACGCCGCTCGCTGGAAAACGGCCAGGCGATCCTCGCCAGCATCGGCAGCACCGCGCCGTTCATTGGCCTGTTCGGTACCGTGTGGGGAATCATGGAAGCCCTGCAAAGCATCGGCGCCAGCGGTTCGGCCAGCCTGGAAACCGTGGCCGGCCCCATCGGCCACGCACTGATTGCCACCGGCGTGGGGATTGCCGTCGCGGTGCCGGCAGTGCTGATTTACAACTTCTTCCTGCGGCGCCTGAAGCTGGCCTCGGCAGACATGGATGACTTCGCCCACGACTTCGACGCCCTCGCCTCGCGCAGTGCGTTTTCCATCAGCCGCCAGGCCATCGCCAAATCCACGGCCGCCGTGCGGGAGGCCAGCTGATGTCCTTTTCCACTCAAGACAGCGATGAAGTGCTCAGCGAAATGAACGTCACGCCGCTGGTGGACGTAATGCTCGTGCTGCTGGTGGTGTTCATCGTCACCGCGCCGCTGATGACTAATGCGATCAAGGTCAACCTGCCAAAAACCGATGCCGTCGCCCCCGCCGAAAAGAAAGACCCGGTGGTGGTCAGCGTCGATCAGGACGGCAAGTTCTTCCTGGCCAAGACCGAGCTGGCGCCGGAATCACTGGAGGCCAGCCTCAAGGAGGTCAAGGCCAGGGACGCCGAAGTGCGCGTGCAGCTGCAGGCCGACTCCGCCGTGAATTACGGCCAGGTAGCCAAAGCCATGGCGTCCATCGAGCGCTCGGGCATCACCAAGATATCGGTGATGACCACCCGCTGACGGCGGTGCCGGGCGCGCTGTGAGGGACGCGCCCGACACCGTTCGTTGAATCCCGTCGCAATCGGCCGACCGAAAAAACGCAGCGCGTCTTCGGAGGGGATCGGCTTGCTTGAAGAAAGTGGTTTTCGCGGCGCGGCACCACCGTGCTCCGTGCAAAGAGGGCTCACAAGGCCATTTCGATAAACGTCTAACAAAGTCGGAAACAACCATGCTGATGAACACTCCACGCTTCACGCTCAAACCCTTGGTGGCGACGATTTCCCGTCACCGTTTCGTTCCGTTGTACCTGGTGGCCATGGGGATGGGCGCCGGGGTTCAGGCTGCCGAGGACGACAACAGCGTCCCGGCCGCCGCTGCGGTGGTCGCGCCGACCACGCAACTGCAACGGGTCGAAGTGACCGGTTCGGCGATCCGTCGGGTCGATGCGGAAACGGCGGTGCCGATCACCGTGCTCAAGGCCGAAGAACTGCGCAAACAGGGCGTGACCACCACCGCCGAACTGGTGCAGCGCATCACCGGCAGCCAGTCGATCAACAACAGCGCAGGCTCGGTCGGCGCGGCCACCGGCGGCGCATCGTTTGCCGACATGCGCGGCATCGGCGCGAACAAGACGCTGGTGCTGCTCAACGGTCGCCGGCTGGCGAACAACGCCCTGTCGGGCACCAACTCGGCCGGCGGCGCGGTGGATCTGAACATGATCCCGTTTGCCGCGATCGAGCGCGTGGAGGTGCTGCGCGACGGCGCCTCGGCCCTGTACGGCACCGACGCCATCGGCGGCGTGATCAACTTCATCACCAAGAAATCCATGACCGACGGCCAGCTCACCCTCGGTGGCGAAACCCCGACACACAGCGGCGGCGGTGCGACCAAGGACATAAGCGCCAGTTGGGGTTACGGCGATCTGGAACAGGACCGCTTCAACGTGCTCGGCGTGTTCAACTACAACAAGCAGCAGAACCTCGACGCCAACGACCGCTCCTTCGCCCGCGACTACGTGCCCGGCCGTGGCCTGGACCAGACCTCCGGCACCGCGTTCCCCGGCAACTACAGCCAGAACGGCAACGCCACCAACCCGCTGGCCAACAGCAATTGCAACGGCCCCAACCTGGTGGCCCGCGACGGCCTCTGCCGCTTCAGCACCCGCGAATACATCGACCTGGTGCCGCAGACCGAGAAGACGTCGTTCTTCGGCAAGACCACCGGCAAACTGGCCGATGATCACAACGTCAACCTTGAATACTTCTGGTCGCGCAACAACAACGCCACCGCGGTCGGCCCGGCGCCATTGACCGGCCTGAGCCTGGATTCGTCCTCGCCCTACTACCCTGGCAACGGCATAACCCCGGCGCCCACCGGTTTCGCCCTCGACCCGACACAACCGGTGGACGTGAACTGGCGCGAAACCGCCGCCGGCCCGCGCGAATCGAAAGACCAGAACACCAGCCAGCGCTTCTTGCTGAGCTTCGACGGTCTGGTCGGCGGCTGGGATTACAACGTCGGCGCCTCGTACAACCAGAACAAGATCGTCTCCAGCGTCACCAGCGGCTATGTCAGCGATCAAGCGATGATCAGCGGTCTGGCCAGCGGTCTGCTCAACCCGTTCGGACCGCAGAGCAGCGCCGGTCAGCAATACATCAATCAGGCCATGTACCACGGCGCCTATTCCACGGCGGTCGGTCGGGTGGCGGGTTTCGACGGGCGGATCAGCCGCGAAATCGGTGACTGGTTCGGTGCCGGCCCGTCGGGTCTGGCGCTGGGCGGCGAGTACCGCAAAGAGAAATTCCACCAGGACTTCGAGCCGTTCGCCGGCGACATCCAGAGCCTGGGCATCGACCCGGCCGGCAGCGTTGAAGGCGACCGCACCGTGAAAGCCGCCTACGCGGAAATCAACGTGCCGGTGCTCGACAGCCTGGAACTGTCCGCCGCCGTGCGTCACGACAAATACAGTGACTTCGGCAGCACCACCAACCCGAAATATTCGTTCCGTTATCAGCCGCTCAAGGAGCTGGTGGTGCGCGGCGCCTACAGCGAAGGCTTCCGCGCCCCGTCGCTGTATGAGTTGTATTCGCCGCGCAGCATCACCTACACCCAGGGCTACTACAACGACCCGGTGCTGTGTACCGGCGGCGTCGTGCAACCGGGCGGCAACGGCGGGCGCGATTGCGGTCAGCAGTTCCTCAACCAGATCGGCGGCAACGAAGACCTGGCCCCGGAGAAAGCCCGCAACGTGACGCTGGGCTTCGTCTATCAGCCGGTCAGCAATCTGTCCGTGGGACTGGATTTCTGGTGGATTCACATCTCCAACCAGATCCAGCCGTTCCCGGAATCCACCGTGTTCGATCAGGCCGGCAGCTACCCTGACCGCTTCGTGCGCAACGCCGACGGCACGCTCAATTACATCGTCACCGGCAACGCCAACCTCGGCATCGTCGAAACCAACGGCGTCGATGTGTCGCTGGACTATCGCTTCCCGAACACACCGTACGGTCAGTTCGGTCTGGGCCTGCAAGGCACTTATGTCGACGAGTACGACTTTCAGAGCACCATCAAGGGCCCGTTCACCGACAAGGTCGGCGACTTCAAGGGTGACGGGGTGATTGCCCGCTGGAAACACAACCTGACCGGTTCCTGGACCTTCGGCGCGGCCCGTGCGGCGCTGACCAACCGCTTCACCACCGGCTACAACGACTACGACCGCGAGACCAACGCGCGGGTCGCGTCGTATTCGGTGTGGGACCTGTCGGCCGGTTACACCTTCGACAAGGTGCTGGACGTGGATGCCGGGGTGAAGAACCTGTTCGACCGTGATCCGCCGTTCTCCAACCAGGCCTACAACTTCCAGAGCGGCTATGACCCGCGCTACACCGATCCGCTGGGCCGCACGCTGTTTGCGCGCATGACGTACCACTTCTGAGTCACGGTCGGGGCCGAGCAAGACTCCGGCCGGCCCCCTCCCCTTGCGAATTCGCATCCCGCAGCGGCCAGCCGCCGCTTCGGGTTTTTCCGGCTCAGAGGAACGACTTCATGACATTCATGCGCAACATGGCCGGCTTGCTGCTCGGCAGCGCGCTGCTGTGCAACGCGGCATCTGCGCTGGCCGGCGGCAGCTACGCGATGACGGTGTACGGCGAGGCGCCGAAATACCCTGCCGGCTTTCACCACTTCGATTTCGTCAATCCCGACGCCCCGAAGGGCGGCTCGCTCAGCCGCGCTTCGATGGAGATCGGTCAGTACAACTACATCACCCCGTATGCCGATCAGGGCATTTCCGTGGTGCAGGTCAACGACTGGGTGTATTCGCCGCTGGCGTTCCGCTCGCTGGACGAGCCCTACACCGTCTACGGTCTGGTGGCGCAATCCATGGAGCGCGATCCCGGCGGTCTGTGGGTGCGTTTCAACCTGAATCCCGAGGCGCGTTTCGCCGATGGCACGCCGATCACCGCCGAGGACGTGCGCTACACCTTCGAGCTATTGATGACCAAGGGCAGCCTGAGTTATCGCCAGCAATACGCCGACGTGCAGGACGTGCTGATCGAAGGCCCGCGGCAGATTCGCTTCACCTTCAAGAACAACCTCAACCGCACCCTGGCGCTGGATCTGGCGTCGCTGCGACCGGTGCCCGAACACTGGTGGAAGACCCGCGACTTCGCCAACGGCGGCGGTTTCGAACCCCCGCTGGGCAGCGGCCCGTACCGGGTGAGCAAGGTCGACGCGGGGCGCAGCATCGGTTTCCAGCGCGATCCGGATTGGTGGGGCAAAGATCTGCCAGTCAGTCGCGGGATGTACAACTTCGACAGCCTGACCGTGAATTTCTACGGCGACACCGACGTCGCCCGACAACTGCTGCAGGCCGGGGCGTTCGACTACAACCGCGAGTTTTCCTCGTCTGGCTACGTGGTCGGCTACGACAGTCCGGCCCTGCGCGACGGACGCCTGCAACAGGCGATTCTCGCCCCGGACAAACCGACCAGCGCCCAGGGCTTTGTGTTCAACCTGCAGAACCCGCTGTTCAAGGATCGCCGCGTGCGTCAGGCGCTGAGCCTGCTGTGGGATTTCGAGTGGACCAACAAGCAGATGATGCGCGGCTTCTACGTGCGCCAGAACAGCTACTGGCCGAAGAGTGAAATGGCCGCCACCGCCCTGCCCGACGCCGGAGAACTGGCGATCCTCGAACCGCTGCGCGGACAGATTCCGGACGAGGTTTTCAGCCGGGTCTATCAGGCGCCGAAAACCGATGGCAGCGGCTACATCCGCGACAAGCAGTTGCAGGCTCTGAAGCTGTTGGCCGAGGCCGGATGGACACCGAAAAACAACCGACTGGTGAACGCCGCCGGTGAGCCATTCGAATTCACCTTCCTCGACGGCCAGGGCGGTTTCGACCGCATGCTGCTGCCGTACAAACGCACCCTGGCGCAGATCGGCATCACCCTCAATCTGCGACGCATCGATTCGGCGCAGTACGTCAACCGGCTCAACGCCCGGGACTACGACATGATCGTCACCAGTTTCCCCCGAAGCGGCGACCCGATCGTCTCGCCGGGCCGCGAGTTGTACAGCCTGTATGCCTCACAGAGCGCCACGCAAATCGGCAGCTCCAATTCGATGGTGCTGGCCGACCCGGCCGTGGACCGGCTGATCGACGGTCTGGTCCAGGCCAATACCCGCGACGCCATGGTGCGTTACGCCCGCGCCCTCGACCGGGTGCTGCAATGGGGTGACTACATGATTCCCAACTACTACTCCAAAGGCACGCCGACGGTGTATCAGAACCGCTTCGGCAGGCCGCCGGTGCAGCCGGTCTACAGCGAAGGCCTCGATACCTGGTGGGAGGTCTCGGCCAAGCCGCTGACCAATCAGCAGATGAGCGCCCTGCACCAGCTCGCGGGGGGCCAGTGACATGTGGCGTTATCTGAGTCGACGTCTGTTGCTGATCATCCCGACGCTGCTGTGCATTCTGGTGGTCAACTTCGTCATCGTGCAGGCCGCGCCCGGCGGCCCGGTGGAACAGGCCATCGCCCGCCTGCAAGGCTTCGGCGGGCACAGCATGGGCGGCGCCAGCGAGGTAACCGCCATCGGCGGTGCCGGGCGCAGCAGCCGTGGCCTGGACCCGGCGCTGATCGAAGAAATCAAACACCACTACGGTTTCGACCGACCGATGCACGAACGCCTGTGGCTGATGCTCAAGAACTACGCGCAACTGGACCTGGGCAGCAGTTTCTTTCGCGGTGCGAAGGTTACAGATCTGATCGTGCAGAAACTACCGGTGTCGCTGTCCCTCGGCCTGTGGGCAACCTTGATCACCTACCTGATCTCGATCCCGCTGGGCATTCGCAAGGCGATCCGAAATGGCAGCGCATTTGATGTCTGGAGCAGCACGGCGATCATCGTCGGCTACGCAATGCCGGCGTTTCTGTTCGCGATCCTGTTGATCGTGGTGTTCGCCGGGGGCAGCTACGTCAACTGGTTTCCGGTGCAGGGGCTGGTCTCGGACAACTTCGACAGTCTGAGCCTGTGGGGCAAGGTCGGCGACTACCTCTGGCACCTGGTGTTGCCGGTGACGGCGCTGGTGATCGGCGGTTTTGCGACGCTGACGATCCTGACCAAGAACAGCTTCCTCAACGAGATCAGCCGCCAGTACGTGATCACCGCGCGCGCCAAGGGGCTGACCGAAAGACGCGTGCTCTACGGCCATGTGTTTCGCAACGCGATGCTGCTGGTGGTGGCCGGTGTGCCGTCGGCGTTGATCGAGGTGTTTTTCGCCGGTTCCCTGCTGATCGAAACCATCTTCAACCTCGATGGCCTCGGGCGCATGAGCTACGAAGCAGCGGTGTCGCGGGACTACCCGGTGGTGTTCGGCACGCTGTTCCTGTTCACCCTGTTCGGCCTGTTGATCAAGCTGATCGGCGACCTCTGCTACACCCTGCTCGACCCGCGCATCGACTTTTCGGCGAGGACTGCCTGATGTTCACACTCTCTCCTCTGGGCCGGCGGCGCATCGCGCAATTCAAGGCCAACCGTCGCGGGCGCTGGTCGCTGTGGCTGTTCATCGGGCTGTGCCTGATCTGCCTCGGCGGCGAACTGATCGCCAACGACAAGCCGCTGGTGATCCGCTACCACAACGCCTTTTACTTCCCGATCCTCAGCGATTATCAGGAAACTGATTTCGGTGGCGAACTGCCGTTCCAGCCGGATTACGCCAGCAATTACGTACACAGGCTGATCGAGGATCAGGGCGGCTGGATGCTGTTCCCGCCGATCCCGTTCAGCTACGACACGGTCAATTACGACCTCACGGAACCGGCACCAAGCCCGCCGTCCTCCAGCAACTGGCTGGGCACCGACGATCAGGCGCGGGACGTGTTGGCGCGGGTGATATTCGGCACGCGGATTTCGATTCTGTTTGCGCTGATCCTCACCGCTGTCAGTGCGCTGGTCGGCATCGTCGCCGGGGCGTTGCAGGGTTACTACGGCGGCTGGGTCGACTTGCTCGGGCAACGGGTGCTGGAGATCTGGTCGGGGCTGCCGGTGTTGTACCTGCTGATCATTTTGTCCGGGTTCGTCTCGCCGAGTTTCTGGTGGCTGCTGGGGATCATGGCGCTGTTTTCCTGGCTGGCACTGGTGGACGTGGTGCGCGCCGAGTTCCTGCGCGGGCGCAGTCTGGAGTACGTCAAGGCCGCGCGGGCGCTGGGGCTGACGGACAGCGAACTGATGCGCCGGCACATTCTGCCCAACGCCATGACCTCCACCCTCACCTACTTGCCGTTCATTCTGACCGGCGCCATCGCCACCCTCACCGCACTGGACTTTCTCGGCTTCGGCATGCCCGCCGGCACCGCGTCGCTGGGGGAACTGATCGGCCAGGCCAAGCGCAATCTGCAAGCGCCGTGGCTGGGGCTGACGGCGTTTTTCGCCCTGGCGCTGATTCTGTCCTTGCTGGTGTTTATCGGCGAAGCCTGCCGTGACGCGTTCGATCCGCGATCCTGATCCCCGGAGCTGAAATGACCGATAACCTGATTGAAATCCGCGACCTGCGCGTCGCCTTCGCCGGGCATGAAGTGGTGCACGGCGTAAACCTCGACATCCGCCGTGGCGAGTGCCTGGCACTGGTCGGCGAATCCGGCTCGGGCAAATCGGTGACGGCGCACTCGATTCTGCGTTTGCTGCCAGGCAAAACCGTCAGCAGCACGGGCAGCATCCGCTACAACGGCGTGGACTTGCTGCACGCCAGCGAAAAACAACTGCGCAGCTTGCGCGGCAATCGCATCGCTATGATTTTCCAGGAGCCGATGACCTCGCTGAACCCGTTGCACACGGTGGAGAAACAGATCAGCGAAGTGCTGGAGCTCCACAAGGGGCTCAAGGGTCGCGCCGCTCGCCAGCGCACGCTGGAGCTGCTGGAACTGGTGGGCATTCGCCAACCGTTGCAACGGTTGAAGGCCTATCCGCACCAACTCTCCGGCGGCCAGCGGCAACGAGTGATGATCGCCATGGCGCTGGCCAACGAACCCGAATTGCTGATCGCCGATGAGCCGACCACGGCGCTGGACGTGACCGTGCAGCAGAAAATTCTGGAACTGCTGATCGAGTTGCAGCAACGCCTCGGCATGTCGCTGCTGCTGATCAGTCATGACCTCAATCTGGTGCGGCGCATCGCCCAACGGGTGTGCGTGATGCGCCACGGGGAAATCGTCGAACAGGCCGAGTGCGAAACGCTGTTCCGCACCCCGCAGCATCCTTACAGCCGCCTGCTGATCGAGGCGGAACCATCCGGCGCACCGGTGCCGAGTCGCTACGATCACAACTTGCTGGAAGTGGACGACCTGAAAGTCTGGTTCCCGCTGCCCAAGGCGCTGTTCAGCCGCACCCAGGAATACATCAAGGCGGTAGACGGCGTGAGTTTCCGTCTGCAACGGGGCAAGACCCTGGGCATTGTCGGCGAGTCCGGCTCGGGCAAGTCGACGCTGGGGCAGGCGATTCTGCGGCTGGTGGAATCCGAGGGCGATATTCGGTTCGGCAACAAGCAATTGAGCCTGCTCAATCAGCGTTTGATGCGCCCGTTGCGCCGGCAGATCCAGGTGGTGTTCCAGGATCCGTTCGGCAGCCTCAGCCCACGGATGTCGGTGCAGCAGATCATCGCCGAAGGCCTGCTGACCCACGGCATCGGCACGGCCGAGGAACGTGAGGCAGCAGTGATCCGTGTGCTGGAGGAAGTCGGCCTCGACCCGCAGAGCCGGCATCGCTATCCCCACGAATTCTCCGGCGGCCAGCGCCAGCGCATTTCCATCGCCCGGGCGCTGGTGCTGGAACCGGCGCTGATTCTGCTCGACGAGCCGACCTCGGCGCTGGATCGCACGGTACAGAAACAGGTGGTGGAATTGCTGCGGCAGTTGCAGATCCGCCATGGCTTGACGTACCTGTTCATCAGCCATGACCTGGCGGTGGTGCATGCGCTGGCGCATGACTTGATGGTGATCAAGGATGGCAAGGTGGTGGAACAGGGAGCGTCGCGCGAGATTTTTGCGGCGCCGCAGCATGCCTATACCCAGGCGTTGCTCAAGGCTTCCGGGCTCGTGCAGGCACGCCAAATTGAGGGATCTGCAACGGCTGCAAAAATTTTCTCATGAGCCCTGCATCCAAACCGCTCCGTCACGGGTAGTCCCTGTAACAGCCCTCTTTCGGCTGTCAGCGGTTTACCCTTTTCGGAGAAACACTGATGAACATCACCCAATTGATTGGCCTCACCGGTTTGCTCGCTGTCGCCTCGACAAGCTTTGCCCAAAGCAGTTATCCCGACGCGATCAAGGTGCCGGACGGCCACAAGATCGCCCTGGAGACCACCGGGGTCGGCGAGATCACCTACGAATGCCGGGACAAGGCCAATGCCGCCGGGCAAACCGAGTGGGTGTTCGTCGGCCCGAAGGCGGTGCTCAATGATCGCAGCGGCAAACAGGTCGGCACCTACTTCGGCCCGCCCGCCACCTGGCAGGCGCAGGACGGTTCGAAAGTCACCGGCACGCAACTGGCCGTTGCACCCTCAAGTCCGGGCAACCTGCCCTATCAACTGGTGAAGGCTAACCCCGCTGAAGGCAAAGGCGCGATGAGCGGCGTGAGCTACATCCAGCGCGTCGCCCTCAAGGGCGGTGTGGCGCCGGGCAGCGAATGTACGGCCGCAAACAAGGGTAAACAGGAAGTGGTGAAGTACCAGGCCGACTACATTTTCTGGGCGGCGAACTGAGCCTGACTGGACGTTTGGTCGATGCTTGCTAGATTGCAGGACATGCCCTTGCCCGAAACTGCATTCGATTACGAAGCCCGCCTCGCCGCCTGTTCTCGCGGCGAGCGCGAGGCCCTGCGCGAATTGTACGTGCAGGAAGGTCCGCGGCTGCTCGGTGTGGCCCGGCGTCTGGTGCGTGATACGGCGCTGGCGGAGGACATCGTCCATGATGCGTTCATCAAGATCTGGGCCGGCGCGTCGGGGTTCGATCCGGCGCGCGGTTCGGCTCGAGGCTGGATGTTCAGCGTGACCCGGCATCTGGCGCTGAATGTGTTGCGCGATCATGGCCGGGAAACATCGCTGGACGACAGCAACGAATCACTGGCGAGTGATGACGGCTTCGACACGCTGGCGCAATCGACGCGCATCCACCGCTGCCTGCATCAACTGGAACCGCAAAGGCGCCGCTGCATCCTTCACGCCTACGTCGACGGTTACAGCCACGCGCAGATCGCCCAACGCCTCGACACGCCGCTGGGCACCGTCAAAGCCTGGATCAAACGCAGCCTCAATGCGTTGCGGGAGTGCATGGGATGACCACCGAATCGGCGCAGGAACGCGATGAACTGGCGGGCGAATACGTGCTTGGCACGCTCTCGGCCGAAGAACGCGCCGAAGTGCAGCGACGCCTGCCGAACGAGCCCGAGCTGCAAGCGGCCGTGGATGCCTGGGAACGGCGTCTGCTGGAACTGACCGACCTCGCCCCGGCGCATCAGCCCTCGTCGCAGTTGTGGCAACGCATTGAACGCAGTGTCGGGCAACTCACCCATAAAATGGCGCCAGAGATTTCATGGTGGAACCGCCTGTCGCTGTGGCGCGGATTGAGCGCTGCCGGGTTGGCCGCAACCTTGTTATTGGGTTCGATCCTGTTGACGCAGACCACGCCGAAACCGAGTTATCTGGTGGTGCTGGTCGCGCCACAAGACAAGGCACCGGGCTGGGTGATCCAGGCCAGCAGTCCCCGGGAGATTCAGTTGATTCCGCTGGGCGTGGTCGAGGTGCCGGCGGACAAGGCGCTGGAGTTCTGGACCAAGGCCGACGGCTGGCAAGGCCCGGTGTCGCTGGGTTTGGTCAAGCCGGGGCAAGCGCTGTCGATTCCGCTGGACAAGCTGCCGCCGCTGCAACCTGACCAGCTGTTCGAGCTGACGCTGGAAGGCGCCAACGGTTCGCCGATCGGCAAACCCACCGGGCCGATTCAGGCGATTGGCCGCGCGGTGAAGGTGCTGTGACAAACCATCATCGGCGTCGATGTTCACCATCACGTCAATGAAGTTCTCTTAAAAAATGCCGGGCGTAACATCTGCTCCATACCAAACAAACAACACCCCCGGAGCACAAAATCATGAAACGCCAAGTCATCCTCAGCATTGCCCTTTCGGTTCTGGCCTTCAACGCGTTTGCCGCCAAACCTGCCCACACCATGATCGCCGAAGGCGGTTCGGATCGCCTGATCGAACAGCGCGTTGCCGAGGGTGGCTCGGATCGTCTGCTGGAACGCCGCGTTGCCGAAGGTGGTTCGGATCGTCTGCAAGAACGTCGCGTTGCCGAAGGTGGCTCGGATCGTCTGCAAGAGCGCCGCGTTGCCGAAGGTGGCTCGGATCGTCTGCTGGAACGCCGTGTTGCTGAAGGTGGATCGGATCGTCTGCAAGAACGTCGCGTTGCCGAAGGTGGCTCGGATCGTCTGATCGAACGCCGCGTTGCCTGAATGAAGGGCTCCACCGCAGTAACCCAGAGAAAACCCGGCTCCCGTCAGCCGGGTTTTTTTATGCCTTTTTTTGCCTCATCAGTCCTTGGCCATGCAGCGTCGATAGCGCTCTTCGACCCGCTTGGCAAACCACGCAGTAGTCAATTTGCGGGTGATCTTCGGGCTTTGCAGGACAATCCCCGGCAGCACGGCCCGGGGCAATGATTTGCCTTCTGCCTTATCCGCCAGTTCGAAGACCCGTTGATACAGCCTGGTCTCCTCGAATCCCAGTGTGTTGCCCTTCTCCAGTTGATCGCGAATCTGAGGGTTGCGCAGGCCCAGTGACTTGCCGAGCCTGCGCACCGCCAGTTCGGTCGTGCCCGGCATGATCGAGTCGTAGCGGATCAGGTCACCATCCAGCGCCAGCGGAACGCCCGAGGCGCGACTGACTGCATTCTGAAACGCCGCGTTGCGACTGGCGTACCACCCGGCATTGAAGTCGGCGAAACGGTACAGCGGCTCGCGATAACTCACCGGATACCCCAGCAAATGGGCGATGCCGAAATACATGCCGCCACGGCGCGTGAACACTTCGTGGCGAATCGTGCCGCTCACCGGATACGGATAACCCTTGGCATGCTGTTCGGCGAATTCGATGCTGACCTGCATGGGTCCTGCGGTGTGCACCGGGTTGAAGCCGCCAAACAGCGTGCGTCCCATCGGCACCATGCCGATGAAGTCATCAAAAATACCGCTCAGGTCTTTCTCGGTGCGTGCTGCGCTCAGGCGTTCGCTGTAAGTCTTGCCGTTGGGCGAGCGCACCTGCAAGGCGCCGCTGACCAACAGGTTCGGGATGTGGACCTTGGCCGCGCGCCGGTCGATCTCGTCGCGGGCGATCTTGCCCAGGCCGGGCACCGGCGGATCGACCTGAAAGTTGGATTCCTGCTCGGCGACGGCCAGCACCGAACAAAGGTTTTGCGTGGTCGGGCTGATGCCCTGGGCAGCGAACGCGGTGTAGATGTCCGTGGCCCAGCCCTGGCGGTCGGCGGTTTTCGCTGGCAGCAGGCGCACAATCTGCGCCTTGACCTCGGCCGGCGAACGCGGGGCCGGTTCCTGCCCGCGTTGGCCTGCGCAACCGGCCAGCACCAGCAATGCGGCGAGGCTGACGAATAATCGAGGGGTGTGCATAACGCTTCATCCAGTCCGTTGAGCCGGGTTAACCCTACGCTCAATCGCAGGGTGCAGGATAGGACTGCGGGCCGGCGGCGCTGTTCCATCGTCCCGTTTGGCAGACCGACTGGCTGCCCTCGCCTGCTGATCCATACTTGCTGCTGCACACTCAGTGGCAAAGGGCACGCGAGGAGGACAGACCATGAACCGCAGTGACGTTCTGATCATCGGCGCAGGCCCCACCGGACTGGTACTGGCCCTGTGGCTGAGCAAACTGGGCGTGCGGGTGCGCATCATCGACAAGAGCTCCGTGCCGGGCACCACCTCACGGGCGCTGGCGGTACAGGCGCGCACGCTGGAGTTGTACCGGCAACTGGACCTGGCCGACGCGGTAGTGCGCAACGGCCACCGGGTGGCGGCGGCGAATTTCTGGGTCAAGGGCAACCCCGTGGCCCAACTGCCGCTCAACCGCATCGGCGAAGGCCTGACGCCTTACGCCTTCCTGGAAATCTACCCGCAGGACGAACACGAGCGGTTGCTGATCGACCGTCTCGAGGACTACGACGTGACTGTCGAGCGCAACACTACGCTTGAGAGTTTCACGGAAAACGGCGACGGCCTCACCGCGCATTTGCGTCTGCCGGATGGTGAGCAGGAGATCTGCCAGGCCTGTTACCTGGCCGGTTGTGACGGCGCCCGTTCGGTCGTGCGCAAAACCCTCGACACAGGCTTCCCCGGTGGCACCTATCAACAGATTTTCTATGTCGCTGACGTGCAAGCCAGCGGCCCGGCGCTCAACGGCGAGTTGCATCTGGATCTGGATGAGGCGGATTTTCTCGCGGTGTTCCCGCTGGCCGGCGAAGGCCGTGCGCGGCTGATCGGCACCGTGCGCGACGAACGTGCAGATCGCGCCGAAACTCTGGAATTCTCCGATGTCAGCAGCCGCGCCATCGAGCATTTGAACGTGCACATCGAGGACGTCAACTGGTTCTCCACCTATCGCGTGCATCATCGGGTGGCGGATCACTTTCGCAAGGGTCGGGCCTTTCTGCTCGGCGACGCAGCGCACGTGCACAGCCCCGCCGGTGGCCAAGGCATGAACACCGGCATCGGCGATGCGATCAATCTGGCGTGGAAACTTGCGGCAGTGCTCAGCGGTGGCGCCACGGCGAAGCTGCTCGACAGCTACGAAACCGAACGCATCGCCTTCGCCCGGCGACTGGTGTCGACCACTGACAAAGTCTTCAGTTTTGTGACTGCCGAAGGCCGGATGGCCGATCTGTTGCGCACACGACTGGCACCGTTCCTGATCCCGAAAATGGCCTCATTCGAAACCAGTCGCGAATTCCTGTTTCGCACCGTCTCGCAAATCACCGTCAATTATCGGGGCATGGCGTTGAGCGAGGGAGTGGCCGGGCATGTGCACGGCGGCGACCGCTTGCCGTGGGCCCATGATGGCGAGGGGGATAATTACGAACCGCTGCGCAATCCATGCTGGCAGGTGCATGTGTACGGCGACACCAGCGACGAGATGATCGCCTGGTGCAATGAACACCACTTGCCGCTGCACGTGTTCGACTGGCGCCCGGCGTTTGAATCGGCAGGACTGGGGCGCAACGGCTTTTACCTGTTGCGCCCGGATACCTACGTGGCGATTGCCGACAACAGCGCGGATCCGAAGGTGATCGAACGGTATTTCCGTGATCACGGGATCCGGCCGTTTTTCAGTTGCCCCTGACGGATCAGATCCCGGCCAGGGCCAGGTCCATCGCGAAGTAGGTGAAGATCAGATCCGCACCTGCGCGCTTGATCGCACCGAGGCTTTCGCGCACCACACGATCCTCGTCGATGGCCCCGGCTTGGGCGCCGAACTTGATCATCGCGTACTCGCCGCTGACCTGATACGCCGACAGCGGCAGGTTCGAGGCTTCACGGATATCGCGAATGATGTCCAGGTACGCGCCCGCCGGTTTGACCATCAGCGCGTCGGCGCCTTCCTGCTCGTCGAGCAATGACTCGCGCAGGGCTTCGCGGCGGTTCATCGGGTTCATCTGATAGCTTTTGCGGTCGCCTTTCAGCGCGCTGCCACCGGCCTCGCGGAACGGGCCGTAGAGCGCCGAGGCGAATTTGGTCGAGTAAGCCATGATCGGAATCTGAGTGAACCCGGCATCGTCCAGTGCCCGGCGAATCGCCCGCACCTGACCGTCCATCGCGGCCGACGGTGCGATCACATCAGCGCCGGCACGGGCGGCAGCCACGGCTTGCTTGCCGAGGTTGATCAGGGTCTGGTCGTTGTCGACTTCATGGTTGTGCATCACGCCGCAATGGCCGTGGTCGGTGTACTCGCAGAAGCAGGTGTCGGACATCACGATCATTTCCGGCACGGCGTCCTTGGCGATCCGCGACATGCGCGACACCAGACCGTTTTCGCGCCAGGTGTCGCTGCCGTTGGCGTCGAGATGATGAGACACGCCAAAGGTCATCACCGACTTGATCCCGGCCCGGGCGTAACGCTCGATCTCGCTGGCCAGTTTGCGCTCCGGAATGCGCATCACGCCGGGCATGCTCTTGATCGGCACGAAGTCGTCGATCTCTTCTTCGACGAAGATCGGCAGCACCAGATCGTTGAGCGAAAACTCGGTTTCCTGGAACAGGCTGCGCAGGCTCGCATTGCGGCGCAGACGGCGTGGACGTGCTTCGGGGAACTGACTGGACATGGGGCCTTTCCTGAAAACGGGCAGATGAGACGAAAGTCGTAGGGGGCGAAGCTTATGCCTTGCGTGGTGCAAGGCACAAATAGCAGCCGAAGAAAGGTCTGTTACAGATCAGGCAACAATTCGTCTGACTTGCCAGGCTCAAACACGGGCTCGTAATAGCTCACCGTGTTCCGCCCCAAAACGACCAGATTGCCATTGTCCGCAAACGCCAGGCCATCGAGGCTATCAGCCTGTCCAACACCATGATTGATGATTTGCACGGTGACAGTGTTTCGAGTGTCGATGAAGTAAATCAATCCTTCCCCGCTGCCCACTGCGAGTAATGGATACAGCGGGCTCAACGCGCTGAACAAAAGATGATTGGACTGGAGATGTGACTCAAGAAACCTGATGTCTGCCTCGGTGTAGGTTTCCGGCTCAAATACAAGTCTGTGAACTGTTTCGTCATCATTGACGCTATTGATCAGCGAACCCCGACGCGAAGAGGCCGTTTTGACAAAACGCCCCAAAGAGCCCCACTGACTTGCACACTCAGAATTTGATGAAACAATCCGGAGTTCACCCTCGGAAAGGGTACACAGCACATCACCACCACCTAATGCCACCATAGAGTTGACGTCGCCCAAGTACTTTGAAACCAGTGACGTGACTGTCGGCTTGCCTTTGATGCCCTGAATCCGCACCAACTGATTCGAATGACCTCCAACAAGAGCCACGTCATCGGACACGAACAACGCACACACCCAGGGTTTGCCCTGCTTCCCTACATGACTGGCGACAACCTCCCAGGATTTACCACTGCGACGAAAAACCTGAAAAGTGCTCTCACCAAAAACAATAAAGCTAGTGCCGCCTGGACTGACGACCACTCCATACTCATGCGCTTCATGACACTTAAGCACTTGGTCACCAATGATCACCTGCCCCTCAGGATTGACCACAATAAATTCGCCTTTTGCAGTAACAGCGCAGCTGCAAATCTTGGTGAAAAACTTGCTCAACTCAAATCCGGAACTATTCAGGTGTAACACATTCCCCACAATCGAGAATGCCTTCAGCTCATCATTAGGTGGTGAAAACAAACCGCCCTCAAGAGGGTTGATAGGGACATGAAAACTGTGAAACTTTCGATAAGACGGCAGATCACTGAACGTTACCTGGGCATTCAAACTCGAATAAAACCATGGCCTCTGTCGCTGTTCCGACTGTTGAACAATCGACAGGCCAATATCCTTGAAACTGTCCTCGATCGTGATGCCATGCATCAAAATCCGCTGGCACAGTTCCAGGGTGTACAGACTGTTCTCACCCAGCCCGTCGGCCGCTGGATCCCCGGAACTCGTCGAGTATCCGATCAAAACATTGTCATGCCTGTTCTTACCCTCAAGACGTTCATGGGAAATACGTTCGGCAAACATCCGCCATTGATCAACACTCCAATCTGACGTCGTCGTTCTGCAAGCATCCAGTACGACAATACGAGGAGTTTTGACATCCGTCGTCAGTTGAAAAAACTCTGACAAGGCAAACGCTTCACGCAGGACGCTATCCGGGCGAAGGTCCTGTGACATTCCGGTTCCCAAGAGATATGCAGCACCATTCAATTCAATCGCGTGGCCCGCAAAATAAAACAACGCAAGAGCGCCCTGTTCTAGGGCTTTTTGGGCGAACACCGTGACCGCCGCCTCCATATCGTTCGCGTCCTGATTCTCAAGCCGGGTGACAGTGAATCCGCGAGCGGTCAATGTCTCCTCCATCAGGCGCGCATCATTGACGGCATTAGGGATCGGTTCGAAAGCGTAATTTGCATTACCAATGATCAGCGCCAGCTTTTCCACAGACTTATTCCTTTAAAGGCAGGAAGGCTCGCGCAAGCCATCCTGCAAATGCTCAAAAATCGGGTTTTGCCCTGATCAACCGGGAATGGTCAGCCCGCGCACCACGGCCGGCCGCGCCAGAAAACGCTCCAGTACCCGGGTGACGTTCGGGAAGTCCTTGATGCCGACCAGGTCGCCCGCCTCGTAGAAGCCGATCAGGTTGCGCACCCACGGGAAGGTGGCGATGTCGGCGATGGTGTAGCGCTCGCCCATGATCCAGTCGCGCCCTTCGAGGCGGGTGTTCAGGACGCTGAGCAGGCGTTTGCTTTCGTCGACGTAGCGGTCACGGGGACGTTTGTCTTCGTAGTCCTTGCCGGCGAATTTGTTGAAGAAGCCGAGCTGGCCGAACATCGGGCCGATGCCGCCCATCTGGAACATCAGCCACTGGATCGTTTCGTAGCGCAGCGCGCCTTCCTGGGCCAGCAACTGACCGCTCTTGTCGGCGAGATAAATCAGGATCGCACCGGATTCGAACAACGGCAGCGGTTTGTCATCCGGGCCGTGGGGATCGAGGATCGCCGGGATCTTGTTGTTCGGGTTCAGCGACAGGAATTCCGGGGACATCTGGTCATTGGTGTCGAAGCCCACGCGGTGCGGCTCGTAGGGCAGACCGATCTCTTCGAGCATGATCGAGACCTTGACGCCGTTGGGGGTCGGCAGGGAATAGAGCTGAATCCAGTCAGGGTACTGCGCCGGCCATTTCTGGGTGATCGGGAACGCGGACAGATCAGTCATGTGTAGCATCCAGTCACAAAATGAAAGGCCTGAGCATAATCCACGTTTTCCGCTCTGGCTCGGGTTCTTTTTTGCTGTGGCCGCCGTGCTTACTTAAATCCGCAACATCCTGTCGCTAACCTTCCCTCAAGCCTTTGGACGATGCCATTAGAGTGCGCCCCGGCAAGCGGATCGAACCAAAAGGCCTGCGGGGGCTCCAAGAAAACCAATCAAGACAGGGAAAAACACCCGGCCCCGGCAGCCCGTGGTGTAGAGGTTTGTCAGCCTTAACCGAACACGCTGAAGAATCCTGATCTCATGACGAACTTGATGAAAGTCGCCAAACGCTTCAAACATCGCGCCTATGTTGCCCTGCCCTCGCTGCTGGCGGTGAGCGCGCTGTTTCTGTCGCTCGAATCCAGCGAAAGCCGTGCACAACCGGTGGACGGCACCCAGACCCTGATCTTCCTGCGCCACGGGGAAAAACCTGCCGGCGGCCTCGGCCAGCTCAACTGCCAGGGCCTGAACCGCGCCATCGAGCTGTCGACGCTGCTGCCGGAGAAATTCGGCAAGGCCGATTACGTGTTCGCCGCCAACCCGACGCGCAATGTCGAGGAAGGTGAGCTGGACAACTCCTACAGCTACATCCGCCCGCTGATGACCATCAGCCCCGCCGCGATCAAGCTCGGCCTGCCGGTGAACATCGAGTTTTCGGCCAACGACACCAGCGACCTCGCTCGGGAGCTGACCGCCGACAAGTATCACAACTCGACCATCTACACCGCGTGGTCCCACGGCTACCTGCCGGAGCTGATCAACAAGGTCGCCGGCAAGGCTGTTGGCGAGAAACAGTCCATCACCGAGGACTGGGCGTCCGGCGACTACGACTCGCTGTACGTGCTGACCCTGACCTGGCACAACGGCAAGGCCAGCCTGCAGAGCCACAGCTACAAGCAGGGGCTGGATAACGGCAAGGTCACGTGCCCGACTTGAGTGTTCTGGAGCCGGCGCCGGGTTTACGGTTTCAGCGTTTTTGATTCAACCGCTGGCGCAGATACTCGATCACCGCCCCGCGCTCCCCGGCAAACTCGATCCGCGCGCCCTTCTTCTCGCGCTGAAACACATACATCGGGTCGTAATATTCGCGCAGCAACCCTTCGATCCAGCCCCGGTGCAAATCCACCGCGCCGCTGCGCCCCTGCTCTGCCAGTGCGTCTTCCATCAACAGCAGCATCCGGCGGTGGCGTTCGCCGCCCAGACGCTTCTGCACGTTGTTCAGGCTCTCGAGCAACCGTTCAGAGAACAGCGCAAAACCCTGCTCGCCGTGCACTGCCGAAAACTCGGCCGACAGATCCACCACGTAATCGCGCAGGATGCGCTGTACACGATCTTCAAAACTGTCCTCCAGCCAGACCATCGGGTATTGCTGCATGCCCTGATACAACGGCAGCGGCAAGGCGCAGCTGCCGACTACCCGGCTCTCGTCTTCGAGCACGAACTGACCGATGCCGGCATCACGTTTCTTGAGGAGGTCGATGGCCAGGCGGTTTTCGAAATCGATGTTCGACGGTTGCCCCGTGGCGCGCTTGCCGAAACTGGAACCGCGATGATTGGCGTGGCCCTCCAGATCCAGACCGTTGTCCAACTGCACCAGCAGTTCGGTCTTGCCGGTGCCGGTCATGCCGCCCAGCAACACGAAATCGCACTGGGTCACGGCTTGCTCGAGGGTGTCGATCAGGAAATTGCGCAGCGCCTTGTAACCGCCCGCGATGCGCGGATAGTCGATCCCGGCCTCGCTCTTGAGCCATTGCCGGGTGATCTGCGAACGCAAGCCGCCGCGAAAGCAATAGAGATAACCGTCGGGATGGGCCCGGGCAAACTCGGCCCAGGCCTCGATACGTTCGGCCTTTACCGCGCCGGACACCAAGCGGTGGCCCAGTTCGATGGCAGCGTGTTGGCCATGCTGCTTGTAGCAAGTGCCGACCTTCTGCCGCTCCAGATCATTCATCAGCGGCAGATTGACCACGCCGGGGAACGCACCTTTGTGAAACTCGACCGGCGCGCGAACATCCATCAGCGGTCGGTCGTTGAGGAAAATATCCCGGTAATCGCCGTAGTCAGGGTCCATCAAGACACCTCGACGGCGTGGGTCTGTCGCTCGACCAGTTCGCCAATCGGTTCCAGGCTCAAGCCCAGTTCCGCCGCCACGGCAAGGAATTCGGCGTTGCCTTGCGGGGTCACGGCCACCAGCAACCCGCCGCTGGTCTGCGGGTCGCACAACAGCCGTTTGTGCAGTTCCTGCACCCGCCCGAGTCGGTCCGAATAGCTGTCGAAATTGCGCAAGGTGCCGCCCGGCACACAGCCCTGTTCGAGGTAATACTCGACGCTGTCCAGACGCGGCACCCGGTCATAGACGATGCGTGCGGTGAGGTGGCTGCCGTCAGCCATTTCCACCAGATGCCCGAGCAGGCCGAAACCGGTGACGTCGGTCATCGCGGTGACCCCGGCCAGTTTGCCGAAGCGACTGCCGGGTTTGTTCAGCGTACACATCCAGTCCCGGGCCAGACCGATATCGGCGTTGCGCAACTTGCCCTTCTTTTCGGCGGTGGTGAGGATGCCGATCCCCAGCGGTTTGGTCAGGTACAGCAGGCACCCGGCGGTGGCCGTGTCGTTGCGCTTCATGAAGCGTTTTTCCACCAGTCCGGTGACAGCCAGACCGAAGATCGGCTCCGGCGCATCGATCGAATGCCCGCCCGCCAGGGGAATTCCCGCCGCATCGCATACCGCGCGACCGCCACGAATCACTTCGCGCGCGACTTCCGGTGCCAGCACGTTCACCGGCCATCCCAGAATGGCAATGGCCATCAATGGATCGCCGCCCATGGCGTAGATATCGCTGATCGCATTGGTCGCGGCAATCCGACCGAAATCGAACGGATCATCGACGATCGGCATGAAGAAGTCGGTGGTCGACACCACGCCGCGCTCGGCATCGATCTCGTACACCGCCGCGTCATCACGCGAGGCGTTGCCGACCCACAGTTTCGGATCAAGGTTCTGCGCCCCGCTGCCGGCGAGGATCACCTCCAGCACTTTGGGCGAAATCTTGCAGCCACAACCGGCGCCGTGGCTGTACTGGGTCAGACGAATGGGCTCGCTCATCGGGGCAATCTCCGGGAAGGGACAGGGGCGAATTCTAGCAGAGGGTTTGGCGGGCAAAAAAAACCGCCCTTTCGGGCGGCTAAAGTGCTTCGACCATGATCAGAAGCTTTGGCTGAAGCTGATGGTCATCGCGCTGTCGTTGTTGTCGCTGGACACCTGACCCGAGTAGCCGATGCCGAGCTTGCCGGTCGGGCTGATCTGGAAGTCCACGCCGGCTTCGAGCAGCGCACTGTCCTTGGCAATCGGCACGCCCTGGGTGCTGAACGACGCGCCGCCGTCGATGAAGGTCAGGTCGGCGTCAGGTTTGGTGTCGCCGTAGGCATGCCGCCAGCCGATCGCCGCCCGTGGCGTGAGTTGGCTGCCGTTGGCCAGGGTCACCAACTTGCCGATGCGTACGCCGAGGGTCGAGTAGGTGATGTCCTGATCGGCATCGCCTTTCAGGCGCCCCACTCCGCCTTTTTCCTTGGCGGTGTCGCTGTCGTAGTTGACGTAGGCCAGGCCGGCGAACGGTTCGATGGCCACGCCTGCCGCATTGATGGCGTAACCCACTTCGCCGAACACCTGGGCACTGCGGGCATCGTAGTCAGCCTTCAGGCGATCGTTGTAGGCACCGACGCTGACGTCGCGTTTGGTCTCGATGCTGTGCCAGCTGTAAGCCGCGCCGAGGCGCACGGCCAGTGCATCGAACTGCGAACTCAGGTAACCCGCCAGGTGGTAGCTGTCGACCTTGGCATCGGAGTTGCGATCATGGGCGTTGAGATTGCCACGGGTGTAGCCCGCTGCCATCCCGGCGCGCCATTGATCGTCGAGTTGCTTGTCCGTGCCGAGCATGAAACCGCCGAGGCTGCGATCGACTTTCGCCGTGTTGCTGTCGCCGCCCATGTCGCCCCAGGCGCCAATGGCCCGGGCCCAGCCGACCATTTCACCGTGGCAGCCGTTGCTGCTCAGTTGGGTGTCGCTCGGTGCCAATGTACGGTGTGGATCATCCGATGCGCTGCAGGTCGGTTGACGCATACGGTCATTGACTGCTTCACGCACAAAGCGTGAATCCTCGAGAACCGCGCTCGCGGTGCTGGCATGGATCTCCCCGGACAGGTTGTCGAAAGCATGACGCGCGCCGGCCACGCTGAGGTTGACGATCTCGTTCTGCAACGCAGCACCCGCCGGCCCGTTGCTCATCAACGCCGAGGCGGTGTTGCGCTGGTTACTCGTGGCGGCGACGTCGGCGAACGAATTGCCGTTGCGGCTGACCACCAGGTTCACCGCGTCAGGGCTGTACACCAGCGCCGTGTCGAGGAACGCATATTGCGGCAGATCGGCTGCGCTGAAGGTGCCGGTCACCCCACCGCCGGCGGTGATCAGCGAATACACGGTGTTGCCGGTGAACGGCGCCAGGCTGTTCACTTGCAGGCCACCGCCCAGGGTTGCGGTGCCGCCGACGGCCAGAGGCGTAGCGGTGGGCGAGCTGACGGTCAGGGCCAGTACACCGTCGGCAGCGTTGGTCAGGTTACCCGCCACACTCAAGGTGCCGTCTGCGCCACCGGAGGCCACCACACCGTGGTTGACCACCGAACCGACGCTGCCGTTACCGCTCAGGGCCGCGCCGTTGGCCACGGTCACTTGTCCGCCCAGGGAGGCCCGCGCTGAACGGCTGCCGACCTGCAGCACGCCTTGATCGACCGACACGGTGCCGCTGAACGGTTGATCGCCGGTCAACAGCAAAGTCCCGACGCCACGCTTGGCCAGCGCACCGAGGCCGCTGAGAACACCATTGAACTGGCCATTGGTATTCTGCTGGAACACCAACGAAGCGTTATCGATGATGTTGCCTTGCAGGCTGGTGGTGTTACCGATCAGCGTACCGCCGCTGACCGTGGTGCCACCGCTGTAAGTGTTGGCGCCGGTGAGGACCAACGTGCCAGAGTCGAGTTTCTCGATCCCGCCAGTGCCGATCAGCGGCACATCGATTTGCGCAGTGGCACCGGCATTGACGCGGATTGGCGCAGGAGTGCCGCCAGGCCCGTTGACCGGGGTCAGCGTGTCGCCGGCATCCGGTTCCAGGCTGTAGCCGTTGACGAGGAATTGCAGCCCGGTGAAGTTCTGGTTGCCTTGGATGGTGACCGTCCCGCCCTGCCCGCCAAACACTGCAAACTGGCCGTTGGAACCCAGTGCCTGAGTGCCGGTCGGGTCGGTCCAGTTGGTGCCAGGCCCCCACACGCCGCTGCCGCCACCAATGCTGCCGTCCGGGTTGGTCTTGCCACCGTTCCAGAACTGCACTTCGCCCGGCGTGCCTTGCACCAGCAGGTTGACCTGATTGGCCAGCGCGGTTTGCAGGGTCAGATTGGCCGCCGAAACCGGCAGGCTGCCGTAGACCAGACCGTTGTTGGTCAGCGTGCCACCGTAGCTGAACAGCTGATACACCCCGACGCCGAAGCCACCGGCGTTAGTGATGTTCAGTGTGCCGTCGAGGGTCAGGTTGCCGGCGACGTTGACCACGGTCGTGGAGCTGGCCGCCGAGCCGAGGGTGAAGTCCAGATTGGTCCCCGAAGACAACACCAGTGAACCAACCGACAACGGCGCGGCGTTGCTGCCGCCAAGCAGCGTCGCACCGCTGGCCAGTTGCACAGTCCCACCGAATTGACCGCTGCCACCGATCTTCGCACCGCTGGCGACATTGACGTTGGCGCTGTTGAGCACGCCGTTGACGTTGAGCGTACCGGCCTGCACGGCGGTGTTGCCGATAAAGGTGTTGTTGCCGGTGAGCAACAAGGCGCCAGTGCCGGTTTTGTTCAGGGTGCCGGTGCCCGTCAGATTGCCGGTGTAGCTGCCGTCGCTGTTCTGCTCGAAGGTCAGCGCCGCGTTATTGACGATTGCACCTTGCAGGCTGCTGGTGTCGCCACGGGTGCTGCCGCTGTTCAGCGTCGTGCCGCCGCTGTAGGTGTTGGCGCCGCTGAGCACCAGGTCGCCAGCGCCGTTTTTCACCAGGCTGCCGCTGCCGGTGATCGCACCGATCAACGTGGTGTTCTGGTTGCCGGCCAGGGTCAGTTGCGCGCCCAGGTTGATGGCGTTGGCCAGTTGCAGCGCAGAGGTGCTGTCGAGGGTGCCGTTGCCCAGCACACTGAGAGCGCCGCTGCTGATCGCGCTGTTGTTGCCCAGAATCAGCGTACCGCCAGACAGTTGGGTACCGCCGCTGTAAGTGTTGCTGCCGTTGAGGGTCAGGCTCGAAGCGCCGGTCTTGATCAGACTGCCGCTGCCGCTGACCACACCGCCGAGGGTCAATGCGTTGGAGCCGGCGACGGTGAGTCCGCCATTGAGCACCACATCGTTGGCCAGGCTGACCGCTGTGTTGCTGTCCAGCGCCGTGCCGTTGGCGGCGGTCAATACGCCGGTGCCGAGGGCCGCGTTGTTGCCGACCACAATCTTGCCGCCGTTGAGCGCGGTGCCGCCGGTGTAGCCGTTGGCCGCGTTGAGCACCAGGGTGCCGGTGTCGTATTTACCCAGCGTGCCGGCGCCATTGAGCGCGACGCCCACGGTCGCGGTGACGTTCGGATCGACCCGCACGGTCGCATTGCCCAGCGAACCGTTGACCAGATTCAGCGAACCAGCCGTGCCGTTTTGCAGGCTGTAGCCATCAGTGACGAACTGCATGCCGGTGATGGTTTGCGCGCCGTTGACGGTCACGGTGCCCGCTGCGCCCTGGAACACCGCGAAGCTGTTGGTCCAGGCCTGATTGGTGGTGCCGTTAACGTCGGTCCAGTTGGTGGTACCGGTGCCCCAGGTTCCGCTGCCGCCATCCACCGAACCGTTGGCGACGAGTTGATTGCCGTCCCAGAACTGCACGGTAACGCCCGGGGCGGTGACCAGCAGGTTGATCTGGTTGGCCAGTGCGGTTTGCAGGGTCAGATCACCCGGCGTGACGCTGCCCGGCACGGTGCCGATCAGCATGCCGTTGTCGGTCAGGCCGCCGGTGTAGTTGATCAACCGGTACACGCCACTGCCGAAGCCGCCGATGTCGCTGACGTTGAGGGTGCCGTCGAGGGTCAGGTTGCCGCCGACGTTGACCAGCGCGTTGCCACCACCGGAAACCGGTGCGCCGAGACCGACATCGAAGTTTGAGTTGGCGTTGAACACCAGCGAATTCACCGACAGCGTGCTGCCGGTGGCGCCGGCCAGATGACCGCCGTCCGCCACGGTCACGGCCCCGCCGAGCGAGCCGCCGCCGGTCAGGGTGCCGCCGCTGTTGACCAGCACACTGGCGCTGTCCAGCGAGCCGCTGACGTTCAAGGTGCCGGCGTTGACCGTGGTGTTGCCGGTCAGACTGTTGATGCCGCTAAGGGTCAGCGTGCCGGTGCCGAGTTTGCTCAGTTCGCCGGTGCCGGTGAGCACACCGTCGAAAATGCTGCTGGCGTTGTTGCCGCCGATGCTCAGGGTGTTGCCGCCGCCGATCAGTGCGGTACCGCTGCCGGTCAGGCTGGCGAGGCTGCCCGAGCCGCCGAGATTGAGGGTCGCCGCAGCGCCGAGATTGACCCCGGCGTTGCTGCCCAGTGCCGAGTTGCCCAGCGTGGTCAGGCTGCCGGCCTGCACGTCGAAGGTACCGCTGAAGGTGTTGTTGCCGGACAGCGTCAGGTCGGCCAGACCGTTCTTCGTCAGGGTGCCCGCCCCGGCAATCACGCCACCCAGGGTCAGGTTGTTGTTGCCGGCCACGCTCAGGTTGGCATTGACGTTGATGTTGTTGGCCAGCACCAGCGGCGCCGTGGTGTCGAGGGTCGACGCCCCCGCCACGGTCACCGCGCCAGAGCCCAGGCCCGACGAGGTGCCAAGGGTCACGTTACCGGCATTCAGCGTGGTGCCGCCGCTGTAGGTGTTGATGCCATTGAGGGTCAGGTTGGAGGCGCCGTTCTTGATCAGTCCGCCGCTGCCGCTGACCACGCCGCTGAGGGCCACGTCGCTGTTGCCGGTGTTGGTCAGGTTGGCGTTGAGCACCACGTTGTTGCCGAGCGACACCGAGGTGTTGCTGTCCAGCGACGACGCCCCGGCCACGGTCAGGTTGCCCAGACCGAGGGCGCCGTTGCTGCCGGTGGTCAGGGTGCCGGCATTGAGGGTGATGCCACCGAGGAAGTTGTTGGCCCCGCTCAGGATCAGGTTGGCCGCGCCGTTTTTGGTCAGGCTGCCGGCGCCATTGATGCCTCCGCTGAGTGTCAGATCGTTGCTGCCGACGATGCCGAGGTTGCCCGCCAGGTTGATCGCGTTACCCGCCGTGAAGGCGCCGCTGGCATCCAGGGTGGTGCCGTTCGCAGCGTTCAGGGTGGCCGAGCCCAGCGCGCTGTTCGACGCCAGAATCAGGCCGCCCGCATTCAGGGCTACCGGGCCAAGGAAGGCGTTGTTGCCACCGAGGGTCAGGCTGGCCGAACCGTTCTTGATCAAGCCGCCAGTGCCGGAAATGACACCGTTGAGGGTCAAGGCATTGCTGCCGAGCACGGTGAGGTTGCCGTTGAGCGTGGCCGCGTTGGCCAGGGTCACGGCGGTGTTGCTGTCCAGTTGCGTGCCGGCGTTGGCGATCAACGCGCCAGTGCCCAGGGCGGTGTTGCTGCCGACCACCAGAGTGCCGCCATCCAGTTGTGTGCCGCCGGTGTAGCTGTTGGCGCCGTTGAGCACCAGGGTGCCCGCGTCGAGTTTGTTGAGGATGCCGCTGCCGTCGATGTTCACGCCGACCGTGGCGGTCACGCCCGGATCGACCCGCATCGCCGTGGTGCCGCCAGTGCCGTTGACGGCGGTCAGCAGACCCGACGTGCCGTTCACCACGTTGTAGCCATCGGTGAGGAATTGCATCCCGGTGAACAGTTGCGTGCCGTTGACCGACACCGTGCCCGCCGTGCCCTGGAACACCGCGAAGTCGCCGGCCCAGGTCTGGTTCAGCGTGCCGTTGGAATTGGTCCAGTTGGTGCCGCCGGCAGTCCATGTACCAGTGCCGCCATCCACGGTGCCATTGGCGATCGTCTGGCTGCCGTCCCAGAAACGCAGGTTGGTGTTCGGCGCCGACACCACCAGATTCACCTGGTTACCCAGGGTCTGCACGAGGATGTCGCCGAGGCCGTAACCCACCGGCACACCGGCCACGGTCAGGCCGTTGTCGGTCAGCGCGCCGATGTAGTTGAACAAGCGGTAGACCCCGACGCCGAAACCGCCGGCATCGGTGACGTTCAGATTGCCGTCGAGGGTCAGGTTGCCGCCGATGTTCATCAGCGAGCTGGTCGATGGCGTGGCGAGGCTCGCGTCGACATTGCTGTTGGCCGTGAGGATCAGCGACGAGGTGGACAAGGTATTGCCCGAGGACAACGCCAGATGACCGCCGCTGTTGATGGTGATGAACCCAAGCGCCGAACCGGTGCCTGTAAGGGTGGCGCCGTTGTTGATGTTGAGCTGGGTGCTGGCCAGCGAACCGGTGAGGTTCAGCGTACCGGCGTTGACGTTGGTATTGCCGGTGAGGCCGCTGCTGCCGGTGAGGTTCAGCGTCCCGGTACCGACTTTGGTCAGGGCGCCGCTGCCACCGAGGTCGCCGTCGAAGGTGCTGGTGCTGCTCACGCCGCCCACCGTCAGGGTGTTGCCGCCGGCGATCTGCACACTGCCGCTGCCGCTCAGCCCGTTGAGGCTGGCGCTGCTATTGAGATAGAGATTGGCACCGGCGCTGATGTTGGCGCCGGAGGTGTTGCCCAGCGCCCCACTGCTCACCGTAGTGACGCTGCCGGAGGCGATGTTCAGCGCACCGGTGAAGGTGTTGTTGCCACTGAGCGTCAGATCGCCGAACCCGTCCTTGGTCAGACTGCCGGCGCCATCGATCACACCGCTGAGGTTCAGGGTGTTGCTGCCGGCCAGGGTCAGACCGGCGTTGAGGGTGATGTTGTTGCCGACGCTCATGCCGGTGCTGGTATCCAGCGTCGACGCGCCGCCGACGGTCAAGCCGCCACTGCCCAGTGCAGCGGCCGAGCCCAGTGTCAGTGTGCCCGCGTTGAGCGTGCTGCCACCGCTGAAGGTGTTGGTGCCATTGACGGTCAGGTTGGCCGCGCCGTTCTTGATCAACTGGCCTGCGCCGCTGATCACACCGCCGAGGGTCAGGTCCTGGGTGCCGCCGACGCTCAGCGCCGCATTGAGCACCACCGCATTGGCCAGGCTGGCCAGCGGTGAACTGCTGTCGAGGGTTGCCGCACCGCCGACGGTCAAGGCACCGGTACCGAGTGCCGAGCTATTGCCGACGGTTACCGTACCGGCGTTCAGTGTGGTGCCGCCGACGTAGGTGTTGGTGCCGTTGAGGTTCAGGTTGGCCGCGCCGTTTTTCACCAGGCTGCCGGCACCGGCGACGGTTCCGGTGAGGGTCAGATCCGCACTGCCGCCGATGTTCATCGCACCGGCCAGGTTGACCTGGTTGCCAAGTGTGACGGCCGTGTTGGTATCCAGTGTGGTGCCGGCCGCTGCGTTCAATGCGCCGCTGCCGATCGCGGTATTGCTGCCGACAATCAGCTTGCCGACGTTGAGTGCGGTGTTGCCGAAGTAGGTGTTGGCGCCGTTGAGGATCAGATCGGCGGGGCCGCTTTTGGTCAGGCCACCGACACCGGAGACCACACCCGCGAGGGTCAGCGCGTTGCTGCCGCCGATGGTCACGTTGCCACCGAGGTTGACGTTGTTGGCCAGGCTCGTTGCGGTGCTGGCGTCCAGCGTGGTGTTGTTGCCGGCGTTGAGCACGCCGGTGCCGAGCGCGGTGTTGGAGCCGACGATCAATGTCCCGGCGTTCAGCGACGTAGAGCCGGTGTAGGTGTTGTTGCCGGTCAATGTCAGGGTCGAGGAGCCAGTCTTGATCAGGTTGCTGCCGCCGCTGATCACACCGCCGAGGGTCAACGGGTTGGCGCCGCCGGCAGTCAGGTTGGAGTTAAGCGCGATGGCGTTGTTCAGCGTCACGTTGGCGCTGCTGTTGAGCGTTGCCCCCGCCCCGCCCACGGTCAGTGTGCCGGTGCCGAGTGCCGCGCCGGTGCCGACGGTCAGGCTGCCTGCGTTGAGCGCCGTGCCACCGGTGAAGGTGTTGGCGCCGTTGAGGGTCAGGTTGGCGGTGCCGTTCTTGATCAACTGACTGGCGCCGCTGAGCACGCCGCCCAGGATCATGCCGTTGCTGCCGCCGATGGCCAGGTTGCCGTTGAGGGCGACGTTGTTGTTGAGGATGACCGAAGTGTTGCTGTCGAGGGTCGCGGCGCTGGCGACGGTCAGGGCGCCGCTGCCCAGTGCGGCGGCGTTGCCGACAGTCAGCGTCCCGGCGTTGAGGGTAGTGCCGCCGCTGAAGGTGTTGGCGCCGTTGAGAATCAGGTTGGCCGCCCCGTTCTTGGTCAGCCCGCCGCTGCCGCTGACCACACCGCCGAGGGTCAGGTTGGCATTGCCGGCGATGTTCAGGTTGCCGCCGAGGGCGACGGCGTTGCTCAGTGCCACGGTGGTGCTGGCGTCGAGGGTAGTGCCCGCCGCCGTGGTCAGTGCGCCGGTACCCAGCGCGGTGTTGGAGCCGACGATCAGCGTCCCGTTGTTCAGCGCCGTACCGCCGGAGAAGGTGTTGTTGCCGCTGAGGGTCAGGTTCGCGGTGCCCCCCTTGATCAGGTTGCCGGCGCCGCTGATGACGCCGCTCAGGCCCAGGGCCTGAGTACCGCCGATGGTCAGGTCCGACGCCAGTGCAACCGCGTTGGCCAGCGTCACCGCCGTCGTTGCATCGAGGGTGGTGCCGGACGCCGCGTTAAGTGCTCCCGTGCCTAGGGCGGTGTTGCTGCCGACGAACAAAGTGCCGCCGTTGAGCGCGGTGGTGCCACTGTTGGTGTTGTTGCCGGTCAGGGTCAGGCTGGCGCTGCCGCTCTTGGTGATTGCGCCGGTACCGGAGACGATGCCAGAGAGGGTCAGAGCATTGCTGCCGAGCACGTTCAACGCACCGGTGATGCCGACGTTGTTGGCCAGGGTCACGTTGCCGGTGCTGTCGAGGCTGGTGCCGTTGCTGGTGTTGAGCACCCCGGTGCCCAGGGCGTTGTTGTTGCCGACGCGCAAGGTGCCGGCGCTGAGGCTGGTGATCCCGGTGTAGGTGTTGATGCCGTTGAGGGTCAGGCTGCCGCTGCCGGTTTTGGTCAGGTTGGCGGCGCCGCTGATCACTCCGCCCAGGGTCAGCGCACCGGTGCCGGTCGCGGTCAGGGTGCTGTTGAGCGTGATCGCGTTAGCCAGCGAAATCGGCGTCGTCGCCGAGATGCTCGAAGAACCGCCAACGGTGATGCTGCCGGTGCTGAACGCCTGGTTATTGCCCACCAGCACCACACCGCCGTTGAGCACGGTATTGCCGGTGTAGGTGTTGATACCGCTGAGGTTGATCTGGCCGCTGCCGATCTTGGTCAAGCCACCGGTGCCGGAAATCACCCCGTTCAGGGTCATGCCGTTGATGCCCTGCAGGGTCAGGCCAGTCCCGCCCAGATTGATCTGGTTGGCCAGCGTCAAACCGGCATTGCTGGCCTGAAGTATCCCGCCATTGGACGTCAGCACGCCGCTGCCGAACGCCGCGTTGTCGTTGAACTGCGCGACACCGCCATTGAGCGTGGTCGCACCGCTGACCAGCGGCCCCTGCAAGGTCCAGGTGCCGCTGTTGAGGGTCAGGTTGTTGAAGTTGACGTAGACCAGGCTGGATGCCGTGCCGGTGCCGGTGGTGCCGCCGCCAAGGCCGATCGGGTTTTGCAGGATCAGCGTGTTGGTACCCGCCGCGCCGCCATCGATCGTCCCGGTCGGGGCGAAGGTCAGGTTGACGCCGATCAAGCCACCGAGACCGACGGACAATTGCGCACCGTCACCTTGGTTAACGCTGGAACCTGTGATCGCGTAGAAGGTGTTGGTGCTGCCCGCCCCCATCGACACGCCGCCGGTGATGTTACCGGCGTTGGTGAAAGTGTTGCCCGCCACCGACGTCTCGAACGCGACCCGGCCGTTGATCGTGCCGGTGGCGCTGTTGGTCATGTTGACTTGTGAACCGCCATACACCCCGACCACCGGGGTATCGGCCAGGGTGATCCCGCCGACCGACAGCCCGGTCGAGGTAATCGTGCCGTCGTTGGTGATGGTCGTAGTGCCCGACACCGAGTTGTTCACGGCTATCCCCAGACCGTCGATGCTGGTCAGGTTGAGGCCGAGCAACATGCCGGTGCCGCGAATGAGCCCGGTGGTGTTGTTGACGATGCTCACCGTGCTGGTCGCACCGGTGCCGATGAACGCGCCGCCACTGAGGATCGAGACCAGGCCCAGCAAGGCCGGGTCGAGGGTGCCGGAGTTGTTCAGGTTGATGTTGGCCCCGGTCAGGTTGATGACCTTGCCGCCGAGCGTCGCGTTCATCTGCGCGCCGTTGGTGACGTTGACCGTCAGACCGCTGGTGGCACTGCTGTAGTCATTGAGAAACAGCGGCAGCGTCGGGACACCCGAACAGGTAATCGTGGAGCCCGCCGCCGAGCAGGTGGCGAACGCCTGCTCACTGACCCCGCCGAACAGTAGCCCGGCGACGCTCAGGTGCACAGCAAGGGAAAGTGGGGAAAAACGCGAAACGAGGGCGACACCAAACCTTGCTTCCACGGGCTACTCCTTTCGTGGCCAATTCATCCTTGAAGGCGTGCAACTGCGGCAAGATCCGACACGCGTATCAAGCGTATGACGGTCATCAGATAAACCGTCTATTCCCGAGACAAGCTAGTTGATGCCCTGCGATGGGGCACCGGTTAAATAGTGTTAATACTTTTGTGCGATAAGCCGCCAAGGCGATGCTCCGAGCCGTTCTGAGCACGGGCTTGAGGGCTTTCAAGGAAGGCTTGCAGGGCAGCTGACCGAGTCGCCAGCTAATGGGCTGAATTGATCTGTTTTTCAGTGTGTTGCGAAACTGGTACGGGTTGTGCAAACGTTTGCGAGTCGCCGTTACTCACAATTTCGTTACAGAACCATACAAGCCCGCTTTTTCGGGCCTTGATCCGCAAAAAGGACTTTGAATGCACGTCTCTTCCTGCCGCCGCCGTCGTGGTGCGCGCACCGTTGCTGTTTCCCTGCTACTGGCCGGCGTTACCGGAGTTCTCAGTCACTCAGCGCTGGCGCAGCCTGCCCTGCCCGAAGAATCCGCCCAGGGCGAAGCCCTCAGCCCCGAGGCCAGCCCGCCGAAAAAAGGCGCGTACCTGTCGGACTGGTACAACCAGGACCTGATGCTGATCGGCAGCAAGGACATCAGCTTCGGCCCGCAACCGGCCGACGATATCTATCTGGAATACGAGTACTTCGGACGCAAGGGCCCGTTCGAGCTGTACGGCTATATCGACATTCCGAAGATCTTCAACATCGGCAACAGCCACGACAAAGGCGTGTGGGATCATGGCTCGCCGGTGTTCATGGAACACGAACCGCGCATCTCCATCGACTACCTCGCCGGCCGCAGCCTGGCCATCGGACCGTTCAAGGAATGGTACGTGGCGTTCGACTGGATCTACGACCACGGCAGCCGCAAGGAGAACCGTGCCAACACGCTGTACAGCGGTTTGGGTACCGACATCGACACCCACTCGCGGGTCAACCTGTCGGCCAACCTGTACGGGCGCTACCAGTGGGAAAACTACGGCGCCAGCAACGAATATTCGTGGGACGGTTACCGCGCACAGCTCAAGTACATCGTGCCGATCGACAAGTTCAGCAACGGTGCCTCGCTGACCTACATTGGTTTCACCAACTTCGATTTCGGCTCGGACCTGCACAAGGACAACCCGGCGCGCACCGCCAATGCCACGGTGGCGACCAACGTGTTGCTGTACTCGTTCACGCACCTGCGTTTTACCCTGGTCGGCCGCTATTTCCACAACGGAGGCAACTGGGAGGACGGCAGCGAGCTGAACTTCGGCGACGGCAACTTCCGCGCACGTTCCAATGGCTGGGGTTACTACGCCGGCGTCGGTTATCAGTTCTGAATCCAGGAGCAATCATGAAAGCAATGACGCGTATATCTCTGGCCGCTGCGGCCCTGCTCTCCTCCACCGCTTGGGCGGCCGAGGCACCGATCAAGCCGAAAGTCGTGCTGATCACCATGTTCGCTCCAGAGGCACAGCACTGGATCGATCGCCTCGAACTCAAGCAGGAAATCCGCGTGCCGGGTCTGTCCGCCGAGTACCCGACCATTCGCTGCAATACGCAGCAGGTCTGCCTGATGACCACCGGCATGGGCCAGACCAACGCCGCCGCCTCGACCCTCGCACTGGCGCTGTCGCCGAAATTCGACCTGCGCAAAAGCTACTTCCTGATTGCCGGGATTGCCGGCATCAGCCCCAAGCACGGGACCATCGGCACCGCCGCCTGGGCGCACTATCTGGTTGAGTTCGGCACCCAGTGGGAGCTGGATTCGCGCGACGCGCCATCGAGTTGGCCGACCGGTTACCTCGGCATCAACACGAAAGGCCCGAATGAAAAACCGCCGCTGGACTACAAGACCGAAGTTTTCGAACTCAACCCGAAACTGCAGGCCAAGGCTTTCGCCCTGAGCCACAAGGTCGAGCTCAGCGAGAGCAAGGAATCGGCGGCGTGGCGCCTGAAATACCCGGCCGCACCGGCCAATCAGCCGCCAGTGGTCACCCGGTGCGACACGCTGGCGGGCAACACCTGGTTCTCCGGCACACGCCTGAGCGAACGTGCCGAAGTCTGGACCAAACTATTGACCGACAACAAGGGCGATTACTGCACCACCCAACAGGAAGACAACTCCACCTACGAAGCCTTGCTGCGCGCCAGCCGCGAGGGTCTGGTGGACGTGCAGCGCCTGGCCGTGGTGCGCGCCGGCTCCGACTTCGATCGCCCGGCGCCGCGCGGCAGCGAAGTGGACAACCTGCTCAAGTACGCCGATCAGGGCGGATTTGTGCCGGCGCTGGAAAACCTCTACCGCACAGGTAATCCGCTGGTGCAGGACATCCTGAAGCACTGGTCGGCGTGGGAGAACGGCGTCCCTGAGGCCTGAGGATCAAGGGATCAGAATGACCTTGTCGCCACTGCCCTGATTCAGATCGGCATAGCGCGCCAGTCCTTCGGCCAACGGCGCTTCGACAAGCCCTTGCGGCAGTGGCAGCAAGCCTTCGTCGAAGAACCGGCCGAACTGTTCGAGCATCGCCGCACAGGCTTCAACGCCGTACAACAGGGAGTTGATGCCGACCACCGAACCGCCCTTGCGATACAGGGCCAGCGCCGGCAGTTGCACATGCCCGTCCACCGGCGCGGCGATGATCGCGATGCGCCCGAAAGGTGCCAGCGCCGGCACCGAGGCCGGCAGCCAGAACCCGGTGGTGTCGAAGATCACGTCGGCGCCACCGCGGTACACCGCGTTGACCTGAGCGCCGAGCTCCTCGGGCTTGTCCAGCTGGATCGTCTGATAGCCCTGCGCCTGCAAATCCTTGACCTGCTCCGGCCGCCGCGCCGCCGCCAGCAACTGCGCGCCACGCACCTTGGCCAGCGCCAGTGCCGCCGTCGCCACCGCCCCGCCACCGATCACCAGCAAACGGGTTTCAGCGCTGACCAGACTGCGCTCCAATGCATCCCACGCCGTGGTGTAAGGCACACCGAGGCTGGCGGCCTGGGTGAAACTCAGGTGCGAAGGTTTGTGCGCCACGCCATTGGCCGGCAGTTTGACGAACTGCGCGTGGGAGCCATCAGCGAAAAAGCCCAGCTCCCGCCCGGTGCCCCAGACTTCCTGACCGATCAACGCCTGCGGCCCCTCGACCACCACACCGGCAAAGTCCCGTCCGGGAATACGCGGCAGCGTGGTGTAAGGGAAACGCCCGAGCACATTCTTCACGTCGCTGGGGTTCAGGCCCGCCGCCTTGATCTGCACCAGCACCTCGTCGCCCCCCGGCACCGGCGTCGGCACCTCGACGAAGCGCAGGGAAGACAAGTCGCCGGTTTTATCGAATTGCAGTGCTTTCATGAGTTCATCCACCGAATGAAAAAAGGAAATTCAGGACAGCCAGCCACTGACCAGTTGCCGGCCCATCGGCCACAACTGCTCGCCCGCCAGCATGCCCAACAGGCCGACCAGCGCGATGGCCGGTGGCGCCGGGGAACGGAAATCCAGCGCGCCATACAACAGGCCGACGCCGAGACCGATGCCCAGGGAAATCAGGTAGTTCATGGGATCACTCCTCCACATAAAGGGAATGGGCAAAGTCTAGGGAAAGGCTGCGACCGGCACCGGCCAAGGACTTCTGAATTTCGGCCAAATCAGCCTGGAAGCTGCCCGGCACCGAACTGCGAAGGCGCGACACCCAGCTCACGACGGAACATGTCGCTGAAACTGCTCGGCGAATAACCCAGCTCACGAGCAATCGCGCTGACCGGCACGCCCTGGATCAACTCCGCCACTGCCGTCGCCAACTGCACCTGCCGCCGCCACTCGGCAAAGCCCATGCCCAGGCCTTCCTTGAACAACCGCGCCAACGTTCGCACACTGGCCCCGGCGTTTTCGGCGTGTTGCTCGAAAGGAATCTCCAGCGACGGCGCGGCCATCACCGCCTGACACAGACTCATCAGCCGCCGGTCGGCATCGTCCGGCAGCGGAATCTTCAACTGTGAACGCCTTGCGCGTTTCAGCTCCAGCAGCGCCAGACCGACCAGCGCCTCGTAATACTCGACATCACCGCTGTCGCCCTGCTCCACCAGCCCGACAATCAACTCACGCAGCAAACCGCCGACCTCAATCACCTGCACCGTGTCATCCAGCGTCGCCGCCAGCGCCGGGCGCAGGTAGATATTGCGCATCTGCAAATCCGACACCACGCGAATCCCGTGCGGCACGCCCGGCGGCAACCACACCGCCCGCTGCGGCGGCACCACCAGCGCCTCGTGCGGGGTTTCGACCCACATCACGCCGCTCATCGCATACAGCAACTGCCCCCAGACATGCTCATGCGGCTCGATGAACAACCCGCGCGGATACGTGCGCGCCAGCGGTTGCACCGGCACATCGGTATCACTCAGATCGGGGGGCGCGGCGAGGGCCATGGCGAACATTCATCGGGGTTGGCGAAGGCGTCATGGTAACCAGTCCGCCCCCTCGCTCGCCATTGATAGATACCGTCGGACAATCCGAGTGAATTTTCCCGGTGCGCAGCGATCCTTCTATTACCACAGGGAGGAAGACGGGCTTTATGAACAACGCAAAACTGTTTGTCATCGAATACACCCTTCACGGCGCGCCGAAGTCGTTCATTATCCGCTCGGACAAAATGGACAACACCGAGGCGTGGCACTGGGCAAGCTGCGACGCCGGGGTGGGCCGCATCCCGCGCTTCGGCCGGGAAAAGGTACAAAAGACCAGCAAGCCTGCGGCGGAAAAATTCGGCGTGGAAAACGTCACGTGGCGACCGGCAAGCTAAGCTTGCGCGCAGGTGGGGACTAATTCGGGGGAACACACATGACGACCATCAGCAGCCCGGCGCACCTGGACTACAGCCTGGACACCGTATCCGGCCGAGTCACCAGAAGCATCGACTGCCCGGTTGGCCTGGAACCCGTCGAAAACGACCCCTACTGCTTCGCCCTGCGCGTCCCGGCCCCACAGCCGGAAGACCTCGAACAGGCCACAACCGTCGACGTCCGAGTCGAAGGCCGACGCCTGCAAGGCACCGTCCGCCACACCGAACGCCTGGACGACGACAGCCTGAAACTGGAAGTGGAGCCTGACTAGGCTCCACTGTTTCATACAGTCCGTTATTTCGGGTGCGCGCACTGGCAACCCTTGCCAGAACACTCCTCGCCACTTTTGTGATGGTGCGCGCAGGCCTCACAGCAATAATGCTTACCGTGCGCCACATAAGAATGCTCACCCTCCTTGATCGTGCAACGACATCCTGGGCAATCGCATTTTCTATCTGCCATGGAACAGACTCCTTTGGTGGTGGTTGTCTGAGGCTGAAAGAACAAGCCGTGCTACCAGTGTAGAAGGTGAAAACAACCCAACAACCCAACAACCAAACCACTCACTCCCCCACCACTCACCACTCACCACTCACCACTCACCACGATGAGCGTTAGCTCGAGTACCGCTTTTGACGCACAGGCCCGTCGGCAGGCTGAGTGGAGGGATTGATCCGGGGGTGGGAGCGCAGCGACCGTGCGGCGAAGCCGCATGCATCGAGAGGAGGTGCAGCGAAGCAAACCGTAGGCGATGCCCCCGGATCAATCCCGGAGCGAAGGAACCCGAGCCACAGCGAGGGCCGTACGTCAGGGCACAGACCTTTTGGTTACTTTTGGGGCGTTTGCCAAAAGTGACCCGCCGTAAGGGCGGAACCCTAAGAAGCCGTTACCGCAGCAACGGATATGTACTCAATCAACCCCCCGCACGCTACTGCGATACATAAACACCAACGCCAACCCCAAACAAACCATCGCCAAAACCCGACTCGAAGAAAGCTCAATCGCCGGATTCCCCAACCACCCAAAATTATCAATCAACATCCCCATCCCCAACTGCCCGACAATCACCGCCACCGTCGCCACCGCAGTCCCCACCCGAGGCACCGCCCCCACCATCACCATCATATAAACCACCCCAAACAACGCTCCGCTCAACTGCCACTTTGGCACCTCCAACAAACTCACCACCTGCGCAGGCTCAAAAAACAGAATCAACAACCCCGTCGAAACTGCCCCCACCACAAACGTCAACAAACTGCTGCGCAGAACGCCGACGGTTTCACCCAGACGCCCATTGATCGCCGCCTGCACACTCAACACCGCACCGGCCAACACCACCACCGCCAACAAAATAACCAGACTCATCACTTCACCCCCGCGCAATCAAAACCAGTGCCGCCACAATCAACCCCAACGCCAGCCACCGCTCGGCATTGACCTTCTTGCGCGTAGCCCCAAACCAACCGAAATGGTCAATCAGCACACTCTTGCCCACCTGCCCCGACAGGATCGCGATCATGGTCATCGCAATCCCGATATGCGGCGTCGCCAGCGTCAGCACCACCACATACATCGGCCCCAGAAACCCGCCGATCAACTGCCAGCGCGGCAGATCGGTCAGCGCCGGCCCCTTCTGAGGCCCCGCAAACAGCAACAGCAAAAACAGAATCGCCGAGCCAACCCCGAAAATGCTCAAGGTCGCCCACAGGTGCCCGACCTGCTCACCCAACGGCCCGAGCAACCCCGCCTCCACCGACAAACCCATGCCGGCGAGAATCACCAACGGCAACAGCAACAAGCGCAAACCCGGCCGGGCGACAGGTGCCGGCGCAGCACTCACTTCATCAAACGACTGCATCTACAAAAACCTCTGAAGGAAACGATGGCGCGGATTATCGGCTGGCGCAGCTGTGCGATAAATGGGAGCATCCGGACAACACTTTTGCGCAACTCGCACAGCAGGATCGACCATGCACGGGCTCAACGAACTGGGATTCAAGGCGCTAAGGCTGTTTGTGGCGGTGCTCGATCACGGCAGTTTTTCCGAAGTCGCCCGCCGCGAGGGCGTAGCGCCCTCCTCGATTTCCCGGCAGATCCAACTGATGGAACAGGCGATGAACCAGCAACTGCTCTACCGCCACACCCGCGCGGTGACGCCGACCGAGGCCGGGCGCATGCTCGGTCACCACGCGCGGCTGGTGCTGGTGCAACTGGAGGAAGCCGAACAGGCGTTGCAGGAACAGCAAAGCGAACCGACCGGACTGGTGCGGATCAACGCCCCGGTGGTGTTCGGCCAGCGCCACCTGACACCGTGGCTCGGCCGTTTGTGCGAGCGCTATCCGAAGCTGCAACTGGACATCCAGCAGACCGACCACTACATCGACCCGCTGCAAGAAGGCGCCGACCTGCTGTTCCGCATCGGCCCGCTGCACGACTCAAGCATGCAGGCGCGGATCCTCGCACCGCACCGCTTTCAGGTCGCGGCCAGCCCGGCGTATCTCACGCGCTTCGGCACACCGCAGCACCCCGAAGACCTCGCCCGCCACCAGTGCCTGGCCTATAAGGGCGCGACCGGCCAACAGCGCTGGTTTTTCCGTCAGGGTCAGGGCGAGTGGACAGCGTATTCGGTCAAGGGCCCGATCACCGGCAACCATGCGGACACCCTGACCCAAGCTGCCGAACAGGGTTTGGGGCTAGTGATGTTTCCGTCATGGCTGATCGGCGAGGCGGTTCGCGAAGGCACGCTGGTGCCGGTGCTGGGGGATTATCAGGTGTCAAACAGTGTCGAGCCGCAGCAGATTGCGGTGCTGTGGCCGGGGAGTCGGCGATTGTCGGTGAAGGTGCGAACAGTGATTGATTTCTTTGTTGAGTGTTTTGGGGAAGTTCCTTATTGGGACAGACCATGACGGTCTGTCCCAGCAACGCCATCAGATCCTGAACTGGCCGACCAGTTTGCCCAACCGCTGCCCCAAATCCGCCAGACTGCGCGACGTCTGCGCCCCCAACTGTGTCTCATCCGCCACGTTATCCACCGCCACCGCAATCTGATGCACGCTGCGGTTGATCTCTTCCGCCACAGCGGTTTGCTCTTCGGCGGCACTGGCAATCTGCGCGTTCATCGAGTTGATGGTCGCGATCAAATCCGCCATGGCATCCAGCGACGCCCCCGCCTGATTGGCCTGGGCAGACGTGCCGTCACCCGCTTCACTGGAACGGCGCATCGCCTCGACCGCCGACTGCGTACCGGCCTGCAAGCGATCAATCATCCCCTGAATTTCCTGAGTGCTGATCTGCGTGCGTGACGCCAGCGCCCGCACCTCGTCCGCCACCACCGCAAACCCGCGCCCGGCCTCACCGGCCCGTGCTGCTTCAATCGCGGCGTTGAGTGCCAGCAAGTTGGTCTGTTCGGCGATCGAGCGGATCACCCCGAGTACGCCGACAATCGACGACACGTCCTGCTGCAGGCTGTCGAGGGACACGCCGCTGCTGCGGATGTCGTCCACCAGCGCATGAATCTGCTTGATGCTGCCGGCCACCACGCGTTTGGCGGTCTGGCCTTCTTCGTCGGTCTGCTGTGCAGCGACGGCGGCGTTCTGTGCGCTCTTGGCGACTTCTTGCGCGGCGGCGGACATTTCGTTGATTGCCGTGGCGACCTGATCGGTCTCGTGGCGCTGACGTTCCATGGCCTGATCGGAGCGCTGGGCCTGATCCGAGACTTGCGTCACCAGACCGGTCAGTTGCGAAGTCATCTCGGTGATTTGCCGCACCAGGCCGTGGATCTTGTCGACGAAGCGGTTGAACGAGCCGGCCAGTTCGCCGAGTTCATCTTGACTGGTGATGGTCAGGCGACGAGTCAGGTCGCCCTCACCCGCGGCGATGTCGTCGAGGTTGGCTTTCATCAGGGTCAGCGGCCGCAGAATGGTATTGGCCAGCACCAGCCCCGCCACCGCAATCACCAACAACACGATCACCGCCACGCCGACGATGCTCAGCACCACGCCTTCCATGCGCTCCTGCACCTGGGCCTGAACCAGCGCCACTTGCGCCTCGATGCCGTCGAGGTTGACCGAGGTACCGAACGCCATGTCCCACTTCGGCAGGTATTCGGTGTAGCCGAGTTTCGGCACCAGCACCTGCGCGTTACCCGGCAACGGCGAGCTGTATTGCAGGTAGTGAGTACCGTCCTTCGCCACCTTCACCAGATCGCGGTTGACGTAGACGCCGTTCGGGTCGCGGTTGTCCTTGAAGCTCTTGCCCACGCCGTCGGGGTCGGTGGACTTGAACAGGCGCACGGTCTCGGAGTCGTAGCCGAAGAAGTAGCCGTCCTTGCCGTACTTGATGCTCGACAGCAGTTTGATCACCTGCGCCCGCGCGTCGGCGTCACCGGGGGCGGCAGCGTCGTACAACGGTTTGATGGTGGTCATGGCCACCGCGACATAACTGGCCAGGGTGGCCTTGGCGTCACCGAGCAGGCGTTCGCGGGTCTGTTCGACTTCCTTGTGCGCCTGCTCCTGGAGGATGAACAGCGTGGTCAGGCTGATCACCAGCGCAAAGAGCAAGACCGGAAGGACGGCAAGGGACAGGACTTTAGCCTTGAGACTCAGGCGCATGGGTGCTCACTCTTTTGGTTTTATTGGCGTGGTTAAAGGCGTTAACGGCACGCGAAAGCAAAAGTTGAGCTGAGTCTTAACCAGATCGTTCAGATCGTTCTCACGCTCTGCGTGGGAATGCAGCCCGGGACGCTCCGCGTCCCAAGAGGCGTTCCCACGCGGACGGTTCGACGCCTCGACGTGGGAACGATCAGAGTGGGTGTTACAGGACCATCGCGGCCATCCAGCCGGCCGCCAGCAGCGGCAGGTTGTAGTGCAGGAAGGTCGGCACCACGGTGTCCCAGATGTGGTGATGCTGGCCGTCGATGTTCAGGCCGGAGGTCGGGCCGAGGGTCGAGTCCGAGGCTGGCGAACCGGTGTCGCCCAGAGCACCGGCCGTGCCGACGATGCAGACAATCGCCATCGGGCTGAAACCCAGCTGCACGCACAGCGGCACGAAAATCGCCGCCAGAATCGGCACCGTGGAGAACGACGAACCGATACCGATGGTCACCATCAGCCCCACCAGCAACATCAGCAACGCACCAATCGCCTGGCTGTGATCGATCTGCGCCGCTGCGCTTTCGACCAGCGTGCGCACCTCGCCGGTGGCCTTCAGCACTTCGGCAAAACCCGAGGCGGCGATCATGATGAAGCCGATCATCGCCATCATCTTCATGCCTTCAGTGAACAGCCCGTCAGTCTCGCGCCACTTGACGATGCCCGACGCCGAGAAGATCAGGAACCCGGCCAGCGCCCCGATAATCATCGAATCCAGCAGCAACTGAATAATGAACGCCGCCGCGATGGCCAGACCGGCGATGCCGATCGTCATCGGGTTATAGGCGACGCTGACCTGCTCCACCTGCTCGATCTTTTCCAGGTCATAGACGCGCTTCTTGCGGTAGCTGAAGAACACCGCCATCAACAGGCCGAACACCATGCCCGCCGCCGGGATCGCCATCGCATGCATGACGTTGACCTGGCTGATGTCCACGCCGGCCTTGCTGACGTTGGCCAGCAGGATCTGGTTGAGGAAGATGTTGCCGAAGCCGACCGGAAACACCATGTACGGCGTGATCAGGCCGAAGGTCATGACGCAGGCGATCAGCCGGCGATCCAGTTGCAGCTTGGTCAGTACATATAGAAGCGGCGGCACCAGCAACGGAATGAACGCGATGTGGATCGGCAGGATGTTCTGCGAAGCAATCGCCACCACCCACAACAGACCGATCAGCAGCCATTTGACGCTGCCGCCCCCGGTCGCATGCTGACGGTCGACCATTGCCAGGGCCTTGTCGGCCAGCGCATGGGCCAGTCCGGACTTGGCAATCGCCACCGCGAAAGCGCCGAGCAACGCGTAGGACAACGCCACCGTCGCCCCACCGCCCAGGCCACTGTTGAACGCCTTGAGCGTGGCGTCGATGCCCAGGCCGCCAGTCAGGCCACCGACCAGCGCACCGACGATCAACGCGATCACCACATGCACACGGGACAGGCTGAGGATCAGCATGACGCCGACCGCAGCAATCACTGCATTCATTTCACTACCTCAAAAACACGACGGTAAAGCCATTCACCGCCAGACAGGATGAGTCCGGCCGGCAAGCCACGAGGGTCGCCAGCGGATTTGCATAGAGGGTCTTATTAGAAGGGCGCGCACTGTGCCGCAGAGCGGGCGCAGTGTCAAAGCGACCGGTCGCGACACTGTGTAACTTTCCATGATCAAACTGGCGACGGCGGCATATCGGCCACAACGTGCGTCAATTCGCCATATTGCATTTGCGCCATAAAGAAAGTCGAAACGCGGCCGTTACAGTGCAAAGTCTCAGATATTTATCGAATAAGGACGTCTCCATGTCGCTCAGACAACTTTCCATCCAATGGAAAATCACCCTGCTCGCCGGGCTCTGCCTGGCCGGTATCGTGACCCTGTTGGTGGGTCTTTCGCTGTATCGCATGGAGCACAGTTCTGAACTGGTAAAAGCTTCGAGCATGGAAATGCTCACCGAGTCGGCCCAGGCTCGCATCGAATCCCAGGGCGAGGTTCAGGCCGCGGGCATTCGCCAGCAGTTCATGGACGCCTATCAATATGGCCATGGCTTCTCGCGTCAGGTGCTGTTCTTGCGTGAACAGGCCGAGAAGCGCTTCCTCGACGCCTTCGACCTGCGCGAAGACATGACCCGTCAGGTGAAATCGGCGCTGCAGGCCAACCCGGAATTGCTCGGTCTGTCGCTGGTGTTCGAAGCCAACGCGCTGGACGGCAAGGATGAACTGTTTGCCGGCCAGGCCGAACTGGGCAGCAACGACAAGGGCCGCTTCGCCCTGTACTGGTCGCAGCCGACGCCGGGCAAAGTGACCTCGATGGCACTGCCGGAAAGCGACATGGCCGACACCAGCACCGGCCCCAGCGGCCAGGCTGCCAATGCCTGGTTCACCTGCCCGCGCACCACGCTCAAGCCGTGCGTGATCGAACCGTACTTCTACGTGATCGACGGACAAAAGGTGCTGATGACCAGCATCGTGTTCCCGCTGATGGTCAACGGCAAAGTCATCGCCTCGCTGTCGGTGGACATCAACCTCAACAGCCTGCAAGCGATCAGCCAGAGCGCCAGCAAGAAGCTCTATGACGGCCAGACCGCCGTGAGCATCATCAGCCCCGCCGGCCTGCTCGCCGGTTACAGCCCGGACGCCAACAAACTCAGCCAGCGCCTGGATGCCGTGGACACCACCAGCGGCGCCGAGCTGCTGCGCCTGCTCGCTTCGAGCCACACCGTCAGCAGCCTGCACAGCAACGCGCAGCTGAAAGTGCTGTCGCCGTTCCAGCCGATTCCCGGTGGCCCGTCGTGGGGCGTGCTGCTCGATGTGCCGGAGAAAGTGCTGGTGAGTCGCGCCGAAGCGCTCAAGCAACAACTGGATGCCAGCAACACCTCCGGCACGCTGATCGAACTGAGCCTGGGCGTGCTCGCCGCGCTGGTCGGCCTGCTGCTGGTGTGGCTGATGGCACGCAGCGTGACCAAACCGATCCTCGGCGTGGCCCACATGCTCGAAGACATTGCCAGCGGCGAAGGCGACCTGACCCGTCGTCTGGCCTATGACAAGAAAGACGAGCTCGGTCAGTTGGCCGGTTGGTTCAACCGCTTCCTCGACAAGCTGCAACCGATCATCGCCGAAGTGAAACGCTCGGTGCAGGACGCGCGCAACACCGCCGACCAGTCCTCGGCCATCGCCACCCAGACCAGCGCCGGCATGGAACAGCAATACCGTCAGGTCGATCAGGTCGCCACCGCGTCCCACGAAATGAGCGCTACCGCCCAGGACGTGGCCCGCAGCGCCGCGCAAGCCGCCGAAGCGGCCAAGGACGCCGATCGCGCCACCCGTCAGGGCCTGACCGTGATCGACCGCACCACCGCCAGCATCGACCACCTCGCCGCCGACATGAGCGCGGCGATGATCCAGGTCGAAGGCCTGGCCGCCAACAGCGAGAAAATCGGCGCGGTGCTGGAAACCATCCGCGCCATCGCCGAACAGACCAACCTGTTGGCGCTCAACGCTGCCATCGAAGCCGCCCGGGCCGGTGAAGCCGGACGTGGCTTTGCGGTGGTGGCCGACGAAGTGCGCAACCTCGCTCGCCGCACCCAGGAATCGGTGGAAGAAACCCGCCAGGTGATCGAGCAACTGCAAAGCGGCACCCAGGACGTGGTCGGTTCGATGGGCAACAGCCATCGTCAGGCTCAGGGCAGCGTCGAACAGGTCGGCCAGGCCGTGACCGCGCTGCGCCAGATCGGCGACGCGGTGACGGTGATCAGCGACATGAACCTGCAGATCGCCAGCGCCGCCGAGGAGCAGAGCGCAGTGGCCGAAGAGATCAACAACAACGTGGCGACGATTCGTGATGTGACGGAATCGCTGTCGGGGCAGGCGAATGAATCGGCGCGGGTGAGTCAGTCGCTCAATAGCCTGGCGAATCAGCAGCAGAGTCTTATGGATCAGTTCCGGGTCTGACGCTTAAACCCGCTCACCACAGATCTCTGTGGGAGCGGGTTCACCGCCGAGGCAACTGAATCTCCACCTTCAACCCGCCCCACTCACTCTCCCCCAACACCAAAACCCCGCCCCATGTCTCAACAATATCCCGCACAATCCCCAGCCCCAACCCATGCCCATGGGTCTGCTCATCCAGCCGCGCCCCCCGACTGAACACCTGATCACGCTGCGCCTCGGGAATCCCCGGCCCGTCGTCTTCCACACTCAGCACAAAACCTTCCGCCGTCTCCACCACGCTCAGACGTACCTCGGCATCCGCCCATTTGCAGGCGTTGTCCAGCAGGTTGCCGAGCAATTCCAACAGATCCTCACGGTCCCACGGCAATTGCAGCCCGGTCGGCGCGACGTAGCTCAACGCCAGGTGTTCGCCGTGAATCATGTTCAACGTCGCCAGCAGCCCCGGCAGTTCCGCATCACAATCGAACAGCGCCCCCGGCAGCGCATCGCCGGAAAGCCGCGCACGATTGAGCTCGCGGTTCAGCCGTTGCTGTACCTGCTCCAGTTGTTCCTTGAGAATCCTCCGCAACTCGGGATGGGCGTCGAGCTTTTCGTTCGAAGCCAGGCTCAGCAGCACCGCCAATGGAGTTTTCAGTGCATGCCCGAGGTTGCCCAAGGCATTGCGCGAACGCTTGAGGCTGTCTTCGGTGTGCGCCAACAGGTGGTTGATCTGCGCCACCAGCGGTTCCAGTTCTGCCGGCACCTGCTCGTCAAGTTGTGAACGCTGGCCCTGTTGCAACTGGGCGATTTGCTCGCGAGCCTTTTCCAGTGGGCGCAAGGCGCGGTGCACGGTCAGTCGCTGCAGGATCAGGATCAGCAACAACCCGGCCAGCCCGAGCCCCAGTCCAATCTGACGCATGCGCTGGAAGCTCTCGCGCACCGGCGTGTAATCCTGGGCCACGCTGATCGAGATCGACTGGCCGAGCCGTTTGTAGTCTGAACGCAGCACCAACAGTTGCTGGCCGTCCGGCCCCAGTTGCAGGTTGCTGTGCAGGCCTGGCCGTTCAAGCAGTGGCAGTTCCTGATCCCACAACGAACGGGAGCGCCAGTGACTCTCGGCGAAATCGATGCGGAAGTAATGCCCGGAAAACGGCCGCTGATAGGCCGGCGACAAGTGCCGCTCGTCCAGTTGCAAACCTTGCGGGCCACGGACCAACGCCACCACCAGGCTCTCGCTGTCATTGCGCAGGCCGGCTTCGAGGTAACGCTGCAACCCCACTTCGAACAGCCACAGGCTGGTTTGCGCCAGCACCAGGCCGACGATCACCATCACGCTGATCAGACCCAGGCTCAAGCGGCGCTGGATCGATCTCACGAAGCTTGTCCGCCAAACAGATAACCCTGGCCGCGACGGGTTTCGATCACGCTTTTGCCGAGTTTGCGGCGCAGGTGGTTGACGTGGACTTCGAGCACGTTGGAGTCGCGCTCGGTTTCACCATCGTAGAGGTGTTCAGCGAGATGGCTTTTGGAAAGGATCTGCTCCGGGTGCAGCATGAAGTAGCGCAGCAGGCGAAACTCGGCGGCGGTCAGTTGAATATCGGCGCCGTCACGCACGACGCACTGCCGGCCCTCGTCCAGATGCAGCCCTGCGGCCTTGAGTGTCGGCTGGTTGGCCTGCCCCTTGGAGCGGCGCAGCAGCGACTGAATGCGCAAATGCAGTTCTTCCGGGTGGAAGGGTTTGGTCAGGTAATCGTCGGCACCGGCCTTCAGGCCTTCGATGCGCTCGGCCCATGAGTCGCGGGCCGTGAGGATCAGCACCGGCGTCGCCAGCCCGCCGGCGCGCCATTGCGCCAGCACTTCAAGGCCCGGCACACCCGGCAGACCGAGATCGAGAACGATCAGGTCGTACGGCTCGCTGCGGCCCTGATAGACCGCATCACGGCCGTCCGCCAGCCAGTCCACGGCGTAGCCCTGGCGTTGCAGGCCGGCGATCAGCTCATCGGCCAGAGGAACGTGGTCTTCCACCAGAAGCAAACGCATCGATCAATCTTCCTTGTCTTTCAGTAAACGGCCGGTGGCGGCCTCGAGATGCAGCTCGCGTGTCACACCGTCGACGGTCAGCAACTCGACTTCGTAAATGTAGACGTCGTGTTTTTCTTCCAGCTCGACTTCCAGCAGTTTCGCGCCGGGGTAGCGATCCAGCGCGTTATGCAGCACTTGCTCCAGCGGCAGAATCACCCCCTGCTGACGCAGGCGCAGGGCCTCGTCCTGGTCGAGGTCGCGGGCCACCACCGCCGAGCAGACAATCAAAAGCGCCAACGCAGTTCGACTGGCGGCGCGAGCATTAAGCTTCATTACGTATCCTGATGATCCTTGAGCACTTGCCCGCTGACGGCGTCCAATTCCACGTCCCATTCCAGCCCCTGCGGATCACGCAAGTCGACCTGGTAGAGGTACTTGCCGTACTTCTCTTTCAGCTCGGAGTCGGTAATGGTGGAACCCGGATGCCTGGCCAGCGCCGTGGCATTGAGCTTCTCGAAGGACACGATAGTACCAGCGTCACGCAGGCGCAGGGCTTCGTCCGGGCCAAGATCGCGGGCATGGGCGAGGCTGGCGCTCAGACCGATGAACGAGGCGAGGCTCAGGGCAGTCAGGGTTTTCATGGTGTCTCCGTGTTTTATGTGTCGCTACGGTCGGCACCATAACGGTGCGAACTTAACTGAAACTGAATGGCCATCATCGGGCCCGCTCCTGCAGGGCCGGCAACATGTGTTTATAATTCTTCGCTTGCTAACGATCGAGACCGGTATGACAGCCATCCACATCAAGTTCCCTGCCCTCACCCTCAAGGCTGGCCCGCGCGCCATGGCACGCATTCGTGCTCAAGGCCTGAACGCCGCCGACGTCGGCACGCTGCCCGGCGCTGCTGGTGGGCCGAAGGCGTTGGGGATTCAGGGGCTGGATCTGGCGCTGTTCGGCGAGTGGCTGCCGGCCGCACCGCGCGAGCGCTCGCTGATCGGTGCGTCTGTGGGTTCCTGGCGCTTCGCCAGTGCCTGTCTGCCGGACGCCGCCGAAGGCATTCGCCGCCTCGGTCATCTGTACACCGAGCAGAACTTCAACAAAGGCGTGACCATTGGCGACGTCAGCCGCAGTTCGCAGCGCATGCTCGATGACCTGCTCGACGGTCGCGATGCGGTACTGCTCGACAACGCTCATTACCGCTTGAACATCATGGTGGTCAAAAGCCACGGGCGGCTGGCGGACGATCATCGCGGCCGGCTCGGACTGGCGCTAGGTTCGGTGATCGCCGACAACCTGCGAGGCCGTGCGCGGCTGTCGCGGCACTTCGAACGGCTGATCATCCACGACCCGCGCCTGGCGCCGCCGGTGCATGCGCTGAATGACTTCCCGTCGCGCTTCGTTGCCCTCGATGCCGGCAACCTGCGTCAGGCGCTGCTGGCGTCCGGTTCGATCCCGATGGTCATGGAAGGCGTGCGCGACCTGCCGGGCGCCGGTGCCGGCACCTTCCGCGACGGCGGTCTGCTCGACTATCACCTCGACCTGCCCTACAACGGCGACGGCATCGTGCTCTATCCGCACTTCACCGACCGGGTGATTCCGGGCTGGTTCGACAAGACCCTGCCCTGGCGCAAAGCCTCGGTGGAACGCCTGCAGGACGTGCTGTTGCTCGCGCCGTCCAAGGAATACCTGGCGCGTCTGCCCTACGGCAAACTCCCCGACCGCAACGACTTCAAGCGCTTCATGGGCGATGCGCCGAGCCGGCAGAAATACTGGCGTGCGGCGATGGACGAGAGCCGGCGGCTGGGCGACGAGTTCCTTGAACTGGCTGCCAATGGTCGCCTCGCCGAGCGCTTGCTGACCCTTTAGTCAGCACAGCCGGGGACAAGCTGGTAAACTCGCCGCCTGCCCGAATTCGCTGCGGCGAACGCCATCTGAACAGAGCTGAAATCACTGTGGAAATTTTCAAAGAGTTCACATTCGAATCCGCCCACCGCCTGCCCCACGTGCCGGACGGCCACAAGTGCGGACGCCTGCACGGTCACTCGTTCAAAGTCGCGATTCACCTGAGCGGCGACCTCGATCCGCACACCGGCTGGATCCGTGACTTCTCCGAGATCAAGGCGATTTTCAAGCCGCTGTACGAGCGTCTGGACCACAACTACCTGAACGATATTCCGGGCCTTGAGAACCCGACCAGCGAAGTGCTGGCCAAGTTCATCTGGAATGAGTTGAAGCCCCTGCTGCCGGAACTCAGTGCGATCCGCATCCACGAGACCTGCACCAGCGGTTGCATCTATCGCGGCGAGTAAATCCCGCGACACAAAAAACCACCGAGACCGGTGGTTTTTTTACGCCTATGCTTTTTGGCTCGAACCCGCCAAGAGGACAGGCCCATGACGGACTGGCTGCTGGATCAGGTCTTTGATTTCAACGGGCGACAGATTCGCCACGGGGTCCGCGGCGACGGCCCGCCGCTGGTGTTCGTGCACGGCACACCCTTCTCTTCTTACGTGTGGCACCGCATCGCGCCACATTTTTTCGCCAGCCATCGGGTGCATTACTTCGACCTGCTGGGCTACGGGCGGTCCGAGCAACCGGACGCCGATGTCTCCCTGGGCGTGCAGAACGAATTGCTCGCGCAACTGCTGGATCACTGGGGCCTGCAACGCCCGGACGTGGTTGCCCACGACTTCGGCGGCGCCACCGCCCTGCGCGCGCATCTGCTCAACGGCAAGGATTACCGCACCCTGACGCTGATCGACCCGGTCGCGCTGACGCCCTGGGGCTCGCCGTTCGTGCAGCACGTGCGCCAGCATGAAGCGGCGTTCAGCGGCCTGCCCGATTACATCCAGCGCGCCATTGTCCCGGCCTACATTCGTGGGGCGATTCATCGTGACATTCCGGATAATGAACTGGCGCCCTACGTGCAGCCGTGGCTGGACGATCCGGGGCAAGCGGCGTTCTACCGGCAGATCGCGCAGATGGACCAGCGCTATACGCTGGAGGTGCAGCCGCTGTACCCGACGATTCGCTGTCCGGTGCAGATTCTCTGGGGCGAAGAGGATCAGTGGATTCCCATTGAACGCGGCCGGGCCTTGCACCAGATGATCCCTGGATCACAGTTTCATCCGATCCCGAATGCCGGGCATCTGGTGCAGGAAGATGCGCCTGAAGCCATCGTTGCTGCACTGCTGCGGTTCCTCTGATCGAATCCCATGACCTCGTGGGGGACGCCTGCTCCCCCATGGTTCGGTACGGCGCCAAATGCACTGCTTTCGCGCCGATCATCCGTGTCTCGTCTATAAATACCCGCAACATTGCGTTTGGCACGACCGCTGCAACCTCTTCGCGTCCTCCCCTTTCCAGCAAGGAACGCCCCCATGACGCAGAACGATCCCGGCAACGATTACCCCCTCAGTGAAGTCCCGATGCACGCGCGCAAAGGCCTGGCCTCGACGGCGATGGTGCTGCTGGGCTTCACCTTCTTCACCGCGACCATGTTTGCCGGCGGCAAGCTCGGTGTGGCGTTCAACTTCGGCGAAATGCTTGCCGTGATCGTCATCGGCAACCTGCTACTCGGCGTGTACGCCGCAGGCCTCGGTTACATCGCCTTCAAGAGCGGCCTGAATTCGGTGCTGATGGGGCGCTTCTGTTTTGGCGAAGTCGGCAGCAAGCTCAGCGACCTGATTCTCGGGTTCACCCAGATCGGCTGGTACGCCTGGGGCACCGCGACGGCGGCGGTGGTGCTCGGCAAGTATTTCGATCTGAACGAAGGCACGGTGCTAGGGCTGATGGTGCTGTTCGGCCTGGTGTTCTGCGCCACGGCGTATGTCGGTTATCGCGGACTGGAGATTCTGTCGTACATCGCGGTACCGGCGATGATGTTGCTGCTGATGCTGTCGATGTGGGTCGCGACCGTGAAAGTCGGCGGACTCGACGGTTTGCTCAGCGTCGTGCCCAGCGGTTCGCTGGATTGGTCAACCGCCATTACGCTGGTGTTCGGCACCTTCGTCAGCGGCGCGACCCAGGCCACCAACTGGACGCGTTTTTCCCGCTCGGCGCGGGTCGCGGTGCTAGCCAGCCTGATCGGTTTTTTCATCGGTAACGGCCTGATGGTGTTGATCGGCGCTTACGGCGCGATCGTCTATCAACAACCCGACGTGGTCGAAGTGCTGCTGTTGCAGGGCTTTGCCATGGCGGCGATGGCGATGCTGTTGCTGAACATCTGGAGCACCCAGGACAACACCATCTACAACTTCGCCGTCGCCGGTTGCAACCTGCTGCGCACCGGGCGCCGCAAGACCGTGACCCTGGCCGGTGCTGTGATCGGCGCGGCGCTCGCGCTGCTCGGCATGTACGACATGCTGGTGCCTTATCTGATCCTGCTCGGCACGGTGATTCCGCCGATTGGCGGCGTGATCATGGCGGACTTTTTCTTCCGCTGGCGCGGTCAATATCCACGGCTGTCCGAAGCGCGCCTGCCAGCGTTCAACTGGCCGGGGCTGGCGGCCTACGCGGCCGGAACCGTCGCGGCGTTCGGCTCGCCGTGGGTCGCGCCGCTGGTCGGGATCGCCGTTGCCGCGTTAACGTATATCGCAGTGACCGGCCTGCTCGGCGCCCGCAACGCGGCCGCCCCTCTACAAGATCTATAAAAGGATTCGCCCGATGCACATCATCAACGCCCGACTGCGCAACCAGGAAGGTCTGCACGAATTGCACCTGGAAGATGGCCTGATCCGCAGCATCGCGCGCCAGACCGAAGCGCCGACCCTGGGCCCCGACGACCTCGACGCCGGCGGCAATCTGGTGGTGCCGCCCTTCGTCGAACCGCACATTCACCTCGACGCCACCCTGACCGCCGGCGAGCCGCGCTGGAACATGAGCGGCACGCTGTTCGAAGGCATCGAATGCTGGGGCGAGCGCAAGGTCACCATCACCCAGGAAGACACCAAGGCCCGGGCCAAGAAAACCATTCAGTCCCTGGCCGCCCATGGCATCCAGCACGTGCGCACCCACGTCGACGTCACCGATCCGCAACTCACCGCGCTCAAGGCGATGCTCGAAGTGCGTGAAGAAAGCCGTCACCTGATCGACCTGCAAATCGTCGCGTTCCCTCAGGAAGGCATCGAGTCGTTTCGCAATGGCCGCGAGCTGATGGAAGAAGCGATCCGCATGGGCGCGGACGTGGTCGGCGGGATTCCGCATTTCGAATACACCCGCGATCAGGGCGTCAGCTCGGTGAAGTTCCTGATGGACCTGGCCGAGCGCACCGGTTGCCTGGTGGACGTGCACTGCGACGAAACCGACGACCCGCACTCGCGCTTCCTCGAAGTGCTGGCCGAAGAGGCCCGCAGCCGCGACATGGGCGCGCTCGTGACAGCCAGTCACACCACGGCGATGGGTTCCTACGACAACGCCTACTGCGCCAAACTGTTCCGCCTGCTCGGGCATTCGGGGATCAGTTTTGTTTCCTGCCCGACCGAAAGCATTCACCTGCAAGGCCGCTTCGACAACTTCCCGAAACGCCGGGGCGTGACTCGTGTGAACGAGTTGCTTGAAGCCGGAATGAACGTCTGCTTCGGTCAGGATTCGATCGTCGACCCATGGTATCCACTGGGCAACGGCAACATCCTGCGCGTGCTCGAAGCCGGGCTGCACATCTGCCACATGCTCGGTTACCGCAACCTGCAAAGCGCACTGGACCTGGTCACCGACAACAGCGCCAAGGCCATGCACCTCGGTGAGCGCTACGGTCTTGAACAGGGCCGCCCGGCGAACCTGCTGATTCTGTCGGCGGACAGCGATTACGAAGTGATCCGCAGCCAGGGCCTGCCGCTGTATTCGATCCGTGGCGGCAAGGTGTTGATGAAGCGGCAGATGCCGGTGGTGGAGTTCGTCGAGGGTTGAGCCGTGGTTATGGATCGGGCCGGCCTTATCGCAAAACGATAGAGCCGGCCTGTCAGATCTGACAGGCGACAACCGCAGCGAACCGGCTCACAGTGAAGTCCAAGGGATCCATCGTTCCCGGGGGGACGATCATGAAAGGGACTTCACCTTTTTGTCTGATGCGCGGTGCCGAACAGACGCACGCCGGTCAGTTCGCCGTCCTGCGACTCCAGTAAAATCGGCGCAGTCCCGCCCGGCATCACCACCTTCACTTCTCCCGCCGACACCCAGCCTGCCCGCCACGCCGCAGACGCCACCGCACTGGCGCTGGTGCCGGAGGACGCGGTCGGCCCTTCACCACGCTCGAACACCCGCGCAACGATGCGTTGATCACCTGCGCGCATCGCCCATTGCAGATTGACCCCGGCCGGGCACGGCTGGCCGGCGCCGACAGGTGTGGCATAGGCGATTGCGGTCAGACTGTCCGTCAGCGGCGCTTCAAGCATCTGCGCGTTACTCGGCAGTGCCGCTTCATCCTGCACCAGCGTCACGCAGTGGGGATTGCCGATGCGTACGAACTGGCTGTTCGCCCAGGCAGGATCGAGCTGCACCAACGGCCGAACACGACTGACTTCCACACCGTTGAACGGCACAGGTTCAACACCGAGCGCAGCGACGGCTGCCGGACCGAATCCAGGCTGCCCGAGATCCAGCCAGAAGCCTTGCACGCCCGCCACCTCAGCCGGTTTGACCGAGGTCGGCACGGGCGACGGCGCATCCTGTTTGTCGTGATGCACCTGCAGTGGTGCGCCCTCTTTCGGCATCAACCCTTGTTCAAGCAGCGCCTGGGAGAAAATCGTCAAACCGTTACCCCTGCGCTCGGCCAGCGTGCCATCTGTGTTGACGATCAGCAGATCGAAGGGTGGCGACGATTGAAACGGGCCGATCAGCAAGCCATCGCTGCGATGGTGCTTGGCACCGGCGGGACGAATCGCGTCAGGCCATTGGCAGAATGTCTCTATGGCCTGCTCGCTCCAGAGAGCTCTGGATAACGCGGCGTCCTTGGCACTGGTCGGCAGGTCGATGCCCGCCTCACGCACCTGTCGGGGTGAAACCACACCATAGATATTGCCGCGGGCATCGTAGAACTTCGCCATCTGTTTTCCTGCGCTCAGGCTCCTGTCAGCGCTCCACTCTACTGCCTGACGGGATCGACAATCACCTGGAAATATCAATAAAAGTGATATCACTTTGCCAAGAAATATCTCGTAGCAACTTCAAGCAGCCCTTATAAACCGTTGCCTTCAGGGCATGTGCGCAACTTTTTGCGCAACTTTAAGCCTTTATGATCCGCTTCGGTTCTGGATCAGGCTTTCGCCCGCTTTAGAACTTTCAGGAGATTGTGTTTCACCTCAAGGAGCGCCAAATGTTCAGTCCAGCCAACGAAACGCACTTCAGCCTTACCGTTGAGGACTACGTTTGCGACCTGCAAGTCCTGTCGTTCACCGGCACCGAAGGCATCAGCCAGCCATTCCGTTTCGACCTGGAGCTGGTCAGCGAAAACCCGGATCTGGACCTGGAACAGCTCCTGCACAAACAGGCGTTCCTCGCCCTCGATCCTCAGGGCTCCGGCATCCACGGCCAGATCTACCGTGTCGCCCAGGGCGATGCCGGCAAGCGCCTGACTCGCTACAAGGTTTCGCTGGTGCCGCAGCTGCAATACCTGCATCACCGCACCAACCAGCGCATCTACCAGCAGATGTCGGCGCCGAAAATCATCGCGCTGATCCTCGACGAGCACGGCATCAAGGGCAACGCCTACAGCTTCCAGCTCAGCCAGCCGTGCCCGGATCGCGACTACTGCGTGCAGTACGACGAAACCGACCTGCACTTCGTCCAGCGTCTGTGCGAAGAGGAAGGCATTCACTACCACTTCCAGCACAACCCGAAAGGCCACCTGCTGGTGTTCGGCGATGACCAGACCGTGTTCCCGAATCTCGGCCAGCCGACCGCGTACGTGCAGGGCAGCGGCATGGTCGCCGAAGAGCCGGTGATCAAAGGCTTCCGGCTGCGTCTGGAAACCCGCACCAGCCGCACCACTCGCCGTGATTACGACTTCGAAAAACCGCGCCTGCAAATGGAGGCGGCGTTTAAACCAGAGAGCGGGCCCGACGGCGAGAGCACTGAACCGGATCTCGAAGACTACGACTACCCCGGACGCTTCATCGACCGCGCGCGCGGCAAGTTCCTCAGTCAGCGCGCCCTCGAACGTCATCGCGCCGATTATCGTCAGGCCGAGGGTCGCAGCGATCAGACCAAATTGGTCAGCGGCCACTTCATGGAAATGTCCGACCACCCGCGCAGCGAGTGGAACGACCTGTGGCTGCTCACCGAAATCTTCCACGAAGGCAAACAGCCGCAAGTCCTCGAAGAATCGGTGACCAGCGACACCACCGACCACAAGGACGACTTCCACCAGGGCTACCGCAACCGCTTCCTCGCCACCCCGTGGGACGTGTTCTACCGCCCGGCCCTCGAACACCCGAAACCCCGCGTGCTCGGCAGCCAGACCGCCATGGTCACCGGCCCCAAAGGCGAAGAAATCCACTGCGACCAATACGGCCGCATCAAGGTGCAATTCCACTGGGACCGCGAAGGCCAGGCCGACGACAAGACCAGCTGCTGGCTGCGCGTCTCCAGCAGTTGGGCCGGCGACCGCTACGGCGCCATCTCCATCCCGCGCATCGGCATGGAAGTCCTCGTCACCTTCCTCGAAGGCGACCCCGATCAGCCACTGGTCACCGGCTGCCTGTACCACAAGGAAAACCCGGTGCCCTACGCCCTCCCGGCGAACAAAACCCGCAGCGTCTTCAAAACCCTCAGCTCCCCGGGCGGCGGTGGCTATAACGAACTGCGCATCGAAGACAAAAAAGGCGCCGAACAAATCTTCATCCACGCCCAGCGCGACTGGGATGAAAACGTCGAGCACGACCAGAAAATCCGCGTTGGCAACGAACGTCACGACACCGTGGTGAAGAACACCTACACCGAGCTCAAGGCCGAAGAACACCGCACCACGATTTCCGACCGCAAGGTGGAAGTGAAGTCCAGCGATCACCTGACGGTGAACCAGGATCAGCACATCAAACTCGGCACCGCTCAGTTGACCAGCGTGGGCAAGGAAATCCACCTCAAGGCCGGGGACAAAATGGTCATCGAGGCCGGCAGCGAACTGACCCTCCAGGCTGGCGGCAGCTTCATCAAACTCGACGGCGGCGGGATTACCGTGATCGGCCCAGTGGTGAAAATCAACGCCGGGGGATCGGCCGGATCAGGCTCCGGAATTGCGATCCTGATGCCGCTGCTGCCGATTCCCGCTCCTTCGGCCAAGGCCGGCAATCTCATGGCGTCCGCGCAACCCGGCGTATTACCGACCAAGCCCGAGCCACGGGAATACTTTTTCGACATTACCCTGACCGATGTGCCCGGCGATGAAGGTTTCCCGCTGGCCCACACCCTCTGGCAGATCGTCCAGGACGGCGTGGATGAGCCGTTGCTCGAAGGTCAGACCGACGAGAACGGACGCGTCAACATCGACGAACCGCAACGCCTGAAACTCTCGAAAGCCTATGCCGAAGCCGGCCCGTTGTGGCTGTGCTATCCGGGGCAACGCGTGCCCGTGGCCCTGCATGACGAACCGGCGGACGCGGACAAGGAACGCTTCGCCCTCGCCGCCCTCGACTTCCATGACAGCACCCGCCACCGCACCATCAACACCGCCAGCAACGAACGCAGCAAGCAGGACTTGCTCACCGACGGCGACCTGTACAGCCGACTGCACAGCACGGACGAATGACCATGACGGATTCCGCTACCCCCTACAACGGCGTTCGCCACAAGGAAGTCAGCCAGATCAACACGGCCGCCGGCAAAGCGCTGCCTGCGGTGAATGCGCCGGACTTTTTCATTCAGGACAAATCTGCCTTCGCGCCCAAGCGCAGTGGCAACCAGGTACGTTTTTTCACCACTGGCGAGGATTACTACAAGGATCTGGCCAAAGAAATCGCCAAGGCCGAATCCTCGATTTTCATTACCGGTTGGCAGGTCAACTACGACGTCACCCTGGACGGCAAGCAAACCTTGTGGGAATGCCTGAGCAATGCCCTGAAAAAGCCCGGCCTGAAAATCTACGTCATGCCGTGGCTGAGCCCGGCAGCAAGCGTCGGCACTCATGACTTCGAAACCATGCTCGCGGTTTTCCAGCTCAACGCCGGACTGAAAGTGCCGCGCGCCTTCTGCACCCCGGCCATTCAGCAAAGCGACATGAAGGGCCTGGGCTCGACATTTTCCCATCACCAGAAGTGCGTGGTGATCGACAACAAGATCGGTTATGTCGGCGGTATCGACCTGGCCTACGGGCGTCGGGATGACAACAACTTCAGTCTGGATGCCAGCGACCGCAAGGGAAACGATGCGTATAACCCGGGGATTCCACATCTGGGCTGGATGGACATGAACAAGCACGTCAGTCGAGCCGGCCTGCTGTTGGGCACGCTGTTCGACTTGTCCAAACCGCTGGCCGAAACGACAATCGGCACAGAAAAAACCAACGTCAAACTGGCGCTGCCGCGTCGCGATACCCTCATCAACGCTGTCGCGGCGATTCAGAACTTCTTCGCCAGCCCGCCCCTTCCCGTTCTGGATCGGGCAATGAAGGCTGGCAAAAGTCTGAAGGAGTCCGTGTCCTCCATCGATCCTTTGGCCAGGCCCAGGGAGTATCTGACCGACGCGGCCATCCGCAATATCACCGCGCTGATCAAACACAACTGGACACGTCTGCCGCTTGCCGAGCCGCTCAAGGGTCAGGCTCAAGTGTGGATTCGCGAAGTCGAAACCAGCGCCGGCAATTTGCAGGCCTCGCTGCGTCTGAAGAGTTACGAGCTGATCAACAACTGGACGAATTCGACCGATCTCGGCCGCCTTGTCGCGATGTTCTGCGACAAGGGTTACGACGCGATGCCCGCAGAGAAAATGGGTTGGCTGAACAACATCGGCCAATTGACCACTTCATTGCTCGGGCACTTTTACGCATTGCTGCAAGACCGCGTGGCCAATCACCGCGAGCCCTTTGTCTATCTCAAACACAAACCGCAGCCACTGGCTTCGGCAGATTACAGCCGGCTGGACAAGGACCAGCCGCGCATGCCGTGGCAAGACGTTCACAGCCGCATCGAAGGGCCGTCGGTGTACGACCTGTCGCGCAACTTCATCGACCGCTGGAACGGACAACAGGCCTATATCGCCGAGATCAAGAGCCTGGAAAAGACCACTGTCATCGTCGCCCTGATGGAGTGGGTCAACACCCTGGTCAGGGACGCCGGCCTGCCCCACCACCTGGACCTCAACAATCAGATCAACCTGAAACTGCCAATGCCCAAACCGGTGTGGATCGATCAGGCTCCGACCCTGCCGACACCGCCGCAGACCGCGCAAGGCGGGGTCAGCGTGCAGGTATTGCGCAGTGCTTCAGCCGCCATGACCACTCAGGAAGCCAAGGGGCGAAACCTGGCCAAGGTCAACCTGCCGCTGCCCGAGGGTTTCAACGTTGGCGGCGTCCAGGACAACTGCCTGCGCGCCATGCTGCAGACCATTTCCAGTGCCCAGCACTTCATCTACATCGAGAACCAGTTCTTCCAGACCGATTTCGGTGACGAGGGCGAACTGGCAGAAGGTCGGCCACTGTCCGGCCCGATGGCCAGCCTGCGCGACCCGTCCACCTTGAACGAGAATTTCGTCGCCCGGATCAAATTGCGTGAAGCGATGGAAAACCAGGACTTCACCCAGATCGACTGGAAAGAAGTCAACGCCATCAGCAAGGAACCCGGCGAAGAGGCCCGCACCTTTCTCAAAAGTTTCCTGACGATCTGGCAGACCAACGCACAGGGCTGGCTGACGCAGAAATTGGGGAAAGAACAGAAGCTCACCAACAGCATCGGCAAGGCGCTGGCCGACCGCATCGGTCGGGCGATTGCCGAAAACCGTCCTTTTCACGTGTACCTGATTTTGCCGGTGCACCCGGAAGGCGCGCTGAATGTGCTGAACCTCATGCACCAGATTCACCTGACCATGCAAAGTCTGGTGTTTGGTGAGCAGAGTCTGGTCAAACGCATTCAACGGCACATGGCGATGAAGGACATGATGGATCGCGGGGCGAGCAAGGAAGAGGCAGGGAAGATTATTGAGCGGGTGGATACCAACAAAAAGCCCGTCTACGCCCAACAGGACTGGTCAAAATATTTGACCCTGCTCAACCTGCGCACTTGGGATACGCTTGGCGACCGCGTGGTTACTGAACAGATCTATGTACACAGCAAGTTGTTGATCGCGGATGATCGGGTGGCGATTCTCGGCAGCGCCAATATCAATGACCGCAGTCAATGCGGGACACGTGACTCTGAGCTGGCAGTCATTGTGCGCGATAGCGAATCGACTGAAGCCAAGCTGGACGGCAAGCACAACCAGAAGGTAGGGAAGACAATCAATAAATTGCGCAAGGATTTGTGGAAGAAGCACTTCGGAATGAGTCAGGCGAAGCAAAATGGCCCTGTGGCTCACTTTACTGTTTCGGACGAGGTTCTCGATCAGCCTGCTGCTGAAAAGACCTGGAGAGCCATTCAGACTCAAGCCGCCAGCAACTCCAAGGCATATGAATACTCCTTTAACTTCATTCCGCGCAACTTCAATCAATCACAAGTAATCGAATCCTCAACTGCTCAGCAGTATCAAGATGGATTTCCATCCCCAATCTGGCCAACCTGGACTTATCGCTCAACGTTGCATTTGAAACTAGGCGGCCAAATATCGGATCCATTGCCACATGAGCAAGGCTTCTGGGAAAGCAAAACTCTGGCTGGTGTGAAAACGTATCCTGCTCCCATTGGAGTTAGGGGTTTTATTACCGCTTTACCTATCTGTTGGACAAAGGGCGAGAACAATGAATCAGGGTTGAACCTAACAATCATTGCTCACAATCAGGACAAAAAATCCGACGTACACATCGCAAGTTTGAGCGAAGCGTCGCATCGAAATGAGCACAGTTCATGACACGGATTATCATTACCTTCGCCTGCCTGCTGCTGGGAGCTCAATCAGTCTTTGCTGAACCTGCCTTGCAAGAATGCCTGGGACGCACCAGATTCGAATCGCCAGAAGCATTCGAATGGGCAACGTTTGCTATTGAACGCAGCAACATGAAAGGAGCAGGAGGCCATGTATTCTCTAAAAATGTTCATGCCGTAGGTGACTACGTCAGTTATGACTATGACGAAATGACCATCAGAATCAGCGACGTCACGACACGGGAAAGTTTTGACAGAGAACGCAACGCCATCGTTTACGAAACCGAGCACTATAAAAAAACTCTGCAGGACGATCTCAAGACCAACGAGTACCTGTTGGCATCTATCAAGGAGATGAAGTACTCAGACGACATCGTCAAAACCCAGGAGAACCGAATCACTCAGCTGGAAGAGCGGATTAAAAAAACCAAAAAATACGAACACGACCTGGGCATCCCCGACTCCCACGTCCTGGGCAGTAAAGAAACGCCCTACGAATTCCTGCTCTGGCGCAACAATCGGGTGTTCTACTTCAACATGAACAAACCCGCCGAAAACTCCGCACAACGGATCAAGGACTTTGCCGCCCGCTTCGAAGCCCGCGACCTCTATCAAGTGCCCGAAGGCCCCGGGGTCTGTATGCCCTACGGTTTTATCCATGACGACGGCAAGACCGGTTTCAACGTCAAAAACAGCCTGCGCTTCACCAGCACGCCCAACGTCATCATGAGCCTGATCAACGCCTCACTCGGCAACCACGCCAAACCCACCGACGGCACCTACGACACCGACTACCGCCCCGGCTACGACGCCGATATCTGGAAAAAGTCGAAGATCATGGAGAAGTTCTACATCGGCGATCGCATGACCACCCTCGAAGGCTGGCGTCTGGACCCTCGCCCGGAAACTACGGAGCAGGATCGCGCCTGGTTCGCCATCGCCCATGTCGGCGGTCTCGCCAGCCCGCTGATCGCAGCGCAGATGGTTACTTTCCAGAAAGGCACCGACGGCCTGAAAGATCTGGTGCCCCCGCCCGAGGCGGTCGTACCGCGCTTTTTGAAGTTGACGCAAAGTATCCGTGAGCAGTGAGCCGTTCTCGCCGATCAGACTGATCGGGAACTCAAGGTCGCGGCCCATGGACTGATATGCAAGGATGTTGCCCTGCATCACGCCATTGACCGCAAGACCAAGGACGTTTCATGACTGCCATCAACACCCCGCCTCCCCTCGCTCCCGGACGCCTGCAACAGATGTCCACGCGCATCGCCTTCTTCATCGCCGGGCTCGGCATTGCCGCGTGGGCGCCGCTGGTGCCGTACGCCAAGGCGCGGGCCGGGCTCGATGAAGGGACGTTGGGGCTGTTGTTGCTGTGCCTTGGCGTGGGCTCGATTCTGGCGATGCCGCTGGCGGGGATTCTGGCCACGCGGTTTGGCTGCCGGAAAGTGGCCACCGGCGGCACGCTGTTGATCTGTGCAGCGTTGCCGTTGCTGGCGACGGTGTCGTCGATCCCGGCGTTGATCGCCACGTTGTTCATGTTCGGTGCAGGGCTCGGCACGGTGGATTCGACAGTGAACCTGCAAGCGGTGATCGTCGAGCGGGCCAGCGGCAAGAACATGATGTCGGGCTTTCACGGCCTGTTCAGCCTCGGCGGGATCGTTGGTGCGGCGGGTGTCAGCGCCCTGCTCGGCCTTGGGTTGTCGCCATTGGCGGCGATGCTTGTGGTGATCGTGGTGTTGATCGCGGCGCTGTTCAAGGCTGTGCCGCACATGCTGCCTTACGGCAGTGAAAGCTCGGGGCCGGCATTCGCAGTGCCTCACGGCATCGTGCTGTTCATCGGCGGGATGTGCTTCATCGTCTTTCTCACCGAAGGCGCGGCGCTGGACTGGAGCGCGGTGTTTCTGGCGCAGGAACGCGGGATCGATACGGCGTATGCAGGCCTGGGTTACGCGGCGTTTGCGCTGACGATGACGGCGGGCCGTTTGACCGGTGACCGGATCGTTCGCGCACTGGGCGCAACCCGGATCATTCTGTTTGGCGGTCTGCTGGCAGCGGCCGGATTGTTTCTGGCAACGTTCGCCCCGAGCTGGGAGGCCGCACTGTTGGGTTATGCGCTGGTCGGCGCCGGGTGTTCAAACATTGTGCCGGTGCTGTACACGGCCGTCGGCAAACAGACAATGATGCCAGAAAGCATCGCAGTGCCGGCGATCACCACGCTGGGTTACGCGGGGATTCTGGCGGGGCCGGCGGTGATCGGGTTTGTCGCCCATGCCAGCAGCCTGAGTTTTGCCTTCGGGTTGATGGCAGCGCTGCTGGTGGCGGTGGCGATTGGCGGGAAAGCGCTGAAGGTCTGAGCCAGCTCGTTCCCACTCAGCGTGGGAACGAGCCATACAGCGTCAGAATCCGACGCTGGCCTGCACGAAGAACGTACGCGGCGCGCCGACATACATCCCCGAGTTGTTGTCGCTGGAGCGGGTGAAGTACTGCTTGTCGAAGATGTTTTTCACCCCGGCGCCGAGCTTCAGGTTCGACAGCTGCGCACCGAAGTCATAGCCGCCACGCACGTTCCAGGTCACGTAACCCGGTATGTCGCCGTACTGTCCGTCCGCCGTGCCTTCGGTGATGTAGTTGTTGCTGAAGCTGCCGTCGGCATTCACGCCGGTGCCCGGCGAGCGCTGTTTGGACTGGGCGAAACCGTCGATGTTGTAGGTCCAGCGATTGATGTCGTAACGCAGGCCGACGGTTGCCACCTGACGCGAATAGAACGGCAGGTCGCGGCCCTTGAAGCCCGGAATCTCGCCTTCGTAGGTCGCGCGGGTGTAGGTGAAACCGGCGTTGGCGGTCAGGCCATCGAGACGCGGATCCAGCGCAGCCATGTCGTAGTGCACCGAAGCCTCGATACCCTGGTGCTTGGTGGCGCCGAGGTTGGTCCAGCCCACGTCGTTGCTGATGTATTGCAGTTCGTCATCGAAGTCGATGTAGAACAGCGTCACTTCACCGCCCCACACGTCATCGTTGTATCGGGTGCCGATCTCGTAGGTCTTGGCTTTTTCAGGCTCCAGACCATTGGCGGTCTGATCACCCGAACCGCCCTGACCGAGCTGGAAATACTGCAGGCTGCCGAACGAGGTTTCGTAGTTGGCAAACAGCTTCCATGCATCCGACAGGTGATACATCACACTCAGTGCCGGCAGCGGTTCGTTGCTCTCGATGCTGCGGTTTTTCTCCGGCACGCGTTTGCCGGCGGTGTCGAGAACGGCGCGATCGTGCCAGTCGGTGCTGATGTGCTCGAAGCGAATGCCCGGGGTGATGGTCCAGTTACCGACGTCGATCTTGTTGTCGACGTAGACCGAGTTGGCCTCGGTGCCGCCGGTACGGTCCTGGAACACATGGCCGTCGGACGACGGGGTGACCACCGGCACATTGTTGACCAGCGCCAGGCGGCTCGATTGCTCGTGCATCGCCTCTTTCAGGTAGCGATAACCGACGCTGACTTCCTGAGTGGTCGGGCCGACATCGAATACCCGCGAGACGCGTGGCTCGATGCCCAGCGTGTAGTAGGAACGCGGATACGAACTCAGGGTTTTCTGGTCGCGGGCGGCGATGGTGCTGCCACGGAAGCTGTCGGTGTAATAGGTCAGCACTTCAGCCTGGGTGCGTTCGTCGATCTGGCGGATCCACTTGAACGACACGTCCTTGCGGCGGCCGCTGAAGTTGTCGTAGTCGCGCACCGAGTCATACGGTTTGTCGTCGTACTGCTTCTGCGTCAGGCCGCCGGGCATGTCGGCACTGGCGTCGTAGTAGTGGAAATTGAGGCTGAAATCGTCCTGATCGGTCGGTGCCCAATGGGTCTTGAGCAACACGTCGTCGATGTCGTTGCCGTTGTTGCGCTCGCGATAACCGTTGCCGTTGACGCCGGAGTACAACAGCGCCACGCCCATGCCGTTGTCGGCCGTGCCGCCAAGGAACGCGGTGTCGATGTGTTTCCAGCCGCCGTAGCGGGTGGTTTCCAGGGTGGTGCCGATTTCACCGGTGGCTTTTTCCGGGATGGCACGGGTCACGAAGTTGATCACCCCGCCGACGTTCTGTGGCCCATAGCGCACGGAACCGGCGCCGCGCACAACGTCGATGCTGTCGAGGTTGCCAGAGGAAATCGGTGCCATCGACAGTTGTGGCTGACCATATGGCGCGAACGCTGCCGGCACGCCATCGATCAGCACGGTGGAGCGCGGCGACAGACGCGAAGTCAGGCCACGCACGCCAACGTTCAGCGAGATATCGCTGCCGCCGGTGCCGTTGGAGTCCTGCACCTGCACGCCCGGTACACGCTTGAGGACGTCGCTGACGTTCATCGCGCCCTGCTCGACCATGGCTTCGCGACGGATCACCGTCCGCGCGCCCGGGTGGTTCTGCACCACGGCGGCATCGGCGTCGCCGAGCCAGTCACCGACCACTTTGATGTCGGTCACGCCCAGTTCCAGAGGGCCGTTGGCGGCTGCGGTCGGTGCCGGCGAGAGGGTCACCGAGCCTTCATTGATCTGATAGTTCAGGCCACTGCCTTGCAGCAACTGGCGCAGTGCGTCCTCCGGCGAGAGGTTGCCATCGACAGCCGGAGCCTGTTTGCCGGCGACCAGATCCGGGCTGAAAAACACCTGCAGCGAGGTTTGCTGACCCAGTTCGCTCAGCGCCTGGCCCAGTGGCTGCGCGCGGATATGAATGGCGTCGGCCGCAAATGCCATCGGCATCGCAGCGTTGACCGCCAGCGCGAGCGCCAGCGGCAACCAGGGGGATTTTTTGTTGTTGGCGGTGGTGTTTTTCACGTCGTACGTAGTCCTGTGGATCGCAAGAGTGTGCGGCTGTTAATGCAAACCAGTTGCAGTTGAACAGGAAGACGACGAACTCGAAAAAAACCTGAATTTTATTTTGAAATTATTTCCTGACTGCCGTCGGCGAGGGTGCGCACGGCCACCGGAAGGATGCTCGGCAAGGCCTTGAGCAAGGCGTCAGTGTTGTCGGATTTGAACACGCTGGTCAGGCGCAGATTGGCCACCGTCGGATTGGCGACAGTCAACGGCTTGTCACGGTAACGGGAAACCTCTTCGACGACTTCGCTGAGGCTGGCGTTGTTGAACACCAGTTTGCCGCTGCGCCACGCCGTCAGTTCCGCCGGGTTGACCGCATAGGCCTGGGCCACCACGCCGTGGGCATCGACATGGGTACCGAGGCCGGCCGTCAGGTTGATGAACTCGTTGTCCGGCGCATTCCGCCCCTGCACCTTGACCGTCCCCTGTTCCACCGCGACCCGGGTCTGGGTCACGTCGCGGCGCACATCGAAGCGGGTGCCGGTGACCGTGACCTTGCCACTGCCGGCCTCGACCACGAACGGGCGCGAAGTGTCGTGCTCGACGCTGAACATCGCCTCGCCTTCGGTCAATTCGATGAGCCGCCGATCCTTCTCGAAACGCACCTGCAAACGGCTACGGCTATTGAGATCGATCACCGAACCGTCCGGCAGCGCGACATGCTTGCGCTCGCCCAGCGCCGTGGCGAATTCGGCGCGGTAACCCGCCGGGTGATTCAAGCCACTGAACAGACCGAGCCCAAGCGCCACCGCGACCACGCTGGCCGCCACGGCATAACGCAGCAACGGGCGGCGTTCGCGACGTGCTGGCGGGGTTTCACACAGGGCCTTGAGCCGTGGGGCCGGGAGCAGATCCGCCGCCGTCCACAGGCCTTGCAGCAACTGGAATTCGTCACGGTGCTGGGGATGTTCGTTCAGCCAGGCGTCGAAGTTCCGATATTGTTCGGCATCGACGGCTGGTTCCTGCAAACGCACAAACCAGCGTGCCGCGTCATCGCGCATCGTTGTTTGCCCGCACGCGCAATCACGAGTATCCATCATGGAATGTCCTGTTTGGCTGGGGATGAAAAGACGCCGCGGCTCATGATTGCGCCCCGTCGAGGCGATCACGCAGATGCCGCAGGGTGCGGATCATATACTTTTCCACCATGTTCTTGGACAGGCCCAGGCGTTCGGCGATTTCCGCCTGGGTCAGGCCTTCGATCTTCTGCCAGACGAAAATCCGCCGACAGTTGACCGGCAACTCGGTGAGCGCCCGCTCGATGGAATCGGCCAACTGGATCGCATGCATGTAATGCTCCGGGTCACCGGTCGGCGACTCACTGAGATCGATCGCCTCCGACTCCATGGCGCCCCGCCGGTCCTCACGCCGATAGCCGTCCACCGCGATGTTGCGCGCCGTCTGGTGCAAATACGCCCGGGGTTGCTGCACCGCCGACGAATCGGACTCGAGCACCCGCACAAAGGTGTCGTGCGCCAGATCCTCGGCCTGCGAGCGATTGCGCAGGCGGCGGGTCCAGGTGCCGATCAACTCTTCGTAATGCTCGAGAAAGCCGGGTCTGCGGGGCAGCATGGGGATCATTGCGGCGTGCTGAGGAAAGGGGCGTGAATAGTAATGCTTCCTATTAAGCCCGGCAAATCATTCCTGGGGCCCTCGACAAGAGGATGCAAACACCCTATTTGCCTTTGACCTTGCCGATACCTTTTCCCTGATCCGGGTCGACAATCCCGAAGCAGCCCACCGGTGGGTGCAGGTACTGATACAGGGGATTGACCAGCAGGTGCGCATCACCGCAAGTAATCAAGTGCATGTGGTCACGGTAAGTGTCGATGAGGTGCTGGATCGAAGGCGCGATGTAGGGATGAATGCCAGTGCGCAACCCCATGCCGGCCTTCACGTAGTTCGAATAGAGTTCCTTGAACTTGCCACCGTCCTTGGCTGACAGCCGCGTAGTTGGCGATGGAGGAGCACTGAACAGATCCTGAAACTTCTCGAACCCCGTCCTCTCTCCCACGTAGGGCCTGGCAAAATCTGTGAGGGCCTTGTACTCGGCCTTTAGAAATCCCATGTCCGCAACTTTTTTGCAGTCGTCCAGCATGCCTTGGACGAATGCAACCATGACATTGGCGGGAAAGTCCTGCGCCTTGTTGTAGTAATTCTTCATCAGGTTTTCAAGGATCGGGAAAACCGAGTGCTCCCAGCCGAAAACCTTGCCCCGGTCGAAAACCGGCGCGAACAACGGCGGCACTGACTGACGCGTGACGTCCCTTGGATACTGCTCGACATGGCAGACGATCTTGTTGTCTTCGATCAGCGGACCGAAGAAGTCTGCCCATACACCCTGAGCCGCCCACTGAAACGGCGGTTCCCGGTGGGCATCGCCAGTGAGAAAGATCATCGGGTCGTACTCATCCGGAAAATGTTCGGCGGCCGCTGCAAGATCCTCCGCCCGCTCATCCGACATCAACACCCCTTCATCGATCCACCAACTGCTGCCGAACTTCTTGCCCATGAAATAGCACTCCGTCAGTCCCTTGCAGTGAGCATCCGTTTCATGACGCTAGCCGTCATCCGGGATTTTTCCAGCAGCCCACGACACCCGGGGCTCATGGAAAGACCCGAGCGCTGTTTCTGCGGCAAAAAAACTGGGTTTAGGGGATAGCTGAAATTTTGGGCGGATTGATATTGGTTGGCTGCGATGAGGTGCTGTGTTGGGGCTGAATGGCGGTCAGCGTCTTTATAAAGTGCTTATGATGGGCTCTCTTTAAGCCTTTTTTGTGGTCCTGCCGGGGCTGGTGAAGAATTGGAACCGGTTGTGCGGCGCATTACAAAAACGGTGGATGATTTGTTTTTCCCAATCATGGATCGGCAGAGGCAGGCAGGTTAATGGCTTTACCTTCATTTGACAGGACTTGGCGTGGCCAACAGGAAATCAAGCCTCGTATTGTGGTGCTCGAGATTCGAGATAAGGCGCGCGTTGAGGAGCTCCCGCTGGGCTGGGTTGTGGTTGAGCGCGAGGAGACATATGTACGCGATGGTGACAAGGGTGAGATCAGCGAGGCTTCAATACGTTTGTCATACCGAACAATCACGGCCAAACGTTCGTCCTACGCACATGGGAGTGGCCAGTTCTGTGGTAGTTACTCACACCATTTCAATGCGGTTTCTCTGACATCGTCGTCGATGGCTAAAGGCGCAGTATTCCTTGACTTGCCGGAGCTTCGAGGGCAACGGGTTGGCACCTACTTGATGAACGAAATCGTTCAGTGGGTGAAGCAATGGCCGGAGGCTGAAGTTAACTCCATAGAGTTATTGCGTGGGCAGGCGCGTGGCGACAATAAAGCACGGCGTAACAGATTCTACGAGCAGTTCGGCTTGTGTTTTGACTATACGGATTCAGGACAGCGTGAGGGCTTTTCGCGTCCGATGCTGGTTAAGGGTTTGTCCGTTGTCGATGCATGGGAAAAGAATATTCGCGAACACAGGATGTTTGATTACCTCAGTGAGCGAATGGACGTTCTTGATTCCGTAGAGCTGGAGCTTGGAGGACGCAAGCAAGCTAATGCGTACTTGAAAGACGAGCTCAATAAGGCCGAGTCACGCCCTTTGCGGTGGGCCTTGAGGCGGTTCTACATCCTGCATTCTGGATTGATGACAACGGGGCTAGTCCTGGGGCTTTTGGCCAGCGTGTGTTGGCTAAAACTCAGCTGACTTTCAAGCCCCTCGCCGATGAACACTGCGCCACCCACGTGACGGGGGTGTTGATCTTTTCTTGCAGCAACATGAATCGCCCCGGGTTTCGTACACCTCCAGCGCTCTAACCCGCGACAATCTCCGCGTTGCGCGAGCAAAACCACCCATGCATCAAGCCAGCCTGAAAGAACTGAACCGGCGCCTCGAACCCCGCCGACTCGATCAGACCGGCGACTTGCGGCGCTGGCAGAATCGCCACATCGCTGGCATACGCCGCACGCGCTCGCTCAAGCATTTGCGGCGGCACCTGGGCCGATGCCATCAGCGTCATCCAGTGACGCAGCAATGCTTCGTAGGCCGGTGATGCGGTATCAGAGGCGAGATCCGCATTCGCCAGAACCCCGCCCGGCACCAGACGACGGGCAATCTCATGGAAAAAGTCGATACGGGCCTGCGTGTCGAGCAAAAACTGCGACACCAGAAAACAGGTCGCGCCGTCGTAAGTGGATTCATCCTTCAACGTATCAAGGTAGCCCTCGTGAAAACGGCAACGGGCAAGGAAACCGCCCTCTGCTGCTCGCTGACGGCACACGTCGAGCATCGCGCCCGAAGGGTCGACTCCGGTGAATTGCCAGCCGGGAAACCGCTGGGCCAGGTGCGCAATTTCCACACCGGTACCCACGCCAACACAGAGTATCCGGGCATTCTCCGGCAGGTCCGCGAATACCGAATCCAGCAACAAGTACAGCGCATCACGAATGGACGCCATCCCGCTCCACTGTTTGTCATAGACAGCGGACTGCTGGTCGAACAACGCCTTGAGTGCTTGATTGTCCATGGAGACATTTCCTCTGCATCATGATCGCGGTGAGGTTTCATTATCGCAGGGCTGTCAAGGCCTCCCCGATACCGCCTGCGATTGATCATTCCACCCATCAACTGGTCGCAATCCATCAACCCCACCCCCGCCCTGCACCCTAGATTAGATCCCACAACAACACGCCGCCCCGAGCGGCCCGCTACCGTGGAGATCGCCTCATGCACAGTTTCCAGACCCGCAAGCAGCACAGCCCGGTCGACGCCTGGGATCAGCAGGATCCGGAGCAGGCCTTCACCCTGCCCTCGCGCTATTTCTACGACGACAGCCTGTTTCGTGCCGAGCGCGATAACATTTTCATGAAGGCCTGGCATGTCGCCGGGCACGTCAGTGAGTTCGCCGAACCGGGGCAGTTCGTGGTCACCGATCTGTTCGATCAGAGCGTGGTGGTGGCGAAGAATCGGCAGGGGCAGATCCATGGTTTTCACAACGTCTGCCAGCATCGCGGCAATCGCTTGCTGGAGGAACGCCGTGGCACCACCGGCGGCGTGGTGCGCTGCGCCTATCACTCGTGGTGCTACGAGATGGACGGCAGCCTGCGCGGTGCGCCGCGTTGCGAGCGGATGAAGAATTTCGAGCTGGCGCAGTTCAACATTCCGCAGGTGCGCACCGAAGAACTCGGCGGTTTCATCTACTTCAACCTCGACCCGAATGCGCCGTCGCTGCGGGACCTGTTCCCCGGCGCGGACGAAGAAATGCGCCGGGTGTTTCCAGACCTGACCGACATGCGACTGCTCGAGGAACAGGACGTGATCGTGCCGGCCAACTGGAAAGTGATCATGGACAATTCCATCGAGGGCTATCACTTCAAACTGTCCGGCCCGTGCCACATCGACCTCGCCAAACTGATCGACTTCAAGGGTTACCAGTTGATCAAACACGACAACTGGTGGACGTACGCCGCCCCCGCCAATCTGTCGGCGACCGAAGCCTACGGCGTGCCGCTGAAGAGCGAAATGAACCCGCAGGAATGCTTTTTCAACATCGGCATGTGGCCGAACAACACCTTCTACACCTTCCCGTTCTCCGAGTTTCTCGGCTCGTTCATCATGATTCCGCTGGATGCCGAGCGCTCGCTGCTGCGCTTCGGTTACTACTCCAGCAACTCCGAAACGGCCACCGTCAGCACGGCGTGCATGAAGTGGATGAACGAAGATCTCGGCCCCGAGGACATCGCCCTGAACATCTCGGTGCAAAAAGGCCTGCGCTCGCTCGGCTACGACCAGGGCCGCTACATGATCGACGCCCAGCGCAGCAATGAAAGCGAGCATCTGGTGCATCACTTTCATCGCTTGGTGTTCAACGGTATTCACGGCCACACCGTGGATTGATTCGCCCTTCCCTCGTCATTTGTCAGAACGGAGCAAACCATGGACGAAACCGGGTTTGATTACCTGATCGTGGGCGCCGGCTCGGCCGGTTGCGTGTTGGCCAATCGCCTGAGCGAAGACCCAAACGTGCGCATCCTGCTGCTGGAGGCCGGGCCCGAGGACAAGAGCTGGACAATCGACATGCCATCCGCCGTGGGCCTTGTGGTGGGGGGTTCGCGCTACAACTGGCGTTATCAGTCGGAGCCGGAGCCATACCTCGACGGCCGGCGGATCGGCACGCCAAGAGGCCGCACGCTCGGCGGTTCATCGTCGATCAACGGCATGGTCTACATCCGTGGCCATGCCCGGGATTATGACGGCTGGGCCGAACAAGGTTGCACGGGGTGGAGCTATCGCGAAGTGCTGCCGTACTTCAAGCGTGCGCAGACTCACGCCGATGGCGGCGATGACTATCGTGGTGCCGGCGGCCATTTGCACGTCACCCCCGGCGACGTCAGTACACCGTTGTGCGCGGCGTTCATCGCGGCCGGGGCCGAGGCCGGTTATGGCATCAGTGAGGACTTGAACGGTTACCGTCAGGAAGCTTTCGGCCCGGTGGATCGCACCACACGCAACGGTCGGCGCTGGAGCACTTCGCGCGGTTATCTCAGCGAAGCTTTGGCGCGTGGCAACGTACGGGTGGTCACCGATGCATTGGTGCTGCGCATCCTGTTCGAGGGTCGGCGAGCCGTCGGGATTGACTATGAACAGAACGGCGAAACGAACACCGTCCGCGCCCGCCGGGAGGTGCTGCTGACCGCCGGGGCGATCAATTCGCCGCAGTTGCTGTTGCTCTCGGGCGTGGGCCCGGCGGCAGAACTGCGCGACCTCGGGATCAGCGTCGTGCACGACCTGCCCGGCGTCGGCAAACGCCTCAACGATCACCCGGATGCCGTGGTGCAATTTCGCTGCAAGCAACCGGTGTCGATGTATCGCTGGACCACCGCGCCGGGCAAATGGTGGATCGGTGCGCGCTGGTTCGTGCGTCACGATGGCTTGGCGGCGAGCAATCATTTCGAGGCTGGGGCGTTCCTGCGTTCCCGGGCCGGCGTCGAGCACCCGGATCTGCAACTGACCTTCATGCCGTTGGCGGTGCAACCGGGCAGTGTCGAGCTGGTGCCGACCCACGCGTTCCAGATTCACATCGACCTGATGCGCCCCACCAGCCTCGGTAGCGTGACGTTGCACAGCGCCGAACCCCGGCGGCCGCCAAGGATTCTGTTCAACTACCTGAAGACCGCGCAGGATCGTGCCGACATGCGCGCCGGGGCACGGCTGGTGCGCGAAATCCTCGATCAACCGGCGATGGCCCCGTTCAAGGGCGAAGAACTGGTGCCGGGACGTTCGGTGCAGACCGACGCGGAGCTCGACGCCTGGGCGCGGCAGGTCACGGAAACCGGCTACCATGCCAGCGGCACCTGCAAGATGGGCTCGGCTGACGACCCTGAAGCTGTAGTTGATCCGCAACTGCGAGTGCTCGGACTTGAAGGCTTGCGGGTGGTGGATACGTCGATCATGCCGGTGATCGTCAGTGGCAACACCAACGCACCGACGGTGATGATCGCGGAAAAGGCCAGCGACCTGATCCGCAACCTCACCCCGCTGCCAGCGCTCGATGTACCGGTGTGGATCAACCCGCACTGGCAGACCGAACAACGATGGAGCAGAGATGGCGATGACCCGATCCGCTGAAGCTGTACCGCGCCATGAAGCACCGCTGCGAGTGGCGGTGCTGTTGCTGCCGGCGTTTTCCAATTTCGGTCTGGCAGCGGTGCTGGAACCGCTGGCCATCGCCAACTGGCTGAGCCAGCGCACGCTGTTCGAGTGGACGCTGTTGTCCTTGCAGCCCGGCCCGGTAACCGCCAGCAACGGTCTGGTGAGCATCGCCGAAGCTGGCTTGAACAACGAGCAGGCCTTCGACACCTGCGTAGTGCTGGCCAGTTTCGAAGTGCATCAACACAGCCGCAACCCGGCGCTCAAGAGCTGGCTGCGCAAGCAGGCGCTGTTCGGTGCGGTGTTGATCGGTGTCGAAACCGGCACCGAGTTGCTGGCCGCTGCCGGTGTGCTCGACGGCTACGAAGCGGCGGTGCATTGGGACAACCTGCAAGGCTTTCAGGAAAGCTACCCCAAGGTCCGCGCCCGACCGCAGCTCTACACCCTCGAACGCCAGCGCCTGACTTGCGCCGGCGCGACCACCATTCTCGACATGCTGCTGGGCTGGATCGGCCAGCGCATCGACCCGGACCTGGCCCGGGAAATCGGCCTGCACCTGTTAATGGGCCAGATGCGCGAGCCGGCGGACAATCAGCTCGACGGCGGCCTGGGCAACAGTGGGATGTACGGCAACAAGATCCGCCGCGCCGTGCAACTGATGGAAAAAGCTCTGGAGGAACCACTGGACTGCGAGGCAATTGCCAGCGAAGTCGGCCTGTCGCGACGGCAGCTGGAGCGCCAGTTCAAGCATCAGACCGGGCTCTCGCCGCTCAAGTACTACATCACCCTGCGCCTGGCCCGGGCGCACAACCTGCTGCAACAGACGCAGATGAGCGTGGCCCAGGTGGCGGCGTGTTCGGGGTTCGGTTCGCTGGAGCATTTTTCCCGCACTTACCGTGCACGGTTTGGTTGCCCGCCGAGCGAAGATCGACGCCAGGCGTGGAGCGCACCGGTGATGCGCCAGCCGTTGAGCAAGGCGCACTTGCCGCAAGAGTGAGTCACTGCCGGTACGCCGGCTCTTCCTCATCGAGGATGTTCATCAACGCCGCAAAATGCTTGGCGGCAAACCCCGGATAATCCAGCCATTGCCGACACGTCTTGCGCGCCACTTCATCGCTGGCCACGCGCAATTCGCGCCCGGTTGCCAACGCGGTGATGTACACCTCGCAGGCACGCTCGAAGTAATACAGATCATCGAACGCCTGAGCCACGCTCGACGCCGCGACCAGCAATCCATGATTGCCCATCAGCAGGATCGGTTTGTCGCCGAGCAGCCTGCTCACCCTCTCCGCCTCTTCCCCGAGGCCCATGCCGTCAAAGCCGTCATCGATCGCCACCCGCTCGAAAAACCGCATGCTGTTCTGCTCGATCGGTGGCAGCCGCGAGTCCTTCAGACAGGCCAGCGTCGTCGCGTATTTGCTGTGGGTGTGGAGGATGCAGCGGGCCTGGGGCTGGTTGCGGTGCAAGGCGCTGTGCAAGGCCCAGGCGGTGATGTCCGGGGCATCCGGGCGGTCGAGACTGGCCGGATCGTCGGCGTCGAGCAACAGCAGTTCACTGGCGCGAATCCGCGAGAAATGTTTGCCGTAAGGGTTGATCAGAAACTCGCGACCGCCCGGTGAGGTGGCCACGCTGAAATGATTGGCGATGGACTCGTGCAGGTTCAGTCGCGCGGCCCAGCGCAGGGCGCAGGCCAGCTGGATTCTCAGAGTCGGGATACTGTCGTTCATGGCTCGGGCGCTCCCGGCAGGCAGGGGTTTTCGTCCACTGTAGACGCCTGAAAAGCCCGTGCTTGACGGTAAGCGACAATGGCTGCCGTTTTTTGCAGACCTGGCAAAAGTCACAAATCAGTTAATTGACAGGGCTGTTTTATGCGCCTACGTTACCCCGCGAAGTGTTACCAAATGCTTCAACCTCACAACAAGAAACACCGCCAAGGATTGGCGTCATGCAAAGGTTCCAGCCCCGCCTGACACACTTGGCGCACCCCTGAAAAACTGAAAACGGCGCTTGCCGTCGATTCCGGACCTGTCGCTTTCGCGCCAACCGGAATGGGCACGGTATTGCCTGCCGAAAACCCGACGCAACGGAAGAAAGGATGACTCTTATGCGTGACGTACACTCGTGCCCGCTTTCCACGGCACAGCAGGAAGTCTGCCTGGCCATCAGCCAGAACCACAGCAACCTCAATTACCATCTGTGCGATGTCATCGAACTGCGCGGCGAGCTGAACCTGACCTGGCTCGAGGCCGCCATCGGCGCGCAATTCCGGCAAACCGACACCCTGCGCGCCACCTTCAGGACCGACCCGCAGACCGGCACCTGCGCGCAGTACATCCAGCCAATCGATACCCTGCCGGCCAAGGCCTTCGAGCATCTGGACGTCAGCGACCAGCCTGACCCCGAAGCCGCCTGGCGCCAGGTACTCGACCACCTGTTGCAAACCGACATGGATCTGCAACACGGCCCGTTGATCCGTTACGTGCTGATCCGCCTCGCACCCCACCACCACCGCATGATTGAACTGGCCTCGCACCTGGTGGTGGACGGGTTCGGCCACGGGATTCTGTTCGGCAACATCACCGCCCACTACAACGCCCTCAGTCGCGGCGAAGGGGTCGAGCCGTTGACGCTGGCGCCGTTGTCGAGCGTGTTCGAGGCGCAGGAGGAATATCGCCTCAGCGAGATGCACAACAAGGATCGCACCTACTGGCGCCAGTACTGCCTGAAGATGCCCGAACCGATCCAACTGGTGCCAGGCGATGCGCCGCTGATCCGGCTCAATCGCCTGCGCAAAGTGTTCGGCGGCAAAACCCTGCAACGCCTGCGCGCCGCCGCCAGCGAACACCAACTGCGGCTGTCGAGCATCCTGCTGGCACTGTGCGCGACTTACTTGCAGCGCATGACCGGGCAAGACGAACTGGCGCTCGGCATGCCAGTGGCGGCACGTCAGCTCAAGGCGCTGCGCAACGTGCCGTCGATGGTCGCCAACATCCTGCCGCTGCACCTGTCGTTCAACGCCGAGAGCACGGTGCTGACGGTGGCGGCCAACCTTCAGCGGCAACTGCGCCATCACTTGTTGCACCAGAGCTACCGCAGCGAAAGCATGATCCGCGACCTGCACGCCGAGCGCGGCAACAAGCCGCTGTTCAACACCCTGCTGAACATCGTCGCCTACGATCAGGGACCGGGGTTTGCCGGGTGCGAAACCACCCTGCAGAACGTCGCCAACGGGCCAGCGGATCATTTGGGCATCGACATCTTCGACCGTCACGCCGATGGCCGACTGGAGATCGGCTTCAATGCCAACGCCGACCTGTATTCCCCTGAAGCACTGGAACTGCATTACCAACGCCTGACCGCACTGTTCGAACGTTTCGCCACAGCGCCCGAAACCCTGGCGGCTGACTACGATCTGTTTCTGCCCGACGAACAGCAGCGTTTCTACTCGCACCCGCAAAGCGATGCGCCGTTGCCGGTATTCGCCGAGGCCTTCGCCGAGTCCGTCCGCGAACATGCCCAGCGCCCGGCGCTGAGCCAGGGTGGGCGACACCTGAGCTATGCACGCCTCGATGACGAGGCCACCCGACTGGCCGCGCATTTGCGCGAACGCGGTGTGCAGGCCGGTGACTGCGTGGTGGTGATGTTCTCGCGCAGCCTCGAATGGGCGGTGGCCGCCGTGGCCCTGTTCAAACTCGGTGCCTGCTATGTACCGGTGGACCCGGACCTGCCCGAGGCACGGATCGAACACATCTTTAGCGATGCCGATCCGGCGGTGGTGATCGTCGCACCGGGCAGTCAGCTCAAAGTCGAGATCGCCGCCGACAAACAGCTGTGGCTGAACACCGAGTTCCTGGCGCAACTGCCGCCGGCCAACGAACCGTTGGCGCCATTCGAGGCGGGGCTGCCGGGTTATCTGATCTACACCTCCGGCTCCACCGGCAAGCCCAAAGGCGTGGAAGTCACCCAGCGCAATCTGGTGCCGATCGCTCGCACCGCCATCGACGCCGCGCAGTTGCAGCCCGGCGCGCGGGTGCTGCAATTCATCGCCGCCGGTTTCGACATGTCGGTGCTGGAAATCATGATGACCCTGTTGGCCGGTGCCGAACTGGTGATCACCGACAAAGTCACCAGCGCTCCCGGCCGGGCCCTGGCGCAACTGGTCAAGCGTGAAGCCATCGATCTGCTGGTGATGACTCCGAGTCTGCTGGCCTGTCATCAGACCGAGGATTTCCCTCAGGACACCGTGCTCATGCTTGGCGGCGAGCCGTGCACCCCGGCACTGCTGGCGCGTTTCTCCCATTGCCGTCTGCTCAACGTTTACGGCCCGACGGAAACCTCCTTCGCCACTTCGATCAATGCCTGTTACGGCGCCGGTGATCTGTCCATCGGACCGGCCACCGCCAACACCCGTCTGTACGTGGTCGACAACCGCCAGCGCTTGTTGCCGCCGGGGGCCTGGGGCGATCTGTTCATTGGTGGGCCGGGCGTTGCGCGGGGCTATCGCAATCGTCCCGACCTCACGACCAAAGGCTTTGTCGCCGACCTGCTCGACGCGCAAGACACCATGTACCGCGCGGGCGACCGGGTGTTTTTCGATCATGCCGGGCGCATTCACTACCTTGGCCGGCAGGACAACCAGATCAAGCTGCGCGGTCTGCGCATCGAACTGGACGAGATCAAGAACGTCCTGCTTGGTTGTGCCGGCGTCGATGACGCCACGGTCATGTTGCGGGAACTGGCCCACGGTCCGGCCATCGTCGGTTACGTGGCGAGCAAGGATGAAAGCCTCGACAGCCAGCAACTGAAACAGGCGCTTGGCCGGCACCTGCCGCAGCACATGGTGCCGAGCGTGATCATGCGCGTGGACGAGTTCCCGTTGACCCCCAACGGCAAACTGGCTGTCGATCGCCTGCCCGCGCCGACGCGGCAGGACGCAGCCGAACTGTCGCCTGCGCAGACCCCGGAAGAAGCCACGATGTGCAGTCTGTTTGCCGAAGCCCTGGGCTGCAGCGAAGTGTTTGCCAACCAGAGTTTCTTCGACCTCGGCGGGCATTCGTTGCTTGGGTTGCAACTGGTCAGCCGGATCAAGGAACAGTTCGGCATCGCGCTGGGCATCGCCGACTTCCTCGCAGGACCGACCCCGCGACAACTGGCCCGACGCCTGCAGCACAACACCGGTGCCAGCGATCCGTTCGACGCCGTGCTGGCGCTGCGCACCGAAGGCTCGCGGCCGCCGCTGTTCTGCATCCACCCCGGCGGCGGGATTGCCTGGCCCTACGCAGGGCTGCTGCCGTACCTGCCCGAGGATCAACCGCTGTACGCGTTGCAATCGCCGATCCTGCGCGATCCGACGCGGGTGATCGAGTCGCTGGATGAGCTGGCCGAGGAATACCTGCAACGCATCATCGAGCTGTATCCCGAGGGACCGTATCAACTGGCCGGCTGGTCGGTGGGCGGCAACCTGGCGTTGCGCATGGCGGCGATGTTGCAGGCCCGAGGGCGTGAGGTGAGCTTCCTGTGCATGTTCGACAGCTACCCGCTGCAGGGCGGCCCGGCATCGCTGAAGCTCGACGATGCGATGATCATCAGCCGGATGACCCGCGCCATCGTCGGCACGCCACGGGCCGGCCTCAAGGGCCTGAAAAGTGCGATGGAAGAAGTGCTCGGCAGCCGGCAGATCGGCGACGAGTTCCTGAGCCGTCTGGTCGACGATTCGAAACGGATGCTGGAGTTGCTGGGCAGGACGCAGTACGAACAGTACCAGGGCGATATGCTGTTCATCCGTGCCACCGCAGACATCCTGCGTCAGGATGAACAGCAGCCGTCGCTGTGGTCGCCGTACATCAGCGGCGAGCTGATCCGGCATGACGTCGAAGCCCCCCACGAGTGCCTGTTGCAGCGTCAGTACCTGGAGCAATTCGGCAAACGCTTTGTGGAGGAACTGCTCAAGCGGCAGACCGTTCACACGCTGACCGCGGTTTAACCGCTACAAAAAAAGGTGGGAGCCCGTTACCGGGCTCCCACCTTTTTTATTGCCGACGAATCAACCTCTTTCGTCGATCCCCGCTTGCAGGGACTGGCTGTCCAGGTGACCGCTCAAGGTCACCGGGCCGACTTTCAGGTTACCGTTTTCAAGGGAAACCTTCGGTGCGTTTTCTTCGGTTTTGTGCGGCAGATCCAACCCCGCTTTCACGCCGTAGTCGCGGTTGCTCAGGTCGCTGCTGCTGACCTTCGAATCACCCAGATCGACGTTGCCCCCGGTGGCGGAAATCCGCGCGCCAGTCAGTTGCGTAGCGCCGCCGACAGTGAGGTTCACACCCTGGCTACCGCTGATACCGGAAGCCTGTTTCACGCTGTCCTTGTGCGCGTATTCGCCGTCGACTTTCAGCGTTGGCTTGTAGTCGGTGCCGGCCAGTTTGCCTTTGTCATCTGCGGGCGTCTTCTTGGCGGTCAGGCCCAGATCCACATCGACCTTGGCATGAGTGCTGGAGTCCTGACGGCTTTCGACCGTCAGATCACCGGCCACCTTGCCGCTGACGTTGCGCGCATCGATCCGCGCACCGCTCAGGCTCGCATCACCGGCGCTGTTCAACACCACAGTGTCAGCCTTGATCTGGCTGTTCTGCTGGGTGGTGCCTTGCAGGTAGTCCACGCCGACTTTGGCCCCGGCATTGAAGCCGTGATCGCTGCTGACTTTTTCATCGGCGGCGGTCGGTGTGCTTTTGCTCAGATTGCCACCGGCATTCAACGCCACATTCCAGTTGTTGCGGTTGTCGCTGGACTGTGCGGACTCCTGAACGAAGCCGCCCTTCTGCGCGTCGATGTTGACGTTTGGCGCGCTGACCTGAGTGCCTTGCAGGCGCACCGAGTCGCCGCTCAGCGCAATGCCGTTCTGGCTGTTGAGCTGACCACCGGTGAGGGTCTGCGTGTTCTCGTTGACCCGACCGATGTTGAAGTTGCCGCTGAGGTTGCCGCCCTGATCGCGGCTCTTCTCGCTGCTGGTCTTGCTGCCGCCGGCCTTCAGACCGCCGCCGAGATTGCTACCGGTGGCGACGTGCGAATCAGTGGCCGCTTGCAGGTCGAGCTTGCCGTCGGCCTTCAGGTCGATAGCGCCAGCGCTGTCGATCTTCGTGCCCTGCTGAACCTGATTACCGCCGCTGCTCAATTGCACCGGGCCGTTGCCACTGATGCTGGCGACATGCGCCTGGGTGTCGGTGGTCTGGTTGCCTTTGTGATCGAGCTGGAACCCGGCGCCGAGATCGACATTGGTGCCGTCGGTACCCGGCAAGGTGCCGACGGTCAGCGAGCCGTTGCCACGCAGGCTGGAGCTGTCGCTGCTCTGACGGTCGTTGGCCTGATTCAGGGCCAGATCACCGCCGGTCTTGACGCTGACACCGCCCTGGCCACCGTCGAAACGACTGCCTTCGAACTGTGCGTCGCGGGCGACATTGATGTTCACGCCTTGATTGCCAGCGTAACCACCGACCACCGCCGTGGCGCTGTTCTTGTTCGACTGGCTGCTGCCGCCCGCGCCGCTGCCGGCCACGTTCACGTCTTCACCGGTCTTGGTGTAGACGCGCACATCAACCTTGGCATCCACTGAATTTTCGGTGCTGCTGCGGGTGTTGTTCGCGGCATCGGCCACCAGTTTGTCAGCGCTGATGTTCACTTTGCCGGCGCTGGCGTTGTACTGGGTGCCCTGGTCGTGCAGCGTGCCGCCGACCTTCACGTCCACGGTCTTGCCGTCGAACTGGCTGACCACGGCGTTACTGCTCTGCTCGGTTTTTTCAGCGCTGGCATGACCGACCGCCACGTCGATACCGACGTTCGGCTGACCGAGATTGGCCAGTGCGTCCTTGTCAGGCACTTTGCCGCCGAGCACGTCTTTCACCGCGCCGGCAATCGGCCGGGCGATGTCTTTGTACTCGACGTTGGCGCCGATGTCTGCCGACCAGTTGCTCTCCTTGTGGGTGCTGCTCTCGGTGTTGCTGGCGGCACGGTTGTCCACTTCGTTGGCGGCGACGTTCAGACCTTTGCCGGACTTGAGTTGCGCACCCTCGGTGACGAGTTTGTCAGCGTTGATGTTCAGGCTGCCGCTGCTCTGCACACCGGTAGTTTGCGCGGTGGTTTTGCCGGTGGTGTCTTGCGAAGTGCTGTGCGAGAAGTCCACGCCGCTGCCCGCGCGGTCGAGGCCGCCGGTGTAGTAGAAGCCGCCGCCGGTGCTGCGGGTTTCGGTCGAAGTATTGTGGCTGTCCTGCTCGGCCAGCAACGAAACGTTCTTGCCGCTCAGGGTGGTGTCGCCGGCGGTGGATTTCACCTCGGCGCCCTTGAGCGTCACATCGCCGCCCGCCTTCACTTGCACAGTGCCGCCGCTGAGGCTGGAACCCTGCTGCGTGACGTCGTTGGCGGTGACGGTTTGGGCCTTGTCTTCGTAATGCACGCCGGCGCGATACTGCTCCGCCGTCTGCTCCTTGGCATAAGCGTCGAAACCACGGGTCTGTGTGCTGTTGCTGCTGTCGTGGGTGTTCTGCGTCGAATGCACATTCACATCACCCGCCGCATCCGCCGTCAGCGAACCGCCGGCCTTGACCGTGGAGCCGGCGACTTCGATGTCCTTGGCGCTTTTCAGCTTGAGGTTGCTGTCCGACACCAGCTCGCTGCGCACCGTGGTGCTGTCCTTGCTGTTCTGCCGGGACTCGTCCTTGGTGATGCCGAAGAACTTGCTGTCCTTGTCGTGGTTGTTGCTGTGCGAGGTGTCCTGCACGCCGTCGATGGTCAGCGAACCGTTGTCGCTGATCACGCTGGCGTCCTTGCCGCCACGCACCTGGCTGCCGCTGATGCGCACGTCGTCCGCCTTGACCACCAGTTTGCCGGCCGCGTTGATCTTGCTGCCCTGATGCTGGGTCTGGCCCTTGTCGGCGTCGCCGGTCTTGCCGAAGAAACCGCCGCCGACCAGATCACCGGAATAGCGGTTATCGCTGCTGCGGTTGGTGCGGGTCGCGGTGGTGATTTCCACTTGTTTGCCGGCCAGTTGCAGATCGCTGGCGCTGTTCAGCTCGGCGCCTTCGGAGCGCAACAGTGCCGCGGTTTGCAGGGCGATGTTGCCGCCTTTCAACTGGCTGGTGACGCTGCGCTGTTCTTCGCTGCTGCTGTCCCAATCGGCTTTCCACAGGTGCTTGCGGTGCTTGCCCTGATCGGTCTGGGTGTGGCTTTCAGTGGCGGCGGTCAGGCGCAGGTCGCCGCCGCTTTGCACGCTGAGGTTGTTCTTCGCTTCGACCTTGGCCGCTTTCAGTTCGGTGTCTTTGCCGGACGACAGCTGCGCGTCGCGGCTGGCGACGATCTGGCTGCCGTGCTGGCGCGAATCGCTGTCAGTCTTGGTGCGCTCGTAGGTTTCCCAGGTGATGCCGATGGTGCTGTTGTTCCAGTTCTCGCGCTGTTCCTGGAGCTTGCGGCTTTCGACGGTGGTCAGGGTCAGGTTGCGTTTGGCATCGACCTTCACGTCACGACCGCTGACATCAGTGGCGGCCAGCGTCAGGTCCTTGCCACTGTGCAGGCCGACGTCGCCCTGGCTGCTGCGGATGCCGGAGCGGGTCACATCGAGGCTGTCCGGAATCGCCTGACCGCTGACGCTCAAGTCGCCAGCCGAACGAATCTGTACGCCGTCACGCCCGGCGACTTGCACAGCCCCGACCTTCACGCCTGCGCCTTCGGCGGTGCTGACGATGTTGATGCGCCCGGCCTGCATCGCGCCGAACAGGCTGGCGTCGATCCGCTGATCGGTGGTGTTGCCCGCCGGGTCCACGGCTTTCACCTGGCCGCTGGCGTAGTCGATCTGATTGCGTCCGACAGTGAGGTTCAGTTGATCACGCGCAGTGATTGCGCCCTGGCTGTCGATGCGCGGTGCGATCAGGTTGATCGAGCCTTCGCCATTGCGCAGCCCGCCGCCCTGAATCTGCAGCTGGCCGGTGGCATCGCGGGTGCTCAGGGCTTGCAGCTTGCCGTCGTTCAGCTCGGGACGGCCGACCACCAGATTGGCGTTCGGCGTGTTGATGAAACTGCCGCCGTTCACCGAAATGCCGTTCGGGTTGGCGAGCACGTAGTCGGCGGCGCGACCGAAGATTTCCTGGGCGCCGTTGATGGCCGACGGGTTGCGGCTGATCACTTCGTTGAGGATCACGCTCGCGGCCTGGCCCTGCAATTGCGGGTTGGCCGCCAGTTGCCCGGCGAGCTGCGATTGCCCGGCCTGCAAGGCGTTGTTCAGCACCAGCCCCTGACGGTCGACGTTGTAGTCGAGGAACTGGTTGTGCGACAGGCCCGAACCGTTAGGCGCCACGATATTGATGATGGGCACACCGCCCTGGTTCTGCAATTGCGCGGTGCCGCCGGGGCCGGGTGTGACCACCACACCACCGGCGATGGCGCCCGGCAGATGAGCGACCAGGAACAGGCTGGCGATGGCCCAGCGCAGTTTGCCCCGTGGGGAAAGATGAAACGCAAAGGTATTCATTGGCATAAAAAACTCTCCATGTAGTGCGGCATCACGTTGCGCGTTGAGTAGAAGGCCACGGCTGTCGCGCTCAGGTCCGATGGCTGTTGTTCACTGACGTTCATATCTGTAATCCGACCCGCATCAGCCAGGTTTCAGGCTCGCTGTGCAGACCGGTCGGGGTGTTGAGGCTGCGTTGGTAATCGACATCCACTTGCAGGTTTTTCCAGCCCAGGTTGAAGCCGATGCTGGCGCCGCTCAGGCGTTGAACCGAGGCGCCGTGGTCGGCTTTGATCCAGCCGTGGTCGAGTCCGATTCGCGGGGTGAGCTGCACGGGAAAATCACTGCGCAGCGGCAGGCGCAAGGTGTTGCGCCAGATCGCGCCGCTGGCACCCGACGCACTGCTGACCCGGTAACCGCGCACGGCGGAATCGTCGGTGCCAAGCAATTGTTCGATCGCCGGCAACGGATCGGGGCTGTATTGCAGATTCAGCTGGCTCTGCCATTGCCAGGCCTGGGCGCCGAGCCGGCCGTTGCGCCATTGGCTGAGACCGGCGCGGTACTTGCGAAACTGTGCTTTGGGCAGGTTCTTGACCTGATGATCGGCATCGTCGTCGGCACCCAGCCAGCGCAGGCCCTGGGCGTAGTTGAAATCCAGGTTCCACACCGCGCGATCGAGCCAGAACAGATTGAGCCCGGCCTCGGCCACGGTCAGTGTCGGGCTCTGGATGCCGAGGCGGACGTTTTCCAGGTAGCTGTCGACATCCTTGTGCGCCAGTTGCAGGTTGGTGCTGAGCTGATGGCTCTGGTCGCGCCACAACACGCGGTCGGCGCGCAGACTGAGCTGATCGGTGATGCCGGTGCTGTGCAGGGTCGCCGCGCTGAGTTTGAACGGTGCACGATATTCGGCGTGGCTGGCGAAGGTGCTGAACGTCCAGTAACCGTAGGGAATCGCGTAATAGAGGCTGGCGTTGCGGCTGTAGCGGTCGCCCTGATTGAGCGTGTCGCTGGCGCTGAGGCTCAACAGGTCGTTGAGTTCGAGCGGACTGTCGAGGGTCAGGCTGAGCGTATCGCGATCACGGCCGGTGCTGGCGCTGCCGAGGTTGTCGAAACCGGCGCCGAGTGCCCAGCGCGACTGCCCCGAGGTCCGTGAACGCAAGATGATTTTTGACGCGCCAGGCTGACTGCCGGGGGCGATGTCGGCGGTCAGATCCAGCGAGCGCAGACGGTTCAACTGATCCAGCCCCTGCTCCAGATCCCGCAGGTTCAGCGGCTTGCCGAGCATGCCGGGAAACGCGCCACCGAGGGACACCGGCAGGCTCTGGTCGGCCAGTTCGATGGACTCGATGTAGCCTTCGTCGATCAGGATATCCAGCGACTGGCCCGCTGCCGGCGCACTGCTCAGGTACGGCCGGCTGGCGATGTAGCCCTTCTCCACGTAGAGCGCGGTGATGGTCGCCAGCAAATGGTTGATCTGGCCGACACCCATGCACGGCGCCAGCAGCGGTTTGATCCGGGCGTTGAGCTTGTCCTTATCGATTAGCGTGACACCGCCGATGCGCGTGCCGCTCAGGGGCCAGCAGCGTTCGTCGGGTTTGATCGATTCAGGAATGGCCGGGGTGGCAGGCGCCGGGCCGAACGCGCCGCGCTCCAGTTGCCGCTTGCGCTGTTCGAGTTGCAGTTGTTGCAGATCGCGCTGTTGCAGTTGTTGCTGGCGCAGCACTTCCTGGCCCGGGGCTGGAGCTTCGGCGGCGAGAACGCTGGGCGCATACACACTCAACAACAAGGCCGACAACAGCGGGCGAGGCAGGAAACTACAACGGGTAACAGCGCGAATCGAATACGGCACTCAACATCCTTGCAATCAAATGGCTTAATGCCATCCCATCAATTGCAGTGATAGTCAGAGCCTTCCTACACAATTGCAAGACGCTTCCTACGTTGCTTACATTTCTTAAACAAATGCCTTTTTAGCGCGGATCGCCAGCGATAACGCGAGCAAGTTGCAGATCATCAGGGTTTCCCCGAGGGCCTGAGACCACGCTGCCAACATCAATCCCGCACCGATCAGCAGGTAATAAAACAGCCCCAGCGATGCGCCGGCGGTGCCCAAACGATCGGTGTAATTGCTCAGCGCTGCGCCCAGAATGTTCGGGATCGCCATGCCGAACGCCAGTACCACCAGCAGCATCGGCAACACAAACCAGACGTACGCCTGCAGCAACCACACGCCGATGCCACCGAGTAAACCGGTGAGCGCTGACAGGCGAATCAACTGCAGCGGCCTGCAACCGATTTGCAGCAAGCGTTTGTTGAGCCATGCTCCAAACCCTGAGGCCAATGCGAGCATCACGCCGCTGTAGCCGAACCACTCGCCGCTCAAGCCGAGAAGTTCGAACTGAAAAGGCCCGAGGCTGTAATAGCTGAACAACGCGACGTTGAACGATGCGATCCACAGCGCCGATCGCCAGATACCGGGATCGCGCAACATGTCGCCCATGGTTGCGAACAGGCCGACGGAGGTCAGTTGTGGTGGACGGGTTTCCGGCAAGGCGCGCCAACTCCAAATCCACAAGGCCGATGCCAGCAACAGCAGCGCACCGAGCACGCCGCGATAACCGAAGCCCTGAACCAGGCTCGCCCCGCTGAACAGACCGATGGCCGGGCTGGCCGCCAGCGCCATGCCCACCAGAGAAAAGACCTGGGCCAGTTCGCTCCCGCGATAGCGGTCACGCAATAACGTCTGGGTCACCACCGAGCCGACGGCGGCGCCAAATGCCGCCAGCGCCTGGGCCATCAACAGACCGTTGAAACTGCGCACGCTCAAGCCGAGTACGCAGGCAACCGCATAAATCGCCAGACCGGCAAGCATCGAGGGCCGCCGGCCAATCCGGTCGCACACCCGGCCCCACGTCACTACACCAAACGCGAAAGCCAGGAAGTACACCGACAAAGTTTGCGCCGCCGCTTGCGGGCCGACATCAAATGCCCGGCCGATATCCCCCAGCGCCGGGCTGAACAGGGTCTGGGCGATTTGCGGAAACATCAGCAGCGCAATCGCCAATATCAAAAACTTTCCAGGGTTCATCACCATGACTCCTCAACAAAAACGCCGAGGAGTTTAAAAAGTCGCGACTGACGTATTATCCAAACCCTGACAACTTATCGTTGAAATCGGACAACCCATGGCCTGGCTCGAAGCCCACGACCGTTTTGACCCGGATCGCTTCCCTGCGCCGGTAATCGGCATCGCCTCTACCCTCGGCGATCACGACTCCGGCCTGCATCGGCATCAGCGCGGACAACTGCTCTACACCCGACAGGGCTGCACGCGCATCACGCTGGCGCAGCAGTTGTGTCTGCTGCCGCCGTCGCGGGCGGCGTGGATTCCCGGTGGCGTCACGCATCGGGCGGTGATGCAGCAAAGCGTCGACTATCGCTCCATCTACCTGACACCCGAGTTGTGTCGCGAGCTACCGCAACAGGTCTGCGTGATCGAGGTCAGCCCGCTGCTGCGCGCCGTGCTGGAACCGATGGCGATGGCCGAGTTCGCCACCGATTGGCAGCAGGGCAAATTCGTCCATCTGCTGGGGCTGTGCCTGAGTGAAATCCGTGACGCGGCACAGCAACCGATGCTGCTGCCATTGCCGCAAGACAAACGTCTTTCGCCTCTGCTTGCACGCCCCGAACAACTGCCACCGGAGCTGCAAGTGCTGGAGCAACAGATCGGCGCCAGCAACCGCACCATCGGCCGGATCTTCCAGCGCGAAACCGGCATGAGCTATCAGCAATGGCGCCAGCAATGGCGACTGATGCGCGCCATGGAATTGCTCGCTACCGGGCGCAACCTCGGCTATTGCGCGTTTGAACTGGGTTTCGCCAGCGACAGCGCATTCATTGCGTTCTTCAAGACCATGACCGGCACGACGCCCGGCAGTTGGCTGCGATAAGCAAACGACGACCGGCAGCAAAAATCATTTGCTACGAAATATTACCTGCGTCATATTACAGCCGTAATAACAACCCGTTTTTGCCGGTATTAGCCGCAGGTATTACGCCATGACCAGCATGCCCACCGTTGAACCCGATCTCGCCGTTCCGGTCAGCGCTCCCAAACCTCCCCTGCTCAAACGCCTGTTGTTGCCCACTGCGGGCCTGGCCGCGTTGGTGTTCGCCGGGCTGTATGCCGTGCATTGGTGGGGCGCCGGTCGATTTCTCGAAGAGACCGACGATGCCTACATTGGCGGTGACGTCACGGTGATCGGGCCGAAAGTCGCCGGTTACATCGAAGAAGTGTTGGTCAGCGACAACCAGCCGGTGAAGGCCGGCGACGTGCTGATCCGCCTCGACGCCCGGGACTATCGCGCCAATCTGGCCAAGGCCGAAGGCGCAGTAGCCGCTGAAGAAGCGCTGCTGGCCAACCTAGACGCCACCGAACAACTGCAACAAGCGGTGATCGGTCAGGCCCGCGCCGGCATCGATGCCGCCGGTGCCGAAACCGCCCGCTCCCGAGACGACAACGCACGCTACAAACGTTTGGTGACCACCAATGCGGTTTCGGTGGAAAGCGCGCAACGGGCCGACGCCACCTTCAAGACCGCGCAAGCCTTGAGCGCCAAGGCCCAGGCCGAATTGCTGGCTGCGCAACGCCAACTCACCGTGATCGAAACCCAGAAACAACAGGCCCGCGCCGCGCTTCAGCAAGCCCGGGCCGAACGTGATCTGGCGCAACTCAACCTCGGCTACACCGAGCTGCGCGCCCCGGTCGACGGCGTGATCGGCAACCGCCGCGCACGGGTCGGCGCTTACGCTCAGGCCGGTTCGCAACAATTGTCGGTGGTGCCGGCCAGCGGTCTGTGGGTCGATGCCAACTTCAAGGAAGACCAGTTGGCGCGGATGAAACCCGGCCAGCGCGTGAGCATCCGCGCCGACGTGTTGTCCGGTCAGGAATTCCACGGCCGCCTCGACAGCCTCGCCCCGGCCACCGGTTCGCAGTTCAGCGTGCTGCCGCCGGAAAACGCTACGGGCAACTTCACCAAGATCGTCCAGCGGGTGCCGGTGCGGATCCTGCTCGACCCAGCCGACGGCGTGCTCGGCCACCTGCGTCCGGGCCTGTCGGTGACGGCTGAAGTCGACACCCGCGCCCAGCCTGAAACCACCGCCGTGGCCAGCGCGCCATGAGCCGCGCCCTCGCCGTCCCTGCGCAGCCGTTCAATGCCGCCGAGATGGCGACGGCAACCAAAGTGTTCGCCTTCGCCACCATGTGCATCGGCATGTTCATCGCGCTGCTGGACATTCAGATTGTCTCGGCCTCGCTGCGCGATATCGGCGGCGGGTTGTCTGCCGGCACCGATGAAACGGCATGGGTACAGACCAGTTACCTGATCGCCGAGATCATCGTGATCCCGTTGTCGGGCTGGCTGTCGCGAGTGTTCTCCACGCGCTGGTTGTTCTGCGCCTCGGCCGTCGGTTTTACCCTCGCCAGCCTGTTGTGCGGCGCGGCCTGGAACATCCAGAGCATGATTGCCTTTCGGGCGCTGCAAGGGTTTCTCGGCGGCTCGATGATTCCGCTGGTGTTCACCACGGCGTTCTTTTTCTTCACCGGAAAACAACGGGTGATCGCAGCCGCGACCATCGGCGCCGTGGCGTCGCTGGCGCCGACATTGGGCCCGGTGATCGGTGGCTGGATCACCGACATCTCGTCCTGGCACTGGCTGTTCTACATCAACCTGGTGCCGGGGATTTTCGTCGCCGTGGCGGTGCCGATGCTGGTCAAGATCGACCAGCCGGAACTGTCGCTGCTCAAGGGCGCGGACTATCTGAGCATGGTGTTTCTGGCGCTGTTTCTCGGTTGCCTGGAATACACCCTCGAAGAAGGCCCGCGCTGGAACTGGTTCAGCGACCAGACCATCCTGACCACCGCGTGGATCAGCGCCCTGGCCGGTGTGGCGTTCGTCGGTCGCACGCTGCACGTGGCCAATCCGATCGTCGACCTGCGCGCCCTCAAGGATCGCAATTTTGCTCTCGGCTGTTTCTTTTCGTTTGTCACCGGGATCGGCCTGTTCGCGACGATTTACCTGACGCCGCTGTTTCTCGGCCGGGTGCGTGGCTACGGTGCGCTGGACATTGGTCTGGCGGTTTTTTCCACCGGGGTGTTCCAGATCATGGCGATTCCGCTGTACGCCTTTCTGGCCAATCGCATCGATCTGCGCTGGATCATGATGGCGGGCCTGGCGTTGTTCGCGTTGTCGATGTGGGAATTCAGTCCGATCACCCACGATTGGGGTGCCGGGCAATTGATGCTGCCGCAAGCCCTGCGCGGGATTGCCCAGCAACTGGCGGTGCCGCCGGCCGTGACGCTGACGCTTGGCGGGCTGGCGCCGGCGCGTTTGAAACACGCCTCGGGCCTGTTCAACCTGATGCGCAACCTGGGCGGTGCAATCGGAATTGCGGCGTGCGCGACCATTCTCAACGACCGCACCAACCTGCACTTCACGCGGTTGGCGGAGCATCTGAACAGCAGCAACGAAGCGTTGAATCAGTGGCTGGCCCAGGTCGGCGGCAACTTCGCCGCACTGGGTCAGAGCGGTGACGTCGGCATCACCGCCGGCCTGCATCAGTTATGGCTGCTGACCTACCGCGAGGCGCAGACCCAAACCTATGGCGACACGTTCCTGATGATCATGGTGTGCTTCGTGATCGCCACGGCGATGGTGCCCTTGATGCGCAAGGTGCAACCACCGGCCGCGCCGAGTGCCGATGCACATTGACCGATCAGGCTTGTGGGGTTTTGCGAAAGCCCACGGCCAGACGGTTCCAGCTGTTGATGGTGCTGATCGCCACGGTCAGGTCGACCATTTCTTTCGGCGAAAACTGGGCAGCGACCGCTTCGTAATCTTCGTCCGGGGCGTGGGTCAGGCTCAGTTGGGTCAGTGATTCGGTCCACAGCAGCGCGGCGCGCTCACGGTCGGTGAAGAACGGGGCTTCGCGCCAGGCCGTCACGGCGAACAACCGGCGTGGGGTTTCGCCGCCCTTGATCGCGTCAGTGGTGTGCATGTCGATGCAGAACGCACAGCCATTGATTTGCGAGGCGCGCAGCTTGACCAGTTCGATCAGGGTCTTTTCCAGCGGCAGCTTCGAGACGGCGGTTTCCAGGGCGATCATCGCTTTCAGGGCATCTGGGGAAGCGGTGTAGAAATCGGCACGAGGTTTCATGGTGGTTCTCCGGGGCGAGTGAATGTGTGGCTACGTTAGTCCCGGGGGCGGGCCAGGCAAATAGCCAATCTCCCGGAAGACGAGTAGGCCACTTGGTTGGCGTCAGAAAAGAAAGTGTCGGGGGGCAATTGCCAGCGCTCGTTCCGCGCCACTAGAATGCGATCAATTCTTAATTGCACACTTTTCGCACTCTCGATTGCTCATCTACATTGCAACCAGGCAACGGACGCCCGAAACGAGTATCTGCCCCTCATGTCGTCCCTCGATCAGCCCTTGAATCAGCAAGTCCAGACGCTCTACAGCGAACACCACGGGTGGCTGCAGGGCTGGTTGCAGCGCAAGCTGGGCAATCGCTGCGATGCGGCCGATCTGGCGCACGATACATTCCTGCGCCTGCTGACCCGCCAGGTGATCAAACCGCTGGGCAGCGAACCCCGGGCGCTGTTGACGCACATTGCCAAAGGTCTGGTGATCGACCGCTGGCGCCGTCAGGACATCGAGCGCGCCTACCTGGAAACCATCGCCAGCCTGCCCGCCGCCGAGGTGCCGTCGCCGGAGACCCGTTATCTGATTCTCGAAACCCTGTGGCGCATCGAGGCGTTGCTGCGCGAGTTGCCGGCGCAGACCCGCGACACGTTCCTGCTGTCGCAGATCGAAGGCCTGACCTACGCGCAGATCGCCACGCGCCTGAAGGTTTCGCTGATCACCGTGAAACGCCACATGCGCGCCGCGTTCATTGCCTGCCTGAGTGTCGCCTGATGAGTTCGTCGATGATCAATCCGCAGATTCTCGGTGAAGCCGCCGACTGGCTGGTGCAGTTGCATTCGGGCAGCGCCTCGCCGTCCGATCATCAGGCCATCGCTCAGTGGCGCAGCCGCAGCGCCGAGCACGCCATCGCCTGGCAACGGGCCGAAGCGCTGCTGGGGGATTTACGCAGTGTGCCGGCCAATGTGGCGATCCAGACCTTGCAACGGGCTTCGCGCAAAGAAGGCCTCAGTCGTCGCCAAACCCTCACCCGCCTCGGCCTGCTGTTGATGGCCGGGCCGTTGGGCATCGCCTCGCAACATGTGCCCTGGCAGCAATGGACCGCCGATCAGCGCACCGCCGTCGGCGAGCAAAAAACGCTGCAACTGCCGGACGGCACTCAGTTGCTGCTCAACACCGACAGCGCCGTGAACATCGCTTTCAGCCCGGTCGAGCGGCGGGTCTTGCTGCTCAACGGCGAAGTACTGATCAACACCGCCAGCGATGCCGCCGCCCGCCCGTTCATGGTCGAAACCCCACAAGGCGTGGCCCGTGCGTTCGGCACGCGGTTCTGCGTGCGCACCGAGGGTTCGCGCAGCCTGGTGTCGGTGCTGGAGGGGCAAGTACAAATCACCCCGGAACTGCTCAAGCAAAATGCAATGCTCAAGGCCGGCGAGCGCCAGCGCTTCAAACTGAACGGCTTCGACAGCGCCGAAACCTTCGACACCGCGAGCCTGGCCTGGGACAAAGGCATGCTGCTGGCCAGCAACATGCGCCTGGACGAATTGCTCGGCGAACTGAGCCGCTATCGTCGGGGCGTCTTGCGCTGTCATCCGGACGTCGCGGCGATGCGCGTGTCCGGAGCGTTTTCCCTGCGCGACACCGACGCCAGCCTGCGCCTGCTCAGCGACACCCTGCCGCTGAACATCAACAGCCTGACCCGCTATTGGCTGTCGGTCGAACCCCGTGTCTGAACCCGGTGAAATTATTTTCGATGTTCACTGATACCTTTTCGCGCCTCGTTCGGTGAGTGGATAGACCTTTTAATTCCACGCGCTCGACAGGATCGCCGAATGACCGCATTGCCCACGTCCCGCCCCGCCACGTTCCCGCTCAAGGCCCTGAACCTGAGTCTTGCCCTGGCCTTCGGCGCACTGCTGCCGACCCTCGGCCATGCCGCCGACAGCACCCGCGAAAGCGCCAGCCAAAGTGTCAACATCGGCCCCGGCCTGCTCAGTCATGTGCTGGCGCAATTTGCGGTCAGCGTCGGCGTGCCGTTGTCGTTCGATCCGGCGCAACTGGGCAACCGTCAGAGCCCGGGCCTGCAAGGCAATTACACCGCGCAAAGCGGTTTTGCCCGGTTGCTGGAAGGCAGCGGTTTCGAGCTGATCAGCACAGGCCACAACGGTTACACCGTAGCCCCGAAAGTCGCGGCGGACGGCGCACTGGAACTGGGCGCCACCAACGTCAGCGCCCTGCGCGATGACAGCGGCGACACCTACGGCGGCGAACAGGTCGCCCGCCGCGCGCAGATCGGCATGCTTGGCAACCAGGAGGTCAACGACCTGCCCTTCAGTGTCACCAGTTACACCACCAAGACCATGGCCGATCAGCAGGCGCAAACCGTCGGCGATGTGTTGCTCAACGACGCCTCGGTTCGCCAGTCCAATGGCTTCGGCAACTTCTCGCAGATGTTCATGATCCGCGGTCTGCCGCTGGCCTCCGATGACATTTCCTATAACGGCCTCTACGGCGTGCTGCCCCGGCAGATCATCGCCATCGAAGCGCTGGATCGGGTGGAACTGTTCAAGGGCCCGAACGCGTTCGTCAACGGCGTGACCCCGAGCGGCAGCGGCATCGGTGGCGGGATCAACCTGCAACCCAAACGCGCCATGGACACGCCAACGCGCAGCGTCACCCTCGACTACAGCGCTGACGGTCGGGTCGGCGGGCATCTGGATCTGGGCCAGCGTTTTGGCGAAGACAACCGCTTCGGTGCGCGGGTCAACCTGATGCAGCGCGAAGGCGACACCGCCATCGATGACGAAGACCAGCGCTCGTCGCTGTTCAGCGTCGGCCTGGACTATCGCGGTGAACGCCTGCGGGTCTCGACCGACTTCGGTTATCAGAAACAGGTGATCAATCAGGGTCGCTCGGTGATCTATGTCGATTCAAGCCTGAAAAAAGCCCCCAAGGTGCCGGATGCCAACGCCAGCTACGCCCAGCGCTGGAGCTATTCGCAACTCGAAGACACCTTCGGCATGGCCCGCGCCGAATACGACCTGAACGACAACTGGACCGCCTACGTGTCCGGCGGTGCCAAGCACACCCGCGAGAACGGTGTTTACTCGTCGCTGACCGTCACCGACCTCAACGGCAGTGCCCGTGGCGGCATGCTTTATTCGCCCCACGACGAGGACAACCAGAGTGCGATGGCCGGCCTCAACGGTCGCTTCGACACCGGCCCCGTCACGCACCAGTTGAACCTCGGCTGGGCCGGCATCTGGGGTGAGCAGCGCTCGGCCTACGAAACCATCGGCAGCGCCGCACGCTACAGCACCAACTTGTACAACGTCACCGACAAGCCGCGCCCGGCCGCCACCTCGTTTGCCAGCGACATCAACGACCCGCGCATCACCGGCAAGAACACACTGCGCAGCGAAGCGCTCTCCGACACCCTCGGCTTCCTCGACGACCGCATCCTGCTGACCCTCGGCGTGCGCCGCCAGGAATTGAAAGTCGACGGCTGGAGCACCGTCACCGGCGCCCGCACGTCGAGTTACGACGAGTCGATCACCACCCCGGTCTACGGCCTGGTGATCAAGCCGTGGGAACATGTGTCGTTCTATGCCAACCGCATCGAAGGCCTGGCCAAGGGCCCGACGCCGCCGACCACCGCGATCAACCGCGACGAAACCTTCGCCCCCGTGCGCAGCAAACAGGTCGAGGCCGGCGTGCGCCTGGACATGGGCAGCTACGGCGCCAGCCTCGGTGTCTACCGCATCGAACAGCCGTCGAGTTACACCCAGGACGGGATCTTCCGGGTCGACGGCCAGCAGACCAACAAAGGCGTGGAACTCAACGTCTATGGCGAACCGCTCGACGGCCTGCGCCTGCTCAGCGGCGCGACATTGATGAAGACGGAACTCGAAGGCAGCGCCAACGGCGTGAATGACGGCAACCGCGCCGTCGGGGTGCCGCGCTTTCAATTCAACCTCGGTGCTGACTGGGACATTCCGGGCCTCGAAGGCGCCGCCCTCAGCGCCCGAATGTTGCGCACCGGCGGACAGTACCTGAACGCGGCCAACACCCAGAGCATTCCGGCGTGGACCCGCTTCGATCTTGGCTCGCGCTACGCCTTCAAACTGGATGAAAAACAGATCACCCTGCGGGCCAATCTGGAAAACGTTGCCAACGAAGCCTACTGGGCCTCGGCCAACGGCGGCTACCTGACCCAGGGCACGCCGCGCACGCTGAAAGTCTCGGCGACCGTAGACTTCTGATTCGCGGCACTTCATCCGCCGTCCCAACGAAAAAGAGCAGGCCATGGCCTGCTCTTTTTTATGTTGGCGATCAGCGGTCCGAACGCATCAACTCACCAATGCCGCCGTCCATCGACAACACCGCAGCACGATTGCGGCCGGCATTCTTGGCTTGATACAGCGCCGCGTCGGCACGCTGGATGAACAATTCCGGGCTGTCGTTGCCCAGCGGAATGAACGAATAGCAGCCCAGGCTCACGGTGAGATAACCGGTGGGCGAGCCGCTATGGGTGATGTGTTTGTCCATGACGCTGCGGCGGATCTGCCCGGCAATCGCCAGCGCGCCGTTGATGTCGGTGTCCGGTAACAGCACCGCAAACTCTTCGCCGCCGTAGCGCACCGCCAGATCGGATTTGCGCTGGCAGCAGTTCTTCACCACCAGAGCGACCTGGGTCAGGCAATGATCGCCGGCCACATGGCCGTAGGCATCGTTGTAGCGCTTGAAGAAATCGATATCGAGCATGATCAGGCTGACCGGGCTAGACTGCCGGGCGCCCCGGGCGAACTCAATCTCCAGCGATTGCTCGAACAGACGCCGGTTGGCCAGCCCGGTCAGGCTGTCGTGGGTAGCAATCAGCTCCAGCGCCCGCTGGGCCTTGAGCAGGTTTTTCTCGATCCGCTCGCCGTCACGCACCTGATGGATGAACACCCAGCCAAACAGCCCCACGCCGAGCATCACCAGCGCCACGATCACGCTGGACTGGAAGGCGCGGTCATGCCAGCCCTTGAGAATCGTGTCCCGCGAGGAAGAAGCAGACACCACCAGCGGATAACTTTCGAGCTGCCGATAGCCATAAAGGCGCGTGACCCCGTCGACCACCGAATCGATCATCGCCGTGCCGGCCGAGGCGTTGGGGAGCAACGTCTGATAGATCTCGCCCTTGGCCAGCGAGGTGCCGATCAACGCATCATCGAACGGCCGGCGCGCAAGCAAAGTTCCGTCGGTCAGTCCGAGGAACATGGTGCCGTTGTCATCCAGGCTGAAGCTTTTGAAGAACTTGTCGAAGTACGACATCTTGATGCCGGCCAGCAACACGCCCTGAAAATTGCCGGCGCGATCGTTGACCCGCTTGGAAATCGGGATAATCCACTCACCGTTTTCACGGCTGCGAATCGCCGGGCCGATGTGCGCCACGGCCGACACGTTCTGCTGGTGAAACTTGAAGTACTCACGATCCGCCACGCCGTTGCCACGAGGCAGGTCAGGGAACGAGGTGATCACCCATTGCCCTTCGCGATCGAACAGGAACATGCCGTGCAACTGCTCCAGTTGCTGCACCCGCCGCGCAAAGGTTCTCTGCAGGCGTGGCCTCTGCGCCGCGCCATAGCCGTCTTCCTGAATCCAGTCGACCAGGCTGGTCATCACCAGATCCGCGGCCAGAAAGGTGTCTTCGGCCTGCTGCGCCATCGCCCGAGTCAGGTTGGCCGAAGACATCTGCGCATTCGCCAGATCCTGCCGACGTGACTGCTCGATCTGCAAATACAGCAGACCGGACAGGCACAGACACACCGCAACGATGAACAGCACCGCCGCCTTGCGCAGCGGCAAACGCTTGAGTGTGCCGCCGGGGGCCTGATGCGGATCGTGAATGGGGATAGGCAAAAGCGTGTCCTGGGCAGGTACGACAGGGGCAAAGGCCCGAAACCCTTGTTTTTTGTGAGCGTAGCCCACCGGATAGTGCGGGGCAACCAAGTGCCACCGAGACAATCCCGACCCCGTTGATATCGGCGCGCAGTGGAAATGGATGACCTGCGATGTAATTTATTTTTCTTTGATACAGTTCTCCCCCACAAACGTGATGACAGGAGTCAAATGATGGCAAAGCCTGCCGCACGTCTTACCGATCCCAGCACATGCCCACTCCCCGGACACGGGACCAACGCGATAGCGACTGGCTCTCCGGACGTATTTTTCGATGGCCTGGCGGCTGCACGCCAGGGTGATACCTGTTCCAGTGGCATTGCACGGCTACGGCCACCTGCCTCATGAAATTACTGATCGTCCTCGCACTAGCAGCATTGACCTCAGCACTCTTTTTTGTGGGTTACTACGAAAAAATGGAAGATGCGTATCCAGAGAAAGTTTTTTTCATCAAAAAGCACCCGACGCTCAAGTTGAGTTTCGTGAACATCTTCGCGTACGAGTCAGACGATAAAAAACTGTCCGAACTCAATGATGAAGAGAGAACGCAAGTCATGGATTACTGCCGGTATCGACTTGGTATCTCTACTCAGTTAGCCAGCCAGCAAGAACTTGAAGAATGTAAACGTCGTTGAAACAGGAAAGGCCTGCCTGTGTTAATGCAGAGGCTCGTCGACGACCGGCCTGGGCTATGTACGAAAACTGCCTGATCGACACTCGGCGACTTTTCGTACAGCCCCAGGCTTACGGGAGGTGAGTCAGTGCACCAACGACGGTTGGGTAGCGACCGAGACGACAAACAGCACCACGAGTGCCCAGAACATCACCACAAGTATCTGAATGACGACCTTCATGCGTTTATAAAGCCAGCGCAACCAATGGCCTTCGGGTTTAGCTTCCGAGCGAGTTCTGAGTACGCCGTTCAAATAAAAGCCGAGGATGGCCAGCAGTGCGCCATCAATGAACAGCGCAGGCAGGCCGGCTGAGGGGAAAATGCTTCCCCACCGATAAAAAGACGACCGGCTCAGGAACACCACATAACACGTGAGGCTGCCGTAGGGGATGGCTCTCCACCATTTGCCGGTCAGCGCTCCGGCCATCAGGCACATCATCACCATGAACGGGTTGAGGAGAATATGGATCATCCAATCCAGTACGTTGGGGAAGTAGCCTGGGGAATTGATGCTGCGCCAGATATATTCAAACATTGTTCAGGTTCTTGCCTTCTATGGAGTCAGTGGTGCTTCCGTGCCGCTGTACGGTATCGGCGTATCCTCGGATGACATAAGCCCTGTCGTGTAAACATAAAAAAACAGGCGCCTGAAAAGGCGCCTGTTTTTGAGGTCGGTTACCGCTCAGGTCAGCGCGACGGCGGAACCCGGATATCCCCTGCCCGGCACTGGGTTTTCACGCCCTTGCCGCAGGCGCCGAATTGCAGGTCCTTGCCCATGCACACCCGCACTTCCGAGAGTTCCGGGCCGCTGCAGATCACGGCAATACCGTCTGCCGGGATACCCGGATTGCTCTTGCGGAACAGGTCGGCGATTTCCTGCGCTTCGAAGTAATAAGAGTTGCTGAACGGTTGCAGCTCTTGCGGGATTGTCACCGCCGCCACGGCTTTATCCGCTTCGTCGAAGTAACCCATTGCACCGAGACCGCTGCAGGTGCCGTGCTTGCTCCACTCGTGATCGAGGAGTTTCTTCGTCGGGAACAGTGTCAGGCCTTTGGCGGTTTCGGCGGCCGACAGATTGGTCAGCGGCGGGCAGGATTCCGGCCAGCCGCCCTTGGCGTATTGCGGCCACAGGCCATGCAGGACAAAACCGTAGCCCTTGCCGGTGCACTGAGGATCATCCTTGTGAGTCAGGCAGAAGGTCGGCGACCAGGACAGCGTCAGCAGGTAGTAATCGAACACCCCCGCCACTGATTCCGTGGGTGCCTTGTTGGCATGCGACTGACGCGCCGAACTCAGGCCGATGCTACCGACCGTCAGCGCAATCAGCGCCATAATTGTAAAAAGCTTTTTCATCTTCCCGTTCCTTGGGACGCTGGCGTCCATGGTTTTTGTGATCTGACCGTCAAGTGGTCAGGGGCTGATTGAGTCATGCCAGTGTTGCAAGCGCATGACGCAAGGCAAAGCTGTACTACGTTGAAAGGTCTACGATTAATAAGCAGACACCAAAAACAGGGATCCCGAAATGAGTAAAGCAGACGAACTCGCCGCGAAGCTCAAGCAAACCCGGCACACCCACGCGGACGACATCACCTGCGCCGAACTGGAAATCGATTGCTGGCCGGCGGTGGTCTACGACCTGTATCACCGCATCGAGGGTTGGTTGCAACCGGTCACGGAAGTTGGACTGAAGATTCGGCGAAATCCTACCCATGTTTGCGAAAGTTCACCGGAAGGCGAGACGCACGACTACGCCATCGACCAATTGATCATCGAGGCCAACCATCACAGCCTGACGTTCGATCCTATCGCCCGCTTCACCGAGGACGGCGCTGGTCGTGTGCAAATCGTCCTGCCGGGCCGGGAAGCGTCGCTGCTGCGTACCGTCGACGAACACGGCGAGAGTCATTGGTGGTTGCAGACGATCGAGACCGGGCAACAACTGGATGCGATTGCCCTGACGGAAAACAACCTGCTGCTGGTGGTTCAGGAAGGTCTCGGGTTGTAGGACGCTTCACTCCCGTCGCGCCGAGCAATAGTCGACGATCACCCGGGAAACCGCTTCGATCATTTGTGGATCGGCATGACTCGCCGTGAACAGGCGAAACTCCGCGTCCGGCAGCGTCGGCAAACCCAGCTCCACACCGAGCGCCGCCAGGCCCTGCCCCAACTGGCTGGCGGCCATCGGCGCCACCGCGAACCCGGCCAACGCCGCGGCACGCAAGCCAGCGGTGCTGGTGCAGAGCATCGCGGTGCGCTGGGTAATGCCGGCCTGGGCCAGGCGGGTCAACGCGGCTTCGCGATACGGGCAAGGTTCGGGGAACAGCGCCAGCGGCAACGGCGTCGGCAATTGGGTGACCGGTTGCGCCGACCACGCCCACACCAGCGGTTCCTGCCACAGCAACAACCCCGGCTCTCGGGTCTCGCACAGCGACCCGATGACCAACTCCAGATTGCCCTGCTTCATCTGGTTCAACAACGTACCGGGAATGTTGACCTGCACATCGATCTCCATGCCCGGATGCTGCGCCGCGCAGTCCTGCAGTGCCCGCAGCAACCTTGGCTCGACAAAATCCTCCGACACGCCAATCCGCACCCGTCCCTGAAACGGCGTGCGCGTGAGCTGTGCCCAGGCGTCGCGATTCAGCGCCAGAATCGTGCGCGCATAGGCGATCAAGCGCTCGCCATCCGCCGTCAATTGCTGGGAGCGGGTCGTGCGCTTGAGCAACGGTTTGCCGATCTGCTCTTCCAGCCGTCTCAGATGACCGCTGACCGCCGATTGGGTCAGGTGCAGTTTTTCGGCGGCACGGCTGAAGCCGTCCTCGTCGACCACGGTGACAAAGGTCTTCAACAACAGGGCGTCGAACATAGTTGAATACGTGATCAATGGCCGATTTATTTACGATTTATAGTGAGAATCAAGCTATGTTGCAATGCCTCGTATTCCCTACCCGAATGTCGAGGCTCACCGTGACCACCCTTCTACACATCGAATGCTCACCCCGCAAACAGCGCTCCGCGTCCATTGAAGTGGCGCACCGTTTCATTGAGCGCTATCGGCAAAATGATCCGCAGACCCAGGTTCGCACGCTCGATTTATGGAGCCTGCACCTGCCGGAGTTCGACAAGGACGCGATGAACGCCAAATACGCGGGCCTGAGCGGTACGCCGCTGACGCCGTCGCAACAATCGGCCTGGCAGACCCTCGAAGACCTCGCCGCCCACCTGCGCGGGGCCGATGTGCTGGTGTTCTCGGTGCCGCTGTGGAATTTCAGCATTCCCTACAAGCTCAAGCACTTCATCGACCTGGTATCGCAGAAAGACATCCTCTTCAGCTTCGATCCGGAGCGCGGGCTGCGAGGTTTGCTGCAAGGCAAGAAAGCCGTCGTGGCCTATGCGCGGGGGATGGATTTTTCCGCGCAGTCGATCACGCCGGCCGAGCGTTTCGACTTTCAGAAACCGTACATGGAAGCGTGGCTGGAGTTCATCGGCGTCAGCGATGTGCATGCGCTGATCGTCGAGAAAACGATCTTCGGTGAAGAGGTCGATCGCGATTCACGGTTTGCCGCATCGCAACAGGCACGAGATCTGGCGGACAACCTCGCCCGCCGAACCTGACACAACTGTAATCCGCGCCTCAGCCAACTGAAAGCCGGCGCTGGTTAGCCTCCCCGTCATTCGTCAAACGGGGACTTCCAGCGCATGCCTTCCACCACCTCAAGACGCACCTTCGTCAAAGGCCTGGCCGCCGGCGGTCTGCTCGGCGGCCTCGGTCTGTGGCGCACGCCGGTCTGGGCGTTGAACAGCCCCGGTCAGGTAAATGAGCTCAGCGGTACTGACTTCGAACTGTTCATCGGCGAAACCCCGGTCAACTTCACTGGCCAGCCGCGCACCGCGATGACCATCAACGGCGGCGTGCCCGGCCCGCTGCTGCGCTGGCGCGAAGGCGACACCGTGACCCTGCGGGTGCGCAACCGGCTCAAGGCCGATACCTCGATCCATTGGCACGGCATTCTGCTGCCGGCCAACATGGACGGCGTGCCGGGTTTGAGTTTTCACGGCATCGAACCGGGTGGCGTGTACGTCTACCAATTCAAGGTTCGCCAGCACGGCACCTACTGGTATCACAGCCATTCCGGGGTGCAGGAGCAGGCCGGCGTCTACGGGCCGCTGGTGATCGACGCCCGGGAGCCGGAGCCTTTCCAGTACGACCGCGAACACGTGGTGATGCTCAGCGACTGGACCGACGAAGACCCGGCCAGCCTGATGAAAACCCTGAAAAAGCAGTCCGACTACTACAACTTCCACAAGCGCACCGTCGGCGACTTCATCCATGACGTCGGCGAAAAAGGCTGGGGCGCCACCGTCGCCGACCGCACGATGTGGGCGCAGATGAAGATGAATCCCACCGACATCGCCGATGTCAGCGGCGCCACGTACACCTTCCTGATGAACGGCCACGCACCGGATTCCAACTGGACGGGGCTGTTCCGACCAGGTGAAAAGCTGCGTCTGCGGCTGATCAACGGCTCGGCCATGACTTACTTCGACGTGCGCATCCCCGGCTTGAAAATGACCGTGGTCGCCGCCGACGGCCTGCACGTCAAACCGGTGACCGTCGACGAGTTGCGCATCGCCGTGGCCGAAACCTATGACGTGATCGTCGAGCCCGCCGCCGAAGCCTACACCCTGTTCGCCCAGGCCATGGACCGCACCGGCTACGCCCGTGGCACCCTCGCCGCCCGCGCCGGGTTGTCGGCCCCAGTGCCGGCGCTGGACCCGCGCCCGCTGGTGACCATGGACGACATGGGCATGGGCGGCATGGATCACGGCTCGATGGACATGAGCGGCATGGACCACTCCAGCATGAACATGGGCCCGATGCAGTCGCACCCCGACAGCGAAAAGGACAATCCATTGGTGGACATGCAAGCCATGACCACCGCCCCGAAACTCGACGACCCCGGCCTCGGCCTGCGCAACAACGGGCGCCGCGTACTGACCTACGCCGACCTGCACAGCACCTTCGAAGACCCCGACGGCCGCGACCCTGGCCGCACGATCGAACTGCACCTCACCGGCCACATGGAGAAATTCGCCTGGTCGTTCAACGGCATCAAGTTCTCCGACGCCGAGCCCCTGCGTTTGAAATACGGCGAGCGCATCCGCCTGGTGCTGGTCAACGACACGATGATGACTCACCCCATCCACCTGCACGGCATGTGGAGCGATCTGGAAGACGAAAACGGCGACTTCCAGGTGCGCAAACACACCATCGACATGCCCCCCGGCACGCGCCGCAGCTATCGTGTGACCGCCGATGCGCTGGGCCGCTGGGCCTTTCACTGTCATCTGCTTTATCACATGGAAATGGGCATGTTCCGTGAAGTGCGGGTGGAAGAATGAGGACGCTGACCATGACTCGATTTGCCGTGTTTTCGTTGTCGCTCCTGACGCTGTCCTCGGCGCTCGCCGCCAGCGACATGCAGGGCATGGACCACAGCCAGATGGGCGATATGCAAAGCATGGACGACGGCATGATGCAGCCCGCCGCGCCAACTGAAAGCCGCACGCCGATCCCGAAGCTGACCGACACCGACCGCGCCGCCGTGTTCACCAGTCACGGTGGCCACCAGGTGCACGACAGCGCGATCAACACTTACTTCCTCGCCGACAAACTCGAATGGCAGAACGGCGACGACGCCAGCACCCTGGCCTGGGATTTGTCTGGCTGGATCGGCGGCGACATCGATCGCCTGTGGCTGCGCTCCGAGGGCGAACGCAGCAACGGCAAGACCGAAGACGCAGAGATCCAGGCGCTGTGGGGCCACGCGATTTCGCCGTGGTGGGACGTGGTCAGCGGCGTGCGCCAGGACTTCAAACCCGGCGCCCCGCAAACCTGGGCCGCGTTCGGTCTGCAAGGCATGGCGTTGTACAACTTCGAAGCCGAAGCCACGGCATTCATCGGCGAAAACGGTCAGAGCGCGGTGCGGCTGGAGGGTGACTACGACATCCTGCTGACTAATCGCCTGATCCTGCAGCCGACCGCCGAACTCAACGTCTATGGCAAAAACGACCCGCAACGCGGCCTCGGCTCCGGTCTCTCGAACACCGAAGCCGGATTGCGCTTGCGCTATGAAATCCGCCGCGAATTCGCGCCATACATCGGCGTGACCTGGAACCGCACCTACGGCAACACCGCCGATTACGCACGGGAAGAAGGCGAGGATCGCAGCGAAGCGCGGCTCGTCCTCGGCGTACGGCTGTGGTTCTGAATCCGTTTCATCCACCCCTGAAAATCCACCGCCGAAGAGCGGTAAGAGGCCTCGCATGCGCATGTTGAAAACCAGCTTCATCCTCGCCACCGGATTGCTCTTGAGCTCCCTGGCTCAGGCCCACCCGAAACTGCTGTCGTCGACCCCCGCCGAAGGCGCGGACGGCGCGCCACCGGAGAAAATCGAACTGCGTTTTTCCGAGAACCTGATGACCCAGTTCTCCGGCGCCAAACTGGTGATGACCGAAATGCCGGGCATGGCCCACTCGCCCATGCCGATGAAGGCCAAAGTCAGCGCCGGCAGCGACCCGAAAACCATGCTCGTCACCCCGCTCTCGCCTTTGCCGGCCGGCACCTACAAGGTCGAATGGCGCGCGGTGTCGTCGGACACTCACCCGATCACCGGCAACGTCACGTTCAAAGTGAAGTGACCGATGGCCGACCTGATCAACATCCTCCTGCGGATGGCGTTGTACGTGGATTTGCTGCTGTTGTTCGGGGTGGCGTTGTTTGGGTTGTACAACGTTGACGCGACGCTGCGGTGTCGGCCGATGTTGCGCGGGATGGCGTTGATCGGGGCATTGCTGTCAGTGGCCGGACTGGTGCTGATGACCCGCGCCATGAGCGGTGAAACGGAATTCGCGGCGCTGTGGCCGCATCTGCAAATGATGCTGTTTGAAACCGATGTCGGGCTGGCGTGGGCGGTGCGGATGATTGCGCTGATCGTCGTGATGATCTGGCCGGGTGTGTGGCTGGCGTCGATAGCCGGTGCACTCGCCCTCGCCTCTCTGGCCTGGAGCGGGCACGGCGCGATGGATGACGCCTGGCATCTGCTCAGCGACATCCTGCACCTGCTCGCGGCGGGTGCGTGGATGGGCGCCATGTTGGCGTTGATCTTGATGTCGCGGCTCGACGCTCTGTTCAGCGAAGCGCGTATTCGTTCGCTGGCCGAGGCCGTCAAACGTTTCGAAGGCGTGGGCGCGGCGATTGTGTTCATCCTCTCGATGACCGGCGTGCTGAACTACCTGTTCATCGTCGGCCCGACACTGGACGACGTCTTGCTCCGCACCTACGGGATGCTGCTGGCGATCAAGGTTGTGCTGTTTGCCGGCATGCTGGTTCTGGCGGCGTTGAACCGCTTTCACCTCGGGCCGTTGCTGGAGCAATCGCTGCGCGCGGGGCAGCATCAGGTGGCGGCCAATACCTTGCGCCGCAGCGTGTTATTGGAGCTGTTTATTGCGCTGTTGATCGTGGCGCTGGTGGCGTGGCTGGGGACGCTGGGGCCGGACGCGGGATGACACCCGGCAAACCCTTTCACTACACTGGCCCGCACTCTCACTGCACAAGCCCGATCTCCATGACAATTCGAACAAGCAGCATGATCTTTGGCAGCCTGCTGGCTCTGGCTGGCGCCGCTCAGGCACAAGAGCCGGTTTCGCACCTGGACACCATCCAGCAACAAGGCAAGTTGCGTGTCTGCACCACCGGCGACTACAAGCCCTACACCTTCAAACGCGCGGACGGCGGATTCGAAGGCATCGACATCGCCATGGCGCAGTCCCTGGCCGACAGCCTCGGGGTGAAAATCGAGTGGGTGCAGACCACCTGGAAAACCCTGATGCCGGACATGCAGGCCGGCAAGTGCGACATCGGCATGGGCGGGATATCGGTGACGCTGGAGCGGCAGAAAAAGGCCTACTTCAGCAACACCCTCGACGTCGACGGCAAGATCCCGCTGGTGCGTTGCGCCGACCAGTCCAAGTACCAGACCATCGACCAGATCAACCAGCCGAACGTGCGCCTGGTCGAACCGGCCGGCGGCACCAACGAAGCCTTCGTCCACGCCTTCCTGCCCAAGGCGCAACTGGCGTTGCACGACAACGTGACGATCTTCGAACAACTGCTCGACAACAAGGCTGACGTGATGATCACCGACGCATCCGAAGCGCGGTATCAGCAGAAACAGAAACCAGGTTTGTGCGCGGTCAACCCGGAGCAGTTCATGCAGTACGGGGAAAAGGCCTACTTGCTGCCGCGTGATGACATGAGCTGGAAGCTGTACGTCGATCAGTGGCTGCACCTGAGCAAGGTGACCGGGAAATATCAGAAGGTCATTGGCGAGTGGCTGGCAGGGCCGCAGTGAGTCTTTCAGGACGAAATACGTAAAACGAAAAAGGGCGCCTCCATAGGCGCCCTTTTTTATGAGCAAAACACTGACGCCGCTCAATAACACCTTGAAACATTTGGTGTTTATTTCGCGGTTGCTCTCGAAAAAACAAAACGCCCAAATCCCACCCTCCCAGGCGCCTGCCCGGGAACACAACCCGAAACATCAACGATCGACCCCGCGGGTTCAGCTCAGGCGCCCGCGAGACAAGGAAAGCACCATGCAGTTTGTCCCCCTCACCGAGGCCAACCCCGCCATCCAGGCCCACGTCCGCACCCTTCGAAACCAGGAAGACGTGCGCAAATACATGTACACCTCCCATGAAATCAGCGACCAGGAACATGCGAACTGGCTGACGTCCCTCAAAGGCAATTCGCGCCAGCAAGTGTTTGTCGTGCTCAAGGAAGAGCGCGCGGTAGGCGTTGTTTCACTCAATGCAATCAACACCGTACAGAAGACGGCTGATTGGGCGTTTTACCTCGACGTTCAACTACAAGGCAAAGGCCTGGGCAGCGTGGTCGAGTTCTGGATGCTGGATTACGCATTTGCTGAAGCGGGATTGGAAAAGCTCAATTGCGAAGTGCTGGCGAGCAATCCGGCCGTGGTGAAAATGCATCAGAAGTTCGGGTTTGAGCTGGAGGGCGTCAGACGGCAGAACATCCTCAAGGATGGCGAGCGTATTGACGTGGTGTTGCTGGGGATTACCAAGGATGAGTGGCTGTCCAAGCGACCGGCATTGCAGAGAGTTGTCGAGCGCATCGGCGCGATCTAGGCCATACGAAAAAGGGCGCCCGCGATGGGCGCCCTTTTCTAATCAGTCGTCATGCAACATGCCGGAGCTGTACTGGTTGAGACTGGCACCAATTCCGGTGCCGCCGAACTTCAGCGTATTGGCGCTGGCGCGACCTTCCGGCGACTGGCAATCCGAAGAAAAACAACTGGTGGTGGTCAACCCACCGGAGCCCGAACAGGCACTCAATACCGAGACAGCTGCAGCGATCAACAGCACTTTGACGACATTGGCACGCATGGTGGGGCTCCCCTGGGATCAAACGCGAAATAGCACGACCTTATGCCTGCATCGTAGGCGCTTGCGTGGGGTGGGAAGATGAAACTTTCTTGATCGACAGCGCGGGTTCAGGTTTGGGTAACCGCAGGCGAGGATTTCTCAGTCAATCACCCGCCGTCTCAATAATGGTCTGTTGTACTTACCAACCAATTTTTAACAAAGGTTTACATCGGCTATTCATTTCGCTCGGTATAGTTTTTTGCAACTAGCGAGATTTGGATAAGACTCAATGCAGTCGAATAACACACTAATAGATCCTGATCTGATAAAGATTCGACGGCTATTCGCAACACCCCTGGCGAGTATCCAATTCCCTGATGCAGAAAGACTCAATGCTGAACTGAAAGTTATAGTTACCCGCCGTATGGCGGAAGATCGCCGCGGCGCACATCGGAGTAATGAAGGTGGCTGGCAGTCTGCAAACGACTTCCCTGAATGGGGTGGCGAAGCCTGCGATGCATTGGTGAAATTCGCCACCGACTTCGCCATTCAACTGACAGCGGTTCATAGCGACCAATATGGATTAACCGAACCCAGCTTCGAGTGGAAACTCAACGCGTGGGCAAACGTTAACGAGGCTGGCCACAGCAACTCCCTCCATGGGCACCCCGGTGCTTTTTGGTCAGGGGTTTACTGGGTCGACGCCGGCGGCCGCGAGGACGATTCAGCGGTGGGCGGTGACCTGGAATTCGTAGACCCTCGCGGCATGGTCGCATCGACCTACAATCCTGCCCTGCGAATGAGAGTCGAAGATTGCCTGACTGCCGGCTTCAGTTGTACGTGTGCCGCCAAAAGTGGAACCTTCATCATGTTCCCATCCTGGTTGATGCATTCCGTACAACGTTTTGAAGGAACGAGACCGCGAATTTCCATAGCCTTTAACTTTGGTGCTTAGTGAATCACGGCGAACTTTAATCACTACTGGTTTCGTCGATTTATTGAAATGGCCGCTTTGATTTTGGGCTAAAGCGGCCACTAACAGATCATCAACACCTGATCATTACTCGTTCAGATCCTTGACCAGATAACTGCCGACAATCTGCGAAACACCGGTCAACGCCTCACGGACCAGCTCCGGCTCGGTGCGATAACGCAGCGGCTCGTAACCGTAAGTGTTGGCACCGTTGAACGCGGTAATCGGCTCATTGCGCTGCCAGATCAACTCCTCGCCACGCTTCAACGAACCGTTCACCACAATCGTCGGATACACCACACTGCTGAAACCCTGCGTCAACGCAAAGCCCCAATTGACCACAGTCAACTTGATCTCTGCATCGGCCGGTTCATTCTCGGCAACCACCTTGAAACGACCGGTCGCCGCCAGTTGATCCTCGAAACCCTTCTTGACCAACTTGCCCAGGTCAATATCGGCACTCGCCATGTTGTACTGAATCGCCTCGACCGTTGACATCGACGCCAGATCCCCAGCCTTCAACCCCACCGCAAACCCGGCCCCACTGAGCGCCGCCGTACCCAGTTTCCCGGCATGGGACGCCATGCCAACACCCGCGCCGACACCGGCACCCAACGCCGCACCCCAGGCCTGTTCACGGCCCATGTAGGTCATTTCCTTGTTGCTCCACGTCACCGGGAGAATCTTCACCGTGTGGATCTGCGTGCGGTATTAACAATGGGGACAGATTTATTTATCGTTAAAAATCAGCAAATACCCTTCTCTCTGCTCACTAGCTTATTAGTAGCATTCGAGAAAAATAAATCTGTCCCCTTTGCCCTAAAGGCAGCATATAGAACGGCTCCAGACCCTAGGTGAAGGACTTCAGGCCGAGCTTGCATGAACTTAACTGCCACCCTCGCCATTTGGTTCAGAGACATTTGAGGCATACAACCCGCTCGTTCACTAAGCGCTAAGTCGCAGTGAAGAGCCAGCAAGGATGCCGTACCCTCAACAGCTCCCATGCAGTAGTTGGCATCACCAGCCATGGCCAGAGTGACCTCTTTTTGGGGAATCCCCGCAAGCCTTACAGCCGTCTCACACTTCGAAAGCATCTGCCCGCCTGTTGCCCCGTTTGCACTTGCTACAACAGCCATCAGGCCAGCAAGCACGGCGACTTAATAAAAGGCTCCCTTCATAAATCCTCCTTCTTTTCCTTGGATTTGCTGGTCATAGCTGCATGGCTTCATCCGCATCCATATTCGGTGGCGAGTGCGATCATTACCATCCCAGTGTCTGAATCAGACCAATCCCCGGGATGGCTTTTGAGGAAGGCAACGACTGCGCGAACACCTTCTTTGGTGGTGTAGCCTTTTGGGAAACATAGCCGCGACTCTGGCAAAGCTTCACCCAGTACCGCGATTGTATTGGCAACACCTTCTACCAACCCGAGGCATTGGCCCATCAGAAGAAACTCAGCATTAGTAGTCTTGGCAACAGGTCTCGGCTCACTTACGAGTGAGCACTTTTTCATTAAAAATTCCCCATCAGCCAACGTCGTTAGGCTCGTTAGCGATAGCAATGCGGCAACCAAAATTCGTTTCATGCTTCCCTACTCGACCCTGGGGAAGCGATAAGCACCCCTCTCCTATGGCCTCGGCCCAGCGCATGGCTGGGTTTGGGCGGTTCCGCGACGTTTCAGTGGCCAATGAACTATCGTGGGCTAACCTGAATTTCTGGGGGCATACAACTTCAGGAGAAGCATATGCACATTCGCAGATTTACCTTTTCGATCGTCGCTTTGGCAAGTCTGGCTGGTGTCTCGGTTGCATCGGAAGACCCAAATTTGAAACAGGGGACAGATCACCCTAAACATGAGACGGAGGCAACTGCCACTAAGGATTTTTACGTAGGTAAGGACGGAAGTAAGAACCACAAAGAAGGTGATCACAATCCACCACCAAAAGAATCACCTACCCCTTCGCCAAAGCCTAAACAGTCGAACTGACATTGCCGCCTTCGGGCGGCTTTTCCTACCTAACAGTAATCAGGCTTGAGTCATCGCGATGAAGGCCGACTCGACCCGGTCGCGCATAGCTCTGGCCTCGAAAACATCAATTAACTTCTCAGCCAACATCTTGTTCAAATCGTCCAGTAGAAAGAACCGCCAGGCTGTTCGACTACCTTCAAAAAGCATATCTGTAAGAGTTGATTCCCACTCAGCCAAGCGGCGTTCCTTTTCGCTCAAATCGATCATGTCTTTTTCTGCTCTATCATGGAACGCGAAAACTGCGCCTCTCCTACGTCATCGGCCCCGGCTATTTTACGGCCAGGGCTTGTGGTACAGCGGGCGACGTTTCCCGGTCACTCGTACTTTGTGAGGGCAGAAGGTGTGACATCCAAAACACGTGCAATCTCGCTCTTGTTGAGTCCTGCCTCTCTCAAAATGTGATAAAGATTTTTGCCATCTTCTGTAATCCTACCGCTCTCTGTTTTTGCTACGCTGAGAATGCGGTCAAGAATGGCTCCCTTCTCTTCAAGGGCCTCGACCTGCTTCTGTATTGGGCTTTTTACCTTAGGTTTGGTCATTTCGTGCATCTTCATTATGAGTCAAATCGACTGCGTTAAGTATCAAATGGCCATTACGCTTAAGTCAATATAAAGTTTAAAATTTTTAAGATATATTTTAAATTTGTTAAACCTAAAGCAATCTCAAAAGCCCAGCGCAAGGTTTCTTGATCGACCGTCAGATAAGGCTTGCTGTGATCTAGCTTCGCGTGCCCAAGCATGATCTGCACCGTCTCAACATCGCCTGTTGCAGCCAACACCTTGGCCGCCAGGGATCGTCTGCCACTATGCGAAGATCCCTGCTTGATACCGGCCTGCCAGTAGAGCCTGCTGATGGTCTGCTGGAGCGAATCACAAGCCCGATACACCACTGGCCCACTATCCAGCTCGCGGTACTTGAACGCCAATTCAAAGGCTTGGCACTTGTGTGTGGAAACCAGCTTTGAACTTGGGTGCAGGCCTCGGTATTCCTCAGTGCCGGAAAGGCCCCAGCGGCGTTGCAAGCGGACCGCGATCCAGCTGTCCAAGACGGCAAGGCATCGAGTATGTGTCAGGTATATATACATTGCGGGGTCGGCAGCCCTTGGTGATGCCTGCTCGTAGATACACCTCGGGCTTGATAGCTCCGCTGGGGTACAGCACGTCTGCGACCTCCAGCAAGGCCAGCTCGGTGACGCGAATGCCAGTGGTGTGTGTGAGCCACAAAAGCCTCACGTCGCGCTCTGGTAGACGACCAGTCACAGATGCGACGCGGATCAGGTGCTTGAATTGTCCAGGAAACAATGGGGACAGATTTATTTACCACCTAGAAATCCAAAACAAATAAATCCGTCCCCTTTGTCTACCAGTTATTTATTTAATAGGGCCGATTCATCGCGATTGCTGATCAGATGTTTCCTGCCAAAGCGTGAATGCATGCCTCTGAAATAACCAATGAGTGTCTCGTCAATCCACATCCATGAAATTGGTAAGCCATTCAGACCACTTGTACTCAACCGCCTAGAATGGTAAGGACTTTTGAGCCTTTGCTTATTATCTCTATGGATCAGGGTGCAATGAAACGTCGGCGATATGGGAAACAATGCAATAACTTGGATCCCATGCAAAAGGTTATATACAGGCTGCGGAAGAATATCGGCTGTACTAGTAAAAAATTCGGAAACAGGATGATCACTAGTTACGAAAGGCGTGCCACTGGAAAACCCAAGAACAATTTCATAACTCGACTGTAGGTGTCTAGGTATTCGCTCTAGCCCAAGCCTGACTAGTTGATTTGGCTCATTCTGCTTGGTGAAGTTTTCTCTCTCTTCATCCGACAACGGGGCCTCTCTAATAGTCTGCGCCATCTGCTGAACGATATTGGGAGTGCGTATTAACTGTGCAGAGATAAAGCTCAATAATTTTTCGAACGCCCCTGCTTTTGCTAAAACGAGTGCTGCTCGCTGGCAAATATCTTTATGAATATCCATTTCATTTTTTAGCAGTTCATTCGGCTTCAGCTCTGCTATTTCCTTAAGAACAGGAGCTGCCTTATTTTCAACTTCTCCTAGAATATCTTCAATTTCGTTGGTTGGCTTGTTTTTGTCGTCTTCGTAAAAGTACTCATCTGAAAGAATACTCTTTGTTCCCGTCTTGCCTTTTACATTGTTGGCTAGGTCATGCAACCAGATTTTCCCGCTCGCATCGGCCCACAGCTTCATGTAGTGCTGCGGAACGTAGTGTTGGTTGATGGTAATCTGTTTCTTCATGAATCGATCCAAGTCCTGGCGGAGGGGCATCACACTAAGCCGCAGCAAAGCTTCAATAGAGCCATATCACTTTAACATTGCCAAGAGTTAACCCGAGAAGTGTTAATGTTATGGCAAACAATGGGGACGGCAAACAATGGGGACAGATTTATTTATTGTCCCCTTTCAGTCCTACATTAACAGCAATCAAGAGGATGCCGGCTTGCCGCGTGAATCATTCCTCCTGCGGCGGCGATCCAGGAAACCGGTGATCGCCGTATACACCGCACCGGCAACCAGACCGATGACGAGATAGACGATCAGCCCCGGCCAGAATCCGCGAGGTGACAGTTCCGCGCCTTTCAAAAGGGCTTGCGGCTTTGCCAAAAGAACCGGTGCGACAGACAGCAGCCAGACAAAGAAACCACTCATCACGCCGCCGATCAGGTAGCGCAGGCGCGTGGTGAGAAAACGCTCCACCAGCCAGAGCATTGGCCAACTGACCAGCATGCTGATAAGCCCGCCGATGAGGAACAGCATGAAGAACATCGAGACGATACTCAGCAGACCACTCGACTGACTGATAGTCGCAATGACGGCGACAGTGCCCAATGTCAGTCCTCCCGACAACGGGATGGCAACAATCGCCCCCCAGCCACCCGCTGCACGGTGCTGGTTTGAGGCAGGGATTTTTTCTATGGCGCCGAGGGCCAGGGTATACAGCCCGCCCAATGCGACACCGCCGACAATCGATATCAACAACAGTTGCCAGAGAGGTCCCCGGTAGGAAAGGCTGACCAGCAGGCTTTGAATCAACCCGCTCAACACATGCCGCAACCGAGACTCAGGGCAACGGCGATCGCCCAGGAGCAGAAGGGGAATGCCCAACACGGCAGAGAGGATGCAGCCAAAAAGAAAGCCGGAGAACAGCACTGCATCGCTGAAGCCGTAGACCATCACTTTCACGGTGGCATAGACGAGGCCTCCGCATAGCGGTGTGACGAACAGCCGGAGTTCGTTATGGAGCCTCTTTTCAAGCGTGTTGTCGGGCATTGAGGTCGTCCTGACAGGGGAGTATTTCGAGCGGGTTATTCGAATCGATCACTGGGCTTGTCGCAAGCAGAGAAGGTGTTTTTCCATAAAACATAAATGGGGACTCATCTATCAGCCCCCCTTTTTCAAGCTGCAGCACCTGTCAGAAAACCTCTCAGATGCCTCCCAAACCCCACCCCCCCATTCCTGATAAACTCCCCCACCTCCCAGCCACACCGATTCCGTACCCCCAATGCCCCCAATCACCGCCACACCCGCCCCACTCTCCCGCCGTTTCTCCGTCGCGCCGATGATGGATCGAACTGACCCTTCTTTTACCTCCCGTAAATAAAGGCCTAAACGCCTCGCCTCCAACCCGCGTACCAGTTGCGTACCAACTCAGTTCTTCTTCCTCCTTTTCCCATCCCCTCGGTCGACTGCGTTAGCAAATTTTAAGCAACGGTTCTCGGCTCCAATCCTGGCACTGTCTATCGTTGGCTCAGGCGTGTTTCGTGAGAGTTAAAACCGCGCGCATGAAAGGCCAGCGAATCGCCCCGTCTGTGCCTTACGACGTTTTCAGGTTGACCCCTGGGAAAAAGGTAATTTTGGTAATTTTCTATTTTATAGTCATAAAAACCCAATATAATCAGTAACTTAGGTTAGTTTAGTAAAAGTAATAATAGGGTAATAGAAAGGTTAGAAAATTACCCTCAGTCGTAGTAATTCCAGCCACCTACGAAACCCTTTAAAATCAGGCACTTGGTGGAATATTACCTCCGGTCTTACCAAATATTACCTCCAAAGGTAATACCTCAAAGCCACGGCCTATAAGGGCTGCAGCCAGTTTTTCTCACCCTCTTACCAAAATTACCTTTTCCCCAGCCTCGAACTGAAATTGGCCAGCACAGGTGCCCTGCTATGCTTGCTGCTTTCCGAATGGAGTCGAATACATGGCCAGCGAATATTCCCTCACCGTCGTCCTCGAAAAAATGTACGAAAACCAGCTTGGGCTTGAAGCAGCGTTGATGGAGTTGGTCCTGTTGGTCGAGCAACAGGGATACGAGGCCGTGGGGGAGAATGCCCGCGTGGCGCTTGAGCGAATTGGGGAGAATGCGGGGTTTATCAATCAGGGCATGGCAATATTGAGAAATTTAGAAAAGGACTAGCTTGTGGCGCGTATTTTCAAGGGCTTCGATGGACTGTCATTAGATCCGGTTCTACCAAATCTCACCTAGGGCGGAGCAGAATGAATCAGCATCAATGGAACCAGCAGGCAAGCGAAGTCGTGAATGCACATGCGAGGGAAATTCAAGAATTGAAGCAATTCCAGCTTCATCTCGAAAGAGATAAAGACGCTGAATTGTTGATGCAATTAAACGAGAAAGCTGATGGCTGGTGCAGCCAACTACACAAATTTGATTTTAGTCGCCGGCTACGCAGGACTCTTTGGTTTTTGGACTACTCTTGCAGCGAAGCTGCCTCCGAAGCTGTATGCGCTGTGCGGGCTCCTAGGTTCACTTTCGCTCATGCTTTTCATCACATGGGAATCGGCAGGATGGTCTGCCGGCTTTCTATAGTGGGCTTTTTCTGCTATTAGCTATGGCAAGCCTTCTAATAGGAGGAACCATGTAGATGCACGACTCCCTAGCATACTGATATGCTGAGCGCGAGGAACCCGGGACAAAGCTGCTAATATATAACGTTTTAAACTAGAACAAAAGGCATTGTCAGTGGCTTGAGTATTTCGAAACTTCGCCACAAGCAACACTTACATAGTAAATAGAGCAAAGGAGCGCATCTTGCCAAAAATATCAGAACTATCAAAAACCGCCCCCTTCATAGAATGGTTCGAGCTAGGTGGCGTAAATGGTTATAAAACACTTAGACTTGAAAACAGATACTGCGTCAAAATCGTTGCGGCGGAGAATGGCACTGGAAAAACAACTCTCTTAAGTGCCCTTCACGCAGTTTTGACGTCAGACACCTCAAAGCTCTTCACTATTGATTTTGTATACTTAAAGCTAAAGCTAAAGGAACACAAAGAGCTGATCTTCAACAAGAAAGATCTTTTTCCTAAAAACTATAGTGCCAAACCAAGCGAAGCTGCAATCGCACTTAAAAAGAACGGCGTAACGGACAGAAAATTAAGAAGGGACATTTCATTCATTCAAATGAATGGAATTGAGTCATTCAGCTATACCAATGAGTATCGAACAACGTACTATAGCTGCCCACTGGGAAGAACTGAACTTCTCAACTTATACACTGAGGCGTCCGAACAATATTATCCTAACAGCGTCTGTCGCAACTTGATGCAAAAAGTAACAAAGGCGCTTGGAGGTTTAAAAATTTTATACTTGCCGACATTCCGAAGAATCGAAACTGAAATGTCGGAATTTTCCCAAGGCAAAAAAAATAGAAGATCTGAATTTGGATTTGAGGTTGACGAGGAGGAAGATAACGACCAGCTCATTTGGTTTGGCATGGGCGACGTCGAAACAAGGTTGGAAGCGTTTAAAGAAAAAATAAAAACTGTCACTTTAAATTCATACTCAAGAATCAGTGCTCAATCTTTAGAAAAGCTACTTTCGCCAGCATCTCGAAGCCCTGATTATATCCGAGACATAAATGATGACTTTAGCTCAAAACTAAACCTGGTTCTAGCAAGACTTGGCCATGCGGGTAGCGAAACAGAAGCAAAAATATATGACCTAATATATTCCGGCCTAATTAACGACTCTGTTTATGATGGGCTGCGTGCGCACATCCATCAAATTATATCAATCTACGCAACTACGCAGGCGCAAGAGCAATTAATTGAAGGCTTTGCGAACGTAGTTAATAGCTACTGGCTTTTGTCAGCGACAGAATCAAATGGCATCCCCGAAAAAGAATTTATATTCGACAAGTTCGCCCTCGACGTTTCCATCCAAAACAACTACAACAACGATACACTTTTATTGAATAACCTATCATCAGGCGAAAAACAAATTGTCGCAATTTTTGCCAAACTTTACCTTCAGCAAAGTAAAAATTATTTGATACTTATAGATGAGCCTGAGTTATCACTCGCCATGTCTTGGCAAAGAAGATTTCTTATTGACATTTTAGAGTCTCCTTCATGCCATCAACTCATTGCAATTACACACTCCCCATTCATATTTGACAATGATTTGGATCCGTACGCGGAATCCCTAACAGTTAAGTACGAGCAACAGCTATGACTAGCCTCGTTGACAGACTCAGACTCGCAAGGCACAAGCCACACGTCGCTCTCCTTGACTACAATCTGCTAAGGAGCAAAGCAGTTGATCATCTCGTATGCGTCTTCGAGGGTCATGAAGACTATCCTTACTATGATACGATTTTTCGTAGAATATACGATGAGATAGATTACCGCGCCCTCGTAGTTAATGGAAAAGACCAAGTTCTAGGACTTAGAGACTTATTGTGCAAGCGTCAAAACCCAGCCGACAAAAATGTCGCCTACTTCATCGACAAAGACTTTGATGGATTTAAGCAGCATAGTCCTTCGGCAGATACTTACTGCACCAATGGCTACTCGATTGAAAACAATTTATGCACCATGTCTATTCTTCGCCCACTATTGACTCAAGAATACTTCTGCCATAAAACAGATGAAGAAACCAGCGTAGATCAAATCATAAAAACAATCGAAGGTCGACTAACCGAATTTTCAAACACAATGAGAGACGCAAATAGGGCTATTTTTTTTGCGCGAAAAAACCAAATAAAGCTGCAAGGCATAAACAACCAAATAACCAAATACATCAATATAGATATTAATCAGATCACCCATTCGGGAGCTAATCACTTAGATTTAATTGGATGGCCAAACGACGTCGACCCCAACACGATTCCCGCAACTATTCCTGAGTTCGAAGCACTATCACCTATGCAAGACTGGAGGGGAAAATTTGTCTTTGGAGTTTACACAGAGTTGCTTCACAAACTAAAAGACGATCGTTGCTCCGCTGCGCCACAACACTTCAAAATCAAGGCCGGAATGAAATTCAACCCAAAAGGAGACGTCATTAGAACTCTTGCTCTTTTATCTCCAATACCACCCTGCCTTCGCGAATTCTCCTTGAATTTGCACACACACACACAAAATACTGCTCCAGCGGTTTAAATACTTCACTCAATGACAAAGCCCGACATTTTTTCTGGTCGGGCTTTTGGCTTATTACTTAAATCATCCTGATTTAAATAGTTTTCCGAGTCAGTAATGAGGATTTTATTCCCATTACCCGCTTCTCTACTTCCAACGGTATCGAGGTATAGTGAAGCGAGTGGGCGGAAACCGCGTCCTGTAAGGATTCCAAGCCATTCCTTGGCCTCGCTTACCAAAATTATTTTTTCCCTGCGCTGCCCCTTAAAAATGGCCAGTGACTCTCCTCTATAGAAACTCTCTAAGCCTCCCAAATCGCCACTCAAAATACGGCTCAGTGATGGACAATCCGTGCAATTGACTCTGTGTCTGAAAAGCCCATCTGGCAGGGGGTTTCAGGCATATCGATGTTGTTCCTGGATGACGCCGACAGCTCACCTGGTGCGAGCTGTCCAAAAAATGAAAACACAGCAAAATGTCTGTTTTTAAGGGCCCTCTCCTTGTAAACCATCGCCCCCAGGAAACTGCTACCGATCCTCTCCGTCCGGGCGCTCTTCAAAGCCCTATCATTTCGTTGCCAAGCTTTGCACATTGTGCAATTGCAAAACATGGCAGAGAACCCACTGTGGGCCTTCGCCGGAGCACCGCTTACATCAGCACCCATGCTTGCAAAAAAAAGAGATGTAAAGCCCGTCGGCGGGAGGGGGATAAGTGCTTTTTCGGTCAGATTTTTTTCGCGACGGATTTTTTCTGTTCGGCACTGGTGTGGTCGGGACCCACGACGGAAACCGGCGTATCTGGTCAACCCATCACTGTTTGGCGGGCAAAAAAAACCGCCTTATTAGGGGGCGGTTTTCCGCAAGCTCAGTTAGTAGCTGGCTTGCTTTCCTCACAGGGCGCTTCAACATTTTCTGGGTTCACGCCCGATAGCTGCTGCCTGCAAACGAAGCGGATCAAGAGTGAACAGGTGGGCTTGCAGATTGTGGATACGTTAACATGGCCGCGCTCGACTCCTGTGAGGCCCGGATGACATCGCAACACACTCAATATCCCACCGGTTAAGCAAACCCAAATTCAGCGGCGAATCGCCACGGTCAATTATTCAAAGAACCCGGAAAAATCATGGATTTTGAAAACTTTTCACAGTGCATACAGTACATTCAAAGCGCGAAGCCAGGACTGACAGCGGACAAATTCTTGCCTGCAGCCACAGGACTAATCGGAACGCTTTTGGGCTTTGGCCTGAACTACTGGACAACCAGCAGGAAAGACGCCAAAACTGTGAAAGGAAAGATGACATGTTGTGAAGAGGACGTTGATCAGATTCAGCGAAGCGCCACCATAGTTGTTCAGGAATTATGTAATCTCTGCAGCATTCTTGTCGCCTACGAAAGACTGTACCGTTCAAAAGTTCCTCACCATATTGGCTCACTATATTTGAACAGTCTGTTTAGCGAAGTAGCACATAAATATTGCAGCGCGCAGCGCGAAAGTGCTAAAGAGATACTTGGCATCCTAGAGAAGCTGAATAGCTCACTGCCAAGCGTCAATCTCAATGAGCCAACCTCACCCTACGTTTACTCCAAGAGGCTCGCCAACCTGATCCACACCGCAGGAGCGGTTTGGCAAAGCTGTGAAAACTTCAAAAACTCTGTAACAACAACTACTGAAATACCAGACATCATTAAAAAACTCGACCTTACCCCTGAACAGCTAGCATCCTATACAGCTATAAGGGAGAACATCGAGCAAAAAAATCTCCCTCTCGATTTAACCACTACAACGTGATGCCTTCGAGCTTTGACCCCAACTCTAAAGTTGTTAGCGCGCAATTATCAAACGCCGCCGCATTGCTCGGTACCGGCGTTGGCCCATGGGTATGTCCCGCGAGCTGAACGTTCATTTCCTGCACCAAGTCGAGCAAATCGCAGAGCACTTGCAGCGCGTTCACCCCTTCCGACCCCAGCCAGGTCTTCGGAGCCTGCAGGCGCTGACTCTGCCCCACAACGCTCCTGCGCATACCCTCGATCCGCTCCTGCAGGTCGCCGCCGATCGTCGCGTTGTGCTTCTGCCCCACCACCAAATTAAAGTCGCGGCCAGTGGCCTGGTGCAGGTCGTCCACAGCCGCCAGGCTCGCGGATCCGCCTGAAAGCAACTTGAGCGCGCCCAGCGCCTCGATCTTTTTCACACCACCCACCGTCTCGGTCGAGTGGTCATCGACCGCCCGCGTGTGGCTCTGGAACTGCTCGCGGTTGTCCAGGGCTTCAACCTCGCGCTCGATCGCTTGATCCCGGATTTTGCCGTCGGTTTGGCGTAGCCAGTTGCCGTCCGCGTCGACGCGCTGCTGTGCGGAGCCGCTGAGCTGCCACACCTGGTCGCCTTTCGGCACCTTGGGCATGCTCAGACCGTGGGGCAAGATCGATTGAATGTAGGGCTTGTTCGGCAGGCCGTAGGCGAAGCACACCACAACGCGCGTGCCTTCCTCCGGAAAGGCATAAATGCCCATGTCCTCGCCCCCCGTAGGCAGCGGCAGCGGGACACCGGTAAGCGTCGGGATGGCCGGATCTGGCTCGTCATCGGCGCCCAGGACTTCAATGTCGACCGCGTAGCGCGGACGGAAGTCGTCGCAAATCCCAGCATCAGCCGGAGCATCAGCCACGGCGATGACGCGGGCGAAGCGTGGTAGGTGGTAACCACCAGTGAGTTCGGGGAACTGGCGCTCTACAGCGCGGCGGATTGCGTCTTCCATCGGATGGCCATCTGGTCATTGGCGAGCGCCACGCTGGTGATGCGCTCGCCGTTGTTGATCGTTGCACCTGGTCGCAACCCGGGAAGGGCCGCGATCATCGCGCTCTGGTTGCCCTGGTAGCCGTCGAACAGCTCCGTGGGGATCTGCAGCGCCGCCCGGGCGCCAAAAAAACTGTCGGCCCAGCTGCCGGCGAACACTTCGCCGTTGCCCAGCTGGTGCCAGGTGAAGTCGGGAATACTGAACACGCGGGCCAGGCTGTCCATGGCCTGGTATCCGGCAGCAAGGCTGTAGAAGTACGGCGTCTTCACGCCGGCGTAAGGCCGATCGGGAACGCGAAATCGCACGCCCGTCTGCTCGCTGATGGCAGCCAGCACTGCGCGCAGATCGACATGGCGCAGGTTCAACGGCAACGGGTTGGCCAGCACAGCAGCCAGCTCACGGCAGAACAGCACCTGCTCTTTGGCATTGGCGGCGGTGCAACGCTCGACATAGCCGATGAAGTGGCGCTGCAGCGTGCGGTCGTTGTAGCCGATATCCAGCATCACCAAGCCTTTCAGCGGCTCAGCAGACTGAACGGTGAAGTTCGCCCGCCCTGGACTGGTGGCGTCCAGCCGAACGTCCTCCTTGACCAGGCGAACAGGCGCGCCATTGATCGACAGAACCTTGTGCAGTTTCACGTCTGCTCACTCCCCAGCCACTTGTCCACACGGCCCAGCACCTTTTCAAACCCGCTCAACTCCGGGTTGTCGCTCGAACCTGAGTTACTACCGCCCTCACCGACCGCGCTGCCCGGGGCGCCCTGGGCGTCGACCTTGTTGCCGGCGCGCCGACCCTCAACCTTTTCCGGGTTCGACTCGCGCTCGCTCAGCGTGAACTGCACCAGCCAGGCTTTCAGGTTGTCGGCTTCGCGGGCGCTGACGCCTTCGGAAAACTCCACCTGGCGCACGCCGAACGCCTCGGCGGTGTCGTTCACGACGCGATACAGATGCAGCTCACCGCCGCTCGCCGTGGCTTCGGCCAGACGCATCAAGTCAGTCAGCTGCACCCGATCAACGAAGGGGATCATCAGCGAAACGGCCAACGTTTTAGGCTTGAAGCCCTTGTGCGCCTTGTCGGTGTTGCTGGTCTGCCCCGACATGTCGCCGCTTTCGATGCGTAGATTGCCGGTGACCTTGAGGTTCTTCCCCTGGACTTTTTGCCCATCGAGCAACAGCGTCATAGGCCCACCAGCTCCCGTACAAAACTCAACCCCTCTTGCGTGCCCACCAGCAGCAGGCCGGCGCATTGCACCCACTCATGCCTGGGGGCATCGCCGCTCAGCAGCTCCTGGCGCAGCTCGCTGGGATTACCCGGGCCAATCAGGCGCGCCCGTATGCTGACGTCGGGGTTACCCCCAGCCAGCAGGTTTTTCAGATCAGCCAATTGTTGATCCCGTCCTTGTTGCTGTGCTGCCTTGCGAGCGGCCAGCGCAGCCAGATCGCCCAGCGGCGAGCTGTCGGCGGCGTAGCCCTCCAGCATGGCCAACTGGCCGGCCATGGACTGTTTCGCGGCCCTTACCACCGTGCATCGCTCCAGGGGCAGTCCTTGCCAACGCGGCAACGCACCGGCGCCAGGGATCTCCCATTTTTCAGCCTCAAGTTTCATCAGGTGCTGAGCGCGCCGCTCGGTTCGCACCAGGTCGCCGATCGGCAACAACGCGTTGAAACGCGACAGGCCGCTGGCCAACTGTTCCAGACGTGTCCCCAGGAACAGAACCGACAGGGCATATTGCGGCCCGACCGGGCGACCCGAGTCGGTGGCGTCCTCCAGTTTTTTGGCCAGGTGTTCCAGCACGTTCGGCGCCGACAGGAAGCGCTGATAGCCCTTGCCTTGGCCGACGCCGCTTTGAAAAGGCGTCACCACCAGGCACGCGGGCACCTCACCCAACTGCTCGGCCAGCGCCGCCCGTCCGGCTTCAATGGCGCCTTTCGCGGCGTCGCCGACCGGCCCCGGGTTGGTGTTGGCCAACCCGCTCAAACCGGCCAACCGTTGCGCGGTGCTGGCCAGCTCGCCGGCGGCCAGATCCTTGGCAGCGGACAGCCCGCCCATCCATTGCGTGGCCTGTTCTGGCCAGCGCATCGTCACCGGCGCCCAGCTCATGCCGGCGGCGTCCAGGTGATGGCGTTCATCGCCTTGAGGTTTTTGTCTTTCAGGGCCTTTTCAACGGACTGGCGCAACAACTCGGCGCACTGCTGGGCGCCTTGACGGAAGCGCACCAGGTCGTGGCTGACCTTCTGCAGTTGGGCGATGGTGTGGGGCCGGAAGGCCAGCACCTGGTCAGCATCGGTACACGGGTAAACGTCATCCTGTCCCAGCAACACCTGGGCGTTCAGGTTCACCTGGTCATCGATGGCGCTGCTATAACGATGCACGTCACCCAGCGCGCTGGAGTTGAAGCCGCCGGCGACGTACTCGGCGCAGTCAGCCCCGATCATCTGCAGCTTTTTGTCCCGAAGTGCAGCCAGCACGGCATCAATGTCATCGACCCATCCGCCGCCCTTCCAGATCTGGTTCGGCCCGGGTTTGCTCATGGTGTACCCCGCCGGCACCGGTTCGAAACCTTCGAGCGTGCGCGGCTCGCCGGTCGCGGTGCTGTACACCACGACGCCGCCGAAGTAGTCCACAAGCTGCCAGGCGCTGCCGTTCCACCACGCGGCTTTGTGTTCCGGGATCACCGGCGGTGCAATCTCCACGCAGCCACCGGGAATCAGAAAAACGCCTGGTTCCAGTGGCGATTCGTCAGCCCTCACGGTGCCGACCAGGATGCCAAAGTGGTTGGTCTGATAAACGAGTTTTTCAGTCATGCTCGATCTCAATACTTGATGCAGTAGTAAAGGGCGAAGTTCTTGGGCCGGGTTTCGGTGCCGCCGGCGGCGGCCACGGTCACGCCGTGGGTGTGCGCGCCGCCGGCGCCGATCCCGACGTTGTGCGCGTGATTGCCTGCGCCATCCATGCCGACAACGTGCTGGTGAGCCCCTGCCCACGACGTTTCATGCGCCCCCCCAGATTGTTGAACCGAGTTCATACCGCCGGCGCCTTGGCCGATACCTGGCGAACTCGGAGCGGAGTGGTTGTGCGCGCCCTGGGCATCAGTCCAGGCTCGGTGAGCGTGGTTGCCCTGGGCGTCCGTCCAGGCGGTGTGGGCATGGTCGCCGACCGCTGCAGCCGAGGCGGTGTGCGCGTGAGAATGGATCATCATGTCTTGAAAACTACCGAACGCCCGCCCCGCATCGAGGCCCCGACCGTCGTCGAACGCTCGTGGAAACAGGCCACGCAGGTCGGGGAGATTGAAAGTCGTCGATCCGTCCCCGACACCGTAGAACGTGCCGATTCGTGCAAAAAGAACCGCAAATGCAGTCCGTGAGATGGCGGCACCGTTGCATGGCAGCCAGCCGGCCGGCGGCGTGTACATGGCGAAACCAGCGACCATGCCAGTCATCGCGTCGCCGACCTGCTTCTGCAGCTTGTTCAACGCGGCCGTGGTGGCAAGGATCTCGCTGCTGTTGGTGGTTGGGTCATCGCTCTTGGCGTTGGGCAGGTTGCCCAGATCCACGTCTTCTTTGGTCGTACCACGGGCGCGCAGGTTCGCGTAATCGCCATCACGCGCCGCGAAGTGCTGAATCAACGGCCCAGCGACTGACTCAGGCTTGCGCGCGTCCCAGAACGCCGTTGGCGATGTGTAAAAGGCGATCGGCACGCAGTAATGGCGAACGCCGGCCGAGTCGGTGTAATCGGACTTTTCTCCGTAGACGACTTTCCACGTTGCCACCCGATCGTTCAGTTGCCGCTCCAGGCAGACGTCGAGTGTGATTGTCCCGGCGGGAATGACACCGGTGAACGGCCATGGGGTTGTCATCGACACCCGAATGCCTTCGATGTACGCCGTACCGGTTCCCAATTGGAAGCCGTTTTCGCTCTTTCCGAACGCCAGTGCGTTGCCGAAAAAACAGGCGCGACCATACATTTCACGATTGCTCAGGCGCTCGCGCTCATCGATCCCGGCAAGGCGCACGGTAAAGTCATGCTGCCAGGTGCTGGCATCAATGGTGATGCCGGTCAGCGCCTGGGCACCGTCGTAGGCCACCAAAAAGTTGCGCGTGACGTTGTTGCCGATCTGCAGCGGCGGGATGTTCTTGCGCTTCTGCTGCAGCGGAACGTAGGAGACGGCAAACAGCAGGCCGTCCGCGTCCTCGAGGCCGATCCAGTTGAAGTCCCAGTCGCCGATGTCGGAACCGAGCTGGGCGCTGTAGACAACCTGGTTCGGATTTACAAATCCCCGGTTTTCCTCGGGGATGTCGTAGACCTGGACAATCTGGCCCGCTGGCGGCTTGCCAGCGGCGCGATCCACCGGCGTTTCGGGATCAAGCCCGGGCACGTTGGCGAAGATGAATTTCGCCACGACCAGGGGCTTTTTCTGGCTTTGTTTCAGGGCGATCTGGCTTTCGCCGGCCAAAGTGATACTGGCGCTCACGGTGCGCTCCTACAGGCTGGCGACCAGCGTCTGCTGGTCGTCGTTGAAGTCGATCAGGCCCATTTGCAGGCCCACGGGGGTAATGGTCACGAAGTCATAGCGCCGGCAGGTGCGGCCGTACTGCTGGATCAGCACACGCAACAGCTCCGGATTGAGGGACAGTTGCGCATTGCTGAACTTGAGCAGCACCACGTCCCAGTCACGCCCGGGCTGGCGTTCCTCGATCTCGACGTAGCCGACGCCCAGGCGCTCGAAAATGCGCTTCATGCCGGCAGTGCTGCCGGCGTCCACTGAGTTGATGAAGGCGAATTTCACGCGCAGGCGGAACAGAGCTTCTGGCTCACCGGTGAAGCGCGTCACGTCACGCTGCCAGGCCCACAGTTCCAGAATGGCCAGGTGGCAGGTGTCGGGATCGATCTGCAGGTAAGGCCAGCGCAGCCAGCCGGTGACGGTTTCCCACCAGGACTGTGCAGCGGCCAGTAACTTCGACAGCTCGGTGCCGCCGAGCCAGAAAGGCAACTTGAGCTTGGTCATTGCGCCGTCACCTTCAACTGGCCCAGGCGCGGAATGTTCAGCCCGCTGATGATGTCCTGACCGGGCAGGAACCGCAGGGACGCGATGTCCTCGAACTGCTGGTGAATCTCTTCACTGAGCCGGCTGTAGCTGAAACGCGATTGCGGATAGGTCAGCGTCGGCTGGTAGTCCGTCGCGGTGCTTTCGCGAAACGCAGCCCGCACGAACAGTTCCACCTCTTTCACCATGGCGGCGATCCGCTCGGCCCCTAAGTTGGGCTTGGGCCACAACCACAGCGTCACGGTCGCCGGGACTTCGGGCATGACCATGGCCAGCAGATCGTCGCCGTGGCCGTGGTTGCCCTGGTCGCGAATGTGCGCATTGATTTGCTGCAGGTAGGCGTCTGCCGGCACACCCGCATCGAACAGGATGTAGGCGTTCGCACTGCCCGGGCCACGGGGCGCGCCGTGTTCGAAATACACGCCATCCGGCCGCACGCCAGGGAAGGCGGAAATCATGGCGCGATACACCGCGTCGGTGTGCCACTGATTGACCGCCGAGAACTGGTTACGCACGCGCAGGCGCAACTGGTCGTTCGGTTCGGGATCGGCCCCTGGGGATTCCAGCCAGCCGTCTTTATTCACCACCTGGACAATGCCGGGAATCGGAACCGGCAGGATCGCGTAGTACCCCGGCGCCAGATTGAAGCCGCTGCCGGCCTCGACTGCCTCCACGGGAACGTCCAGCTGCAGCTGGCCCTGCTGGAACGTCGCCGGCGCCGTCGTAACCAGTTTGTAGACGTTGCCATTGATTGCGGCCGACTGCACCACGATGCCCTTTTCCAACTCCAGCACGCCTTCCGGAATGGCCCGGGTGAACAGCAATTTGCCTTTCGCCTTGGTCGCACCTTTGCGCTCGACGTTGACCGCCCATGCCAAGGTATCCAGCCAGGCGTCGACCGCCGTTTTCACAAAGAAGTTGGGCAACACGGTCAGGCACAGGAAGTCCAGTAACCACAGCACCGGCTTGGTCACCAGTGCGGTCATCACCCGCCAGAACGGGGAATAACTGCTGGTGTTGGCGACTTTCGCGCCCTGGGCTTCCACCTCTTTTTCCCACGCAGCCTTCAAGCCTGCTTCGGTGGTCGGGATGCCAGTATCGGCAATCACCTTTTTGAAATCGACGCTCACAGACTTACCTCGATCGATCCGAATTTAATGGTTTTGGCGGTCACCAGGTACACGCCTGGCGCCTGCTCGGTGATGCGTGCTGTACCCGGCACCAGACGCACGTCGTCCTCCACCAGCAGTTCCATCTGCTGGATGCAATCACGCTGACGCAGGCGGTCACGCTCGGCCACCAGAGTCACTAGCAGGCCGCTGTCGCGGATCATGTGGGCAATGTCCTGGGCGATGCAGGCGCGGTCATCGACCAGCTTGGGCTGGTTCGATGGATCAAGCGCCAGGTCGTTGTCGGCGATCAGCAAATCCACGTATTCGCTCATCCGCCCACCGCCATCGCGACCATGTTTTCCATCTCCAGCGGCGTCATCTGCTTGCCGGTGTGGATGTTCACGTTTTCCACATGCGTGCCCTTGTTCTGGCTGCTGCTGTTGTTCTGGATGCTGGTCAGCAGGCCACCAGGCGGCACCGCCGACGGGCGCGCCGGCGACAGGCTTGGAATGGCCGCATTGATTGTCTGTTGGGCTTTCTGCGCGGCGTTGGCGGTGTCGGAAGCGCTGGTGGCCGCGTCGACGCCTGGCACCTCGGGCATACCGCCGAAGCGCGCCTCGATGTTCACGCCCGGGATGCTGTTCAGCAGCTCGATCACGCCGTTTACGGCCTTGGTGAAAATGCCGACGATGCTGTCCCACGCGGCCTTGGCCATGCCTGACCAGCCGCCCATCGAATCAAACCAGTCGGACAGTTTCTGGAACGTCTCGGCGACGATCCGGAACGCGGCGGTGTTCATCAGGGCCGTCGTCCATTCGTCCCAGTAGTAGACGGCTGCAGCGATCATCGCGACCAAGGCAACGATGCCGACCACGATCCACACCACCGGGTTGGCCAAAAGCGCCGCGTTGACGAGCCAAATCGCTCCTTGCCACAGCAGCATGGCGCCACGAATGACCGCCAGAACAGCGCTCAGCGTGTGAATCACCACGACGTAAGCGAGGATCGCCAGTTTCTGCAGGATGAACATCGCGACCGTACGCAGGCCCATGGCCTGGAACAGTTTCCAGACGGTGAGCATGCCCAGCCACGTCATCCGCGCGATGCCCACCACCATGGTCAAGGCTGACATGGCGGCGACGATGCCCATGATCGACAGCGCAGTGATGCCGATTACGCGGGTGATGTTCGGGAACAGCTGCGACCAGCGCACCAGGGTTTTGCCAATGTCGACCATCTTGGCCATGAACGGCGACAGCACCGGGATCAGTACCTGACCGAACACCACGCGCATGACTTCGACCAGGGACGCCCACTGCTGCCAAGGATCGACCATGGCCCGGGCCATCTGCTCGGCGTTCTCCAGTCCTCGCACCTTGCCCAACTGCTCGATGCCGTTGCGCAGTCGATCGGTATCCTTGGCCAGCGCGCCGATTACCTGGGCGCCTTCGCCGCCGAAAGCCTCCATCAGCTTGGCTCCCGCCGACGCACTGGTCAGATCGCCGAACTTGCCCTGGAGCTTGTCCAGGATAGTCATCATCGGCAGCATCTTTCCCTGCTGGTCGGTGAACTTCATGCCCAGCTTTTCCGAGGCGGCGCCGATGTTCTCGAAAAACGCCTTGTAGCGTCCGCCGGCGTCGCCACCTTCCATGGTGCTGCTGAGGGTGCCTATCACTGCCATCTGTTCAGCCAGGTCGACGCCGGACGTCGTGGCGATCGCCCCGGCTTCCTTGAAGGCGTCTTTCATGGCCGCGCCGCTGGTGCGGAACAGTTGCACCGCCAGCGCCGTCTGGCCGCCGAGTTTTTCCACCCACGCGCCCTTCCCCATCGCATCGGCTTGGGACTTCTGCAGGTTGTAGAGCGTGCCGACGTACTCGCCCATCGTTTCGGCGTCGGATTTGGTGGCCTTGGCCAACAGGTTGCTGGTGTTGGTAAACGTAGCCAGCTGGTTGCCGGCAAGCCCCTTGATAGCGCCTTCGATCAGATACGCGGACGCCACGAAATCCTTGGCGTTTTCCCCGTAGTTCACGGCGAACTCCAGCGACTTGGCATTGAGCGCCGACAGCGCATCCTCGGCCACGCCCAGCGATCGCACGTCGCCCAAGGCACGGTTGACCTCCAGAGCCGGTTCCATGGATTCGCGAATGGCGACCACGCCCGCCGTCAGACCACCCAAGCCCAGGCCGATCGTCTTGATGTGCTTTTCGCTTTGATCGGCAAGCTCGGAAAAGCCCATTTTCACCTTGCCCAGGGGCGCGGTGACCTTATCGGTCAGGCTCAGGATGAAAGCCAGGCTGGCGCTACGGTCTGCCAATGTCGTTACCCGTTCAGCGCAAGGGCGATGCCGTTAGCCACGGCAAACTCCATGCGTCTCCAGTGTTCGTCCTCCAGCCACTTGGCCGTACCCATCGCCTCGGGCGTGGGTTCGGCACCAGGTAGCCAGCGGTTCGTCAGGGCCATCAGCTGGCCCAGGCCGTTTTCGCTTAGGCGCTCAGCGTGCTCGAGCGCTTTTTTACGATCACCTCAACGTTGGGTGCGTATTCCTCCAGCAGCGCGCCGGCGAGTTGCATCACCATCACCGGGTTGGCCAGCAGCGGTTTCAGCGTGGCCTTTTCCTCTTGCTTAACGGTGTTCATCAGCAGGTTGTGGCCCGGGGCGACCTTGTTGGTTTGGGTCAGCGCGTTGAAGTATTTGGTCACGTCAGCCGGGGTCAGGCTGAAGGTGAATTCGTTTTCGCCGACTTCCAGGGTGATTTCTTTGTTCTGTTCGTTCATTGGATGACTCACTTGTTGAGGTTGGATAAAGGATTGGCTGAGGGCGCCGGCGATCGCCGGCAAACGCCCAGGGCGTATTGCTGCAGTCCGACGATCATTTGCCGGCTTTTGGCGAGTTGATCTCGAAGGGTGAAATAATCCGGTCGAGCGTCTGCAGCGAGTTCGGCGCGTCCTGCATCAGCCACGCGGGCGGTGCCGGCGGTGGCGGACACAGATCCGGCGGAGGGACAGCTGGCGCGGACGTACAGCCGGCCAGTGCCATCGCCAACAGCGCGGCGCAGACGTTCGTTTTCAGTGCGTGCATCGGTCAATTCCTTGGTGTTTCGTTGGTCGATCGCGTCCCGCTCAGCGAGCATTTCGCCGCTGATGCGTGCAGCTTCCCGCAGGCCGCTGGCCTCCCACTTCGCGCTGTCGCGCTCGCGCCTGGCTTCGTCGCGCTGGCCTTCGAGCGCGTCGAAACCGATCCAGGCAACCAGACACAGCACGACCAGGAACAAGGCTTCGCGCAGCATCACAAGCCCTCCGCGCACAGCCGGGATTCGGCCAGCCGGCGGTTGTGCAGGCCGGGAATGAAGCGTTTCTGGCCCTTGGCGTCCGTCACAAAGGCCCACACCGGCGTTTTGCCGTCCGGCGCCCAGGCCAGGGCTTTGCAGCCCTCGGCGATGCGACCGGCGTTGATAAGCGCGACCGCTCGACTGGCGCAGGTGCTGGTGACGCCGAAGTTGTGGCCATGACTGGTGAGTGCGTCGAACGTGTTCTGGCCCACGTTCGGGTTCGTGATGCACTCGGCCAGCTGCAGCTGCGTTTTGCGGATCACCAGTTGCTCCACCTCGGCGCACTTGGCGGGCGACCAGTAGTCGCCGACCACGACCGGGTAAGGGCTGGTAAACCGGGTGATGCCTTTGCAAACCGTGGGCAGTCCGCCGGCGAGCTTGTCCGCGTAAACGGTGTTCTGGCCGTTGCCTTCCCAGGTGCCGAGGAAGATCACCAGCGGCGTGCTGGCCAGCGCGATCACGCCGGCCATGATCCTGCCGCGCAGGCTCATGGGAACCACACGCGCAACAGTGCCGGCACGACCATCTGCAGCACGGCGCCAACCAGCGTCAGGATGGTCAGCAAGCGCCCGACCTTGGAGCCGATCACGTTGACCGCCAGGGTCAACGCCTGCTGTCCCTTGTTCAGTTCCTTGAGCTGGCCAGTCATGTTCTCGAATTGCTGTTCAAGCTTGGTGACGCGAGTCGGCACAGTGTCGTGACGACCTTCAAACTCGTTCATGCGGTGCTCGATCACGGCAAGTTGCCGCTCCAGCGTCCCCAGACGCGAAGTTTCAGTGGTCATCGGCGTTTACTCTTCTCGACGTCCGTCTGGCACGGGACGCACCGGGTTATGCCACCGTGCGCTTGGCGCGCAGGCGGGATTGGTTTGTCGCAGTCCTGGCAATGGGTCAGGCTCGGCCCGACCGGCACGGGCTTGCTCAGCTGGGCCTTGATCGCCTGGTCACGTTGGCGTTGCTCCAGCTCCTGGGCACGGTCGAACCAGTCCACCATCAGCGCAGCCCCTCGATCTCGGTCGCAGCCAGGTACGGCACGCCGTTGATGTGGATGAAATCCGGGCTGGTCACGTCGAACGGCACCTTGTGTTTGGACTTCTCGCCGCCCTTCGGATCGATCGCCAGCAAGCTGGACAGCTTCACCTTGCAGCCGAAGGCTTCCACCCGCAGTTCCTCGTCTTCGCCGGCCTTGGCGAAGAACACCGCATCGAACGGTTTGAGGCCTCGGAAGCTGCCCGCCGAGCGCGCCGCGTCGATCAGCAGATTGAAGTTGGTGGTGTCCAGCTCGAATTCGCCGGCAGCGGCCACGTCACCGTCCACGGTGCCATCTGGCACGCCCCGGGTTTGGGCCACTGCAGAGTTGTCGGTGATATCCAAAGTGCAGCTTTCGACGTGCAGCGCGATATCGCCCAGGCTCACGTCAAAGTTCTTGCCGCCAATCTTCGCCATGGGGCGTTACTCCTGTTTGTCGGTGGAAAGATCCAACGCGATGTTTGCGGTCAGGTCTTTCGGGCAGTTGTGGGGCTTGAGCTTGATGTAGGCCGCGACCTTGGTTTTCGTCTCCCAGGTCAGCACCAGGTCGCCATCTTTCGGCGGCTCGATGTCACCGGGGAACACCTGACCCGCGAACGTGGTGGACTTGGCCATGGCACGCAGCGGCGCCATCAACTGGTTGGTGTTGACGGCCATGCTGTTGGGGGTGTTGTTCAGGCGGCGATCGGCCACGCGGCGAATCAGCAGCGGGCGGATCTGGCGAGCGGCCTTGTCGGTGATGCGCAGGTATTCCACGACCTGAAAGTCACTACCGGCGGTGTCCAGCATGTTGCCGTCGCCCCAGTACACGCCCGGGTAATCGGGATAAGTCTGCGAAACCGAGTAGCGCGCTCGATCCAGTTCACTGCGCACAGCCGAGGTCAGCGGGACTTTGTCGCCATCGATCGGGACAGGACCGAGGCCCAGCACGGCACCGGTGGCCACACGCATGGGGCTGTCAGCGATGCTCACAGAAGCGTTGGCCAAGCGCCCGGCCAGCACGCCCAGGTCATTGCCATGCAGTTGCGGCACGACCAGCACACGCGGCGCCGCCAGATTGACCAGCAGCCCTTTGCGCTCGCTGACGTACTGCGCCCAGGTCTGTTCGGCGGTGATGCCAGGCACGGACACCATAACGAACACGCGGCGCCCGTAGGTGTTGTTCAGGGCGATCGCCGCGTCATGCATGGCCGACAATTCAGCGGCAGTGGTGACCGGGTTGGTAATCACCACGGCTTCGACGGAGTAGCCCTGTTGCTGGGCCTTTTCCAATGCGCTGGCCCAATCGCCCTCGGCGCCGATCGGAGCCGCCACGCACGCCCAGCGTTGGCCACCATTGAGCTGGGCGGCGGTGATTTGGGTTTTCAGGTCGCTTGCCGGGACGCCCAGTTGGACGTCCAGGTCGCTGTCCATGTTCAGCGGCAGGATCTGCCCGACGTTCTTGCCGGCAGGGCCGATGAAAAGAAAGTAACGCTCAATCTCGCTCACAGGCCCCTGGCCCAGGTTGAGATTGTCGACGGTGACTTGACCGAGTGCCATGCAGTGCCTCGTTAGCGGGGTGAAGTTAGGATTTGTTGCAACACCTGGTTAATCAGCAGGTTGGTGTCGCGTTCGGTTTCGGCGCCGATGAACTGGCGTTTGGGCAGCGTGATTTCCCAGCTCTGCGCGCCCGATGACTCGCTGCGCTGGACGTCCAGGATGCGAATCAGCAGGCCGGCCTTGGCGTAGTTCACATGCTCTTGAATCCACGCCACTGACGGCCTGGTCAGTGTCTTTTTGCCGGCCTGACGCACGCGAAAGCCCAACCGGCGCAGGCGCTTTGCCTGTTTCTCGGTGGCAGCCAGGCCAGGCGGGGTTTTGTTCCAGCGGCGCATCTGCGCGGCGGTGCGACGCTCGCTGACGCCGTAGTGCTGCTGGGCGGCGACCCATCGGGTCAGGGCGTTTTTCCAGCCCAGTTCCGCTTCATCAGCGGTCACGCGGGTGACCACCATCAGCTTGGCCAGGCCGGCTTCCATCTTCTTTTTGCCCTTGCTCTCGCCCTGGCGCGGGGCGAATGCCGAACCGTCCACGTTCTGCTGGGCGCGCTGACGCTTGCGGCTCATCGTCCGCACGCGCTTGGTCACCTGGTTCAGCAAACGCCGGCGCAACTGTGGCGGCAAAGCCAGCAAGGCCAGTTGCTCACGCACTCCCAGACGTCCGCGCACATCGAGTTCGAACGTGCTACGCCCCGCCACTGGTGGCCACCTCGCCGCGCTCAGCGACCCACAGGTCAAATGGGATGAACGCCCAGGTCTTGCCGAAGGCCTCGACTTCGCCGTCCGGATCTTCGGAGAGGTACTGCGGTTCAACGAATTCCAGCGTGACTTCCACGTCGAACAGATCGCTGTCCAGGGGCTCCACGGCGAATTCCGGCGCCGGCAGTTCGTGGCGGTCGCGGTCGGCGTCGTGGGTCTCCAGCCAACTGCCCACCAATGCGATCATGCGGGCCGGATTGGCGGCGAAACGCTCCAGGACAATGACGGCGCGATAGTGCATGTCGGCAAAGTGCATGCCGTCGACGTCGGGTTTCCAGATCAGCGACAGCTTTACCTGCTCCGTCCAGCTGTCGAGCTGTTCAGGCTCGACCAGGCGGCGTTCCAGCAGGTAGGCGGTCAACGCCTGCAGCTTGGTCATAGCAACTTCGCCGTGATGCGGCCACGGCCCTGCAGGGCGCGCACAGCCTGCTGACTGAATGCCAGAAACGTGTCTTCACGCTCCGGCGCTTCCTTGCCGGTGTTCTCGGCGCTCTCGCGACGTGTCACGGTGGCGAACTGCTGCAGGGCGCTGGCCTTGGCGCGGCAGTAAACAGCGCGCTTGTACAACTTGGCTTTGAATGCACGCTCAGGCAGCAGCATCGGATCGGCTGTTTCCACGGTCACGATGCCCGCTGCCAGCCAGCCGGTTTTGAGCTTGGCCAGGTCGGTATTGACCTCGGCCATCGCAATAAACAAAGCGTCGGTCAGCAGGTCGCCCAGAAACTCCGCCGGCAGGCGGTAGCCCTTCTGAAACTCGGCAACGGAGAGGTTCGGCCAGAAGCCGTCGTTCTCGATCGCCTGTTCCACAATGGTGGTGGGTTTCCCGGAAAAGCTCATTGCTGACCGCTCGAATTAGGGCGGGGAGACTGTTTTTCGTGGGGCTGTCCATAAATGGCAGACACACGTCCACAGTTCCCCGCTGGGGGGGTAGTCGGTTATTGGGCGCCGGTGACGGCGGGTGTTTGTTTGGCGATCGCCTTACGGCACTTCGCAATGCGTGTCTCGTTGCCGGCCTTGGCGTGCAACTCGGTCGATCGCTCCAGGTGCTTGAGCGCTGTTTCCCACTGCTCGGCCTCCATGGCGCGCATGCCGATCAACTTGTGGTACTTGCTCGGGATCTGTTCGGGCAGATCCCATTCGCCGTCGACACGCGGCAGCAGGTCGGACAGGTACGGTTCCGGGCTGCGCTGGGCGTTGTATTCACGGAAAGCCCATTCGATCACCGCGTCCGCTACGAACGTCTGCACGTTGCGCTTGAAGCGCTCCGGCATTTCCTGACCCTGCTCGATCGCGAAGTCCGCCAGTTCCAGACCGTCTTCGAACTGCTCGGTGTCGAATAGCCAGACCATCACCTGCACCAGGACGGGGTTCTGCATCACCAGGCCCGAATCCATGTAGCGCTGGATGAAGTCCTGATACTTGGGCAGCAACTCAGTTCGCTTGAGCGTTTGTTTGCTCGCCAAGTTCTTTAAATCGCTCAAGCGCTTCAGGTCTTCATCCAGCGAGGCTTGCATCAGCAGCAGGTGTTTTTTCGCGTTGGCTGGGCTGCTCAGGGCTTCCGCCGGCGAATACGCCAGCGGTGCCGCTGCAGCAGCGATCACTGCAGCAGTTCCCTGAGCCAAAATGCGGCGCTTGTGGGCAAGGGCCAGGCTCACTTCACCAGCTCCACGTTTTCGGTCAGCGCGATCTTTTCCAGCTGCTCGATCACGTAGCCCTCGTTGCGGCTGTTGTAATCCTCAACGCGCGAACGTTTCGGGTTGTCCACGGTTTGCTTGCGCCAGCTGGAGTCCTGGAAGTAAATCGACAGGTTGTCCCAACTGGTGACCAGCACACCGTTGACCGGGAAGAACGGAACGCTAAAGCTCGGCAGACCGCCGTAGGTGGCGATCACCTGGGCGTCCTCGATGCGCTCTTTCTCGGTCGGGGTGTCGCCCTGCTTGGCATACAGCTTGGCCTTGTCAGCGGCCAGCAGGTCGGTGCCGATGATTGCCACCAGGTCGCCGCCGTCGCGCAAACGCTCGTCCACCATTTGCTTGGTGTCATGCACCAGGGCGTCCAGGTTCTCGTAGTCACCGCCCGGCCCCATGGTGACCTTGCCGGGTGTCTTGCCTTCCTTGAGTACCTGCTGCGGCGCCTGCTCGCGCAGCTGCTGCAGCCAGCCTTTGTTCACGTCCTGCAGCATTGGATAGGCTTCAATGTCGGTCTGCGCAGCCGCTTTCTCACCATGGAAGCCGACCATGATGCGATCCAGGGCGATCTGTTTCTGCACGGCAGCCGAGTAGCGTTGATGGAAGTCCGGGAACTTGGCCCAGGCATCAATCTTCGCGTAGGGCAGCCCGACGTCCGACTCGGTCGACGACAGCTCATAGGTGCTGTTATCCAGCGCCGAAGCATCTTTCGCCACGCGATCGGTGGTCTTGGTGTTGGTGCGGCCAGTCACCGGACCGGACACGCCAATAAACACCTTCTCACCCTTGATCTCGGTCACCGGAATGACGTTGATGCGCTGCAAGAAGTCCGATTTGGCGGTAATGGCGTCGTTCAGCTCCTGGGCGATCGACGGTTCAACGGAGAACATCTTGCTGGACAGCTCGACACCGTAAGTCTCGGCGATCGCCAGCTGCATTTCGGCGTACATCTTGGCGCCGTAGGCGCTCAGGGAACGGGCCATGTTCAGAGCACCCGCGCTTTGGATTTGTCGGCCGCGCCGTTTACACGCGGAAGTTGGCGCCCGGTCGATGTGTTCTGCAGCGCAGTGAATTGCTTCTGCAGACTGGTCAGCGCGGCCAGCACAGCTTTGTTGCCGGCGCCATTGCGCTTGAATTCGCGGTCCTCTTCAGCAGTGGTGACGATCTCGTCAACGGCCGCGCTGACGTCATCGATCGGGGCTTGATCGGGTTCCGGCGCATCTTCGGCCGCAGGCTCGATCACGGCCTGAATGCCGGCAGCGACGACTAGCAGCTGGGCCAGCAGGGCTTTCAAGGCCGTTGCGGTAGCTTCATCCATTGGGGGTTTGCTCTCGGTTGGGGTTTGCGGAGTGTTTTCGGTGGGCGTGTCTTCAATTCCGAAACGCTTGAACAGGCGGGTAAACATGGCGGCAAGGCGCCCGATCTCGCCCTGCGGCTCGGTTTCGCGTAACGGGCCGAGTTCTTGCGAGGCGGCGTAGTACGCGGCGCGACTGGTGCGATTGGAGAAATACAACTCTTGCGTGCCGAGACTTGCCGGCGAGTCAGTAACCGCCAGGCCAGTCAGATAGGCCTTGCCGCTGCCGGCGAAATTCGGGGTGATTTCGATGCTGCTGAACAGTTTCTGGCCTTGGTCGTTGAGGTACAGAAGGCGATCGTTCGGTTTCAACTGAGCTTCCAGCGCGATCTGGCCAGGCTCCAGATCCTCGCCCTCTTCAACCAAGCGCACGGCAAAAACGGTGCCGTGGGAACCCGGCCAGCGTTCGTGGTCGCACCAGATCACCGCCGTGTATTTGGCAGGCGTGTAGGTCTCGGCGATGTCGCGCAGTTCCTGGGGCAGGATCTCGCGGCCATCGACGGTCGGGCCGCTGGTGGCAACACGTTTCCAGTAGGAGACAAGGGAACGGGGCATGGTCGGTAACTGCGCTCAATCGTTGAATGAGCCGCCACGATAGGGAGCCGATTTGCCCCAAACAAACGGTTGGTTTTCGGCGTTCTCCTATTTTCTGGATATAGGCGAATGCCGGGATTTAACCCCGCGTTTCCAGCGTTTTCGCCGCATAGACTGCGGCCCATGAACTACCCGACCGAAGTCAAAGAAGCCGCAAAACGCCTATACCTGCGCCGCTGTTCGGTGAAGGAAATCCAAGCGCATTTGAAGCTGCCTAACATCCGCATCGTCTACTACTGGATTCGCCAAGGCGGCTGGGACGAGATGCTGACGGACGAAGAACCGTTGAGCGCCGTCAACCGACGAATCACCCTGATTCTGGAAAAGATCGATCCGCTGACTGATGCCGAGCTGAAAGAGCTGGAGCGGCTGACAAGCCTGCTGGAGCGTTTAAAAAAACTGGCAGCGAAACCCGCGCCGACTGGGCCGTCAGATCGTCCGGACGGGCCTCGCGAGCGTCCACAAGGTCAACGCCGTGAACGTGGCGAGGGCGGCGGCAAGAAGCGCGAGAAAAAAGCGAAGAACGATATCAGCGGCCTTACCGAAGTGGACTTCCTGGAAAAGTTCATCTCGAAAATGTACGGCTACCAGAAAGAGCTGTTCGAGGCGAAACAGAACCCGCTTACCCGCCGTGTCCGGAACATCCTAAAGAGCCGTCAGGTCGGTCTGACCTACTACTTCGCCGGCGAAGCGTTCATGGATGCCGTGTTGAGCGGTGACAACCAGGTGTTCCTGTCGGCCAGCCGATCACAATCCGAGATTTTCCGCAGCTACATCATCCAGTTTGCCCAGCAGTGGTTCGGCATCGAGCTGACCGGCAACCCGATCACCTTGAGCAACGGCGCCGAGCTGCGTTTCCTCAGCACCAACAGCAGCACCGCCCAGGGCTACCACGGGCACGTCTACGTCGACGAATACTTCTGGATTCGCGACTTCGAAAAGCTCAGCACCGTCGCCAGCGCCATGGGCACTCACAAGAAATGGCGCAAAACCTATTTCTCGACGCCCAGCGCCGTGTCGCACCAGGCGTATCCGTTCTGGTCGGGCGACGAATTCCGCAACAGCAAGCGCGGCAAAAAGGCCGGCGGCGAATGGCCGAGCGAGGCGGCTTACACGCAGGGCGCGCTGTGTCCGGACGGTCAGTGGCGCAAGACGATCACCCTGGACGATGCGATCGCCGGCGGCTGCGACTTGTTCGACCTTGAGCAGCTGCAGCTGGAGTACGACGAGGACAAATTCCAGCAGCTGTTCTACTGCAAGTTCATCGACAGCACCCAAAGCGCATTCAGCCTCAAGGATCTGGAGCGCTGCTATTCGGATCTGTCGTTGTGGGAGGACTACAACCCGGATCTGGATCGTCCGTTTGGCAACAGCCCGGTCTGGCTGGGCTACGACCCGAGCCGGACACGCGACGATGCCACCTGCGTGGTCATCGCGCCGCCGCTCGAACCCGGGGCGAAGTTCCGGATTCTGGAAAAGCACAGCTGGCGGGGCCACTCGTTCACCTACCAGGCCGCGCAGGTCAAGAAGCTGACCGAGCGCTTCAACGTGCAGCACATCGGAATCGATGTCACCGGCGTGGGTTACGGCGTATTCGACCTGGTGCGCGACTTCTATGCCAAGGCAACGCCGATTCACTACAGCCTGGAGGCGAAAAACGCGCTCGTCCTCAAGGCTCAGGACACGATCCAAGGTAGCCGCATCGAGTGGGACGCCGGTTGGACGGACATAGCCCAGGCGTTCCTGACCATCAAGCGCGGCGCCACCAACAGCGGCCAGATCACCTACAGCGCATCCCGTACCGAAGCCACCGGTCACGCCGACATTGCCTGGGCGGTGATGCACGCCCTGTCCAACGAACCTTTGAACACCAACAAGCGGCGCCGTAGCCGCTACGTCACGAGTAACCAGAGCAGCCATGGCCAACCGCAAACGCAGAAAGCACCACGTAGCCCAACCACAGCAACAGCCAATGCGCTCGTTTACGTTCGGAGAGCCGGAGCAGGTTCTGTCCGGCAACATCGGCGAGTACGTGGGTGTGTTTCCCAGCGACGACGGCAAGATCTACAAACCGCCGGTGTCACGGGCTGGCCTGGCCAAGCTTTTGCGCGCCAACGCGCACCACGGCGCCATTCCCAAATTCAAGCGCAACCTGTTGCTGCGTGAGTTCATCGCCTCGGCGGGCTGCAGCACGGAGACGATGGGACGCGCCGGACTGGACTACATGGTGTTTGGTGAGGCGTACTTCTACAACGACACCAACGCATTCGGTCAGGTGCTGGAGCTGCAGCACCTGCCGGCGATCAACATGCGCGTGAAGGTGGGCGGCGGCTACGTGATGCTGCTGCCGGACAACAAGGAAATGGAGTTCGAACAGCACGAAATTTCCCACGTCCTGGACTACGACGTGGAACAGAACATTTACGGGATTCCGGATTACCTGGGCGGCCTGCAGGCGTTGCTGCTGAATGAGGCTGCGACCCTCTTCCGCCGGCGCTACTACAGCAACGGCGCGCACGCCGGCTACATCTTCTACACCAACGATCCCGACTTGACCGAAGAGGACGAAGACGAGTTGCGCGCCCAAATCAGCGCCAGCAAAGGTGTGGGCAACTTCCGCTCAATGTTCGTCAACATCCCCAATGGCAAAGAGAACGCGATTCAGATCATCCCCGTGGGAGACTTCCAGGCGAAAGACGAGCTGGAGAAAGTGAAGAACATAACCCGAAACGATGTCATCGCGGCCTGGCGGATGAACCCCGCGCTAGCCGGCATCATCCCGGAGAACACCGGCGGGTTTGGCGACATTGAAAAGATCGATCGCGTGTACACCAGTAACGAGATTCGACCGATTTGCCAGCTGTTCGATCAGCTCAATGACCGGTTACGCGAAGACAGGCGCTTTAGCTGGAAACCTGCGCAAAATGCAGTGGATACCACTGCATGAAACACCTTTCGAAGCGAATGCCATTACAAAATGTGGCAATATGGTGGCGATCAGTTGCCCCTGGGGAGGGACACAATGAGAGTTGTATGCAAGTGCGGCCACAAGGGCCGAATTGCTTCACGGGAAGAGGTAACAACGGAGTTCGTGAAGCTGTATTGCCAATGCCTGGACGCAAGGTGCGGGCATACGTGGGTGTCGAACCTGACGTTCTCACACACGCTCAGTCCATCTTCGCAGACCTTCGAACGCATGTTGATCGATCGGTTTCGCGAGTTGCCCAGGGCGAAGCAGCGGGAGCTTTTCGAGCAGTTGGGATCGCAGGCGGTAGCGTAGGTACAAACCGCCAACGCTACAGCGTTGGCGATCGGGATCATTCAAAGAATGACGTTCAGCCCCCTACCTTCTCCTTTGGGTTGATTGCCAGTATCTCGGCCACGCGACGGACCTGCTGCTGTTCAACGCGACTCAGCCGACGATACAGATCGATCAGTCGACGCTCGATGTCCGTGAGGACGGTAGTTTCCGACCCGACGTGTTCGAGGTTGATTTGACCGTTCTTCTTGCGATCCAACATGCTAACTACTCCATAAAGTGCATTGCTGAATCGACGTTATCGGGGCGGCAAACCGCATTGAAACAAAGGCGTGACTAATGAGTCAGGTGCATTGTTGCGAGTTACTTCCGCTGCCGAGCAGCGTCGTCTGCCATGGCTTCGAGAAAGCGACGAATTGCTTTTTGATCCTCGTCAGAGATGCTCCTGAATTGGTGAATCAATTCTTCTTCCGCAGCGCTAAAAAGTTGTCCCAATGGCGTCGATCGCCGACCCGTGAGCACGTAAGCCGCGTCAACGCCACGCTCTTCAAGCGCGGTGACATATCGAAGATCGAGAGAATTTGCTCCCAACTCGTAGTTTTTCTGCGTGCCTCTGCTAACGCCTAGCAGCACACCAAAATCAGTTTGATTTAACCCCAAGCGCTCGCGCTCTTCCCTGAGGCGTTCACCCACTCGATCCGCTATGAGCATTTTTTTAGCCACCACCATTGACTTGATCATTTTTTTGACCAAAAATCACCACAGACAAACGCAAACAAACAGAAACGAACAAGGGGAGCACTATGCCCGCCACCGTTACGCACGAGCAAGCCCGGGCGGCGCTTGATCGAAAAGGCGTCAGCATTGCGGAATTCAGCCGCAAACATGGACTGAACAAAAATTTAGTCAGCGACCTGTTGAACGGTCGGATCAAAGGTCGCCGTGGGGAGGCACATCGCGCCGCGGTACTGCTTGGAATCAAAGACGGCGAAATTGAACAGTAGTGGCACGGCTCAACAGGGAAAAGTAGAAGATGAAAAGTTTGATCCTAGATACCCGCAGGGAAGTTACCAGCGAGATCATTCGAAGCTATGTCGGGGGGCGCAAAGCCGCAGCCAACCGTCTGGGCCTAAAGCTCAAAAAATTTGACAACCATGCCTACGAAAATGCCGGCTGCTCGCCACTCAGTGACGCGCAAATCTTCATGCTCGAGCAGGAAAACGGCACCTACCACCTGGCGAACTACGTCGCTTCAATGTACGGCGGGCGCTTCATCCCCGTAGCCAATCCGGAAACGCTGGATAACGTCGAACTCTATGCCCGCTCCCTACATGTTGCAGCTAAGCGTGGTTGCGTTGACCAGGCCATTGCTCAGGCACTTGAGGATGGATCAATCAGCGAGAAGGAAGCCGAATTGATTCTGGACGCCAACAACCTGCATCTGGCTGCGCGTCACGCCGAAGTATTGGCGGCGATCGCCCTCTACCGCGAAGGGAAAGCCCAATGAGCAACATGAACGCAGTACAGGATCATCAGGACATGCTCAAAGCTACCGCGCTGCTTTTTCTTGAACGGCATCAGTGCGAACACCTGAGCGACGACCAGCAGCTGCTGAAACGCGCAGTCCAGCACCTGGTTGCCGACTTTGACGTGCTGACTCCTACCGCCGAAAAAATGGTTCACCTAGCCTACAGCGATCTGTCTGCAGTGAGCGATCGGCAGCGTCTGGATGTTCTGACCAGCACGCCTACACACACCGTTATCACGGACACAGGCACCGGTGAGGTGTGGGCCATCCCCGTCAGCCTGATCTATGAGCGAATTCTGAACGCACCGGACAACGGGCGTTTCCGCATCACCACTCCGTAACACCCAACCAAAAAACCCTCCCGATCCCCCATTCCCGTGGGTTTGGGTGAGCTGCGCCCGAAATTGAGGTTTGACGATGGAAAACGCCCTGAACATCCACGCAAAGCTGCCGCCGGAACAGGCTCAGGCGCTCTTGGCCAACCTGCGCGAACAGTACCGTCTCAGCCTCAATGACCTTTGGTACGCAGACCAATATCGATTCATTCCCGAAGGCCTACGTCACGGATCGATCCTCGCTAATTGCCCTGTGATGGCAGCCCAGAAACACCTGATCGGCGCCCTCTCCCTCTGCCTTAAGAAAGTGAAGTAACGATGAAAGAGAAACTGCGTAGCGACGTGATCGAGCGCCTGACAAGCGATTACGGCCTCAAGCACCGGGCAAACACCGACTACATGCGCGGCGGCACCTGCCCGAAGTGCCGTCAGAAAACGCTGTACACCCGTTTTGACGCTCCGTGGTTGGTGATCTGCGGCAGACCTGAAAAATGCGCTCATACCCTGCATGTGAAGGAGTTGTACGAAGACCTTTTCGAAGACTGGAGCAAGCGCGCGCCGTCCAGCGACCAACACCCCAACGCGACCGCCCGTGCCTACCTGGAATTCGCTCGGGGCTTTCGCATTGAGCTGATCCAGGGCTGGTTCACCCAGGAAAGCTTTTACTCCCCTAACCACAACGCCGGCAGCGCCACGGTACGCTTCGCGTTGGATAAAGGCGGCTGGTGGGAACGCCTGATCGACCGTCCGCACCGCTTCGGCAAGATGAAAGCGCGCTTCAAATCGAAGGACAGCTATCGCGGCGTCTGGTGGTGCCCGCCCTGCGTGGATCTGCTGGAAGCGAAGGAAGTCTGGATTGTTGAAGGCATCTTTGACGCCATCGCCTTGGTGCACAACGACATCGTCGCGGTATCGGCCATGTCCTCGAATGCCTTCCCTGAAGAGTCGCTGCGAGCCCTTGCACGTGACCGCGAAGGCAAATTGCCCAAGCTGGTCTGGGCACTCGACAACGAGTCAGGCGCCCATGCTTACACCAAACGTTGGGCGAAGCAGGCGCGCGCTTTGGGGTTCGTCTGCGAGGCGGCGCAGATCCCCCTGCGTGATGGCCGCAAGACCGACTGGAACGACCTGCATCAACGTTGGAATTTCATCGAAGACGAGGGCCAACGCGCCGACCAGATCGCGGCAGATCTGAAACAGGCGCGTCACCTGGGCGCGCTGCTGCTGGCCGAGAGCGCCGCCGAAAAAGCGCTGCTCATGTACGACTGTAACAAGCGCGGTGAATTCCACCTGGGCTTCGGTAGCCGCCTGTACTGGTTCAAGTTGGACATGGAGAAATTCAATCGGGCGATGCAGGACATCGAGGACAGCGAAAACCACGACGACCAACTGCTCAACCAATCCCAACAGCGCGAGAAGGCTTTACAGCAGTCCGGCAGCGTCGTCGAGATCGCCAACTGCTATCCACAGGCGTTGTACTTTCAACGCAACGAAGTTACCGATGAATCCTGGTACTACGTGCGTGTGGACTTCCCTCACGACTCAGAAAGCGTGAAGAACACCTTCACTAGCGGTCAGCTATCAGCCGCCAGCGAATTCAAAAAACGCCTGCTCGGAATGGCTGCCGGTGCCATGTACACCGGTAGCGGCCAGCAGCTCGACAAGCTGATGAAGGATCAACTGTTCGGCATCAAAACCGTATCCACGATTGACTACGTGGGCTACAGCAAGGAATACGGCTGTTACGTTTTTGGGGATCTCGCCATCAAGGATGGCACGATCTACAAAATCAATAGCGAGGACTATTTCGAGTTCGGAAAACTGCGGCTGAAATCGCTGCAGAAAGGCGTCCCGATCAAGCTGCAGCGTGATGGGAAGGACTTTAACGAACAGTGGCTGCAGTTGCTGTGGACATGCTTCGGCGCCCAGGGCCTTGTCGCACTGGTGTTCTTCTTCGGTTCGCTGTTCTGCGAGCAGATCCGGGCGCGCTATCAGTCCTTCCCTTTTCTGGAAGCCACCGGCGAGGCCGGCGCCGGCAAAACCACCTTGCTTAATCTGCTGTGGAAACTGCTCGGCCGCGAGGGGTACGAAGGCTTCGACCCGATGAAGTCGACGAAAGCCGGTCGTTCGCGGTTGATGGGTCAGGTATCCGGAATGCCTGTGGTGTTTCTTGAGGCGGATCGCCACGGTGACGATCGATCTCACGCCAAGACTTTCGAATGGGACGAGCTGAAAGACTTTTTTGGTGGCGGCACTTTGGCCACCAAAGGTGTGAAGACTGCCGGCAACGAAACCTACGAACCACCGTTCCGCGGCACGATCGCCATCAGCCAGAACGCGGCCGTGGTCGCCCATGAAGCGATCATGACCCGGATCGTGAAGCTGCACTTCATCCGGCCGACAGTGACGCCGCAAAGCCGCGCTGCAGCGGACAAACTGAACGCCCTGGACGGCGGAACGCTCAGCCACTTCCTGATTCGGGCCGTCAGTAAAGAGTCGGCCGTCCTCGAGCTTTTCGCCCAGCGCATGCCCGAACACGAAGCCAAGCTGCGCCGGCTGCACACCCACTGCTTCGACTGCGGAACCGAGTTCCCAAGCGAACAAGGTAACTGCCGCAGCTGCGGATCCGACCTGCGCGGATACATCCGTGTGGAGCGGATCAGCAAGAACCACGCGCAGTTACTTTCGCTGCTCGATGCCCTGCGCCTGGTTCTGAAACTGGACGAGCCTCAGGTAGCCGCGACCCAGCGGCAGATCGTCCGAATGGCGATCGAGCGTCAAGCCTCAATCAGCTCCGACCACCCGGCCGTTGCCGAATTCTGGGAAGTCTACGACTACCTCGAATCGCTCAATGATGACCCCCTGGTCGATCACAGCAGCGACCCGAGCGTCATTGCGATCAACCTCAACGAATTCAGCGAACGAGCCGCCGAACACAAACAGAAGCTGGCCGACGTGGCCACCCTGCGCGACCTGCTGAAAGAGTCACGCTCGCACAAGTTTTTGGAAGCAAATAAAGCCGTACACAGCGCAGTCCGCGCAGCGATGAACAGCAGAACACCCTTGGCGCCGGGCCGTCCCACAACGGTCAAGTGCTGGATCTTCAAAGCGTGAAAAGGAGGCTACACCGATGCAAATCCAAGTTTTTATGGGGAATGCCGGCGACGGCAACACGAACAAGCTGCAGGAGATCATCGATCGCCTGAATGCACTTGGGAAGAGCCAGCCGGTGATTCAAGCCGGGGCTTACGGCGAGGACGGGCTGCTGCAGACTCTTGAAGTTCGTGCTGCAGGTGGCCAGCGCGAAATCCTGGTGGACTCATGCAGCCCACAGCAGATTTTCAGCGTACTGGAATGGCAATCCTGTACCGAGGAAGACCCGAATTACGCTGACCTGGTTATTCACCTGGCCCGTCGGGACTGACGGAATAGAAGCGATGTCGAGGAGTTGCAGCTCCCCGACATCAACCACCACTGAGGGCAACACCATGGAAGCACAGCACCAAAGCAGCAGTGATCCAAAGGCTAACACACTCAACAACAGTGACCCGCACGCTCGGCATCTGATGGCTATCAGAATCGTAGGTACAGCGCTGTTTGACTATCGAGTACGGAAAACTGAAGCAGCGCGGATCCGGCTTGAATGCCTTACCACTTTCGCCAAGGAGTTGGGCGACATCGATGCGGCAGAGTTCGCTGTTGTCGCTCAACTACTGACAGGCAAATCAACAGCAGACCGCCCCCCAATTGATCGAACTTACTCACTCGAAGGTATCGCACTATGAAAACGCTGTTTGTACTGATGGCCCAATACAATGGCCAAGTGGTAATTCCCCTGGATCGAGTGTGCCAGGATTATTTCACGCACCTGACAACGGATATGTTTCAACGCAAAGTTGGTGCAGGGCAGATAAAGCTCCCGATTACTCGCATGGAGTCGAGCCAGAAAAGTGCGAAAGGTGTTCATATTGCAGACCTGTCGGCCTACCTGGATGAACAGCGCGCTGCAGCAGTCAAAGAAAGTAATCAACTGAATAGCGCGCCGCGCAGCAGCTAATTCACCTCAACGTTTTGGCGCCCAGTTTTACGGGCGCCTGCAGGATGCGCTCGAACCATTCCCAAGTTGCATACACATCCCCTCGTCCGCGCAAGTGGGTATAACGGCGCATTGAGTTCCAGTCTCGATGGCCCGACACGCTCGCCACTCGCGGAATATCCCAATCCATTTCAAAAAGACGACTGACGCCTTCGTGGCGCAGATCGTGAAAGTGCAGATCTTCAATGCCCAGGATTTTGCAGGCCCTTGTCCAGGACGTCGACACGGATTCAGCGCTGTAAGGAAAGATCTCAGGCAACACTTTAGGCATGGTCTGAAGGATCTCCCATGCTTCTGGCGGCAATTGACACCAGACGTCGTTACCGATTTTTTGCCCAGGGTTCTTCATGTCACGAACCAGAACTCGATGGCCTGCTTCATCCAAGTCATCCCACCGGATCCGGGTAATCTCTTCTTGCCTACGCGTGGAAAACAACGCGAATCCAGTCAGCTTTAGCATGTTGATAGAAGTCGGGCGACGGCTTTGAATACTCCGAAAGTGCGTCAGCAGTTTGTCGAGTTCTTCCAAGGTGGGCCGGCGATCGCGCTCGCGACTTTTCATGTTGTAACCGAGCTTTTTCAACACTCGGCGGGCGTCCGCCATTGCGTGCGGATCCACCTCATACCCCCAAGCGGGCCGAGCTATCGAGAGAACCGCACCCAGGTGTGCGAGATCGTTGCCGGCGGTTTGAGGCTGAACGCCCCCGCCCTCCTTGCCCATGCGCCATAACGCGTATTCGACCAGGTGCTGGCTGCTTACATCTCTGTCGTTCAACTTCCCCAGGTAGCATTCGCTGATCGCCTTCAACGTGCCGAGCTTCGTCTTCCCGAGAGGGCGCGCCTTGGTCATCTCGGCCAAGTACCGATCAATCATTTCCTTAATCGTCGCACCCGGTCGGTTCGCCCGCTCGATCGCACCTGGTTCATCCAGTTCGGTTTCTCTTTTACGTACCCAAGCCTGTGCGGCCTGTTTTCGGGCGAAGGTCTGGCTCTCTTGGTAAACTTGCGCCCCATCGCGAAACAGGCGTATCTGTGCCGTGTAACTGGTGCTGCCGTCGGTGCGTTTCCGTGCTCTGATCGTGGCCATAGTCAACTGGTACAATTTGAAAGGTGGTTGGTACATTGTACCAACCGACCTCAGAAAACGCCTATTTACCCCCTGAAACCGGCTTAGAACACGTAGAGCAAAATGGTACAGAATTCAGCTACATACCCAACAAACACCGGCTCTACGCTGTCTAGAAGGTTCTCCGTTGCGCCCATGATGGATTGGACTGACCGCCATTGCCGGTACTTCCTACGCCTGCTGTCGAAAAACGCCCTGCTCTACACCGAGATGGTCACCACCGGCGCTCTGCTCAACGGCGATCACGAACGTTTCCTCCGTCACAACGAAGCTGAGCACCCGCTGGCCTTGCAGTTGGGTGGTAGCGTTCCGCTGGACTTGGCCGCCTGTGCGCGTATGGCGCAGGAGCACGGTTATGACGAGGTGAATCTGAACGTTGGCTGCCCGAGTGATCGGGTGCAGAACAATATGATCGGTGCGTGCCTGATGGGGCATCCGCAGTTGGTGGCGGATTGTGTGAAGGCGATGCGTGATGCGGTGTCGATTCCGGTGACGGTGAAGCATCGGATCGGGATCAACGGGCGGGACAGTTATGAGGAGCTGTGTGATTTCGTCGGTACGGTGCGGGATGCCGGGTGCACGAGTTTTACGGTGCATGCGCGGATCGCGATTCTGGAGGGGTTGTCGCCGAAGGAGAACCGTGACATTCCGCCGCTGCGTTATGACGTGGCGGCGCGGTTGAAGGCGGATTTTCCGGAGCTGGAGTTCATTCTGAACGGCGGGATCAAGACGATGGAGGCCTGCCATGAGCATTTGCAGACCTTTGACGGTGTGATGCTGGGCCGTGAGGCTTATCACAATCCGTATCTGCTGGCCGAGGTGGATCAGCAGTTGTTCGGCAGTTCAGCGCCGGTGATCACTCGCGCCGAGGCGTTGGCGCAGTTGCGGCCTTATATTGCCGCGCATCTGGCGACTGGCGGGGCGATGCATCACATCACGCGCCATGTGCTCGGCCTGGGCACCGGTTTCCCGGGGGCGCGCAAGTTTCGGCAGTTGTTGTCGGTGGATATTCACAAGGCCAAGGATCCGTTGGCGTTGCTGGATCAGGCGGCGGAGTTGTTGGCCGGTCGTTGATCGAGGCGTTGAATGTGCGGGCAACGAATGACCGTTGCCCGCGGCTGTAATTCTTTTGATGTACGGACAGGATGTCTTTTGTTTATGCCCACGTTGAATTTCCCTGGCTTCAAGCGCTGCACCCTCCTTGCCTTGTTTTGCATCACGTCCAATGTTCAGGCCCACTGCGACGGGCTGTGTCTGGGTAACACCGATACGCCATGGGAGGTGACCAAGCTGTCTGGTTTCACGCTTGTCTCTTTGCTGCTCACGCCCTTCACGGCTTCGCAAGAAACCACCGAAAGCCATAAACGCGTTTACTCCGCCGAGGAGCTGGAAGACGCGCGGCTCTACCTCGCCAGCGACGGCATGCTGAAGGCTGCGTATTTCACGTCAGCCTTGCAGCGGTTTCGTCAGGAATCGCCTGATACGGAGTTGAGCGACCTCGCCGTCGCGGCGCTGATCAGCAGTCAGTGATCAGGCCGCCGCTTCCGTCCAGTTCACCCAGCCAAACACCCACGTGGCCAGGATCAGCAAGCCAAACGCGATCCGGTACCAGGCAAACGCGGCGTAGCTGTGGTTCGCAATGAACTTCAGCAAGCCGCGTACGGCGATCATTGCGAACACGAATGCGGTGACGAAGCCCAGGGCGAACACAGGCAAGTCGCCCGCCTGGAACAGCTCTCGATACTTGTAGCCTGAGTACACCGCAGCACCGACCATGGTCGGCATCGCCAGGAAGAACGAAAACTCGGTGGCCGCCTTGCGCGACAGGCCAAACAGCAGGCCGCCAATGATGGTCGAGCCGGAGCGCGAAGTACCCGGAATCATCGCCAGGCACTGTACGAAACCGATCTTCAGCGCGTCGGACCAGGCCATGTCGTCGACGTGCTCGACGCTCACCACATGATCCCGACGTTCGGCCCACAACATCACGATACCGCCCACCACCAGTGCGACAGCGACGGTGATCGGGTTAAACAAGTAATGATGAATGGCATCGGCGAATAACACGCCCAGGACGACCGCCGGGAAGAACGCGATCATCAGATTAAGCGTGAAGCGTTGTGCATTGCGTTGGGTCGGCAGGCCTTTGACAATCTCGAAGATCTTCGGGCGAAACTCCCAGACGACGGCAAGAATGGCGCCCAGTTGAATAATGATGTTGAACGCCATGGCGCGTTCGCCACCAAAATCGAGCAAGTCGGCAACGATAATCTGGTGGCCCGTACTGGAGATGGGCAAGAACTCGGTGAGACCTTCTACCGCACCTAAAATCAACACCTTGAACAAGGTCAGTAAATCCATTAATCCTCCGTCAGAACGCTCGTAAAGAGCGCCCGATCAACTGTATTCAGGCATTGGGTATCTGAAGTTAAACAATTGGTAGATCCAGACCCATTGCCCGACTCGGTGACGGAGAATATGTCTTATCAAAAGACACACTCAAGCCATGTTAATAATCGTCCGTCTGTGAACTTGTTCTCTTAGTAGCAAAAAAAGCCCCCACGCCCTAAAATGTGACCCACCTCACATTCTCCAGTTTTAAGCCACGATCAATAGTGGCCATAGGACATAAAACAGGTCGCCATAATTACAAAATAGTGGCACCATTGCACATCGCCACCATCTAACGGCCTTCGCTTCGTTAGTTCACAGCCCCGAGAAAATCAACTAAAAGCTTGAAATGCTTAATTATTGTTAGAAAACTCGGGAGCCACGTCTAAAAATCGCGTAAATGTTACCAATTGTCAGTCACAGATGAGAACCGGTGCTTTAACATCCCGATGTCAGCACTTTTTCGAGTCAACGCATCATGCTTACAGGGAACTTGGCGACTAACAGCCCACACCGGACAAACAACGAGCCAGGCGTTCTCACTCTGGCCCGTACCCGTGCTGTGGCTGAACATTTTAGAGCGTTGATCGCGCAGCATGTGCAGACCGATCTGGCTCTAGAGGCCAACTCCTTCACTAGTTCATATCAGCAAAATGAATATCACGGCTCATATCGAGCCATCTTCATCATCATCGACACTCCCCAGGCACTCGAAGACAATCTGGCGCGGGTGGAAAACCTGCGTGCCGACAACTTGAAGCCGATCATTTGCGCGGTCATTACAGGGCGCGGCGCCTACAGCAAGATCAAATACCATCTTGCGGGGGCGGACTTCTGTATCAAGCTCAATACGCTTGCCGACGAAGGCGCCGAGTTGTTCGGTGAGTTCTTCAGCAGTGAAGAATGGCTCAGGGATATAGACCTGGTGCTGGACCCCACCCGTATTTGCCTGTCGGACACCAGCAAGAAACTGGACATTTCCTTTGCCGAAATGAAGATTCTGGAAGCGTTTGCGCAGACCAGTAATCACATACTCAGCCATGATGAAATCGCCAGCATCATGGGGCTCAACAGCAATTTCTACGATCCCCGGGCGCTGGAAAAATCCATCAGCCGCTTGCGTGGGAAAATCAAGGACGTGTACGGTACGAACGCCATACAGAGCATTCGCGGGTATGGCTACCGCCTGATGAGGGGGTTGATCTCGACCGCCTGAGTCAGGAAATCATCATTTGCAGCATACGAGGGAACGTCTGATGCAACGCTATGAAAATCCAACGTCTCACCGTTTTATCCGCAATATCTATCCAATAAAAAGCTGTCAATTGAATGAGCGCTGCAACACTTAAACATAACAATAAATCATTACTCTAAAAGCAGACCAAGTGGAACTTATCGCGGCCATAATTGGGCCCAGACCCTGCCTGTCGATTATTTCCGAGCGCGTTATTACTCGTCTGCCGAATACCTTTTAGCCATATTTGGTGCGTTATTTCAGGAGAGAGACATGGAAACCAGTACAACCCTCCCAAGAAAATATTTTGTTGTCGTGACGAACAATTCCGCGTCGCAGCGCGAACTCGAGAGTATTCTCTCCAGCGAGCGTTTCAATTCGTTTGGTACGTCTCAGGCACAGATGTTTGTTGAAGGTGTTGCTTCGCCCTCTTCCACTCCCACGCTGATGGAGTTCACTTACCCACGCGGCACAAGGAAAAGCGTCGCTCGCAGTATTGAACATGATACCCAGCGAATATTGGCCACCCTCGAGTCCGAATGGCTGGCTGCACAATCTACTCATTCATTCCAGAACACCCAGGCCATAACGTCGGACGTCGATGACACTTCCCGGCCGGTCACAGAAGCCTGGCATCTTGATAATGATCAAGGCGTACTCGTCCGGGAGGATATCGAGATCAGTCTCACCGGCCTCGAAACCGCACTGGTCAGGAAAATGCTGCACCATGAAGAACGCGTTGTCAGTCGCGACGATCTGATTCTCAGCATCGGTCGGGAACCGGAACAATATCGCGGTCTGGAGATGTGCCTGAGCCGTCTTCAAGACAAATTCAAAAGTGCCAGTAACGGCGAACGACTGTTTCGCGCTGTCCGCAATCGCGGTTATTGCCTGATCCAGGAAGTTGTTGCATAAGCACAGCCTCCACATCAATGAACAGAAGCAAGTGCAATTACAAAAATAAAAAAGCACTTTGCTTGGTTTAACCCTCCTTTGTCAGTAATGCCTCCCTCCTCACCCTTCCTACGATAGCAAACACAACAGGGATTATTAACCCTCCGCCCTTCGACCTTTTCTAACGTTTGATATTCTTCAATTCAAATGATTGGCACATTGCCATCTTGTTAGAACTCGTCAGACAGCTTCTTCCCCAATAACTTAGTCTATTGATTGACGACAGTTCGGCATACCGATGTTGTTACCTCAGAACATGGGCACCTAAAACAAAAACAAGTCTGCTTAACAACTCGGATTTCAACTGTCGAAACCTGAATGGAAGTCTTTTGGGGATATCGCATATGGATCTCACTCTACGTATCAACCGAAACACGGGCCTCAAGGGACTTACCTTCTGGGGCCAATGGGCACTGGCACAGTGCTTTATTGTTTCACTGTTATTTATATTGGCTGAGCAACATACGGGAACGGTCGAGTTCTATTACCGGATGTGCACCATGCTGGCCGTGTTGGCGTCGGTTCCGGCCTATACGTTCAGCGGCGCCTACCGAAAGCGAGACAACTACCTGACCGGTCTGGGACGGCTGTTCATGGGATGGTCGATGACCATGGCCGGACTGACGTTCATCGCGTTCATCTGCAAGGCCGATGAGCTGTTTTCGCGCCAGGTGATCCTTGACTGGGCGGTGTACGGTTTCCTCGGACAGGCGTTGCTGTATGCGCCGCTGCATGCGTTCTCCAAGTACTACCAGCGTTCACGCAAAAGCGAGCACAAGACCCTGATTGTAGGGACGGGCGAACTGGCCCTGGGCTTGGCGAAGAAGCTCAGCGAACACGAAAACCTGCCGTTGGTAGGTCTGGTCAGCAACGGCACCCTGCCCGCTCTGGACGCAAATGCACCACGCGTCGTCGGCGATCAGGAAAACCTGCTGGAACTGATCAAACGCCACGACATCCGTCGCCTGTACATCACGCTGTCGCTGTCCGAAGCGGCGAAGATCGAAGCGATGTATGTCGATCTGCTGGATGCCAACGTGGACGTGGTCTGGGTGCCGGATCTGAACAGCCTGACGCTGCTCAATCACTCGGTGAAAGTCGTGGACGGCCTGCCGGCGATCTACCTCAATGAAAGCCCGCTGACCAGCCGCCCCACCGCCGCCCTGAGCAAGAGCCTGATGGAGAAAAGCGTCGCACTGCTGGCCATCGTGCTGTTGAGCCCGGTGCTGTTGCTCATCTCCCTGGCGGTGAAACTCAGCTCCCCCGGCCCGGTGTTCTTCAAGCAGGATCGCCATGGCTGGAACGGCAAGGTGATTCAGGTCTGGAAGTTCCGCTCGATGCGCGTGCACGATGACCGCGACGTCAAACAGGCCAGCCGTAACGACTCACGCATCACCGCCGTCGGACGCTTCATCCGCCGCACTTCGCTGGATGAACTGCCGCAACTGTTCAACGTGCTGCAAGGCCACATGGCACTGGTCGGCCCACGCCCGCACGCCGTGGCGCACAACAACTACTACTCGGGGAAAATCCTCGCCTACATGGCGCGCCACCGAATCAAACCGGGCATCACTGGCCTGGCACAGATCAGCGGTTGCCGGGGTGAGACCGATACCCTCGACAAGATGGAGAAGCGTGTCGAGATCGACCTCAAGTACATCAACAACTGGTCGCTGTGGCTGGACGTGAAGATCCTGGTGAAGACGCCGTTTACCCTGTTGTCGAAGGATATTTACTGAGACGCAGAGCTGCAGAAAGCAACACCGCAAGGGGACGAAAGTCCCCTTTTTTGTGGGCGGGATTTGGGGGTTGGCGGGCAGCTTGCGAGCACGCTGGGTCAGTTGAATTGATGCCGACCGGACTGACGCCAATCGCGAGCAGGTTCGCTCCCACAAGGTTCCGGGTAATGCTGAAATCAGGCATTACCCAATAACCTGTGGCAACGCTGGAAGGATCAACAAAGGCATCCACCACAAACAAAAACGGGAGCCGAAGGGCTCCCGTTTTGGCTTTCCGGTCTCCCGGACTTACTCGGTAATCTTCCCGAAGTTGCGATAGAACATGTCGTCTTCGCGGCTATCGGTCATCGAGTGCAGCTGGAAGCTGCGATTAAGCCTCGCGCCACCGTCACGGGTCAGCGGCGCCCAGACCAGGTTGGCCCGGCGCATGGTCGACATGCTCATCATCTCGTCGAACGGAATGGACAGGTAAATGCCCTTGTCGAAACTACCTTCGCCGTATTCCGTACTGCCGGCGGTGGTGATGGTCGCCCAGGCACCGAAGCGCACACCGTTGGAAAACTCTCGCGAGATATCCAGCGTGCCGCCAAAGTCGCCCGCCAGATAACGCCCGACGCTGACCGCCGCGAGCGTTTCATAAGGCAAGTCGGTGTAACCGGTGATATGGCCGGTCAGGACCGAGTAGTCCCGCAGGTCGAAACCCTGGTCGAATTCGCGCTGACGCACGTAGTTCAGGTCCGCACCGATCGCCCAGCGCTCCCCGGTCGGACGGAACAGCACCTCGCCGCCGACACCCGCGAACATCGACTCCAGATAACCGCCGTAGACCATGCCGTACAAGTCTTTGTCCAACTGCTCGGCGTGGCTGACCTGAAATAACGGCATGGTGGTTTCTGAAGTGGTCAGGTACTGGCGCAAGTCGGTGCGCACACGCGGTAGACCGCTGGGTGCGTCGTATTTGAACTTGTCGAAGTTGTTCGCCAGGTTCTGGCTGAGCATGCCGCTCCACCAAGTGTTGCGGTTGAAGCGGAACTCGGCGTCGAGGTCGGCACTGAATTGATAGAGCAAGCCATCCGGGCCACCGACGTTCTGCTTGAAGCCCAGACCGGCGCCATAACTGAAATGCTGCGGCGCCTGGGTGTAGAGCGTCTTCTCGTTGTGCGGCATCGCCGGGTTGACCTCGGTGGTGCGGTGCAACGTTTGCAGCGGCTCCTCGTTGTTGATCACTTCGCGGAAGGTCTGGCGCGGCACGCTGGTTTCTTCCAGCGGCAGGTCGTAGCGCTTGTTGACCACGGTGAACCAGTTGATGTCGTCGTTGACGCTGTTGTCCAGAATCCGGCTCGCACGGCCGACAGCCTTGGCCGAATGAAAATAACGCTGCTGCTCGCCGTACACGATCAACTCGGAATCACGCTGAGCGATGCGCTCGACCTGATAGCCCGCGTTCTGCTGCAAGCGTTGCGAGACGTTGGCCCAGTCGACCTGATCCGGCGCTGTGGTCGGTGCCTTGGCCGGCAACGGTTCCGGCGGCGGATCAAAGGTCTTGGCCGGGGCTTTGCGGCTGACGAAATTGGTGTGGAACGTGACGCCAAACATCGCCGTGTTGCCACGCTCCCACGCCGCGCTCACGTCGAGGGCGTCCGTCACCTTGAACACCGCGCCGAGGTTGATCGGCGAGTCCTGCTTGATCACGTTGTCCTTGGGTTCGTGCTTGTAATCGTTGCCTTCGTACTCAAGTTTCAGGCTCAGACGATCCCACGGTGTCTGGTAACTCACGCCGCCGAAGAACGACGGCTGGCCGCGAAAGTACGAGCCGGCATTGACGTCACCGGTGCCTTCCATCGCCGGCCGGGTCTTGAAGCGATCGTCGAGATAGCCCAGAGGGTTGTCGATGTCGCCGCGATTGCCGATGTAACCCCAGGCAATGCCAGCGCTGAAATCCAGGTTGTCGTAGCGCTTGTTGGCCACCAGGAATTCACTGGCGAACAAACCAGTACCACCGACGTCTCGGAAGCCCAATGCGATATCGGGCGCCCAATGGGTTTCTTCCCAGAGCCGGACTTTGACGTCGACCGCCTTGTCCTTATAGCTCTGGTTGCCGCTCATCGACTCCGGGCCGTAAGGGCGGTTGGTGATGGCGGTGTAGCGAAACGAGCCTTCGAGCCAGTCCAGCGGCTGCAATGAAACGCTGTAGCGGCTGTAAGGCTCGGTGCGGTTGGCGTTGACGCTCAACTCGCCGGCCGGGGCCATGCGCGCGGTGGGCGTCTGCAACAGACCGGTGCCACCAAAATCGCCCTGGGTAATGCGCGGCTCGGCATGGGCCAGGCCGCACGGCAATAACAACACAGCTGCAAAACGCAAATTCAACGAACCACCTCAGCCAACTGCGTGGCAATAAATTCGGCCAACTGCTGATTCAGTTCAGGGATAGGCGGGTCAAGATCATCGTTTTTCAAGGGCACCAGAATCTTGCTGCCAGCGACGGGAAACTGCCCGCTCTCACGATTCCAATGGGCAATGCCGACGCGCCGCGAAACGCCGTTGGGCTGGATCAGCCACAGGTAATCGGCGTCGGCATCGTCCTCCAGCAGCACGCAACTACTGAGGTATTCACGGGCCTCGAGCAACGGCTGATAAGGCAGTCGGCAGGTCCCGGCGACGGCGCCGAGTACTTGCACTTCATCGACCCGCTGCGGGTAGATCAGCCGATCGCCGTCGTCCAGACGGATGTTGCGGGCGAAGCCGACTTCCAGCGCCACCGGGTCCAGGTCCGCGATCTGGCGCCCGGTGACCGGCATCTGCCGCACGTCCTCGGCCATGCGCACCGCCAGGGCTTTGCGGCTCGGTCGATCGAACAAATCGGCCATGCGTTGCAACACGTCCAGGTCGAACAGCACGCCGACCTTGAGCCGGGTCTGTTGCTCCAGCAGGGATTGGCGCAGCAACTCCCCCGCCAGCCAGTAACCTTCGGCATTCGGTACGGCGACGCTGATCACATCGGTCAATCGTCCACCTGCCGGCAACTCGACCGGCCCCGGGTTGGCGACGTCGCCGCTGACGGTGACCGCTGCCTGGCTAGCGCCGGCGAGCAACATCAAACTCGCCGACAAAACCTTCAAGCGCTTCATGGCACGTGCCTGCGATCAGGCGTCAGCTGCACGATCTTCACTCGCAGTTGCGAGGTCAGTTGCTGTTCACTCTGCACAATGAAACCGTCAACCGGATCGACCCAGTAACGGTTGGTCGCCCGCAGGCCGATGGCCGGGACGTCGATACGCTCATCGACACGCAGCACGGCGTATTCCTTGTTGAGAATCTTCAGGGTTTCCATGGATTTGCGGGTGAAGCGGCTGTTGACGATCAACCCGACTTCCTGGCCCTTGTAGAGATCGATCCAGCGCTGACTGGTGTCACCATCGGCAACGTTGTGCAGACCGCGCTTGAACGGCGACGCATCGGACAGCCGCGTGCCGTCCAGATCGCCTTCCGCGCCGAGGCCGATGGTGCGCACGGCGAGACCGTCGCGCAGCAACAGCACCTGCTTGCCGGACGCGACCCAGAACTGCAGGTCCTCGCGCTCGCGCACCAGCGCCAACACCCCGGAGCCGGACGGCGTAGTCAGTTTGAGTTGCGGGTAGTTGACCTCGGCCACCTGGGCCGGCGTCACGTCGATATCATCCGGGCCGACTACCGCCGACTTGAGGTTGGTCACCGACGCGACCATCAACGGGTTGCAGCCACACAGCAACAAGGCCGCCATCAGGCAGACGCCAACTTTCAACGTATTCACAGTCGGCCGGCCTTATTTGCTGTTGTTGGTGAATTCGCTCCAGTTCTTCGCAGCGGAAGCACCCGTTCCGACAATCGATGCCGATGGCACCAACTGGCTGATCAGACGGTTCCAGCGAGTCACGTTGGCAGGCCCTACATAAACGACGTCCTGCGGGCGCACTTCGAAGTGCGTGGCGAGGACCATGGCGGTGGGAGATTCAGCTTCCAGTTGATAGATTTTCGCAGGCTCCACGTCGAGGTTTTCCACCCCGCGAATCACGTACACGGCGTTGCCGTTGGCGGTGGTCTGGCTCAAGCCGCCGACCGATCCGAGCACGTCGGACAGGTTCATCGTCGCGGTCTTGAAGCTCAGAGCGCGCGGCTGGTTGACCTCGCCCATCACGTAGATGCGCTTGTTGTCGTTGTACGGCAGATACAGTTTGTCGCCACCCTGGAGGTAGACGTTCTGCAACTCGGAATCCTGCTGGTTGAGGTTATCCAGATTCAGCGGATAGACCCGCCCGTTGCGCGTCAGCAACAACCCGGACAAGTCGGCATTGTTGGTGTCGATGCCCGCCGAACCGAGGGCTTCGACCACACTCAGCGGGTTGGTGGAAATCGCTTGCGGGCCAGCCTTGGCAACGGCGCCGGTGACCACGACCTTCTGACTGGCGAAGCGCAGCACGGCAACATCCACTTGCGGCTCGGCGATGAATGCCGACAGCCGTTGTTCGATGTCGTCGCGCAGTTGCTGGATGGTCCGGCCGGCGGCCTGGACTTCCTTGATGTACGGGTAATACAGCGTACCGTCGGAGCGCACCAGGCGACCGTTGGCGTCGATCTGCTGCTGCGCGCCCGACGGCGCGGTCAGCTCGGGATGATCCCAGACCGTGATGTACAGCACGTCGTTGTTGCCGATGCGGTATTCGGCAGGCGTCGCCAACAATTCCGTAGGCACCGACTCACGCTTCTGCGTGGCCCGGTTCATGGAGATCAGCTTGGGCGTGATCGGAATCAACTCGACCCGGCTGCTTTCACTGGCGCCCTGGCGGGTGATGCCAAAGGTGCTCAAGTGTTGACCGGGGGAAAACATGCAACCTTGCAGAGCGAGACTTGCCAGCATTAAAAGAGAAAAACTACGAGTCATAATGGCACTACGCTATTCAAGGGCGAATCCAAAACAAAGTCACCCGACTTTCGTCGGGCGACCTTGTACTGCACCAACAGTTACTTCAGTTAGTTGTGCGTGCCGGTTGTACCCGTGGTACCGGTGGTACCCGTTGTACCGCCGTTGGCACTTCCACCACTGTTGGACGCCGCTACGGCACTGGCGACCATTGCAGTACTGGCAGCAGGCGCTGTAGAAGCCGCGACACTGCCCGATACATTGGTCACCGCAGTAAGCGGCGCTTCAGCTGCGGATGCCCAGTTGCTCAACATCGTCAACAAGGCAATCGCCATCACTTTTTTCATATCAACTCCTTTCTAACATTGCACCGTTACATCGGGTGTTCCGTTAGAGGTGGTAGAGTTCAAGTCGCAAAGAGCGCGAACAAGATCCGCTGTTCTTTCACAGTCAGACTCAACTGATAAAGTCGAACGGCAGGTTATATCTACGGACTTGCAAAAGGCATTGCCAGTGTAATTTCCCGACGATATCTAACAACCTGACCGAAAATAACATTGGACTAAATGGCCATCATTCCAGGTAACCCTTGGGATGATTCGACTGCCAGCGCCAAGTGTCGGTAACCATGTCCTGCAAGTTGCGCGTGGCTTTCCAGCCCAGTTCTTTTTCCGCTTTGGAAGCGTCGGCCCAACTCTCGGCAATATCGCCCGAACGCCGTGGCATTACCCGAAATGGCACCGGCTTGCCGCACGCCTGTTCGAAGGCTCGCAGCACTTGCATCACGCTGTAACCGTCGCCAGTGCCGAGGTTCCAGGTATGAATGCCGGTGCGCCCGTCGATGGCCTGCAAGGCCTTCAGGTGGCCGTCCGCCAGGTCGACGACGTGGATGTAATCGCGCACGCCGGTGCCGTCTGCCGTGGGGTAATCGTCGCCGAAGATCGACAACTCCTGGAGGCTGCCGACCGCAACCTGGCTGATGTAAGGCAGCAGGTTATTGGGGATGCCGCTCGGGTCTTCGCCCATGTGGCCGCTGTAGTGGGCGCCGATCGGGTTGAAGTAACGCAGCAGCGCGATGCTCCAGCGCGGCTCGGCCTGGCTCAGGTCGCGCAGAACGTTTTCGACGATCAGCTTGGATTGGCCGTAAGGATTGGTCGGGATGCCCGTAGGGAAATCCTCGCGGATCGGCATCTGCTCAGGCTCGCCGTACACCGTGGCCGAGGAGCTGAACACCAGCCGGAACACCCCTGCCGCTGCCATCGCCTGGCACAGCGTGATGCTGCCGCTGACGTTGGTTTCGTAATAGTCGAGCGGCTTGCGCACGCTCTCGCCGACTGCTTTAAGCCCGGCAAAATGCAGGACGGCGTCGATCGAATGCTGCTGGAAAATCCGGTCCAGCAACGCCCGGTCGCACACATCGCCGCGGACCATCACTGCACTTCTGCCGCAAATGCCTTCCACTGCATGCAGTGCCGCATCGCTGCTGTTGCAAAGATTATCCAGAACAACAACTTCATAACCTGCTTCAAGCAATGCAAGTGTGGTGTGCGAGCCGATATACCCGGCGCCACCCGTTACCAGAATCTTCATAGCGCGGTCCATAGTGGGGAAAGTGCCAACTAGCGTGTCAAGCCCCATTTGTTTAATGTGTGTCTTGCTTCACACAAACAAGGCGACAACAATCCAAAACAAAAACAGTTCCATCGCTGGCCAAAAATATTCTTAAAGGCCAAACTGTATTGCCCGGTACTTATTAGCACTCTCGCACTTTCACCACTATCGACAGATACCGACTAAAAATAACTGTTATTTATCAGGCCGACATCTAATAACATTATCCTGCTTTACACTAAGCTAACGTTGCCACTTACAACCCGACTCAGGTATTAAAGTACAGCTTCATCAACTTGCAACTTTTCTTTATTGCAATGTAACCGATGGCTGTATGCCATGAATGCCCAGGAAACTTCTATGATTCGTAAATGTTTGTTCCCCGCTGCCGGCTATGGCACGCGTTTCTTGCCGGCCACCAAAGCCATGCCCAAAGAGATGCTGCCGATCGTCAACAAGCCGTTGATCGAATATGCCGTTGAAGAAGCACGGGACGCCGGTCTGCAACACATGGCAATCGTCACCGGACGGGGCAAGCGCGCACTGGAAGACCACTTCGACATCAGCTACGAACTCGAACACCAGATTCGCGGCACCGAGAAAGAGAAGTTTCTGGCCGGCACCCGCGAGCTGATCGACACCTGCACCTTCTCCTACACCCGCCAGGTGGAAATGAAAGGCCTGGGTCACGCGATTCTCAGCGGTCGTCCGCTGATCGGCGACGAACCCTTCGCCGTGGTGCTGGCCGACGACCTGTGCCTGAACCTCGAAGGTGACGGCGTGCTCACGCAGATGATCCAGCTCTACAAGAAATTCCGCTGCTCGATCGTGGCCATCCAGGAAGTCCCGCACGACCAGACCCACAAGTATGGCGTGATCGCCGGCGAGGCAATTTCCGACGGCATTTATCGGGTCAACCACATGGTGGAAAAACCTGCGCCACAGGACGCCCCGTCGAACCTGGCGATCATCGGCCGCTACATCCTGACGCCCGACATCTTCGACCTGATCGCCGACACCGAGCCCGGCAAGGGCGGGGAAATCCAGATCACCGATGCCCTGATGAAACAGGCGCAGAACGGTTGCGTGCTGGCCTACAAATTCAAGGGCCTGCGCTTTGACTGCGGCGACGCCGAGGGTTACCTGCAAGCGACCAACTTCTGCTACGAGAACGTCTACCTCAAGGGCCGTTAAACCGCCCCCGCGCACATCCGACGAGGCAATCATGAACATCGCACAACATTCGACAGACATTGAACGGGAGGTGGACAACCTCGGGGTGATGAGCTGGTTGTCTCGTCATCAGCCGTTGCCCAGCGCCAACGAATCCTGGCTCGGAACCATCCTGCTGGTGGAGCGGATCGGCATGTTTCCTTCATCCGGGGACATTCGCCGGCCGCTGCGCGATCCCTATCCCCTGCTCGCCCATCTCAAACGGATCTACGGTGAGCAGGCGCTGGAGGTTGATGACCGCGACGGCCTGAAGGTGATTCTCGGCGACTGGCGATTCCGCGTGCGCCTCTGCTGCAACGAGCCGGCAATCATCATCAATGTGGAAACACGTTGCCTGACGCAGTTGATGCCGCAGAAGACCGCTGAGCTTCTGGGTCACGTGGACAGCTTCGACAAGGGCTGAACCCTTATTCCGAGGCGGCGCCGCAGGAAGCCCCGTGGTTGCCGCCGACGATCATCCGATAGAAGTAATCGGCAATCACCTTCCCGCCCGTGGCCGGCACCGGATGTATCTTGTCCGGGCCGATCATCGCCGCCGCGTAACGTTTGACGTCCGTACCGAACGCGCATTGCAGATTGGCGTAGCCCAGATGCTGCTCACGAGCCCAGGGCTCCAGCACCTGCGCATAGGCCGACATCGGATAGGCACTGGAACGTGTGGTGTCCTGGCGCATGATCAGGTTGACGCTCGCTGTCGGCTGAATCTCGTGGATCATCCCGACCAGGCCCTGAACGTTCTTCAGGTACTGCTCCGGTTTCACCCCGAAACCCTGATCGTTGCCACCGAGCATGATCAGGTAGACGTCAGCCGGAATCTTCGACACCACCGCTTTCCACTGCGCCTGCCATTGACCATCGCCATGATAGAAGTCGGCAGAGGCCGCACCTGACGCCGCCAGTTTCGACACCCGCAAACCGGCCTGATCGTTGCTCATCCACAGACCGAACAGTGTTGGCGCGCCCTTTACCACCTCCAACCTGAACGCCCAGTCCGTCGCGGCGGAGGTGCCTGGCAACGGGACTTCCTGCACACCGGCACCGGTCAGTTGCAGCGGCTGCCAGGATTGCGAGGGCGCCCACCGATAGCGAATTTCATTGGGTTCGCCGTTGCCGAGATAGAGCAGTTTTGCCTGGGTGACGGCGGTGTTTATCGTTTCGCTCGGATGAGCATCGACTTGCAGCCATGCACCGGGACTTCCGGTCACGGTACGGCTGTCGGGACTGGCCACGCCAAGGCTCGACACCTGCCAGTCCCCGCCGAAGTATTTCTCGCTGCTGCGGGTGTATTTGAAATGGCTGCCGCCCAGCGCCGCGCCGTGGTTGAAACCGATATAACCGGGGCCGGCAAAACCGACCTCCCCGACCAGCCGCTGCACCAGTTTGTTCAGATAGAAATCCTGCCCGGCGCTGTAGCTGTCGCCGATCACCGAAACCGACAGAACCTTCCCGGCCTTGCCTTCGCGCCACTGGGCAAACCGCTCGCGAGCGTCGCCGACTTCGACCACCGATGCCGCGACCGGCGCGGCATCATCCACTGCAACCATCAAACACTTCCTTTAGCCGAGACTTGCGCCGGGGAGACGTTCCCCGCCGGTTTTTTCGCCGCCGCACGCTCGCCCAGAAACAGCACCGAAGTGAAGTTGAACCGACTGAAGATCGTCGACAGCAACACCGGCCCGAGCAAGCCGCAAGCCACGCCGCAGAACACCAGAACGCTTTCGTCCTTGATACCCAGACGTCCGAGCACCGAACGCGATGTCGCGGCGAACAGCACATGAAACAGGAAAATCGCGTAAGAGTAACCACCGAGCCAGGTCAGCGCCTTCGAGCGCATGTCACTCGACAGCAACGCGAAGCAGGACACGCAACCCACCGTCAGACCGATCAGGCTACGACGATCGATGATCAGCTCGCGATCCAGCGCCGCGATGTACAAAAGCGTCAGGGAAATCAGCACGAACACCAACGGGCCGAGCACTTTGAACCGCTGCTTCAACGCGCTGACATTTTCCTGGCCAATCATCCCGGCCACAAAGAACGGCAACAGATAGGTTGCACCGTTGATGCCGAACGCATCGAACTTGAACGGCGGCAGCAGAAACACCGCGGCGGAAAACGCGAACAGCAGGTAGAGACGCGTCGCCGAACGCAACAGTCCGCGCCACTCCAGCAGGCCGACAAACATGAAAATGATGAACACCGCCTGCAGGAACCAGAAGTGGTTGATCGGCACAAAGAACGACAACAACGCATCGATCACGCCGACGTCCTTGTTCACGCCCGGCCCCACCGCCTGCAACACCGAGAACGGCACGCCAACGCAGAACAGCGGCACGATCAGCCGCCGCACCTTGCCGGTGAAGAACGCCGAAAAGTCATTGCCGCGAATCTTGTAGATGGAATAGATGTAGCCCGAGATAAAGGTGAACAGCGGCATGCGCACGTACACCATCGAATCGGCGATCAGCCGGAACGGCGAGCCGATGTCGATCTTCAAACCGCCGCCCAACGGGCCGATCACGTGGTAGAGCACCAGCAACAGGCACGCGAGGCCGCGCAGGGTTTCGATCTCCAGCGACTTTTTCTTGCTCGACATAAAACACCCGCCTCAATTCAGAATTCTTGACTCGACCTGCACCGGTTTGTTCGCCCGCAACATCAACCCCAGGCCCACGAACAGCACCGGCACCACCATCGAAAAGTGCCGGGCGAACGAGCCGAAGTCCGGTTCGAACAAGCCTTGAACCAGCAGAAACGCCAGGGGAATCGCGATCAGTTCCTTGGGTTTGGTCTGGATCGGCGCGCCTTTGTAATCGGTCGAGGTGATGACTTTGAACAGCAGCAAAGCGGTCATGATCATCAACGCCACGAAGATCACCTGACCCGGCCCGGACAGCAGGATCAGCTCCACGGGGAACGACAACCGGAAGAAGATGATCATCGAATCCAGGGCCTGCGAAACGAAGTCGCTACCGCTGAGCCACGAAACGATCAGCGACTTGGAACCCTCCTCGCCCGCCGTGCGCAGTTCGTTGTTGCTGGCGCGAATCGACGAAACCGGAAAGCCCAGCGCCAACTGGATCGCCATGGCCACCGCGAGGTAGAACAGGAACAGCATCAGGAAGAAGGTCACGCGCGACACGTACTTCTTCATCACGCAGACGCCGACCCAGGACAGCGAAAACAGAATCCAGTAGGGCCGGATCAGCACGCCGTAGATCACCGCGGACAGGAAAAACCCGCCGCGGTATTTGCGCGTCAGCGAGCTGAACAGAATGCTCAACACCGCCACCGACACGATGATTTCCTTGGTCAGGTTTTCCAGGAAAAACGAGCGGACGATGCCCCACAGGCATAGCGTGCCGAAGATCGCCAGCGGCATGCGCCGGAACACCACCACGGGAATCGCCGTAAGGAAGAAATTGCAGAACATCCCGTAGGCCCAGGCGTTGGTCAGGTTGATCCCGGTGGGCCGCAACAGGAACGCCGAACACTCGTAGGACGAGCGATCCGGCGAGAACGGGTTCCAGAAATTGCAGTTGTCGGCCCGGGCATAAGACGACCACAAAGTCATCGCATCCGGGCCGGGATCGCGGGGGATCAGCAACGGCATGGCCACCGACAGAAACAGGCCGGTGAACAGGATCAGGAACGACAGCGACGAGTCGAGTTTCTTGCCGCGAAACTCGATGCACGGCAGTTTCAGGCCCATGACACGACAGCCTTTTTCGCGCGCGTGGCACGGGTCAGCAGCGCAATCACGCCGAGTTGCACGATGATCCCGAAGACGTTGCCCCAGGCCGCGCCGTAGATCGAATAATGCTTGATCAGCACGTAGCTGACCGGCACCGAAATCAGCAGGCAAATGGCCGAACTGGCGAGGGATACCCGGCTGTTTTTCGACGCGATCAAACCGCCCCAGACGATGTCGCCAATGGCGCGCAGGGCAAAGGAAAAGATCAGCACGCCGAGGATCCCGTTGTCCGGACGCGGCACCGCCGTTGCGACGTAATCGAGCACGATGTTGAAGAACAGGTAAATCAACACCGCCACCCCGGCCGACACCACCAGCGAGCGCATGACCCACTTGTTCACGAACAGCTGGGTGACCGTGAACGGTTGTTGATCCGCCTGATAACGCTTGGCGAGCACCGGAATGCCAACCACCGCCACCACCGCGTAGGACAGCGCCTGCAAGGTGTTGGCCGCCGACCACGCGTACACGTATTTACCCAGACTGGCGTAGGGTTCCAGATCGATGATCAGAAAGCGCTCGGCGTACTGACTCAACGCGATCAGACCGGTGCCCAGATAGAACGGCAGCCCGGCTTTCCACACGGTCGCCGTCGCCAGCGTCCCTTCTTCGCGCCCACGATGAACGTTCACCACAATCAGGTAACCGGCGACGATCACCAGCACGTTGGCGATGACCCACAGCCACAACACGCTGGCGATCCCGGACACCCAGCCGAGCATCATCCCGCCCACGGCCAGCAGCGCCCAAAGGCCGGTTTTGATGAAAAACAGCAACGCGCCCGCCGTGGCTTTCTGCGCAGAAAACACGAACGAATTGATCTCGAAAGACAGGTGTTCGGTCAGCAGTACCAGCGTCACACAGGCGATCAATGCCGTCGTCGCCTCGACCTGCTGGAACAGTGAATAGATCAGCACTGTCACCACCGACAACAGCAACCCCACGGCCAGATACAACAGCAGAACCCTGTCGACGACCCGCTTCGAGCTACCGCCGACGCTGATCAGCCGATTGATCTCGGAACTGAAACCCACACTGTAGAACTTCGACGCGATCAACGACGCGGCAACCACCACGCCGTAAAAACCCAGCGCCTCATAACCGAGGTAATGGGTGATGGCAAGCACCAGCAAGAACTTCGCGCCCAGTGCTCCGCCGCGCAGCAACAAGCGGAATATCATCGAATGACGCCCTTGATGATGTCGTCCATGGCCACGGTTTTCGCCTCGATTTCACGGCAGGTGTCGGTCAGGCGTTTGCCGAAGTTCGACAGCGCGTTCGGCGCAAAAACCGTGTCGATGATGGTGTCGACATTGATATCGCCGCCGTTGATCACCCAGTCCTCGACGCCCATGTCCTGATAGGCGCCGAAGCCTTTGCGCTCGTAGCTGATGTGGTACGCCGGCACCCCGGACAGCAGCGATTCGATAGCGCCGTGAAGACGCACGGAAATCACCAGGTCCGGTTGGTATTTGGCCAGCGTCGCCTTCAATGGCAGCAGGTCTTCGGTGATGCCCAGCTCGCGGTAGAACGCGCCGTCGTCGTTACCGCGCACAGCGCTCTGCACGGCGCAGACCACTTTGCTTTTGTTCTTCAAACGCTGCAGCAGCACCTTGAGGTTGGCCACGTAGGCGAGCTTCTTTTCCTTGCTCCATGCCGGCGGTTTGCGCAGCACCACGCACACGGTGGCCGGTGTCGACGCACAGCGGGTGAACTTGGGTTGCTGAAGGATTTTGCCGGCCAGGGCCTGCACCGCCAGATCCGGTGCGCGGTAGACATTTTCGCAGGCATCGAACAACGCCGAGGAGCGGTTATCGCGCACGAACACCGCGTCGGCGCTGGCGTAGTGCCCGACGATCTTGTCGCTCTCGCCGTGGAACGGCCCGATGCTTTGCGGCAGGTACACCGACGGCACTTTGCTGAGGATCGCGGTTTCCAGTTGCTTGGCGTGACCGAGTTTCAACTTGATGTGTTCGAAGGCGCTTTTGGAGCGCATGTAGCCGCCACCGACGCCGACGATCAGATCGGTTTTCTTCAACAAATCCGCCAGCCCGGCGTAAGACTGATTGAGGAAGACTGCCTGTTTGACCCGACCCAGGCCCTTGGCTGCCATGACCGGCGCGTCGAAGCGCGGGTGCGGCAGGTATTTGAAGGAGTCCGGATCGGAGGCCACGACACTGATCGCGGTGTCTTCGCCAAAGTTGCGCTGCACCAGCGCAATGGCCAGATCGACCAGCAGACCATCACCGGAATTGGAGGCACTGTAGCCATGCAAGATCGTTACGTTCATGAGCGGAGTTCTACTTAATAAGAGGGAGCGGAATACACGTCGTAGGTCTGGCGGATCATCAATGCGGCGCTGAAGCGCTCGCGGACGATGCGCCGACCTTCGAGGCCAAGGACCGACAACGCGGGTTTCTGGATCTGCTTCAGGCGATCGGCCAACGCGTGGTGATCACCGGTGGGGAACACGTAGCCGGATACCCCGTGAGTGACCAGTTCCGGCAGCGAGGTGCAGTCGCTGGCAATCACCGGCAAGCCCAGCGCCATGCCTTCCAGCGGCACCATGGCAAAGCCTTCCCAGCGACTAGGAACGATCAGCGCATCAGCCTGTTGGTACAGCGCGTTGACCTCGGCGGGCGTGACCCACGGCAGGTATTGAACGCCGTCCATTGGCGGGCACTCGACTGTCGCCTCGTTGACCGCACTGCCGACCACCGTCAGTTTCAGATCGTTGCGCCCGGCCTTGGCATAGGCCTTGAGCAGCACGTCGAAGCCTTTCTGATAATCGAGTCGACCGACGAAGAGCAGATGAATCGGCTTCGGATCATTGGCTTTGCGTTCGTCATCCTTTGGATGAATGCCGTTGTAGATCAGCCGCATACGCTTGCGCTCGATGCCGAACGCTGCGGCTTTGTCCATCTCGTACTGGCTGACGCAGATGATCGTGTCCGTGACCTTCTGCAACACCCGCTCGATCCACGCATAGACTTTCTGCTTGATCGGCGAGCTTTCCATCAGGAACGAAAAGGCATGCGGGCAATAGACGATTTTCGGTTTGCGCCACGGCCGCAAAAGCACGCACACGCAACGGCCGATCACCCCGGAAAACGTACTGTGCAGATGCACGACATCGGGTTTTTCCTTGAGCATCACTTGCATCAGGCGCCAGGCAAAACGCAGCAGCGACGGCACATTGCGCCCGGTTCGATCGAAAGTACGGATCTGCTGTGGCGCGATGCCGTGCAGCTCCTTTTCCTGATCCTGCGGCACCAGATACACCAGCTCGTAGTTGGCGCTCTCCTCTTCCGGAGACGCGGAAATCGTGCGGATCACCGTCGCGACGCCACCTTTGATCGTTTCAGCCACGTGCAGTATTTTTTTCACAACCCACCCACTTTCTTGCCGGTAAGGACAATCACTGATTTTCAGGACTTGTCGGACGCGTATTCGTAGTTGTAATAGCCGTAGCTGCCGTTGCCGTAGTAACTGGCCGCACGCTTCTCGACGCCGTTGAACACCGCGCCTTTCAACTCGATGCCGTTCTGGGCGAAGCGGCGAATCGTCAGTTCGATCTCTTTGGCCGGGTTCACCCCGAATCGGGCGACGATCAGGCTGATGCCTGCTTCGCGACCGACAATCGCCGCATCCGTCACCGCCAGCAGCGGTGGCGTGTCGATGATCACCACGTCATAACGCTCGCTGAGTTGCGCCAGCAATTCGCGGAAATTGGCGTGCATCAACAGTTCGGAAGGATTGGGCGGCACCTGACCACGGCTGATGAAGTGCAGGTTGTCGACTTCGACCTTGTTGATCGCCTGCTCGAGGGTACAGCGCTTGACCAGCAGGTCCGACAAGCCGTTGGTGATCGGCGTGTTCAACGATTTGTGCAGATGCCCTTTGCGCATGTCGGCATCGATCAGCACCACCCGCTGCCCGCTCTGCGCCATGACCGCAGCGAGGTTGGACGACACGAAGGTCTTGCCGACCTGCGGGCTCGGGCCGGAAATCATGATGCGGTTGTTGGTCGAATCCAGTGCCGCGAAATGCAGGCAGGTGCGCAGGCTGCGGATCGACTCGATGGACAGGTCCGTCGGATTGCGCAGCGCCAGCAGATACGCCGGTGTGTCCACCGTGACTTTGGCGCGGACTTTCTTGGTGTCCTCTTCCTGTTGCAGGGCGCTGTAAGGGATCGATGCGTAGACCGGCAAGCCGAGCTGCTCGATGGCTTCCGGCCCTTCCAGGCCCTTGCTCAGCGATTTGCGCAACAGCACCAGGGCCACGCCGACGAAAGCGCCGAGGAAGGTCGCGATCAACACGATCAGGGCTTTCTTCGGTTTGACCGGGCTGGTCAGGTCGACATCCGCCGTATCCACCAGACGCACGTTGCCCACGGCGCCGGCGCGAATGATGTCCAGCTCCTGGGATTTGTTCAGCAACTGGGTGTAGATCTGCGAAGCGACTTCGACATCGCGGGTCAGGTTGAGCAGTTCCTGTTGCGTGGCCGGCAGGTCCTGGACCTTGCCTTCCAGCGAGCGCTGCTGCTGGGTCAACTCACCAATCTGGGTCATCAACGCACGATAGGCCGGATGCTGTTTGGTGAACTTGCGATCCATCTCCGCCTGTTGCAGTTTCAGCTCGGAAATCCGCGTTTCGAGCGCGACGGACTGGCCGAGCACCGATTGGGTTTCCAGGGAGATATTCACGGTCTTGCCGCGCGTCTGGTAGGCGTTGAGCGCATCGCTGGCCTTGGCCAGATCGCGTTTGACCTGCGGCAACTGGCTTTGCAGGAAGGCCAGGCTCTGCGCCGCTTCGGCCGAGGTGCGTCGTACGTTCTGATCGACGTACAGCGACGCGATCTTGTTGAGGATCTTCACCGCTTCAGCGGCGTCGCTACTGGCCAGGGCCAGACGGATGATCCCCGACTCCTTGCCCTGCTCGGAAATATCCAGCGCGTCCTGATACCCCTGAATGGTCACGATTCGTGGGTAGCGCACTACTTCGAAACGGGTGCCGGGGTTGGCCAACAGCTGCGTGATCTGCCCTTCTGCGCCGTCCTGCGCGAAGGCTTCGCCGGCAACGCCTTCTGCCAGCAGGTTGTCGTTGTCGTCGAACAACTGGAAGCGATGCTGCTCGCCGGCGATCAGGCTGAGTTTCTTGCCCAGCAGTTCCTTGGGCAGATCGAGCCGGGCAAACTCCAGGCGCTCACCGCCCCAGGCGTAGCTGTTCAGGCCGAAACGCGGCGGTGCGACGCTGAATTCGGTTTCACCGCGATAGCGACGGGAGAGAAAGCCGCCGATCACCGGAAAAGTATTCGGGGTGACATCGATGTCCAGGCGCAGATCGTCGACCGTCTTGCCGATCACTGCACGGGATTTGATGATCCCGATCTCGGTCACGGACGGCGATTGCCCGCCCAGCATGCTGTTGAGATCGGAAAAACCGAGCATGTCGTTCTTCTTCGGCTCAACCTGTACCAGCGCGTTGGCCAGATACACCGGCGTGGCCAGAATCGCGTAGGCAACGCCGGTCATCATGAACGCGCCGGTGAAGGCGCCGATCAACCATTTCTGATCGATCAGACTGCCAAATATGCCGAGAAGATCAATACTGTCTTGATCGTTGTCACGGGTGCCGACTACTGACGGTAACTGCATAAGTCTTTCTTACCATTCACTGTTCTGAAGAATATTCATCAATGCCCGAGGCGCTGTGCCCATGAGCCAACAGCATCTTCAATCAATGCATGGGCATGAATAAAAGCGGCCTGCCCTTGACGATACGGATCCTGTATTTCTCGCTCGTTCTGCCACTTGCCGAGAAGAAACACTTTGCCTCTGGCGTGAGAGGCAATCTTCAGTACTTGTTTTACATGTTCTTTTTCCATGACCAGAATCAGGTCTGATTCATTGACGATGTCTGCTGTCAGTTGCCGCGCCTTGAACCCTTCGGCGCTCTGTCCACGGTCTTCCAGCACCTGGCGGGCCGTTCTCTCCATGGACTCGCCAACCCGTGCAGACAGGCCTGCGGAGGTGACCGTGATCGTCGAGGGCGCCAGCGCGTTACGCAGCAACAGTTCAGCTGTCGGACTTCGGCAAATATTGCCCACGCAGACGACAAGGATCTTTCTGAACAAGGTTTACATTCCCGTGTAATGTCAATCGGCCAACATGCCGCGTGGATTTAAATGAACCCACCGGACTTTCCTGCATTCGGAAATAGATTCGCCTGTTAGTACCGGTGCATTAAGTACCACGGGGTCTAAAAGTCACCCAACCAGAATTACCGGACTAAAAATAACTGTGATTTTCAGGGTATTTTCACGGCCGAAGTTTTCCGACAAAAAATAACATCGGTGCACTTTGTACCGTTGCGACGCTCTAAAAACGTGCGATGTGATAACCAATGGCCAGTGTCATTTCTAACAAGGAACACAGAAATGAAATCAACACACCTCAAACGGCTTGCCGCCCTGACCCTGTCGGTGCTCGGTGTCACCCACCAGGTTCACGCCACTGAACTGTTCCCTGAACTGCCCGCCAACAAGACCATTGGCGTGCAGGTCAAAATCCAGACTTTCTCCCCCACCGACGCTGCAAAGATCAAAGCGGCCGGCCTGGGTTTCGTGCGTTTTGGTGTCTGGACGGACAGCCTGGGTGACCCCAGCTATCAAAAACAGGTCAACGATGCCTTTGCGACCGCCCGGGCAGCCGGCCTGCCGGTGCTGCTGACCGTACGTTCGACCCAGGCGCTGACCTCTGCCCCCGGCAACAACCGCGATTTCACCTCGGCCGGTGAGACGTTCGCCCACGCGGTGACGAGCCTGGAGAAAGCGTACGGCCCGCAACTGGTCGCCATCGAGATATGGAATGAGCCGGATCTGGACACCTACTGGCCAACCGGCAATTTCAGCACGACGTTCGCGCCTTTCATGAGCGCCGTGTGTAAAACGCTGCAGGGAAATCCACCGTCGACACCCCTTATCGGCTTCGGCTTCGCCCGGCCACCGAGCGACAGCTCTGCATCAACGGCGGCACTGAACAGCATCGTCAGTGCCTACCCCAAATGCCTGAGCGCGATTTCCTATCACCCGTACGGCATGACCACGACACAGATCAGCAACGCGCAGACGTTCATCCAGCAGAAATTCCACCTGCCAGGCGTCATCAGTGAATGGGGCGTGTCGTCACTCGCCTCCAATGGCGGGAATGCGGGACAGGCCAGCAAAATCGGCGCGTTCGTCACCGATATGAAAAAGCTCAATATCCCGCTGACGTCGATTTACGAATGGAAAGACACCGCGTCGGGCAGTAATGACCGGGAAAGGAACTTCGGCATGCTGAACGCCGACGGCCAGCCGAAACCTGCGGAAGTCGCGGTTAAAGCCGAGCTCAATCCTATGTAATCAGCTGGCCCACAGAGTACTGACGGTCAGATGCCTTGAACCTGTGGCCGGTTTTGGCATCGTATTTATCGACATCGCGCCCCGATCATTCAAACAGCCGTTTTCAGGTTGTTGCCCACGGGGCAATCGATACATCCACATGCCCTTGAGTGGCCGTCAGCGCTCGGGTAATGTCGTCAGACCCATAGGACAGAGCACGCTCATGACTTCCAAGCTGGAACAACTCAAACAATTCACCACCGTGGTTGCCGACACCGGCGACTTCGAAGCGATTGCCCGGGTCAAACCGGTCGACGCCACCACCAACCCTTCCCTGCTCCTCAAGGCCGCGGCCATTCCGGCCTATGCCGAGCTGCTGAACGCCGCTGTTCGCGACTGCAAGGGCGATGTCGGCCTGGCCAGCGACCGCTTTGGCGTCGCGGTGGGTCAGGAAATCCTCAAAGTGATTCCGGGCCGCATTTCCACTGAAGTGGATGCACGTCTGTCGTTCGACAAGGACGCGATGCTCAAGCGTGCGCACCGTCTGATCGAGCTGTACGACAAGGCCGGCATCGGCCGTGACCGCGTACTGATCAAGATCGCTTCGACCTGGGAAGGCATCCGCGCCGCCGAAGTGCTGGAGAAGGAAGGCATCCAGACCAACCTGACCCTGCTGTTCTCCTTCGCTCAGGCCGCTGCGTGCGCCGATGCCGGCGTGTTCCTGATTTCGCCGTTCGTGGGCCGCATCTACGACTGGTACAAGAAGGCCAACGGCAACGACTACACCGGCGCCGATGATCCGGGCGTACAGTCCGTCACGCGCATCTACAACTACTACAAGGCCAATGACTACAAGACCGTGGTCATGGGTGCGAGCTTCCGCAACCTCAATCAGATCGAGCAACTGGCTGGCTGCGACCGCCTGACCATCAGCCCGGACCTGATCGACAAGCTGGCGGCAGACACTGGCAAACTGGAGCGCAAACTGGCCCCGGGTCACGCCGGCGAAGCACGCCTGAGCCTCAACGAATCGCAATTCCGCTGGTTGTCCAACGAAGACGCGATGGCCACCGAGAAACTGGCGGAAGGCATTCGTCAGTTTGCCCGCGACCAGGAAAAACTCGAGGCGTTGCTGCAAGCCAAGCTGTAATCGGCTGACGGCAAACGCAAAAAGGGCGAACCCTCACAGGTTCGCCCTTTTTTTGTGCCTGATGGCGGGTGAATCAATGCCTTTCGAGGGCATTCACCAGATCATGGAAGGCTTCGCGATTGGAGTCGTTCAGGCCCATGAGGATCTTGTGCGCTTCCAGCACCTTGATCCGCACGACTTCCTCCGACTGATCCTGATCCGGCAGGTCATCGAGGCATTCCGGGCAAGGCACGGGATGGTTGACGATATTGAACACCTGCTCGAAACCCATCGATTGCAGCAGACGGGTGATGTCGTCGTGGGTGGTGACCACGGTCGGCAGCAGGCCGACCTTCTGCCGCGACAGGATCGACAGCTTGGCCAGCAGGCCCAGCGTGGTGCTGTCGATGCTGCGGGTTTCGGTCAGATCGATCACGATCGCATTGAAATTCAACGCGGTGAAGATCTTCTCAATAGTCGCATCCAACGCCGAACACAGGGTCAGGCGAACTTCACCGACGAACTTCAGGACGAAGGTGCCATCCTGCTCGGCGAACTGGATTCTACCGGTACTCATTAAAGATTCCTGCTCAACACCAACAAGGCGATATCATCCGGCATCTCCCCTAGCGTGGCCAATCCAAAAACCTGCCGCAGGCCATCCAGGCTGCCGCCCGCCGACTTGACCCGTTGGGGCAAGGCAGCTTCTTTCTCTTTGAGTGTGGGTTCTGGCAAAAGATCCAGAATGCCATCAGACATCAGCGTCAGGCTGAACGTCGGTGGCAGCTCGAGCACGTGATCTTCGTAGGTGGCTTCATTGAAAAGCCCCACGGGCAGACCGCGCCCCTCGAGGTAGCGAACACTGTCAGGCGTGTACAACACAGGCAACGGCAGATGGCCGCCGATGCTATAGGTCAACAAACCGGTCTCCTCGTCGATGACTCCACCGACCATTGTGACGTGTTTACCCAGCTTACAACTGATCAGCCCCCGGTTGATATGACCAAGGACTTCCGAAGGCTTGAATTCCGGCAAGGTGCCGTTGCGCTTGGACTCGAACAGCAGGCGCGTGGTCATGAACTTCAGCAGGACGGTGACGAACGCCGAAGAGGCGCCATGACCCGAAACATCCGCCAGATAGAACGCGACCCGACGCTCGTCCACCCGGAAATAGTCGACAAAATCACCCGACAGGTACAGCGACGGAATGATCTGGTGGGCGAACTTGAATTCGTCGATGGTCCACGGGCTGACCGGCAGCATGTTCATCTGCACCTGGCGACCGGCATTCTGGTCTTCCTGGAGCAGGTTCAGGCTGGCTTCGAGCTCACGGTTGGCCTTTTCCAGCTTCTCGCGGTAGCGCTGGTTCTCCAGCAGCAGGCGCGCACGATCCAGGGCCCGGCGCACGGAGTGCTCGAGCACGGCCAGATCTTCGAGAGGCTTGATCAGGTAATCCGCCGCGCCCAGGCGCAGGGCCTCGACCGCATCGTTCATCACGCCGGCACCCGAAACCACGATCACAGGAGTCTGTGGTGACCGCTCGGTGACCTGACGGATGAGTTCGAGACCGCCCATCTGCGGCATGCGCAGATCGCAGATGACCAAGTCGGGCTTGTCTTGCTCGAATACCTGAAGACCCTGCTGGCCGTTACTGGCCTGCAAGACGCTGAAACCACTGTCTTCCAAATAGGCCGCGAGGCTCGCGCGCACTACTTCGTCATCATCGATTATCAGCAGCGTGGCACTGGTTTTTGGCATGTGGGCAAACGGCGCCAGAATTAGGTTGGCGTAGCAGGCGGGGCAACGGCCCGGCGCAGACTACTGGATTCGCTTTCTAGCCTCTCTGCTGCACCGTTTCAGAGCGTTTGCCCTGTACACGGTTGCACCAGAGGTGCCCTTCTAAGGCGCAGACGGTACTCCCATCCGAGAGGCGTTTCAAGCATGCGCCGATGGTCGCTTGGAGACTTTGTTTGTCAAATCACTCGCAGTTATAAGAACAGCTTCAACCGTAACCCAATCATTGGACGCGCCCACAAAAAAGGCGACCTCGCGGTCGCCCCTTCATGTCGATCAATCGAGATCAGAAATCGTCTTCGACGTGACCGTCCTTGACCTTGAACTCGCGGTTCTGCAGGTAGGCATTGCGGATGAAGGTGTACTTGTCGCCGCTGATCAGCTTCTCGCTGGACAGCAGGCTGGCGCGGGTGTCGACGATGTTCAGGCCGTAGATGGTGTTACGCGCCGGGATGTCGTTCATGTAGCGGTACGGTGCGGTGTAGGTGTCGACGTACTTGGACGGCGCGTCACGCAGAGTGCTCGGGCCCAGCAACGGCAGCATCACGTAAGGACCGCTGCTGACGCCCCAGTAGCCGAGGGTCTGGCCGAAGTCTTCGTCGCTGCGATGCAGGCCCATCTTGGTGCCGACGTCGAAGAAGCCGAGCAGGCCGAAGGTGGTGTTGAAGATCAGGCGCGCGGTGTCGACACCGGCAGCGGCTGGCTTGGCCTGCAGAATGTTGTTCGCCAGGTTGGTGATATCACCGACGTTGCGGAACATGTTGTGGATGCCGTCTTCCAGGAATTGCGGCGTTACATAATCGTAGCCCTGCGCCAGAGGTTTCAGCGCGTAGGTATCGACGAAATCGTTGAACTGGAAAATCGGACGGTTGACGCTTTCCCAAGGGTCTTCTTCCGTTGCGGCGTGCGCGGCGAACGGAACCAGCATCACGCTGGCACATACACAAAGCTGAGCGAGAGGGTTGCTCCAGCGCATAGAAAACTCCTTGGATTGTACATACGCGGCAAGCGGGCCACGGTTATAAGAGGTGCAGTATAAGACGGAAACAAGGTTTTAGGCATTTCCGGCTTGAACACCTCTGTAGGACGGTTCGTCACGCGCTTGTCATCCAACTGTCACCGGCGATGCTTAGCCTGACTTCTATTTCAGGGACGTTTTCCATGCCTCAAGCCGAAGCCTTGCCCCTGTCCGCCCCAAACCTGACGGCCGTGCTGTTCGGGCTCAGCGGTTGCCTGGTGGACTTCGGCGCCCGCGCCCGTCACCACGCCAGCCCCGGCACAGAGCACGCCGACGCCACGCCGGGCGCGCTCGACAGCCTGCGCAGCCTGCAGCGCCAACTGATCCCCTGCGCCTGGCTCGATGACTTGCCCCCTGCTCTCACTCAGGTGCTGGCATCCGGATTGCCGGGCTGGATCAAACCCTCGCAACATCCCGCAACAAACAATCCATGGCCGGCACCGAATGCCTGCTGGCAAGCCTTGATGGCGTTGAATGTCGATCGCCTGGATGGCTGTGTGCTGGTCAGCGGCGAGCCGCACTTGCTGCAATCAGGCTTGAATGCCGGGCTGTGGACCATTGGCCTTGCGTCCTGCGGCTCACTCTGCGGCCTGGCCCCGAGCGAATGGCAAGCCCTCAGTCAGAAAGAACGCGAACAACTGCGCGGCAAGGCCACTGTGCAACTGTTCGGTCTGGGCGTGCACTCGGTGATCGATAACCTGGGCGATCTCGATACCTGCCTGGCGGACATCAGCCTGCGCCGCCTCAAAGGCGAGAAGCCCTGACCGGGATCATGCAGGTTCATCGAGAGTGGATTAGTCTTAAGGAGAGCCATAGACCTTTGGCGCACGACTGCGGTCTATGCCAGTGCCTCTCGATAAAAGGAAAACACCATGCCCGCCCGCGAACTGCAAGAACAGCTCAACACCCTGCGCGAGCAACTGGATCAGAATCCGCCGCTTACAGAAGAAGAGCGCGAACATCTTCGTGAGCTTATGGCGCAGATCGAATCCCAAATCAAACTGGAGAGCGCGACGCAGGACGCCAGCATCGCCGATGGCGTGAATCTGGCAGTTGATCGCTTCGAGCTCGAACACCCTGCTATTGCGGGCACCCTGCGCAATATCGTCAATGCGCTGGGCAGCATGGGCATCTGATCGCCCTCCCCTGAAATGCAAAAAGCCCTGCCAGCAATGGCAGGGCTTTTTCATGTCCGCTTTGCAGGTTACTGACGAACCAGACGATGGTTCGGCAACTGTACGCTTTCAGTGCTGCGGTACGGATTGATATCCAGCCCGCCCCGGCGCACGTAACGTGCGAACACCGTCAGCTTTTCCGGCTTCAACAAACGCTGCAGGTCGAGGAAAATCCGCTCAACGCATTGCTCGTGGAAGTCCGAGTGCTGACGGAAGCTGACGATGTATTCCAGCAGGCTGGCGTGATCCAGCGCTGCACCCCGGTACTCCACGACTACGCTGCCCCAGTCCGGCTGGCTGGTCACCGGGCAATTGGACTTGAGCAGATGGCTGTGCACGCTCTCCTCCACCACCCGCGAATCATCGCAACGCAGCAGCTCAGGACGCGGATGTTCGTAGTTGCTGACGCTGATATCCAGATCGTCAATGCACACGCCCGGCAGCGCGACCACGCCTTCGGCCTCGACCTCTTTCAGGCTGCGAACCCGCACGCCCACCGGCTTGCCGGCAGCGGCGGACAAGTCCTTGATCAGCGTCGCTTCCAGGCTCGCGACGTCGGCGAACGGCGTCTGGTTCAACGAGTTCAGATAGAGCTTGAACGACTTGGATTCGATGATGTTCGGCGAGTCCGCCGGAATGCTGAATTCGCCGATCGCCACCACCGGTTTGCCCGATGGCAGCAACCACGACAGTTCGAAGCAGTTCCAGAAATCCACGCCTTTATACGGCAGGGTCTCGGCGGTCAGGCCCAGCTCGGCCCACTTCGCGGTGCGCGGGATCGGAAACAGCAGAGACGGAGTGTAAGTGGCGATGTATTCGCTGGACTTGCCCAGCGGCGAATGTTCGGCTGCGGGATGCATGGCGGAAACCTGACTGAAGAATCAGCGGATTCTATCAGCCTTTGCTCCCGCCTTTGAGTGCTTACTGACTGACAGTCAGTTTGCCGACCATTCCGGCCTGGTAATGCCCGGGAATGTTGCAGGCGAACTCCAGGTTCACGGCTTTGCTGAAGGTCCAGGTCAACTCGGCGGTTTTACCCGGTTCGACCAGGACGCTGTTGGGGTCGTCATGCTTCATGACGTGCCCCATCGAGGCATGATCCATGCCCGCCATGTCGTGGGACATTTCCTTCATACCGGTCGGCGTGAGCATGCCGCTTTGTTGCATCTGCAACATTTCCTGCTGGTGCTTGGCATGCATTGCCGCGTCGCCGAGGTTGAATTCGTGCAACAACTGACCTTTATTCACCAAGACAAAGCGAATGGTCTCACCGGCCTTGATCTCGATGGCCTTCGGATCAAACGTCATGTCGCCCATCACCACTTCAATGCTGCGGCTGGCCTTGGCGGCCGGGGCGGGTTGGCCGAAGTCATAGGTGTGCGCAGGGTCGGCCCAGACGGATGAGCTCAACGCCAGCAGACAGGCGGCGACGGCCAGAGGGTTGCGCAAAAACATAGTCATACTCCAACAAGATAAGGTTCAACCTGTGGGAAACTTTAGCCGGCCTGCGCTGGCAGCTACCTGACAGGGAGATTACAACTTTGTCAGGTTGGTCTGCATAACCACCGCCCACGGTATAACGCCCTTGTTCTGTCTATTTGAGCTCCACAGCCCATGAAACTGCTGATCGTCGAAGACCAACCGAAAACCGGCCACTACCTACGCCAGGGCCTGACCGAGGCCGGCTTCAACACCGAGCTGGTGGCCGACGGCACCACCGGACAGCAACTGGCCTTGAGCGGTGACTATGCCTTGTTGATCCTCGACGTGATGCTGCCCGGTCGCAACGGCTGGCAGATTCTGCAAGCGGTGCGCAGTGCCGGGCTCGAAACCCCGATCCTGTTTCTGACCGCCAAAGACACCGTGGAAGACCGGGTTCATGGCCTGGAACTCGGCGCCGACGACTATCTGGTCAAGCCGTTCGCCTTCTCCGAACTGCTGGCCCGGGTGCGCAGCCTGTTGCGACGCGGCAGCGCCACTCCGCAGGAAACCTGCCTGCAACTGGCCGACCTGCGTCTTGACCTGATTCGCCGCCGCGTCGAGCGCAGCGGTCAGCGCATCGACCTCACCGCAAAAGAGTTCGCGCTGCTGGAAATGCTCCTGCGCCGCCAGGGTGAGGTGCTGCCCAAATCCCTGATCGCCTCCCAGGTCTGGGACATGAATTTCGACAGCGACACCAACGTGATCGAAGTGGCGATTCGTCGGCTGCGCCTGAAGATCGATGACGACTTCCCCAACAAGCTGATTCACACCGTGCGTGGCATGGGTTATGTCCTTGAAGAGCGTGCCGACTGATGCGCCGCCTGTCACTCGGCAGTCGGCTGGCGTTGCTCTTCGCCGCGTGTACCGCGACGGTTTCGCTGGTGGCGGGCGTGGTTTTCAATCGGGCCAGTGAGGCGCATTTCATCGAGCTCGATCAGCAACTGCTTGAAGGCAAACTGATCAATGTGCGTCAGACACTGCTGGGTGATGGTGACGCCGCGCATATCACCGCTGAATTGAGCCAACAGGGCGATGTCTCGCTACGTATCAGCGGCCCCGAGGGACCGCGCTGGTTCGGCCGATCCTTGCAAATGCCGGCGAACCTGCCGCAGCAGCCCGGCCTGGCCACCATCAACGACAACGGCACGGACTATCGCCTGCTCAACGCCCCGCTCCAGCCGGAACAACCCGACTCGCCACAGTTGACCCTGCTGCTGGACATCACCCACCACCAGCACTTTCTGCAACGCATGCAGCATCTGATCTGGCTGACCGTCGGTCTTTCGGCACTGGCGACCGCACTGCTCGGCGCCTGGGCAGCGCGCAGCGGATTGCGTCCACTGCGCCGCATGAGTGCCGTCGCGCGCGGAATTTCGGCGCAATCGCTCAATGCCCGACTGCCTGAAGCGCAGATGCCTGCGGAACTCACGGAATTGGCCCACAGCTTCAACGCCATGCTCGGACGCCTCGACGACTCCTTTCAGCGTCTCTCGGCGTTCTCCGCCGACATCGCCCATGAACTGCGCACCCCATTGTCGAACCTGCTGACCCACACGCAGGTCACCCTCACCCGCCCTCGCCCACTCGAGGATTATCGCGAGGCCCTGCACAGCAACCTCGAAGAGCTGCAATGGATGGCGCAACTGGTCAACGACATGCTTTATCTGGCCAAGGCTGACCATGGGCTGCTGGTTCCCAAGCGGGAACCGCTGAATCTCGCGGAAGAAGCCGATGCGCTGCTGGAGTTTTTCGCACCGCTGGCTGAAGACGCTCAGGTCAACCTGAGTCGTGATGGTCAGGGGCGGTTCGAGGGTGATCGCGCGATGTTGCGCCGAGCCCTGTCGAATCTGCTGGATAACGCGTTGCGCTTCACACCGGCGGCCGGCGAAGTACGCGTGCGGGTGGCCGAGCAGGCGAAGTCCTTGAGGATGACTGTGGAAAACAGTGGCGAAGGCATTTCTTCGGAATTGTTGCCGCGCTTGTTTGACCGCTTCTACCGGGCGGACCCGGCGCGCCAGGAAGGCAGCTCGGAGCATGCGGGGCTGGGGCTGGCGATTACTCAGTCGATCATCCGGGCCCATGGCGGGCAGATTCATTGCGAATCGGAACAAGGGTGGACGCGGTTTGTGATTGAGTTGCCGAAAAACGATTGAGGCCGGCAATGCCGGCCTCAATGGGGGAACTTACGAATAACGCAACGCGTGCGCGGGTTCGATCTTCGCCGCTCGCCAGGCCGGGTAAACCGTGGCCAGGAAGCTGAGGATAAAGCCCGCCGAGCAGATCAGCAGCACGTCGCCACCCTGCAATTCCGATGGCAGGTTGCTGACGAAGTACACGTCGGAACTGAAGATGTGCTGCCCGGACACTCGTTCGATCCAGCCCACCATCTCACTGACGTTCAGCGCGGCAATCACGCCGAGCACACCACCAATGATGGTGCCGACAATCCCGATCACCGTGCCCTGCACCATGAAGATCGCCATGATCTGCCGTGGCGTGGCGCCGATGGTGCGCAGGATCGCGATGTCCGCGCCCTTGTCGTTCACCACCATGATCAGGGTCGCGATGATGTTGAACGCCGCCACCGCGACGATCATCAGCAGCAACAGGCCGATCATGGTTTTTTCCATCTTCATCGCACTGAACAGGCTGCCCTGGGTATGGGTCCAGTCGTCAGCCTTGAAGTCGGCGCCGAGACCAGTGGCGATGTCCGAAGAAACCTTCGGCGCGGCGTACAGGTCTTTCACCGCCAGGCGCACGCTCTGTACCTGATTCGGCTCCCAGTGCTGCATCTGCGCGGCATCGGCCACGTGGATCAGGCCCATGGAACCGTCCAGCTCGGCGCCGACCTTGAACACACCCACCACATTCAGACGCTGCATGCGCGGGGTGATGCCGCCCGGTGCGGTACTGACTTCCGGCACGATCAGGGTGATCTTGTCGCCGACGTTCAGGCGGAAGCGTCGGGCGGTGATTTCACCCAGCACCACACCGAACTCGCCCGGTTTCAAGGCGTCGAGACGGCCCTGCACGATGTGCTGCGCAACGATCGACACCTTGCCTTCCTGGGCCGGGTCGACGCCGCTGATCTGGATCGGCTGCATCATGCCCTTGTAGGACAGCATGCCTTCCATTTCAGTGAACGGCACGGCGGCGGTCACTTCGGGATTCTTCAGGGCGGCGGCGGCCACCGGTTGCCAGTCATCGATCGGCTTGACGCCGACGATAGTCGCGTGGGGCACCATGCCGAGGATGCGCGAGCTCATTTCGCGCTGGAAGCCGTTCATCACCGACAACACCACGATCATCGCCAGCACGCCGAGGGCGAGGCCGATCATCGAGGTCATCGAAATGAACGAAACAAAGCGATTGCGGCGCTTGGCGCGGGTATAGCGCGTGCCGATAAAGATCGATAACGGTCTGAACATTCGCTGGGGCACCGTATAAAAATAAAAGACCCGACGCCTTTTCAGGCATCGGGTTTCAAGCCGTCAGATAGGGGTCAGGCAACCTTCCTGCAGATGCAGGACGCGGTCCATCTGGCGAGCCAGGTTCATGTCGTGAGTCACTACCAGGAACGCCGTGCGCATCGACGTGCTGAGTTCCAGCATCAAGTCCTGGATGCCTTGGGCGGTGTGGGAGTCGAGGTTGCCGGTCGGCTCGTCGAGCATCACCAGGCCAGGCTTGTTGACCAGTGCACGGGCAATCGCCACACGCTGACGCTCACCGCCGGACAGTTCGGCTGGTTTGTGCTCCAGACGATGGCCCAGACCGACTCGCTCCAGCAACGCGGTGGCGCGCTGGCGTGCTTCCGGGATCGGCGTCTTGCCGATCAGCAGCGGCATGCAGACGTTCTCCAGCGCGGTGAATTCCGGCAGCAAGTGGTGGAACTGGTAGACGAAGCCCAACGAACGGTTACGCAGCAGGCCGCGCTTCTTCTCGCTGAGAGCCGAGAGTTCTTCGCCGTCGAGCCAGACGCTGCCCTTGGTCGGCGTGTCGAGACCGCCCAGCAGGTTGAGCAAGGTACTTTTGCCCGAACCCGAGGTACCGACAATCGCTACACGCTCGCCCGGGTGCAACTCCAGTTGCAGGCCGGCCAGCACTTCTACCGATTCCGGGCCTTCCTCGTAGGATTTGCCCAGGTTGCGGCAGCTCAAGATTGCTTTTTCACTCATGCCCGACTCACTCATAACGTAGCGCCTCCGCCGGCTGGGTGCGCGCGGCACGCCAGGCTGGATACAGGGTGGCGAGGAAACTCAGGACCAACGCAGCGGCGCAGACCATGATCACATCCTGGCTCTGCACCTGCGACGGCAGGTAATCGATGAAATACACGTCGGCGTTGAGGAATTTATGCCCTATCACGCCTTCGAGGGCCGAAATCGCTGCGCTGACGTTGAGCGCGGCAAAGATCCCGACCACGGCGCCAATGGCCGTACCGACCACGCCGATCACCGTGCCTTGCACCATGAACGTGCGCATGATCGTGCCCGGCGTAGCGCCCAATGTGCGCAGAATGGCGATGTCACCCTTCTTGTCGTTCACCACCATCACCAGCGTGGAAATGATGTTGAACGCGGCAACCGCGACGATCAGCAGCAACAGCAGGCCGATCATGGCTTTTTCCATGCGGATCGCCTGATACAGATTGCCGTGGGTGCGGGTCCAGTCGCGGGCGTAGTAATGGTCTTCGCCGAGGCGTTGGGCGATGTTCCACGCTTCACGCGGTGCCTGGAACAGGTCGTCGAACTTCAGACGCAGGCCCTGCACCTGATCAGGCTTCCAGCGGTGCATCTTCGCCAGATCCTGCAGGTTGGTCACGCCCAGGTAACCGTCCAGCTCACCGGCGCCGACATGGAAGATGCCGACCACGGTGAAGCGCTTCATGCGCGGGAACATCCCGGCCGGCGTCACGCTGACCTCCGGCGCGACGAAGGTGACCTTGTCACCGATGCCCACGCCGAGCTTGGTCGCGGCCTTGTCGCCGATCACGATGCCGAAGCTGCCCGGCGTCAAGTCGTCGAGTTTGCCCTGCTTCATGAAGTTGTCGATGATCGAGACGTTGCGTTCCAGCGCCGGGTCAATGGCATTGAGCAACACCTTGGACACCTGGCCGTTATTGGTCAGCAGCCCCTGCATCTGGGTGAACGGCGCGACGGCCGCCACCTGCGGATTCTGCTTGACCTTGGCGGCCAGGCTCGGCCAGTCGCTGATGGCTTCACCGGACTCGATGGTCGCGTGGGGCACCATGCCCAGCACGCGGGTGCGCATCTCATGATCGAAGCCGTTCATCACCGACAACACCACGATCATCACGACCACGCCAAGGGCGAGCCCGATCATCGAAGTCAGGGAAATGAATGACACAAAATGATTGCGACGCTTTGCACGGGTATAACGCGTGCCGATAAATACGAAGAGAGGTCTGAACATGTCGGGGCTTGTTCGGAGGGAAAAGGAACGTCCTTGTGGCGGGGGTCGATAACCAGCTTTACACTCAGACCACCGCCGCTACCATGGGTTCGCCATGTCGACATTAGATGAAGAAGATCGCCGCGAATACTACCGTATCGAGGACACGATCGCACTGGAAATTAGGCCCCTGTCCGCTCCCGAAGCCGCAGGCCAGGAAGTGTTGCAGGATGCTTCCCCGCTGTTCAATCTGCTCAGCGAACTGCACCTGAGCGAATTTGAGTCGCAGCACCTGCTGCGCCAGATCAGTGAACGTGACCGCGCCATCGCCGCGTTCCTGAAATCCCAGAACAAACGCATCGACCTGCTCAGCCAGGTGGTCGCCCTGACCGTGCTCGGCCACATCGGCGAGCCGCAGCCAGTGATCATCTCCGAGGGCGGCATCGACTTTCAGTACCCGACCCCGATCGCCACCGGCGCCCACCTGTCGGTCAAACTGGTGCTCATGCCCCAGGCGCTAGGCCTGTTGCTGCGCGCCCGGGTGACCCATTGCGACCGCAAGGGCGAAGGCTACGACATCGGCACCGAGTTCGAACACTTGACCGATGCCCAGCGCCAGTTGCTCGCCCGCTATATCTTGCAAAAGCAGGCTCAGGAACGACGTCTGGCCCGCGAACAGAACGAATCAGGCATTTAATTAAGGAAGAACCGTGACCCTTATCTACGGCCACCGCGGCGCCAAGGGCGAAGCACCGGAAAACACCCTGACCAGCTTTCAGGAATGTCTCAAGCACGGCGTTCGCCGTTGCGAACTGGACCTGCACCTGTCCAAGGACGGCGAGTTGATGGTTATCCACGACCCGACCCTCAAGCGCACCACCGAGCGCCGTGGCAAGGTGGTCGAGCACTCCGCCGCCGACCTGGTGACCTACGACGCCCGCAAGGGTGGCCCGGGCTGGATCAAGCCGTGCCCGATTCCGACGCTGGAAACACTGTTCGAGCAATGTAATTTCGATCACTGGCAGCTCGAAGTCAAAAGCGCTTCGCGCACCCGCGCCGCGACCACCGTGCTGGCCATTCGCGAAATGGCGGTCAGGCACGGACTGCTCGACAAGGTGACGATCACCTCGAGTTCAAGGGAAGTATTGAAGGCTGCGCTGGATCTGGTGCCCGACGTATCGCGCGGTCTGGTGGCCGAATACGCCTGGCTCGACCCGTTGAAGGTCGCTCAGAGTTATGGCTGCGAGATTCTCGCGTTGAACTGGACGCTGTGTACGCCGGAACGCCTGCAGAAGGCGCAGCGTCAGGGGCTGCACGTGTCGGTGTGGACCGTCAACGAGCCTGCGCTGATGCGCAGACTCGCCGACTTCGGCGTTGACAGCCTGATTACAGACTTTCCCGGTTTGGCCACTGCCACCCTTGGGAATAGCTGAAATCGGTCTCCCCGGCCGGCTCAGGCCACCGGCCGGAGCCCGTCAAAAAAGCCGGTTGAGGCCGTCGTACGCCGCTACCCGATAGGCTTCGGCCATGGTCGGGTAGTTGAACGTGGTGTTGACGAAGTACTTCAGAGTATTCAGCTCACCCGGCTGGTTCATGATCGCCTGACCGATGTGCACGATCTCCGACGCCTGATAACCGAAGCAGTGAACGCCCAGCACTTCCAGGGTTTCACGGTGGAACAGGATCTTCAGCATGCCTTGCGGCTCGCCGGCGATCTGCGCACGCGCCATGCTCTTGAAGAACGCCTTGCCCACTTCGTACGGCACTTTGGCCTGGGTCAGTTCCTGCTCGTTCTTGCCGATCGAGCTGATCTCCGGAATGGTGTAGATGCCGGTCGGCACGTCATTCACGAAGCGCCAGCTGCCATTGTCGACGATGCTGCCGGCCGCCGAGCGACCCTGGTCGTGGGCGGCACTGGCCAGGCTCGGCCAGCCGATCACGTCACCGGCACCGTAGATGTTCGGCACACAGGTGCGGTAGGCCTCATCCACTTCGATCTGGCCACGACTGTTGACCTTGACGCCGATGTTTTCCAGACCCAACTGATCGGTGTTGCCGGTCCGGCCGTTGCACCAGAGCAAGGCATCGGCCTTGATCTTCTTGCCGGACTTCAGGTGCAGGATCACGCCGTTGTCCACGCCTTCGACGCGGTCGTAGTCTTCGTTGTGGCGCACGGTGATGTTGTTGTTGCTGAAGTGGTAGCTCAACGCCTGGGAAATTTCCGAGTCGAGGAAGCTCAGCAACTGACCACGGTTGTCCACCAGCTCGACCAGTACACCCAGACCGCTGAAGATCGAAGCGTATTCACAGCCGATCACGCCAGCGCCGTAAACGATCAGTTTGCGCGGGGTGTGGCCGAGGCTGAGGATGGTGTCGCTATCGTAGATACGCGGGTGGTGGAAATCGATGTCCGCCGGGCGATAAGGGCGCGAACCGGTGGCGATGATGATGTGCTTGGCCACCAGTTTCTCGACCACACCGTTGGCGCAGACCACTTCGATGGTCTGCTCGTCGGCGAAGCTGCCGGTGCCGAAGAACACGTCGACGCGGTTACGGGCGTAGTAGCCGGTACGCGAAGCGACTTGTTTGGAGATGACTTTCTCGGCGCTTTTCAACACGTCCGGGAAGGAGAACCAGCGCGGCTCACCGATCGCACGGAACATCGGGTTGGTGTTGAACTGCATGATCTGCCGCACCGAGTGACGCAAGGCCTTGGACGGGATGGTACCCAGGTGGGTGCAGTTACCGCCGACCTGGCGACGGCTGTCGACCATCGCCACCTTGCGCCCTGCTTTGGCGGCGTTCATTGCCGCGCCTTCTCCCGCCGGGCCGGAACCCAATACCACCACGTCGTAGTTGTAGACAGCCATGCGTACTCCTCAGAACAGGCCGCGGTGCCAGCAGCACCGGCGGCTAAATCACGCCGAACGGCGGCGCGAAGGAACAATTGGGGGCCAGTAGAAAACCCGGACACAGTCTATAGAAGCGTCAACGCCGCGCACATTAACCCTTGGTCGCGTCGTAGGCTACTTTTGCCTGCACTACAACGCCAGTTTTCGTACTGTCTTCAGTCAACTTTTGCGCCACTGAGCCGCTCGAAAGCCTGACTGGTGCGGGTGACGAAACCTGTATCGGCACGAATCACAAAGAATGCACCAATATCGTGTTTTTCGGCATAGTCCCAGGCCCTTTCCGGCCCGAGAATCAGCAACAGTGTCGATAGTCCATCGGCCATCAATGCTGAAGGATGAATTACCGTGACTGACGCTAGATCGTGCAGGACCGGCGCCCCGGTGCGGGCATCGAAGGTGTGGGAATAGCGCCGGCCATCCTGCTGAAAATAGTTGCGGTAGTCGCCGGACGTGGAAAGGCCATAACCATCAACGTTGAGAACGCGCTCCGCCACCTGCTGATCGTCACGGGGTTCTTCCAACGCGATGCGCCATGGCGAGCCATCGAGTTTCTTGCCGGACGCCTTGAGCTCGCCCGTGGCCTCGGCGAGGTAATCATGAATGCCCAAGGCGTCGAGTCGCGCGGCAATGGTGTCGACCGCATACCCGGCAGCGATGCTGTTGAAATCGACTTCGACCGCCGCGTCCTTGCATAACTGGTCGCCATCGACACGCAGATGCCGGTAGCCCACCCGTTTCTGCACTTCAGCCAGCGCCGCCTCGCTCGGCACCTTTTCTTCACGCCCCTGCGGACCGAATCCCCAGAGATTGAGCAGTGGCTCCACCGTCAGGTCGTAGGAACCTTCGCTTTGTTGCGACAGCTGCTCACCAACCCTGACCAATTCGAGGATCGGCGCCGGCATGGTCTGACAGCGATCGGCGGGCAATGCGTTGAAGCGCGAAATATCGGAGTCCGCGCGATAGGTCGACATCTGCTGATCAACGTCGGCGAGGATCTTCTCGACTTCGACGCGAACATCCTGAGGTGCAGGCAGATTGGCCCGGCGCACGTACTTGATCGAATACGTGCTGCCCATGGTCGGGCCGCCGAAGCTCTCCATCGAGTCGCCGGAGCTGCAGCCGGACAAAACACCGAGAAGAATCACGAAAACCACCCATCGTCCAGTTAACAATTCTTCATCTCCGAGCAAAACCGAGCCCGCCATTATGACCACAGAGCCCGCTAGCTCCCAAACGGATGCAACGCTTTCATACAAAATCAAAAAGTGAGTACCTGAACATGTCCTCCACCACGGGCAAAGGCAAAGCGATTTTTCGCGTTGTCAGCGGCAACTTTCTCGAAATGTTCGACTTCATGGTCTATGGCTTCTACGCCGTGGCCATCTCCAAGACCTTCTTCCCCACCGACAGCGCCTTCGCCTCCCTGATGCTCGCACTGGCAACCTTCGGCGCAGGCTTCCTGATGCGTCCATTGGGGGCTATTTTCCTCGGTGCCTACATTGACCGTCACGGCCGTCGCAAAGGCCTGATCATCACCCTCGCGCTGATGGCGGCCGGTACAGTGCTGATCGCCTGCGTGCCGAGCTACGCCACCCTTGGCGTTGCAGCGCCGCTGATCGTGCTGTTCGGCCGATTGCTGCAAGGCTTCTCGGCCGGCGTGGAACTGGGCGGCGTGTCGGTGTACCTGTCAGAGATCGCCACGCCAGGCCGCAAGGGCTTCTTCGTCAGTTGGCAGTCCGCCAGCCAGCAAGCGGCGGTGGTATTCGCCGGTCTGCTCGGCGTCGGCCTCAACCACTGGCTGAGCCCGGAACAGATGGGCGACTGGGGCTGGCGTGTGCCGTTCCTGATCGGCTGCATGATCGTTCCGGTGATCTTCGTCATTCGTCGCTCCCTGGAGGAAACGCCGGAGTTCCAGGCACGTAAACACCGCCCCACCCTGCAGGAAATCGTCCGTTCGATCGGTCAGAACTTCGGCATTGTCATCGCCGGCATGGCGCTGGTGGTGATGACCACCGTGTCGTTCTACCTGATCACCGCCTACACCCCGACCTTTGGCAAGGCGGAATTGCACCTGTCGGACTTCGATGCGTTGCTGGTGACGGTGTGCATCGGCCTGTCGAACTTCTTCTGGCTGCCGGTAATGGGCGCACTGTCTGACAAGATCGGCCGCAAACCCCTGCTGTTGGCGGCGACGATTCTGGCGATCCTGACCGCTTACCCGGCGCTGTCGTGGCTGGTGGCGAACCCGAGCTTCAGCCATCTGCTGATTGTCGAATTGTGGCTGTCGTTCCTGTACGGCTCGTACAACGGCGCAATGGTGGTGGCGCTGACCGAAATCATGCCGGTGGAAGTTCGTACGACTGGTTTCTCGCTGGCCTACAGCCTGGCGACTGCGACCTTCGGTGGATTCACGCCAGCCGCCTGCACTTACCTGATCCATGTGCTGGACAACAAGGCGGCGCCGGGGATCTGGCTCAGCGGTGCAGCGGTGCTGGGATTGATCGCGACGCTGGTGCTGTTCCATGGCAACAAACACGAACTGCGCACGGCACAAGCGGCCATCCCCAACTGACCTGAATCGCGCACAAACAAAAACGCCCCGACCTAAGTCGGGGCGTTTTCATTTGCAGCTAAGGCTTAGCGCGGGAAGGCTGGCGGGTTTACACCGGCCATGTCTTCCATCACGCGGATCACCTGGCAGCTGTAACCGAACTCGTTGTCGTACCAGACGTACAGAACAACGCGGTTATCCTGGGTGATGGTCGCTTCAGCGTCGACAACACCGGCGTGGCGCGAACCAACGAAGTCGGTCGAAACCACTTCCTGGGAATTGACGAAGTCGATTTGCTTGTGTAGATCGGAGTGCAGCGCCATGTAGCGCAGGTACTCGTTCATCTCTTCACGGGTAGCGGCTTTCTCAAGGTTCAGGTTGAGAATGGCCATCGACACGTTTGGCGTCGGAACACGGATCGCGTTACCGGTCAGCTTGCCGGCCAGCTCAGGCAGGGCCTTGGCAGCAGCGGTGGCAGCACCGGTCTCGGTGATCACCATGTTCAGCGCGGCGCTACGACCACGGCGATCGCCCTTGTGGAAGTTGTCGATCAGGTTCTGGTCGTTGGTGTACGAGTGAACGGTTTCGACGTGGCCGTTGACGATGCCGAACTTGTCATTCACAGCTTTCAGCACCGGCACGATGGCGTTGGTGGTGCAGGAAGCAGCGGACACGATCTTGTCGTCAGCAGTGATTTCGCTGTGGTTGATACCGTGAACGATGTTCTTCAGCTTGCCTTTGCCAGGCGCGGTCAGAACAACGCGGTCGATACCCGGGCACTGCAAGTGCTGACCCAGGCCATCGGCATCACGCCATACACCGGTGTTGTCCACCAGCAGCGCATCTTTGATGCCGTACTGGGTGTAGTCCACTTCGGTAGGATTTTTCGCGTAGATAACCTGGATCAGGTTGCCGTTGGCGGTGATGGTGTTGTTTTCTTCGTCGATGGTGATGGTGCCGTTGAACGAACCGTGTACCGAATCGCGACGCAGCAGGCTGGCGCGTTTGGTCAGGTCGTTTTCGGCGCCTTTGCGCACCACGATGGCACGCAGACGCAGGCCGTCGCCGCCACCGGTTTTTTCGATCAGGATGCGCGCCAGCAGACGGCCGATACGACCGAAGCCGTAAAGCACAACGTCAGTGCCTTTGCGGGCCGAAGCGTTCTGCTGGCCAACCACGTCAGCCATTTCTTCACGAACGAATTGCTCGGCGGTACGGCCGTTGCCTTCGTTGCGGAATTTGAACGCCAACTTGCCCAGGTCTACCGAAGCCGCGCCGAGCTTGAGCTCGCTCATGGCCTTCAGCAGAGGGAATGTTTCGTGGACGGAGAGTTCGCTATCGTCGGAAGAACGATGGCGAGCAAAGCGGTGAGCTTTGAGAATCGCGATGACAGACTGGTTGATCAGGCTGCGGCCATAGATCGAGCTCACCACGTTGTTATTGCGGTAGAGCTGACCGATAAGCGGAATCATCGCTTCTGCGAGTGCTTCACGGTCGATCCATTCACCAAGACACTGGTCGGGCTTCTGAGTCACGGGAACCTTCCACATGTAGGGGCAGAAAAAAGGGGCTACATTATGCCGCCGAGAAGCTCTCGTAGCAATGCGCGCTTGTCGCGCAAACGGTAACAAAATTCCGTCCAAAAAAATAACGCTCTCCGCCAGCCCAGTAAAACCGGGGCTTTCAGCGCAGTCAGTTTTTCGACGACTGTTAGACGATGTCTGTAACCCTCCGTAACACCGCCCACTTTCGGCACTACATAATCGTCAAAAAAGTGCTCGTTTTTATGGTTACCACTACATTTCGCTGAAACAGCGCAGATAGACGCAGTCTGCAACTGACAGGCGGCACCGGACGCCGCTACAATTACCGACTTTGTCGCAACGCCTGGAGCTCAACCTTCCGTGCCTGTTCTGCGTCTACCGCTTCTCCCTGCTGCGGCAGGAAAACAGCATTGGGGCAATCTGCCCGGTGCTGCCCTGAGCCTGGCCATTGCCGAGGCTGCCAGCGCTGCCAAGCGCTTCACGTTGCTACTGACCGCCGACAGCCAGAGTGCCGAACGGCTGGAGCAGGAGCTGAGCTTCTTCGCCCCGGATTTGCCCGTTCTGCATTTCCCCGACTGGGAAACCCTGCCCTACGACCTGTTCTCGCCGCATCAGGACATCATCTCCCAGCGCATCGCCAGCCTTTATAGACTGCCGGAGCTGGAACATGGCGTACTGGTGGTGCCGATCACCACCGCCCTGCATCGTCTGGCGCCGACCAAGTTCCTGCTCGGCAGCAGCCTGGTGCTGGATGTCGGGCAGAAGCTCGACGTCGAGCAAATGCGCTCGCGGCTTGAAGCCAGCGGCTATCGCTACGTCGACACGGTTTACGAACACGGCGAGTTCACCGTACGCGGTGCACTGATCGACCTGTTCCCGATGGGCAGCAAACTGCCGTATCGCATCGACCTGTTCGACGACGAAATCGAAACCCTGCGCACCTTCGACCCGGAAAACCAGCGCTCCATCGACAAGGTCGATTCGGTCAAGCTGCTGCCGGCCAAGGAATTCCCGCTACAGAAAGACGCGGTGACCCGCTTCAAGGCGCGTTTTCGCGAGCGCTTCGACGTCGACTTCCGACGCTGCCCGATCTTTCAGGACCTGAGCAGCGGTATTACACCGGCCGGTATCGAGTACTACCTGCCGTTGTTCTTTGAAGAAACCTCGACCCTGTTCGATTACCTGCCCCAAGACACCCAGGTGTTCTCGCTGCCAGGCATCGAGCAGGCCGCGGAAAACTTCTGGAACGACGTGCGCAACCGGTATGAAGAACGCCGCGTCGATCCATCGCGTCCTTTATTGCCGCCGGCCGAACTGTTCCTGCCGGTGGAAGACTGTTTCGCCCGTCTGAAGAACTGGCCGCGAGTGGTCGCCAGTCAACAGGACGTGGAAACCGGCGCAGGCCGCGAGCGCTTCCCGGCGCAGGCCTTGCCGAATCTGGCGATCGAAGCCAAGGCTACCCAGCCGCTGGCCGCGCTTTCCGCCTTCCTCGACGAATTCCCGGGTCGCGTGCTGTTCACCGCCGAATCCGCCGGCCGTCGCGAAGTGCTGCTGGAATTGCTGGAACGCCTGAAACTGCGCCCGAAAACCGTCGACAGCTGGCCGGACTTCGTCGCGAGCAAGGATCGCCTGGCGATCACTATTGCCCCACTCGACGAAGGCCTGATGCTGGATGAGCCGGCGTTGGCACTGGTCGCAGAAAGTCCGCTGTTCGGCCAACGCGTGATGCAGCGTCGCCGTCGCGAAAAACGCGCCGACGCCAACAACGACGCTGTGATCAAGAACCTCACCGAGCTGCGCGAAGGCGCGCCGGTGGTGCACATCGACCATGGTGTTGGCCGCTATCTCGGCCTGACGATTCTGGAAATCGACAATCAGGCCGCCGAGTTCCTGACTCTGGAATACGCCGAGAACGCCAAGCTTTACGTACCAGTGGCCAACCTGCACCTGATCGCTCGTTACACCGGCAGCGACGACGCACTGGCCCCGCTACACCGACTTGGCTCCGAGACCTGGCAAAAAGCCAAGCGCAAGGCCGCCGAACAGGTGCGCGACGTGGCTGCCGAACTGCTCGACATCTATGCCCGTCGCGCCGCCCGCGAAGGTTACGCGTTTGCCGATCCGAAGGCCGATTACGCGACCTTCAGCGCCGGCTTCCCGTTCGAAGAAACCCCGGACCAGCAATCCACCATCGAAGCCGTGCGCGAAGACATGCTCGCGCCGAAACCGATGGATCGGCTGGTCTGCGGCGACGTCGGTTTCGGCAAGACCGAAGTCGCCATGCGCGCCGCGTTCATCGCCGTGCACGGCGGCAAGCAAGTGGCGATCCTGGTGCCGACCACCCTGCTCGCCCAGCAGCACTACAACAGCTTCCGCGACCGCTTCGCCGACTGGCCGGTGACCGTGGAAGTGATGAGCCGCTTCAAGTCGACCAAGGAAGTGAACGCGGCGGTGGCCCAACTGGCCGAAGGCAATATCGACATCGTCATCGGCACCCACAAGTTGCTGCAGGACGACGTCAAGATCAAAAACCTCGGGCTGGTGATCATCGACGAAGAGCACCGCTTCGGTGTCCGTCAGAAAGAACAGCTCAAGGCCCTGCGCAGCGAAGTCGACATCCTCACGCTGACCGCCACGCCGATTCCGCGCACGCTGAACATGGCGGTGTCGGGCATGCGCGACCTGTCGATCATCGCCACACCACCGGCGCGACGCCTGTCGGTGCGCACCTTCGTCATGGAGCAGAACAGGAGCACGGTCAAAGAGGCCTTGCTGCGTGAGCTGCTGCGCGGCGGTCAGGTCTATTACCTGCACAACGATGTGAAGACCATCGAGAAATGCGCCGCCGAACTGGCCGAACTGGTGCCGGAAGCGCGAATCGGCATCGGCCATGGGCAGATGCGCGAACGCGAACTCGAACAGGTGATGAGCGACTTCTACCACAAGCGCTTCAACGTGCTGATCGCCTCGACCATCATCGAGACCGGCATTGACGTGCCGAGCGCCAACACCATCATCATCGAGCGCGCCGACAAGTTCGGCCTGGCGCAGTTGCACCAGTTGCGCGGGCGTGTCGGCCGCAGTCACCACCAGGCCTACGCCTACCTGCTGACTCCGCCACGCCAGCAGATCACCGGTGATGCGGAAAAGCGCCTGGAGGCGATTGCCAATACTCAGGATCTGGGCGCGGGCTTCGTGCTCGCGACCAACGACCTGGAGATCCGTGGTGCCGGCGAACTGCTGGGCGACGGTCAGAGCGGGCAAATTCAGGCAGTCGGCTTCACGCTTTACATGGAAATGCTCGAGCGCGCGGTGAAATCGATCCGCAAGGGCGAACAGCCGAACCTCGATCAACCGCTCGGCGGCGGCCCTGAAGTCAACCTGCGGGTGCCGGCGCTGATTCCGGAGGATTATCTGCCGGACGTGCATGCACGCTTGATCCTCTACAAACGCATCGCTTCGGCCACCGACGAGGAAGGTCTGAAGGATCTGCAAGTGGAGATGATCGACCGCTTCGGCCTGCTGCCGGAACCGACCAAAAATCTGGTGCGCATCACGGCGCTGAAATTGCAGGCCGAACAGCTGGGCATCAAGAAAGTCGATGGCGGCCCGCAAGGCGGACGCATCGAGTTCGCGGCACAGACGCCGGTCGACCCGATGACCCTGATCAAGCTGATCCAGAGTCAGCCAAAACGCTACAAATTCGAAGGCGCCACGATGTTCAAGTTCCAGGTGCCGATGGAGCGCCCGGAAGAGCGCTTTAATACTGTGGAGGCGCTGTTCGAGCGCCTCATCCCGAAAACTGCTTGAAGGACGCCGCATGCGCCTGTTTCGCTCTTTGACTTTGCTACTGACTCTGGTAGCACCCTCGGTGTTTGCCGACGACCTGTATCAGGTCGAAATGATTCTGGTGCGCCAGAACGCTGTGCCGGCCATTGTCAGCCGTGCCGCACCCGAAGACTGGGCCGCAGGCGCCCAACGCCTGGGTGATGACAGCAAGCGCACCACGGCGCTGAACGACGTCGCCACCAAACTTACTGCCAGCGGCGAGTACAGCGTGCTGATGCACAAAGCCTGGCAGCAGACACTGGGCGAGACGCCGGCAAAGGTCGCGGTCAGCGAAGGTCAGGAGCAGTTCGGCCAGTTCCCCATCGAGGGCACGATCGAAATGAAGCTCGGGCGCTTCACCGACGTGAACGCCGACTTCTGGGTCAACCAGATCGACGCCAATGGCATGGTCACCGCCAGCGAACGCCTGAAACAGGAAAGCCACACCAAGAACGGCCAGCTCAACTACCTGGACAACGGCCACCTGGCCCTGCTGATCAAGATCACTTCACTGACGGCGCCTGCGCCTCGGGAAGCGCCTGAAGTCGTACCGGACTGATTGAAGTCCTTATGTCCCCGCCTCTGAGTAAACCGCTGGCCTCCTCCTGGGTCAGCCGATTCAAGGAACAAAGCCTGGAGCGTGGCCGCCGCTACGCGCTGGAAAACCGGGTGCGGATCGTGCAGGTCGGCGATGCGACCATTACCGCCAGTTGCGAAGGCTCTGGCGGCAACATTTATCGTCAGACGATTCATCTGCGTGAGTCGGCCAAAGGCACACTGCTGATGGTCGACGCCACGTGCACCTGCCCGGTTCACAGCAACTGCAAACACTGTGCGGCGGTCTTGCTGCAGGTGCAGGAAACCCTCGAATACCCCGCCGCCGCCAAAGACGCCGAACTGCTGGAAAAGCTCCAGGCCGTTCTGGAAAACCGCAGCCCCAAGGCGCCGCCGCAAGTACTGGTGGACAACGTGCAACCGGTGCCGCGCCTGTGGCTGGCCAGTGTCGAGTTCAGCGCGTTCGAGCCGCGCAACGGCAAGATGCAGCGCTACATCCAGCATCGTGCCGCGCTGTCTTTCAGCTACCTCGACGAATACGTCAGCGGCCAGAAAAACAGTGACATCCTGATTCGCCAGGAAGCCCAGACCCTGCGGGTCAAACGCCATCCGGATGTCGAGCAAAGCTATCGCGAACAACTTCGGATTCTCGGCTTTCGCATCGCCACCCGGCAGAGCAAAGCCCTGCCGGAAAGCGCGGGCGAACTCTATGAGATGGTCAACGACAGCGCCTGGCTGACGTTTACCCTGAACGACCTGCCGAAGCTGCGCACCCAAGGCTGGGAATTGCTGGTCGATGATGAATTCGGCTTCGACCTGACAGCCGTCGATGACTGGTATGCCACGGTCGAGCAGACCCCGGAGCGGGACTGGTTCGATCTTGAGCTGGGCATCATCGTCAATGGCGAACGCCTGAGCCTGCTGCCGATCCTGCTCAACCTGATGCGCTCGCACACGGAAATCCTCAATCCCGAACGCCTTGCCCGGCGACGGGACGACGAGTTGATTCTGGTGAACATCCCGCAACGCAACAGCGAGCATGGCCCCTTGCAAGTCGCCCTGCCCCTCGGCCGATTGAAACCGGTGCTGGCGACGCTGGGCGAGTTCTATCTGCAAGAGCCGGGTGAAACCACCCTGCGCCTGAGCAAGGCTGACGCGATCCGCCTCAACTCGCTGGAAGGCATCCCCCTGCTGTGGGAGGGTGGCGAGCAGATTCGCAGCTTCGCCCAACGCCTGCGCGATATCCGCGACTACAGCGCCGAGGCGCCGGAAGGACTGAACGCGACGCTGCGCCCTTATCAGCTCGAAGGCTTGAGCTGGATGCAGTCGCTGCGGCAGCTTGAGGTCGGCGGAATTCTTGCGGACGACATGGGACTGGGTAAAACCCTACAGACCTTGGCGCACATTCTCAGCGAGAAAAACGCTGGACGACTGGATCGCCCCTGCATGGTGGTGATGCCCACCAGCCTGATCCCCAACTGGCTGGACGAGGCGGCGCACTTCACGCCTCAGCTCAAGGTGGTTGCCCTGTACGGCGCCAGCCGCAAAAAGCATTTCGAGCATCTGGCCGATTACGACCTGATTCTCACGACCTATGCGCTGCTGCCCAAGGATGTCGAACGCCTCGCACAGCAACCGCTGCATGTATTGGTGCTGGATGAGGCGCAGTACATCAAGAATCCGAACAGCAAAGCCGCCCAGGCTGCTCGTGAACTGAACGCCCGCCAGCGCCTGTGCCTGAGCGGTACGCCGCTGGAAAACCACCTGGGCGAACTGTGGTCGCTGTTTCACTTTCTGCTGCCCGGCTGGCTCGGCGACGTCAAAAGCTTTAACGCCGATTACCGCGTACCGATTGAAAAGCGTGCCAGCGAAGTCAGACTTCAGCACCTCAACGGTCGGATCAAACCGTTTCTGCTGCGCCGCACCAAGGAACAGGTCGCGACCGAGCTGCCGCCGAAAACCGAGATCATCCACTGGGTCGACCTCAACGAGGCCCAGCGCGACGTGTACGAAACCATGCGCCTGGCCATGGACAAGAAGGTTCGCGACGAGATCACCCGTAAAGGCGTGGCGCGCAGTCAGATCATCATTCTCGAAGCGCTGCTCAAGCTGCGTCAGGTCTGCTGTGACTTGCGCCTGGTCAACGACGCCACCCTGCCCGCTCGCGGCAGCACCTCAGGCAAGCTCGACAGCCTGATGGAAATGCTCGAGGAGTTGTTTGAGGAAGGACGGCGAATTCTGCTGTTCTCACAGTTCACTTCGATGCTGTCACTGATCGAGGATGAGCTGAAAAAACGCAACGTCGCCTACGCGTTGCTGACTGGACAGACTCGGGATCGGCGCACGCCTGTGAAGGAATTCCAGAGCGGCAAGCGTCAGATCTTTCTCATCAGCCTGAAGGCTGGCGGCGTTGGTCTGAACCTGACGGAAGCGGACACCGTGATTCACTACGATCCGTGGTGGAACCCGGCGACTGAAAATCAGGCAACCGACCGTGCGTATCGCATTGGTCAGGAGAAGCCGGTATTCGTCTACAAGATGATTGCCCGGGGGACGGTCGAGGAAAAGATTCAGCATCTGCAGAAGGAAAAGTCCGACCTGGCGGCCGGTGTGCTGGATGGGCGCAAGGCCGGGGACTGGAAGTTGCAGAGTGATGATATCGAGGCGCTGTTTGCGCCGTTGCCGGACAAGTTTGAAAAGCGCTGAGATCCTCAGCGCCTGTTCGTTCGAGTCACTCCGGAGCCAGACTCAGCCCTTGAGTACCCGCGCCAACGTCGACTTCACCTTGCCCATGCCGTCATGCAGCGCCTGTTCGATCTCGGCCATGGTGATCACCGCCGTGGTCTTGCCCGCCGCCGGGTTCACCACCAGTGACAGACAGGCGTAATCCAGATCCAGCTCACGGGCCAGTGCCGCTTCCGGCATGCCGGTCATGCCAACGATGTCGCAACCATCGCGCTCCAGACGCACGATCTCGGCCACGGTTTCCAGACGCGGACCCTGGGTGCAGGCGTAAACGCCTTGATCGCTGTATTCGCAACCTTCGGCGGCCAACGCAGCAATCAGTTGCTGACGCAGTGGCTCGCTGTAGGGAAAGCTGAAGTCGATGTGCGTGACATGCTCCAGATCATCTGCGAAATAGGTGTGCTCGCGACCGCTGGTGTAGTCCACGATCTGATGCGGCACGCAGAAATGTCCGGTACCCATTGCAGGATGGATCCCGCCCACGGCGTTGACAGCAATGATTGCTTCGGCCCCGGCCTGCTTCAACGCCCACAGGTTGGCGCGGTAGTTGACCTTGTGCGGCGGGAAGCGATGCGGGTGACCGTGGCGAGCCAGGAACAGCACTTCCTTGCCGGCGTATTCACCGATCTGGACTTCGGCCGATGGCGCACCATAAGGCGTATCCACCGCCAGTGACTGACGAATGCTCAGGCCTTCCAGCTGGGTCAGGCCAGTGCCACCGATGATTGCGTAAACCGTCATAGCGAAAAATCCTTAATCGATCAGTTGAGCGTCTTTGAGCGCGCCGACAGCGGTCAGCCAGCGCGGATCCTGACGGTATTCGGTGTTGGCGAACGCCTGACCGCGCATCCGCGCGATGCGTGGCGACGGCTTGACCTTCATGCGCTGCGCGGCGCTCAGGGCCAGCTCGGCGGCAGCGCGATCGTTGCACACCAGGCCCATGTCGCAACCGGCGCTGAGTGCGGCTTCGATACGGCTGGCGGCGTCACCCACCACATGCGCGCCGGCCATCGACAGGTCATCACTGAAGATCACGCCGTCGAACTGCAACTCACCGCGCAGGATGTCCTGCAACCAGCGACGGGAGAAACCGGCTGGCTGCGCATCGACTTGCGGATAAATCACGTGGGCCGGCATGACGGCGGCCAATTGCTTGCTCAGCTTGGCGAACGGCACCAGGTCGTTGGCGCGGATCTCTTCAAGACTGCGCTCGTCGTTGGGGATTGCGACGTGAGAGTCGGCTTCCGCCCAGCCGTGGCCAGGGAAGTGCTTGCCGGTAGCAGCCATGCCGGCGCTGTTCATGCCTTTGATGAACGCTCCGGCGAGCAGTGCGGCGCGCTCCGGATCTCCTTCGAACGAGCGAGTACCAACCACGGCGCTGCGCTGGTAATCCAGGTCCAGCACGGGAGCAAAGCTCAGATCGAGGCCGACAGCCAGCACTTCAGTGGCCATGATCCAGCCGCATTGCTCGGCCAGATACTCGGCGTTCGGGTTGTCGGCAATGGCTCGCATGGCCGGCAGACGCACGAAGCCCTGACGCAGGCGCTGGACGCGACCGCCTTCCTGATCCACCGCCAGCAGCAGGTCCGGGCGAATGGCACGGATCGCCGCGCTCAACTCACGCACCTGGCGCGGATGCTCGATATTGCGGGCAAAAATGATCAGGCCACCCACTTCGGGCTGACGCAACAATTGGCGATCTTCGGCCGTCAGCCAGGTACCGGCGACGTCCACCATCAACGAGCCTTGCAGGCCAGCAGTCATAGAGATTCCTTGAAAACGAAAAACCCGTTGCCCACGAAACCACCACCAGGGGCATTGCCCGGCAGGTCGGTGATTTCAATGAGAAACGGGTTCAGAACGAGAGTCGGCATGGGCGGCTAGCTTAGCGGATGTCAGCTGCCGCGCCCACCCATGGACAGTTAAACCTTGGCAGGCGCCGGCGCGGATTTGCTGCGTGGTCGCAGCTGCGCGGTGGCCATCGCGGTGTCGGTGACGCCGGTTTCGGCACGCATGCCGGCCGCCAGGAACGGCACCATCAGACGCATCACCTGCTCAATGGAGGTGTTGACGCCGAAATCGGTCTCGGCAATCGCGCGCAAGGCCTTGATACCCGACATGCTGAACGCCGCAGCGCCAAGCATGAAGTGCACACGCCAGAACAGTTCGATAGGAGGAATGCGCGGTGCGGCTTCGTTTACCAGCAACATATAGCGACGGAATACCTTGCCGTACATGTCTTCCAGATAGCGGCGCAAGTGGCCCTGGCTCTGGCTGAATGCAAGACCGAGCAAGCGCATGAAGATCGACAGATCGTTGCCGCTGCGTGGCTGCACTACCAGCGCTTGCTCGACGAGGATTTCCAACAGCTCCTCAAGCGAAGGCTTGTTCTCTGGCTTCGCCTGACGCCGCTCCAGCTCTTTGTCGAGGCTGATGCAGAACGGACCAAGGAAACGCGAGAAAACCGCCTGGATCAGCGCCTTCTTCGAACCGAAGTGATAGTTCACCGCAGCAAGGTTGACCCCAGCCTTGCTGGTGATCAGACGCAATGAGGTTTCGGCGAAACCTTTTTCCGCGAACAGCTGTTCTGCAGCATCAAGAATGCGTTCAACGGTTTCCGACTGGGCCATGGCTACTCCGCCTGACAAACACTTGTTTGAAACATACGTTTCAGCCTATGCCTTGTCAAGCCTGCCAGTTCGTTTTGGGAATGGTCGGTCAGGTATTTAACCACAACAAGGACGCCACATTAATCGACGCCGTCACTGACCGTCCGGCGGCCTGCGAAAAAACGGCCATTGCCAAGACCGACTCACTGTATATAATCCCAGTCACTGTATAAAAAGACAGAGCGATCAATATGCTTAAGCTGACGCCACGCCAAGCCGAGATTCTGGCCTTTATCAAACGCTGCCTCGAAGACAACGGCTACCCGCCGACCCGTGCGGAAATCGCTCAGGAACTGGGTTTCAAATCCCCCAACGCCGCCGAAGAGCACCTCAAGGCGCTCGCCCGCAAAGGCGCGATCGAGATGACCCCGGGGGCCTCTCGCGGCATTCGAATCCCAGGCTTCGAAGCCAAGGTCGACGAGTCAACGCTTCCGATCATTGGCCGCGTGGCCGCCGGTGCACCGATTCTCGCCCAGCAACACATCGAAGAGTCCTGCAATATCAACCCGGCCTTCTTCCACCCTCGCGCCGACTACCTGTTGCGCGTCCACGGGATGAGCATGAAGGACATCGGTATCTTCGACGGCGACCTGCTGGCCGTTCACACGACCCGGGAAGCACGCAACGGTCAGATCGTGGTTGCCCGGATCGGCGACGAAGTGACGGTCAAACGCTTCAAGCGCGATGGCAGCAAGGTCTGGCTGATCGCCGAAAACCCTGAGTTCGCCCCTATCGAAGTCAACCTGAAAGATCAGGAACTGGTGATCGAAGGCTTGAGTGTCGGCGTAATCCGCCGCTAAAGGAGGCTTTATGCAGTTCCCACACGCACCTCAGCAAACACAGCTGCCGTTGTTCGAGGCATTTCTGGCGCAACCACTGGCCCCCATCCTCAAGGATGTAGCCGAGCGCCCATGGAATGTCGAACCCGAAGCGTTCAGTGAACTGTCGCTGCGCGGCGCGGCCGGGAACTGCCTGAACCTGCTGGCACCGATTCTTCGCGAATTGAGTGATGATCAGGACGCACGTTGGCTGACCCTGATTGCACCACCCGCCAGCCTGACCCAAACCTGGTTGCGGGATGCCGGATTGAATCGTGAACGCATCCTGCTGTTGCAACCGCGCGGCACACAGAGCGCTCAGCAACTGGCTTGCGAAGCCCTGCGTCTGGGTCGTAGCCATACGGTGGTGACATGGTTGAACCCACTCAACTCAGGCTCACGCCAACAACTGATCAGCGCCGCCCGCATCGGGGACGCTCAAAGCCTGAATATTCGACTGGGCTGACTAGATACGCGCCATCTGGAGCGCGGGGCTTCTCAAGGGATAGAGAAGCCGAACCGAAGCGATAATCGACGGGCGGTGCTCAATGAAGAACCCGCGGCCCCTCTTCCTTATCAAACTCGCCTTCAACCATTCGACCGGCCATTTGCACGCCGACGCTCAGCATCGCCTTGGCAATTTCAACGTGTTGGCCCTGCAGAAATGCCTTGGCATCCTCGGAGAAATCCAGAGTTACCAGAGAACCCTCGTCCTCGGCCCTGCGCAGTTCGATTCGGCCGTCTGGTAGCTCGACAATTTCTAGAAAGGACGTTGGCATATGGGTCTGTTCTCCACGAAAGGCAGGGATTATATAGAGATCGTTCAGGATTCGCTCAGGATCTTGACCAGCAGCATGCATCTCGTCGCCGCCAGCCAGGAAGCCATCAGCACTCGTTCAAGCCTTCACGGAATCGGATAGCCAGACCCTTCAGGTTCTGCCGCCAGTTCTCCAGCTCTTCACGACTCAGTTCTTCGGGCGCCTGCTCTTCATCCAGATTAACCGCCTGAATCAGCGGCTGGGTCACATCACCCTTTGGCTTGTGTGGCACCCTTGGTGGCTGAAACATCGCCGAATGCGCGGCCAGCAATTTAGCCAGCCAGGTTTCCGGATTACCCGCCAACTCCACCATCTCGGCCAACTCCGGAATGGCAATCGACTCCAGCACTTCACGCGTCAGCAGCGTTTCAGCCCGCGGCGCATTGGCCTGCGGCAGCCTGTAGAACCCGGCAATCTCGTGACACAGCCCCAGCAACGCGCCATAGAGATGAAACAGCGCCGATTCGCGACCGGCTTGAATCAGCGCCAGCGAATTCATCGCCCGCCCCTCTTCGGCCCTGGCCAGCGCTTCCAGCGACAAACCCGCGAAATAGATCTTCTGATTGGTACGGGTATAGAGTTCGTGGGCCATATCGGCACTCTCCACAACGAAATAATTGCTTCATACAGGCCGGACAGTGTCATGGATCAGCCGATCCGACCGCAAGCTTTAAACAAAAAGGCCGCATGAAAACCCGAAGGTTGTCATGCGGCCTTTTGTGTTGAAGGTGCTCAGTCAGGGCACCTTCGGATCAGCGATTGCTCAAGCCTTGGCTTTTGCCGGACGCTTGTCTTCAACGGTCCACTTGCCACCGTCGAAGAACGCCTTCCAGCCTGTCGGCTTGCCGTCGACTTCGGTCTGGACGTATTGCTCCTTGGTCTTGCGGCTGTAGCGGATCACTGCTGGCAAACCATCAGGATCCTTCTGCGGCGCTTCGCACAGGAAGTGGTACTTCGGATCGATCTCGTCCTTGTGCGGCAGAATCTCGATCACCAGTGGAGCACGGGTCTCGCGGTTTTTCGGGAACTGACTGGCCGCCAGGAACAGACCGGAAGCACCGTCACGCAGGATGTAGGTGTCGTTGACCTTCTCGCATTTCAGCTCAGGCATCTTCACCGGATCCATCTTCGGCGGCGCCGCGTCACCGCTCTTCAGCAGCTTGCGGGTGTTCTTGCAGGTCGCGTTGGTGCAACCGAAGAACTTGCCGAAACGGCCGGTCTTGAGCTGCATCTCGCTGCCGCACTTGTCGCATTCCAGGCTCGGACCTTCGTAGCCCTTGATGCGGTAGCTGCCTTCTTCGATTTCATAGCCATCGCAATCCGGGTTGTTGCCACAGATGTGCAGCTTGCGCTTTTCGTCGAGCAGGTAAGCGTCCATCGCCGTGCTGCAGATCGGGCAGCGATGCTTGCCGCGCAGAACCAGGGATTCCGACTCACCTTCGTCGTCTGCAGCGATCTCGTCGCCCGGTACCAGGTTCACGGTGGCCTTGCAGCGCTCTTTCGGCGGCAGGCTGTAGCCCGAGCAGCCGAGGAACACACCGGTCGAAGCAGTACGAATCTGCATCGGACGGCCGCAGGTGGTGCATGGAATATCGGTCATTACCGGTTGGTTGGCACGCATGCCGGCTTCCGGATTCTCGGCTACTTCAAGTTTCTTTTTGAAGTCACCGTAGAACTCGTCCAGCACGTTTTTCCAGTCGCGCTCGCCCTGGGCCACGTCATCGAGGTTCTCTTCCATGCCGGCGGTGAAGCCGTAGTCCATGAGGTTCGAGAAACTCTCCGACAGACGCTCGGTAACGATATCGCCCATCTTTTCCGAATAGAAACGACGGTTATGCAGGGTCACGTAACCGCGATCCTGAATGGTTGAAATGATTGCCGCATAGGTCGAAGGACGGCCAATGCCGCGCTTTTCCATTTCCTTCACCAGACTGGCTTCCGAGTAACGGGCCGGTGGCTTGGTGAAATGCTGGGTCGGATCAAGCTTGATCAGTTTCATCACGTCGCCCTGCGCCATGTCCGGCAGGACATCGTCATCACCAGGCTTGGCGATTTGTGGCAGAACGCGGGTGTAGCCGTCGAACTTCAGGATACGGCCCTTGGCACGCAGCTCGAAGTCGCCAGCGGCCACGCTGACGGTGGTCGACAGGTATTGCGCCGGCAGCATCTGGCAAGCCAGGAACTGGCGCCAGATCAGCTCGTAGAGGCGCTCAGCGTCACGCTCCATACCCGCGAGCTTGCTCGGCGTGGTGTTGGCGTCGGAAGGACGAATCGCTTCGTGAGCCTCTTGTGCGCCTTCTTTGCTGCTATAGACGTTCGGCGACTCCGGCAGGTACTTCTTGCCGAATTCGGTTTCGATGTAATCGCGCGCCATCGTCACGGCATCAGCCGAGAGGTTGGTCGAGTCGGTACGCATATAAGTGATGTAGCCAGCTTCATACAGACGCTGGGCCATCATCATGGTTTTCTTCACGCCGAAGCCCAGGCGGTTGCTCGCGGCCTGCTGCAGCGTGGAAGTGATGAACGGTGCCGACGGCTTGCTGCTGGTCGGTTTGTCTTCACGCTTGACGATGCTGTAGCTGGAAGATTTCAGCTTCTCCAGCGCAGCCATGGCCTGAGCTTCGTTGAGCGGCTTGAAAGCTTCGCCCTTCTCACGCGCCACTTCGAAACGCACGGTCGAACCTTTGGTGGTGCCGAGATCGGCATGCACTTCCCAGTATTCTTCCGGGTTGAACGCACGGATCTCGCGTTCACGCTCGACCACCAGCTTCACGGCAACCGATTGCACACGACCGGCGGACAGACCGCGAGCGATCTTGGCCCACAGCAGCGGCGAAACCATGTAACCCACGACGCGGTCGAGGAAACGACGGGCCTGTTGCGCATTCACTCGATCGATATCGAGCTCGCCCGGCTCCGAGAAAGCTTCCTGAATCGCTTTCTTGGTGATTTCGTTGAACACCACTCGCTTGTAGCGGCTGTCGTCACCACCGATGGCTTCGCGCAGGTGCCAGGCAATGGCTTCCCCCTCGCGATCCAAGTCGGTTGCGAGATAGATGGTGTCAGCATCCTTGGCGAGCCGGCGCAGCTCTTCGATGACCTTTTCCTTGCCCGGGAGGATCTCGTACTTGGCTTTCCAGCCATGATCGGGATCGACACCCATGCGCGAAACGAGCTGTTTACGTGCCTTTTCCTTCGGCGAGAGCACTGGCCCTTCGCCCGCGGCGGCCTTGCCGCGCTTGGCGGCTGGCTCCTTGCTGGCGCTAGCCGAACCGCTGGTGGGCAGGTCTCGGATATGGCCGATACTCGACTTCACCACGTATTGGTTGCCCAGATACTTGTTGATGGTCTTGGCCTTAGCCGGGGATTCCACAATGACCAGCGATTTGCCCATGGATCAGAAAATTCCTGAATTCTAGAAGTGAAAGGCGGTTGGCGCCTGACGCGGCACCGCTATATATAGTGGCTACAAGGTGAGGTCAAGCGCAGGGTTTTGCGCGCACTCGCCTTATGGCTTCGAAAAAAGGCTTGGTTCGGCTTGCACCAAAGCAAAGCGCGGGACCTGCTCGCCGTCAACTTCGACGGACTCCAGGAACATGCTCAAGGGACGCACCCAAAAGCCGTAATCGCCATACAGGGCTTGGTAAAAGACCACTTCTTCTTCGGTCTCGGAATGCCGCGCGACACTGAATACGCGGTACTGCGGACCTTTGTAATGCTGGTAGAGCCCAGGTTGTATCGGCACGCTTCGGCCCTCACTCAAATTTTTTCAAAATAAATACAAAAATAAATCCGCAAAAACAAAAACCGGGGCACTTGGCCCCGGCTTCCATCGACGAGACGCTTAAACGCGTTCGAAGACGGTGGAGATGCCTTGGCCGAGGCCAATGCACATGGTGGCCACCCCGAAGGTGCCGCCATTCTGCTTCATCACGTTCAGTAAGGTGCCGGAAATACGGGCACCGGAGCAACCGAACGGGTGACCCAGGGCGATCGCGCCGCCGTGCAGGTTAACCTTCTCGTTCATCTTGTCGAGCACTTTCAGGTCTTTCAGCACTGGCAGAGCCTGTGCGGCGAACGCTTCGTTGAGCTCGAAGAAGTCGATATCGTTGATACCCAGGCCGGCACGTTTCAGTGCTTTCTGAGTAGCCGGTACCGGACCATAGCCCATGATCGCTGGATCCACACCTGCCACCGCCATCGAACGAATCACGGCCAGCGGCTGAATGCCCAGGTCCTGTGCACGCTGCGCCGACATCACGATCATGCACGAGGCACCATCGGTGATCTGCGACGAAGTACCGGCAGTCACGGTGCCGCCCTTTGGATTGAACGCCGGCTTCAGAGCCGCCAGGCTTTCCAGGGTGGTTTCCGGACGAATGGTTTCGTCGTAGTCGAACAGTTTCAGGAAACCGTTCTCGTCATAGCCCTGCATCGGGATGATTTCGTCCTTGAACTTGCCTTCCACGGTTGCCTTGTTGGCCAACTGGTGGGAACGCACGCCAAAGGCGTCCTGCTGTTCGCGAGTGATGCCGTGCATCTTGCCGAGCATTTCAGCAGTCAGGCCCATCATGCCCGAGGCTTTCGCCGCGTACAGGGACATGTGCGGGTTCGGATCGACACCGTGCATCATGCTCACGTGGCCCATATGCTCGACGCCGCCAACCACGAACACGTCACCGTTTCCGGTCATGATCGCTTGCGCAGCGGTGTGCAGCGCGCTCATCGACGAGCCACACAGACGGCTGACGGTCTGGCCGGCCGAGGTGTGCGGGATCTGGGTCATCAGCGACGCCATGCGCGCGATGTTCCAGCCCTGCTCCAGGGTCTGGTTCACACAGCCCCAGATCACGTCCTCGACTTCAGCAGGATCGACCTTGGCGTTGCGTTCCAGCAGTTTGCTGATCAGGTGCGCCGACATGTCTTCAGCGCGGGTGTTGCGGTGCATGCCGCCCTTGGAGCGGCCCATCGGAGTACGACCGAAGTCGACAATCACGACGTCTCTTGGATTCAAGCTCATAAAATTTCACTCTCGCTCAAAAGTTGGGACGCTTAACCGAAGAACCGTTGGCCGGTTTTGGCCATTTCACGCAGCTTCGCGGTCGGATGGTAGAGCGCGCCCAAATCAGCGTACTGGTCGGCCAGGGCAACGAACTCGGCAACACCGATCGAATCGATGTAACGCAGCGCACCGCCACGGAATGGAGGGAAACCAATACCGTAGACCAGACCCATGTCGGCTTCGGCGGCGGTTTCGACGATGCCGTCTTCCAGGCAACGCACGGTTTCCAGGCACAGCGGGATCATCATCCAGTTGATGATGTCTTCGTCAGTGACTTCACGCTGCTCGTAGACGATCGGCTTGAGCACTTCCAGTACCGACGGGTCGGCGACTTTCTTCTGCTTGCCTTTCTTGTCGGCCTCGTAGGCATAGAAGCCCTTGCCGTTCTTCTGACCCAGACGCTTGGCTTCGTAAAGCACGTCGATGGCCGAACGACGGTCGTCCTTCATGCGATCCGGGAAACCTTCAGCCATCACGTCACGACCGTGGTGGCCGGTGTCGATACCGACCACGTCCATCAGGTATGCCGGGCCCATCGGCCAGCCGAATTTTTCCATGATCTTGTCGATACGGACGAAGTCCACACCGGCGCTGACCAGCTTGGCGAAACCGCCGAAGTACGGGAACAGTACGCGGTTGACCAGGAAGCCCGGGCAGTCGTTGACGACGATCGGGTTCTTGCCCATTTTCTTGGCGTAGGCAACGGTGGTGGCAACAGCCAGCTCGCTGGACTTCTCGCCACGGATCACTTCCACCAGCGGCATCATGTGCACCGGGTTGAAGAAGTGCATGCCGACGAAGTTTTCCGGACGCTTGAGGGCCTTGGCCAGCAGGCTGATGGAAATGGTCGAGGTGTTGGACGCGAGGATGGTGTCCTCTTTGACCTTGTCTTCGACTTCCGCCAGAACGGCTTGCTTGACTTTCGGGTTCTCGACTACGGCTTCAACGACCAGGTCAACGTGACCGAAATCGCCGTAGGACAGCGTAGGACGAATACCATTGAGCACTTCAGCCATTTTCGCGGCGGTCATGCGGCCTTTGTCAACGCGGCCGACCAGCAGCTTGGCGGCTTCCGCCAGACCTTGCTCGATACCGTGTTCGTTGATGTCCTTCATCAGGATCGGCGTACCTTTGGAGGCCGACTGATAGGCGATACCGCCACCCATGATGCCGGCGCCCAATACGGCGGCCTGCTTCACGTCCTTGGCGATTTCGTCGTAGGCCTTGGCCTTTTTCTTCAGTTCCTGATCGTTCAGGAACAGACCGATCAAGCTCTGCGCGGCAGAGGTCTTGGCCAGTTTCACGAAACCTGCAGCTTCGACTTCCAGCGCCTTGTCACGACCGAAGTTCGCGGCTTTCTGGATGGTCTTGATCGCTTCGACCGGGGCCGGGTAGTTCGGGCCGGCCTGGCCAGCCACGAAACCTTTGGCGGTTTCGAAAGCCATCATTTGTTCAATGGCGTTCAGCTTGAGCTTTTCCAGCTTCGGCTGACGCTTGGCCTTGTAGTCGAACTCGCCGGAGATGGCGCGCTTGATCAGTTCAAGGGCAGCATCCTGCAGCTTCTCGGGAGCAACCACGGCATCGACAGCGCCGACTTTCAGCGCGTCTTCAGGACGATTTTCCTTGCCGGCGGCAATCCACTCGATGGCGTTGTCGGCACCGATCAGGCGCGGCAGACGCACGGTACCGCCGAAGCCCGGGTAGATGCCCAGTTTGACTTCCGGCAGACCGATTTTGGCCTTGGTGGACATGATGCGGTAGTCCGCGGCCAGGCACATTTCCAGACCGCCACCCAGGGCGATGCCGTTGATCGCGGCGACGGTCGGAACGTTGAGGTCTTCGAAATCGCTGAAGATCTTGTTGGCTTCGAGATTGCCAGCAACCAGCTCGGCATCCGGCAGCTTGAAGTTGTCGACAAATTCGGTGATGTCGGCGCCGACGATGAACACGTCCTTGCCACTGCTGACGATCACGCCCTTGATCGAAGCATCTGCCTTGATGGTGTCTACGGCCTGACGCAGTTCGTTCAGGGTAAGACGGTTGAACTTGTTGACGGACTCACCCTTGAGGTCGAATTTCAATTCGACGATGCCACTTTCAAGAGCTTTAACCGTGATGGCTTTACCTTCGTAAATCATCAACTGATCTCCACGATATGGAAGCTGAACAGTACACGTCGGACGCAGGCGAATGGCTCGGCAGGACGCTTTTTCGTCAATGCTGACACCAATCCACCCGGCACACCCGCCAACGCGATAGTCGGGATTCTGTAGGAGCAGTCTGCAATACAAACGCTCAATTCATACGCCCGTTTGATTTGGGTACGCCACCTTCACGGAATTTCCGACAATTGTCAATCGCCCTAAATACGGGTTGAAATGCGACTTTGCGGTCATTTCTGTAAGACGCAGCCCGCCAACACATGCTTGCATGTGAGGGCATTCATAAGATTAATAGTTAGAAAAGTCGCCCTAATTCGCTGCAGGCCTTGTTTAACAGGCTACGCTGGCTGGACTACGAAGGAAAACAGGCGCAGATTTGCTGACCGGACCTAACCGGATTAACGCCAAAAAGAATTTCCGGCCTGCCTGGCCAACCCCGCCCGATGAATCATGTCGGGCTTTTTATTGCTCGTCTGCCGGACGTTTCGCACCATTGCAGCGCGAAAAGTCCGCGAGTCATGCCAGCGCTTTCAGCGTGGCATCAATCTCCAGCAAAACCGCCGCTTCGCCCTTCTCACCCCAATAGAGCGCGATCATCTGCTTGTCGGCTTCAACCTTGAAAACGTTGCCCGGCAATTTCTCGAAATGATTCAACAGAAGCGGGTCCTCACAGGCTTCCTGCCACTGATTGACCCACACGCCCGGGGATTTCTGCCAGTACGTCCAGCACACCGGCTGCTTGCTGCGCCGCGGCCGATGGTATTGCGCACATGGGTTTGGTGGTTCCTGAGACAGCCAGTGCGGCCACTCCTGAGGCGCCAGCTGCATGGCCAACCCGATGCGCCGGGCCTCCGTGCGCAACGCTATCCGGCCACTCTGTGCACGGGACGGGCGCAACCACGCCAGGGGACTCAACACCACCAGCAGGATTGACACCACCAGCCAGACCGTCATATCTCTACTCCCGATTCTTGATGAGCCCATTGCGTCACTTTGGAACCAATGCGCTTGAAACCAGCCATACTTAACAATATTGATCCCTCACGAGGAGCACCTCATGCCCTACCACCATATCCTGGTCGCCGTAGATCTGACCGAAGAGTGCGACCCTGTGATCCACCGCGCCCGAGAGCTGTCGGTGAGCAATGGCGCCAAGCTGTCGCTGGTGCATATCGTCGAACCGATGGCCATGGCTTTCGGCGGTGACGTGCCGATGGATCTGTCACAACTGCAACAACAGCAGTTCGATCAGGCCAAGGAGCGCCTCGAGCGCCTGAAGCACAAGTACACCGAACTGGAAGGCTCCAACTGCCACCTGACCTATGGCCAGCCACGCCAGGAAATCCACCATTTCGCCAAGGATCAGGAATGCGACCTGATCGTGGTCGGCAGCCATGGCCGGCATGGCCTGGCGCTGCTATTGGGCTCGACCGCCAACGACGTGCTGCACGGCGCGCCTTGCGATGTGCTGGCGGTGCACCTGGTCAAACGCTGATCCCGCTCTCTTATGAAAAGCTAAAAAAGCCCGGCGTCCATTACTGGACGCCGGGCTTTTTCATGACCGGAAGCTATCAGGCGTCCAGCTCGGCCCAACGCTCCACCAACGCATCCAGTTCAGCCTGCAACTGCTCCAGCGAAGCAATGACTTTGGCCGTCTCGGCCGGCGGACGCTGGTAGAAACCGGCTTCAGCCATTTCAGCCTCGACAGCAGCGATCTGCTGCTCCTTGGCGTCGATGTCGCCCGGCAACGCTTCCAGCTCGCGCTGAAGCTTGTAGCTCAGCTTCTTCTTCGCAGCCGGGGCCGCAGCAACAGGCGCGGCGACCGGAGCCGGCTCGGCAGTGACCACCGCCGAATTCAGGTCAGCCTTACCGGATTTGCTCTCGGTCACGCCCAGCAGACGCGGCGAACCGCCCTGACGGATCCAGTCCTGATAACCACCGACGTATTCGCGAACCTTGCCTTCACCTTCGAAGACCAGAGTGCTGGTGACCACGTTGTCGAGGAATGCCCGGTCGTGGCTGACCATCAGCACAGTGCCGTTGAAAGTCAGCAGCACTTCTTCGAGCAGCTCAAGGGTTTCCACGTCGAGGTCGTTGGTCGGTTCGTCGAGCACCAGCAGGTTCGCCGGTTTGCTGAACAATTTGGCCAGCAACAGACGTGCACGCTCGCCACCGGACAACGCCTTCACCGGCGTGCGGGCACGCTGCGGGCTGAACAGGAAGTCGCCGAGGTAGCTCAGCACGTGGCGGCTCTGCCCATCGATATCGATGAAGTCGCGACCTTCGGCGACGTTGTCGATCACGGTCTTTTCCAGATCCAGCTGATGGCGCAACTGGTCGAAGTAGGCCACGTCGATCCGGGTGCCCTCTTCCACCTTGCCGCTGGTCGGTTGCAGACCGCTGAGCATCAGTTTCAGCAGGGTGGTCTTGCCGGTACCGTTGGCGCCGAGCAGGCCGATCCGGTCGCCGCGCTGCAGCACCATGGAGAAATCGCGGATCAGGAACGGACCGCCCGGATGCGCAAAGCTCACGTTATCCAGCACCATCACCTGCTTGCCGGACTTCTCTGCGGTGTCCAACTGGATGTTGGCCTTGCCGGTACGCTCGCGACGCTCACTGCGCTCCACGCGCAGGGCTTTCAACGCACGTACGCGGCCTTCGTTACGGGTACGACGGGCCTTGATGCCCTGACGAATCCACACTTCTTCCTGGGCCAGACGCTTGTCGAACAGCGCGTTGGCGGTTTCTTCGGCAGCCAGTGCGGCTTCTTTGTGCACCAGGAAACTGGCGTAGTCGCCGTTCCAGTCGATCAGGCCGCCGCGATCCAGTTCAAGGATGCGGGTGGCGAGGTTTTGCAGAAAGGAACGGTCGTGCGTGATGAACAGCACGGCGCCCTGGAAATCCTTCAGTGCTTCTTCGAGCCAGGCAATCGCACCGATGTCCAGGTGGTTGGTGGGCTCATCGAGCAGCAGCAGATCCGGTTCGGACACCAGCGCTTGCGCCAGCAGCACGCGACGGCGCCAGCCGCCGGACAACTCGGCGAGGGTCTTGTCGGCCGGCAATTGCAGGCGGCTCAGGGTGCTGTCGACCAGAGTCTGCAAGCGCCAGCCATCGCGGGCTTCGAGGTCGTGCTGGACGTGCATCAGCTTGTCCAGATCGGCGTCGGTGACGATGTTCTGGCTCAGGTGATGATATTCGGCGAGCAAGGCGCCAACGCCGTCGAGGCCTTCGGCGACCACGTCGAATACGGTCCGCTCGTCGGCCACCGGCAATTCCTGCGGCAATTCACCGATTTTCAGACCGGGGGCACGCCACACCGAGCCGTCATCAGGCTTCTGGTCGCCCTTGACCAGTTTCATCATGCTGGACTTGCCAGTGCCGTTGCGGCCGATGATGCACACCCGCTCACCACGGGCGATCTGCCAGGACACCTTGTCCAACAACGGCATCGCGCCGAATGCAAGGGACACATCGCTGAATTTGAGCAGGGTCATGAGCTTCTCCAAAAACCGGGCGCGCATTCTACCTGAATCAGGGCCCGAGCAGGCCGGCAATTTCGCCGCTGACGCACTCTGCACAACAATTGTTGCGAACTTGTGCCGCAAGGCCCGCAAAGCTTTCGCCGGCTGCTGGCAAAAGGCTAAGCTACAGACAATTCAGTGCCGCCACTGTCGGCACTTGTCATGATTTCTCTGCCCGGATGTCTCATGCGCAGTCGCCTTTTCAGTGTTTTGTCCTGTTTGCTACTCACCGCCGCTGCTGCCCAATCCGCCCAGGCGGTGGACCTGTCCACCCAGCGCCAGTATTACGATGAGGCCAAACGCGCCTTGGCCAAGGGCGACACCGGCCCGTATTTTCGCTACAGCCAGGCCCTCGCCGATTATCCGCTGGAGCCATACCTGGCCTACGACGAGCTGACCGCCCGCCTGAAGACCGCCAGCAACGCGGAAATCGAAAAATTCCTCGCCGAACACGGTGACCTGCCCCAGGCCAACTGGATGAAGCTGCGCTGGTTGCGCTGGCTGGCCGACCGTGGCGAATGGGCGACCTTCGTCAAGTATTACGACCCGAAACTCAACTTCACCGAACTGGACTGCCTGAACGCGCAGTACCAGATCAGCAGCGGCCGCAAGGCCGAGGGTTACGCCAACGCCGACAAACTGTGGCTGACCGGCAAATCGCAACCGGCGGCGTGTGATGCGCTGTTCGGAATCTGGGCCGCCGACGGTCAGCTGACCGAGCAAAAACGCTGGGAACGCACCAAGCTCGCCGCTCAGACACGCAACTATCCGCTGGCCAACAGTCTGGTCAACGGCCTGACCACCCTTGCCCCACGCGGGCGTCTGCTGGTGGATGTGGCGCAGAAACCGGAACTGCTCAACCAGCCGTCGCGCTTCACCCCGGCCGACGAGCCGATGTCGGACATTGTCAGCCTCGGCCTGCGCCGTCTGGCGCGTCAGGACCCGGACAAGGCCATGGACCTGCTCGACGGCTACGCCAGCAGCATGCATTTTTCCCGCGATGAAAAAGTCGCCATCGCCCGGGAAATCGGCCTGACCCTGGCCCGTCGCTTCGACAGCCGCGCGCTGGACGTGATGACCAAATATGACCCGGAACTGCGCGACAACACCGTTTCCGAATGGCGCCTGCGCCTGTTGCTGCGCCTGGCGCGCTGGGACGATGCCTATCAGTTGACCCGTCGCCTGCCACAGGATCTGGCTACCACCAACCGCTGGCGTTACTGGCAGGCCCGCAGCCTGGAACTGGCGCAACCGCAGAACCCGGAAGCGCAGACGCTGTACAAGAGCCTCGCACGGGAACGGGATTTCTACGGTTTCCTTGCCGCCGATCGCTCGCAGCTGCCTTATTCGCTGGTCAACAAACCGCTGGTACTCAGCCAGGCCACCATCAACAAGGTACGCAACACGCCCGGCGTACGTCGCGCGCTGGAATTCCACGCCCGCGGGCAGATCGTCGACGGGCGGCGCGAGTGGTACCACGTCAGCCGTCACTTCAACCGCGATGAAATGGTCGCCCAGGCCAAACTGGCCTACGACCTGAAGTGGTACTTCCCGGCGATCCGCACCATCAGCCAGGCGCAATACTGGGACGACCTGGACATCCGCTTCCCGATGGCCCACCGCGACACCCTGGTGCGTGAAGCCAAGGTCCGCGGCCTGCATTCGAGCTGGGTGTTCGCCATCACCCGCCAGGAAAGCGCCTTCATGGACGACGCCCGCTCCGGCGTCGGCGCCAGCGGCCTGATGCAACTGATGCCCGGCACCGCCAAGGAAACCGCGCGCAAGTTCAGCATCCCTCTGGCCTCGCCGCAGCAAGTGCTGGATCCGGACAAGAACATCCAGCTCGGCGCCGCCTACCTGAGTCAGGTGCACAGCCAATTCAATGGCAACCGCGTGCTCGCCTCCGCCGCCTACAACGCCGGCCCCGGCCGCGTGCGCCAGTGGCTACGCGGCGCCGATCACCTGAGCTTCGATGTATGGGTGGAAAGCATTCCGTTCGACGAAACCCGTCAGTACGTACAGAACGTGCTGTCCTACTCGGTGATCTACGGCCAGAAACTCAACTCGCCGCAACCGCTGGTGGACTGGCATGAGCGATACTTCGACGATCAGTGATCGTGCAAAGATCGACGTAAACAAAAATGCCCGCATCGAGAGATGCGGGCATTTTTTATGGCGCTCGACTGGGTCGGCTACATGGTCGGCTACATGGTCGGTTACTTAGTCGGTTACTTGGTCGGTCGAAGCCAGATGTCCATCACTGAACTGCAACGCCGCCAACCGCGCATACAGCGGATTACTCGCGATCAGCTCCTGATGCGTGCCAATCGCCACCAGTTTGCCCTGATCCATCACCGCAATCCGGTCGGCGTTTTTCACTGTGGCCAGGCGGTGGGCGATCACCAAGGTGGTGCGGTTTTGCATCAGACTGGGCAGGGCTTGCTGGATCAGGTGTTCGCTCTGGGCGTCGAGGGCGCTGGTGGCTTCGTCCAGCAGCAGTATCGGCGCGTCGACCAGCAATGCCCGGGCGATGGCCAGGCGCTGGCGCTGTCCGCCTGACAGGCCGAGGCCGCCGTCACCCAGATGGGTCTGGTATCCGTCGGGCATTTGTTCGATGAAATCGTGGGCGTGGGCAATTTTCGCGGCCTCTTGCACCTGCTCCAGCGTGGCGGTCGGGCAACCGTAGCGAATGTTTTCTTCGACGCTGCCGAAGAACAGTGCCGGGGTCTGCGAAACCAGTGCGAAACAGCGGCGCAGATCCAGCGGATCAAGACTTGTCAGCGGTACACCATCGATCAGGATCCGGCCTTCGCGCGGATCGTAGAAACGCAGCAGCAAGTCATACACCGTGGACTTGCCCGCACCGGATGGCCCGACCAGCGCAAGGGTTTCGCCCGCGTTGACCGTCAGACTCAAGCCGTCAACGGCAAAGCTTTCGGGACGCGAAGGGTAGGAAAAGCGCACGTCCTGCAATGCCAGTTCGCCTTTGATCCGCTCCGGCAAGGTCACCAGTCCGGCTTTCGGCGGCTGGATGATGTTCTCGGAACGCAACAACTCGGCAATCCGCTCGGCAGCGCCCGCCGCCCGCTGCAACTCGCCAATCACTTCGCTCAAGGTGCCAAACGCACTGCCGACGATCAGGCTGTAAAACACGAACGCCGCCAACTCACCTGCGGAAATCCGCCCGGCAATCACGTCCATGCCGCCGACCCACAACATCACCGCGACGGCGCCGAGCACCAGCACGATCACCAGCGTGATCAGCCAGGCCCGCTGGAAAATCCGTTTGCGTGCGGTTTCGAACGCCTGCTCTACGGTGCTGGCGAAACGTTGTTCATCCTGCACCTGATGGTTGTAGGCCTGCACGGTCTTGATCTGGCCGAGGGTTTCCGACACGTAACTGCCAATGTCGGCGATCCGGTCCTGACTCAGCCGTGAAAGATTACGCACGCGGCGCCCGAATATCAGGATCGGCGCAATCACCAAGGGCAGCGCAATCACCACGATACTGGTGAGCTTGGGGTTGGTGATGAACAGCAGCACGACGCCGCCAATGACCATCAGCAAATTACGCAGGAACAGCGACAGCGACGAGCCGATCACCGATTGCAGCAATGTCGTGTCAGCGGTCAGGCGTGACTGGATTTCCGAACTGCGGTTGTCCTCGTAGAACCCGGGATGCAGGTACACCAGATGGTTGAACACCTGCCGGCGAATGTCAGCCACCACCCGTTCACCGATCCATGACACCAGATAAAACCGGGCAAAGGTGCCGACCGCGAGCCCCAACACCAGCAGCATGAACAGAGCAATGGACTGGTTGAGCAGGTGCGGCGACTGGGTCATGAAGCCTTGGTCGACCAGCAATTTGATGCCCTGCCCCATCGACAACGTAATGCCGGCCGTGACGATCAGCGCGAGCAGTGCGCCGAAGGCCTGCCAGCGATAAGGCTGAAGAAAATGACTGGTCAGGCGCAGGGCCCGGCGGTGGCGCGAGGAAAGCATCGGGATCATTCAGGTTCACGTCGTGTGCTGATTAATGGGGCCAGCCTGGACACTCAATGGGGTGGAACTCTGCAAATCACAATGAGTCAGGTTAATTATGACCGGCCAGACTACCCCCTAGATGCTATCGGTCTAATGCCCGGGTTGAGACGAACGGTCATTTCTGCTTGAGTGGAGATACCGTTCCGGAAAGATCGAAGGGAGTTGTCACAGCCTGGTCACCTGACGGTTTTATTGTGCTTACACAACCTGATGAGGAGACAGGCCATGTCCTTGCAACACAGCAGCGATGACAAGATTCAAGTGATCCGCACCAAGCCCGGCCAACCTCTGGGTTGCTCGATTATCGATAAGGATGGGCGCGAAGTGCCAATCACTGAAGACATGATCCAGGACGCCTGCCGCGAACTGGAGAAGCGATTGGTCAAGCCTGCCGAACAAAAGTGATATCGCCACCGTCTTCCTGACCCGGCCCCTGGAGGCCGGGTTTTTTCTGCCTGCATTTTATACGGCCACAGCGCCCAGCGCCGTCACGATCTGCTGCAACGCCGGGGAATGCCCCTCGATCCGCACTTTCAGCCCTTCGATCTCGCGGCGCACCGGATACTGTTTGCGCAACACATCAAACGCGGCACGTTGCTCACCGACGCTACCCAACAGGGTACGACGGAAGTCCGCATCGTCCCGGCGCGGGTCGTACACACCACGGCACAACATCGCCAGCGCCCAGGCCGGATCGCTGTCGGCATGCAGGGAAACTTCCGACAACCACGGTGCCGGCAACAGATCGCTGAGCTGAATGCTGGCCGGCTGACCAATGAATTCGCAGTAAGCCTGATAGATCTGCGCCGTGCCGCGTTGCTTGCCATCGAGGCTGTAACCGGCGATATGCGGAGTCGCCAGTACGCAGAGTTCAGCCAGCGCCACATCGACTTGCGGTTCGGCTTCCCACACGTCAAGCACCGCCTGCAGGTCTTCACGCTCCAGCAGCACTTCGCGCAACGCGGCGTTATCCACTACCGGGCCACGGGCGGCGTTGATCAGCCAGGCACCCGGCTTGAGTTGCTGCAAACGCTGTTCGTCGAACAAGTGCCAGGTCGCACCGTCACCGTTGCGGGTCAGCGGGGTGTGCAGGCTGATCACGTCGCACTGCGCAATGATCTGCTCCAGGCTGACATAGTCGCCGCCCTCGGCTGCCTGACGCGGCGGATCGCAGACTTTCACGTTCCAGCCCAGCCCTTTGAGCACCTTGATCAAGCGACCGCCCACTTCACCGGCGCCGATCACGCCAAAAGTGCGCTCACTCAAATCGACGCCTTCGATTTCGGCCAGGGTCATCAGGCTGCCGAGCACGTAATCCACCACGCCCCGGGCATTGCAGCCGGGCGCACTGGACCAGGTGATGCCCGCCTCATTGAAATATTCGAGGTCCAGATGATCGGTGCCGATGGTGCAAGTGCCAACAAAACGCACCTTGCTGCCTTCGAGCAACGCACGATTGACTTGGGTCACCGAGCGCACCAGCAACACGTCGGCCTGTTCGACCGTGGCCCGGTCAATGGAACGGCCCGGCACCCGGCGGATCTCGCCGAAACCGGCAAAAAAGGCATCGAGCAGCGGGATATTTTCGTCGGCAACAATCAGCATGGCAGGGCTCCTTGGGCGGATCGGCAGTGTAGGCGCTGACACTGCGATGAGCCAGCAGGCTGTGATTCTTGATAAGGCAGGACGATTACAAATCCGCAACAGAGGATTTTTCCTGACCATTACGTCAGCGGCGTAGAATGCCCGGCCTTGCGCATCAACCCCTGTGGACGCTTTGCCTGTGAATTCCGTAACTGAACGCCCTGACGCCGTTTCCCTCAACCGCCCTGCCCGGGTTCGCCTGGAGCTGAAGAACCTGCTCGGCCTGGCCCTGCCGATCATGATCGCGCAACTGGCAACCACCGCCATGGGCTTCGTCGATGCGGTGATGGCCGGGCGCGTCGGGCCAAAGGATCTGGCGGCCGTGGCGCTGGGCAACTCGATCTGGGTGCCGGTGTTTCTGCTGATGACCGGTACCCTGCTGGCCACCACGCCGAAAGTCGCCCAGCGCTTCGGCGCCGGTACCCACAGCGAGATCGGCCCGATCGTGCGTCAGGCCTTGTGGCTGGCACTGGTGGTCGGACTGATGGCGACCGGCATGCTGTTCAGCGCCGAACCGATCCTGCACCTGATGAAAGTCGATCCGGAGCTGATCGGCCCGTGCATGCAGTACCTGCACGGCATTGCCAGCGGTCTGCCAGCCGTTGCCTTCTACCATGTGCTGCGCTGCACCAGTGACGGCCTCGGTCGCACCCGGCCGGCGATGGTGCTGGGCCTGTGTGGGCTGGCGCTGAACATTCCGCTCAACTACGTGTTCATTTACGGTCACTTCGGCGTTCCGGCCATGGGCGGCGTCGGTTGCGGCTGGGCCACAGCGATCGTGATGTGGGTGATGGCGCTGGGCCTGGCCGGTTACGAGCGCTGGGCGCCAGCCTACAAGTCGAGCGAACTGTTCAGCCGTTTTGACTGGCCGCAATGGGCGGTGATCAAGCGCTTGCTGGCCATCGGTCTGCCGATCGGCGTCGCGGTGTTTGCCGAATCGAGCATCTTCGCGGTGATCGCGCTGCTGATCGGCAGCCTCGGCGCCACGGTGGTAGCCGGGCACCAGATCGCGCTGAACGTCAGCTCGCTGGTGTTCATGATTCCGTATTCGCTGGGCATGGCGGTGACCGTACGTGTCGGCCAGGCATTGGGCCGTGAAGAACCCCGTGAAGCGCGTTTCGCGGCGGGTGTCGGCATGGGCACTGCGCTGGCTTATGCCTGCCTGTCGGCGAGCATGATGCTGCTGATGCGCGAACACATTGCGGCGATCTACACCTCCGATCCGATGGTGATTCACATCGCCGCGATGCTGATCGTGTACTCCGCGCTGTTCCAGTTCTCCGACGCGATCCAGGTCACCGCCGCTGGCGCCCTGCGCGGTTATCAGGACACGCGGGTAACGATGATCCTCACGCTGTTCGCCTACTGGGGCATCGGCCTGCCGGTGGGTTACGCCCTCGGCCTGACCAACTGGCTTGGCGAGCCACGCGGCCCGAGCGGCTTGTGGGAAGGCCTGATCGTCGGCTTGAGCTGCGCGGCGCTGATGCTGTCGATTCGCCTGACGCGCAGTGCGCGCAAACGCATTCGCATCAGCCGCTCGATGGGCTGATCGGCCATAAAAAAAGACCTGCACATGCAGGTCTTTTTTTGACTTCCGATCAACCGGACTTCTTGCGAATCCAGTACAGATAGGTCCCGGATTCTTCGTGCTGCCCGACCAGTTCATGGTCGAGAAACACGCAGAACTTGGGGATGTCGCGACGGGTCGACGGGTCGGTGGCGATCACCTTGAGCAGGCCGCCGGGCACCAGGTCACGAATGTGCTGGTGCAGCATCATCACCGGCTCCGGGCAGTTGAGGCCCGTAGCATCGAGGGTGCCGTCGACCGGCGTATCAATCATTTCACTCATGATTCACTCCTGAAACTGGCCGGCATTGTCGCCCAATGCCGGGTGTTCGGTCACCTGTCGCGCGCTCAGCGGGCTTTGGCTTTCTTCACGTCATGGCGGCGCAAATGGCAGGTCACTTCCTCGCGGTCGTGGTACAGCTGCTTGCAGCCGATATCGACCTTGATCCCGCGGGCCTTGAAACCATCGGCGATGCGTTCGAGCAGACGCTTCACTTCGGCGTAACGCTGCTTCATCGGCAACTTGAGGTTGACCACCGCTTCCCGGCAATGGCCCTCGCCAATCCATTCTTCAAGCATCGCGGCGTTGCGCGCCGGCTTCTCGACGATGTCGCAGACCATCCAGTCCACCGGCTGCTTGGGCTTGAAGGTGAAACCGTCAGCCATCAAGTGCTGCACCAGACCGGTGTCCATCAGGCTTTCAGCCATCGGGCCGTTGTCGATGGCCGTCACCAGCATGCCGCGATTGACCAGTTGCCAGGTCCAGCCGCCCGGCGCAGCGCCGAGGTCGACACCGGTCATGTCGCTGTGCAGGCGATCTTCCCACTGATCGCGAGGGATAAAGTGGTGCCAGGCCTCTTCCAGCTTCAGGGTCGAACGGCTCGGCGCCTCACGCGGGAACTTCAGGCGCGGGATACCCATCGGCCACATCGCCGAGTTACCGGCATCGGCCAGACCGAGGAACACCTCACGGCCGCTCTTGAAGGTCAGCAGCAGACGCGGCTTGCTGGCGTCGTCCACCAGTTTGCCGGCGCCGGTCAGCGCCTTGCGCAGCGGGCCTTCGAACTTTTTGCAGAAGTTCGACAGTTCCTTGCCGTCGTTGGTGTCGACGACTTCCAGCCACAGACTGCCGCACACCGGGAATTCGGCCATGTGCGCGAGGATCACGCTGATGCGGTCGGTTTCCGGCAGATCGATGAAAAGTCCACGCGCCCACTGGCGCGGGAAGATCAGCTCGGCGAAACGCTGGCCACGCATCAGGCGCTCGGCGCCGTCTTCTTCGGTGCAGACAAACTCGGCGCAAGCGGTCGCCGGTTTGGCCTTGGCGTAGCCGGCCACGTTCAGTTGGGCGGCGAGGTCGGAAATCTCCGAGCAGACTTCGCCTTCGAAGCCTGGCCGGCAATGCATGAATAGGGTGTTCATTCTTACTCCTGGGCAGAGGGCGATCATTCATCCCCTGCGCGATGTCCAGGCTTGCGTCAAAGCAAAGCCTGTCACGAAAACCGGCGCATGATAGCCGATGTCGGAACCTTGGACTTGCCCATAGAGTCCAGTTATTAGCCAGCTACTGAAAACAGGGCTACGTTGATAGCTCTGCCCGTCCCCTCAGTCCGTAGCCGTGCGGACTCAAAGGAGTGATCGTAATGCCGTCCCTTGATAGCCTGAACACCCTTAAAACCTTGAAAGTCGATGACAAGACTTACCACTACTTCAGCCTGCCGGATGCTGCCAAAAGCCTGGGCAATATCGACAAGCTGCCCATGTCGCTGAAGGTGCTGCTGGAAAACCTGCTGCGCTGGGAAGATGAAAAAACCGTCACCGGCGCCGACCTCAAGGCGATTGCCGCGTGGCTCAAGGAGCGCCGCTCCGACCGGGAAATCCAGTACCGCCCTGCCCGGGTGCTGATGCAGGACTTTACCGGCGTACCGGCGGTGGTCGATCTGGCCGCGATGCGCGCCGCCATGGCCAAGGCCGGCGGTGATCCGCAGCGGATCAACCCGCTGTCGCCAGTGGATCTGGTGATCGACCACTCGGTGATGGTCGATAAATTCGGCAGCGCCAGCGCATTCGAACAGAACGTCGACATCGAAATGCAGCGCAACGGCGAACGCTACGCCTTCCTGCGCTGGGGCCAGAGCGCCTTCGACAACTTCAGCGTGGTGCCGCCAGGCACCGGGATCTGCCATCAGGTCAACCTCGAATACCTCGGCCGCACCGTGTGGACCAAGGACGAAGACGGCCGCACCTATGCCTTCCCCGACACGCTGGTCGGCACCGACTCCCACACCACCATGATCAACGGCCTCGGCGTACTCGGCTGGGGCGTCGGCGGGATCGAGGCGGAAGCGGCGATGCTCGGGCAACCGGTGTCGATGCTGATTCCGGAAGTGATCGGCTTCAAACTCACCGGCAAGCTCAAGGAAGGCATCACCGCCACCGACCTGGTGCTGACCGTGACCCAGATGCTGCGCAAGAAAGGCGTGGTCGGCAAATTCGTCGAGTTCTATGGCGACGGCCTCGCCGACTTGCCACTGGCGGATCGCGCGACCATCGCCAACATGGCCCCGGAATACGGCGCGACTTGCGGCTTCTTCCCGGTCGATGACGTAACCCTCGAATACCTGCGCCTCTCCGGCCGCCCGGCTGAAGTGGTGAAACTGGTCGAGGCTTACACCAAGGCTCAAGGGCTATGGCGTCTGCCCGGTCAGGAACCGGTGTTCACCGACAGCCTGGCGCTGGACATGAGCAGCGTCGAAGCCAGCCTTGCCGGGCCGAAACGCCCACAGGACCGGGTGTCCCTGCCGAATGTCGGCCAGGCCTTCAGTGACTTCCTCGACCTGCAATTCAAACCCACCAGCAAGGAAGAAGGACGTCTGGAAAGCGAAGGTGGCGGCGGTGTCGCCGTGGGCAATGCCGATCTGGTCGGCGAAACCGACTACGAGTACGACGGGCACACCTACCGCCTGAAAAACGGTGCCGTAGTGATTGCCGCGATCACGTCCTGCACCAACACCTCCAACCCCAGCGTGATGATGGCCGCCGGCCTGCTGGCGAAAAAAGCCGTGGAGAAAGGCCTGACCCGCAAGCCGTGGGTGAAAAGCTCACTGGCACCGGGCTCCAAAGTGGTCACCGATTACTACAAAGCCGCCGGGCTGACGCAGTACCTTGATCAGCTCGGGTTTTCACTGGTTGGGTATGGCTGCACCACCTGCATCGGCAACTCCGGGCCGCTGCCGGAACCGATCGAAAAAGCCATCCAGAAAGCCGACCTGACCGTCGCTTCGGTGCTGTCCGGCAACCGCAACTTCGAAGGCCGGGTGCATCCGCTGGTGAAAACCAACTGGCTGGCGTCACCGCCGCTGGTCGTCGCCTACGCCCTGGCCGGCAGTGTGCGCACCGACATCAGCAGCGAACCGCTGGGCAATGACCAGCAGGGCAACCCGGTTTACCTGCGCGACATCTGGCCGAGCAGCAAGGAAATCGCCGACGCGGTGAATCAGGTCAACACGGCGATGTTCCACAAGGAGTACGCCGAGGTGTTTGCCGGCGACGAACAGTGGCAAGCCATCGAAGTGCCGCAAGCCGCGACCTACGTCTGGCAGGCAGATTCGACTTACATCCAGCATCCGCCGTTCTTCGATGACATCGCCGGGCCATTGCCGGTGATCGCGGATGTGAAAGGCGCGCGAGTGCTGGCGCTGTTGGGCGATTCGGTGACCACTGACCACATCTCCCCCGCCGGCAACATCAAGGCGGACAGCCCGGCAGGGCGGTACTTGCGCGAGCAAGGCGTCGAACCACGGGACTTCAACTCCTACGGTTCGCGCCGCGGCAACCACGAAGTGATGATGCGCGGCACTTTCGCCAACATCCGCATCCGCAACGAAATGCTCGGCGGCGAAGAAGGTGGCAACACGATCTACATTCCGACCGGCGAGAAACTGGCGATCTACGACGCGGCCATGCGTTATCAGGCCTCGGGCACGCCGCTGGTGGTGATTGCCGGGCAAGAATACGGCACCGGTTCCAGCCGCGATTGGGCGGCCAAAGGCACTAACCTGCTCGGGGTGAAAGCGGTAATCGCCGAAAGCTTCGAGCGCATCCACCGCTCCAACCTGGTGGGCATGGGCGTGCTGCCGTTGCAGTTCAAGCTGGATCAGAACCGCAAGAGCCTGAACCTCACCGGCAAGGAAACTCTGGAGATTCAGGGCCTGACCGGGATCGAGCTGACGCCACGGATGAACCTGACCCTGGTCATCACCCGGGAAGACGGACGTCAGGAGAAAATCGAAGTGCTGTGCCGCATCGACACCCTGAACGAGGTGGAGTACTTCAAGTCCGGCGGGATCCTGCATTACGTGTTGCGGCAACTGATCGCCTCGTAAAACCTGCAGATGCAGAAACACCGCCAATCGGCGGTGTTTCTGTTTAGGGACGAGACTTTTCTGTAGACGAAAAAAAACCCGCCGAAGCGGGTTTTTCCCAAGACCATTATCGACTCCCTGTCGGCAGCGATCCTTGCTAATGGTCGATCATCCGTGATCCTGAAACACTCCCTGTGCTTCAGTTGATGAGGCTAGATTACGCTCTGGATCCAATCGGCAATAGTCGACAAAGCTACCACCGCGTGTAAGACATTCGCCATAGCACCACTTCCGAAAACCCTTAGACGTGTCAGGCATCGAGCGCGCAAGCCGCCAGATACGCGACTTCCAGCTGTCCGGCGGCGGCTTTTTGTTCGTCATCCTCCATGAACCACGCGGCAGACAGTCCGGCAAACGCCAGTACCCATTGCAAGAGGCACCGGCGGTCCAGCCCTGCCGTTTCGCAGATCACATCGACTTGTCGTTGAAAGCGTTCAGGATCAGCGGCCGTCGGCAGTTCCGGGTTGCAGATCAGGTTGGCGTAGTCGTAGCCGCGCTCGCCCCGCACCCGTTTCGGATCGATGGCCAGCCAACCGCGCGGGCCGAAATCGAGGACGTTGTCGTGGTGCATGTCACCGTGCAGCACAACGACATCCTGGGGTTCGGCGAGCAAGGTTTCAGCCATTTTCAGGCAAACAGAATATTGGCCGCCGTATCGGGCGGCGGCCACTCGCAGTGAAGTAAACCATGGCGCCAACTCCATCAGCACAGGAGGCTCCGTGGGACGCGGCCCATGCAACCGCGCCAAAACCCGGCACATGATCCGGGTGGCCTCGTCATCCTCGCCGTTGAGCGCCATGTGCATCAACGAACGCCGGCCCATGGCCCGCTCCAGCAACAGGCCGTCTTCGTGCTGAGCGAGCACCCGGGCGGCGCCGTCGCCGTCCCACCAGGTCATCAGCAGGTTGCCGTACTTTTCCTCATCGTCCACCGCGACTTTCAGCATCGCCGGTACGTCGCCCTGACGCACCGGCAACAGCTTGCTGCCCGGTGTGATGATCGGAACACCGTCGGGCACCAGCGCCCAACGTTTCAACCACGGATCAAACCACTCGCTGTCAGCCACCTTCACGCTCGCGTGCCCTGTCGGTCTCGGCCAGAAAGTGTTCGAGCCGGCTCAACTGCTCCTCCCAGCCGCGGCTGTCCATGTAATACGCCTCTTTCTGGCGGACGTCGGGAATGTGTGCGAAACCTGACTCTGAGACCTTCAGCAGCGTGCCGTTCTCATAGTCCTGCAGCTCGAATTTGACCAGTGTGGTCGGTTCCTGGGAGTAATCGATTTTCGGATTCACGGCATAGGGATGCCAGCGGAAAGAGAACAACTGCTGGGGCTCGACCCGCTCCACCAGCACGTTCCAGAGCACATGTTCATAACCGGGGTACGTGACCTGCCCCTGCGTCCACTCGCCCGCGATAAACCGCCGCCCTTCCAGAGCCACGCCAAACCACTGGCCAAACGCCTCGGCATCGACCAGCGCACGCCAGACATGGGAGCGCGGCGACCTGAGCATGATTTTACGTTCAAAGCTGTTGGGTACTGGTTTCATACGTCACCTCCTGTTTTGAACAGTAGGCTTGTATGACCACATGTCCAATGCGAAGTTGTATCAATCCAGTGCAACTGTCTGAGCTGATGGAAATATCCAGCAGTATTTTGCGGCGCCGGTTCGTCAGAATGCGCACGGATCAGCGTTGCGAAACTGATAACGTTCGCAGCGAATTGAACGACACAAGGACGTCATCATGCAGCCCTCCCTCCCCGAACGTTACCGTGGCGCCCTTCTTGGCCTGGCCTGCGGCGATGCGGTGGGGACCACCGTCGAATTCCAGCCTCGGGGCAGCTTCCAGCCCCTGACCGACATGATCGGTGGCGGGCCGTTCCACCTGAAACCGGGCCAATGGACCGACGACACCTCGATGGCGCTGTGCCTGGCAGAAAGCCTGCTGAACAAAAACGCATTTGATGCCGCCGATCAGATGGGCCGCTATCTGAACTGGTGGAAATGGGGCTATCTGAGTTCGACCGGCGAATGTTTCGATATCGGCATGACCGTGAGTCAGGCGCTGGATCGCTATCAACACACAGGAGAGCCGTTTGCCGGTTCCACTGATCCGTTCAGCGCCGGCAATGGCTCGCTGATGCGTCTGGTGCCCGTTGTTCTGTTTTATTTCCCCGATGGTCAGCAAGTCAGGCGATTCGCCGCCGACAGCTCACGCACCACCCACGCGGCGCCCGAGGCCATCGAATGCTGCCAGTTGTTTGCCGAGCTGCTCGGCAAAGCCCTGGAAGGCGCATCGAAAACTGAGCTGCGCAGCCTGCCGCTAAGAACCTTCAGCCAGCCCAAGGTGGCGGCGATTGCCCGGGGCGATTATCTGCACAAGTCTGAAAGGGAGATTCGCGGCAGCGGCTACTGCGTCGAATCCCTGGAAGCGGCGCTATGGTGCTTCCAGCACACCGACAGTTTTGCCGCAGCCGTCCTGCAAGCGGCCAACCTGGGCGATGACGCAGACACCACGGCCGCCATCGTCGGCCAGTTGGCCGGCGCCCATTACGGCGTACAGGGAATCCCGTCCGCGTGGCTGGAAAAGCTGCACGACGGAGAGGAAATTGCCGCGACAGCGGAGCGCTTGCTCAACGCATCGAGACAGCACAGTCGCTAAACTGCCCGACACCTTCATTCATTCTCGCGAGATGACTCATGTCCCCACGCCTGCTTCTGGCCCTGACACCCTTTCTTTTCACTTCCGTCGCCCACGCTGCCGTGGACTGCGCCAATGCCAGCGATCAGGCGACGATGAATCAGTGCGCCGGGCAGGAATACAAAGCGGCTGACAAGGAGTTGAATGCGGTATATCAGCAGATCACCGCGCGTTTGAAGGACAACGCCGAGGGCAAGAAGCTGCTGATCAGTGCACAGCGGGCGTGGATCGGGTTTCGCGATGCCGAGTGCACGTTTTCAGCATCCGGGGTGGCGGGCGGGAGTGTTTATCCGTTGATTTACAGCAACTGTATGACATCGGTGACCAAGGTGCGTACCGAGGGCCTGAAGCAGTATCTGAAATGTGAGGAAGGTGACCTGAGTTGCCCGGTGCCGGGGGCCTGATATTCAGAACCTGAGCTGCTCGCAACTGCGGCAGCTCAGGCAATACAAATTACCGAACAAAAATCTGCGCCGTGGTAATCGCCATATCCCCACCCGGCAACTTGATGCTACCGGTCTGTTTCATGGTCTCGGCATCAAAGATCGCCACGTCATTGAAGGTCCCGGCGAGATAGATCTTGCTGCCGTCCTTGTTGAACGAAATGCAGTAGTAGGAATGGTCCAGCGTCGCCGCCTGAATCAGCTTCTTCTGCTTGATGTCGTACTTGGCCAGGCGATTGAGCACGCCGAACATCAGGTTCGGATCCTTCGGCGAGCGCATGCCGCTAAAGTAGATTTCGGTCAGCGGGCCAAAATCAGTGGTTTCGGTCTTGCCGGTCTTCAGGTCGATGCTGAACAGTCCGTACAAGTATTCAGCGGTCGCCGGATCCTGCTTCTTGTCCTTGAATTTGGCAGCGGTGTACAACAGCGAGAAGTCGTGGCGGTAAGTCTGCTGGTTCCACACGTAGAGCACGTCCGGCGCGCTGTAATTCGGGCGTTTCCAGTGGCGGCTGGGGATCAGCACGTCGAACTTGCCGCTTTTCACATCGACCTTGTACACATCGGCGCCAGCGACATACAGCGTGCCGTCATCGCCGCTCTGCATGATCGTCAACTGCCGTGGCGCCGGGAAGCTGCGCACCGGTTTGGCGTTCATTCCGGCGTCGGTGGCGTAGACGTCCAGCCGCGGCTGTTTGACCTCGTAGTGGTCGTTGAGCATCAGCGTCGGGTTGGCGATGGTGTAGAGCTCCTTGCCGTCGTGGCTGACAGTGAAGGCAAACATCGACCGCGCCTTCTCGCCCGGCTGCTGGGTGATGCTGGCGTGGAACACCTGCTTGCAGTTGTCCAGCTCTACACCATAAACATCGGCGTAATGGTTGTTCAGCACATAGGCGGTCTTGCGATCCGGCGACAGTTGCACAGTGCCGGGGCCGAAGGCATCGGGCATCTTGCAGGTCTTGTACAAAGTGTCGGTCGCCAGGTCGATGACGTGCAGGTTGTTCGGGTAATTGGTGGTCAACATGTACTCGTGACCGTCTTGCAGCGCGGTGTTTTCATCGGCCAGGACCGGGAGCGAACAGGCGCTCAGGACCGCGAGTGCGGCAAGGCCGCAGGCTTTGTTGAGGCTAGGCATGCTGGAATCCTTCTTCTTGTGGATCACTTGTCTTTCGGGAAGACAGTGCCGAGGTTGCGCCAGTTGTCGTTGGACGCCTGGGCATCCTTGTTCCAGTCCGGGTAGGTGCTCATCATGTCCGGCACCTGGGCCGGCCACCAGCACGGGTCGGAGCAACCGTAGAGGTCGGCTTCCATCGGCTGGCACAGCGACGACACCCCGCCGAACGCATCGATTTCCCAGCCCGGGTCGGTGGTCGAGGCACAGCCGGCGACGGAGCTCATCGCCACCACCTCTTCGATGCGGTTCTCGTCCGCGGCCTGATCCAGCTTCAACGCTTTGTTATTGATTGCCTTGAGATGTTTCATATCAGTGAGCCTTGCGCGGAGTGATGTAGCTGCTGATGAACGCAGGGTTGTTGGCCATGATCCGGGTGTAGACCTCGATGCCGAAGTCGACCCAGTCACGCATCAGTTCGCAGTAGTGATACGTCGGGTGGGCCGGGTCGCCGTAGCGGGCGTAGCTCTCGTGATAGCAGCCGCCGGAGCACAGGTTGCGGATCTGACAGTCGTGGCAACCGGTGTTGGTGCGATCCAGACGTTGGGACAGGAAGTCGTTAAGTTCGACCTGTTTAACGCCGCTGTGGACGTTGCCGAAGGTCGGCAGCGATGAACCGGTGAAGCGATGGCACAGGTTCAACTCACCTTTGTGATCGACCGCCAGCATCTTCAACCCGGCACCGCACGGCAGGGCCTTTTTGTGGCCTTCGTGGATGTCGGTGATCAACTGATGCAGGTTGGAGAAACCGATGTTGCGGTGCTCCAGCGCGGCTTCCAGATAACGCCGACCGAGGCGTTTCATGCTGGCGAACACTTCGATCAATTCGTCTGTGGTCAAGTTGAAACTGCTGATATCACCGGACGTCACCGGAGCAAATCCGACCTCGGCAAACCCCAACTCGTTGAACAGGTGATCCCAAATGGTTTCAACGTCGGTGACGCCCGTGGTCAGGGTCACCCGCGCACCGACCGGGCGGCTGTTGTAGCGCGACAGCAGCATCTCGGCCTTGCGCCGCACCACGTCATAGGTGCCCTGCCCGCCCACAGTGATGCGATTGCGGTCGTGCACGGTTTTCGGCCCGTCGATACTCACCGACAGTCCGAAGCGGTGGGCATTCAGGTAGTCGACGGTTTCTTCGGTGAGCAGCGTGGCGTTGGTGGTCATCACGAATTCGACGAACTTGCCGGCCTCGGCAAACCGCTTCTCGCAGTAATCAACCATGTACTCGATCAGCTTGCGATTGCTCAGCGGCTCGCCGCCGAAAAACACCACGGTGAAGCGCTCTTCGTCGGGGGATTCACGCAGCAGCATTTCCACCGACGCGATGGCGGTTTCGACGTCCATCTTCTTGCCGGCGGACGGTTTGTCGAGGTCTTCCTTGTAGCAGTAGGTGCAGCTCAGGTTGCAGCCGGTGTTGACGTTGAGCACCACAGTGTTGATCGCGGTGCGCTCGACGCGTTTGACCGCGATGTCCGGGGTCAACGGCGAGCCGTCGCTGACCAGTTCCAGCGAGATCAGCTCGCGCAGGGTCTCGTTGATTTCCTCGCCGTTGAACCGCGCGCCGAGGCGCTGGATCAAGTCTTCCGAAGAACAGCCTGGCCCGCGCAACGCATCGATGATGGTGCCGGTCAGTTCATCGCTGGCGAACAGCGAACTGCTGGGAATATGGAACAGCATGCGGTCGGCGTCGACGTGCACTTCGTGCAGGTTGCGTTCGACCAGATTCAAGATAGCGCCCATTGCAAACCTCCTGTGCAAACCCCGCCTGGCGGGACTTGCGGTCATTCCGAAAAGTGTCTGAATCGCTGTCGCTCAGCACAACTCACGTTTCAACATCAGGGAATGGGTGGATTGTTCCAGCGTTGCACGGTGACGATCAGATGGCCTTCGCCGGTCAGGGATTTCCCTGCGTCGTCGACGGCGGCGATCACCTTGAGGTTGCCGGCATTGTTGGTGGACATCTTGCGTGCCGGATTCGGCCCGGCATCGCCCGGGGTGAACACGCCTGCGTCGGCCTGCATGGTGCCGGCAAACTTGACGTCTTCATCCTCTTTGGCACGCTCGTCGAAGGCTTCGACCTTCCATTGCGCCGGGAACACGCCGATGCGATACGGCTTGCCATCGACGCCCTTGCCCCAGGCCTCGGCGTCGAAGCGACCCTGGACTTTCGGCGTCGAACCACCGCCCTCGCCGATCCGTGCCACCGAGAATTCCGGCACCACTTTGACCGAAGCGATCGTGCTGTACACCGACAGGCTCGGGCCTTTCAAGCTGCCGACGCTGACCGCGCGCAGGCCCGGCTGGGCATTGGCCGCGGCTTTGACTTTGACCTTGATCCGGTCGGCGTTCTGCTCGACGACTTCGACCACGTCCACGCCTTTGCCGAAGTCCGGTTTGCCGCTCAAACCGCTGCCGACCAGCGTCACTTCGGTCTCGCTGCCGGCCTTCACGTAACCCGGCTGCACCGCCAGCAAGCGCTGGGAACCCTGTTTGGCCGCGACGAAGTCCAAGCCGCGTTCATCGTGTTCGGCCTCGAACATCCGGCCCTGCATGGCGTTGCCTTGTGCAGCGAACACCTGACGCAGGGTCACGCCATCGACAGTCACGTTGCCGCGCCATTCGTAGCCGCTGTAGAGGATCGCGTTGCCGTCACCGTTGAACGGACTGCCATCGGCGTACTGACCTTTGACGGCGACCTTGAAAGTGTCGCTGCCATCAGCCGTGACGGTCATGATGCCGGCCAGCTCACCCTTGCCCGGCAAGTGGCCGCTGAAGCTCCAGTCACCGACCAGCGCCTCGGCCTTCGGTCTGGTTTTGACCCAGGCCTGCCACGCCGGGTTGTCCAGCGGATAACGCTTGGCCAGCAGCGGGACCATTTCCTTGCGGGCGATATCAAACCAGTCGCGATCGCGAGCCAGCGCCTGATACTCCAGCGACGGCCACTGGCCGAGGTGGAAATTCACCAAGCGTTCCCATTCCTGAGCCGGACGCCGTTGCAGGGCAATCCGCGCACCGGAGTGGCAGCGGCCGCACATCTGCGCGGTTTTCTCGTCGAACTGCTCGACGGTGTTCAGCCGTCGCTCCAGCGCGTAACGCACGCCATCGGTTTCGCTCGGTGCCAGCCCCTGGGTGTCGGCCAGGTATTTGACCAGTGTGCGGCGGTCTTCATCGCTGATCTGCAGACCGTGCATGGTCTGCATGCGGGCAATGCTCATCAGCCAGCCTTCCGGGGTCTTGCGCTGGTGGCTGATGCGGCTCAACTGGTCGCCGGCTTCAGGGGTGTGACAGCCCTGGCAGGTTTCCTTGAGGATGGTCTGGGCGTCGCGGGCTGCCAGGCTGTGGGGCGAATGCAGGGCCACGCATGCGGCCACGGCCAGCAGACTGGCGCTCATGCCTGATCGGAGTTTTCTCTTCATCAACGTCGAACCTCGCACGGTGCTTTCTTATTGTTGTGGCTTATCGTTTTTATGGTTTCTGCCGTTCGCGGCGATGCACGAACGGAGGCAAGCGAAACGTCTGCTGTGAGCAATACACGGAGCGTGCCAGCTTGCCGATAAGCTGTTCAATCAAGCAGTTACGCGTTCATCAAGGTGTCGCGCCAATCTTTTCGTAGCCTCCCGGCGTCCAATTTCGCGACAGCTGTTGCAGTCTGAGACAAGCACAGTTGCAGCGCCAAAAGCCCGGTTGCCGACGACTGACCGTCCGATATCAAAGTGCCTGCTACGCTTGCTGTTCGCACACTCTGTGCGTCACGCCTCAAACCACCGAAAACCTGAGGAATGGAATCATGGGATCACATGGACAGGGTCAAGGCTGCACCCATTGCGGCTGTGAAAACCCGGTATGGAATACGCTCAGACACACCGTCGACCTTAAAGCCTTCGCAGGCAAGGTCGCCGGGCTGCTACCGGAACCCGGCAGCGAATCGTTGATCTTCACCGGCGGCACCATCTACCCCCTGAAAAACGGCAACATGGATGAGCAGGTCGAAGCCCTGGGCATCCATGGCGGCGACGTGGTTGCCTCGGGCACCTTGGCCCATGTGCAGGAGCGCATGAAGGCCAAGGGCATCAAATACACAACGCGCTCGTTGGGCGGTAAAACCCTGCTGCCGGGTCTGATCGAACCACACATGCACATCGTGCAGTCCTGCGTCATGGATGGATGGGTGAATCTGGGGCCGATCGACGAAGATACTCAGCAGTTGAACAAGCGTTATGACTGGGACACGCTGAAAGAAAAAATCTACGAAAATCTGCCGAAGGACAATACGAGCTGGCTCTTGGGACGGATGGTCGATCCGGCGCTCATGCCGTTCAAAGTAGTGCCTGACGGCAAGAACCAGCTCACCAGTTTCTATTGCAAAAGTGACTTCGATCCGCAGGCCGACAACACTGGCAACCTCGACAGCATTCTCAAAGAAACCCCGTTGCTGATGATCAGCGCCTCGATGCACACCGTTTACCTGAATACACCTGCGTGCAAAGCCGTGTACTTCCACAACAACGCGGCCAGCCAGAAGCTGCGAGACAAATACAAGAGTTTCGACACGTTCCTTAAAGAGACCCAGGGCAACTTGCAGGAAGAGGCCGGCATCACACCAGCCCTGCTCTCGATACCGCTGGCTCAGGCGCTGGACGTAGTGAACATCTTCAAGCACATGAAAGACTACTTCGAGACCGCCTCCAAACGAGGCATCACCTTGTTGTATGACGCCATGGTCGACCCGGTGTCCAAGGTGATTCTGGAAGCCTACGGCCTGACCCATCCGCGCAATGTTCGCGTCGGTTATGCGGCGGCCTGCAATGGTGTGGACTTCAGCAAAATCGAACCCTACAAACCGGTGACCAAGGAAGCGGCCCGGCTGTTTTATCAAGGCTCGGTAAAACTGATATCCGATGGCTCGAACCAGGGGCTGACGGGTTATCAGATCGACGATTACTGCTGCGAGGCCACATCGCCGAAAGGCAACTTCAACTTCTGTGACCCAAGCCCGGCCCCCAAGGACCCGACAACGCTCCCGACGGCTTATCAGACGACGTTGAACAACGCGGTCGCCACTGGCTGGCCGCTGATGATCCACGCCAACGGCGACCGGGCCATCGAGTTCACGCTACAGGCCTACAAGACCGCATTGAAGGGCCAGAGCGGCCTGGAAAAGCGCCACCGCATCGAACACTGCTCGATGCTGAACGACAAGACCCTCGACCAGATGAAGGACTTGGGCATCTCTCCCAGCTTCCTGATCGGTCACGTCGGCTACTGGGGTTACGTGTTCGAACAGGCAATCTTCAAGGAAAAAGCCACAGAGATGCTCGACCTCTGCCAGGACGCCCTGGACAGAGGCTTGCGTATCTCGTTGCACAGCGATTGCACCGTCACCCCGCTGGGGCCGTTGCGCTCAATGGAACAGGCCGTGACCCGCAAGATGGAAGGCTTACGCAACCAGGACGGTACGTTTGTCAAAGAGGCAGCCAGACAACCGGTGCTCAACGAAGGCCAATGCCTGACCCGTCAACAAGCGCTGAAAGCCATCACCTATGATGCTGCCTGGCAGTGCCATGCCGATGCCTTTACCGGTTCGTTGCAGGATGGGCATTTCGCCGATTTTGTGATTCTCAAGGACAACCCCCTCGACGAAGCCGTTGCGGCCACAAGCATCCGTGACATCAAAGTCTGCGAAACCTGGAAAGGTGGGCACAAGGTGTACACCAACCCTCTACCCTGACTGATAACGCCCGATCACCCGGCTATCTGGCCGGATGGTCGGGCTCGGTCAGCCGTAGGGCCCGAATCTAGCGAACGGAATTGTCCGGGTGAACCTTGTAACGCCCACAATTCTTGCAAACCATCGAGCATTCACAGTGTGCGCCGGCCTTGGCCGCCAATGCCGCGGAATCACGTTGGGCCGCTTGAATTCGACGATCCCGGTGATACCCATACGCGAGCAGCAAACTGACACCCATACACCACAGCCCCACAATTAAAGCCGCCATTATTTCCCCTCCATCATGGCAACACCGAATGAGGTAACGATTACGAAAAACTGATTGAAGCCATCCAGGCGCCTGCCCGAATCGTATCGACATCGGTCAGGTCGCCGATCAACAGCGCCGCAATCCCCGTCACCAGAAATCCGGTCCCCACGCCCATCGTAAAATTGGTTAGCCATCGAATGGTTAAGTTGTTCATCGACATCCTTGTGAAGACACTGACCCGCCAAATCCATGGCAGGAAACCCTATACACAAAGCAACTTAGCTCGTACTTCATACCTCCACCAGTCGGTAAAAACTGTCAGACGCGCGGCTTTTCCTACACCTGAAACGGCCCAATTTTGCCCAAGCCCCGTCACAGCGGCGTTGGCTTTGTAGGACGCGTATCTTGCTTCTCAACGGGTGTCGCGTTTTGAGACAAATTCACCCTCATTGCCACCCAAACTCTTCCTCCCTCAGCCCATGCAACGGGGCTGCGCGCCTCCTTCGAGCATTTGGCACAACCATTGCGAAAGCCCCTCTCGATCCCATCGAACAACAAGAGGTTTCGCCATGCCCCTGCCCTATCTGCTCCCTGCCACTTCGGCCTTCATCCAGCGCCCGCCACGCATGCTGATCGGCGGCGACTGGGTCGAAGCCGCCGACGGCCAGACCATGCCGCTGCACAACCCGGCCACTGGCGAAGTGTTGTGCGTGGTGCCTCGCGCCACGCCGGAAGATGTCGACCGCGCGGTGCTCGCCGCCCGACAAGCCTTCGATGATTCGGCCTGGAGCCGCACCCGTCCACGCGAACGGCAGAACCTGCTGTGGAAACTCGCCGACCTGATGCAACGCGACGCCGAACAGCTGGCGCAACTCGAATGCCTGAACAACGGCAAGAGCGCGGCGGTGGCGCAAGTGATGGACGTACAACTGGCCATCGACTTCCTGCGTTACATGGCCGGCTGGGCGACCAAGATCGAAGGTTCCAGCGTCGAGGTGTCGCTGCCGCTGATGCCCGGCGATCAGTTCCACAGTTTCATTCGCCGCGAAGCGGTGGGCGTGGTCGGCGCCATCGTCGCCTGGAATTTTCCGCTGCTGCTGGCCTGCTGGAAACTCGGCCCCGCGCTGGCCACCGGTTGCACCGTGGTGCTCAAACCGGCCGACGAAACCCCGCTGACCGCGCTGAAACTGGCGGAGCTGGTGCTGGAGGCGGGTTACCCGGAAGGCGTGTTCAACGTGGTCACCGGCACCGGCATCACGGCCGGTTCCGCCCTGACCCACAACCCGCTGGTCGACAAACTGACCTTCACCGGCTCCACTGCTGTCGGCAAGCAGATCGGCAAGATCGCCATGGACTCGATGACCCGCGTCACCCTGGAACTGGGCGGCAAATCACCGACCATCGTCATGGCCGACGCCGACCTGAAAACCGCTGCGGCGGGTGCGGCCAGTGCGATTTTCTTCAACCAGGGCCAGGTCTGCTGCGCCGGTTCACGTCTGTATGTACAGCGCAAGCATTTCGACAATGTGGTGGCCGACATCAGCGACATCGCCAATGCCATGAAACTCGGCAACGGCCTCGACCCGAGCATCGATATGGGCCCGCTGATTTCCGCGCGCCAGCAGGAACGGGTCTATCGCTACATCGAAATGGGTCGGGAAAGCGGCGCTACCATCGCCTGCGGCGGTGAGCAATTCGGGCCGGGGTTCTTCGTCAAACCGACGGTGATTGTCGATGTCGATCAGCAGCATTCGCTGGTGCAGGAGGAAATCTTCGGGCCGGTGCTGGTGGCGATTCCGTTCGATGACGAGGCCGATGCGCTGCGCATGGCCAATGACAGCCCTTACGGGTTGGGCGCGAGCATCTGGTCGAACGATCTGGCGGCGGTGCACCGGATGATTCCACGGATCAAATCGGGGTCGGTGTGGGTCAACTGCCACAGCGCGCTGGATCCGGCGTTGCCGTTTGGTGGATACAAGATGTCCGGGGTCGGGCGCGAGATGGGGTATGCGGCGATCGAGCATTACACCGAGTTGAAGTCGGTGTTGATCAAGTTGTAATGACTGCGCTCACGGCTCAGGGCTTGAACCCCTGAGCCAACAGCCACCCGCGAACGGCTCGTCCCTGCTCAAGCGTCAACCCTGCCAGCACCCGATCCGCCGGCTCATCGAGCAAGCGCCGCACCACCGCGGCCAGCTCCACGCCTTGCACATGCCAGATCCCCAGCGGCTGATCCGCCGTGATCACCACCTCGGCCTCATCGACAAACCCGTCACGCAGCACCGGCATCCGCTCAATGCGCAACGCGGCAAAGTCCGCCGCTGCATGGGCCGTTTCAGCGTCGGGCCACTGCCGCCGCGTCTGCCAGAACGGCTGATCGAGCCAGCGCTGTTCATCGGCATAAAAGTCCCGGCCGATCCGCGCAAAGCGCAGGAAAAGCTGCTCCACTCGCTGACGATGAAAACGCTGGGCCAGCGCTGCCCGTTCCGGTTTGCGCAACAGCGTGTTGATCACCACCGGCGCCTGCAACGCCGAAGACAGCGACTGAAAAATCCCGTTGCCGGACAGTGGGTCCACCGCCATCGCCGCATCGCCGACGCGAATCCAGTTTTCACCGCAGACCTGCAGCGCGAGAATTGCCGTGCTGCTGCGGGCGTGCAGTTGCAAATCCGACTCCACGCCACCAGCAAAGAACGCTTGAGCAAAATCCGAAGCCTGACGCCGCGCGCGGCAGTAATCGAGCAACTGCGCCTTGCCCGGCAACCCGGCGCTCGCCACGTCCACTGTCCACTGCCAATAACATTGACCGTCGTCCTGCCGGGCCATCCACGCCCAGCCGTCTTCAAGGCTTTCCACGGCACTGGCCGTCACACCCGACGCACCCTGCCAGCGATTGAGCAGGCTGACCGTCTCCGGCCCGCGCAGACCTTTGCCGGACGCCGGCGCCTGCCGCCCCCGGGCCTCCACCAGAAAATCCGCCGTCAGCCTCTGCCCGCCATCGAGTTCGACCTGATGGCCGTCGGCTGAGGACTGAACATTCAGGATTCGCCCTTCAATCACCTCAACCCCGGCCACCCGCAAGTCTTCACGCAAACCGCGATCGAAGGTCGGGCGATCCAGCAGAAACTCGATGTTCTGCGCATGCTGCTGACCGTTCCATGAAACCTGTCGCTGGGACGGCAACATCGCATTCGCCAACCCGTGATTCAACCCGGCACCACGCAACGCCTCCAGCACCCGTTGCGACACGCCTTCGAGCGCCGCAAACCGCCGCCATTCGCTGACCAGCGTCACGGCGTAACCCAATCGTCGCAGCCCCAACGCGACCGCCGCACCGGCCGGCCCGGCACCAAGAATCAGGATCGAAGTCATGGGCCGAAACGCCGCTCAGGGCCGCGAAAGCGAGCGTGCTGTTTCATCCAGTCGATAACGTCAACATTGCTCGCTTGAGGTTGCTCCAGCAGATGAGCAGCAATGTGACCGCTCAACGCTGCACACCCCAGACTGGCCCCTGACTGCCCCGGATAAGTGCCGCGAACACAAGCGGCAAAATCCGCCTGCGCACTGTCAAGCCACGACCACTGTTCATCAGTGCAACGCGCATCGCCGGTCACCCGCAGCACCTGCGGATAACTCGCCGGAAACACCGCCGCCCCTTGCGCCGGGCTCGATGCACACAACAGAACACCACGGGCCACTGCCGCCGCGCAGGCTTCACGCAACAGACTGCGATCCTGACGCAGACCCAGGCTCAGATTGATCAATCGGACGTCCTGTGCGACCAGCCAATCGATGGCCGCAGAAATCTGCAAGGCACTGGTGACACCGCGCTGATCAAACACCTGGGCCACACACATCTGCGCGGCGGGTGCGCGGCGGCTGATCGCCTCGATCACCGCGCTGCCATGGCCAAGCGGATCGTCGCGCAGATCCGATTCGGCCAGGCCGTCCTCCAGCAGCGAGAAACGCCGCCCGGCAATCACTTGCACCCGTTGCGCCGCCGAGTGTCCGCTGTCGACCACACCGATTCGCAATTCAGGCTTCATGCAGCACCGTTTTCGAAATGAGCACACCGTCGAGCAATTCGAAACGCAGATCGGCATCGGCCAGGGTCGACGGACGATGGCTGATCAGAATCCGCGTGCGCCCGGCAAACAAGCGGTCGATGGCTTCGATCACTTCGCGCTCGGTCGCCTCGTCCACTGCCGAGGTGGCTTCGTCGAGCACCAGAATCAGCGGATCCTGCAACAGCGCCCGGGCAATCGCGATGCGCTGTTTCTGCCCGCCGGACAACTGCTGACCGCGCTCGCCCAGCGGACTGTCGAGGCCTTCGGGCAGCGACGCGATCAGGCTGTCGAGTTGCGCCAGTCGTGCAACCTCGGTAATGGCTTCGCGGCTGGCGTCCGGCACCGCGTAGGCCAGGTTGTCGGCGAGGCTGCCGCGAAACAGCACGATGTCCTGACTGACCACGGCGATGCGTCGACGCAGTTCGAAGAGCTCCAGTTCGCGCAGATCCACTTCACCGAGCAACACCCGCCCGGACTGCGGATCGTGATGCCGTTGCAGCAGATCGATCAGCGTCGACTTGCCGACGCCGGAGCCGCCACTCAAGGCGACTTTCAAACCGTAGGGAATCGTCGCTTCGATGCCGCTCAATGTACTTGGGCGACCCGGATGGCTGAAGTGCACCGCGTCGAAACGCAGCTCACCCAAAGTCGGAAATGGCTTTGGCATGGCTGGAGAAAACACCGTGGGCTCTTCGCCGCGCAACTCCATGACCCGGCCGAGGCTGACGGTCATGCGCTGGATCGCCACGTACAACCCCAACAGGCTCTGCACCGGCCCGACCGCCATCCCCAGATAGGTGGAAAACGCGATCAGCGCACCCAGTTGCCAGGTGCCCTGCACCACCCAATAACCGCCGATCAAAAACGCGCAGGCACGGGACAGCGAGGTCAAGGTGCCGGGCACGGCCTGGGTAAAAAACTCGGTGACTTGCAGGCGCAGCAACTGGTTCATGTAGCCCTGCCCGAGGCTTTCCAGGCGCCGCGCTTCACGCTGCTGCTGGCCGGCGGACTGGATGAATTTCATCACCGGCAAGGTCTCGACCATGAACGACGACATGTCCGCCGAACGCTCGCGCAATTGCCGCACATCGCGCTCGACCTTGCGCCGCATCCAGCGCAGCCACAGCACGTCGAGCGGAATCAGCACCAGCGCCAGCAATGACAGTTTCCACGACAGCGTGAACAGCATCGCTATCGAGACTACCAGACCAATCACACTCGATACCGCCGAGAACAAAGAGTCCACGGCGAAGCGCTGAATCTCGGCCACATCGCCGTCAAGACGCGACATCAGATCACCAATCCGCCGCTGCCCGTAGAAACTTGGCGACAGTTTTTGCAGATGCCGATAAAGGTCATCGCGCAAGGCAAACAGGATCCGCCCGGACAGCCGCGTGTGCAGATAACGGTTGATCCCCGACAACGCCGTGCCGAGCGACCCGGCGATGATCATCAGCACCGCGATCAGCACCAGCATCGGGAAATTGCGCGCCAGCAGCCCGTCGTCGATCAGCAGTTTGACCAGCCACGGCTGCACCAGCACCAACAGCGAAGCGCACACCGACAAACCGAGCAGGCCGACAATCGCCAACCGCTGCGGCCGCACGAAACCGTACAACCAGCGCAACGCCGCTTGCAGCGCGGCGGGGTTCTGGCTCTCGATCAGCCGCACGAACAGGCGCTGCATCACGAGCGCAACTGTTTGAGTTTGCGGTACAGGGTCGCGCGGCTGATGCCGAGGGCGTCGGCGGCGGCCGAGACATTGCCCTGATGGGTGTCGAGGGACTGGCGGATCATCTCCAGTTCGTTTTCGCGAATGCTGCCGGTCTGGGGTTTCTCGGTGGCGCAAAGTTCGTCGAGCATGCTGTCGGGCAGGTGATCAAGGGTCAGCACGGTTTCCCCCGGCTCGCGCATGGCCAGGGCGGTGCGCAGGACCATCTCCAGTTGGCGGATGTTGCCCGGCCAGTGATAAGCGCCGAGCAGGCGATTAAGGTCGTCGTGCAGTACAGCGTTCGGCGCATCGAGTTTGCTCAGCAGACGAGAGACCAGCGCACTGAAGTCCTCGCGCTCGCGCAGGGCCGGGAGCATTACGCTGATGCCGTTGACCCGGTAGAACAGGTCCTCGCGAAACTGTTTTTCTTCGACCTGACGCTTGAGGTCGCGGTGGGTGGCGCAGATCAGTGCGACGTCGATGTCCTGTTCTTCCCCGGCACCCAGCGGCGCGACTTTTCGGTCCTGCAGAACGCGCAGCAAACGCGCCTGCAAGGCCAGCGGCATGTCGCCGATTTCATCGAGGAACAACGTGCCGCCGTGGGCCTGTTGCAAGCGTCCGATCATGCCGCCACGGCGCGATCCGGTGAACGCACCTTCGCGGTAGCCGAACAGTTCCGATTCGATCAGGCCTTCGGGAATCGCCGCGCAGTTCACGGCCACAAAAGGTTTGTCGCTACGGCTGCCGGCCAAATGCAGGGCACGGGCGATCACTTCTTTACCAGTGCCGGTTTCGCCGAGCAACAGCACCGGCAACTCATTGGCGAGACCTTGGCGGGCCATGCGCAAGGCGCGGGCGTAGCGAGCGTTGTTGCCGGCCAGTGCTTCCAGATCCGGTTGCGCCTTGGCGGTTTTCGCTACGCTGCGTGGCGGGCCGCCGAGGTTGACCGAACGTGCCGGGGCCCGCAGGGTCTTGTAGAAAAATTCGCCCTTGGCGGTCTGCACACTGCCGACGCCACCCTGTTGCAGACGGGTCAGCAATTGCACGCCATCGACCCCGAGAAACTCTTCGCAACGCTTGCCGACCAGCGCCGAACGCTCGGCCCGCAGCAACTGACAGGCCTGAGCGCTGACCGCCAGAATCTGCCCGCCGAGACTGACCGCGAGCAGGCCTTGCCAAGGCGATTCCAGATACTGCCGGCGACTGTGGAAGGCGAGGACGATCTGATCGGGAAAACTGTTGTTGAACACCCGGCTCTCGATCTGACTGACCGCCATGCTCAGCAGCGCCGTGCTGTCGTGGACACGACCAAGAGGGCCTTCGCGGGTCAGGTCGAGGACACCGAGAATCTCACCCTGAGGGCAATGGATCGGCACCGAGGTGCAGGAGAAATCGGTGAGGCGGTCGAGGTAATGTTCGCCGCAGTCGATCAGGGTGGGCCGTGCTTCTACCAGTGCCGTGCCGAGGGCGTTGGTGCCGCGTGCAGCTTCGCTCCAGCAGGCGCCGAGGGTGATGTCCTGCAGACCGCTGCCCTTGAGCCGGTCGGCACGTCCTTCGACCGCGAGAATGGTGGCGTCGGAATTGGCGAGGATGATCAGGCCTTCCTTGCCCTGACGCTCGGCCAGGTAATCGATGGCCGGTATCGCCGCATCGATCAGCAGACGATTGCTCGCCAGCAATACATCGAGGCTCGCGCTCGATTCCAGCGCCAGCTCATGCTTGCCATTGAAATGCACGCCGTGGCTCAGGCTGCGCCGCCACGAAGCATCGATCTCTGCACGCAACACGCCATCCGGGACCTGCCCTTCGAGATGGAGTTTTTCCCGGGCCAGCCGGGCTTCGTGGTGAGACTTGGGATCGGTTGTTTTTATTAGAGTCATCAAGCGCTCCGGAGCGGTCCGCTTTGCGCTTTTTTACTTCAGCGCCCTGACGCCAATGTTTACGTTAACGTCAGGGCGATGGCAAGCACCGTAGGGCGCTTGTGTTCCAGCAGGTGGATAGCCTCAGCGCTGCCACACCTCGCCATTCACGAAAAATGCCCGGGCGTTGTCTTCGAGACTTTCCAGGTGATAGCCACCTTCCTGCACGATCAGGCATGGCAGGCCCAGGCTGCGGATCCGCTCACCCAATGCCGCAAAGCCTTCACGGGTCACGGCGACTTTGCTTTGCGGGTCCAGCTCATAGATATCGAAGCCCAGCGACAGCACCAACACCTCGGCGCCGAACTCGCGCACCGCCGCCAACGCAACTTCCAGTTGCCCGAGGAAGTCCGCTTCGCTTGAACCATGCGCCATCGGCAGATTGAGATTGAAGCCCTCCCCCGCACCGCTGCCGCGCTCGTCGGCAAACCCGGCGACGCCCGGATAGAAGTTGGTCGGATCGCCATGCACCGAGACGTAGAGCACGTCATCGCGGTCGTAGAAGATTTCCTGAATACCCTGGCCGTGGTGCATGTCAGTGTCGAGCACCGCGACCTTCTCAAACTTGTCGCGCAACACCTGCGCCGCCACCGCTGCGTTGTTCACGTAGCAGAAACCACCCGCCGCTTCTGCCCGGGCATGATGCCCCGGCGGACGGCACAAGGCGTAGGCCGCCGGCTCACCATCGATCAACGCCTGCGCCCCGGCCACCGCACTTTGCGCCGACCAATAAGCCGAGCGCCAGGTCTGCTCGCCGACCGGACAACTGCCGTCCGCCAGATAGCGCGCGGCCTGGGCGAGGATGCCGCGCAAGGCATTGGGCTCGCGAACGAAGATGTTCGACATCACCTCGTCGCCCCAGTCTTCGGGGATTTCTTTCCAGCGTGCATGTGCTTCCTGCAGGAACGTCAGATACGGCGCGCCATGCACCGCCAGCAACGGGGCGAGACCAGCATCGACGGGCGGCTCGACACTGAAACCGAGACTGTGGGCGGCCTGCACCAGACGTTGCGCGCGCTCGGGGATTTCCTGCGGCGTGCGCATCTGCCCGCGCGAGTAATAGCTGCGTGGATGGTGGAGCAATTGTTCGGGGTGGAAAAAACTGCGCATGCTTCAGACTCCCTGTTCGATACGACCGGCGCGGGCCAGCACGGCGTTGAGCAATACATCGGTGCCCTGCTGCACGTCCTCGGGCAACACATCTTCGGCTTCGTTGTGGCTCAAGCCACCAACGCACGGGATGAACACCATCGCCGTCGGGCAGTAGCGCGCCAGGTGAATCGCGTCATGCCCGGCGCCGCTGACAATCGACTGCTGAGCGTAGCCCAGCGCATCCACCGCCTCTTGCACGGCCGCCACACATTCGGCGTCGAACGGGGTGGCCGGACTGATCCAGTGCGGGGTGATCGTCAGGTTCAGGCCACGACCATCGGCAATCGCCTGCAAGCGGGCGCGGACTTGTTGCTCCATGGCGGCGATGGCGTCGTCGCGGTGATGACGCAGATCGACGGTTAAATTCACCAGCCCCGGAATGGTGTTGCGCGAAGACTTATTGATGCTGAGTTCGCCAACCGTGGTCAGGCCTTCCGGCGCAAAATCCGTGGCCAGACCTTCGATTGCCTGAATCATCCGCGCCACGCCGTACAAGGCGTCTTTGCGCAGCGGCATCGGCGTGGTGCCGGCATGAGCGGCCATGCCTTCCACCCGCACGTCGAGCCAGCGGATCGCCTGCCCCCCCGTGACCACGCCGATGCTCTTGGCGTTGTCTTCAAGGATCGGACCCTGCTCGATATGCGCTTCAAAATACGCATCCACCGCGCCGCCCAACGGACGCTCACCGGCGTAACCGGTCCGCTGCAACGCCTCGGCAACGCTGATGCCATCGGCATCACGCACCGCCAGCGCGGCGTTCAGCTCCATGATCCCGGTGAACACCGCCGAGCCGAACATGGCCGGCGTGAAGCGAGCGCCTTCTTCGTTGGTCCACACCGCCACTTCCAGCGGTTTTCGGGTCTGGATGTTCAGGTCGTTGAGGCAACGCACCACTTCCAGACCAGCGAGCACGCCGTAGACGCCATCGAAACGCCCGCCCTCGGGCTGGGTGTCGAGGTGGCTGCCCATCATCACCGGCGCGGCGTCCGGATCGGTACCGGCGCGACGGGCGAACAGGTTGCCGATGGCGTCCACACTCAGGGTCATGCCGGCTTCGCGGCACCAGTGGGCGAACAGTTCGCGGCCGGCCTTGTCTTCGGCGCTCAACGCCAGACGGCAGCTGCCGCCTCGGGCTGTCGCACCGATTTCGGCCATGGCCATCAGGCTCGCCCACAGGCGTTCGCCATTGATTTTCAACATGAGGTTCTCCTGAAATTCCGGGTTAGGCACGGGCCATTTCCGCGCGATGGGCGCTGGCGTGACGACGGGCGAGAGACAGCACGCAGACCAGCGAAATGCCAGCGATCAGGCTGTAGAACACCGCCATCGGCCACCACTGCCCGGTGAACTTGTGCGCCAGCATCGTGCCGATCAGCGGCGTCAGCCCACCGGCCACCGCGCCGCAGATCTGATAGGCCAGCGAGATCGCGGTGTAGCGCACGCGGGTCTCGAACATGCCGCTGACGTAACCGGCGATCACCGCATAGAACGACGCCATGCACACCACCGCCAGCGCGATGCCAAGGATGATCAGCGGCGCCTGGGCCGAACTCACGAGCACGAACATCGGATACGGCGAGGCCATCGCCAGCAGCGACACCAGGCACAGGAAACGCGTCGCACCGATCTTCTCCGCCGTCCACGCCGCCAGCGGTTGAATGCAGAACTGGATGATCGCGACGAAGAACAGGCATTCGAGAATCAGCGAACGTGGCAGCGCCAGTTGCTGAGTGGTGTACGCGATCATGAAGGTGTTGGTGAAATACACCCCGGCGATGCCCAACGTGTTGGCGCCGATGCACAGCAACAGCGGCCGCCACGCAGTGCGCAGTACTTCCATTACCGGCGCCTGTTCTTTCTTGATCTGCTTGCTGGCCTGCTCGCGGCTGGCGAGGAATTCCGGCGACTCATTCACGCCCAGGCGAATCGCCAGGCCCACCAGCAGCAACAGCGCACTGGCGAGGAATGGCAAGCGCCAACCCCAGCTCATCAGGTCTTCTTCCGGCAAACGGGTCACCGCACTGAAGGCCAGCAGCGACAGGATCAACCCCGCCGGGCTGCCCAGTTGCGCGAACGAGGCGAAGAAATTGCGCCGGCCCTTCGGCGCGTGTTCGCCGGCCATCAACACCGCCCCGCCCCATTCGCCACCGACGGCGATGCCCTGGACGATGCGTAGCAGAATCAGCAGTGCCGGTGCCGTTGCGCCGATTTGCGCGTAGGTTGGCAACAGACCGATGCATACCGTGACCACGCCCATCATCAACAGCGTGATGATCAGGGATTTCTTGCGGCCGATACGGTCGCCGATGTGGCCAAAAATGATCCCGCCCAACGGCCGGGCGAAGAAGCCCACGGCGAAGGTGCCGAACGCAGCCATGGTGCTGAACAGCGGATCGTCGGAGGGAAAGAACAGCGCGCCGAACACCAGCGCGGCGGCGGTGGCGTAGATATAAAAGTCGTACCACTCGATCATGGTGCCGATGAAGGCAGCGGCGGCCGCACGGCGTGGCTGGTTCGAAGCTTGAGGCTTCATGGGTCGGGCTCCTTTGATTGTTTTTCTGGCAGGAGGGAAACGGCAAATCCGAGGCGCTCTGGCGGCGCCTGTCGTGGGGTGATTTATCGTTCCGGGGCTATGATTAGTCAATTTTCTATTTATTATTCCGACTATTACCCCACCTTATAATCGAGAAATCCCATGGCCGAACGCGACGTCCAGCGCCTGCTCAACGACCGCCTCGACTGGAACCTGTTGCGCACTTTCCGGGTGATCGGTCAGGAGCTGAGCATCAGCCGCGCTGCCGCCCGTCTGCACCTGACCCAACCAGCGGTGAGCCAGGCGCTCAAGCGTCTGGAGGAGCAACTGGGCCGCCAGTTGATCGCCCGCCGCGGTCCGCGATTTGCGCTCACCGAAGTCGGCGAGCAGATCTTCGAACTGGCAGGCGAGATCTACGGGCAGATGTCCCAGGTCAGCAGCCTGCTGGAGCAACCGGCCGACGAAGTGATCGGCAAGGTTCGGCTGCTGATCATCAGCCGGATCTTTTCCGAGCGCTTCGATGACTTCCTCGCTGACTTCCATCGGCAATATCCACGGGTCGATCTGGAGGTCGATGTAATGCGCAGTTCGGACATCGTCAGCGCTCTTCAGGAGAAAACCGCGACCCTCGGCCTGAGTCTCAACCGTCGCCCGCAACCGCGTCTGGAACAGCGTCTGTTTCTGCGTCAGCGCTATGCGTTTTTCTGTGGCAAGCACCATGCGCTGTTCGGCCGACAGGACATCGGCGAAGGCGATTTGCAGCGGGAGAACTTCGTCAGTTTCACCAGTGACCAGATCGGCGGGATGCTCTCGCCGCTGACGATCTTTCGTGATCAACAGGGCTTCAGCGGACGCATCGTCGCGTCATCACCGAGCCTGGAAGAAGTGCGGCGACTGGTAATCGCCGGATTCGGTATCGGTTGTTTGCCGGAGCACGTGGTGGCGACGGACGTCGAGGCCGGATTGCTCTGGCGCCTGCCGCCTCACGAGGGCATTGCCGACGTCGACATTCATCTGCTGTGGAACCGCGAGCAGCGCATGAGCCGTGCCGAAACGCTGTTCATCGAACGCTTGCAGGCCTGCCTGGCGGATCAGTAACCGAGCAATCGATCCGCGCTGTTCAGCAATGGCTCACCGGCATTCAATCGGCGGAAGTTCTCGGCAATCTGCTCGGCGATGCAGTCGTGCGAAGCCGCCGAAGCCATGTGCGGGGTGATGGTCACGCCCGGGGTTGTCCACAGCGGATGATCGGCGGGCAGCGGCTCCTGTTCGAAGACATCAAGCAGCGCCCCGCGCAGTTTTCCACGGGCCAGCGCCTGTTGCAGATCCTCAATGTTCAGATGCCCGCCGCGCCCGACGTTGACCAATGCCGCGCCGTTGGCCAGTCGTTCGAAGGTCTGGCGATTGAGGATGCCGCGTGTCTCGTGAGTCAGCGGCAACAGGTTGATCAGCAACTCCACGCCGTCGAGAAACGCGTTGAAGGCATCGGTGCCGGCAAAGGTCTGCACGCCCGGCAAATCCTTGCTGCTGCGCGCCCAGCCACGTACGTCGTAACCAGCGGCGGCCAGGTCTTGGGCAATCGCGCTGCCGAGTGAACCGAGCCCCATCACACCGATCCTGAATTGACTGGCCGGGCGTTGCAGCGGTCGCTCCCAATGCTGTTGGCGCTGTTGCTCAAGCACCTGATCGAAGCCGCGATGATAGTGAATCACCGCCCAGCGCACGTACTCGGTCATGCCTTGGCGATGGCCGGGATCGACCACCCGGCACACCGGCAAATCGGGGCACGACGGATCGTGCTCCAAATGATCGATGCCGGCGGCAACCGAGTGAATCACTTGCAGATTGGGCAACGCGGCAAGGCTGCCCGGCAGCGGAAACCAGCACGCCGCGATCTGCGCATTCGCCGCTTGGGGATCGTCGGCCAGCACCGCCGAGAGCTGCGGCGCGCGGCGGGCAAAGGCTTCCTGCAATTGTTTGAGCAACAGCGTGTCGCGTGACATCAGTGCAACGGTGTTCATGACAGATAGGACTCGCGCTGGGATTCGATGAGGGTCAGTGCGGCCTCCCAGGCCAGGTCGATGATGTTGTCCTGCTCGTCGCGGTCAAACTGCTCGGCGGTGTGGGCGCAGACTTCCGGCGACGGGTAATGCAGCTCGCAACCGCCGGCCAGTGCTTGCACTTGCGCCTGGCAGGCACGCTCCAGGAAGTGGATTTCCTGAAACGCCTGGGCCACGCCGGAACCGCCGACCAGCAAGCCGTGATTACGCAGGATCATCGCCCGGTGCGGGCCGAGGTCGGCGATCAAGCGCTCGCGCTCATCCAGCGACAACGCGATGCCTTCGTAGGTGTGATACGCCAGTTTTCCGTAGAACTTCAGCGCGTGCTGACTGATCGGCAGCAGACCTTGCTTCTGCGCGGCGACGGCCATACCCGCAGCGGTGTGGGTGTGAATCACGCAGTTCAGATCCGGCCGCGCCATGTGGATCGCCGAGTGGATCACGAACCCGGCGGCGTTGACTCGATGCCCGGCGTATTCAGGGTCGACAATGCGCCCGTCCTGATCGATGCGCACCAGATCGGAGGCACGCATGCGGTCGAAGATCACCCCGTAGCGGTTGATCAGGAAATGATGCTCCGGCCCCGGAATCCGCAGGGTGATGTGGGTGTCGATCAGGTCGGTCATGCGAAAGTGCGCGATCAAGCGGTACAGCGCAGCGAGCTCACAACGGGCTTGCCATTCGATCGGGTCAATGTGGGCGGGTTTACTCACGAATACACCTCTTTGCTTGTGTGAAGAACAACCGGGTTGGCCCGCAGGCGTGCGAGGCCACAGACACCGATCAGCGACAGGGCGGACAGCAGCGTGAAGAACACCGCCAACGGCAGCCACTGCCCGGAAAACTTGCTGGCGAGCAGCGTGCCGATCAGCGGCGTGGTGCCGCCGGCCAAGGCGCAGCTCAACTGGTAGGCGATGGAAATGCCCGAGTAGCGCAGGTGCACCGGGAACGCCTGGGTCATGTACCCGGCGATCACCGCGTACAAAGCCGAGAGAATCACCACCGCGACGGCGATGCCGAGAGTCATCAGCAGGATGTTCTGAGTGCCAACCAGCAGGAACATCGGGTACGGCGTGACCATGCACAGCAACGCGACCAGCATCAGGAACCGCCCTTCGCCGATGCGCTCGGCGAGCAGCGCCGACAGCGGTTGCGAGAGCAATTGAATGACCGTCACCAGAAACAGGCAGTCGAGAATGGTCGCCCGCGGGATACCCTGATATTGGGTGACGTAGGTGATCATGAAGGTGTTGGTGAAAAAGAATCCGGCCGAACCGATGGTCACGGCGGCAGCGGCGAACAGGATCTGCCGCCAGCATTGGCGAATCACATCCTTCACGGGGTATTGGGCGGTTTCGTTGTTGTCCCTGGCTTTGGCGAACTCCGGCGATTCATGCACACCGGAACGGATCATCAAGCCAACCATCATCAGCACACCGCTGGCGAGAAACGGCAGACGCCAGCCCCAGGCGAGGAAGTCTTCCGGCGACAGCGACGTCACCAGACGGAATGCAATCAACGCCAGCAGCAAACCCGCCGGGCTGCCGAGTTGGGCGAACGAGGCATAGAAGGTCTTGCGTTTGGCCGGCGCGTGTTCACTGGCCATCAACACCGCCCCGCCCCACTCGCCGCCGACGGAGATGCCCTGGATCAGGCGCAACACGATCAGCCCGATGGGTGCCCAGATGCCGACGCTGGCATAACTCGGCAGCAGACCGATGCCAGCGGTGGCCAGGCCCATCAGCGCCATGGTCACCAGCAGCATTTTCTTGCGACCGAGGCGATCGCCCAGATGGCCGAACACCATGCCGGCCATGGGCCGGGCGATGAAGCCGACGGCGAAACTGCCGAACGCGGCGAGCGTGCTGGTCACCGGGTCGCTGCTGGGAAAGAACACTTGCCCGAGCACCAGTGCGGCGGCGGTGGCGTAGATGTAGAAATCATAGAATTCGATGGTCGTGCCAATGAAGGCAGCGGCCGCGGCGCGACGCGGCTGAGCGGTGGTGTGCATGCAAGAACCCTGTGTATTTATAGTTTTGGGCAGGTGTCGAGGCGGCTGACGGTCGCGCTCTGTGGCGCTTGTGGGCTTTATCGCTTCCGTGACAGGATTAGTCAATTTTCAAAAACTTATCTTTACTATTAGCGTGGCTACTGCATGACTTCTTCCTCGAATCCTTGGATCGGCCGGCGTTTTCTCAATGACCGGCTGGACTGGAACCTGCTGCGCACGTATCTGGTGATCGGTCAGGAAGGCAGCATGAGCCGCGCCGCTGCGCGTCTGCACATCACCCAGTCGGCGGTCAGCCAGGCGTTGAAACGCCTCGAAGAACAATTGGATTGTGTGTTGATTGCGCGCAGCGGACGGCGCTTTGATCTGACGGAAACCGGGGAAGAAGTGCTGCGGATTGCGGCGGATATCTACGGCGATATTTCCCGTTTGGGCACCGTGGTCGAGAATCGTCATGACGACGTTGTCGGCAAGATCCGCATCCTCACCGTCAGTGGTGTGCAGGCTCGGCATTACGACGAGTTTCTTGCGGATTTCCACGAAACCCACCCGAAAATCGAGCTGGAAGTCGAGGTGATGGGCAGCTCGAACATCATCAGTTCACTGCTGCAAAAGACCGCTACGGTCGGCGTCGGACTGTGTCGCCTGCCTCAGCCACGGCTGGAGCAGCGGGTACTGTTTCGTGAGCGCTACGCGTACTTTTGCGGGCAACGGCATCGACTGTTCGGACAACAGAATCTGACGCTGGAACAGTTGGCGGCGGAGAACTTTGTCAGCTTCACCAGCGATCAGCTCGGCGGCAATCTTTCGCCGTTGACGCTGTTTCGTGACCAGCAGGGGTTTACCGGCAAGATCGTCGCGTCCTCCACCAGTTTCGAAGAGATTTATCGCCTGATCTGTGCAGGGTTCGGGATTGGTTGTTTGCCGATTCACCTGGTTCGACGGGATGTCGAACAGGGCTTGCTGTGGCGCTTGCCGCCGGAGGATGGGGTGGTGGATTTCGATATCCAGCTGCTGTGGAATCGCGAACAGAAGATGACTCAGGCTGAAACGGTGTTCCTCGACAGCTTCCAGCACATGCTCAGCCTGCGTGAGCCTGTGCTGTGAAGCTGGATCGAGTTACACGTGTGGATCGCCCGGTGCCTTGGTCGGCGCCGCATATTGCGGCTTGAGATGACCGTCCTGGTCGAGTAGCCAGGCGTCCATGATCTGCCGCACCACAGGACCTGCGACTCGACCACCGGCCTCGCCGTTTTCGATCATCACCGAGATGGCGATCTTCGGATGTTCGGCCGGGGCAAAACCGACGAACAACGCGTTGTCACGATGGCGCTCGAGGGTTTTCTCGCGGTTGTAGCGCTCGCCCTGCTTGATCGCCACCACCTGCGCGGTACCACTCTTGCCGGCGATTCGGTACTGAGCGCCGGCGGCCGCTGCCCGGGCGATACCCCGAGCGTCGTGCATCACCATCTGCATACCGTGGTTGACCTGCTCCCAGTCGCGCGGGTCCTTGAGCAGGATGTTCGGCATCGGGTGCTCGTCCACCGGCGGCACACCGTCGACAGTCTTGGCGAGGTGCGGACGATTCCATACACCCTTGTTGGCGATCAGTGCAGTGGCCTGAGCCAGTTGCAGCGGCGTGACCTGCATGTAGCCCTGGCCGATGCCCAAGATCACCGTCTCACCGGGGAACCAGGCCTGACGACGGGTGGCGCGCTTCCAGGCCTGGGAAGGCATCAGGCCGGGAGACTCTTCGAACATGTCCAGCGAGACTTTCTCGCCGAGGCCGAACATTGCCATGTAGTCGTGCAGGCGATCGATGCCGAGCTTGTGCGCCAGGTCGTAGAAGTAGGTGTCGTTGGAACGCATGATCGCTGCGTCCATGTCCACCCAGCCGTCGCCGCTGTGGTTCCAGTTACGGTACTTGTGGTCGAAATCCGGCAGTTGGTAGTAGCCAGGGTCGAAGACACGGGTCTGAGGCGTGACCACGCCGGCGTCAAGTCCGGCAATCGCCACTTCCGGCTTGATCGTCGAACCGGGTGCGTACAGACCACGCAGTACGCGATTGAACAGCGGCCGGTCGATGGAGTCACGCAGCGCCGAGTATTCCTTGGAGCTGATACCGGTCACGAACAGGTTGGGGTCGAAGCTCGGGTTGCTGACCATGGCCAGTACTTCGCCGGTCGATGGATCCAGTGCAACCACCGAACCACGACGATCACCCAATGCAGCTTCGGCGGCCTCCTGGAGCTTGATGTCGAGGCTCAGGACAATGTTTTTACCGGGAATCGGATCGGTGTGTTTCAGAACCCGTAATACGCGGCCCTGAGCGTTGGTCTCCACTTCCTCGTAACCGACGTGGCCGTGCAGTTGTGGCTCGTAAAAGCGCTCGATACCGGTTTTGCCGATGGACTGCGTGCCACGGTATTCGACCGAGTCGAGGGTCTTGGATTCTTTTTCGTTGATGCGTCCGACGTAGCCGATCGAGTGTGCGAAGTGCGCCCCGAGCGGGTAGTTACGGACGAACTGCGGTTCGACATCCAGGCCAGGCAGGCGGAACTCGTTGACGGCGAGTACGGCGATCTGTTCTTCGGTCAGCTCATAGAACAGGGTCACCGGCGTGAACGGGTGACGCGACTGTTTCATGGCTTTGTCGAACATCGTACGATCTTCAGCGGGCAGGTGCAGGAGGCTGATGACTTCGTTTAGCTCCTGATTGACATCCGTTGCACGTTCGCGGGTGATGATCAGGTTGTAACTGGGACGGTTGTCGGCCAGCAGCACGCCATTGCGGTCGTAAATCAACCCGCGAGTTGGCGGGATTGGCAGGACGTGGACGCGGTTGTTTTCGGAGATGGTCGAGTGGTAGTCGAACTCCACCACTTGCAGGATGTACAGGCGCACCACCAGGGCACAGCTGATCGCGAAGACGAACAAGGCACAGGCGACCAGCCGTTTGTTGACCAGACGCGTCTCTTTTTCGTGATCCTTGATGGGGATTGGTTCAGGCATTTCTGCAGCAACTCGTTGACAAAAAATGAGCGCCGATCCTTGGGCGTGACATCAGTCCGTTAAAAAACGAGCTGCACCATACCAAAAACCGAGCGGTCATTTCAGAAGGATTTCCCCAATGGTTGCCATCGCGACGGTCGGAAGCCCCTTTGAGCACTTTCCTGCGGGCAAAACAAAACCCCAACTGCTTTCGCAATTGGGGTTTCGGAATTTAATCTTGACGATGACCTACTCTCACATGGGGAA